>JBCBHS010000016.1:0-88532 GCA_038525395.1 Pseudomonadota bacterium | reverse complement strand
TATGGGTCGGTCCTGCTGTTCTGCATGCATGGCGGCACCATCCTGGCGGTCACACGCTACGGCGGCGACCGCGAGTTGGAGCAGATTTATGACCGCGGCACGGCGACCGAGCGCGCGGCCCTGTTCTGGCGCTGGACCATGGGGTTCAACGCCACGATGGAGGGCATTCACCGCTGGGCCTGGTGGTTTGCGGTGCTGACCCCGATCACGGGCGGGATCGGCATCTTGCTGACCGGCACGGTGGTCGACAACTGGTTCATCTGGGCGCAAGAGCACAACTTTGCCCCGATGTATGACGGTGCATATGGCTACGAAGACTACGGGTCGTACGAAGCCTTCATCGGGAAGGAGGACTAACCCATGCTGCCCAAGTGGTTCAATGAATGGAACAAGGACAACCCCACCAATATCTTTGGTCCGGCCATCGCCATCGGTGTGGTCGGGGGGGCCCTGTTCGCGGCCGCGATGGTCGTGTCCTTCGGCAATCCCTATCAGACGGAAAGCATGCAGACCGGCCCGCGTGGCACGGGCATGTCGGTGCCGGAATACAACGTCGTCCGCACCGTCCCTGATCCCACGATCGAGGCCTATTACACCGAAGAGCCTTACATCCCCGAAGGGGGCGAAGAGCTGGCGCGCGACATCTATGAGAACGTGCAGGTGTTGGGTGATCTGACCGAGGACAACTTTAACCGGGTGATGATCGCCATCACCCAGTGGGTGTCACCGGAAGAGGGCTGTGCCTATTGCCACGGCGATGTGGACATCTCGGAATACGGGGCGGATGACCTGTATACCAAGGTGGTCAGCCGCCGCATGATCCAGATGACCCAGAACATCAACGAGAACTGGGACAGCCACGTGAACGCGGTCGCCGAGGTGGGGGTCAACTGTTACACCTGCCACCGCGGCCAGCACGTGCCCAGCGACATCTGGTTCAACGTGACCCCGGTGAACGAAAATGTCAGCGGTTGGGCCGCGGTGCAGAACCGGGCGACGTCGATGAGCCAGTCGACCTCGCTGCCGTCTTCTGCGCTCGAGGTCTATCTGACCGACTACGACAGCTATGTGAACGTCCACGACCTGGAGAGCCGCGTCGCCGGTGTGCCGGGCCTGACCGAGGATGTGCA
Source organism: Pseudomonadota bacterium (assembly GCA_038525395.1). Classification (GTDB taxonomy): domain Bacteria; phylum Pseudomonadota; class Alphaproteobacteria; order Rhodobacterales; family Rhodobacteraceae; genus Tateyamaria. Next base: position 87,402 of record JBCBHS010000016.1, on the reverse strand, counting down.
CACGATCCAAAAGACCGAGATGACGTTCAGCCTGATGAACTATTTCTCGAACTCTTTGGGGGTGAACTGTGTGTTCTGTCACAACAGCCGGGCGTTCTATGACGCGGGTCAGTACACGCCGCAGTGGGGCATTGCCCAGCTGGGCCGTCAGATGGTGATCGAGATGAACCAGGAATACCTGATCCCGCTCAAGGACACCTATCCGCCCGAACGCCTTGGCCCGATCTTTGCCGATGCGCCCAAGGGCGCGTGCCGGACCTGCCACAAGGGCTATCAGCGCCCGCTGCAGGGGATGAACGTGATCGCCGACTGGCCCGAATTGGCCACGACCGAGGCGCCCGTTTACGAGTGACGCAGGCGGCGGACGCCCTGTGCGTCCGACGCGCTGGCCCTGGTAAGGCGGACGTGTCGTCCGCGCGGGGCCGCGCCGCGAGATGTGGCGGGGGCGGGCCCCGGTGCGCCCCCGCAACGCCAGGCACGGGCCAAAGGCTTCCTTGGTCCGGGCGCGGGGTCGACTGATCCCGGTTCCCTTCCTGTTGGCTACAGGAACCTGGCGTCGTGCTTGTTTGTGCAGGCACGACGCCTTTTTGCCCCAGGGGCCCGCAGGCAAGGCGGGTGGGGCGGCAAGTGAAAGGATGTGCGCCGATGACCGATCTGCCAACCAAGACCCCGCTGCTGGACCGCGTGGCCGGGCCGCAAGACCTCAAGACCCTGTCCGACGCCGAGCTGTCGCGCCTTGCGCAGGAGCTGCGCGGTGACGTGATCGACGCGGTCAGCCGCACGGGTGGGCATCTGGGGTCGTCCCTGGGCGTGGTCGAGTTGACCGTGGGCATTCACGCGGTGTTCGACACCCCGCGCGACAAGCTGATCTGGGATGTGGGTCACCAGTGCTATCCGCACAAGATCCTGACCGGGCGCCGCCACCGCATGGGCAGCCTGCGCCAGAAGGACGGGCTGAGCGGGTTCACCAAGCGGTCCGAGAGCGCCTATGATCCCTTTGGCGCCGCGCATAGCTCGACCTCGATCAGTGCCGCGCTTGGGTTCACGGTGGGCCGCGATATGGGCATGCCGACCGGTGACGCGGTTGCGGTGATCGGCGACGGGTCGATCAGTGCCGGCATGGCCTATGAGGCGCTGAACAACGCAGGCCACGAGGGCCGCCGCCTGTTTGTCATCCTGAACGACAACGAGATGAGCATCGCGCCCCCCACCGGCGCGATGAGCACGTATCTGTCGAACCTCAGCCGCAATTCCCCCTTTGCCCCGCTGCACGCCATTGCCGAAGGGATGGAGGCCGCCTTGCCCCGCCCGATGCGCGACGGCGCCCGCCGCGCGCGCGAGATGGTGACCGGGGTCGAGAGCAAGGGCACGTTTTTCGAAGAGCTGGGCTTTGACTATATCGGCCCCATCGACGGCCACGACATGGACCAGGTGCTGAGCGTGCTGCGTGCCGCGCGCGCCCGCGCCACCGGCCCGGTGCTGATCCACGCCTGTACCGTCAAGGGCAAGGGCTATGCCCCCGCCGAGGGGTCCGCCGACAAGTACCATGGCGTGGCCAAGTTCGACGTGGAGACGGGCGAGCAGTCCAAGGGCAAGAGCAACGCGCCCAGCTATACATCGGTCTTTGGCACGACGCTGGCGGACCTCGCCGCGCGCGACCCGGCCATCGTGGCGGTGACCGCCGCCATGCCGTCGGGCACGGGCGTCGACAAGATGGCCGCCCGCTTTCCCGCGCGCGTCTTTGACGTGGGCATTGCCGAACAGCACGGCGTGACCTTTGCCGCGGGGATGGCGGCGTCGGGGCTCAAGCCGTTCTGCGCGATCTATTCGACCTTTTTGCAGCGCGGCTATGACCAGGTGGTGCATGATGTGGCCTTGCAGGGCCTGCCCGTCCGCTTTGCCATCGACCGTGCGGGCCTCGTGGGCGCCGATGGGGCGACCCATGCGGGGTCCTTCGACATCAGCTTTCTCGCCACGCTGCCGGGCATGGTGGTGATGGCCGCCGCGGACGAGGCGGAGCTGGTGCATATGGTCACCACCGCCGCCGCCCATGACAGCGGCCCCATCGCCTTTCGCTATCCGCGCGGCAATGGGCGCGGGGTCGAGATGCCCGAGGTGGGCACGGTGCTGGAGATCGGCAAAGGCCGGATGATCCAAGAGGGCACGGACGTCGCCCTTTTGTCGCTGGGCACGCATCTGGACGCCTGCGAACGCGCCGCTGCCCGGCTTGAGGCCGAGGGCCTGTCGGTCAGCATCGCCGACGCGCGCTTTGCCAAGCCGCTGGACATGGACATGATCCGCAGCCTGGCCGCAAACCACGCCGCGCTGATCACCGTCGAACAGGGCGCGATGGGCGGCTTTGGCGCGATGGTGCTGCAGGCGATGGCGGCCGAGGGTCTGCTGGACCGGGGCCTGAAGGTCCGCAGCCTGCATCTGCCCGACCGGTTCATCGACCAGGCCAGCCCGGACGAGATGTACGCCGATGCCGGCCTCACGGCCCAAGACATTGTCGAGACCGTCCGCCAGGCCATGAACCTCACACAGACCAACGTGGTGGACCTAAAGACCAACGCCTAGCCTTCATTGTTCTAAAAAATATGCCCGCCGGAGGCTCCGACCGCAGACGTAGGCGCCTCCCCTCTCGGTGGCAGAGCCACCTGCTGGGCAGTGGGCGGAGGTATTCTTAGTCAGAAGAAACCCGCGCCCGCGCCACCTCGGCCTGGGCGGGCAGGCCGGATTTGTCATAGACCTCGGCCAGCATCAGGTTCAGCGGCACGCCGTCGGGGTCGAAGGTGCGGCGCATCTCTAGGACCTGTTGCGCCTGCGAGGTGCGGCCTGCGCGGATCAGGGCGTCGAGGTGGATCTGCTCGAACAGGTCGCGCTGCGCGTGGCTGCCGCCCCCTTCGGCGAGGCGGGGCAGGGCCTTGCCCAGAAAGCGAATGCAGTCCTCGTAATCCTTGGCCGCGTGTGCGGCGATGCCGTGGGCGGCCCAGAGGGTGACGTCACGCCAGACGGCGTGATCGTGCTGGCCGTCATCGGCGGCGCGTTCTTCGATGGCGTGCAGCAGGGCCTCGCCCTCGGGGCGGCCCGTGCGGCCCAGGGCATAGAGGTATTGCAGGGTGAGAAACGGGCTGGTGGTGTCCGCCCCGCGTTTGGCCACGTGGTTGGCCACATCCGCCCAGCGGTCGCCCACATGAACGCCTGCAAATTCCATCCGCGCCAGCAGCGACACGGCGCCGACCTGGTCTTGGGAATAGTCCTTGGACAGCCCCCAGACATGGGTGTCATAGGCGGCCAGCAGGGCGTCGGTGCGCCCGGACGAGATGTAGAACAGCGCCAGGTGCCACCAGTTGTGGCTGTGCATAAAGCTGTTGAGATCGGCCCAGTGGTGCGCCACCGATTCCAGAAACGCCGTGCCCTCGGCCACCTGCCCGCGGGTGAGGTAGATGTGCGCGAGCGCGTGATGCGCCCAGGGCTCGGACGGGTCCAGCGACAGGGCGTGGCGCGCGGCGGTCTCGGCCTCGGCCAGCAGGTGGCATTCCTCGAACCCGAAGGCCAGCATGCCGTGGGCATAGGCGATGTCTGCCGCACCGGGTTGCGCCTGTTGGGCGATGCGCAGCATGGCGGGGAAGTCGCCGATGTTGAACGTGTGGTACTGGCCCAGCTTGAGCATCACCATGTCGCGCGGGTGGGCGGTGACCGTGGCCTCGCACAGCTGGATCAGCTTGGGGATGTCGCCCGCCACAAAGAGACGCGCTGCCTCGACCGCGGCTGCCTCGCGCGGGGTGAGGCCGGTGGCGGCGCGGGCGGCGGCGAGGAACGGCTGCGCCAGCGCGGGGGCCGCGGGCGCCTCGAGCAGCATGTAGAGGATTGCGGCATAGGCGTTGGCCAGGCCATTGCCCGGATCGCCCTTGGCCGCCTTGAGGATGTTGGCGGCCTTGGGCTGAAAGGCGATAAAGCCGTGCACGAAGTCGTCGATGCCTTGCCGCGTCGCGTCGCTGTCGCAGGTGATGGGCAGGCCATAGAGGTCTTGCATATCCCTCTCCTTAGATCGGGTGTTTGGCGGCGTAGGCGCGCAGCAGGGCGGCCACGTTTTCGGGCGCGTCCCAGTGGATCGAGTGCCCGGCCCCTTCGACGATGTGGTGCGGCAGGTGGCTGAGCACGGCCAGGATATGGTCGGGCGGCACGATCAGGTCCAGCGCGCCGATCAGCACCTGGGTCGGGCAGCGGGGGCTGGCCAGCGCCGTGCCGTCAAAGCCGCGCAGCGCGGTCAGCTGATGTTCCATCGCGTCTGCGCTTTGCCCGTGCGGGTAGGCCAGCGCGTCGGCCACCGCCTGGTCCACTGCCGCCGGGTCGTGGTAGACCAGCGGGTTAAAGAGCCAGGGAAAGAGCGCGCGCAGCCAGGTGTCTGGCGGTGCGTCGCTGCGCCGGATCGCGATGAGATTGGCAAAGAGCGCGGTGTTGCGCGGCAGGCGGATCGGCGCAGAGGCGGCCACGTGGGTCGAGGCGAGCCGGTCCGGCACCTCTTGGGCCATGTGCAGCGCGATGATGCCGCCCATCGAGTGCCCGATCACGTGGTAGCGGTCGTGTCCCAGCGCGTCCATCAGCGCGATGCCGTCTTTGCACATCAGGTCGATGGACACGGGCGCGTCCCAGGGCGTGGTTTGCCCGGTGGTGCGGTTGTCGGGGGTGATGCAGGTGAACTGATCGCCCAGCAGCGGGGTCAGGGGCGCCCAACTGGCGTGATCGGACATAAAGCCCGCCAGCATCAACAGCGGCGGGCCGTTGCCCGTCACCTGGTAGTGCAGGCGGATGTCGGGGCGGTCAAGCGTGGGCATGCGCATCGCTTTCGTTCAGTTGGCCCCAGGTGGGCAGCAGGTCGTTTGGGGCGGGCGTCGCGGCATAGACGCCGCGGGCAATCGCGCGGGTCAGGCACAGGGCGGCGGCGTGGCCGATCAGGGCCAGGTCGCCGTCGCCGGTCAGCGGGCGCGCGCCGGTGCTGGCGCTGAACACCAGATCGCCGTCGCCGGGGCTGTGCGCGGGCACGCAGGCGCGCGCGATGCCGTCATGGGCGGCGATGGCCACGCGCTGGCACTGCGCCTTGTCGAGGGCCGCGTCGGTGGCGACGATGGCGATGGTGGTATTTGCCCGCTCTTGCATCGCGGTCAGCTTGCGGCTGCGCAGGGCGCGCCCCAGCCCGGGGCGCGGGTCGGGGCCACGCCCGCCGAATTCCGCGCCAATCTCGAAGGGGGCGGCCCAGAAATGGGTGTCGCCGGGGGTTGTGACGCTGCCCATCGGGTTGGCGGCCACCAGCGCGCCGACGGTGATCCCGCTGTCGAGCCTGAGCGAGGCGGTGCCAAGCCCGCCTTTCATCATCGCCGTCATCGCCCCTGTCCCCGCGCCCACCGTGCCGATGGGCGTGCTGTGCGTGGCCGCGTCGAAGGCGGCGCGGCCCAGGGCGGGATAGGGGCTGTCTGTCCAGCTGTGATCGCCACCTGCGAGCAGGTCAAAGATGATCGCGCCCGGCACCAGCGGGATGACCGCAGGCCCCACGCGATAGCCGCGCCCCGCCGCGCGCAGCCCGGCGACCACGCCCGCGCAGGCGTCGAGCCCGTAGGCGCTGCCCCCCGACAGCACAAGCGCGTCGATCTGGGCCACGGATTTGTCCGGCGCCAGCAGGTCGGTTTCGCGCGTGCCGGGCGCGCCGCCCTGCACCGCGACCGAGGCGGTAAAGGGGGTGTCCGCCGTCAGCACGGTCACGCCGGATTTAAGCCGGTGATCCTGCGCGTGCCCGACCTGGAGCCCTGCAATATCGGTGATCGCGTTTTGCGGGCCTGGGATCATTTTGATTTTATGTCTCCGGCGGGGATTTTTTTGGAACAGAGAAGGGGACGCTAGAGGCGTGGTTTGGCCGCTGCGGTGGCGGGATCGCCTGTGTTTGGCTCGCCCTTGGGTTCGATCAGCAGGACTTTGCACTCTGCCTCTGCGCGGGGGCGGTGGGTGACGCCCTTGGGCACCACGAACAGCTCGCCCGCCTTGACCGTGTGGCTCTGGTCCACAAGCTCCATCACCATTTCGCCGTCGAGCACGAGGAAGAAGTCGTCGGTGGTGTCGTGCAGGTGGAAGGGAAAGCTGCCCTGGAATTTCACCACCATCACGTCGTTGCCGTTGTAGTCGGCGATCACGTGGGGGTCCCAGTGGGTGCTGAACTGGGCCAGTTTGTCGGCGAGGTTGATGGTGTGCATGTGCGCCTCCTGCTTTTGGGTATCATGCCTGTATTGCGGGGGCCGACAAGGGGGCGCAGTGTGGGCCGAGCCGCTGATATTTGGTGCTTGCGTCACGTGGGTGTCATGAGATCAGTCTAATCGAAATTCATTCGGATGATTACGCCCATGACACGCACCACCTGGAAGACCATTCGCGACGCCATTGCACGGGACATCGACGACGGTGTGCTGCGCCCTGGCGCGCAACTGCCGACCGAGCCGCATTTGGCGGCGCGGTTCGCGGTGGGCCGCCATTCGATCCGCCGCGCGATCGAGGCCCTGGCCCGCGACGGCAAGGTGAGTGTCGAGCAGGGGCGCGGCACCTTTGTCGAGGCGGCGCCGCGCCTGACCTATCACATCGGCAAGCGGACGCGGCTGCGGCGCAACCTGATCCCGCAGGGGTGTACGGTCAGCGGCAGCCTGCTGTCCGCCGACCGGGTGCCTGCGCCGCCGCTGGTATCCGCGGCGCTGCATCTGAACCCCGGATCCTTGGTGATCGAGAGCCAGCGGATCACGCTGGCCGACGAGCTGCCGGTCGCCTTTGGCGCGGCCTATCACTGTGCCGAGCGGTTCCCGGATTTCGCCGCGCGCCGCGATGTGCTGGGGTCGACGACCGAGGCCTATCGGTCCTACGGCATTGCCGACTACATGCGGTTGCGCACGGACATGCATGCGCGCCCCGCCACGGCAGTCGAGGCCAAGACGCTGAAGCAGCACGCGGATGTGCCGGTGATCGAGGTGCATGCGGTGGACGCGACGCCGGATGGCACGCCGCTGTCCTACAGCCACGTCATCTGGGCCGCGGGGCGCGTCGCCTTTACCATGGGGTCGGAGGATGGATAACACGCTGTCGACCTTGGCGCGGGCGGATGCGGCGGGGCTGAAGGCCTTTGCCGAGACGCTGATCCCCGATCTGGGGCCGGTCGAGGTGGTGCAGTCGCGCACCGGGTTGGTGATGCTGCCGATGCGGGACACGGCCCAGGGCGTCGCCTTTCACCTGGGTGAGGTGCTGGTGAGCGAGGCGCATGTGCGGGCGGGCCAGACCGACGGCTATGGCCTGCGGCGGGGCCATGACCTGGAGGCGTCGATGGCGATGGCGCTGGTGGACCTGGCGCTGAGCCTTGGGGTGCGGGTGGCCGCGTGCCGGGCGTTCTGCGCCGAGGCCGCGGCGCGCCATGCGGCCGAAGACGACGATCTGTTGCGCCAGGTCGAGGCGACGCGCGTGCAGATGGAGACGTTTTGATGCAGGCCGTGCCCGCGCCCAGCCCGATGGAGGCCCATGCCAACGCCACCTTTGACGCGCTTTTGTGGGCGCTGAGCCGTCCGGGGACGGTGCGCGGCCTGCCGTCGCCAGGCGAGGTGCCGATCATCCGCGCGTTGCTGGATCGCGAGTGCCGGGCCTATGCGGCAGACCCCGTTCTGGTGCCCGAGATCCTGCGCGTGGGCGCCGAGCTTGCCGAGGTTGAGGCCGCGGATCACGTGTTTCTGGGGGCGCTGCGCGAGCCTGGCCCGCTGATGGCGGTGCGGCTGGGCAGTGATCTTTACCCCGATGACGGGGCGACGGTGGTCTTGCGTGCGCAGATCGGGCACGGGGCCCGCCTGCGCCTGTCCGGGCCGGGTATCGAGGGGGCAACCGACATCAGCATTGGCGGGCTGGCGGACGGGTTTTGGCACCAGCGACAGGCGCTGCTGCGCTATCCGATGGGGTTTGATCTGTTCCTGCTGGACGGTGCGGCGGTGATCGGCGTGCCACGGTCCACCCACGTTGAGGTGCTGTAGTGGCCTATGTCGCGACACGGGGCGGGGCGCGCGCGATCGAACAATCCGAGCGGTTGTTTCGCGCGGCCCTTGGGACCATCGACAGCGCTCGCGTGGCCGAGATCAGGCGCAGCCTGCCCTATCTGATCGACCGGGTGATGGGCGAGGCGTCGCTTTATGACGAAGACCTGGCCGCGCTGGCCCTGGCCCAGACGGGGGGCGAGATGTACGAGGCGGTGCTGCTGCTGCGCGCCTGGCGCACGACGCAGCCGCGCCTGTCTGTGGCCGCCCCTGTAGAGCAGACGCAGCTGTTTACCCACCGGCGGATTTCGGCGGCGTTTAAGGACGTGCCTGGCGGTCAGGTCTTGGGCCCGACCCTGGATTATGCGCACCGCCTGTTGGCGACGGATGTGTTGGCCGGGGGCAGTTTTGTGCCCGATGCGGTGGACCAGGCGGAACGCGCGGCCCCTGCCCATCCGCCGTCGGTCAGCGCGTGGCAGGCCGAGAATGATCTGCTGTCGCAGCCTGTCCCCGACCCGACCACGGGCAATGACATCCCGGACGTGACGCGCGCGCCGCTGCTGTTCCCGGCCAAGCGTGCCCACACGCTGCAAAGCCTGGCGCGCGCCGAAACCGGCGGTGTGCTGGCGCTGGGATACGCGGCGATGCGCGGCTATGGCGCGGCGCATCCCACGGTGAACGAGCTGCGCCTGGCCGAGGCGGATGTGGTTGTGCAGCACCCCGATGGGCGCGCGTTCTCTGCCGGGCGGGTCAAGGTCAGCCAGGCCGAGGTTGTCGACAAGAAGGGCGATACGCTGAAAATCGGGTTTGCGGCGACGCTGGGCTGGAACGAGGTCAAATGCATCTCTGCCGCCACGTTGGACCTGAACGCCGAGGGGGCGGAAAAGGGGTCAGCCACGGAAGAAGAATTTTTTCTGTACCACACCGAAGGTGTCGAAAGTTCGGGCTTTTGCATTCACTTCAAGCTGCCGCATTACGTCACCTTTCAATCGGCGCTGGATGCGATGCGCGATGCCAAGGCCAAGAAAGCCGCCAAGCTGGACGCGCCTGTCGAATGAGCCTGCGTGATCTTACCCAGCCCTGGGCGGCGATGAGCTATGGCTTTCTCGATGCGTCGGCCAAGCGCGAGATGCGGCGCAAGATGTTGAAGGCCGTGGCGGTGCCGGGCTGTCAGATGCCCTATGCCAGCCGCGAGGTGCCGATGGCACGCGGGTGGGGGACCGGCGGCTTGCAGGTGTCGCTGACCCTGGTCAACCCCAGGACGCGGGTGAAGGTGATTGATCAGGGGGCCGATGACAGTGTCAACGCGGCCTCGATCCGCCGCTTTATCGCGCGGGTGGCGGGCACGCCGACCACGACCGACACGCTGGCCGCGGACCTGATCCAGTCGCGCCACCGGGTGCCCGAAGAGGTGTTGCGCGCCGATCAGGTCCTGGTGCTGCAGGTGCCCAACCCCGAGCCGCTGCGCCCGGTGCAGCCCAACATGTCGGTGGCCCGCCAGATGCATGCGGATGCCGATTACGGGCGGATGTGGCTGCAGCTCTATGAACAGATCGTGCGGTCGGGCCGTGTGATGCAGGGGGCGGCCTATCCGTCGCTGGTGAACGGCCGCCACGTGATGACGCCGTCGCCCATCCCGCGCTGGGACGTGCCCAAGCTGCATATGGCCAAGCATCTGACCCTTTTGTCGGCGGGCCGGGAAAAGCGTATCTTTGCCGTGCCGCCCCATACCCGGGTCGAGCCGCTGGTGTTCAGCGACGTGCCCTACAAGGTCGAGGATCATGCGCGCCTGACCTGTATGCGGTCGGGCACGCGCGGTTTTTTCATGAATGAGATCCCGCAGGACGATGGCAGTGCGGCCTATGAAGTGTCCGACAGCGCCTGGGGTGAAAAGGCGCTGCGCCGCCGGGATGGCGAGGATGTGGACCTGGGAGAGACCTGGTACAAAGGCGGGGAGATGGCGCCGTGAGCCTGGCCCTGGACCCGCCCCGGATCGTGCAGACCCGCCCGCTGTTGCAGGTGCGGGGGGTGTCGAAACGCTATGGCGCCGTGACCGCGCTGCGCGATGTGTCGGCGGTGGCCTATCCAGGCGAGGTGCTGGGCATTGTGGGCGAAAGCGGGTCGGGCAAGTCCACGCTGCTGCGCATGATGAACCTCGAAGAGGTGCCGGACGCAGGCAGCTATACGCTGGACCTGCCGGATGTGTCGGGGGACCTTTTCGCGCTCGACCGTTTTGCCCGCCGGATGCTGTGCGCCACGCGGATCGGGATCGTGTACCAGAACCCGCATCTGGGCCTGCTGATGCAGCATTCGTCCTCGGGCAATGTGGCCGAGCGGCTGCTGGTCGCGGGCGAGCGCAGCTTTGCCACGTTGCGGGCCAAGGCGACGCAGGCGCTGGAGGCCTCGGAATTTCCGCTGGAGCGTCTGGATGCGCCACCTGCGGCGCTGTCGGGCGGGATGCAGCAGCGGGTGCAGCTGGCCAAGGCCATCGCGCTTGAGCCTGCGCTGCTGCTGCTGGACGAGCCGACGACGGGCCTGGATGTGAGCGTGCAGGCGCTGGTTCTCGACACGCTGAAGCGGCTGCAGCAAGAGCGGCAGATCACCATGGTCATCGTCAGCCACGATCTGGGTGTCATACGCACGTTGGCTGACCGGGTGATGGTGATGCGGCGGGGCGCGGTGGTCGAGACCGGATTGGCCGACCAGATTTTCCAGGACCCGCAGCACGCCTATACGCAACAACTGGTGCATGCCAAGCTATGACGCCTGTTTTGGATATCGAAGGGTTGAGCAAGGGGTTTTGCCTGCATCACCTGGACCGCCGGATCGGCGCCTTTGAGGGTGTGTCGTTTTCGGTTGCGGCGGGCGAATTTGTGCTGCTGAAGGGCGCCAATGGCGCGGGCAAGTCGACGCTGCTGCGCACGCTTTACCGGTCGTATCTGCCGCAAGCGGGGGTGATCCGCTTTCACTCGCAACACGGGGCCATCGATCTGGCGCGCGCGGCGGATGTGGATGTCGCGCAGTTGCGGCGCACCGAGATCGGGTTTGTCACGCAGTTCCTTGTCGCCCGCCCGCGGGTCAGCGCCGAGGCGATCGTGGCCGAACCGCTGCGCCTGGCCGGGTGGACGGCAGAGGGTGCGCTGGACGCGGCGCGCGGGGCGCTGCGCACCTTTGGGGTCAAGCCCGCGCTTTGGCCGGCCTATCCCACCACCTTTTCCGGCGGTGAGCAGCAAAAGGTCAACCTGGCGCGCGCGCTGATCCTGCCGCAAAAGCTGCTGTTGCTGGACGAGCCGACCGCGTCGCTGGATGCCCGCGCGCGGGCAGCACTGGTGGACCGGCTGGCGGCGTTGAAGGCGCAGGGCACGGCGATGATCGGTGTCTTTCACCATCCCGATGACGTCATGCACCTGATCGACCGCGTCGTCGATCTGACCCCCGGCGCGAGTGACGAAGAGGAGCGGGCAGATGTGGCTGAGTGATGTGGCGCTGGTGCTGCCGGACCGGGTGATCGACGCAGGCGCGATCCGTATCGAGGATGGCGTGATCGCCGAGATCCGCGAGGGCGGCAGCGCGCCCTCTGGCCTGACGGTCTATCCCGGTTTCATCGACATGCACGGCGACATGATCGAGCTGGAGTTGGAGCCGCGCCCCAAGGTGGATTTCCCGATGGAGGTGGCGGTCGGGCACCTCGACGCCCGATTGGCCGCGAGCGGGGTGACGACGGCCTATGCGGGGGTGTCGTTTTCGCGCACGGCCAAGGACGGCGCGCGCCGGTCGTTCGAGCATACGACCGCGATCATTCGCGCGCTCAAGCAAAACATCGGCGGGCTGCGTGTCGATCACCGCATCCATGCGCGGTTTGACGTGACCTATACCGACGCCATCGCGGCCTTGGGTGGGCTGCTTGAGGCGGGCGCGGTCGATCTTGTGTCTCTCATGGATCACACGCCGGGGCAGGGGCAGTACCGCAATGTGGAAAAGCTGATTGAAAATCGGATTGGCGGGGGCCTGAGCGCGGCACAGGCCCGGGCCTATGTGGACAGGCGGATCAACGATACGATCCCGCCCGAACAGGTCCTGCAGAACATCGAGGCGGCGGCACAGCTGTGCAAGGCGCATGGGATCGCGGTGGCCAGCCATGATGACGACACGGTCGTCAAGGCCAACCTGATGGCCGATATAGGCGCGGTGATCGCCGAGTTTCCAGTGACGTTGGAGGCGGCGGAAACGGCCGCCGCGCGCGGGCTGATGATTGCCATGGGCGCGCCCAATGCGATGCGCGGCCAAAGCTATTCTGGCAACCTGTCGGCGCGGGATGCGCATGCGGCGGGGCTGCTGCACATCCTGGCCGCCGATTATCACCCGGCGGCGATCCTGCCTGCCGTACGCGCGCTGGCGGATCAGGACCCCGGCGGCCTGTCCGGGGCGACCCGGCTGGTCACCACCAATCCCGCCCGGGCCTTGGGCCTGTCCGACCGCGGCGCACTGGCGGTGGGCAAGCGGGCCGATCTGGCGGTGGTCGATGCGGCGGGCCGGGTGGCGTTGACCCTGTCCGCAGGTGTGCCCATCTTTTCGAACGGGCAGGTTGATGCGCAGGCCGCGGCACGGACCGCGGCGGCGTAACGTAATCAAACTGTCATAAATCGGTCAGCTTTGGGTTACACGGGCGGCGCAGGTTTGGGGCGTAATTCATTCGGATGAATCACCCCATGTCTGATGTGCTAAGCCTGTCTGCCGTATCCAAGCAATTTGACGACACCCGCGCGGTCGACGCGGTGACCCTGGACATCGCGCCGGGCCAGTTCGTTGGCGTCATTGGCCGGTCTGGGGCGGGCAAGTCCACGCTGCTGCGGTTGATCAACCGCCTGATCGACCCCTCGGACGGGTCGATTTCCTTTGGCGGGGTCGAGGTGACGTCGCTGCGTGGCAAGGCCTTGCGCAGCTGGCGGCGCGACTGCGCGATGATCTTTCAGCAGTTCAACCTGGTCGACCGGCTGGACGTGCTGACCAATGTGCTGATCGGGCGGCTGGCCGAACATGGCTTTCTTAGCTCGATGGCGATGCAGTTCACCGATGCCGAGCGCACGATGGCGCTGCAGGCGCTGGACCGGTTGGACCTGGTGCCGCAGGCCCTGCAGCGGGCGGGCACCCTGTCGGGTGGACAGCAGCAGCGCGTGGCCATTGCCAAGGCGCTGGTGCAGCAGCCCAAGATCATGCTGGCGGACGAGCCGATTGCCTCGCTTGACCCGGCCAATGCCACGCGGGTGATGGACGGGCTGCGCCAGATCAACACCGAGGATGGGCTGACCGTGCTGGTCAACCTGCACACGCTGGACACGGCGCGCGCCTATTGCGACCGGATCATCGCCATGCGCCAGGGGCGCGTGTTCTTTGACGGGGATGCGGCACAGCTGACCGACGACGTGGTGCGCGACATCTATGGCCTGGAAGGGCTGCGAGAATTCAACGAGGCGGTGACCAGCACGCAAAGCGTGGCCATCACCGCCTGACCCCAGTTCCAAACCGCCACCCCAACTATGGAGACATCCAATGAAACTGCTGGCAACCACTGCGTTGATCGCGCTGACGGCGTCGGCCGCTGTCGCGGCTGACTGGAAAGAAGACTATCAGGTGATCAAGTTCGGCATTCTGTCGGGCGAGAACGAAAAGGACCGCATCGCGCGCTACACACCCTTTGAGGAGTATCTGGAGCGTGAGCTGGGCGTTGAGGTCGAGATCTTTACCGCCGGCAACTATGACGGCGTGATCCAGGCCATCGGCGCCGATCAGATCGAATTTGCCTTCTTTGGCTCGTCCTCTTACGCGGCGGCCTATACGGCGACGGATGGTGGTGTCGAGCCGCTGATCTCGCGTCTGCGTCAGGACGGGTCGACCGGTTACTATTCGGTTGTCGTGACCCGCTGCGAGGACGGTTACGAGGCGCTGTCGGATCTGGAAGGCAAGGTTTTGGCCTTTGCCGACCCTGACAGCACGTCGGGCTATGCCGTGCCCTATTTCAACATCGCCCAAGAAGTTGACCCCAAGACGTTCTTTGCCGCCATCCCGTTTTCGGGCAGCCACGAGGCGGGTGTTGCGGGCGTGGCCCAGGGCACCTTTGACGCGGCAGCGACCTGGCAGAACAACGCCGTCGATGGCCGGTGGCAGCGCATGATCGCCAAGGGCATGATCACCGAGGGCGAGATTTGCCCGATCTGGGAAAGCCCCGAGATCACCAATGGCCCCTTCACCGCGCGCGCCAACCTGCCGCAAGAGCTGAAGGATGCGGTGGGTGCTGCCCTGCTGGCCGTGCCAGAGAAGGACGAAAACGCGTTCAAGATGATGACCGGTTTTACCGCCGATGACCCGAACCCGCAGACCGGGTGGATCGAGGTGAACCACGAACGGTATCAGTGGATCGTGGACATGCGCGCCTGGCTCAAGCGGCAGCGTCGTTCGTAATCGGGCGTGCGGTGCGCCGTAAAGGCGCACCCTACCCCCAAGCGCATCCGACGGAGAGGGTTCCTGTAGGGTGCGCGGTTGCCGCGCACCTGCCGGAGAGGGTTCATGACAGCCAGCGCCACGCTGGACGCGCCGCGTCCGATCGACCAGTTTGAACTGGAATATGCCGCCCTGCGCCGCCGGTCCAAGCTGACCTGGACCATCGCCGCGGTTTTGTTTGTGCTGATCTTTACCTTTTCCGCCTGGCTGGGTGACTTTTTCAAGGTCACGCAAGTCACCTTGCAGGACGGATCGCGCGAGTGGCGGTGGCTGCTGTCTGCCGGTCTGCCGCGTCTGGGCGAGTTTATCGAGCGCACCTTGCCCACCTTGCGCTGGGACACCCTTGGCGCCGATTTTGCGGAATGGTTCTGGCGGTGGCGCGTGTGGGTGCAGCTGCTGCTCGAGACGATCCTGATCGCCTTTATGGCCACCACGCTGGCAGTGATCGGCGGGTTTTTGTTGTCGTTCCCCGCCTCGCGCAACCTGGCGCCGAACCGCTGGGTGCTGTGGATCAGCCGCCGGTATCTCGAGATCGCGCGCACGGTGCCGGAACTGGTTTGGGCGCTGATCTTTGTCTTTTGCTTTTCCGTCGGGCCCCTGGCGGGTGTGCTGGCCATCGGGCTGCATGCGGCGGGGGCGTTGGGCAAGCTTTATTCCGAGGTGAACGAAAACATCGACATGCGCCCGCTGGAGGGCGTCAAGGCCGCGGGCGGCACCTGGTTCGACCAGATCCGCTATGGCGCGGTGCCGCAGGTGCTGCCCAACATCGTCAGCTATACCCTGCTGCGGTTCGAGATCAACGTGCGGTCGTCGTCGATCATCGGTTATGTGGGCGCGGGCGGTCTGGGCCAAGAGTTTCGCGAGGCGCTGTCCTTGCAGGAATACACCGACCTGTCGGCGCTGTTTTTGATGATCCTCGTGACGGTCATCGCCATCGATTACGGATCGGAAAAGCTGCGCCACCGCATGATCGGGCTAGAAAAAGGACCGGCCACATGACCCCCACGCCCGAAGATATCCGCGCCGCGATGCAGGCGCATCCGCGCGCGTTTCGCGACCCGCTGCCCGTGCGTGTGCGCAAGATCGCGCTGTGGACGTTGTTTGTGGGTCTGTTTTGCTGGTGCCTCTACGATTTCAACTTTGCGCCCGAACGGATTTGGACCGGGCTGCAGCGGCTGGGCCGCATCCTGGGCTTTATGTTCCCGCCTCATTTCTGGGAGACCTGGGAAGAATGGCTGGAGGTGTTTACCGCGCTTGGCGAGACGCTGGCCATGGCGTTCATGGGCACGTTTCTGGGGGCAGTCATCGCCTTTCCCATCTCGTTTCTGGGGGCCAAGAACATCAACCGCGTGTTCTGGCTGCGCCACGGGTCGCGCCGGGTGTTTGACGTGATCCGCGCGTTCGAGCAGTTGATCCTGGCCCTGATCTTTATCCGGGCCTTTGGCCTGGGCCCGCTGGCGGGCATCCTGGCCATTGCGGTGTCCGAGATCGGCACCTTTGCCAAGCTGTTTTCCGAGGCGCTTGAAAACACCTCGCGCAAGCCGGTGGAGGGGGTTGTCGCCTCGGGCGGGTCGCGCCTGCAGTCGATCCGCTATGCGATCATGCCGCAGGTGCTGCCGGTGCATTTGTCGGTGCTGCTGTACAACTTTGAGTCTAACGTCCGGTCCGGCACGATCCTGGGCATCGTGGGCGCGGGCGGCATCGGCTTTCTGCTCAGCGACCGGATGAGCGGGTATTTCTGGGATCAGGCCTGGACCATCATCTTTATGATCATCGGGATGGTGTACCTGATCGACTATCTGTCGGCCCGCATCCGCACCCGCGTGATCGGCAAGTGGGAAGGCGCGCGTTGAGCGGGGCAGGCAGCAAGGCGCACCTGACCGAGGCACCCACCATCCACGACGGCGCGCAGGTCGAGGGCTGCACCCTTGGGGCCTGGACTGAGGTGGGCAAGGGCACCGTCATGAAGGCGTCGGAGATGGGCGATTATTCGTACATCACCCAGCACTGCCACGTGGTTTGGACCACGATTGGCAAGTTCTGTTCGATTGCCAACGCGACGCGCATCAACCCGGGCAACCATCCCACATGGCGCGCGGTGCAGCACCATGCGGTCTACCGATCCGAGGCGTATGGCATGGGCCCGGACGATGCAGAGTTCTTTCAGTGGCGCAAGGACCACTGGGTGACGATTGGCCATGACGTGTGGATCGGGCATGGCGCCACGATCACGGCGGGTGTCACGGTGGGCAACGGCGCGGTGATTGGCGCGGGCGCCGTAGTGACGCGCGATGTGGCCCCCTATACCGTGGTGGGCGGCGTGCCCGCGCGGCAGATCAAGCGGCGGTTTACCCAAGCCCAGGCCGAAGCGCTGCAGGCCATCGCCTGGTGGGACTGGCCGCGCGCACAGTTCATTGCGGCGCTGCCGGACATCCGGGCGTTGGATATCGACGCGTTCATTGCCGCGTACCGCGTTTGAGCGGGTTTGGGCCTGTGCGCGCAACGGTCTAGCCGGGGCGGTGGGATGCAACTGCTTTGCTCACGAGGTCGGTGGCCCTTTGGTGCACCTTCTGTCGGTCCACGCCGAGGTGATCCGAGAAAATGTAGGTCTCGCCACGCAACGCAGTATCGAAGCGAAGCCCCAGGAACGTGTCATGCCCGGCATGTCTGCCAAGATCGTGGTGCTGAAACCGGCCGTTTTGCGACACCAGCTAGCCTGCGCAGTGGCCTGTTGCTGCCGAAGTTGGATACTAGGCGGGCCAGGCGATGGGGCGGTGGGACGTGTTGTGCCAGTTGGCCCGTGCGGGGTCATGGATAACGCCGGTTCGGGAGCCGCAAGATGACATGACGTGCCGCCTCGGCCCGCAAGGCTCGGCCAATTTTTGGAATTGTTCAACGGCCTTGATGCCGCGCGCCCTGCTGGCTGTCTACGCAGCCAGGCCCAACTGCGCGAGATGCGCGAAGCCTTTGGGGATGTCGGCCTTGTCCCGCAGTTCCAGCACCAGATGCGGCGCGCTGGGGCAGTCGGCCAGCGCGCGGAAGACGGCGGGCCATTCGATCACCCCTTCGCCCGGGGCCCAGTGGCGGTCGGCGTGGCCATCGACATCCTGGATATGCACATGGGCCAGCTGCGCGCCCGCGTCGCGGACAAAGTAGTCGACCGGCGGCGCGCCCGACATGCAGCGCGCCAGGTGCGCGTGGCCGGTGTCGATGGACAGGGCCAGCGCGTCCGAGCCAAAGCTGTCGACCATCGCGCGCCGCGTTGCGGGATCGACGTCTTGGATATTTTCCATCACCAGGGTCACGCCCGTGTCTTCGGCGCGTTTGACGACGGGGGCCATCACCTCGTGAATGCGGGCCAGTTTGGTGTCGGCGTAGCCTGGCCAGCTGTGGATGTTGTTTTGGTACCATGCGGTGAAGGGCGAATGCATGACCATCTGCGCGGCGCCAATCGCCGCCGCGGCATCGACCGCGGCCAGAAAGCGGGCGGTGATCAGGGGGCGCAGTTCGGGGTCCTTGTTGTCGATATCGAGCCCTTCGAACGGCCCGTGAATGCCGCGCCGCCCGGTGTGCCCGTCCAGCGCGGCCTTGGCTGCGGCGATCAGATCGGCGCGGTCGGTGGTTAGGGCCGCTTGGGTCATGAAATCCTGGATTTCGATGTCGCGGGCGGCGTCGAACAGCCAGTCGCGGTGGGCGGGCAGCTCAGCGATCTTGAGGCAGGCACCGAT
Source organism: Pseudomonadota bacterium (assembly GCA_038525395.1). Lineage (GTDB taxonomy): Bacteria > Pseudomonadota > Alphaproteobacteria > Rhodobacterales > Rhodobacteraceae > Tateyamaria. The sequence continues at coordinate 69,131 of JBCBHS010000016.1, read as the reverse complement.
TTTGAGCGGGGTCATGGCGGGTGTCCTTTGTGTCTTTTAGGAATGGCCGTGGGGTGTGGCGCGATAGGCGGGACGGCCTGCGACCCAGGTGCCCTGGATGGCGGGGGTGGCGCCGTCGGGCCAGTCGACCAGCACCAGATCGGCGCGCTTGCCCACCGCGATCTGCCCGCGATCAGACAGGCCCATCGCACGGGCGGGGCCGTGTGACACCAGCGACCAAAGCGACAGGCGATCCGCCCGCCTTTCACGATCCAGCCGGTCCACGGCGGCCAGCATCGCCGGATAGTAGTAGTCAGAGGCCAGCACGTCGCAGCACCCGGCCTCGACCATATCGGCAGCGCCGAGCGATCCGATATGGCTGCCGCCGCGCACCGCGTTGGGCGCGCCGAAAATGATCAGGTCCCCGTTGTCGCGGGCCGCCTGCACCGGGTCCATCGTCATCGGGAATTCGGTCACCGTCGCGCCGAGGCCGTGATAGAACTGGCGTGTCTCGGCTTGGGTATCGTCGTGGCTGAGCATGGGGATACCGCGCGCCCGGGCCTTGGCGGCGACGCCGTGCAGGGTGTCGACCACCGCATCCCGCCGGTCCCAGACGCGGTGGACGAGGACCTTGTGATCCTCAAAGTCCAGGCCAGAGCGTTCGGCGTGGCGGCGATAGCGCGCCTCGAACAGCGGCGCATCGTCCAGGTCCATGACGGCAAAGTCGGGGTTGTGTTCAAACAGGCGCTGCTGGATCGGGGTGTCGGCGCTGCGCATCGCCATCGACAGGTGGTCGTTGAAGGCAAGTGACGGGGTCAGCGGGGCATCCATCGCCCAGTCCAGCGTTTCCAACGCCTCGAAGGCAAAGGTTTCCCAGCGCAGCTGCACCCGGTTTTCGACAATCAGCCGGGGGGCGAGATCGCGCAGGGCCTGCATCATCTCGCGCCCGCGCTCTACACTGCGCAAGCCAGGCTCAAAGCTGAGCGTGATGGAATGGTAGGTGGTGGCGATGCCGTTGGCCGCAAGCTGCCTGTCCGTCTCTAACACGGCGGTTTCCATCGGAAAGAACACGCCCGGGCGCGGCATCACCTGGCGTTCAAAGGCGTCGCCGTGCACGTCGATCAGGGCGGGCGCCAGGATCTTGCCACGCGCGTCGATCACGCTGCCTGCCGACGGGCCGCCAATGTCGACGATCTGCCCGTCTTCGACGGTCACTGTCGTGTCGACAATGCCGTCCGGCAGGTACACCTGCGCGCCTTCAAAGGTGAGTGTCATGCCAGCTTCTCTGCCAGCATGTGCCAGTGATAGCTGCCGGGTTTCTCGTGCTCGCGGTCTTCGAGGCGGCGCACCTCGAACCCCTGGAACAGGGCCAGCAGTTCGGCGGCGTTGCAATAGTAGTGGGGGTGGCGTTTGTCGGACTGGTCGGTGTCGAACACCCAGGTGTTGCGGCTGATCTCTGTCCCGCCGGGGACGGTTGCGATTTCGTGCGGCAAGCGGCGTTTGGACAGCATGGTGCCCAGATAGGTGCCGCCCGGGCGCAGGACGCGCCGGATTTCGGCGATGGTGCGCAGCAGCACGTCCTCGTTCCCGTGATAGATCACATTCCAGCTGAGCACATGGTCAAAGGCGCCGTCGTCGAAGGGCAGGGCGTGCATCCGCCCCTCGACGCAGGTGATGCCCGCATCTGCCGCCGCGATCTGTGCCAACCCGTCCGGTGCGGCGTCAAAGGCCGTCACGGCAAACCCCGCCGCCGACAGGGCCAGAGCATGCCGCCCGACACCTGCGCCCAGGTCCAGCACGGTGCCACCGGGCGCGAGTCCTGCGGCCCAATCGTGCACATCGGCCTCGGCCACCGTCCATTTCGTGGCCACATCCCCGGCCCAATGGGCGTTCCAGTGTTGATCGGCTGTGTCAGTCTTCACCGTTGCTCTCCGATAATGCGGGTGCGGGCCCAGCCGCTGAGTTGTTCGATGGCGATCACCACCACGGCGATCATCAGGATCACGGTCATCGCGGTGGGATAGTCAAACAGGTCAAAGCCGACCTTGAGTTCGATGCCGATACCGCCTGCGCCCACGAGGCCCAGGATGGTCGAGGACCGCACCGCCTTTTCCAGCGCATAGAGCGAGGTTGAGATAAAGGCGGGCATGGCCGCGGGGATGGTGGCACAGGCCACCACGTCCAGCTTGCGCGCGCCGGTGGCCGACAGGCTTTCCGAGGGGCCTTTGTCGGTGCCCTCCATATCGTCGGCGAAAAAGCGGCCGCAAAACCCGATGGTGTCGATGGCGATGGCCAGCATCCCGGCAAAGGGGCCAAGGCCCACCGCCACGACAAAGACCAGCGCCCAGGCGATATCGGGCACGGCGCGGATAAAGCCCAAGATCGTGCGCACCGTCTGGTTGACCCATGGCCCCGCGATCAGCCCGCGCGCGGCCAACAGGGCGACGGGCACCGAAAGGATGACGCCGATGACGGCCCCGGCCAGGGCAATTTGCAGGGTTTCCAGCATCTTCCACCCCAGCCGCTCGAGCACTTTCGGTTCGATATTCGGGGGAAAGGCGCGGTCGATAAAGTCGGCAAATCGGGGCGGGGCCGACAGGACCTTGTCGATGGAAAAGCCGGCGCCTGCAAAGGACCACAGGATGATCACGATGCCTGCGGCATAGCCCAGAAAGGCCAAGGCCGAGGGCCGGTCATAGCGGGTTGGGGCCGCGGCGTCAGTCATAGAGCCCTCGGAGTTCGGATGCGGTCAGGCTGTCGGCCCGCGCGTCCAGTTGCATCTGACCCGCCGCCAGGCCCAGCACCCGGTCGCCATAGCGCAGCGCGTGGTCGATGTTGTGTGAGATAAAGATGACCGTCACGCCCTCTTGCCGGGCGAGGGAAAAGAACAGCTCCATAATCACTTCGCCCGCCGCCGGGTCGAGCGAGGCGGTGGGTTCATCCGCGATCAGGATTTTCGGCTCGCCCGCCAGGGCGCGGGCGATGGCCACACGCTGGGACTGCCCGCCCGACAGGCGGTCGGCGCGGCGGTCGGCCAGATGCGCGAGGCCCACCTTTTCCAAGGCGCGCATCGCTGCATCGCGCGAGGCGGCAGGGGCAAAGCTGTGGCTCCAATGGCGAAAGCCGGGGCGCTGGCCCAACAGGCCGTGCACCACGTTGGACAGCACCGACATGCGGGGCACCAGGTTGTGCTTTTGCGACACCAGCCCCATCTGCGCCCGCATGGCGCGCAGGGCAGACGACGACGCGCCGCGCACATCGGTGCCCAGCACCGTGATGTCGCCGCTGTCGGCGGGGATCAGGCCCATGAGGCAGCGCAGAAGCGTCGATTTGCCGGTGCCGTTGGCGCCAACGATGGCGACCGCCTCGTTTCGGGACAGGCCAAAGGACACGTCGGAAAAGATGGGCGTACCGGCAAAGGTCTTGGACAGCGCGGTGGCGCGCACATCCACAGGCAATACCGGGGCAGCAATCACTGCCCCGGTCGCCGCAGCCTGGGTTGCAGACTGCGTTTTAAGGTCGGTCTTAGTCACCGATAAAGCTGTCGAATTGCGGGAAACCCGCGTTCGAATACATCGACCGGACATAGTCGTAGGCGCTGTCTTCGATCTCGACCAGGTCCATGCCGACATATTTGCCGTTTTCCTCATGCGCGGTGATGCCCGCGATGATCTGGTCTTTGTTCGTGATGATCGCCTGCTGGACCTTCTCGGCCGCCTCTGTCGGCACGTGTGCGCCCACCATGATCATGTCGTTGGGCAGATCGCCCGACCGCGCGAGGATCTTGAAAAAGCCGTAGGGCAGGTCTGTTTCCTTGTTGCGCACGTTCAGCCAAGAGCCTGCGTTCGATCCCAGCGCATCGACGTCACCGGCCTTGAGCGCCTCATGCGCGATGTTGCGGCTGGTATGCGTTTTTTCGATGTCGTTGACCGGGTCGAGGCCATAGTCGGCCAGCACCTGCATCGGGCACAGCATGTTCGACGTGGAGCCGATATCGCCAAAGGCAACGGTTTTGCCCTTGAGGTCGGCAACGGTGTTGATGCCGCTATCGGCCCGCACGACGATGGCGCAGTGATAGTCGGGGCGGCCGAGGCCCACGATGGGGGTGGCATTGGTCAGCTTGTTGATGACCACGTATTCGGCGGGGCCGGACACGACGAAATCAACTGTCTCGCCGCGCAGCGCTTCGGCGGCTGCGGTGCGCGAGTTCACGGCGAAGAACTCGAACGTGTCGCCGGTGGCGGCTTCCAAGGCGTCTTTGAACGGGCCCCACTCCAGTTGCAGGCGTTCCATGCCCTCAACGTCGGTGACTGCCAGTCTCCAGGTTTCGGCATTGGCGCCAACGGCGGCCGCCATGGCCATTGCGACACCTGCCACAATCGAACGGAATCTCATGTGCACTCTCCCATGTGAAATTCATCCGAATGATTCCCACAGTGTGTGAAAGTGCCATGACGGTTTGAAGAAGTTTTGAATTTGGCTGCCGGAGGCGCGGTGTCCTAGATGCAGCGCCCGCCGTCCACTTCCATCGCGACGCCCGTGATCATCGATGCCGCGTCCGAGCAGAGAAAGGTCGCGGCGGCGCCCATGTCGTCGGGCGTCGAAAAACGGCCCAGCGGGATGGTCGCCAGGAATTTCGCCCGCGTCTCTGGCGTGTCTTCGCCCATAAAGGACTTGAGCAGCGGCGTTTCCCCCGCCACGGGGTTGAGCGCGTTCACGCGAATGCCCGTCGGCGCCAGTTCGACCGCCATGGCCTTGGTCGCGGTGATCATCCAGCCCTTGGAGGCGTTGTACCAGTTCAGGCGCGGGCGCGGCGACACACCTGCGGTCGAGGCGATGTTGAGGATGGCACCGGATTTCCGGGCCTTCATATGCGGCACCAGGGCGCGGGCGGTCAGGTAGACGGACTTGGCATTGACGGCCAACACGCGGTCAAAATCGTCCTCGGTCACGTCCTCGAGCGGGGTGGGCATGTGGGTGATGCCCGCGTTGTTGACCAGGATGTCGAGGTGGCCAAAGCTGGCCAGCGTCGTGTCCGCCATCGCCTGGACAGACGCGCCCTGGGACACATCCACCTGCACCGGCGTGCCGTCGATTTCTGCCGCGATGTCTTGGGCGCCGTCCATGTTGATATCGGCCACCATCACCCGCGCCCCCGCCGCCGCAAAGGCCCGCGCGATGCCCGCGCCAAAGCCGCTGGCGGCCCCGGTCACAAGGGCGGTTTTGCCGTCAAGCTGCATGGGATATCTCCGTTATGAACTGGCGCATATGGCTGAAAAACGCGCCCGCTGCGTCATGTTCCAGCAGGTGGCCTGCGTTTTCAAGCACGTGGTATTGGGCCTGGGGCAGGTGCGCCGCGATCTGGTCGGCGAAGGCCCGCGGCATGATCGGGTCACGGTCACCCACCAGGACCATCGCAGGGCAGGTCAGCGTTTCGAGGCCCGCGCGGAAATCCAGCCGCCCGTGTTCGTTTTTGGGCCCGTTGAAATGCATGGCGACAGGGTTTTTAAAGATCAGCCGCGCCATCACATCGGGGTCTTGCGGCCGCACGGAATAGAGCGGAAAGCAGGTGTCGAGGTAAGCTTGCCTGCTGTCGGGCGTGGGATCGGACCAATAGGCGCGCGCCACCGCGCCCGCATGTGGCCCACCGATGGCGCCAAACGCGGCATAGATCTGTTCGAACTCCACATGCGCCGCGGTGCAGGCCAGGATCAGCGCGCCGATCTGGTCGGGGTGCCGGGTGGCATAGGACTGCGCGACATAGCCGCCAAAGGACGCGCCATAGATGATGGGCCGCTCCACCTCGAGCACGCCACAAAGGCTGTGAATATCATCGCCCCATTGCGCCAGCGTCCAGTCGGCGGGGTCGCCATCATCCGACCGCCCATTGCCGCGGTGATCGACATAGATGATCTGGCACAGGTCACTCAGCTGGCTGAACCCGGGCTTAAAGATCGTGTGATCGGCACCCGGACCGCCATGCAGCACGATCAGCGTCGGCTTCTTGCGCATCACGGGGCCGTCGGGGACCAACCCGGCGCCCTCGATATCGACAAACAGCCGGACCCCGCCCACGTCGATGCGCATCAGGCCGTGGCCCGCCCGCCGGACTGGTCAAAGCAGAAGCCGGTGGAAAAGCTGGCCTCGTCCGAGGCAAGCCAGCAGGCCATGGCGGCAATCTCGTCCACCGTGCCAAAACGGCCCATGGGGATCTTGGACTGCATAAAGTCGATATGCTCTTGCGTCATCTGGTCAAAGATGGCCGTGCGCACGGCGGCGGGGGCGATGGCGTTGCAGGTGACGCCGCTGGTCGCCAGTTCCTTGCCCAGCGATTTGGTCAGGCCGATCACGGCCGCCTTGGACGACGAATAGGCGGGGGCGTTCGGATTGCCCTCTTTGCCAGCGATCGAGGCGATGTTGACGATCCGGCCCCAGCCCTTGGCCTGCATCAGCGGTGCGGCAGCGCGGCAGCAATAGAACACCGCGTTCAGGTTCAGGTTGTGCACCGCCAGCCAGTCGTCCACCGGATAGTCCCAGGTGGTTGTATTGGGCCCGGTGATACCGGCCGAGCAGACAAGGATGTCGGGGTTTGCCTCTGCCATTGCGGTGGCGACCGCGGCGGCGTCGGTGACGTCGATCTGGCGCGTGCGCAGGCCTGGGGTGTCGAGTGCGGCGAGCGCCTGTGCGTTGATGTCCCACACCTCTGCCGTGCCGCCCTCGGCCACGATGCGGGTGGCGATGCCGTGGCCCAGGCCCGCGGCCCCGCCGGTCACGACGGCATGGCGTCCGTCAAAGCGGTTTTCAAATATCATAGATCTTCCTCCCAACGCGGTGCCGCGCAGTGCAGGATTGGCATGTCGGCGGCTGAGGTCAAGCGACTGCGCGGGTCTGCTATAAAAGTTGCGATAATTCCCGTATGGCGATACCGTTTGCGTATTCATCTATGACGTATTTCGAAAGGGCGCTGACATGAGCGTTGCAGCCATCCAGGCGATCTACTCCAACCCCGACCTTACGGACGAGGCGAAAGCCGCAGAGATCAAGGTCATCGTCCAAGAGATGGAAGCCAAGGCCAAGGAAACGGGCGCGGTTGAGGCACAGACGCAGTCGCAATCCCTGATGTCGATGTTCACAGCCAATTCGCCAGCGGCCAAGGACCCGGTCGAGGTCATGCGCGAGGTGCTGGCCGACGAACGCTATACCCCGCAGCAAAAGGACCTGCTATTTTTCATGTCGCGCGAGCGGTTTCAGAACCGTCGCAAGATGGCCTATGTGGCCCTGACGGTCCTGGTGCTGACGGCGGGCTTTATGGGCGTTGGGTGGATTTCGGATGTGGCGACCCAATCGAATGTGCTGGCCACCTGCCTGCCGGGCCTAAGCGCGCTGCCCGATAATTTGAACGATGTGCTGACAGCCGAAGAGCGTCTGGCGCTGATCCAATCTGCGGTCGACAAGGCGTGTGAGCCGTTTCCGTTTTCATCCGTTTTGAGGGAGAATACGGAAATCCTGACCTGGCTCGGCACCTTCTTTACCTCGATCATCGCCCTATACTTTGGCGCGGCGTCCTTCCGGCCAACCAGCTGAGCGACGCATGATTTTTCGTACGAAAAATCGTGCCTGGCCCCTACGATCCGTGATGGGCCGCGACCGTCTTTAGGGTGGAAAAGCCATAGAGCGCCTCAAACCCCTTCTCGCGCCCGTGCCCGGACTTGCCGACCCCGCCAAAGGGCAACTCGACCCCGCCGCCTGCGCCGTAGTTGTTGATGAACACCTGGCCCGCCCGCAGCGCCTTGGCCAGCCGCATCTGCCGCGCGCCATTGGCCGTCCAGATGGCGGCCACCAGCCCGTAATCGGTGCTGTTGGCGATGCGCAGGGCGTCCGCTTCGGTATCGAAGGGGATAAGGACCTGCACCGGGCCAAACACCTCATCCTGCGCCAGCACGTGATCGGGGGGCACGTTGTCAAACAGGGTCGGGCGGACATAGGCCCCAGCCGCTGGCACATCTTGCAACTCGCCTTGCGCGGCGATGGTCAGGTCGGCCCCTTGGGTAAGAAAACCTTCGACAGTCTCTTTCTGCCGTATCGAGATCAGCGGCCCCACACGCAGATCGTCCAACGCCGGGCCAACCGTCAACGCGCGGTAGGCGTCGGCCATACGCGCGCGTACCTGGTCATAGACCCCGCGCTGCACCAGAATGCGTGACGAAGCCGAACAGGTCTGCCCTGCGTTCTGGATCCCTGCATTGACCAGGAACGGCAGCGCGGCCTCGATATCCGCGTCGTCAAAGACCAGTTGCGGCGACTTGCCCCCCAGTTCGAGCGTGACCGGCACCACATTGGCCCCCGCCGCCTGCTGCACCAGCGCGCCGGTGCGGACCGAGCCGGTAAAGCTGATATGCTGCACCTGCGGGTGCCCGGCGAGCGCTGCGCCCGCCTCGGCCCCCAGGCCCGGCACCACGTTCAGCGCGCCACCCGGCAGGCCCGCATCGCCGCAGATACGCGCAAAGGCAAGCGCGGTCAGGCATGCCTCTTCCGCGGGTTTCAGCACGCAGGCATTGCCCATGGCCAGCGCGGCGCCGACGCTGCGCCCGATGATCTGCATGGGGTAGTTCCACGGCACGATATGCCCCGTGACCCCATGCGCCTCGCGCAGGGTATAGACGGTATAGCCGTCCAGATAGGGGATCGTCTCGCCCATGACCTTGTCCGCGGCACCGCCGTAAAACTCCATGTACCGCGCCAGCGCCACCGCGTCCGCGCGCGCCTGGCTGAGGGGTTTGCCCACATCCAGCGCCTCGATCCGGGCCAGCACGTCCACCTGCGCCAGCACACGCCGCCCGATCTCTGTCAGGATACGGCCCCGTTCGGTGGCGGTCATCCGACCCCAATCGCCCGCGCGCGCCGCATGGGCCGCCCCGACCGCGGCGTCGATATCGGCGGCCTGACCGCGCGCGATCAGCGCCAGTTGCGTGCCATCTGAGGGGTTGATCAGCGGCAAGGTATCCGTGGCCGCACGCCAGGTGCCGCCGATCAGCATCTGCGCAGGGTCGAACCAAAGGGGGTCGGTCATTATGGGCCTCGAACGGTGAAGGTGTAGCTGTGCGACTGGTGGGTGGTTAGCGCCGGGCGGCGCCTCAGGTCAGTGACGCAGGCGAGGGAGGGCAGCAGCCGGTCCCAAAAGCGGGCCGTGCCGGGCAGGGCCTTGGCCACCCCGAGGGTCCAAGGGCCGGGGTGCAGGGCGAGGCACAGCGCTGCCGCCTGCGCCCCGATGCCAGTGCCGCGTAACGCAGGCAGGATGCAGAACTCCGACAGCTCGTGGCCGCCATCCTCTTGCCGGATCATCGCGAAACCGGCTGGGGTTGTGTTGGCCGATATCAGGTGTACGGCCCGTCCGGCCTCGGTCCACCATTTGTCGAAATACCCGGGCGCGGGGGGATCGAGTGCGGGCGCAAGCTCGGCAAAATAGGGGACCGCCACGGCATGCAGCCACGCCGCCTCGGCCCGAGGCAAGGGGGACAGCGTCACTTGCATCATGCCGCCCCCGGCAAGCGTGGGGCGGCGGCGATCAGGCTGCGGGTGTAGGGGTGCTGCGGGTCTTGAAACACGTCCTCGGTCGCGCCTTCCTCGACAATCTTGCCGCTTTGCATCACCAGCACGCGGTCGGTGATCGTGCGCACAACGCTCAGGTCGTGCGAGATAAAGAGATAGGTCAGGTCATATTGCGCGCACAGCGCCGCGATCAGGTCGAGGATTTGCGCACGTACGGACACGTCCAGCGCGCTCACCGCCTCGTCGAACACGATCAGCTGCGGGCGGATGATCAGCGCGCGGGCGATCGCCAGGCGCTGGCGCTGACCGCCGGAAAACTGGTGCGGATATTTCTGCGCATCTTCCGGCGACAGGCCTACGTCGCGCAGGGCAGCGGCGACGCGCGCCGCGCGATCCACCGGGGGGCTGTCCAGCAGGTGAAACGGCTCGGTGATCAGGCGGGCGACGCGGTGGCGGGGGTTAAAGCTGCCATAGGGGTCCTGGAACACCACCTGCATCTGGCGGCGCACGGCCAAGTTGGGCTTGCCCGCCGCATAGACCGGCGCGCCGTCCAGTGTGATGCTGCCCGCCTGCACAGGCTCCAGCCCCAGAATGGCGCGGGTAAGGGTGGACTTGCCGCACCCGCTTTCGCCCACCAGCCCGATCCGCCCGCCGCGCGGGATGTCAAAGCTGACATCGTCCACCGCACGGTGGTGCCCCGGCCTGGCAAAGAGGCGCGTGCGGGGCAGGGGGTAATCGCGGGTGACGTTTTGCACCCGCAGCAGCGGTGCATCGGGACGCAGAGCAGGCAGATCGACCTGGTGGGTCGAGGCGGCCAACAGGGCGCGCGTATAGGGGTGCCGCGGCGCACCCAGCAGGGCGGGCGTGTCGCCCGAATCGACCACAGCGCCGTGCTGCATCACGACGATGCGCTGCGCCATCTGCGCCACCACGGCCAGATCATGGGTGATCATCATCAGGCCCATCCCATCCTCTGCCGCCAGTTGCGCCAACAGGTCGAGGATCTGCGCCTGGGTCGTGACATCCAGCGCCGTCGTCGGCTCGTCCGCGATCAGCAGCTTGGGCCGACAGGCGATGGCCATCGCGATCACCACCCGCTGACGCTGCCCACCGGACAGCGCGTGCGGATAGCGCGACAGCGGGATCGCACCCAGCCCCACGCGGGCCAGCACCTGCGTCGCCTCGGCCACAGCGTCCTGGCCGGGCTTGTGCAGCCGTACCACCTCGGCCACCTGCGCGCCGATGGTCTGGACAGGGTTCAGGGCGGTCATCGGCTCTTGGAACACCATCCCGACCGTGTTGCCGCGCAGGGCACAGAGCGCGGTTTCCGCCATCTGCGTGACGTCCTGGCCGTCCAGGATCACCGCGCCGGTGGTCTCTGCCCCATCGGGCAACAGCTGCATCACCGCAAGGGCGGTCATCGACTTGCCCGACCCGCTTTCGCCAGTCACCGCGACGACTTCACCGGGCGCGATATCAAAGGACACGTCGCGCAGGATCGGCGTGCCCGCGATTCGCAGCGACAGGCCCTGGACCGACAGCAGGCTCATACCCGCGCCACGCGCAGCTTGGGGTCCAGCACATCGCGCAGCCCGTCGCCCAGCAGGTTCAGGCCCAGCACCGTGAGGATGATGGCAAAGCCCGGCACCAGCGCCATATGCGGCGCGATGCTGACCAGGGTTTGCGCGTCGGCCAGCATGCGGCCCCAGCTGGGCGTGGGGGGTTGTGCGCCAAGGCCCACGTAACTCAGCGCGGCCTCGGCCAGGATGCCCAGAGAGAACTGGATCGTCGCCTGCACGATCAGCAGGTTGGCGATGTTGGGCAAGACGTGTTCGACACTGATCCGCGCCGCGCCTTTGCCCGCGACACGGGCGGCAAGGATAAATTCGCGCGCCCAGAGGGGCAGGGCGCCGCCGCGCGTCACCCGCGCAAAGACGGGGATGTTGAAGATGCCGATGGCGATGATCGCATTGACGGCACCGGCGCCAAAGATGGCGGTGATCAGGATGGCGATGACCAGCGACGGAAAGGCAAAGATCAGGTCGTTGCCGCGCATGATCACCTCGTCCAACCAGCCGCCCTGCCGCGCCGCGGCCCACAGGCCCAAGGGCACGCCCAGGCCCACGCCGATACCCACGGCGACAAAGGCCACCGCGATCGAGGTGCGCGCGCCGACCATGATCATCGAAAACATGTCGCGGCCAAAGTGATCGGTACCGAACCAGTGCACCGCATTGGGCGCCTGCAGCTTGCCCGGGATGTTCATCGCCGTGTGCGCGAAGGGCGTCCAGCCAAAGGACACAAGGGCCGCAATCACCACCAGCGCCGACAGCGCGCCGCCCAGGATCAGCGTGCGGTTCATGTCCGCGCCCTCAGCCGGGGGTCGACGGCGGCATAGGCCAGGTCGACGGCAAAGTTCACGACGATCACGGCAAAGACCAACAGCATGGTCACCGATTCGACCACGATCAGGTCGCGGGCAGAGATGCTTTGAAAGATCAGCCGCCCGAGGCCGGGCAGGTAGAACACCTGCTCGATAATGATGCCGCCCGCCAGAAGGAACGAAAACTGTAGCCCCAGGATCGTCAGCACCGGGATCATCGCGTTGCGCAGCCCGTGGCGGCGCAGGGCGGCCCCGCGGCTCAGGCCCTTGGCGCGGGCGGTGCGCATGAAATCCTCGCCCAGCACATCCAGCAAGGCCGAGCGCATGACGCGCGCAAGGATCGCCGCTTGGGGCAGGGCAAGCGCGATGGCGGGCAGGGTCAGCGATTTTAGCGCGGCAAACACCCCCTGGTCCCAGCCCGCAAACCCCCCGGCGCTGAACCAGCGCAGGTTGATGGCAAAGATCAGGACCAGCATCATCGCAAACCAAAAGTTGGGGATGGCGACGCCCACCTGGGTGGCACCCATCACCCCCACATCCCCCGCCTTACCTCGGCGTGACGCCGCATAGATGCCCGCGGGAAAGGCGATCAGCGTGGACAGCGCCAGCGCATAAAGCGCCAGCGGCAGCGACACCCACAGCCGGTCGGCGATCATCTGGCTGACGGGGGTGCGGTACTGATAGGACGTGCCGAAATCGCCCTGCACCATGCCGCCGACCCAGGCCAGGTATCGCTGCACCTTGGACTGGTCCAGGCCCAGCTCAGCCCGCAGCGCAGCCAACGTGTCCTCTTGGGCGTTTATGCCCAGCATGAACGCGGCCGGATCGCCCGGCGCCACCTCGATCACGGTAAAGATCACCAGCGACGCGATGGCGAGGCTGATGACCAAGGACAAAAGGCGTTTGAGCGTGTAGCGCAGCATTGCCCGCGACGTTAGGCGGGCCTGTGGGGCCGCGCAAGCACGTCCGTCAGGGCGCCCACATCCTGCGCCAGGGCCGCCATGGCCAGCCCACGCATCGTGTCGATATAACAGTCCTGATCCCAGCCGCAGGTCTGGGTCAGCGTCTCCCACGTGCGGACGGACAGCAGTGTCCACAACAGGTCGGTGGCCTGCTCGGGGTCGGTATGCGGCGGCAGGGTGCCATCGGCCACCAGCGCTTGGACCGCGGCGGCACAGCCCTCGCGCATGTCCTGCATGCGGGTGTTCCAGGCGGCGGCGGCCTCTGGATCGGTGTCCATGACCGCCAGGATCGCGCGCGCCACGCCATAGATCTTGGGGATGTAGTTGCCCCAGGCGGTCACAAAGGCATCCAGCCGTTCGGCGCCCGACCGTGCCCCCCGGCTGGGCGCCAACGCCTCGGCCACGTTGTTCATCCGGTCCTGATAGCGCGTCGCGGCGACCAGCAGGTCGGTGCGCCCGGGAAAGTGTAAATACACCGCCTGCCGGCTGACCCCCGCAGCGCGGGCAATGTCGGACATGGTGGGCAGCTTGGCCTGCGGCTGTTCCAGCAGGGTCAGCGCGGCGTGCAAAATGCGGGTCGGGGTATCGAGATCGGTGCTTGACATGCTGTAAAGTACCCTCTACTTGACAGGCTGTCAATTGACACTGTGTCAAGCAGCTGAACCCTGAAAGGAGACCCCAATGCCCAAACGTATCTTTATCTGGATCGCCCACCCCAAGACCGGTTCTCTCAACGCGGCCCTCGCCGCGCGCTATGCCAAGGGGGCCACGGCCAAGGGCGCGCTGGTGCGCACCATGTCGCTGGCCGATATGGACTTTGACGACAGCTTTGACGGCTATGACAAGACCCGCCCGCTGGCGCCGGACCTGGCCAAGTGGCAAGAGAACGTCGCCTGGGCCAACCACGTGATGATCGTGCATCCCTATTGGTGGGGCGCGATGCCCAGCAAGGCCAAGGCCGTGCTCGACATGGCGCTGCTGCCGGGCTTTGCCTACAAATACCACGCGCGCGGCGTGGCCTGGGACAAGCTGCTGACCGGGCGGACGGGCGATGCGATCATCACCTCGGACACGCCGCCCTGGATCGACACGCTGATCTACCGCAGCCCGGGCCGCCGGGTGATGCGCAATCAGGTGATGAAGTTCTGCGGCGTGATCCCGCGCAAGGTCGTGCAACTGGGGTCGGTCAAGCTGGCCAGTGCCGACAAGATCACCCGCTGGCTGGACCGGGCCGAGCGTATGGGCGCTGCGGCGGCCTGACCCCTCGCCGCGCCGCACCAGTCGGTTATGTAGGGGGGCATGACGACGCCCCTCTTTATCGGTTCGGACATCTATCGCGGGTCGTCCTATGGCGGCTGGCACCCCCTGCGGGTGCCGCGCGTGTCGACCGTCATCGACCTCAGCCGCGCGATGGGCTGGTTGCCGCCCGCGGTCTACCGGCCCAGCCCGCGGGTGAAACCGCACGCGCTGACGATCTGGCACACGCCCGACTATGTCGCCGCTCTGCACGCCGCCGAGGCGGCCCAGACCGTCAGCGACGCGGTGCGCACGCGCCACCAGATCGGCACGCCCAACAATCCCGTGTTCCCCGAGATGTACCGCCGCCCCGCCACCGCCGCAGGCGGATCGCTGCTGGCGGGCGAATTGCTGGCCCAGGGCGGCGTTGTCTATCACCCCGCAGGTGGCACCCATCACGGCATGCCCGACCGGGCGGGCGGGTTTTGCTATTTGAACGATCCGGTCCTGGCGATCCTGTCGCTGCGCCGCAACGGGATCAGGCGCGTGGCCTATGTCGACATCGACGCGCATCACCCCGATGGGGTCGAGGTTGCCTTTGCCGCGGACCCGGACGTGCTGATGATCTCGGTCCACGAGGATGGCCTGTGGCCACGGACCGGGGCCACGGGTGTGACGGGGGCCGGCACGACCCTCAACCTCGCCGTGCCGCGGGGGCTGAACGATGACGAGATGGCCTTGATCCGGGACGACGTGATCCTGCCGCGCGTCACCCGCTTTGCGCCCGAGGCGATCGTGTTGCAATGCGGCGCTGACGGGGTCGAGGAAGACCCCCAGGCCCATCTGTCGCTGTCGAACCAAGCCCATTGGGCCATCGTCCGCAGCCTTATGGGCCTCGCGCCGCGTCTGCTTGTGCTGGGCGGGGGTGGGTATAACCCCTGGTCCGTGGGGCGGTTATGGACCGGCGTGTGGGCCACGCTGAACGGGTTCGAGGTGCCGGACCGCGTCGGACCAGAGGCCGAGGACGTGCTGCGCAGCCTGCGCTTTGACGGGAACCGGCGGGGCAAGAACCCGCCCGCCCATTGGTTTACCACCCTTGCTGACGCGCCGCGCCATGGGGCCATCCGCCCCACGGTGCGCGGCCTCGTGCAAGCGCTGGCCTAGGCCAGATAGTCCGCGTCGCTCACCTGTTCGAGCCAGGTCGCGGCAGAGCCGTCTTGCATTTCCTGCATTGCGATATGGGTCATCTGCGTCTCTGGCCCCGCCCCGTGCCAGTGTTCGACCCCGGCGGGAATCCACACGGTGTCACCAGCGCGGATGATCTGCGGCGCTTGCCCGCGCAGGCAAACGCGGCCCGTGCCCTGGGTCACGTGCAGGGTCTGGCCCAGCGGATGGGTGTGCCAGGCGGTGCGCGCGCCCGGCTCGAAATACACGGTCAGGGCATGCAGCCGCGCGGGCGCGTCGGCCGAGATGATGGGATCTTGCCAGACGGTGCCGATGAAATAGTCGGGATTGGCCCGCATGCTGGGGCGGCTGCCGGCGGGGTGGATGATCATGGCGGTGCCTTTTTGCAAGACGGGGGGCTGCGGGTGGCAGACCGGCCCTTCGGGGAGGATTTTTTTAGAACAGAGAAACAGGGTACTCGGCACGGCTGATGGGATGGCAGCGCTGCTGTAAAAGGGGGGGAGACGCGGAGCCTCCCCCCCCCCTCTTGCTCCTTAGTCGGCCCAGCTGACGCCGGTCAGGTCGGTCGCTTGGGTCGGGGCGTTGGTCCACAGGCCCTGCACCCCGGCCTTGGCCACGGACAGTTGCGCCAATTGAAAGAGGTAGCCGTTGACCGCATCGCCTGCGATGATCTCTTGTGCCTTGGCCATCAGGTTGGTGCGCATGTCTGGGTCTGTCGTGCTGTTCAGCGTGCCCATCAACTCTTGGAACGCGGGGTTGTCGTATTGGAAGTAGTAGTCGGGATTGGCATAGATGCCGATATCCATCGGCTCGGTATGGCTGACGATCGTCAGGCCAAAATTCTTGCCCCGGAACACAGTTTCCAGCCACTGCGCCCATTCGACATTGATGATCTCGGCGGTGATCCCGACCTCCGCCAGTTGCGCGGCAATGATCTCTCCGCCTCGGCGGGCGTAGGAGGGGGGCGGCAGGTGCAGCGTCGTCTCGAACCCGTCGGCAAGGCCCGCCTCGGCCAGCAGCGCGCGCGCCTTGTCGGGGTCGTAGGCAGAGGTGCTGGTCAGGTCCACATAGGCCGGGTTGTGCGGCGCGAAATGCGTGCCGATGGGCGTGCCATAGCCGAACATCGCCCCGTCGATGATCGCCTGGCGGTCGATGGCGTGGGCCAGCGCCTGGCGCACACGCACGTCGTCAAAGGGTGCGGCTTGGTTGTTGGTGGAAAGGATTGTCTCGCCCTCGGTCGAGCCAACGAGGACCTGAAACCGCGGATCGGCATCGAATTGCGGCAGGTTCTCGGGCGCGGGAAAGCCGGTGAACACGTCCACATCCTCGGCCATCATCGCGGCAAAGGCGGCGGTGGGGTCCGAGATGAACTTGAACGTCGCTTGGCTCAGCGCAGGTGCCGCACCCCAATAGCCGTCATATTGGCTGATCTGGATGCTGTCGCCCTGGGTCCAGCTATCAAATTTGAACGGGCCCGTGCCGATGGGCTGTTGCTTGATGGCTGCGATGCTTTCGGGCGCCACGATCACCGCGTCGCCCCAGGCGAGGTTAAAGAGCATGTTGCCATTGGGCTCGGACAGGGTCAGGCGCACGGTTTGGGGATCCACCACCTCGACCGCGCTGATCGCTGCGTACAGCGCCTTTTGCGCGTTGGCGCTGTCCTCGGCCAGGATGCGGTCGAGGGTGAATTTCACGTCTTCGGCGTCCATCGTGGTGCCGTCATGAAAGGTGACACCGGCGCGCAGGCTGAACGTATAGGTCAGCCCGTCATCCGAAATCTCCCAGCTTTCGGCCAGGCCGGGCACAACCGATCCGTCGCCCATAAAGCGCGTCAGCCCTTCGAACACGTTGGAATAGAGCACCGAATCGATGGCCCCCGCCGCGGCAGAGGTGGGATCGAGGTGGGGCGGTTCCAGCTGCATGGCGACGGTGATGTCGGTCTGGGCCGTGGCCGTCCCGGCAAAGAGCGCGGCAGCAGCGGCGCCCAGGCACAACGAGCGAAGGTGGGTCATGGAGGTCTCCGATAAATGGCGGCTTTGAAGGAAGGCTAGCCAAATCTCTGCGCCTTGACCAGCACTCGCCACTTGGCAGCGCGCTGCCGTTGCGATACCCGGGCCGCCTTTCGCGCAGCAAGGGGTGGGCCGATGGCGGTTCTGGGGGTGGATTTCGGCACGTCGAACTCGGGCGTGGGTATTATGGCGGGCGGGCAGGCGCGGCTGATCCCGCTTGAGCCGGGCGAGGTCACGCTGCCCACGGCGGTGTTTTTCGATTTCGACGCACGGCGCGCCGTCTATGGCCGTCCGGCCAATGCCGCGCTGATCGCGGGGGACGAGGGGCGGTATATGCGCGCGCTGAAATCCCTGTTGGGCACGTCGCTGATGCACGAACGGCGGACCCTGCTGAACGAGCGGTTGGATTTTGTCACCATCATCGGCCGCTTTCTGGCCGAGATGAAGCGGCGGGCCGAGGCCGAGACAGGCCAGCGCTTTGACCGCGCCCTGTCCGGTCGGCCCGTGCGCTTTCATTCCGCGGATGCGGCGCGCAATGCCCAGGCCCTGCAGGACCTGACCGATTGCTATGCGGCGGCGGGGTTTGACGCGGTGAGTTTTATGCCCGAGCCGGAGGCGGCCGCCCTGGCCAATCGCGACGCGCTGCGGCCCGGTGATCTGGGGCTGGTCGTCGATATCGGCGGGGGCACGTCGGATTTTACCCTGTTTCGGCAGGGCAAAGGCCACGGCATCGACATCCTGGCCAGTTACGGCGTGCGCCTGGGTGGCACAGATTTTGACCGCGCGCTGAGCCTGGATGTGGTGATGCCCGAACTGGGGATGGGCACGCAGATCCGCCACGCCTTTGGCGATCAGACACATGCGGCACCCAATGCGATCTTTGGCGACCTGGCGACCTGGCAAAAGATCCCCTTTCTTTACGCCCCCGACACCCGCCGCGCGGCCAAGGAACTGGCGCAATACGCGGTCGAGCGGGACAAGCTGAACCGGCTTGTGCAGGTGCTGGAGGACGAGGTGGGGCATGACGTGGCCTTTGCCGTCGAGGCCGCCAAGATTGCGGCCAACGCAGGCGGTGCGGTGCCACAGATCGACCTGGGCGTGGTCGAACGGGGGTTGGCCTTGCCCCTCTACCCCGTGGCGATGGCGGCGAGCCTGGCCGAGATGGCCGAGCGGATCGGGCAGGCAGCAGAGCAGACGCTGACCGCAGGCGGGGTTGGGGCAGAGGCGGTGACCAAGGTGATCTTTGTCGGCGGCACCAGCCTGATGCAGGTGCTGCAGGCGGCGCTGACCCGCCGGATGCCGCAGGCAGAGGTGCACCGGGGCGCTGCCCTGACCGCCATCGCGCAGGGGCTGGCGATGGCCACGGCGGGCTAGGCGCTATGTCGGCAGCAGCAGGGTTTCCAGCGCCTTGCCCATCACCTTGGCGCTGTCGAGCATATCGGTGACGCCGATCCACTCGTCGGGCTTGTGCGCCAGTTCCAACTCTCCCGGCCCATAGGCGATGCAGTTGCGCAGCTTGCCGATGCGGTCGATATGCTTTTGGTCGTAAGAGCCGGGGGAGGCGACATAGGTCGGCTCCACCCCCAGCACATCCGCAATGGCGGCATGCACGGTTTCGACCACCGGCGCGGTCTTGTCCGTCATCGAGGGCAGCACGACATTCAGCTCGCGCATCTCATAGTCGAACCGGTCGCGCCGTGCCTTGAGGTCTTCGAGCAGGGCCAACACCTCGGCCCGCACCGCGTCCACCGATTCCTCGACCAGAAAGCGGCGGTCAATCACGATGCGGCAGCTGTCGGGGACGCAATGGGCGGGCAGGCCGTCGTAATCCGCGGCCTGTTCGGGCTGGCCGCCATGGATCGAATTGATGTTCATCGTCGAGTGCCGCGCCCCTTCGGGCACGACCGGCATGTCGGTGTGGCGGGCCGCCATAGCGGGGTAAAGCTGCGCCTCGAACTGGTCCAGCACGGCACCCATATGGCGCACCGCGCAGTCGCCCAGAAACGGCATGGAGCCATGGGCAATCTCGCCCTTCGTCTCGATCTCGGCCCACCACCCGCCGCGGTGGCCCAGGCAAATGCGGTCTTTGTTCAGCGGTTCGGGGATGATCACATGCTGCACGCGGGTGGGGGCGAACAGCCCCTGTTCGGCCAGATAGGCCACACCGCCATAGCCACCCGATTCCTCATCCGCCGTGGCGCTGATTTCGATGGCACCGGAAAATGCGGGATGGGTTTCGATAAACGCCTCGGCCGCGATGATCGAGGCGGCAAGCCCGCCCTTCATGTCGCAGGCCCCGCGGCCATAGATCTTGTCGCCTTCCAGCGCCGCCCCAAAGGGATCGCGCGTCCAGCCATGGCCGACCTCGACCACGTCGTGGTGGCTGTTGAAATGCACGCAATCGCCGGTGGTGGCGCCTTCGTACCGGGCGACCACGTTCCAGCGCGGGTAGGTGTCGCTGTCACCCGGCGTGCCGATTGCGCGGATCATCTGGATGTCGAAGCCATGGGCGCGCAGCCGGTCGCCCACCAGCACGCAGATGTCGTGGTAATGCCGCCCCGGCGGGTTAAGCGTGGGGATGCGGATCAGCGCTTGGGTCAGCGCGATCAGGTCGTCGCGCTTGGCGTCGATGCGGGTGGTCAGTGTCATGCCCGGAGTGTTGAGCGGGGCGCCCGGATTGGCAAGGTCCGAGACATCTGAAACCGTCCCTCCGGGGGGGAATATTTGCCGGAACAATGAAGGGCTAGAGCTTGCCCAAGGGCACCTTGAGCGCCATGTCGCCGGCGTCATCGCGGGGGATTTCGCCCGCGCGCATGTTGACCTGTAGGGCCGGGATGATGAGCGAGGGCATATTCAGCTGCGCGTCGCGTTCGGTGCGGAAGGCGATGAAATCCGCGCGCGACTTGCCTCCGCCCACGTGAATGTTGTTCTCGCGCTCTTCCGCGACGGTGGTTTCCCAGGCGATGGCGCGGCCACCGGGGCCATAGTCGTGGCAGATGAACAGGCGCATGGCGTCGGGCAGGGACAGGACCCGCATGATGCTGTCATAAAGCTGGCCCGCATCGCCCCCGGGGAAATCCGCGCGGGCCGAGCCGCCATCGGGCATAAAGAGCGTATCGCCCACAAAGCCGGCATCGCCCATCACATGCACCATACAGGCCGGTGTGTGGCCGGGCGTGTGCAGCGCATGGCACGTCATCGCGCCGACCTGATAGGTATCGCCATCCTCGAACAGCGCGTCAAATTGCGAGCCGTCCCGTTGGAATTCGGTGCCTTCGTTAAACACCTTGCCAAAGGTGTCCTGCACCTCGGTGATCTTGGCGCCGATCCCGATCTTGCCGCCCAGGGCATCCTGGATATAGGGCGCGCCCGACAGGTGGTCGGCGTGCACATGCGTCTCGATGATCCAGTCCAGCCGCAGATCATTGGCGCGGATATGCGCGATCATCGCGTCCGCCCCGTCAAAGTTCAGCGCACCCGCGGCATAGTCGATGTCCATCACCGCATCGATCACCGCGCAGCCGCGCCCGCCGGGTTCCTGCACCACATAAGAGATCGTGTTGGACCGTTCGTCAAAGAACGGGGTCACGCTTGGGCTTTGGGTCATATCGGGTGTCATGCCGTCTCCTCCTTTTGCACGGGGCCGCCTTGCGCTTCCCAGGTCGAGAACCCTTCGCGCAGATGCGCCGCATCGAACCCCATGTCCTGCAATGTGGCCACGGTCAGGGCCGAGCGCCAGCCGGAGGCGCAGTGAAACAGATAGGTCTTGCCCGGTTGGCCGAACACCTCTTTGAAATAGGGGCTGTCGGGGTCGACCCAAAATTCGATCATGCCGCGCGGCGCGTGAACCGATCCGGGGATAAAGCCGCTGCGCTGGCGTTCGCGGATGTCACGAATGTCGACGATGACGGTCTCGGGCTCCTCGACCATCTGGATCGCATCCGCCGTCTCGACCTCGCGAATGCGCGCGCGGGCGTCGGCGACCATCTGGGCGGCGGTGGTGTTCAAGGCCATGGGCGTCTCCCTTTGGCGTAATGTGGCAGCCTGGCGGGGTTGCGGCAATAATAACCGGTGCGGCTGTTTGGTATCTTGGGCGTCGGCGATACGTCTTTAACGCCTGTAATGCGAATTATGTAAAATATTTCTGCCTGGACCTCACCGCATACCTGCGCTCAACTGCCATGCAAAGGAGCTTTGCATGGCCTTCGTCCTACCACCCCCTCCGCAAGCGTCTGTCGCCGTTGCGGGCAGCACCGACCGTTTTGCGGTGCGCCGTATCTTTTGCGTTGGCCGCAACTATGCCGCCCACGCGCGCGAGATGGGCAAGGACCCGGAGCGCGAGCCGCCATTCTTCTTTACCAAACCGGCGGATGCGGTGGTGGATTGCCCGTGCACCATCGCCTATCCGCCGCTCACCCAGGACCTGCATCACGAGATCGAACTGGTGATTGCCATTGGCACAGGCGGCGCGCACATCGCAGCCGCAGACGTGATGGACCACATTTGGGGCGCGGGCGTCGGCATCGACCTGACCCGCCGCGACCTGCAGGGACAGGCGAAAAAGATGGGGCGGCCCTGGGATTGGGGCAAGGCCTTCGACGCCTCGGCGCCGATGGGTCCGCTGGTGCCCCTCACCCAGGTGCCCAGCCTCAGGGCGGGGCGCATTTGGCTCGCCGTGAATGGCGACGTGCGGCAAGAGGGGGACATCGGGGACATGATCTGGGACGTGGGCGAACATATCTCGATCCTGTCGCAGTCGATAACGCTCGCGCCCGGCGATCTGGTGATGACCGGCACGCCTGCCGGTGTCGGCGCGGTCTTGCCGGGCGATGTGATGACGGGCGGTGTCACGGGCGTGGGCGAGATTTCGGTGACGATCGGGCCGCGGGCCTAGACCGATTGCGTCGCGGCTACCGCGCGTTGCCAGCGGGCATAGGCCGCGGCGCGCGTGTCCGCATCCATCTGCGGATCGAACCGCGCCGCACGCGCCCAGGTGGCGGCAAACCCCGCCTGATCGGGGTAGACCCCCGCCCGCATACCGGCCAGCCAGGCGGCCCCCAACGCCGTCGTCTCAACCCCCGCGGGGCGATCGACGGGCGCGCCCAGCATATCCGCCAGGAACTGCATCGCCCAGTCGTTCGCGCTCAGACCGCCATCCACACGCAGCACCGCATCGCCCGCATCCGGCCAGTCGGCGCGCATCGCCTCCCACAGATCGCGGGTTTGAAAACCGATGCTTTCCAGGGCTGCGCGCGCCATGTCGGCCGGCCCCGTATCACGGGTCAGACCAAAGGTGGCGCCGCGGCAATCGGGGTTCCAATAGGGCGCGCCAAGGCCGGTGAAGGCGGGCACCAGCGTGACATTCCCGCTGCCCTGCGCGGCCAGCGCCTGGGTCTGGCCTGCCGTGTCGATCACGCCCAGCCCATCGCGCAGCCACTGCACCACCGCCCCGGCGATAAAGATTGACCCTTCGAGCGCGTAGGTGGGCTTGCCCTCCAGCTGATAGGCCACCGTGGTCAGCAGCCGGTTTTGCGAGGTCACGGGCGCGTCGCCGGTGTTCAGCAGCGCAAAGCACCCGGTCCCATAGGTCGATTTCAGCATGCCCGGCGCGAAACACGCCTGACCAATGGTCGCAGCCTGCTGATCGCCCGCCACACCGTAGATCGGCGTGGCCCCACCCAGCAGGTCGGTCACGGCAAAGTCGGACGCGCTGTCGCGCACCTCGGGCAGCATCTGCAGCGGGATGTCCAGCATCGCGCACATCTCAGGGCTCCAGGCACCTTTGTGGATGTCATACAGCATGGTGCGCGCGGCGTTGGTGGCATCCGTCACATGGGCCGTGCGCCCCGACAGGTGCCAGATCAGGAAACTGTCTACGGTGCCGAACAGAAGCTGACCGGCACGCGCCTTGTCCCGGGCGCCTGCATGTTGATCGAGGATCCATTTGACCTTGGTGGCCGAAAAATAGGGGTCGAGCAGCAGGCCCGTGACCGCGGTGACCTGATCGCCATGGCCCGCCGCGCGCAGCGCCTCGCACATCTGCGCGGTGCGGCGGTCTTGCCAGACGATGGCGTTGTGCAGGGGGGTGCCGGTCTCTGCATCCCAGATCACCGTCGTCTCGCGCTGGTTGGTGATGCCGATGGCGGCGACATCGCTGGCGGACAGGCCTGCATGATCCATCACCGTTTTGCAGGTCGACGCGACGGTATCCAGCAGGTCTTGGGGGTCGTGTTCGACCCAGCCGCTGTTGGGAAAATGCTGCGTGAACTCTTCTTGGGCCGAGGCGACGGGCTTCATATCGGCGTCAAACAGGATCGCGCGCGAGGATGTGGTGCCCTGGTCGATGGCAAGGATATGGGTCATGCGGAGTGGTCCTTCATCCAGGCATCGACGGCGGCGCGTTCGGACGCGGACAGGCGCAGGCCCAGCTTGGTCCGGCGCCACAGCGCGTCATCCCCCGTCATGGCGTATTCGCGGCTGATCATCCAGCGCAACTCGGCCTCCGTCAACGTGGCGCCAAAATGCTGGCCCAGGTCTTCGACGCGCGTGGCATCGCCCAGGACGTCCCATGCTTCGGTGCCATAGGCGCGGATCATCCGGGTGCACCATTTTTCGTCGAAAAATGGGTACGCCGCCCGCAATTTATCGCGCAATGTGTCGGTGTCCTGCACCGCGAAATCCCCACCGGGCAGCGCCACACCCGCGGTCCAGGCCGCCCCCAGCCCCATCTTGGCCAGCGCCCGTTCCGCCAGCTTGCGATATGTGGTGATCTTGCCGCCAAAGACGCTCAGCACCGGCGGGCCGTTGTCATCCAGCGCCAGCACATAATCCCGCGTCGCCGCCGTGGCCGAGGATGCCCCATCGTCATAAAGCGGATGCACCCCGGAATAGGTCCAGACGACATCGTCTGGCGTCACCGGCCGTTCGAAATACTCCGACGCAAAGGCGCATAGATAATCGCGCTCTGCCTCTGTGATCGCGGGCTTGGTGTCCGCGCCCGTATGGTCCGCATCAGTGGTGCCGATCAGGGTAAAATCCTGCTCGTAGGGAATGGCAAAGATGATCCGCCCGTCGGTGCCCTGAAAGAAATAGGCCTTGTCGTGGTCATAGAGCTTGCGGGTCACGATATGCGAGCCCCGCACCAGGCGGATATTATGCTGCGCATTTTGGCGCATCACGCCGGTAAGGATGTCCGCCACCCAAGGACCCCCGGCATTGACCAGCGCTTTGGCCCGAACGGTGCCCTGTTCCGTCTCGATCCGCCAGGTGTCGCCATCCCGCGCGGCCTCGGTCACGCGGCAGCGGGTCATGATCCGCGCGCCGCGCGCCGCCGCATCGCGGGCGTTCAACATCACCAGCCGCGAATCCTCGACCCAGCAATCGCTATACTCATAGGCCTGCTTGAACCGCGGTTTCAGCCCCCTGCCCTCGCGCGCTGTGGTCAGATCCAGCGCCTTGGTCCCAGGCAAAATCTCGCGCCCGCCCAGATTGTCGTACAAAAACAGGCCCAGCCGCACCAACCACGCCGGCCGCCGCCCCTTGGCCACCCAAGGCATCACCACACGCAACAGCCGCGAGGTCGGCGTGTCGCTGTCGAACCGCATATCGGGCGCATAGGGCAGGACAAAGCGCATGGGCCAGCTGATATGCGGCATCGCGCGCAACAGCACCTCACGCTCTTTCAACGCGGATTTGACCAGGCCGAACTCAAAGAACTCGAGATAGCGCAGCCCGCCGTGAAACAGCTTGGTCGAGGCCGAAGAGGTGGCACCGCCCAGATCGCCCGCCTCGGCCAGGGCCACGCGCAGGCCGCGCCCCGCCGCATCGCGGGCAATGCCCGCCCCGTTGATGCCGCCGCCGATGATAAACAGATCAAAAACCGTGTCGTCCGCCACGCGCCCGCCCTCCGCCATGTGGGGTAGGGTGTAGGCCGATGCGCCCCACGCTTCAATGGATGCGTTACCGCGACACCGTGATGTCCCGCAGACCCAGCAGCGCCGCGGCCCCGATCATCAGCCCACCGCACAGCCGGTTCAGCAGGGCCAAAGGCAGGCGTGCGGCCACCCGGTCCCCGGCCCAGGCCCACAGTATTAGCGTGGCCCCATCGACCAGCAGATAGGTCGCGCCCAGGATCACCAGCTGCGGCAGCACCGCCGCCTCTGCCGTGATAAACTGCGGAAAAAGCGCGGCAAAGAACACCACCGCAAACGGGTTGGTCATCGAGGTGACAAAGCCCATCCGGAACAGCCGCCAAGGCCGCCGTGACCGCGCCGCCGCCGCCGCGCCCTGTTCGGGACGCGCCCGCATCAGCTGCAGCCCGATCCACAGCAGATAGGCAACGCCGATCCACTTGATCCAGGTAAAGGCGGTGGCCGAGGTCGCGATGATCGCCGCCAGACCAAAGGCCGCGGCGGTCATCTGCAGCACGTTGGCACTCAGGTCTCCAGCAATCACCCACAGGCTGCGGCGCACCCCGTGGCGCATCGCGTTCGAGATGATCAGCAACTGGCTGGTGTCCGGCGGCGTGGCGAAAAACACGGCCACCGCCGCAAGGTAGATCAGATAGGTCTCGGCGCTCACACCCGCGCCGACTGGGTCAGGTCCGCGCCAAAGATCGTGCCCGCATGTTCGGCCAGATAGATGCGCAGCCAGGGCGTAAACCGGTCAGGATGGCGTTTCACCAGGGCCAACAGATCGTGGTAATCCACCCAGTCCACGGCCATGACCTCCTCGGGGTTCGGCACGACGTCCAGGTCGCGCGGGGCGCGACCCAGATAGACGTCAACCACCTCGTGTTCGGTCAGGCCACCGCCCACATCGGCGCGGTATTCCAGGTGGTGGCGATGCTCCAGCGCCAGGCCGGTGATCCCCACCTCTTCCTTCAACCGCCGCACCGCACAGACCGAGGCAGGCTCGTTCCAGTCGGGATGCGTGCAGCACGTGTTCGCCCACAGACCGGGCGTGTGATACTTGCCCATCGCGCGCTGCTGCAACAACACCTCGGTGCCGCGAATGACAAAGACCGACACCGCCTTGTGCTTCAGCCCCCGCACATGCGCCTCTAGCTTTTCAACCGGAACAAGGGTGCCGTCGACCCAGGCGGGGATCATGATACTCATACGTGCTCTGCCTTTACCAAACCGGTCAGATGCGCCAGGTTTTTGACCCCGATCTTGAGGTGCGCCATAGGCCGCGCCTTGACCAGCCTCTTGTTCATATAGGCCTCAAAGGTCAGCCGCTGCACGTCGACATCGTGACACAGGGACACGAACCGCTCGCGCCGGTCGTCGCTGCGGTAATAGGCGTTCTGCATCGAGGCAAGGACCCGGAACACCGTCTTATGCTCGCGCATGAACAGCTTGCGCGCCAGTTTCAGGTCGCGGACGCGGCCCGAGGCCAGCGTCGCCGCACAGGCCGTCGCAGCCACCCGGCCCCCGACCATCGCGTAATAAATCCCCTCGCCGGATGACGGCGCCACAACGCCCGCGGCATCGCCCGCCAGCACGACATCGCGGCCATTGTCCCAGCGGTCCATGGGCTTCAGCGGTATGGGCGCGCCCTCTTTGCGCAGCGTCTCGCACTTGTCCAGGCCGCTGGCCACGCGCAGCGCGGCAGTGGCGTCCTTCAGGTTGACCGAGGACAGCTCGGACCCCATCCCGACACTGGCGCTGTCGCCATGCGGGAACACCCAGCCGTAGAAATCCGGGCTGATCGCCCCGTCATAGATCACGTCGCAGCGGACGGGATCATAGATGTCGGTCTTGGGCGGCGCCTTGATGATCTCGTGGTAGGCAAAGACCAGTGGCACCTTGTCGGCATCCTTGACCTCTGCCAGGCCCACGCGCGACTTGGCGCCATCGGCCCCGATCACCAGCTTGCAGGGCAACTCGCGCGTCTCTTGCGTGGCCTTGTCGCGATAGAGGACCACGGGCGTGCCATTGGGCCGGTCGATGCGCACAAAGGTGCCGGTGAAATACTCGGCCCCCGCCTCTGCCGCGCGCTGGCGCAGGAAGGGGTCAAAATCCTTGCGGTCGACCATCCCGACATAGCCGTTTTCAATCGGAATATCGACGTGCCGCCCGGTGGGCGAGATCATGCGCGCGGTCGTGACCTTGGTCAGCAACTGCTCTTCGCCGACGTGAAAATCCTGCATCAGGCGCGGCGGGATCGCGCCGCCGCAGGGCTTGATCCGCCCCTCGCGGTCCAGCAAGGCCACGGAATGGCCCGAGCGTACCAGATCCTCGGCAGCCGTGGCGCCCGACGGCCCGCCACCCACAACAACAACGTCATACATCAGATCATTCCCCCGGAACCAAGGTTGTATCATTCATCTCTGCCCCGCGCATCACGGATGCGGCCATCACAGCGGCGGCCAGGAACAGGACAGCTTCGAGTGTGAACACCGAGGCATAGGCCAAGGCATCCGGTAAAATCAGGCGCGTGAGGTCCAGCATGCCGGTGGCAATCAGCCCCGCCAGCCCCGCCGCAATCGCTTGGGCCGCGCCAAAGACACCCATGCGGGTGCCTGTCGCCTGCGCATGGGCCGCGGCCAGTTGCATCATCGACCCGACCGCGCCCACGACGAACAGGCCGTTGCCCAGGCCCAGAACCACCGTGCTGGGCACCAGCGGCAGGCCCGCGCCCAGGCCCAACAGGCCCGCGGCAGACATCACACAGCCCGCAACGGCCCACAGGCGCAGCGTGCCGATGCGCAGTTGCGACAGCACGCCCGCACCAATCATCCCCATCAGCGCCGCACCGTCCTTGCCGCCCGACAGCTTGGTGCTGTCCTCGGGGCTCAGCCCGTGGATATGCCCGGCAAAGGGTTCAAGGATCAGCTCGGACAGGTAAAAGGCCAGGATCGACAGGAACACGAACC
Source organism: Pseudomonadota bacterium (assembly GCA_038525395.1). Lineage (GTDB taxonomy): Bacteria > Pseudomonadota > Alphaproteobacteria > Rhodobacterales > Rhodobacteraceae > Tateyamaria. The sequence continues at coordinate 40,949 of JBCBHS010000016.1, read as the reverse complement.
CGGTAAAGCGGCGCGCGACCGGGTCGGCCCAGGTCTGGCGCAAGGCCGCGCGCAGCGGCGTGTCATCGCGCGCCACCACAGCCCCGGCGCGCGCCTCGACCCCAAGGGTCGCGATGACGCACAGCACCAGGGCAATGGCGACGACAACCGCCACAACGGATACCAGCCGCGCCGGGCTGTAAGGCTCTAGCGCGATGCCCGTCCCGACCGAGGCGGCAATCGCGCCCGCGATCAGGAACAGCCACGCGGTCGTGGCCACACCGCCCTTGCGCGCGCCCGATGCACTGGCCAGCAGCGCCAGGAACGACGTGCCCGCCGCACCAATGCCCAGGCCAATCGCGATGTACGACATCAGCCACACCAGCAGTGCCATCGGGACCGAGGTTTCGGCGACAGAAATACCCCAAGCCGCCCCCAGAACGCCCGCACCCGTTACGGCCATGCCGCCCAGGATAAACGGCGTCCGCCCGCCTTTGACATCCGACCGGTGGCCCCAGACGGGCCGGGTCAGCTGCACGCCATAGTGCAGCGCCACCAGCAAACCGGGCAGCAGCGCAGGCAGCGCCAGCTCGACCGTCATCAGCCGGTTGAACAGGTTCACAGGCAGTGCCGCCAAACCGCCGATGGCGGCGTTGACCAGGCACAGCCGTGCCAGCGTGATCCACCCCGCGCTCATGCCAGCCCCCTCAGGGCAAAGGCCGCGATCATCATGCCCGCCACGTATAGCAACACGCCGGTGCCGTTATACCACGGCGCCTTGGCCCGCGGGTCGCGGAACATCACCGTCATCGCCCAGAATTGCAGGGCCAGCACCGCACCAATGGCCAGCGCATGCGCGGGCCGGTCCCACGCGACCAGCAGCGCGATCAGCACCGCTTGCGGCGCGGCCATTACCGCACAGGCCACCTGTGCGGCTCGGCGCGGGCCCAGCGTGACGGGCAGCGATTGCACACCCGTCTGGCGGTCGCCTTCCAGCGCCTTGAAATCGTTCAGCGTCATTATGCCATGGGCGCCCAAGCCATACAGGAGCGCAGTCACCAGAACCTCCCACCGGGGCGCGCCCGCGCTTAGGACGGCCGCACCGGTGACCCACGGCAAGGTCTCGTAACTCAGGCCCACCAGGCCCGGACCCCACCAGCCGGATCGCTTCAGGCGCACAGGCTCTGCCGAATAGGCCCAGGCCGCCAGCACACCCACCACCGTCGCGGCAAAGCCCCAGGGGCCCAGCTGCCAACCGACAAAAAGGGACAGGCCCGACATCACCAACGCGATCCACAGGCCCCAGCGGCCCGGAATGCGGCCCGACGGGATCGGGCGGTCGGGCTCGTTGATGGCGTCCACGTAGCGATCGCACCAATCGTTGGCCGCCTGGCTCATCCCGCAGACAATCGGCCCGGCCAGCAGCACACCCAGCAGCACCAGATGCCACTGACCACCGGGCGACGCGCCCGACGACACCACGCCGCACAGATAGGCCCACATCGGCGGGAACCACGTGATCGGCTTGATCAGGCGCAGGGCCGCGGCAGGCTCTGGATAACGACGGGAATGTAAAGTAGCGCTGACGTCCATGTGTCAACTATGTCTGACACTTTGAGTCGGCGCAAGGGGCAGGCGCGCCTCAGCCGTCCTTGCTCAGCAGCCCATACTTGCGCAGCTTGACGTACAGCGACTGGCGCGACAGGCCCAGCATCTCGGCCGCGGCAACGCGGTTGTTGCGCGTCAGGTTCACCGCCGTCTCGATACACATCTTTTCAACGACGTCCGTCGTCTCGGCCACGATCTCTTTCAGCGAGGCAGAGCCGACAAGGTCCATCACATGGCGCCCCGGCTCGGGCAGGCTGTCGCCCACGGCGGTGTCGGTGCGGCGCACCCCTTCCATCCGGCTGACATCGCGCATGATCAACGCAACGGCGGGGCTGCGCGCATCCTCCAGCCGCGTGGCCGACACCTCGACCGGCACGCGCGCGCCCAGATCGTTGACCAACCGCGTGGCATAGACACGCATCTGCCCGCTCTTGGCCGCGTTATCCAGCAACACGCCCATGTCGATCTGGCCGCGCACCAGGAAATCCGCAAGCGGGGCCGACACGACATCGCTCAGATGCGCCGCACCGACGAGGTCTAGGAACGCATCATTCACCGACAGGACAGACCCGCGCAGGTCCATGAACACAATCGCATCCGTCGTCGCCCGGAACAGCGCCGCCGCATGGATCGCGGCCAGGTCAGGCTGCGCCGCCACCGGCTGATCGCCCGTCAGGCGGCACATCAACACACGCTGGCCCGACGCCCGGAACACCGTCGGGTGCAACGCCAGCGTCTGCCGGGTGCGCGTCGCGCGCACGGTCACCGGCCCCGCATCCTCGGACAGGGTCGCGTTCATCAGGCTCTCGGTCAGCTCGGCGCCGGACCGGTCGGAAAACTGGCTCGCAAACGTGGCACCCAACAGCGCCTCGGGCTTCAGCCCCAGCAAGGCGGCAGCCCGTTCGTTGGCATCCTCCACCCGGCCCGTCTGGACCGAGACAAAGACGACGGCATCGTCCACATGGCTCATCACCACGCGGTACCGGGTGTCGAACTCGCGCCGCGCCTCGTACCCCTGCTCCAGCGCGATCTGCGCCTGGACCAGCTGCTGCTGCGTCTCGGCAATGGGGCGCAAATCGCGGCCCAACAGCAGCACGGCATTCTCGTGCCCAAAGCGGTGGAAGGTATAGCGCACCGGATACTGCCACACCGCATTGTCGCAGTGGTTCAGCTCCAACGACTTCTTGGGCGGGGTGCCCGCCAGATAGCCATTATGCGCCACCTGAAACTTTTCGATGCTCTCATCGGTCAGGAACTCGACGATCGGGCGCCCTTCCCAATGGCTCAGATTGCCAAAACTGTCATCGCGGGGGTTGATCACCACAGACAAGACCGTGCCCTCGGCCGACACCACCAGCGCGATGTCCGACGCGGCTGAAATGATGCTGCTCAGGAACTCGGGTTCGATCAGGGGCACCGCGCCGCTGGTCCAGAAACTGCTGCCGCCGGTTGTCATCCCAGACCCAAAGCTTTCCTGCGCTTCGTGCAGAAACTTAAAACGTCTGTCGCAGTATTCGTCACCAGATCTACGCCTGTTTGCTCTTTTATCGCCTCCGCCTTGCCGCGCAACGCGCCACCCATGGCCAGGACAGGCACAGGATCGACAGAAGATTTAATCTGTTTAACCGTTCTCTTTGCGGTTTCAAGGGCCGGAACCCGCGCGCAAGAGAACAGCACCATATCGGGCACATCGCAGACAACGCGGGCGAGCACCTGCTTGGGCGTCTCGCTGATGGCCAGGCTCACCTCGCAGCCCAGGCGGCGCAACTGCGCACCGACCACGGCGGCGCCCAGGAAATGCTGCTCTTGCTCGGGCACGACGACCAGGGCGTGAAACGTGGCGCCCCCGCCCGCAGGCTGGCATTGGCGCAACCCCATCGACGCCTCGCCCAGCAACGCCTGCAACCGCAGACTGCCCACCGTCACACCGGCGAAATCAATGTCGGATGTCATCCACATATCCCCCAGCCGCCGGGCGGCTTGCGGGATGTAAAGGTCGATGATCGCGTCCAGCGTCAGGCGATAGCCGCGCAACTCATCCAGCACCAGAACCGGATCATAGGTCGCTTTGACCGCCACCGCACGCACCAGATAGTCGACAACGACCTGCCGTGCGCCGGCGGTTGTCACCGTCTGCCGCTCGCGCAGGACCGAGATCACCTCATTCGCCAAAGGGGCGAGGTCAGCGCTGCGCTCGGTCATAGCGCGGGTCGTGCCATATATGTCGTCCTGCGCCATGGATTACCTCGATCCGCATAAACGCAATGAACAACTCTGGCGCGTCAGAGTCGTGGAATGCCCCAAAACTGTCTGCCTGTACCGTTGGATTGTCAACCGAATTTACCCCCTAATTGTAAAGCGCCTTTGACAGTTTTGCCGCAGTCCCGTGACAGCACCTAAGGCCTAACATACGAAAAACCAGATATTTCATGCGGTTCTGCGGGTGCAAACCCCGATTGGCGCAGGTTTTGACCGCCCCGGCAGCGAAAACGTGACTGTAACTTTTAATTGACACTTTTCCCCAGACACCCGTAGTTTCAAGGGACAAGCCTGTCACAGCACGCAAAGGGAGAGACAGCGGCCCATGTCCAGCCGGACACCCTCCGATCATCTGCGCACCGGCCTCTACACCCCAGAGGAACGCGCGCGCCGCGATGCGACCATCTGGACGCCCGTGCAGGGCGTGCTGGCGCCGTTGCAATTTGTGGTCTTCCTCGTGTCGCTGGGCCTCGTGCTGCGCTACCTCGCCACGGGCGACGGCTATACGCTGGCCGCGGCCTCGATCGTGGTCAAAACCGGCGTGCTCTACATCATCATGATCACCGGCGCGATCTGGGAAAAAGTCGTGTTTGGCCAGTACCTTCTGGCCCCCGCCTTCTTTTGGGAAGACGTGTTTTCCTTCCTCGTGATCGGGTTGCACACCGCCTATCTCTGGGCCCTGTTCACCGCCGCACTCGCCCCGCAACCGCTGATGTGGTTGGCGCTCGCCGCCTATGCTGCATACGTCATCAACGCGGTGCAGTTCGTGCTGAAACTGCGCGCCGCCCGGCTGCAGGCCGCCACGCACCAAGAGGCCCCCGCATGACCGAACTGCCCCGCCTCCCAACCAGCGGCGGCTGCCGCGACACCCCGATTCTCAAACAACGCGGCCAGCGAGAGGTGTTCTGCGGCCTCACGGGAATCATCTGGCTGCACCGCAAGATGCAGGATGCGTTCTTTCTGGTGATCGGCTCGCGCACCTGCGCCCACCTGCTGCAATCCGCCGCCGGCGTGATGATCTTTGCCGAACCGCGCTTTGGCACCGCCATCTTAGAGGAAACCGACCTCGCCGGTCTGGCCGATGCCCAGGATGAGCTGGACAAGGTCGTGGCCGACCTGCTCGCGCGCCGCCCCGATATCAAACAGCTGTTCCTCGTGGGCTCCTGCCCCTCCGAAGTGATCAAGCTGGACCTCGCCAAAGCGGCCGAGCGGATGAGCCAGGTGCACGCGCCGCATGTGCGGGTGCTGAACTTCTCCGGCTCGGGGATCGAGACGACCTTTACCCAAGGCGAAGACGCCTGCCTCGCCTCCATGGTGCCCGTGCTGCCCCAAACCGACACCCGCCAGCTGCTGCTGGTCGGCGCGCTGCCGGACGTGGTCGAAGAACAGGCCATCGGCCTGCTCGAGGCGATGGGCATCGGCCCGATCAAGGTGCTGCCCGCCCCGCGCGCAGATGATGACCTGGGCGTCGGCGAAAACACCGTCTTCGCCCTCACCCAGCCGTTTCTGGGCGACACCGCCGATGCGCTCACCCGCCGCAGCGCCCGCCACCTGCCCGCCCCCTTCCCCTTCGGCGAAGAGGGCACAACACAGTGGCTGGCCACCATCGCCGCCGAATTTGGCGTGGCCCCCGCGCTCTTTGATCAGGTCACCGCCGCGCCGCGCGCCCGCGCCCGCAAGGCCATCGCGCAGGCAGCCGAAACGCTCAGCGGCAAAACGATCTTCTTCTTCCCCGACAGCCAGCTCGAAATCCCCCTGGCCCGCTTCCTGACCCGCGAATGCGGAATGGACGCGATCGAGGTCGGCGCCCCCTTCATCCACAAGGGGCTGGTGGGCCCAGACCTCGACCTCCTGGCCGCAGGCCCGACGCTCTCCGAAGGCCAAGACGTCGATCTGCAACTGGACCGCGCCCGCGCCGCGCGCCCCGACCTCACCGTCTGCGGCCTCGGCCTTGCCAACCCGCTGGAAGCGCAAGGGCTGGCCACCAAATGGGCGATCGAGTTGGTGTTCACCCCCGTCCACTTCTACGAACAGGCCGGCGACCTCGCGGGCCTCTTTTCGCGCCCCATCCGCCGCGCGGCCCTCCTGAAACTGGACGCCTCATGACCCTTCATTGTTCCAAAAATATGCAATCGGACGGCCAGACATGAAGCTGACGGTCTGGACATATGAGGGCCCGCCCCATGTCGGCGCCATGCGCGTCGCCACCGGCATGACCGATCTGCACTACGTGCTGCACGCGCCCCAGGGCGACACCTATGCCGATCTGCTCTTTACCATGATCGAACGGCGCGACCACCGCCCGCCCGTGACCTATACCACGTTCCAAGCCCGTGACCTGGGCGCCGACACCGCCAACCTGTTCAAGACCGCGGCCCAAGACGCCTATGACCGGTTCAAACCCCAGGCGATCATCGTGGGTGCGTCCTGCACGGCCGAGCTGATCCAGGACGACCCCGGCGGCATGGCCGAAACGATGGGCCTGCCGGTCCCGGTGATCCCGCTGGAGCTGCCCAGCTATCAGCGCAAGGAAAACTTCGGCGCGGACGAGACGTTCTTTCAGATCGTCAAGACGCTCGCCAAACCGATGGCGCGCACCAAACAGATCACCGCGAACCTGATCGGCCCCACGGCCCTCGGCTTTCGCCACCGCGACGATATCCAAGAGGTCACGGCCCTGCTGTCCGACATGGGCATCAGCGTCAATGTGGTGGCCCCGATGACCGCCTCGCCCGCCGACATCGCCCGCATGGGGGCTGCGCATTTCAACGTGCTGATGTATCCCGAAACCGGCGAATCCGCAGCCCGCTGGATGGAACGGGAGCTGGACCAATTTTATACTAAAATTGTTCCTATCGGCGTCGGCGCGACCCGCGATTTCGTGAACGAAGTGGCCGCGCTGACCGGCTGTGCGCCCGTGCTGGACACCGACCGGCTGCGCCTGCCCTGGTATTCCAAGTCCGTCGACAGCACCTATTTGACCGGCAAGCGCGTCTTTCTCTTTGGCGACGGCACCCACGTGCTGGCCGCCGCGCGCATCGCGCAGGACGAGATGGGCTTCGAGGTTGTGGGCCTGGGCTGCTATAACCGCGAAATGGCGCGGCCCGTCCGCGCCAAGGCCAAGGAAATGGGCCTGACCGCCACCATCACCGACGACTATCTCGAGGTCGAACGCACCATCCAGGCACTGCAGCCCGAGATGATCCTCGGCACCCAGATGGAGCGCCATATCGGCAAGCGCCTGGGCATCCCCTGCGCCGTGATCTCGGCGCCCGTGCATGTGCAGGACTTTCCCGCCCGCTATTCGCCCCAGATGGGCATCGAAGGCGCCAATGTGATCTTTGACACCTGGGTGCATCCGCTGGTCATGGGGCTCGAAGAGCACCTGCTGCACATGTTCCGCGAGGATTTCGAATTTCACGATGCGGCGGGGCCGTCGCATCATGGCGGCCACGCGCCCAAGCCCGAGGGCGGAGGGGGGCCAGCCCCCCAGCCTGCGGCTTCCCCCCGGGATTTTTCTGGAACAGAGAAAGGCCCCATCGAGGTGCTGTGGCTGGACGATGCCGAGCGGGAGTTGAAGAAGATCCCCTTCTTTGTGCGCGGCAAGGCGCGCCGCAACACCGAGCTGTTTGCGACCGAACGCGGTGTGGCGGAAATATCCGTCGACACGCTCTATGAGGCGAAGGCCCATTATGCGCGATGAAACCGGCATAAGCGGGCGTCTGCCCGGCTACCGCGTGGTGATCATCACGCTGGACAGCCACGCCGCGGGCCCCGCGCGCCGCGCGATGGAGGCACTGTCGGTCGATTATCCCGGCCTTGATCTGCAAATCCACGCCGCAGCCGAATGGGGCGAGACCCCCGGCGCCTTTGAGGCTGCCGAAGAGGCGGTGCGGCACGGCGATATCATTATCTCGAACCTGCTCTTTCTCGAAGAGCATGTGGCCCGCATCCTGCCCGCCCTGCGCGCGCGGCGCGATCACTGTGACGCGATGGTGGGGATCATCGCGGATGCCGATGTGGTCAAGCTGACGCGCATGGGCACCCTGGACATGTCGCAGCCGCCCAGCACCATGGGCAAGCTGATGAAGCGCTTGCGCGGCTCGTCCAAGCCGTCAAGCGAGAACGGCGCCAAGAAGATGGCGATGCTGCGCCGCCTGCCCAAGATCCTGAAATTCATCCCCGGCAAGGCGCAGGACCTGCGGGCCTGGTTCCTGGTCATGCAATATTGGCTGGGTGGCTCGGACGACAATGTGCGCGCGATGGTGCAGTTCCTGCTGAACCGCTATGCCACCGGCACCGCCTGGCAGGACGCGCCCGAGGCGGCCCTGCCCATCGATTACCCGGATACCGGCCTCTACCACCCCGACCTGCCACAGCGTATCACCACGGACGCTGCCGACATTCCCGGCCCCGCAGGCGCGCAGGCGACCGTGGGCATCGTGATGCTGCGGTCCTACGTGCTGGCGGGCGACACGGCGCATTACGACGGTGTGATCCGCGCCTTCGAGGCCAAGGGCATGCGCGTCCTGCCCGCCTTTGCCGGGGGTCTGGATGCGCGTCCCGCGGTCGAGACGTATTTCAAGGGCCAGGTGGATGCGCTGGTGTCGCTGACCGGGTTCAGCCTCGTGGGCGGGCCTGCCTACAATGACAATGACGCCGCGGTCGAGATGCTGGCGGCGCTCGACGTGCCCTACCTGGCCGCGCATTCGCTGGAATTTCAGACCCTGGGCCAGTGGGCGCGCAGCAGTGGCGGGCTGGGCCCGATCGAGACCACGATGCTGGTCGCCCTGCCCGAGCTGGATGGCGCCACCTGCCCCACCGTCTTTGGCGGCCGCTTGGGGCCAGAGGGCTGCACCGGCTGCCCTCTGGCCTGCCAAGCGGGGGCCGAGCCCAAGGCGATGGTACCCTGCCACGAGCGGATCGGCGGCCTGGCCGACAAGGCGCTGCACATGGCGCGGCTGCGGCAAAAGCAGAACGCCGACAAGAAGGTCGCGATCATCCTCTTTGGCTTTCCACCCAATGCGGGCGCTGTGGGCACGGCGGCCTATCTGTCGGTGTTTGAGAGCCTGTTCAACACCTTGCACGCCATGAAGGCGCGCGGATATGCGGTGGACCTGCCCGCCAGCGTCGACGCGCTGCGCGCCCAGGTGATCCAAGGCAATGCCGCGCAATACGGCCAGCAGGCCAATGTCGCGGCCCATGTCAGCGCCGACACCATCGTGCGCACTGCCCCCCATCTGGCCGAGATCGAGGCGACCTGGGGCCCCGCGCCGGGCCGGGTGCAATCGGACGGGCGCGGCGTCTTTGTGCTGGGGGCCGAACTGGGGCGCGTCTTTGTCGGCGTGCAGCCTGCCTTCGGGTACGAGGGCGACCCGATGCGGCTCTTGTTCGAGAAGGGCTTTGCGCCGACCCATGCCTTTGCCACCTTCTATCAGTGGCTGCGCGACACGTACCGCGCCGATGCGGTGGTGCATTTCGGGATGCACGGCGCGCTGGAATTCATGCCGGGCAAGCAGGCGGGCGTGGGCGCGCAGGACTGGCCGGACCGGCTGATCGGGGCGCTGCCCAACATCTATCTCTATGCCGCCAACAACCCGTCCGAGGCGTCGCTGGCCAAGCGGCGGTCGAACGCGGTCACCATCACACACCTGACACCGCCACTGGCGCAATCGGGCCTCTACAAGGGGCTGGCAGAGCTGAAAGATTCGCTCACCCGCTGGCGCGAGATGGGGGCGGATGACAGCGCCCGCACCGATCTTGAGACGCTGATTGCCGAACAGGCCGAGGCGGTGGACATGGGCGGGGTCAGTGCCGATGCGCTCTGGCTCAAGCTGCTTGAAACCGAGGACGCGCTGATCCCCGAAGGGCTGCACGTGGTCGGCCAACCGCTCAGCGACAAGGCCCGGGCCGAGTACCTTGACCTGATGCCCCACGCGGATGCCGCGGCGCGCGCCCGGGTCGACACGCTCTTGCAGCAAGAAACGGAACTTTCCGCGCTCATGGACGCGCTTGAGGGGCGGTTTATCGCGCCTGTGCCCGGCGGTGACCTGATCCGGTCCACCGACATCCTGCCCACGGGCCGCAATATCCACGCCTTTGACCCCTTCCGCATGCCCACCGCCTTTGCCTGCCGCGAGGGGGCGAAACAGGCGCAACTGCTGCTCGACACGCACCCGACGCTGCCGCGGTCCATCGCGCTGGTGCTGTGGGGGTCGGACAACATCAAATCCGACGGCGGGCCGATTGCCCAGGCGCTGGCGCTGATGGGCTGCGCACCGCGCTTTGACAGCTTTGGCCGCCTGGCGGGCGCCGATCTGATCCCACTGGCACAGCTTGGCCGCCCACGCATCGACGTGGTGATGACCCTGTCAGGCATCTTCCGCGATCTGCTGCCCTTGCAGACCCGCATGCTGGCCGAGGCCGCGCTGACCTGCGCGCAAGCGGACGAGCCGCTGGACCAGAACTATATCCGCGCGCACGCATTGGCCTATGCCGAGGCGCAGGGCGTCGACCTCGCCACCGCCGCACTGCGGGTGTTTTCCAATGCCGAAGGCGCCTATGGCTCGAACGTGAACCAGCTGGTCGACAGCTCTGCCTTCGGCGACGAGGACGAACTGGCCGACGCCTATGAGGGCCGCAAAAGCTTTGCCTACGGCGTCGACGGCAAATCCGCCGCCAACCCCGCGCTGCTGCAAAAGGCGCTGGCGGATGTGGAAGTGGCCTACCAAAACCTCGAATCGGTCGAATTGGGGGTCACCACGGTGGACCACTACTTCGACACGCTGGGCGGCATCGCACGGGCAGTGAAACGCGCGCGCGGGACCGAGGCCGCGGTCTACATCAGCGACCAGACCCGCGGCGCGGGCAAGGTGCGCACGCTGCGCGACCAGGTCGCGCTGGAAACCCGCAGCCGGGCGCTGAACCCGAAATTCTTCGAAGGGCTCTTGAAACACGGCGCCGAGGGCGTGCGCCAGATCGAGGCGCATGTGACCAACACCGTCGGCTGGTCGGCCACGACCGGCCAGGTGGACGACTGGGTGTACCAGCGCATTTCCGAAACCTTCGTCCTGGACGAAGAGATGCGCCAGCGTATCGCCGACCTGAACCCCACCGCCTCGTCGCGCATGGCCAACCGCCTGCTGGAAGCGTCGGACCGGAACTACTGGGCGCCGGATGCCGACACGCTGGCCGCTCTGCAAGACGCTGCTGACGCATTGGAAGACAAGCTGGAAGGGATCGCTGCCGAATGACCCGCGTTCCCCCTCAGACACGCCGATTTGCATATTTGAAGAACAATGAAGGCGTACGCGCGCCGGATGAAAGGACGCTCCCATGAGCCCACTCGACAGAACCCCCCCCGTCCTGCGTGGCCCCACGACCAACACGCCCCATGGGGGCGATGGCGAAGGATCGGTGCAAGTCCACCAGGACGCGGGTGCCAAGATCGAAGGGGCCAAGGTGTTTTCCGTCTACGGCAAGGGCGGGATCGGCAAGTCGACCACCTCTTCCAACCTGTCGGCCGCCTTTTCCATGCTGGGCAAACGCGTCCTGCAAATCGGCTGCGACCCCAAGCATGACAGCACATTCACCCTGACCGGCATGTTGCAGCCCACGGTTATCGACATCCTGAAAGAGGTCGATTTCCACCCCGAGGAACTGCGCCCCGAGGATTTCGTGTCCGAAGGGTTCAACGGCGTGAAATGTGTCGAGGCCGGTGGCCCCCCTGCTGGCACAGGCTGTGGCGGCTATGTGGTGGGGCAGACGGTCAAGCTGCTGAAACAACACCACCTGCTGGAAGAGACCGATGTGGTCATCTTTGACGTGCTGGGCGACGTGGTCTGCGGCGGCTTTGCCGCCCCCTTGCAGCATGCCGACCGGGCGCTGATCGTTACGGCCAACGATTTCGACAGCATCTATGCGATGAACCGGATCATCGCCGCGGTACAGGCCAAATCCAAGAACTACAAGGTGCGCCTGGCGGGCTGCGTCGCCAACCGCAGCAAGGAAACCAACGAGGTCGACCGCTATTGTGACACCGTCGGGTTCAACCGCATCGCGCACATGCCCGACGTGGATGCCATCCGCCGCTCGCGGCTCAAGAAAAAGACCCTGTTCGAGATGGACGATGACGAGGACATCGTGCGCTGCCGTGCCGAATACATGCGCCTCGCGCAGCTGCTTTATGATGGCACCGAGGGGCTGGCGCCCGCGCCGATGGAAGACCGCGATATCTTTGAGCTGCTGGGATTTGATTGATGGCAACGGCCCCGCATAACGCGGCCTTCCCTGCGCGCGCCGCGCCAGGTGACGCGCAGGGGTATGACCGGACCCGTGCGCGGGTCGAGGATTACTTTGACCGCACCGCCACCAAAACTTGGGAACGCCTGACCTCGGACGCGCCGGTGTCGCGCATTCGCGAAACGGTGCGCGTGGGCCGGTCCCGGATGCGGGCACTGATGCTGTCCCGTCTGCCCAAGGACCTGCGCGGCGCGCGGATTTTGGATGCAGGTTGCGGCGCGGGGCCCGCCACGGTCGAACTGGCCGAACGCGGAGCGCAGGTCGTGGCGGTGGATATCTCGCCCCAGCTGATCGACATCGCGCAACTGCGCCTGCCCGAGGGCTTGCGCCGCCAGGTCAGCTTTCATGCGGGCGATATGTTTGACCCAAGCCTGGGCCGCTTTGACGCGGTCTTTGCCATGGACAGCATGATCTATTACGGCGCCGATGACCTGGGCGCGTGCCTTGCCCGGCTCGAACCGCGTGTGGTCGGGCCGATCATCTTTACGGTGGCGCCGCGTACGCCTGCGCTGATGGCGATGTGGTATGCGGGCAAGGCCTTTCCCAAATCAGACCGCTCGCCGGTGATGGTGCCCCACGCCCACGCCACCCTGGCCCGCGCGGCCAAGGCGGCGGGCGCGCGGCGGATGCTGCGCCCGGTCGACCGGGTCACCAGCGGCTTCTACATCTCCGAAGCGATGGAGCTGCGCCCATGAGCCAGCTGTCGCGCCTGTCCCTGGCCTATATGCCCTTTGCCGATGCGGCGTCGGACGACCTGCCGATGGGGCAGCTCTTGCGCCTGTCGCTGTTCCAGGTGTCGGTCGGCATGGCCAGCGTGATGCTGCTGGGCACGCTGAACCGCGTGATGATCGTGGAACTGAGCGTGCCGGCGATGATCGTGGCCTTTATGATCGCCCTGCCGGTGCTGATCGCGCCGTTCCGCGCGCTGTTGGGCTTTCGCTCGGACACCCACAAATCCGCCATCGGATGGAAGCGGGTGCCCTATATCTGGTTCGGCTCGCTCTGGCAGTTTGGCGGTCTGGCCGTGATGCCCTTTGCCCTGCTGGTGCTGGGCGGCGACGTGGTGCACCAGATCCCCTTCGCGGGCGAGGTGCTGGCGGCGCTCGCCTTTCTCATGACCGGGCTGGGGCTGCACATGACGCAGACCGCGGGCCTCGCACTTGCCAGCGACCGCGCCACGGATGAAACGCGGCCGCGGGTCGTGGCGCTTCTTTATGTGATGTTTCTGGTGGGCATGGGCGTGTCGGCCCTGATCATTGGCGGGCTTCTCAGCAATTACAGTGACTTGCGCCTGATCCGCGTGGTACAGGGGGCCGCCGTGATCGGCGTGGCGCTGAACCTCGTGGCCTTGTGGAAACAGGAAACCGTGCGCCCGATGACGCGCGCCGAACGCGCCGCACCCCGGCCCCTCTTCCGCGACGCCTGGGGCGACTTTCTGACCGGCGGCAAGGCCGGGCGGCTTTTGGTCTGCGTCTTTGTGGGCACCATGGCCTTCAACATGCAGGACGTGCTGTTGGAACCCTATGGCGGAGAGATCCTGGGCCTGTCGGTCTCCGCAACCACGCTGCTCACAGCGCTCTGGGCCGCGGGCGCGCTGGCGGGCTTTGCCTGGGCGGGCCAGCGCCTGGCGCGCGGCTCGAACGCCTACCGCCTGGCGGGCGGCGGCATCCTCGCGGGCATCTGGGCCTTCAGCCTGGTGATCTTTGCCGCCCCCATGCAGGCCCACGCGCTGTTTTACGCAGGGGCCACGCTGATCGGCTTTGGCGGCGGGCTCTTTGCAGTGTCGACGCTGACGGCGGCGATGACCATGCCCAACCGCGGCACCGCCGGGCGCGGCCTCGCCCTGGGCGCCTGGGGTGCGGCACAGGCCACCGCGGCCGGGGTCGCCATCGCCCTGGGTGGCGCGCTGCGCGACTGGGTCGGCGCCATCGCCACCACCGGCGCCTGGGGCGAGGCGCTGAACACGCCCGCCACCGGCTATTCGTTTGTCTATCACGCAGAGATTGGCCTTTTGTTCGTCACTCTCGTCATCCTGGGACCGCTCGTGCGCACTTCGGCCCCCCTCACCCAAGCGGAGAAGCCGCAGGCCCTCGGCCTCGCGGATTTCCCCACATGACCTGTCCAGGAAAGGAAAACTGACATGACTGGAACCTTCTTCGGCGAATTTGACCTCGCCAGCCTGTCCATCTGGCTCTTCTGGGGCTTCTTCGCCCTGCTGATCTTCTACATCCAGCGCGAGAACATGCGCGAAGGCTACCCGCTCGAAAACGACGACGGGACCGAGGCCGCAAACCAGGGGCCCTTCCCCGTGCCCGAGGACAAAACGTTCCACCTGCCCCATGGCCGGGGCGAGGTCACCGTGCCCTCGGCCCAGGTGCCCGAACGCGCCGAGATCGCGATGCGCCAAACCTCGCCGGTCAACGGCTTCCCGTTCGAACCCACGGGCGACCCGATGCTCGACGGCGTCGGCCCCGCCTCTTGGGCGCCGCGCCGCGACGTGCCGGAACTGGACGGGCACGGCCACCCCAAGATCGTGCCGATGGCCGCCAATGACGCCTTCCGCCACGCCGCAGGCCGCGACCCGCGCGGGCTGCCGGTGATGTCGGGCGATGGCGAGGTCGTGGGCAAGGTCACCGATATGTGGATCGACGAGCCGGAGCAGCTGGTCCGCTACCTCGAATACACGCTCGACCCCAAATGGGGCACCGGCACCCGCCTGGTCCCGCTGACGCTGGCCCGCATCCACACCGACCGGGTGATGGTCCGCGCGCTCTACGGCAAACACTTTGCCACCGTGCCCCAGCACGCCAGCAGCACCCAGGTGACCCTGCTCGAAGAGGACAAGATCAGCGGCTATTACGGCGGCGGGCACCTCTATGCCGACAGCGCCCGCCAGGAAAGCCTGCTCTGATGCCCGCCGCACGCGCCCTGTCCACAGACCGGACCGGCCCCGCCGGACCCGCGGCGCGTGCAGCCACAAACCCCGGTGCGCCCCATCCTGGAGGGGCGCACCACACAGGCCCGCGCGGCAAGGCGCGGGCCTATCCAGACACCAACCGCCAAGGAGGGAATGTGCGCCATGTCCCATGATGATTTCGAGATCGAGCCGGTCAATGGCCTGCCCGAACGCCCGCCCGAGGGCGAACAGATCCTGTGGCAGGGCCGCCCCGCCACGATGGCCCTCGCCCGCGAGGCGCTGAACCTGAACTGGATCATCGGCTATTTCGCCGTGCTCACCGGCTGGCGCTTCGTGTCGGTCGTTGACCTGATGCCGCTGGGCCAGGCCATCGGCGCCACCGTGCCCATGGTGCTGATGGGCGCCGTCGTCTGCGTGCTGCTGATCGCGGTCGCCCATGTGCAGGCCCGCGCCACCGTCTATACCATCACCACCGCCCGCGTGGCGATGCGCATCGGGGCGGCGCTGACGCTCACGCTCAACCTGCCCTACCGCGAACTGGGCACCGCAGGGCTCGACCTGCGCAAATCCGGCACCGGCACCATCGCGCTCGACACCACCGGGGCCACGAAACTCAGCTACCTGGTGATCTGGCCGCACGCCCGGCCCTGGCACTTTGGCGACACCCAGCCCGCGCTGCGCTGCATCCCCGATGCCGCCCGCGTCGCGCGCATCCTGGCCGACGCGGCCGAGGCGCGGTTGAACGTGCCGCAGGTCACCCGCACCGCTCCCCTCGACGCCGTCGCAGCAGAGTAACCCAGATGTCACACGCACAGCCCCGCATTCACGCCAAAGAAGACGAACTTGCCCCGCGCATCCTCGTCCGCTCGGTCCTGTCCCTGCTGCTGATCATCCTGTCGATGGTCACCATCGCCACCCTCACCGACCGCCCGCTCGAAAGCACGCCCGCCGAAACGGCGATCCTGCAGGAAAAGGCGATCTTTCTGTCGGGCAAGGCCTCGGGCGCCGCCCGTGTGCTCGATGCCAACGGCACCGTGCTGGCCGACTTTCCCGATGACAAGGGCGGCTTTGTCGCCGGCATCGAACGGGTGATCAACCGCGAACGCGCCAAGATTGGCGCCGATCCCGCGGCCCCCGTGGTGCTGCGCCTGCGCGCAGGCAACCGCCTGTCCCTTTACGACCCCGAAACCACCTGGTCGGCCGAGCTCATGGGCTTTGGCGCCGACAATCTCCGCACCTTCGCCAGGTTGCTGGACCAACCCTAACCCACTGGAGGAAGCACCATGGGACTACTGACAAAGGACATTGAACGTGCCCCCTGCACGGTCGAGATCAGCCACAAGTTCGAGAGCCTGCACGCACATGTGCGGTTCAACAACGGCGCCGTCGTCTATCCGGGCGACGAAGTGCAAGTGAAGGGCCCCGAGATCATGGCCCCCTTTGGCGAGATCGTGACCGAAGAGCGCGAG
This sequence comes from Pseudomonadota bacterium, assembly GCA_038525395.1. Taxonomy (GTDB): domain Bacteria; phylum Pseudomonadota; class Alphaproteobacteria; order Rhodobacterales; family Rhodobacteraceae; genus Tateyamaria. The sequence goes on along the minus strand of JBCBHS010000016.1, from coordinate 24,416 downwards.
GCCGTGATCTTCCGCGCCTCCGCCCTCGAACGGCTGTGGACACGGCTCACCGGCGATTTCGAAGTGATGGAACTGTGCGAGTTCTCCTTCTCCGAAGAGGTGACGCTATGAACATTCAAAACCCGCACACCTCCGCTGCGACGAACGCCCCACTCAAACACACCGCCGATGCCACCAGCGTCGAAGAAGGGCTGGCCATCGCCCAGGCCCAGGACGAAAAATTCACCTCCGAATTCGCGACCGAAACGGCAATGCAGAACACGCTGCTGACCCCGCGCTTCTACACCACCGATTTTGACGAATTGGACGCCATCGACGTCTCGCCCGTCCGTGCCGACTGGGACGACCTGATCGCCCAGATGGAAAGCGACCCGAACAAGGGGCATTTCAAGAAAAATGCGGATTGGGACACCGTCGATTGGGACGGGATGGAACCGCAGCTGAAAAAGGAATTCATCGACTTCCTGATCAGTTCCTGCACCGCCGAATTTTCGGGCTGCGTGCTTTACAAGGAAATGAAGCGGCGCGGCGCGAACAAGGACATCACGCAGCTCTTTCAGCTGATGGCGCGGGACGAGGCACGGCACGCGGGCTTTATCAACGACGCTTTGCGCGAGGCGGGTCTGCGGGTCAACCTGGGCTTTCTGACACAGAAAAAGAAGTACACCTACTTCCGACCAAAGTTCATCTACTACGCCACGTATCTTTCGGAAAAGATCGGCTATGCCCGCTATATCACGATCTTCCGCCATCTCGAGGCGCACCCGGAACACCGCTTTCACCCGATCTTCAAATGGTTCGAAGAGTGGTGCAATGACGAGTTTTCCCATGGCGAGGCCTTTGCCCTGCTGATGAAGACCGACCCGAAACTGACCTCCGGGATCAATGTCTACTGGATCAAGTTCTTCCTCACGGCGGTCTATTCCACGATGTATGTGCGCGACCACCAGCGCCCCGCCTTCCACAAGGCCCTGGGCGTCGATCCCGACTGGTACGCGCACGAGGTGTTCACCAAGACGTCCAAGCTCAGCGAACAGATCTTCCCGATCACGCTCGACATCGACCACCCCCGCTGGCAGCGCGGGCTGGAACGGCTGCAAAAGGCCAATGTCGACATGGCCCAGGCCAAGGGGCTGCGCAAACTGGGCGCCCAAATGCGCGCAGTGGCCGCCTTCGTGTCGCTGTTCACCATCCCGTCGAAAACCCACGCGACGCCCGCGTCGGTGCGGTTGGAGCCGGCCTATTGAACCACCGTGGCGCCCATAACGCCCCCAGGCCTTCATTGTTCTCCCAATATGCCGGGGGAACGCCGCAGGCGTGGGGGCAGCGCCCCCTGCACCGAATCCAAGGGGCGCGCCGATGACCCCCTGGATCGCCGCCCTCATCGCGATGTTCATCTGGTGGTTCTCCACCGGCACCATCCTGATGGCCGTCAAATATGCCGACCGCGCGGGCGCGTCTGCGCGGGCGCGCACCACCTGGGGCAGCCTGCCGCTGATGGCGCTCGGGGCTTACGGCGCGCACTGGTCCATGGGCCAGACCGACATCTTCGGCATCTACGTGGCCTTCCTGTCGGCGCTGGCCCTCTGGGGCTGGATCGAACTGGCCTTCCTCACCGGCATCATCACCGGCCCCAACGCCATGGCGCTGCCGCCAAACACCCCCGAATGGGAACGCTTTATCCGCGCCTGGGGCACGCTCGCCTATCACGAGATGCTGCTGGCCGCGACGCTCATCGGCCTGGGCCTCGCGCTATGGCAGGCGCCCAACCCCTTCGCCTTCTACACCTTCGCCGTGCTCTTTGCCGCGCGCATCTCGGCCAAGCTGAACCTCTTCTTCGGCGTCCCGCATATCAACGTCGACTTCCTGCCCACAGCGCTCCAGCACCTGCCCAGCCACTTCCGCGTGGCGGCGATGAACTGGCTCTTCCCGCTGTCGGTCACCGCGCTCACCTTCGCCGCCGCCTGCTGGCTCGAACGGCTCTACGCCGCCGAAACCGCCGGGCACATCACGGGCTTCGCCCTCCTGACGGCGCTCACGGCCCTTGCGGCACTCGAACACTGGGTGATGGTCCTTCCCATCCCCGATGAACGGCTCTGGCGGTGGATGCTGCCCGCGCCCAAACCTACAAAACACCAGACCAACCAAGGGGGACATCATGGACTTTGATGGACTGTTCCAAAGCCAGATTGACGCGCTCAAGAACGAAGGCAACTACCGCATCTTTGCCGAGCTGGAGCGTAAATCAGGCGCCTTTCCCAAGGCCCGCTGCCACGACGAGGACGCCCCGGACGAGGTGACGGTCTGGTGCTCGAACGACTACCTCGGCATGGGCCAGCACGACAGCGTGACGCGCGCCATGAAAGAGGCCGTGGATATGTACGGCGCAGGCGCAGGCGGCACCCGCAACATCTCCGGCACCAACCACGCGCACAAACTGCTCGAGGCAGAGCTTGCCGACCTCCACGGCAAGCAAAGCGCGCTGCTTTTCACCTCCGGCTACGTGTCGAACTGGGCCGCACTGTCCACCCTCGGCGCGCGCCTGCCCGACGCCGTGATCCTGTCGGACGAACTCAACCACGCCTCCATGATCGAAGGCATCCGGCACAGCCGCGCGAACAAGGTGATCTGGAAACACAACGACCCAGAAGACCTCGATCGCAAGCTTGCCGCCCTGCCCGCCAACGCGCCAAAGATCGTCGCGTTTGAAAGCGTCTATTCCATGGACGGCGATATCTGCCCGATGCAGGAAATCGTCGAAGTGGCCGAAAAACACGGCGCCATGACCTACCTCGACGAAGTGCACGCGGTCGGCCTCTACGGCCCGCGGGGCGGCGGGATTTCCGAACAGGAAGGGCTCGCCGACCGCATCACCCTGATCGAGGGGACGCTGGGCAAGGCCTACGGCGTCGTCGGTGGCTACATCACCGGGTCCGAGGCGCTGTGCGACTTCATCCGGTCGTTCTCCTCGGGCTTCATCTTCACAACCGCCCTGCCCCCGGCCGTCGCAGCCGCGGCACGCACCTCCATCCGGCACCTCAAACAGTCGGACCAGGAACGCCTGCTGCAACGCGAACGCGTCGCCTACCTGCGCAAGCGCCTGGACCAAGAGGGCATTCCCCACCTCGAAAACCCGTCCCACATCATCCCCGTGATGATCAAGGACCCGGTCAAATGCCGCATGTTGTCGGACTACCTGATGCAGCGCTACGGCATCTACGTCCAACCCATCAACTACCCCACCGTGCCCAAGGGCACCGAACGGCTCCGTTTCACCCCGTCGCCGCTGCACTCGATCGACGATATCGAACACCTGGTCTACGCGCTCAAGGACCTGTGGAAACAGTGCGCGATCAGCCACGCGGTGGCCTGACAGGGGAAAACCAGACGTCAATTCCCGCGGCATGCGTTTCAAGTCAAAGTTACTGTTGACTTGACCGCTAACTCGCTACGTTCATCCCTAAGAACTAGGAAGGAGAAACCCATGTTCCGCACTCTCGCAGTCTTGGCTACCGCCACCCTCGCCACACAGGCCTATGCCGATGGCCACGCCTCTGGCGATGTCGCCGAAGGCGAAAAAGCATTCCGCCAGTGCATTTCCTGCCACGTCGTCATCGATGACGCCGGCGAAACCCTGGCAGGCCGCAACGCCAAGACCGGCCCCAACCTCTATGGCATCGTCGGCGGCAAATTCGGCCAAGTCGAAGATTTCCGCTATTCCGACATCAACCAGGTCGCCGCTGAATCTGACGTCACAATCACCGAAGAAGTGTTCGTGACCTACGTGCAGGACCCCACCGGTTACCTGCGCGACATCACCGGCGACAATGGCCGCAGCAAAATGACCTACAAGGTCCGCAAGGAAGAAGACGCGGTCAACCTCTACGCCTATCTCGCGTCGCTCATGCCCGCGCCAGAGGCTGACGCGACAAACTAATCGGTCCAACCCGGTCCAACCAGAAAACCGCCGCCGGTGCATGCCTGCGGCGGTTTTTTTGTTCTAACGCCCGGCCATCGGGGACAAGGCGGCACAGGCGGATAGAAACTTTGCGTTGCCACCTTAACGGGTTAGAGAGTAATTTGCGTCAAATCCTAGGAATGATGCGCTGGCACAACAGGCCAACAGCGGGGTTCCACCATGATGCATGTTACACACCGGCTCCAAGGGCGCAGGGCGGCCAGGGCACCGCTCTGGCGCCGCATCCAGGCGCGTCTGGCCGCTGTCATCGCGGCCACGTACCTGGCCACGCCCGGCCTCGCACAGACAGGCCCCCCAGACTGCGTACTGGCTGCCCTCTATCCCCCGTTCATGATCGCTGACACGCCCCGCAATGCAGGCCTCGCTATCGACATGATCCGAGAGGCCGCCGCGCGCGCGGGCCGCAGGATCGAGGTGCAGTTCCTGCCCTTTCAACGGACGATGCTGACGCTCAAGACACAGAAAAACTGCATCATGCCCGCCCTCTTCCGCAATCCCTCGCGCGAGGGCGAATTTAGCTGGATCGCCACCTACGATTCGGCCCAGATGCACTTGCTGACGGTCGGTGCGTCCGATCAGGACGCCGTCGATACCCGAACGCTGCGCAGCATCGCGGTCGAAACGGGCGCCTCTGCCGACGAATATTTGACGACTGCGGGTTACGCGAACCTCACCCGCCTGTCCGCGCCCGAATCCTCGGCGCGCATGTTGCACGCTGGCCGCGTCGCGGCCTGGGTGCAAACCCGGTCGGTCGCAAAAAGCATGTGGAAAAAGCTGCGGCTCGACCCGCCTGTCAAGGTGGGCGCGACGCTCTATTCCGTACCGGTGTTCTTTGCCGCACATCCCGACTTTCCCAGCGACGTCGCCGCCGCCTATCGCGCCGCCATCGACGAAATGCTGCGCGACGGCACGGTCGACGCCATCCTGGCCAAATACGACTAGCCCTCGGGCAACATCGGCAGGTCTGTGGGCGCGGTCACCACCCCCGCCGCCGTCAGCATCGCGTGGATCTGCCCGCGGTGGTGCGTCTGATGGTTGAACAGATGTGTCATGCACAGCACCGCAGGCTTTTCCACGCGCACGTCTCCGCCGCCAGGATACCAGGCCACCTGCCCTTGCAGGTCCGCAGCCGTCAGCCCGTCGGCCCACGCCGTAATCCGCGCATCCGTGGCCACGCGCTGCACCTGAAACGCGCCCCACGCCGCAGGCGCGGTCAGCGACACCGGCACCGACCGTTCGGGCCGCGTGTACCCCTGAAACCGCGCCAGCCACAGCTGATCGTCCCACAGCAGATGGTTGAATGTCGCCGCGATAGAGCCAAAGAATGCCCCCCGGTCCGTCCACCGCGCCGCATCGTCCAGCCCGTCCGCCGCCCGCATCAGAGCCGCGTTTTTCCAGGCATTGTACCGCGCCATGCGCCGCAGGTGGTCGCGCATCTGGCTCATCCTGCACACCCCTGCACCAGCACGGCCCAGATCGTACCAACGCCCGCAACCAAGGCCAACGCGCTCCACATGACCCACGGGCGCGGCTGCACCTCCGGTACCCTCAGGCCCACCATCACGCGCAGCGTTTGCACCAGGGTCAGGCCATGCTGCTGCCGTATGACTAGGGCCAACAGGACCGCGCCCGCCCAGAACAGGACCAACGACACCGTACCCGTCGCCGCCACGCAGTCCGCCATCACGTGACGATCCGTATCTCATGCACGCTGTCGTCCACCTCGCGACAGGCCAACAGCAACCGCCGTTCCAGGTGCGTCTGCACATAGGCGCCGTGAAAGCGCGACGGCGCGCGCAGCGTCAGACACCCGCCCGACCGCGCCGCCCGCTCCAGCCCCGCGATCCACGAGGCATAAAGGCCCGCATCCTCGCCATGCAGCACCGCCTGCGCCAACGCCCATTCGGTGCCCGCACTCAGGTCAGGCGCCTGCACCACGCCCTTCACCGGCAGCGGCACCACCTTGTCCGGCGCAGCGTCCCCCTGCCCCATCCGCAGCTCGAAATCGGGACCGACCGCCGCCCAATACGCCTCCGTATCCTCCAGCATCCGCGCCAGATCCAGCCCGTGCTCCGTCACCCGGCCCCGCGCGCCCTGCCGCTTGACTACCAGCCAACCGCGCGCGCGCAGCAGCGCCATCTCGCGCTTCACCGTCCGCGCATCCACCGACCATAGCCGCGCAATCTCGCGCTGGCCCACCGACAGCTCGTCCCGCGCCCAGTTGTACCGCGCCGTGATTAGCGTCATCAGCCGCAAGATCCGCCGCTGGTCATGTTTGCCCTGCGCCAGCGCATAGGCACCCAAAGCTGTCAGAATGTCATACTTACGCGCAGACGCGCCCCGGCCCACCGGCCTTGCCGTTTGCATAACTGCCCTCATGTCTCGAAACTGATCCGCACCCGGATCACACCTGCCGACGGTCGGGTCCCCCCACGGTTCTAGCCGCTTTTCCGCCACTGGCTTTGATTTGCGTCCCAAACCACGATTCTGTCAAGGGCGGATGTCACGCCCCCCTGCCCCCTACCCTTTTTCAGATGAAAAATGAAGGTTCATAGGTATTGGGGGACACCCAAGACGTCCCCCAATGGCGCCCCTTTGTCACCCATTCCCTGGTAGCGTGCGCAGACCTGTCCCCCAAATCTCAACACGCGCACAAGGCCGGACACAAGGCCAATAGAATCACGCCTCCGCCCCAATACGCCCGCACCTGTCCCCGCGGGGACAACGCTAATCCCCTTTTGCAATTTCTGCAAAATCAGCGTAAATCAGAAAAAGAGCACAAACAGCGTCCGCAGCGGGCGCGTCACCCCCTGTCCCCGCGGGGACACGCATCACAGGCAGCCCATGTTCACCCATTCCGACCTCGCCCAACTGCAAGCCCAGTCGCTCAAGATGCAGGGCTTCATCCGCCAGCAAACCTATTCGCCCCAAAGCGAAAAGACCCTGCGCCGCTTCTCCAGTTGGGAGGTGGCCGAGCTGATCTTCAAGGCCAACCAATCCACCTTGCGCGGCCGCCTCGCCGCCGACCCGTCCCTGCCCCAGGGCACAGTCGAAGAGGACGGCCGCCAGCGCTGGTACAGCCTCGGAGAGATCAACGCGCTGCGTCGCCGGATCAAGGTCAACCGCAAGTCGCTGATGCCCTACCGCCCCGCCAACAAGCGCGCCATCCGCGCGGCCATCGCCAACTTCAAAGGGGGGGCGGGCAAATCCACCACCGCGCTGCACTTCGCACACGCCGCCGCCCTCGACGGCTACCGCGTGCTCTGCATCGACTTCGACCCACAGGCGACCCTGTCGCACTCCATGGGCCTCAGCGACGTGGCCGAGGAATACACCGTCTGGGGCATCATGGCCCGCGACCTCGGGCACGAAACCGACCGCATGAACTCGGCCCTGCGGGGCGCGGAATCCGGCACCGTCCTGCCCCAGCGCCGCCTGCCCCAGCAGATCACCGACATGGGCCTCAACGACCTGCGCGCCTCCGACTTTATCAAGCCCACGAACTGGCCCACCATCGACATCGTGCCCAGCTGCGCCAACGCGGCCTTTGTCGAATTCGCCTCAGCCCAATACCGGCACATCAACCCCGAATGGTCCTTCTTCGCCGCCGTCTCGCGCTTTCTCGATCAGCTCAGCCCCGACGCCTACGACCTCATCCTCTTCGACTGCCCGCCCGCCATCGGCTATCAGTCGATGAACGCGGTCTTTGCCGCCGACGTGCTCTATATCCCCTCCGGCCCCGGCTATTGGGAATACGATTCGACAACCTCCTTCATCGGCCAACTCTCCGAAGCGCTCGAAGATCTCAGCCGCTTTAACGGCCTTGTCCCCGCGGGGACAATGGGCCTGCCCAAGTCCTTCCTCGACCTGCGCTTCCTGCTCACCCGCTACGAGCCGGGCAATGATCTGCACCGCGCCATGATGGGCGCCTTCCAAAAAGTATTCGGCGACCGCGTCTGCGAACACCCGATCGAGATGACGCGCGCCGTCGAACAATCCGGGCGATTCCTCAGCAGCATCTACGAAATAGATTACCGAGACATGACCAGAGAGACCTGGCGCCGCGCCCGCGCCTCCTTTGACCGGGCCTATGAAGAATTCAAAACCAACCTGGGAACAGCCTGGGACCAGCTGGAGGATGAGGCATGAGCAAGCGCCGCGTATTCGACATCGACTTTGATCTAGAGGCAGGCGCCGACGCCGCGCCCAGCGTGCCAGAGGCCGCAGACACCGCAGACGCCCCTGCCCCGGAAACCCGCCGCGGCCCCATGGCCTCGGCCATTTCCGAAAACGTCGATGCGCTGACCGAACGCCAATCGGCCGAGGCCGCGATCCGCGCCGAAAACGACCGGCTGGCCCATGAATATGTGTCTCTAAAAAGGGACGGTGCCATCGTCGCCCGCGTGCCCCTCGGGGACGTGGCGATGACCAAGCTGACCCGCGACCGCGGCACCGGCAACGATCCCGACTTCGAAGAGTTGAAGACCTCCATTCGCGACCTGGGCCTGTCGAACCCGATCCAGGTCGAAGACACCGGCACCGGCTATGAACTGATCCAGGGCTTTCGCCGTCTCAAGGCGCACAAGGCGCTGTTCGAGGAAACCGGAGAAGAGCGGTTTGCCACCATCCCCGCCGTGCTGGTGGCCAAGGGCGAGGCGCTGGAAAAACTCTACCGCCGCATGGTGGACGAAAACCTCATCCGCCGCGACATCTCCTTTGCCGAGATGGGGCAGCTGGCCGCCGCCTATGCGTCGCAGATGGAGCTTGAGGTGGGCGACGCCATCGCCACGCTCTACGCCTCTGCCGGGCGGCAAAAACGCAGCTACATCGCCCATTTCGCGACGCTGATGTCCCTGGTGGGCGGCAAGCTGAACTACCCCGAGGCGATCCCCCGCTCGCTGGGTTTGCGCCTGTCAAAGGCCTTGTTAGAGACGCCAAAGGCCCGCCAGCACGTCGACGCCATGCTGAATGCCCACCGTCCCCAAACGGCCGAGGCAGAGCTGGCCTTGCTGTCCTCGGTTCTGACCCCACCGGCGGATGAAACGATCCGTCCCCAAGCATCGTCCAAGACCACGCTCAAGCTCAGCCGCAAGCAAGGCGCGGTGAAGGTGACGGGGTCAAAGGGGAAGATTGAATTGCATATGAACCGCGACTTCGGTGCCGTCGATCCGCGCAAGCTCGAAGCCGCGGTGCGCGCCCTCCTCGACCAGCTTGATCTCTGACGTAGGGTGCGCATTCACTGCGCACCTTTGCCCATGCATCAGCCAACAAAAAAACCCGCCATCCCGGCGGGTTTTTTAGTGTTCTGCGCTCATGTCCCCGCGGGGACAGAGGGTGATGATGCGGCTCTAACGCTGATCGTTCTCGATAAATTGCGCGATCAACCGCGCCATGTCCGCAGGCTGTTCCTCATGTGCCAGATGTCCCAGTCCCGGCAGGTTGGTCACCGTCGCATCCCGCATCCGCTGCGCTTGCGTCAAGGACACGGTGGGCGGCACGGTCTTGTCCGTCTCGCCCACGACGAACCGCACAGGCCCGTCATGGTCGGGCAGGGCGGCCAGCAACGGCTGCAGCTTCCACTGCGCCATCATCAGCAAGGTGCCGTCGACATGGGTGCGGTCCCCGACCAACCGGCGGTAAAGGTCAAGGCCGGTATCATCCAGTTCAGACCCTGTTGCGCTGATTAGAGCCTTGACGCGCGCCGGGCTTGCAGAGGCGCCGGAGAACAGGCTGGCCGTAAACGGCATGGCCGCCAGCGCCTTTGCCATCACCGGAAATAAAAGCCCCGCAAGGCCCGGAAACTCACCCAGTGCTGCATTGATCCCGATGACCAAAGGCGTCTGTCCCCGCGGGGACAGATCGGGCTGCGCCATGCGCAAGGCCACCGCCGCCCCCGCCGAATGCCCAACGATTACGTCCGGGGCCCACCCCTCTTGCTGACACAGCGCGGCAATGTCCGTCGCCATCGGGTCCAACCCACAGCGATGCCGGGCGCCCAATTGGGTGAACCCCTGGCCCGGCAGATCCAGCGCGATCACGCGGTAGGTCTGCGCGAGGGCCGGCAGGATGTCGCGGTAGTTATGGGTCGACCCACCCGCGCCGTGCAGCAGCAGCACGGTCTTGCCCTGCCCGCTTTCCTGAATGTGCCAGCGGTGCACCGGCCCCTGTCCCCGCCGGGACAGCGCGGCGTTTGGCCAGCTCTGAACGTCGCTCCAATCCATAGCCTACCGCCCAAGCGCTGCCGTGACGGCTCCGGTCAGTTTATGCGCGTCGGCCCGGGGCAGGGGAACGTAATGCGCATCCATCGCGGCGCTGAGGTTTTGCAGCGCGGGCTGCGGTCGGTTCGACATGTCGAGCACCAATGCAGGCGTGCCCTGCGCACGTATGGCGGTCGCCAGATCGGTGGCATCCTGCGCCGCCTGGCTGCGGTTTGCGGCGCCGTCGAGGGCGACATTTGCGCGCCCGTCGGTGATGAGGACGACGGTGGGTGTGAGACCCTTTGCGCGCGACTGTTGCGACAGGGCAAAGGCGTGCTGCAGGCCGGAGGCCAGCGGCGTTCCGCCGCCGCCCGGCAGGGACGCGAGGCGGCGTTTGGTTTGGACCAGCGACCGCGTTGGGGGCAGCAAGGTATCCGCCGTCTCACCGCGGAAGGCGACGAGGGCGACGTGGTCGCGGCTGGCATAGGCGTCTGCGAGCAAGAGTTCGATGGCGCCTTTGGCCTCGCCCAGCCGGGACACGGCGGCAGAGCCGGAGGCGTCGACGGTGAAGATCAGCAAACGGTCGGACTGTTCGGCATAGCGCTTGAGCCGGATGTCACCGGGGCGGATCAGGAGGCCGGGGCGGTCGGGTTGTTGCTGGCGCCGCAGCGGTTGCCACGGGGCGGCGGCGCGGAGCGTGGCGATGAGGTCGATCCGGGAGGTGCCGTCGAGCCGTCCTGGACGGGAGGGCAGGGGGCGGCCGCGGCGGTTGGAAGTGCGCTTTTGTCCGGCGCCGGCACCGCCTGTGCTGCGGGTTGTCCCCGCGGGGACAAGGCCGTTGAGAAGGTCGCTGGGCAGGAGTGCCTTGACCGCGTCGACCATCATTTCGGTGTCGGGCAGCGCGTCGTTTTGGTCGTTGTCCCCGCGGGGACAGTCGTCGGTTTCGGCGGGCGGCGGCGGTGGTGCGTCGGTCGTGTCGTCCTGAGGGACTTGGGTCGCGCGGTGGGGATAGACCAGCGTTGCGGCGGTGGCGATGTCGACGTCGTGCAGGACGGTGCGGCCTTGGTGCAGGGCGTGGGCGCGGGCGACGCGGAGGGCGAGCAGGGGCGCGCGCAGGGAGGTGATGCCGAAGCGGTCGGCGAGCAGCGTCAGCTGCTCCATCGCGGTGTCGGCGGAGAGCTCTGTCCCCGCGGGGACAGGGGGGCGTGTCCCCGCGGGGACAGGACCTGTGGGAGCGAGATGGAAGGCGAGGCGGTCGGCGAGCGCGTCAGGGGTGCGTTCGTCGGGTTCGATGCCTTCGTCAATGGCCAGAATACCCCATGTTAGAGACTGATCTAGGAGGTTTGCGAGCTTGGCGCCCAGGGTGTGCGGGCAGCGTTCGGCCATAGGGATGACGGCAATGCCTGGGGTGTGAAAAAACCCACTAGATTCAATGACTTGAGAGGATGCAAGCGTCGCGCTGAGATCTATGCCGCCGAAGAGTTGTTCGTCGGAGATATTTGGGGGCAGTTTGCGCAAGGGCAGGGGGCTGGGAAAGCGGGACACGATCTGGTCCCTTTGGGGACAGGCCCGCATGCGTAGGACGGCGCCGCCAAGGCCCGCGGGGTCGATGGCCAGCAACTCGAGCGCGAGGGTTGCGTTATGCCAGGTGTCGGCGGTCATGTGTGTGTGGGGTGGTGCGCATGAATGCGCACCCTACGGATGGATCGTGAGTTTGCGGCGCGGCGCGCAGGATCGCGTATCCAACAGGGTGTCGCCGGCTGTGCAGAGCGGTGCGCATGAATGCGCACCCTACGGGTCGGGTGCGGTGCGGTCATGCCAGCACCGTTTCGACCGTGCGGGACACGCGGGTGCTGCTGCCAGCCTCGTCCAGCGGGTCGCGGCGCAAGCGGTGGCTGAGCGCGATGGGGGCGATTTGGCGCAGATGATCCCGTGTTAGGCTCTGTTTCTTGTCATAGGCCGCCAGGGCACGGGCGGCGCGCAGCAAGGTCAGTTCGCCCCGCAAACCGTCGCTGCCCAGGGCGATGCACAGTTCGGCGCAATCGTGCAGGATCGGGTCTGGCGTTTCGATCTGCGGCAGCAGCTTGCGTGCGGCAAGGATTTTGCGCCGGATTTTGGCGTCTTCCTTGGTGTAGACGGCCATGAAGGCGTCGAAATCGGATTCGAACCGGTCGCGCCGCTTGATCACCTCGATCCGTTGGGCGATGTCACCGGGGCTGCGCACCTCGACCGAGAGGCCGAAGCGGTCCAGAAGCTGGGGCCGCAATTCGCCTTCTTCCGGGTTGCCGGAGCCGACAAGGACGAAACGGGCGGGGTGGCGGATGCTGAGCCCCTCACGCTCGACCACGTTTTCGCCGGATTGGGCGACATCGAGCAGCAGATCGACGATGTGATCCTCGAGCAGATTGACCTCGTCAATATAGAGGTAGCCGCGGTTTGCGCGGGCCAAAAGACCGGCCTCGAACGCCTTTTCCCCGCGGGTGAGGGCGCGTTCGATATCCAGGGCCCCCACCACGCGATCCTCGGTCGCGCCCAGAGGCAGGTCGATGACCGGGGTTGGGATCTTATGGGTCTTTTTCGTCTCTATCTTGGCCCAATCGGGGCAATCGGCGTGGGTTTCGGCATTGATCGGGCAGCCCATCACGGCCGTGATCGGCGGCAGCAAAGCGGCCAGCGCGCGCACGGCGGTTGATTTGCCGGTGCCGCGGTCGCCAAAGACCAGCACGCCGCCGATCCCTGGATCAATGGCGGTGAGGATCATAGCGCGTTTCATGTCCTCTTGGCCGACGATAGCGGAGAAGGGAAAGGGGGTCTTGGTCATTGCAGCGTCAGTCCTTTGAGCGGGCTGGTGCCGCCCCATGTGCCGCGGTCGCCGAGGATGGCGAAGCGGGCATAAAGTTCTTCCTGAAACCAGGCGCCGTCGCGCACCGCGCGGATGGCGGCGGCGTGTGGGCCGTTGGTGCGGGCAAAGGCGGCCATTTCGGCAGCGCCCGGCCAGATCGAAAAGGTGATCTGGTGCAGCAGCGGCACCTCGCCTATCCCGATCTTGAAGGTCACGTTTTCATCGCTGCCGATCATGGCCGAGATGTCGGGCACCCGGCGCCAGAATTGTGCGGCGACGCGCGGTTTCACGGTGGCGCGGGTGAGGGCGGCGATGGGGCCGCCTTGCGGCTCTGACACAGGTGAAAAGGGGGTTTGCCCGCTCCAGGCACCGCGGGCGGAGGTGGGGGCGAGGTAGACGGTCCAATCCTCGTCCGCGCGGGCGCGGTAGCGTTGGAAGATGCGGGTGTTGTCGAGCCTGTCGCGCGCGGTGCCCGCGTCGGGCCAGGTGCACAGGATGGCGTAGACGGCGGTGTTGGGGATGGGTGTGAACCCCTCGCCCGTGCCGGAGCCGCAGAGTTTCCAAAAGCCCAGATCGGGGACCCGGGCCATGGCACGCCGTGCGCCGCCCATCATGGTCAGCGCCCAAGCGCGGTCGCGCCACCGGTCGAACCGGAAGAAGGATATGGTGGTTGTCTGGCTCATTCCATCGCACTGGCAGCAGGCCTGTTGGCCATGTCATTTAGCCTACGGGCAGAAAAGAAATTGTCAACTAAACTAGACACATCTATTGTTCCAGGAAGATGACACGCCTTGATCCTCTCGAATCGGACACCCGAACCGGCAATCGCGCCATCGTCATAGGCGCAGGCCTGGGCGGATTGGCGGCGGCCATGCGCCTGGGCGCCAAGGGCTATACCGTGACCGTGATCGACAAGCTGGACGTGCCGGGCGGCCGCGGGTCGGCGATTTGGCAGGACGGGCACCGGTTTGATCTGGGGCCCACGATTGTGACGGTGCCGCAGCTCTACCGCGAGCTGTGGGCGGCCTGTGGGCGTGATTTTGACGCCGATGTCGATCTGCGCGCCCTGGACCCGTTTTACGAGATCCGCTGGCCGGATGGCACCACCTTTACCGCGCAGCAGGACACCGAGGCGATGCGCGCCGAGGTGGCCAAGATCAACCCTGCCGATGTGGCCGGTTTCGACGCCTTTCTGCGCGATTCGGCGCGCCGCTATTGGTTTGGGTTTGAGGATCTGGGCCGCCGGTCGATGCACCAGCTGTGGGATCTGATCAAGGTGCTGCCGACCTTTGGCCTGTTGCGCGCAGACCGGTCGGTTTACGCCCATGCGGCCAAGCGGTTTCGGGATGAAAAGCTGCGCATGGCGTTTTCGTTTCACCCGCTGTTTATCGGCGGCGACCCGACCCATGTGACCAGCATGTATATTCTGGTGAGTTACCTCGAGAAGGAATTTGGCGTGCATTACGCCATTGGCGGTCTGGCGGGCATGGCGCGCAAGATGGCGGATGTGATCGAGGACCAGGGTGGCACGCTGCTGATGGACACCGAGGTGGATGAGATTGTCATCGAGCGCGGGCGCGCGCGGGGTGTGCGCCTGGCCTCGGGCCTGGAGCTGGGGGCGGATGTGGTCGTGTCGAATGCCGATTCGGGTCACACCTACACCCATCTGCTGCGCGGCCATCGCAAGCGCCGCTGGACGCCCGCGCGGCTGAAGCGCACGCGTTATTCGATGAGCCTGTTCGTTTGGTATTTCGGCACCAAGGGCACCCGGGACGACTGGGCCGATGTGGGCCATCACACGATCCTGAACGGGCCGCGCTATACCGGGCTGCTGCGCGATATCTTTATGAAGGGCACGCTGTCGGATGACATGAGCCTGTATGTCCACCGCCCGTCGGTGACCGATCCCGGGGTGGCGCCGGCGGGGGATGACACGTTCTACGTGCTGTCGCCTGTGCCCCATCTGGGCCATGGCGGTGTGGACTGGGCGACGGAGGCGGAGGCCTATAAGGCGAAGATGCTGGCGGTGCTGGAGGATCAGCTGTTGCCCGGGCTGGGGTCGAAGATCGCGACCGAGCAGGTGTTTACGCCAGAGACGTTTCGCGACCGCTATTTGTCGCCCCACGGGTCCGGGTTTTCGATTGAGCCGCGGATTTTGCAGTCGGCCTGGTTCCGTCCGCATAACGTGAGCGAGGAGGCCGAGGGGCTGTATTTGGTGGGTGCGGGCACCCATCCCGGGGCGGGTGTGCCGGGCGTGATCTCGACCGCCGAGGTGTTGGGCCAGCTTGTGCCGGATGCGGTGACATGAGCACGGGGCGCGCCCAACGTGCCGGGGGCATGGACCCGCGCGATCTGGAGGCGTGCCGCGAGGCGATCCGCCACGGGTCGCTGTCGTTTCACGCGGCCTCCAAGCTGTTGCCGGGCCGGGTGCGCGACCCTGCGCTGGCGCTATACGCCTTTTGCCGTCTGGCGGATGATGAGGTTGATCTGAAGGCCGAGAAGGTCGATGCGGTGCTGCGGCTGCGCGATCGGCTGGATCTGGTCTATGCCGGGCGGCCCAAGAATGCCGCACCCGACCGCGCCTTTGCCGCCGTTGTCGCGCAGTTCGATATGCCGCGCGCGCTGCCGGATGCGCTGCTGGAAGGGCTCGCCTGGGACGCCGAGGCGCGGACCTATGCGACGCTGTCGGGGGTCAAGGACTATTCTGCCCGTGTGGCGGCGGCGGTCGGTGCGATGATGTGCGTGCTGATGGGCGTGCGCGATGCGGACGCGCTGGCGCGGGCCTGCGATCTGGGCGTGGCGATGCAGCTGACGAATATTGCCCGCGACGTGGGCGAGGACGCGCTGGAACGGCGGCTGTACCTGCCGACCGACTGGCTGGAGGAGGCGGGGCTGGACCGCGACGCCTTTTTCGCCAGCCCCCACCCGACCAAGCCGGTGCGCGCGATGGTCAAGCGGCTGATTGTCGAGGCCAACAGGTTGTATTACCGGTCCGAGGCTGGGATCGGCGCGCTGCCCCGCGGCTGCCGCCCCGGCATCTATGCGGCGCGGTTTATCTATGCGGGCATCGGCGGACGGCTGAGCGGCATGGGCTATGACAGCATCACCGCCCGGGCCCGCACGGGCAAGGCGCAAAAGCTGGGCTGGCTGGGCCAGTCGATGGTGATGAGCGGGGTTAGCATGGTCATGCCACGCTCGCCCGTCCTCTTTGCGCGGGCCTTGCCCGAGGTGCAGTTTCTGATCGACGCCGCCGCGCGCGGTGCGCCTGCCACCCGCAGTGACAGCCTGTTCGAGGCGCTGTCGGCCCTGGAGGCGCGCCGCCAATCCGAACGCGCCAGCCTGATCGGCGTACGGGCGCGGGCGTCGTGATGTTCTGGTTGGTCTTCTGCGTCTTTTTCGCCGCCTGCCTTGGGGCAGGGGTGACCGGCGGGCTATTCCCGCCGGGGCCGTGGTACCGGTCCTTGGCCAAGCCGAGCTGGACACCGCCCGACTGGGTCTTTCCCGTAACATGGATGGTGCTGTACGTTTGCATGGCCGTGGCGGGCACCCGTGCGGCACTGGCGCCGGACAATGCCTACGCCATGGCGTTTTGGGCGATGCAGATCGCGTTCAACGGGCTGTGGACGCCCGTGTTCTTTGGCCTGCGCAATATCCGCATGGGCATGGGCATCATCCTGGTTCTGTGGCTGACGGTGCTGAGCGCGCTTCTGGCCCTGTGGCAGGTGGACATGATCGCGGGCGCGCTGTTCATCCCCTACCTCATCTGGGTCAGCATCGCCGCCGCCCTGAACGCCGCTGTCTGGCGGTTGAACCCGGACGAGGCCGCCAAGGCGACAGTGCCCACCGGGTAGGGCCGGAGGTGCGCAGTGAATGCGCACCCTACGGGCGTGTTGGTTGGCGGTTGAACTCGGATGAAGTGGCCGAGGCCATTGTGCCCAGCGGGTAAGGCCGGAGGTGCGCAGTAAATGCGCACCCTACGGGTTGGGGCGCTGGTCCCTTGATTTCTCTGTTCCAAAAAAATCCTCCCCGAAGGGCCGATACGCCATCCAGGCCGTCGGCTGCGGGCGGCAGGACGACCCTTCGGGGAGGATTTTTTTAGAACAGAGAAGAGACCCGTTCAGGCAAAGGTCCAGCGCGCGCGGCGGGGCACGCGGACGGCCAGCATGGGTTTCAGCAGGGGGGAGCGGAAGCGGGTGAGGTCAAGCGCCTCGTGCACGCCGGTGGTTTTTTGCCCGTTCAGCGTCGTTTCCACGGCGGAGCGGGAGTAGAACGGGGCGTCGAGCATGTTTTGCACTTGGCGCGCAGCTGTGCCGTCATCGCTGCGGGTTTCGCGTTTGACGGCCCAGAGGGACCGGCGCAGCGGGGCTTTGGGCGGGAGGGGGATCGTCTCTGCCCCGCCATTTGCGTCGAAGTGGAAGGCGGCGGCCAGTTCGGAGCCGTCGCGCCGTGTGGCGTCGTAAAAGCAGGTGGCGCCATCGCCTGTGGGGTAGCGGCCCCAGGTCCAGTAGGAGAAGTCCTGTTCCAGCGCGCGGGTGCCGAAATTGGCGTCAAAGTAGCCTTCGCCAGACCACTGCCAGCCGGGGCGGTCGATGTCGACCTCGATCCGGCTGCGCGGCGCGAAGGGGCGCCAGATGTGGCTGCCATCCGCGGTCAGAGGCAGTTCGACCTGGGTCAGGGCGCTGGGGGTCACGGTGATTTGCCCGCGGATGCGCGAGATCAGCGGGGGCGAGGACACCTCGTCGATGTCGATGATCAGTTTGTCGCCGTGCCAGCGCATGCAGGAGGGCCCGACCTCGAGCCGGGAGGCGGTTTGGCGCAGCGCGCTTTCGCCCCGGTCGGTCATGGTGAACCGCCCGCCGGGGCCGTAGGTCGCCACGTTGATGCAGACGTGGTTTTGCGGCCGTTTGCGCCCGGACCAGCGGTACCAGGGCGAGAAGACCGAGCCGATAAAGCCGATCACGGACACGGCGCGGGTGCCGCAGTCGCTTAGGCCGTCGACATACCACCACGCATAGCCGTTCGGCCCGACGGGGAGGTTGAAGTTTGGTCGCTCAAGATCGCCTCGGCCGCGTGCCGGGCGGAGAGGGTCGCCATCGGCACGCCCGCCCCCGGGTGTGTTCCGCCCCCCGCCAGGTAGAGGTTCGGGATCGCCGTGCGGGCGCGGGGCCGTTTCAGGGCGGCTGTCAGGCCGTGGGGTGTTTGGCCG
The DNA here is from genome assembly GCA_038525395.1 of Pseudomonadota bacterium. GTDB lineage: Bacteria > Pseudomonadota > Alphaproteobacteria > Rhodobacterales > Rhodobacteraceae > Tateyamaria. The sequence goes on along the minus strand of JBCBHS010000016.1, from coordinate 6,192 downwards.
TAGAGCGCGCCCTGGCTGGCGGGAAACATCTGCGCGAAGGCTTGGGGCGTCGTTACTGTTGTCGTGTCCGGGGTCGGGCTGAAACGTATCCCGTGCCCCGTCATCTGTTGCGTGATCTGATGAAGCCATGGGGCGAGGTCCTCGGGCTGGGTGTGGGTTGGGGTGGCGGGCGCGTTGGTGATGATTTCGAACCGTTCGAGCGGCGGCGGGTCGCTGCCCTGGCCGCGGTCGAGCGCGCAGATATAGAGCGATGGCTGTGCAGGTACGCGCCCTGCCATGAGGTCGGTGAATTCCGCCGTCGGGTCGGCGGTGAAGAACACGTTGTGATGGGCGAGGTCGGGCCCGTGCGGAGTGGCCGCAAAGCTGAGCACGCGGGCGGAAAAGCTGCGCTTGGCCCGCCGGGTTTGCGCCGCGATATGGGCGGTGCCGCGTCCCAGTGCGCCGGTGGCCAGCGCGCGCGGGTCGCCTGCGAACACGGCCACATCGCAGGGTAGCCGCGTGCCGTCTGCGAGGTGGACGGCCTGGGCGGCGCCGTCTGCGACTTCGATTCGATCCACGTGGGCGTTGGTGCGGATGTCGGTGCCGTGCTGTTGCAAAAGGCGTGCCAGCGCTTGGGTCAGTTTGTGCATGCCGCCCTGGACCACCCAGACGCCTTGGGCCTCGGCCTGCCAGATCAGCGACAGGAGGGCCGGGGCGTGTGTTGGGCTGCCGCCCACATAGGTGGCGTAGCGGCCAAAGAGCTGGCGCAGGCGCGGATCGGTGAAGCTGGATTTCAACAGCCGCGCCAGGGTCGAGAGCGGCGCCATGGCGCGGGCCAGGCTGGGGTCGCCGATGACTTGGGCAGCGAGCGCGCCGATCTGGGGGTCGGCCGCTTGCATCATGGGGGCGTCGAACGCGGCGAAGAGCTTGCGCGTGCGGGCGGAGAAATAGGTGAACTCGGCCGCGGCGCGGTCGCCGGCAAAGGCGCGGATGGCGCCGATATTGGCGTCGGTGTCGGCGGTGAGGTCCAGCGTGCTGCCGTCGGGCCAGAAGTGCCGGGCGAGCGTGTGCTGTTTGATCAGCGTGACGTGGTCGTCGGTGCGCGTGCCCAGCTGGGCAAAGAGGTCGTCGAAGACGTGCCGCATCGTCAGCACCGTGGGGCCTGCGTCGATGGGTCCGGCGGGCGAGGCGATCGTGCGGATCTTGCCGCCCACCTGCGCGTGCCGTTCCAGCAGCGTCACCTGCCAGCCCGCCGCGCGCAGCCGCACCGCGCAGGCAAGGCCTGCGATGCCCGCGCCGATGATCACGGCGCGCTGGGGCGTGGGGTGCTGTGGCAGTTCCATGGGGCCTTTCGCGGGGCGGGAGGGGTTCGCCTGATTGTTGACTCGTAAGCGCAATGTGTCCAGTATGATTTACACTTTGGTGTCTCAATCGGCTGACACGCGCATATCTAGGGAGCACCCGAATGGGCCTGAACACACGGATCGAGACGGCGATTGCAGAGGCGGTGGCCGTCGGTCAGGGCCAAAGCGCCGGTCAAACCGGGGGCCGGGGCCGGGCGGTGCCGCCCAAGCTGGCCAGCGCGCTGCACTATGCGACGGCGCCCGGCGGCGCGCGCATTCGACCGACGATCTGCATGTCTGTGGCGATGGCCTGTGGCGATGACAAGCCTGCGGTGGCCAATGCTGCCGCCTCGGCGCTGGAGATGATCCACTGCGCGAGCCTCGTCCATGACGATCTGCCGTGCTTTGACGATGCGGATATGCGCCGGGGCAAGCCCAGCGTGCACCGCGCCTATTCCGAGCCGCTGGCGGTGCTGGCGGGCGACAGCCTGATCGTGCTGGCTTTTGAGACCCTCGCGCGGCAGGCGGCGCATGCGCCCGAGCGTGTGGCGCAACTGATCGTGACGCTGGCGCAGCGGACGGGGATGCCCGGTGGCATCTGTGCGGGCCAGGGTTGGGAAAGCGAGGCGGAGATTGATCTGAGCGCCTATCACCAGGCCAAGACCGGCGCGCTGTTCATCGCGGCCACGCAGATGGGCGCCATTGCCGCAGGGCAAGAGGCGGAGCCGTGGTTCGAGCTGGGCGACAGGATTGGCGAGGCGTTCCAGGTGGCCGACGATCTGCGCGACGCGCTCTATGACGAAAGTACGCTGGGCAAGCCTGCGGGGCAGGACGATCTGCACGGGCGGCCCAATGCGGTGACGCAGCTGGGGGTGCAGGGCGCCATCAGCCGGTTGAAAGACATTTTGGGCGGTGCAATCTCGTCCATCCCAAGCTGCCCGGGCGAGGCGCAGCTGGCCGAGATGGTGCGCATGTATGCCGAACGGTTGACGCCTGTGGTCGCCGCCACCCGTGTGCCGGGCGAATGAGCAGCAACACCACCGATATTCCCGACTGGCCCAAATATAGGGCGCGCGGGTGGCTGAACCGCCTGATCGCGCGCCCGGGCTTTCAAAGCTGGGCGAGCCGGTTTCCCCTAACCCGCGGGCGCACCCGCGCCGATGGCGCGGCGCTGTTCGACGTCGTCCAGGGCTTTGTCCAATCTCAGGTGCTGATGGCCGTGGTCGAGCTGGACCTGCTGCGCCGCCTGCGGGGCGGGCCGCAAACGGCAGAGATGCTGGGCCGGGCCTGCGGCGTGCCTGCAGACCGTATGCAGGTGCTGCTGCAAGCGGCGGCGGCCCTGGGCCTGCTGAAGCGCAAGCGCGACCGGTATGGCCTGGCGCGCAAGGGCGCGGCCCTGATGGGCGTGCCGGGGTTGGAGGCGATGATTCGCCATCACAAAGCCTTTTACGACGATCTGCGCGATCTCGTGGCCCTGCTGCGGGGGCCGGAGGAGACGCGGTTGAGCCAGTTCTGGCCCTATGTCTTTGGCGGTGAGGTGCCCGCGCCCGAGGCCGCGATTTATTCCGACCTGATGGCGCAAAGCCAACGGCTGGTGGCCGAGGACACGCTGCGCACTGTGTCGCTGAAGGGTGTCGCGCATCTGCTGGATGTGGGTGGCGGCACCGGTGCCTTTCTAGAGGCGGCGGGCCGTGCGGCGCCCAAGATGCAGATGACGCTGTTTGACCTGCCGCCCGTGGTGCCCGATGCACAGGCGCGGTTTGACGCGGCGGGCATGGGCGGCCGGGTAGCGATAGTGCCAGGGTCGTTCCGCGAGGCGGCCCTGCCCACGGGCGCCGATGCGGTGTCGCTGATCCGTGTGCTGTATGATCACAGCGACGACACGGTGCGCGCCCTGCTGGCCCGCGTGTTCGAGGCGCTGCCGCCTGGCGGGCGGTTGATCGTGTCCGAGCCGATGGGGGGCGGTGCGCGCCCGGATCGGGCGGGCGACGTGTATTTCGCATTTTACACATTGGCGATGCAAACGGGCCGCGCGCGGTCTGCGGCGGAAATTTCGGCACTGCTGGCCGAGGCCGGTTTTGCCCAGATCCGCAGCCCTGCACCGGCGCGGGCCTATGTCACGCGGGTTGTGACGGCGGTGCGTCCAGACTGATTTACAGAAGACACCCTAGAAAGTGTCCAATCTAATTGACAGTTTGGATTGTCTAACTAGAATGACAGTCAGAACATGCGCCCGCGCTGAGTCTCTGCCAAGAGACCGGACAGAGCCCGGGCCGCAACGAGGAGATGCCCTTTGGAAACCACCGCTGTCCTGCTGAAAGGTCCCCGCGACCTGGAGGTTGACACCCTTGCGCTGACCGCGCCCGAGGCGTCGGACCTGGTGGTCGAGGTCACGCATTCCGGGATTTCGACCGGAACGGAAAAGCTGTTTTGGTCGGGCGACATGCCCCCCTTTCCCGGGATGGGCTATCCGCTGGTGCCGGGATACGAGGCCGCCGGTGAGGTGGTCGAGGCCGGTGTGCTGACCGGGTTCAAGCCGGGCGACCGGGTGTTTGTGCCGGGTGCCAACTGTTACGACGGGGCCTTTGGCCTGTTTGGCGGGGCGGCGCGGACGCTGGTCACCGACAGCGCGCGGGTGACGCGCATTGATGCGGGGTTTGGCCCCGAGGGTGCCTTGCTGGCGCTGGCGGCCACGGCGCGCCATGCGATGGCGGGCATGAACAAGGCCGTGCCGGATTTGATTGTGGGCCACGGTGTGCTGGGCCGTCTGTTGGCCCGGTTGACCATCGCCTCGGGCGCGCCTGCGCCGATGGTGTGGGAGATTGACCCCGCCCGCCGCGACGGCGCGCAGGGCTACGAGGTGATGCACCCCGACGATGACGACCGGCGCGATTACCAGTCGATCTATGATGCGTCGGGCCGGGGTGATTTGCTGAACGACCTGGTGGGCCGGATTGCACGCGGGGGTGAGATTGTGCTGGCGGGGTTCTATTCCGCGCCGCTGTCTTTCGCCTTTCCCCCTGCGTTCATGAAGGAGGCGCGGTTTCGCGTGGCCGCCGAGTGGACCCGCGAAGACCTGGCCGCGACGCGCGGGTTGGTGGAATGCGGTGCGCTGCGCCTGGATGGGCTGATCACGCACACACGGCCGGCGGGCGATGCGCGCGCGGCCTATGAACAGGCGTTCACGGATGGCGCCTGCCTGAAGATGATTTTGGATTGGGAGCATTAGGCCATGAAGGATGAGGTTCCGAATCTCAAGGATTTCGACCAGCGTTTGCGTGCAGAGGCCAATGAGGATTTGGCTGATGTGCTGCCCGCTGAGGCGACGAAGGACACGCAGATCATCGCGATCTACGGCAAGGGGGGCATCGGCAAGTCGTTCACCCTGGCCAACCTGAGCCACATGATGGCCGAGCAGGGCAAGCGCGTGCTGCTGATCGGGTGCGATCCGAAGTCGGACACCACGTCGCTGCTGTTTGGCGGCAAGGCGTGCCCGACGATCATCGAAACCTCGACCCGCAAGAAGCTGGCGGGCGAAGAGGTTGCCATTGGCGACGTCTGTTTCAAGCGCGGCGGCGTGTTTGCGATGGAGCTGGGCGGGCCTGAGGTCGGTCGCGGTTGTGGCGGGCGCGGGATCATCCACGGCTTTGAGCTGCTGGAAAAGCTGGGGTTCCACGACTGGGATTTCGACTATGTCCTCTTGGATTTCCTGGGCGACGTGGTCTGCGGCGGCTTTGGCCTGCCCATCGCGCGGGACATGGCGCAGAAGGTGATCCTGGTGGCGTCGAACGATTTGCAGTCGCTGTATGTGGCCAACAACGTGTGTTCGGCGGTCGAATACTTCCGCAAGCTGGGTGGCAATGTGGGCGTGGCGGGTCTGGTCATCAACAAGGATGACGGGTCGGGTGAGGCGCAGGCCTTTGCCGAGGCGGTGGACATCCCTGTGCTGGCGTCCATTCCGCAGGATGATGACCTGCGCAAGAAATCCGCGAATTATCAGATCGTCGGCACCGATGCCTCGCAATGGGGTGCGCTGTTTGCCGAGCTGGGCGAGAACGTCGCCGTGGCCCCGCCCGTGCGCCCCGCGCCGCTGACCCAGGACGGGTTGCTGGAGCTGTTTGACGGGTCCGAGACCGGGGCCGGTGTGACGCTGGAACCTGCGACCGACATGGACATGCGCGGCAAGAATGCGGCCCCCAAGGAAAGCTTGGAGGTTGTTTATGACGAAGCATGACTTGAACGCTGTCCAAAGGACATTGGCTGCAAGCTACGCAACGGCGCGCGCGACGGATGCGTTGACCGAGGGAAGTGCCGATGTTTTGGCCCAAAGCAGGCAGCAAGTGCAGCTGACGCAGAACCTTGTTGCGCAGTGTTACGCAGTGCTGAGCGATCTGAAAGAGGGTGAGCGTTGAGCACCAAGGTCACATATGACGCGACGGACGACGTCGAGGTGACAAAGGGTCATCCCCGCGAGGCTGAGATGCCCGCTGTAGACGCCCCTGTTGATGGTCTTGGCTGTCATTCCGGGTCCGAGATGGAAAAGGCCGCCCGCATGGCGGGCAACTCCGAGATGCTGGACAAGTTTGCCGCCGATTACCCGCAAGGGCCGCATGACAAGCCGCAGAGCATGTGCCCGGCCTTTGGGTCGTTGCGCGTGGGGTTGCGGATGCGCCGGGTGGCGACTGTGCTGTCGGGGTCGGCCTGCTGTGTGTACGGGCTGACCTTTGTGAGCCATTTCTACGGGGCGCGTCGGTCGGTGGGCTATGTGCCGTTCAATTCCGAGACTTTGGTGACCGGCAAGCTGTTTGAGGACATCCGCGAAAGCGTGCATGACCTGGCCGACCCGGACAAACTCGACGCCATCGTGGTG
>JBCBHS010000015.1:0-89388 GCA_038525395.1 Pseudomonadota bacterium | reverse complement strand
ATGTCAGCGCCCGTGTCCTTGCCCTGCCCCGTCAGAATGCGCAGCAGCCGGTTCGACAGATCGTCCAGATCGCTCAGCCGTTCGCGCAGGTAATTGTCCGTCGCCTGCCCCATACGGGCGCGGGCCAGCGATTGTTCCTTTTCCACCGCAGCCTCGGCACTGAGGCCATTGCTGATATCCTCTTGCATCCGCCGCATCCAGCCTTTGGAATTGGCGAACATGCGATAGGCCTCAAGCACCTGGGCCTGTTCCTTGTCGGCCGAGGCCAGGGCCAGCATCTTGTCGACGCCGACGCGCAGTTCCTCGACCGCTTCGGTCAGGCGTATCATTTCGCGGTGCGGGTCGTCCGCGATGGGGTTCGACACCACCACGCGCGGCTCGTGCAGCCAGATATGGCCTTCAGCCACGCCCTCTTGGGCCACGGTGCCGCGCAGCAGCGCAGGCTGGCTGTGCCGCGCGCCCATGGCACTGCCCTCGCCTACAAAGGCGCCCAGCTCCGTCATCTCGGCCAGCACCATCGCGACCACTTCGAGGGCATAGACCTCATCGGCAGAAAATTCGCGCGCCTCTTTCGACTGCACCACCAGTACACCCAGCGCGTCGCCCAAGCGCTGGATCGGCACGCCAAGAAAGCTGGAAAACACCTCTTCACCCGTTTCGGGCATAAAGCGAAAGCCCTTGGCCTGGGGCGCATTGGCGGTGTTGACCACCTGCCGGCGTCGGGCCACCCGGCCCACCAACCCTTCACCCAGGCGCATGCGGGTGCGGTGTACGGCGTCGGCGTTCAACCCTTGGGTCGCACACAGTTCCAGCGTGTCCTCGTCCCGGAAAAGGTAGATTGAACAGACCTCTGACCCGATGCTGTCGGCGATCAGATGCGTGATCTTGTCCAGACGCGCCTGGCCTGGGTCATCCCCCGCCATCGCGTCCCGCAAGCGCCCCAGCAACTTGCGGCTTTCGGATTCGAAGCCTTCGGCCATTGCCGCGCCATCCCCACGTCCCTAGTCCACTGTCAGTTTAGATCACAGGGCCGGGCAAAGCGAAACGTCAAAGCGACGGGCTATCGGGGGATTTTCCCGCTTAAGTTGTGGACTGGGGCGTATGCAAGGCAGGTTTTTGCCCGGTCAGCGCGACCATACTGTCGATATACGCGTTGCACAAGAAAATCACCCACCGATTGCGCCGCCAGCCCGCGATGCCCTCGCATTGCGCGCTGTCGAGAGTGAAGCGCGCCGCGACAATCGCCGCGACGCGGCCAGGCAAAGGCTGCGACAGCGCGGGCGCAGCGCAAATGGTGAGGCAGGCAAGAAAGCACAGCATCGGGTCGTCCATTAGTGACGTCGCAGAGGCTGCTGATGTCTGGATGCTAGGCCGCTTTGTCCAATTCAAACGCGTCGTGCAGGGCCTGCACCGCCAGTTCCATATATTTGCGGTCGATCAGGACGCTGATCTTGATCTCAGACGTGGTGATGACCTTGATATTGATGCCCTCGGCGCTCAGGCACTGGAACATCTTGGCCGCGACGCCGGTGTGGCTGCGCATGCCGATGCCCACGACGCTGACCTTGGCCACGTCTGTGTCGGCAACCAGTTCGGCAAAGTTGATCACCCCGCCCGCCTTGGCCGCATCCATCGCCTGTTCCGCGCGCGCCACCTGATCCGTGGGGCAGGAAAAGGTCATGTCAGTGCGCCCCTCTTCCGAGATGTTCTGGACGATCATATCAACGTTCACCCCCGCCTCGCTGAGCGCGGTAAAGATGGTGGCCGCGATGCCCGGGCGGTCGGCAACCGACAGCAGTGTCATCTTGGCCTCGTCCCGGGAAAAGGCCACACCGGCCACGACATTGCTTTCCATGATCTCCTCCTCATCGCAGACCAGGGTGCCTGCTGTGTCGGACTGTTCTTCGAAACTCGACAGCACCCGCAGGCGCACCTTATAGCGCATGGCCAGTTCGACCGACCGGGTCTGCAGGACTTTTGCACCCAGCGAGGCCAGTTCTAGCATTTCTTCAAAAGCGATCTTGTCGAGCTTGCGCGCCTTGGCGCTGACCCGCGGGTCCGTGGTATAGACGCCATCCACGTCCGTATAGATATCGCAGCGCTCCGCCGCAAAGGCCGCGGCAAAAGCGACAGCCGTGGTGTCGGACCCACCGCGGCCCAACGTGGTGATCCGCCCCTCGGGGCTGATGCCCTGAAACCCCGCAACCACAGCAACGCGCATGCCCTGTTCGAACTTGGCGTTGATATTGACCGTGGGGATCTCTTCGATCCGTGCGCTGGAATGGGCGGATGTAGTCTTCAACGGCACCTGCCAACCCTGCCAAGAGCGCGCGGGCACATCCATCTCTTGCAAGGTCAGCGCCATGAGGCCGGCGGTCACATTCTCGCCGCTGGAGACGACAGCATCATACTCGCGCGCATCGAACAGCGGCGATGTCTCGTTCACCCAGCCCACAAGCTCATTCGTCTTGCCCGACATGGCCGACACGATGACGATCACGTCATAGCCCTTGGCCACCTCCACACCCACACGCTTGGCCGCGCGGCGGATGCGGTCCAAGGTGGCGACCGAAGTGCCGCCGAATTTCATCACCAGAACAGGCATCTGACGCCCCGTTTTTTCTCCCGCTCGGCCTTATCGCCCAGCGCGGGCAGTTGCAAGCGGCGGCGGGGGCGCATCCTCGGTCCCGCCTTTCACGATCTGCAGGAAACGGATGGCAAATGCGGAGGGGGCCAGCCCCCGCGCTGCGCGCCCCCCGGCATATTTTTTGGAACAATGAAGTTAGGAGTTCTGAACGTGCCACGCGTCTCATCCACGCAAGCGGTGGCGTCGAATTTTGGCCAAGGCGGTGGTGAACTCACCCTCTGACAACCAAAACGCGCCCAAATCCGCGCGCGCGGTCCGCACCTTCTCTGTTCCTAAAAAAACCCCGCCGGAGGCACATGGTAGAGGCGTCTGAAAAGGCGCCTCTAAGTAAAATCATGTCGCGCGCGAGCGCGTCAATTCTACAGACGCCACCATGCGGTGCCGTCAGTAGGCGTGCGGCTGCCCGTCCCAGGTCTCAAAAACACCGGTTGTATCCGGCGACAATGCATCGAAGCGCGCCAGCAGACCCGCCACAGCCTCGTCCACTGTGATCGCGGCGGCCGAGCCGCCCATATCGGTCTGCACCCAGCCGGGGTGGTAGATGCCAACCGCCACTTCGCCCTTCAGATCACTGGCCAAGTTGCGCCCCAGGTTCAGCACCGCAGCCTTGGACGACCGGTAGATATAGCTGCCGCCAGGCGCGCGGGTGTGGGACGCCATTTGGGACGAGATGATCGCGATCTTGGGCGCTTGGGCCAACTTGAGGTTGGGCAGCAGTGCTTGGATCGTCAGAAACACACCCGTCACGTTCGCAGCAAAGCTTTGTGCCCAGAGGTCCGGGGCATAACCCGTGGCGAGGTCAGCGCCTTTGTCCAGATACACGCCCGCATTGCACACAAGCAGATCAATTGGCAGCCCGTCCAACCGCTCGGCCATGGCCGTGTGATCTGCGGGCTGGGTCACGTCGAGCGTCAGATCCGCGCCTGCCGACCGCCCTGTGCCGATGACGCTGTGGCCCTGCGCGCGGTAGGCTTCGGCCAGGCCCGCGCCGATGCCGCGGGTGGCGCCAGTGATAAGGATGTTCATAAAATCAGTTCACTTTTCGTGTTGGAACAAAGGGCAGTGGCGCCACCGGCACACCGTCGTCAATCAGCGCCTTGGCCTCTTTGGCATTGGCTTCGCCCCAGATCGGGCGCTCCGGTGCGTCGCCCAGGTGCATATCGCGCGCCTTTTTGGCAAAGCTTCCCCCCACATAGGTCGCGTTCATTTCGACCTCTGCGCGCATGCGGGCCATCGCGGCCTCAACCTCTGTCGCAGGTTTCGACAAGGGAGCCGCGTCCGTTGGCGCAGCAGCTTCCGGGGACATCGCACGCGCCCGTCCGGTGGTCACGCGCGGCGCCATGATCGCCTTGTCCACCGCACCTGAACCACATGTCAGGCAGGCCACATGCCCCGCCGCACGCAGACTGTCATAGGCCGCCGCAGACGCAAACCAGCTGTCGAATTCATGCCCATCGGCGCATTTCAGGGTATACTTGATCATTGTCGGCCAAACATAAGGCCGCAGCGGCGCAGCGCAATGGCCCTGTTGTCGCAACTTTAGTGACGCGCGCGGGGGTCAAAGTCGCGCAGGATGCGCGCCAGTTCCGGCTCTTCCACCAGGCGCGCGGCCTTCTTGCGGCTCATCCACTTGCGCTTGCGCTGGCCCGCCTCGGGATAGTCGCGCACCAGGCTTTTGACGCGCACCGGATAGGCCATCACGGCACAGGGCAGGTCATAGGCCCCGTCCAACACTTTACTGTAGGAATAAAGGCCCAAGGGGCGCTCTTCAGAGCGGCCCATCACACCCGCCTCTTCCCATGCCTCTTGCGCCGCCGTTTCACCTGGGGTCTTGCCGTCCATCGGCCAGCCTTTGGGCACGATCCAGCGGCCGGAGCCGCGCGAGGTGACCAGCAGGATTTGCACCTTGTCGTTCTTCACCCGGTAGCAGACAGCGGCAAACTGTGTGCGCACATCCGATTTCCGCGACCGGCCAAAGGTCAGGGGAAGCTGTTTGATCATTGGGGCGGTCACTGCCCTACCCTCCGTTTGCGTTCAGCATAGGTCACCCACCCTAAAAACGCCAGTTTTCTTGGGGAAAATTACCATGCACCTACCACATACTGCGTTTGTCCACAGGTGCGACCAGACCGTGCAATGTTTGCCCCTTGAGCCTGCGCGCCCCATGCCCAATAGTGCCCGCGTGATGAAAACCGCCAACTGGATCAAGGGCTTGGCTGCAGCGCTTTGGGCGCTGAGCAGCGGTGCGGCGGGGGCCGAGGCGCCGCTGCGGGTCTTTGCGGCCGCCAGCTTGCAAGGGCCGCTTGATGTGGTGGCCGCGCAATGGGGGGCTGAGGTATCGATCAGCTATGCCGGCAGCGGCACAATTGCCCGTCAAATTGACCTGGGCGCGCCCGCGGATGCGGTGATTCTGGCCAGTGATGTCTGGGCAGGTTGGCTCGCGGGCCGAGGTCATGGGGTGGCACCACCCGCGCCGCTTTTCTCCAACCGGCTGGTGGTCATCGGACCCGCGGGCGCGTCAGCCTTTGACACCTTCACCGCCACTGAGGTCTTAGCGCGGCTAGACGGCGGGCGCTTGGCCATGGGGCAGCACCAAGCGGTCCCTGCCGGGCAATACGCGCACGCGTGGCTGACCCATATTGGGGCATGGGACGCGCTGCGGCCCCACCTGGCAGAGACAGAGAATGTGCGCGCAGCACTCGCCTTTGTCGCGCGGGGTGAGTCGCCGTTGGGGATCGTCTATGCCTCGGATGCTGTGGCCAGCGGGGCTGTGTCCGTGCTGTGGACGGTGCCCACGGATCAACACCCAACGATCCGCTATCCGGGCCTCGCCTTCACGCCCGAGGGCGGTGCCTTCCTTGAACACTTGCAAAGCCAGGTGCCGACCTTCGTCGCAGCTGGCTTTGCGGCCTTGCCATGATCCTCGACGCCGGAGGATGGGAGGCACTGCGGCTATCGCTCCTCGTGGGCAGCGTCGCAACGGTGGTATCGTTGCCGCTGGCCATCTGGGTCGCCTGGCTGCTGGCGCGCGGTGCATTTTGGGGCAAGGGGGTGTTGAACGCGCTTGTGCACTTGCCGTTGGTGCTGCCGCCCGTGGTCACCGGGTATTTGCTGCTGATCGCCTTTGGGCGCACAGGCCCTGCCGGGCGGTTCTTGGAACAGACCTTTGGACTGGTGCTGGCGTTCCGCTGGACAGGCGCGGTCTTGGCCGCGCTGGTCATGGGCTTTCCCCTCATGGTCCGCGCCATTCGGCTGGCGATTGAAGCCGTGGACCCACGGCTGGAAGACGCCGCGCGCACCCTCGGCGCGCCGGGTTGGCGGGTGTTTGGTACCGTCACGCTGCCCCTGATCCTGCCCGGCGTGCTGGCCGGTGCCGTCATGGGCTTTGCCAAGGCGATCGGAGAGTTCGGCGCCACGATCACCTTTGTCGCCAACATCCCGGGCGAGACACAGACGCTGCCGTCTGCCATCTATGCCCTACTGCAAGTGCCGGGCGGTGAAGAGCGCGCCATTGCCCTTGTCCTGTGGGCCTGCATGCTGGCCCTGGGCGCCGTGGCACTGTCGGAATGGCTGGCGCGGCGCGTCGCACGGCGGATCGCGGGCGCATGACACTGTCGGTCGCCCTTTCACATCGCTTTGGCGATTTTGCGCTGGATGTGGCCTTTGACGCGGGGCCTGGCGTGACTGCACTTTTTGGCCGCTCGGGCGCCGGTAAGACCACTATTGTGAACGCGGTGGCAGGGTTGTTGCGGCCGGACCGGGCAGAGATCAGACTGGGCGACACTATCTTTGACAGCCCTCGCGTGCACATTCCGCCGCACAAACGAAGGATCGGTTACGTCTTTCAGGATGCCCGGCTGTTCCCGCATCTGACGGTGGCGCAAAACCTGGACTATGCGGCGCGGTTTGGCGCGCGACCGCACGGGCGCGACGGGGTGATCGACCTGTTGGGTATCGCGCCGCTGCTGGCGCGCCGCCCCGCCACGCTGTCTGGCGGGGAAAAGCAGCGTGTCGCCCTGGGCCGCGCACTTTTATCCGATCCGCAGCTGTTGCTGATGGACGAACCGCTCGCCGCGCTCGATGGCCCGCGTAAGGCCGAAATCTTGCCCTATCTCGACCGGCTGAAGACCGATAGCGCCGTGCCGATCCTCTATGTCAGCCACGCGGTGGACGAGGTGGCGCGCCTTGCCGATCACATGGTTTTGCTGTCCGACGGGCGCGTGGCCCGGCACGGGCCGCTGTTTGAGGTGATGGCCGACCCCGCCGCGATCCCGCTGCTGGGCGTGCGTGAGGCGGGTGCAGTGATGCGTGCGACCGTCCGGGCGCATGGCGCAGATGGGCTGAGCACCTTGGACACCGCCGCAGGCCCCTTGCACCTTATGGGCGTCCATGCGCCCGTCGGTACCCAGGTGCGGTTGCGCGTTTTGGCCCAAGACATCTTGCTGTCGCTCACAAGGCCCGAGGGGTTGAGCGCGCAAAACATCCTGCCCGTGACCATCACCGCGATCCGCGCAGGCGACGGGCCTGGTGCGGCGGTGGCGCTGGATGCGGCGGGCGACGCGCTGCTGGCCCGGGTAACCGCGCGGGCCGTGACAGGGATGGGGCTGCGCCCTTGCCAACAGCTCTTTGCGGTGATCAAGGCGACGTCAGTGGGCCACACCGCGATTTCCGGCGGCACGGCCAGTGCCTTGGCAGACGGCTAAAATCCAACAAATCCACGCGCCTTGCCCGCCACAGTTCCGCCCAAATAGCCGGTCATGTTCTCCGCAGACGCACATGAAGGAGCGGCGATGTTCGGTTGGTTTGCACGCAAGACGCCAGATAACGACTGCTATGCGGGCGAAGGCACGTTTCTGGGCTGCCCGTCCTGCGGTGGTTACCACCGCGCGCCCGATATCCCGGCCTTCGAGGCCGCCATGGAAGAGGCGTGTGCGCAGGTTTCGGACAGTACCGACCGCTTGTACGAGGCATTCAACATCGGCGCACCGGATGGCCGATGGGACATGGTGCCCGCGGACGGTGTGTTTTGGTTTACGCAAAGCTGCGGGCGGCGCTGCTATGCGCAGTTCAGCCTTGTGGGGTCTTGGATCGAGGACACGCATTCGTGGATGTGGGGCTGGCACCTGCCCGACAGTCACATCACCGACGCCACGCGCAAGGCCCCCGATTTGGCCCGTGCGGCGGGCGCGGCGCATGGCTGGGTTTGCCTCACCACGCCCACGCTGCTGCTGGACGACGCGGGCGCCTGGCATATGACGAAATACGCAGCACGCTGCGCAGGGCATCCGCTGGTGTACCGGGCCAAGGTCAACGACCGGGCCTGGGCCTATTTCGCGATGGACACGCCTGTTTGGGAAAGCTGACGGCCGTTCAGCGCAGCGCCAGCACTTCGGTTTTCAGGCGCGCGACCAAATCGTCCTGTGGGATGTCCGCCGCAATGCCCAACCTGCGCAGACCGAAATGCACATGGGCCACGTCGGTGTAATAGCTGGTATAGGCGTAATTCGTCGCAGCCCCTGCCACCGCGCCCAGAACCGGCACGGTTTGCGCGGCCAGCTTTTGGCCCAAAACCACCGCCAGCCTTGGCGCCACACGGCTGAGCACCGCCTGCATCGCCGCACCGCTTAGCGCCATGCGCGCGGACAGAAATCCCAGATCGGACCCGTCATCATGCTCAAGCGGGCCTGCCGCGGCAAACACCTGCACGCAGTCGAATTTCACCGACTGCGCTGCGGGGTCAAATCCGTGATCCTCTGCCACCCCTTCGATAATGCGCAAGAGCAGCGTTGTGGTCACCGGCAATTCGGCCAGGGCCGTAGGCAGGCCCCCAAAACCGCCCGCGGCCCCCATCGCTGTTGTCACGGTGCGGTTCAGCCACTCGGCCTGGTCCGGCACCACGCGGCGCGACTGGCTGGCTGCGTTTAAGGCCTGGGCCAGTGCCGCGCGGGTGGCGGCGTCCAGCTGTCCGCGCACCGGGGCAGGCAGCCGGTCCAGCAGACCATCGGCGCGCGCGCCCAGGGTGTTGAGCAGTTGGATACCCAAGCCACCCGCAGCGGCATAGCGCTGCGCCAGGCGTTTCAATTCAGCCTCGGTATCGACGGGCGGCGGGGCCAGAATGATATTTGTCATGCGCGTTAAATTGGGTGGAACGCGCCCGGTTTCAATGCGCGGCGCGGTCTAAGACGTGACGGAGACGGGCGTCACCTGCCCCGCCACCTCGTCCCAAGCACCCGGGCGCAACGCGCGGCCCAGCACGCGATCAGGGTTCGTGGGCGGCGGCATCACCACCTGCGCAAGCCGACTAAAGCCGAACCGCCCGTAATAGGGCGCATCGCCTACCAGCATCACCCGGTCCCAATGGGACTGCGCCGCCGCCTCTAGCGACGTCTCGATCAGCAAACCACCCAAGCCTTCGCCCTGACGGGTCGGGTGCACGGCGACAGGGCCCAGCAAAAGCGCCAGCGCCGTGCCGACGCGCACCGGCCAATAGCGGATCGCGCCGGCCAGGATCGCATCGCTGTCACGCGCCACATGGCTTAGCCCCGCCACCGCTGGCACGCCGTCGCGCAGCCGGTATGACGACAACGCCTCGCGCCCCGGGGCAAAGCACAGGTCATAGAGCGCCTCGACCTCCCACCAATCGGCGAGCGTCTCTTGGGTCAGGTGATACATCGATTGGGGTCGCGGGCAGGGTCTGGGGATGTGGGCGGCGGTGTCGTCAGGGCTGGCACACGCCCTAGCATGGGGGTAGTCCTTGCGCAAACCGCTGACAGCATCAAAGGAGGTCCGCCATGTTCTACCGCCCCGCCGAGGGCCACGGCCTGCCGCACAACCCGTTCAACGCCATCGTCACGCCCCGGCCCATCGCCTGGGTGTCGACCCGGGGCAGCGACGGCTCGGACAACCTGGCGCCCTATTCGTTCTTCAACGGCGTGGCCTATGTGCCGCCGCAGGTCATGTTCGCCTCGACCGGGGCCAAACCCGACCGCGACGACACCAAGGACAGCATGGCCAACATCCGCGACACCGGCGTCTTTTGCGTCAACGTGGTGGAATACGCAATGAAGGACGCGATGAACCAAACCTCTGGCCCGTGGGACGCCACGACGGACGAGTTTGCGCTGGCCGACATCGCCAAAGCGCCCTGTTCCGAGATCGAATGCCCCCGGATCGCGGATGCACCGGCCAGCATGGAATGCAAGGTCACCCAAATCGTCCAGATCGAGGGCGCGCATAACGTCGTCGTCTTTGGCGAGGTCGTGGGTGTGCATCTGCGCGACAACTGCATCGTCGACGGCATCTTTGACGTATTGCAGTACAACCCGCTGACCCGGCTGGGCTATCGCGACTATTCGGTGGTGCGCGACAAGTTCAGTTTGAAACGCCCCGGTGAGTGAGCAGGCGCCCGTGACCTTTCCCGACGCGGGCCGCGCCTATCCGATCACCCTGCCCGATGGGTCCGCACATGCGGGCACGGTGTTTCTGGACCAGGTCATCGACCACCCAGGGTGGGCGGTCGGCGCATATACCTACGCCTCGGATTTCGACCCGCCCGTGGATTGGGCGGCGCATTTGGCGCCTTACCTCTTTGGCATGGGGCAAGAGCAGCTGCGCATCGGGCGGTTTTGCCAGATCGCGCACGGCGTGCGGTTTTTGACCTCGGGCGCGAACCATGCGGTGGACGGCGCGACAACCTTTCCCTTTCCCGTCTTCGATCCGGCCCAGATTGGCCAGTATCAGCCCGACACGCGCGACACGTTGGTGGGGCACGATGTGTGGCTGGGCTATGGCGCGCTGGTGTGTCCGGGCGCGCGGATTGGGAATGGGGTGATTGTGGGCGCCGGTGCCGTGGTGCGGGGGGCGGTGCCCGACTATGCGATTGTCACCGGCAACCCTGCGACGGTGGTGAGGATGCGCTTCTCGCCCAAAGAGATCGACACCCTGCAAGCCCTGGCCTGGTGGGACTGGCCCGCGAACCGGATCTCAGATGCAATACCCGCGCTGCTATCTGGCGACATGGCCCGCCTGGCGTAGCACTGACGGGACGGCGGGTGGGGCGCCTTTTTGCCCAGGCCTGCCAAGGCCCCAGCAAAAACAGCGTCACCCGGCGTCAGTGCCCGCCCAGGATACCTGTGCGCACGCCGTAATCCGTTGCAATCTCATAGTCGGGGTCGTCATCGCTATCGACGATCAGGTGGCCCGCCTTGGTCAGCAGCCTGTGGCAGTCGTGGGTCAGGTGGCGCAGCTGCACGCGCTTGCCCAGCTCTTCGTATTTCTGCGCCACCGCCTCGATCGCTTGCAAGGCCGACTGGTCAACCACGCGGCTGTCGGCGAAATCGATGATGACCTCGCGCGGATCATCCTCGACCTTGAACATCTCGATAAACCCGGTGGCCGACCCAAAGAAGAGCGGCCCTTGCACCTGATAGACCCGGGCGCCTTCGGGCGTGGTGTAGGTCTTGGCGTGAATGCGGCGCGCGTTGTTCCAGGCATAGGCCAGAGCCGACACGATCACGCCGACCACCACGGCCACCGCCAAATCCTCCATCACCGTGACAACGGTCACGAGGATGATGACAAAGGCATCCGTCAGCGGCACCTTGCGCAGGATCTTGAGGCTGTTCCAGGCAAACGTGCCGATCACCACCATGAACATCACGCCCACAAGGGCCGCCAGCGGAATCAGCTCGATAATGGACGACCCCACGAGGATAAAGGCCAGCAAGAACAGCGCGGCCGCCACACCTGCGATGCGCGTGCGCCCGCCGGATTTGACGTTGATCATCGACTGCCCGATCATCGCGCAGCCGCCCATGCCGCCGAAAAAGCCGGTGGCGGTGTTGGCCACGCCTTGGGCGATGCATTCTTGGCTGGCCCCGCCGCGCTGGCCGGTCAGATCGCCCACCAGGTTCAGGGTCAGCAGGCTTTCGATCAGGCCGATGGCTGCCAGGATCACCGCGTAGGGCAGAATGATTTCAAGGGTTTCCCAGTTCAGCGGCACCATCGGAATGTGGAAGGGCGGCAAACCGCCTTCGATGCTGGCCAGATCGCCGACACGCGGCACATCCAGACCAAAGGCAATCACGATGCCTGCCACAATTCCGATGCCCGCCAGCGGCGCCGGGATCGCCCGCGTGACCCGCGGCGCGAGCCAGATAATCGCCATGGTCAGTGCCACCAGCCCCAGCATCAGGTATAGCGGCAGCCCCGACAGCCAGGCGCCCCCCGCCATCCCGTGGCCCGACGCCTCGGCCGTGCCCGGCACCTTAAACTGCGTCAGCTGCGCCAGAAAGATCACGATGGCCAGCCCGTTGACAAAGCCCAACATGACCGGATGCGGCACCAAGCGGATGAACTTGCCCCACTGCATGACGCCCGCGAAAATCTGCAAAAGGCCCATCAACACCACGGTCGCAAAGAGATACTCAACCCCGTGCTGCGCCACCAGGGCGACCATGACGACGGCCAAGGCGCCCGTCGCACCCGAGATCATGCCGGGACGGCCCCCAAAGATCGCGGTGATCAGGCCCACCATAAAGGCGGCGTACAGGCCCACCAACGGATGCACGCCCGCGACAAAGGCAAAGGCGACGGCCTCGGGCACCAGCGCCAGCGCCACCGTCAGCCCCGACAGAAGGTCCGTCTTGATCTGTCCAGGCGTCAGCTTGACCTCGCCCGGTGCGATCGAAAAGTCGCCAAAGCGGGTCTTGGCGGTCAGGTTGTCGAGAAAGGCCATGCACGCTCCGTCTGCTCATTGGGTCGCGGTCGGGTGCAGTAAACCATCCAGAGGTTAAAGACCATTGCACCCGCCGCGTGTCTGTTATGTGCGCCCCACATAGCAGGTCAGACGGGAATGGCACGGTCTTTTTAAGTATGCCGAAGATGCCGTTCGGCGCGGTTGTTGTGCCTGCGGAAATAGGCGGCAGAGCGCGGGGGCGACGGGTCGGAACCTCTGGCACTGCCGCACCCCTATTCCACCTTTTGGAACGCGGTAGCATCAAGCACGGTGGGCCGTTCCACACAGCGATCAACGCTTTGATCGCCAAAGCGCAAACGTTGCCCGGCTGCATCCACCAGCACCAGATCAAGGTCGGTACAGTCGGTCACCAGAAACGGCGGGCCCGAAATGCAGTTGGTGACATCGACCGGCGTATCCAGCACCAAGGCGCAGTCGCCCATGCCCACGGCTGCCATCAGCTCTGGCACATCGGCAAAGATCGTCACCTCGGACCGGTCGTTCACCAGTTCGAGGTTCAGCGCCCCGTCGATCACGTCAGAGGCACCGACGGGCACATAAGGACCGGATGAGGCGTAAGTGAACAGCGGCATGGCCCCCGCGGCATCCGCGAAGATCTCGGCCCTTATGTCCTGCCGGTCTGCGGTAAACACAACCGTTTGACGCAGAAACGCACTGGCCCCGCCGCCCGGCGCCTGTTGCTCGGACAATGGGGTTTGCCACTGCCCGATCAGATCATTCACCGTCGTATCTGCCCAGGCGGGGCTAGTCGAAACGGCCGCGATTGCCGCGGCTAGGATGGGCGTCTTACTAAGCATCGAATGTCTCCTCTCACGAATCTAGACAGTGACAGGATTGCGCAGCGCGCCCCATCTTGTCAATGACAGGTTTCGCGCGCATAGTACC
This sequence comes from Pseudomonadota bacterium, assembly GCA_038525395.1. Lineage (GTDB taxonomy): Bacteria > Pseudomonadota > Alphaproteobacteria > Rhodobacterales > Rhodobacteraceae > Tateyamaria. Next base: position 76,099 of record JBCBHS010000015.1, on the reverse strand, counting down.
CGCATGACCGGAGACCCCGCAAAAAAGGCCCCTTATCACCACGGTGATCTACGCAGCACGCTGGTGCGTGTCGGGCGCACACTGCTTGAGACAGAGACGAACCCGTCGCTGCGCGCCATCGCCCGGGCGGCACAGGTGTCGCATGGCGCGCCGATGCACCACTTTCCCAGCTGGGCACACCTGCTGGCGGCCTGTGCGGCAGACGGGTTTCGCGAGCTGTCGGGCGATCTGCAAGCGGTGGATGCAGCGACGCCAGAAACGCGCTTGATGGACATGGGCGCGGCCTATCTGGCCTTTGCACAGCGCAGCCCGGTCGTTTTTCGCCTGATGTTCAACCGCAGCGCCGTAACCGTCCGCACCGAAGAGTTTCAGCGCGACAGCAGCGCCGCCTACCACCTGTTACAGCACGCGGTGCGCGCCACCGATCCCGGCATGTCCGACGCGCGGTTTGACGCGCTGATCAACACGGTCTGGGCGCTGATCCACGGGATCAGCGTGCTTGAACTTGAACAGCAAATTTGCCGCTCGGCCGAGGACATCACCGACACGCGGGATTTTCTGCGCCACGGACTCCGCCAGTTGATCCAGCCATAACCACGCCCGTTGCGTCCAACGCCACCCCAGCGCACGGTGGGGGCTGTACGCACCGGGCGCGGCTGGTGTACGGGTGGGGATGGCGCGTATTGCGCCGCAGCATATCCAAGGCCACGCCAAAGAGGACCCAATGACCGACACCAAGATTGCCGTCATCGGCGGCTCTGGCATCTACGACATCGACGGGCTGGCGGACGCGACCTGGGTCAGTGTTGACAGCCCCTGGGGCGCGCCTTCGGATCAGATCCTGACCGGCACGCTCGACGGCGTCGCGATGGCCTTTCTGCCCCGCCACGGGCGCGGCCATGTGCACAGCCCGACCACCGTGCCCTATCGCGCCAATATCGACGCGCTCAAGCGGCTGGGCTGCACCGACGTCATCTCGGTCTCGGCCTGTGGCAGCTTTCGCGAAGAAATGGCGCCGGGCGATTTTGTCGTGGTAGATCAGTTCATTGACCGGACATTTGCGCGCGAGAAATCCTTTTTCGGCACCGGCTGTGTCGCCCATGTCAGCGTCGCCCACCCCACCTGCCCGCGCCTGTCCGAGGCCTGCGTGACGGCGGCCAAGGATGCTGGGATCACCGTGCATGCCGGAGGCACCTATCTGGCGATGGAGGGCCCGCAATTCTCGACCCTGGCGGAATCCAAGATGTACCGGGAAAGCTGGGGCGCGGACGTGATTGGGATGACCAACATGCCCGAGGCCAAACTCGCCCGCGAGGCCGAGCTGTGCTATGCCTCGGTCGCGATGATCACTGATTATGACAGCTGGCACCCCGATCACGGCGAGGTGGATGTGACGCAGATCATCCAGACGCTGATGGGCAATGCCGACAAAGGCCGCGCGTTGGTAAAGCGCCTGCCCAGCCTCTTGGGCGCCGACCGCACGCCCTGCCCGCATGGCTGCGACCGCGCGCTTGAGTTTGCCATCCTCACCCAGCCCGACCACCGCGACCCGGCCCTGATGGCCAAGCTGGACGCTGTGGCGGGCCGCATCCTCTGAAAGGTCGCCGATGCCCTTTGACCTTTGGCTGGCCTTCGTCGCCGCCTCGACCGCGCTGCTGCTGATCCCTGGGCCGACCGTCCTTTTGGTGCTCAGCTATGCCCTATCCAAGGGCCGGTCCGTCGCCGTGGCCTCTGCCGCAGGGGTGGCCTTGGGCGATTTGGTGGCAATGACCGCCTCGTTGCTGGGATTGGGCGCACTGGTATTGGCCTCGGCCACGCTGTTTGTCGTGCTAAAATGGGTCGGCGCGGCCTATCTGATCTGGTTGGGGATCAAGCTGATCCGCTCGGCCCCGTCCCGAGGCTTGGCGCGGCCGCAGGCGCAGGTCACTGCGCGCAGTGTCTTTGGCCATGCCGCAGCTGTGACCGCGCTTAACCCCAAATCCATCGCCTTTTTCATCGCCTTCGTGCCCCAGTTCATCCGCCCCGACGCACCGCTGGTGCCGCAATTTGTCATTCTGATCAGCACCTTCTGCACCCTCGCGGCCCTCAACGCCTTGGCCTACGCCCTGCTGGCCGACCGCATGCGCCAGATGATCGACCGCCCTGCGGTCCTGACTTGGTTGACGCGCGCAGGCGGCGCCACACTCGTGGGCATGGGCATGCTGACCGCCACCCTTCGGAGAGCCACATGAAATCCGTCGCTGACTATATCCGCACCATCGTCGATTTCCCGCATGAGGGGATCATGTTCCGCGATGTCACCACGCTTTTTGCCGATCCGCGCGGGTTTCGCATGGCCATCGACCAGATGCTGCACCCCTATGCGGGGCTGCAGATCGACAAGGTTGTGGGGCTTGAGGCGCGGGGGTTTATCCTGGGCGGCGCCATCGCGCATCAGTTGTCCGTTGGCTTTGTACCCATCCGCAAGAAGGGCAAGCTGCCCGGTGCCACGATCAGCCAAGCCTACACGCTCGAATATGGCGAGGCGATTGTCGAGCTGCATGATGACGCGATCAAGGCCGGGGAAAAGATCCTGTTGGTCGATGACCTGCTGGCCACCGGCGGCACCGCTGAGGCGGGGATCAAGCTGGTGGAGCGGCTGGGGGGCGAGATCATCTCTTGCGCCTTTGTCGTCGACCTGCCCGATCTGGGCGGCCGGGCCAAGTTGGAAGCAATGGGCATGGAAGTGCACGCGCTCTGCGCTTACGAGGGCGACTGAGGCGCCGGTGCCTTGTTTCTGGGCTATTACCTGCCTGCCCTACCTATCAGGGTGAACGCACTCTGTGCCTAGCACAAGCTTTGGCCGTAGGCTGAGCGGGTAAACCGAGGAGCACCCAGCGAGGCCATGGCAGAGACAGATTTCGCAGGTAAAATCGCCCTGATCACCGGCGGCGGCAGCGGTATCGGGCGCGCCACGGCGGTGCATCTGGCGCAGCGCGGCGCGCATGTGACCATCACTGGCCGCCGGGCAAAGGCGCTGGACGAGACGCTGGCCCTGATCACCGCCGCGGGCGGGACGGGCGACGCGGTGGCAATGGACGTCTGCGACCCCGCAGCCATGGAACGGCTGCACGGCGATCTGTTGGACAGGCACGGACGGCTCGACATCGCCTTCAACAATGCCGGGTTTCAAGAGGCGCGCGGGCCGCTTCACACGCAGCCCGACGCGGTCTATGCCCAGGTCTTTGACACGAATGTGCGCGCGGTTCTCGACGGGTTGCGGCACCAAATCCCCGCGATGATCGCCCAAGGCGGCGGCGCGATTGTGGTCAATGCCTCTGTCAGCGGGCTGCGCAACCCCAACCCGGGCTTCGGGCTCTATTCCGCGTCCAAGGCCGCGGTGATCTCGATGACCCGCGCGGCCGCGATGGAGGTGGCCCAAGACGGCGTGCGCATCAACGCTGTCGCCCCGGGACGGGTCGTGACGGACATGATGCTGAATTCCAAGGTCATGGATATGCGCGCAGTCGCCGCCGGACTGCCCCTGCGCCGCATGGGCACGCCAGAGGAAGTGGCCGCAGCGGTCGCCTGGCTCGCCTCGGACGCGGCGGCCTTTGTCGTGGGCCATGTGCTGTGCGTCGATGGCGGGTTTATGGCGGGCTAAGCCTTAGGCGCGTAGCACGGCGCCCGGGTTCATGATCCCATGCGGGTCGAGCGCCTGCTTGATCGCACGCATCGCGGCCAGCTTGGTTGGATCGCCATACCGCTCCAGGTCCGCGACCTTGAGCCGTCCGACACCGTGTTCAGCACTGACCGACCCGCCCATTTCATGCACCAGATCGTGCACCACGCGCTTGATCTGGTCCCGCTCTTTCAGGTGATCGGCGCGGGTTTTGCCGGGCATGGGAAAGACGTTGTAGTGCAGGTTGCCGTCGCCCACATGGCCAAAGCAGTTGATACGGAACGCCCCCAGATCGGCGATCCGCTTGCCCCCTTCGTCGATGAAATCGGCAAGCGCGCCCAAGGGCACCGAGATGTCGTGGGAACTGACCGAGCCGATGCGGCGGTTTGCCTCGGGGATCGTCTCTCGGATGGTCCAGAAATCGCGGCGCTGCGCCTCGTTCTGGGCGATCATGCCGTCGTCGACAAGCCCCGCCTCAACCGCGCGGGCGAACAGCACCTCTAGGGTTTCGCTGGGATCGACGGGGCCGGACAGCCCAAGCTCGATCAGCACGCACCAGTCGGGTGTCGTGGCCCAAGGGTTGCGGATGTCGGGCAGGGTTTCAGCCAGGAAATCAAAGCCTTGGCGGTGGATCAACTCAAACGCGCTGATGCCTTCGCCCGCCACATCCCGCGCCAACGACAGCAGCGTCAAAGCCGCGGCGGGCGAGGCCACCTGCAGCAGCGCCGTGCCATGGCGGGCAGGCCTCGGGAACAGCTTTAGCGCTGCGGCGGTGATGATGCCCAGCGTGCCTTCGGCCCCGATCAGCAGGTGGCGCAGATCATAGCCCGTGTTGTCCTTGCGCAGACGGCTGAGGCCATGAAAAATCGAACCATCGGGCAGCACCGCCTCGACCCCCAAACACAGATCGCGTGCATTGCCGTAGCGCAAGACGCCGGTGCCCCCGGCATTGGTGGCCAGGTTGCCGCCAATGCGCGCCGTGCCCTCTGCCGCGAGCGAGAGGGGGAAGAGGCGATCCGCCGCCTTGGCCGCGGCCTGGACATCGGCCAGGATCACACCCGCCTCGGCGATCAGCACATTCTCTGCGGGATAGACGTCGCGCACCGCGGCCATCTTTTCAGTCGACAGGATCAGCGGCACGGGTCCATCGGGCGCCACCTGCCCACCCACGAGGCCGGTGCCGCCGCCATAGGGCACAACGGCCACGCGTGCGGCGGCAGCCGCGGTGATCAAGCACGCGACCTCTTCGGTCGTGTGCGGTTTCGCCAGCAACCCCGCCTGGCCCGCATAGCGCCCCCGCGGCTCTTCCAAATGCGCGGCGGTGGCGGCGGCAAAGCGGTCCGCGGGCAAGGTCGCGCGCAAATGCGCGTCGATCTCGGGTGTAAGGCTGTTCAGCACGGGTGTCCCCCCTTGGCACGGCAGCACCATGTGGCATCAATCCCAAGTCAGGTGCAATGCGACGCGCGGCCTACTCCGCTGCCGCGCTTAACCACGCGGGGCGTAAGACCATGATGGTCGGACGGCTGGGCAAACGGTCAAGCGAGACATCCAGCGCGGGCCCGCCCACCTCGACCACCTGAAACCGGTCGCGCATGCCGGTCAGGAAGGTGTCGAGCGTGTATTCCCCAAACCAGTGCATGGGAATTACGATGGAAGACCGCAGCCGGTCGATGATGCGCATCATCGTGGGTAAATCGACAGTCATCCCCCCGTCCACCGCGGCCATGACCACATCGAGGCGGCCCAGGGCTGCATATTGCTCGGCATTGGGTTCGTGATGCAGGTGGCCCAGATGGCCAATGCACAGGCCCGCCACCTCGAACACGAAGATCGAATTTCCCTTGGTCTCGACCCCCGACCATTGCGACCGGATGTCGGTCGAGACGTTGCGGATCAGCACCTCGCCCAGATCGACACGGTGATCAATGCCCTCGCCAAAGTCGCCCCAGCCCGGCAGCACATGCGGGATCGCAGGATCCGGATTGGCCGTCCAATGGGTGTCATGGGCGTGGTTCATGGTCACGACATCTGGGATCATCGAGGCCGACCCGGTAAAGCCTGTGAAATCCGTCACCATATTCAGCCCACCGGCCGTGCGGATCAGAAAGGACGCATGGGCGATGTAATGGATGCGCACCGTTTCAGGTGCGATGGTGTCGGCATAGCTGGCCTTGTGCAGATAGGTGGCGCCATCGATGTCACCCGCCAAGGCGATACAGTGGCTGGGCGTGCGGGTCTGGGCGGCCAGCGTGAGCGGGGCGAGGCACAAGGCAAGGCAGGCGAATATCAAGCGCATGACCTGATTTTAGCGCGGGCCAAGACTTTTACAAAAAAGTCTTGGATAAATTCTGTGTCAGAATTTTAGCCTGCGTCGGTCCGACCGCGCCGGTCGATGCGCAGTGCGGCATAAAGCACGTGCGTGCGCCACCGCCCGTCGATCTGCAGATAGCTTTGCGCGACCCCTTCGTATTTGAAGCCGCAGGTCTCAAGCAACCCGCGCGAAGCCACGTTTTCCGGCAGGCAGGCCGCCTCGATCCGGCTGAGGTCGAGGCGATTAAATGCATAGTGCACGACCGCCAGGATCGCCTCGCGCATATAGCCCTGGCGCGCAAATTCAGAGCCGGTCCAATAGCCCAGCGTGCCCGCCTGGGCCGGGCCGCGGCGGATGTTGTCCAGTGTGATGGCCCCGATCAGCACCTCGTCTGACCGCCGGTAGAGGAAAAGCGGCATGGCCGTGCCCGACGCCACCGACCGTTGTGCCCAATAGACCCGGTTGGTGAACGCCTTGCGCGTCAGGTGATCGTGGGCCCAGCTGGGCTCCCACGGGGTCAGATGCTGCGCGCTTGCGCTGCGCAGCGCGGCCCAGGGGCGAAAGTCGGAATGGGTCGGTGGGCGCAGCGTCATCCGCTCCGTCTCGATCCGCAGTTTCCGTTTGGCCAGCAGCATCAGGCGGCGCGGCGCGCCTGCAGCGCTTCGCGCGTGGGCGCGTGATCGACCGGGCCGTATAGCGCCATGGCCATCGGCGCCTGGCCCGCCATATGCTCGGCAAAACGGCGCACATCCTGCAGGCAGACCGCGTCGATCAAGGCGACGGTTTCCTGCAGCTCTGGCACTCGGTCCCAGATCTGGACCAGCCGCGCCAGACGTTCGGCGCGGTTCGACGGGCTTTCCAGCCCCATCAGCAGCCCGGCCTTCATCTGCGCGCGCGCGCGCTGCACCTCGGCATCGGTCATGTCGTCCGCGGCGCGCTTCATCTCGTCCACGGTGATCGTCGCCAGATCGCCGATCTGCGCCGCAGACGTCCCTGCATAGACCGTCGTCATGCCCGTGTCGGCATACGCGCCGGCTTGGGCAAAGATGGTGTAGCACAGACCGCGGTTTTCGCGCACCTCTTGGAACAGGCGGCTCGACATGCCGCCGCCCAGGGCGCTGGCGTAGATTTGCGCGGTGTAGATGGCATCGTCCCGGTAGCCCGGGCTTTCAAAGGCCAGCGCGAAATGCGCCTGTTCCAGCGACTTGCTTTGCCGCACTTCGCCGCCGGAAAAGCGTGCGGGGTCCGCCACCAGCAGGGGCCGCGGCGCCAGGTGCCCAAAGAGGTCCTCGGCCAAGCGCACGATGGCGTCGTGGTCCACAGCCCCTGCCGCCGACAGGATCATCTGTTCGGGGCCATAATGCTGCGCTACAAAACGCGACAGGTCGGCGCGACCAAAGGCCGACACACGTTCGGACGGGCCCAGGATCGTCCGGCCCAGCGGCTGTTCGGGATAGGCCTGCTCTTGTAACCAGTCAAAGATCACGTCGTCGGGCGTGTCCAGCGCCTGGCCAATCTCTTGCAGGATTACGCCACGCTCGACCTCGATCTCGGACGGGTCAAAGACCGGGTTCATCATAATGTCGGCCAGCACATCCAGCGCCAGCGGCACGTCATCCTGTAGCACACGGGCGTAATAGGCCGTCACCTCGCGGCTGGTATAGGCGTTGATATAGCCGCCGACATCCTCGATCGCCTCGGCGATCTGCAAGGCCGAGCGGCGCTCGGTCCCCTTGAACGCCATGTGTTCCAGAAAATGCGCGATGCCGTTCTGTTCGGGCGCCTCGTGGCGGGCGCCTGCGCCCACCCAGACCCCGATGGCCGCCGAGGCAAGCCCGGGCATATGTTCTGTGACGATGCGAAATCCGTTGGATAGGCGATGGGTCTGTGTGGTCAATGCAGTCTCACTGGGCGCGATGCGCGATAATATGGTCCTTCAGCGCCCCGAGGTCGTTGGGCACCCGGGTCAGCCGTTCTGGCCGTTCATACAGGTCCGCCATGCGCGGGGGAAGGGGGGGATGCACACCTGTTGCCGCTTCGACCGCGGCAGGGAATTTGGCCGGGTGCGCGGTGGCGAGGGTGATCATGGGTGTGCCGGGAACGCGCACCGCGTCGGCCACATGCACGCCGATGGCCGAGTGCGGGCACAACAGCTCTGACGCGTCACGCAGCGAGGCGGTGATCTGGGCGCTGGTTTCGTCTTCGGACGCGCGGCCCGACACATATGTCTCTTGCAAGGCCTGCAGCGCGCCCTGGCTCACCTCAAACCCGCCGTCCTTCAGCGCGTCCATCAGCTGTGCCACGGCGCCGCCATCCCGGTCATAGGCGTCAAACAGCGCGCGTTCGAAATTCGAACTCACCTGGATGTCCATGGACGGGCTGATCGAGGGGATCGTGGCACCCTTGTGGTACCCCTGCCCTTTGAGACAGCGGTGCAGGATGTCGTTTTGGTTTGTGGCCACCACCAGCTTGTCGATGGGCAGACCCATACGCTTGGCGATGTAGCCGGCAAAGATGTCGCCGAAATTGCCTGTGGGCACGGTAAAGCTGACCTGGCGCTGCGGGGCACCCAGGGCGACAGCGGCAGAGAAGTAGTAGACCACCTGCGCCAACACCCGCGCCCAGTTGATCGAGTTGACGCCCGCCAGCCGCACGCCATCGCGAAACGCGAAGTCGTTGAACATGTCCTTCAGCCGCGCCTGGCAGTCGTCAAAATCGCCATCAAGCGCCAGCGCATGCACGTTGTCCTCGACGGGCGTCGTCATCTGCCGCCGCTGCACCTCGCTGACCCGGCCATGGGGGTAGAGGATAAAGACGTCCACGTTGTCGAGGCCGCGAAATGCCTCAATCGCGGCCGATCCGGTGTCGCCGCTGGTGGCCCCCACAATCGTCACCCGGTCGCCCCGCCGCGCCAACGCCGTCTGGAACAGCTGACCGATCAATTGCATGGCGAAGTCTTTGAAAGCCAAGGTGGGCCCATGAAACAGCTCGAGCAGGAAATGCCCCTGATCCAACTGCACCAGCGGTGCGCGGGCGGCGTGACCAAAGCTTGCATAAGCCTTGTCGATACAAGTGCGGAACTCAGCATCGGTGAACGTATCGCCAACAAAGGGGCGCATCACGGTATAGGCGATGTCTTCATAGCTCTGGCCGTGCAACGCCGCGATGGCATCCGTGTCCAGCTGCGGGATCGTCTCGGGCACGTAAAGGCCCCCGTCGCGGGCCAGGCCCGTAAGCATCGTGTCTTCAAAGGTCAGTGCGGGGGCTTGGCCACGGGTCGAGATGTAACGCATCGATCAGTCTTTCGGATCCGAGCTGCGGGGGGTGCGCAGCACAAAATAGGCGGTCATCGCCACCCAGATCGCAGCGAGCGAAAACCACGTGATGGCGTATTGCAGGTGATCGTTCGGAATACCAGCGGTGTCTACGGGCCAGGGCGTCACGCCAAGGTCAATTTCCGGCGCATCGCGCAGCACCACCATAACCGGATCCGTGCCCAGCACCTGCGCCATGGCGCCTACGTCGCGGGCAAACCACAGATTGCCGTCCAGATCCGGGTCAGGTGTAAAGCCATCGACCTCTTGCGGCGCATCCAGATTGCCTGTCAGCGTGAGGCGCCCCTGTGGCGCGGGCCCAATCGGCACCGCGCTGCGCACCCAGCCTGTGTCGATGAGCACCGCCTGCCCGGCGTCAGTCTGGAACGGGCGGATGACGCGATGCACCGGGCCGATGGATTTGCGCGAGGCCAGCATGCGGATGTGATCCGCGCCAAAGGTGCCGGTCACCTCGACGGGCGCATAGCGGCGGATTGTCGGTGTCAGCGCTGCCGCCAAGGGCACCGGGTCCGCGCTGATCTCTGCGTCGATCCGGGCCAGCATGTCCTGCTTCCACGCCAGGCGTTGGACTTGCCAAATGCCCAAGGACAGCAGGATGCCCACGCCAAGCACGCCCACCACGATGCTAAACCACAGCCGCATAGTCACCTCCGCCACGCAAAAAGCGCGCGGCGAGGCCACGCGCTTTTGCTTTGATGTGTCCCGGTCCGCTTAGTGCGTGCCAGGCATCTGACCCACGCCCCAGATATAGACCGCAAAGAACAGAAACAGCCACACCACGTCGACAAAGTGCCAGTACCAGGCGGCGGCCTCGAACCCGATATGCTTTTCAGCGGTGAAATGCCCCTTCATCGCGCGCAGCAGGCACACGAACAGGAAGATCGTGCCGATGATCACGTGTACGCCGTGAAAGCCTGTGGCCATAAAGAAGTTCGAGAAGAACTTGTCGCCGCCAAATTCCCACCCTTGGTACAGCAGGTAAGAATATTCGTAGCCCTGCAGGAACGTGAACAGCACACCCAGGACAACCGCGATGGCCAGGCCATTGACCACGTCCTTACGCTCGCCCCCATGCACCAGCGCGTGGTGCGCCCAGGTCACTGCGCAGCCCGACAACAGCAGGACCAGCGTGTTGATCAGCGGCAGGTGAAACGCGTCCACGTGATAAATCTCGGGCTGGATGTATTCGGTGCCGATATACTCGCTCATCGGGTACATGGCATGTTTGAAGAACGACCAGAACCAGGCGGCAAAGAACATCACTTCGGACATGATAAAGAGGATAAAGCCATAGCGCAGGCCGATGCGCACAACCGGCGTGTGATCGCCAACCCGGCTTTCTGCCACAACGTCGGCCCACCAGCCGAACATCACGTATAGCACCGCGACAAAGCCCATCAGGAACAACCACGGGCCGCTCAGCTCGATCGACTTGAAGAAGATGGTCATGCCACCGGACATCCACGCCACAGCGCCAAAGAGCATCGTAAAGCCCGCAATAGCCGCCAGTAGCGGCCAGGTTGACGGCGCAAGAATGTGATAGTCGTGATTTTTTGCGTGGGCCATGTCCCGTCCCTCAGTTCAGGTTTGTGTCTGTGTCCTGCGCCAGCGCGGCATAGCCTTCGGGCAGGTCAATTTCATAAAAGGTGTAGCTTAGAGTGATCGTGTGCAGGTATTTGGCGTCGCGGTCGGTGACGATCTCGGGGTCGACGTAGAATGTCACGGGCATCATCACCCGCTCGCCCGGCATCAGCACCTGCTCTTCAAAGCAGAAGCAGTCGATCTTGGAAAAGAACCCGCCTGCCTCGTACGGTGCCACATTATAGCTGGCCGAGCCTGCGACGGGCTTGTCCGTCGGGTTGTATGCTTCATAAAACGCCAGGCCCGTCTCGCCGATCCGCATCTCCATCTCGCGGACCTCGGGGGTGAAATTCCAAGGCATGTTGCGTTCCAGCGACGCGTCAAAGCGGATTTTGATCGTCTGGTCCAGGATCTCGTCCGACGCGACCTCGCTGACACCCGTCGTGCCGCCAAAGCCGGTCACACGGCAGAACCAATCGTAAAAGGGGACCGACGCCCAGGCCAGGCCGCCCATAAAGACGACCAGGCTCAGCGTCTGTGCAACGGTCTTTTGAGGCCCGGACAGGCCTGCAAACAGCTTGCGCATCATTGACCCTCCTCGATCCGGGGAAGTTCGAAATCGCCACCTGTGATCTTGACGAAGGTGAGCGCCAGGATCAGCACCACAAACCCCGCCAACATCAGGCCGACGCCCACATTGCGCCCTTTGCGGCGCTGGTGAATCTCATGTTCGGCGCGCAGGCTCATGCCCAAATCCCCCAGGCTGCGGGCAACACGGCCTCGGCCAGGATCGCGCCAAAGTGCAGGAAAAGGTACCACAACGACAGGCGGAAGAACGCCTTTTCGGTCTTGTAGTCATCCGCTTCGGCCTGCACCTCGTCCCGGCGCCAGATGTCCCAGGCACCCTTCAGGAACAGGGCGTTCAAGACCACGGCCGCAGCCAGGTAGACGGGGCCACCGATGGCGGTAAAGCCCGTGCCAATGGCCAAGATGACCAAAAGGATTGTATAGGCCAAGATGTGCGTGCGCGTGGCACGACGCCCATGCGTCACGGTCAGCATCGGCACGCCCGCATCGTCGTAATCCGACTTCATGAACAACGCCAAAGCCCAAAAGTGGGGCGGCGTCCACATAAAGATCAGCGCAAACATCAGCCACGCCTCAACCGACATCGACCCGGTCGCGATGACCCAGCCGATGACAGGCGGAAAGGCCCCTGCAGCGCCACCGATAACGATGTTCTGCGGGGTCGAGCGTTTGAGCCACATGGAATAAATGACGGCATAGAAGAAGATGGTGAAAGCCAACAGCGCCGCGGCCAGCAGATTGGCGCTGAGCGCCAACATCATCACCGACATGCCCGCCAGGGCGATGCCCAGCGTCTTGGCCTCATCTGGGGTGACTTTGCCCGCCGGGATCGGGCGCTTGGCCGTGCGGCGCATGACTGCGTCGATATCGGCGTCCCACCACATGTTCAGCGCACCCGCGCACCGGAAGCCCCGGCACCGATGGCGACAAACAGGATCGAGGCAAAGGCGATGACCGGGTGCACCGACACTGGTGCCGCCAGCAGACCAACCAGCGCCGTAAACACAACCAACTGCATCACGCGCGGCTTCATCAGGGCAAAATAATCGCCTAGCGACGCTTCGGCCTCACGCGTTTGCTGCTGGTAACTGGCGTCTGTCATGTTGGTCCTGACCGCTGCAAAAAGGCTTAGGCGGGAGGTTCCCCCGCCTGTTAGGCTGGTGCGTTAATTCGATGCGACTTCGTAAGCCTGCGGGATACCCGCAAACTCGGCTTTCGCCTCGGCCAGCCAGGCGGCATAGGCCTCTTCGCTCACGACTTTGACCGTGATGGGCATGTAAGCATGGGCGATGCCACACAGTTCTGAACACTGACCAAAATAGATGCCCTCCTGCTCGGCTTTGAACCACAGCTCAGCCAGGCGGCCCGGCACAGCGTCTTGCTTGACGCCAAAAGCAGGGATGGTCCAGGCGTGGATCACGTCAGCACCTGTCACTTGCACCACGACGGTCTTGTTCACCGGGATCACAACGGCATTGTCCGTCGCCAGCAGGAAATCCTCTCGGCTGTAACCCGCTTCGATCAAGGCCTCTTCGGTTTCGGGTGTCAAAGAGTTGTCGCCGCCCGTCGCAGGTGCGCCGATCATGTAGCTGTCAAAGCCAAAGCCCTCGTCCACATACTCGTAGCCCCAGAACCACTGATACCCTGTGGCCTTGATGGTCACATCCGCCTCGGGGATCTCTTGCTGGTGGAACAGCGTCGGCAGCGAAAACGCACCGATAAAGACCAGGATCACAATCGGCACCACCGTCCACGCAACCTCAACCGGCGTGTTGTGGGTAAATGACGCAGGTTCGGGGTTGCGGGTGCGGTTGTAGCGCACGATGACCCAAGCCAGCAGGGCAACCACAAACAGCGTGATCAAGGTGATGATCACCAGGATCATGCCGTCCAGCCACTGCAGGCGCCGGGCAATTTCCGTGGCAGCGGGCTGAAAGCCCATGGCGCCGTCTACGGGGCGGCCAATCACCTCAAGCCCATCTTGGGCCCAGGCAGGGGCGGCGGTGACAGCACCGAGCACGCCCGAAATCGAGAGAAACTTTTTCATCTGGTCGTCCTGATCTTGTTGGATCGATCTGCGGGTCTAAGGATGGCGGATGCACGCACTGCAAACCCTCCCGTTGTATTATTGGCAGTTACAATCATATCTTTACCCCAAGATAAAGGCTTTAGGGGCGCGTCAAACGGACGCTTCACGCGGGAAAACCCTGCCCCCGCTTACAGGAGAGACCCATGACAGACGCGCCCTTTGCCCCGCTCGAAACCGAGCTGGACCGCGACGCCGCCCTCGACATTCTGCGCGCCGCGACGCAAGGCGCGGACGATGGCGAGCTGTTCTTTGAGCGCCGCCGGTCGGAATCGCTGGTGTTCGATGACGGGCGTCTCAAGACCGCCAGTTACGATGCCGCCCAGGGCTTTGGCCTGCGCGCGGTGCGGGGGGAGGTTGCGGGCTACGCCCATTCCACCGAAATCACCGAGGCCGCACTGCGCCGCGCGTCCGACACCGCGCGCCTGGCCGTAGGTGATGGGGGTGGCACCCTGGCCGATGCACCAAAGGCCACCAACCGGCACCTCTATACCGCCGACGACCCCATCGCGGGCGCGGCCTTTCCAGTGAAATTAGAGACGTTGAAAGACATCGACGCCTTTCTGCGCGATCTTGATTCGCGGGTGGTCCAAGTCTCCGCCTCTATCGGCGCCTCGCTGCAAGAGGTCGAGATTTTGCGCCCCGACGGGCTGTCGGTGCGCGACACGCGGCCCATGACACGTCTAAACATCTCGGTCATCGTCGAACAGAACGGCCGCCGCGAAAGCGGCTCGGCCGGGGGTGGTGGGCGCTTGGGCTTGGACGGGCTGATGCTGCCCGCCGATTGGCAGGCCAAAGCCCGCGAGGCGCTGCGCATCGCGGTCGTAAACCTCGACGCCGTGCCTGCCCCCGCGGGTGTAATGGACGTGGTCCTCGGCCCTGGCTGGCCCGGCATTCTGCTGCACGAGGCCATCGGCCACGGGCTCGAGGGTGATTTCAACCGCAAGGGCAGCTCTGCCTTTGCCGGGCTGATGGGGCAGCGCATTGCGGCGCAAGGCGTCACCGTGCTGGACGACGGGACGATTCCCGACCGGCGCGGGTCGATCACCGTGGATGACGAGGGCACGCCCTCGGCCAAGAACGTGCTGATCGAGGACGGCGTTCTGGTGGGCTATATGCAGGACCGCCAAAACGCGCGGCTGATGGGCGTGCCCGCGACCGGCAACGGACGCCGCCAAAGCTATGCGCACGCCCCCATGCCACGGATGACGAATACCTATATGCTGGGCGGTGACACGGCGCCGGGCGATATCGTGGCCGATCTGCGCGATGGCATCTACGCCGTGGGCTTTGGCGGCGGACAGGTGGACATCACCAATGGCAAGTTCGTGTTTTCCTGCACCGAGGCTTACCGCGTCGAAAACGGCAAGGTCGGCGCCCCGGTCAAAGGGGCCACGCTGATCGGCGACGGCGCCACCGCGCTGCAGCACATCCGCGCAATTGGCAACGACATGGCGCTTGATCCGGGCATGGGCAATTGTGGCAAGGCAGGCCAGTGGGTGCCGGTGGGTGTCGGTCAGCCGACACTGATGATCGGGGGCCTTACGGTTGGCGGGTCTGCCGCCTGACTACGGTCCCTGCTGGGCCCGTGTGATTCTGCAATATGTCTTGTGACATAGCATCTTAGCCCCCAAACTCGCTATTTTTGGGGAGGGCGGCGCTGTTGCGCTGTTCTCGAAGTGTTCCCGCCAGACACGAAGACCCGGAAATTTTGTTGAGAAATCAAAAGCCCACCCTGTCGATGTAAATTGAAGCGGTGGCGTTCACCTGCTGTTAACCCTGCCGGACCTACAACATTCCTAGCAACGGACGGAGCCGCGGATGACTGTTAAGGATACCCATCCTTCTTCCACTCACCCCCCACTCCCACCCACCTCGGAAGATGACATTTTCTCGTGTCTTCGTCTGTTGCGCTCACGCCGGGTTGGCATTTCTACGTATAACCGTTTGCTGATTGAACACGGCACCGCGCAAAATGCGCTGGCCGCGCTGCCTGAGGTAGCGCGCGCCGCCGGCGTTGAGAAATACGAGGTCTGCCCCGAGGGCGTCGTGCAGGCCGAGCTGAAGGCAGGCCGCGCCGCTGGCGCCCGCCTTATCCCGCAAAGCGCTGCCGCCTACCCCCCCGCGCTGCGCGACTTGCCCGACGCGCCACCATTTCTGTGGGTCCTGGGCGACCCCGCGATCCTCCAGACGCCGATGATTGCCCTTGTAGGCGCGCGCAACGCCTCGTCGCTTGGCACCCGCATGGCGCGCGCGCTGGCGCGTGATCTGGGCGCGGCGGGCTATGTCATCGTATCCGGCCTCGCCCGGGGCGTTGATGCCGCGGCACATCTGGCAGCGCTTGAAACCGGTACCGTCGCTGTCCAGGCGGGCGGCGTCGACACGATCTATCCGGCCGAGAACGCCGAGCTTGCACTGAACATCGCCACACAAGGCGCGCGGATCAGCGAACAACCGATGGGCCTGCAACCCATGGCGCGGCACTTTCCCGCCCGCAACCGCATCATCTCAGGCCTGGCCCAAGCCACCGTGGTGGTCGAGGCCGCGGCCAAGTCTGGCAGCCTGATCACCGCCCGCGATGCGCTGGACCTGGGGCGCGATGTGTTTGCCGTCCCCGGTCACCCGATGGATGCGCGCGCCTCGGGCTGCAATATGCTGATCCGCGATGGCGCACTGTTGGTGCGGGACGCAAACGACGTGCTCGAGGCGTTGGCCCCGCTCGCCCCTGCGGCCCCGGAATTGCCCCTGGTCCCACCTTCCGAACCGCAGGCACCGGCACGGTCGCTGCGCGAGACCGCGGCGCTGCACCAACAAATTCTGTCACGGCTCGGCCCCTCGCCCCTGGCGGAAGATCAACTGATCCGCGACCTCGGCGCGCCCTCCTCTGCCGTGGCCCCCGTGCTGGTCGAGCTAGAGCTTGACGGGAGCATCGATCGCGCGCCAGGCGGGCTCTTGACCCGCGCCAGTTGAGCGCACCCAACCGGCCTTGGTTGACAATCAGCGCTTGCACCCCACATGTTGCGCCGCCATAGACCTACCCAGTTTCCCCCTCCGAGGTGCACCCGTTAAATGCCTGTCGTCGTTGTCGAATCTCCTGCTAAAGCAAAGACAATCAACAAATATTTGGGCGACAACTATACCGTTTTGGCCAGCTACGGCCACGTCCGCGACCTGCCGCCCAAGGATGGATCGGTCGATCCCGACAACGAGTTCGACATGTTGTGGGAGGTCGCCAGCGACAGCAAAAAACACGTCAAGGCCATCGCAGACGCGCTGAAAGAAGACAACGCCCTGATCCTCGCCACTGACCCCGACCGCGAGGGCGAAGCGATCAGTTGGCACCTGCAGGAAACGCTGACCAAGCGCAAATCGATCAAGAAGGACACGCCGGTCAGCCGCGTGACCTTCAACGCCATCACCAAGGCTGCCGTGGACGAGGCGATGAAAAATGCCCGCCAGGTGGATATGCCCCTGGTCGAGGCGTATCTCGCCCGCCGCGCGCTCGACTATCTGGTGGGTTTCAACCTCTCGCCCGTCCTTTGGCGCAAGCTGCCCGGCGCCAAATCCGCGGGACGCGTGCAATCGGTCTGCCTGCGCATTCTGACAGAACGCGAGATGGAGATCGAGGCATTCCGCGCTCGGGAATATTGGTCGGTCAAGGCTGTTCTCGCCTCCCCCCGCGGGCAAGAGTTTGAGGCGCGGCTGACTAGCCTTGCAGGCAAAAAGCTCGATAAATTCGACCTCGAAAACCAGACCCAAGCCGAGATGGCGCAGCAGGCGATCACCAGCCGCGATCTGAAAATCCAGTCGGTCGAGGCCAAGCCCGCGTCGCGCAACCCGTCCGCCCCCTTTATGACCTCGACCCTGCAGCAAGAGGCAAGCCGCAAGTTCGGCATGGGCGCACGTCAAACGATGAGTTCGGCCCAGCGGCTCTATGAGGCTGGCTATATCACCTACATGCGGACCGACGGCATCGACATGGCCCCCGAGGCCGTGGGCATGGCCCGCGACGCGATCAAGGACCGCTATGGCGCCGATTACGTCCCAGCGCAGCCGCGGATCTATAAAAACAAGGCCAAAAACGCCCAAGAGGCGCATGAATGCATCCGCCCCACCGACATGGCGCGCGATGCTGCAAGCCTGAAGATCACCGATGACGACCAGCGCAAGCTCTATGACCTGATCTGGAAACGCACGCTGGCCTGCCAGATGGAGGGCGCCCGGCTCGAGCGTACCACGGTCGAGATCGGCAGCGCCGATGGCCAGGTGGGCCTGCGCGCTTCGGGCCAGGTGATCCTGTTTGACGGTTTTCTCAAGGTCTACGAGGAAGGCCGCGATGACGAGGTTGTCGATGACGACGACAAGCGCCTGCCGCAACTCGCCGAGGGCGATCCCGCCGACAAGCGCTCGGTCACGCCCGAACAGCACTTTACCCAACCGCCGCCCCGCTACACCGAGGCGACGCTGGTCAAGCGGATGGAAGAACTGGGCATCGGCCGCCCCTCGACCTATGCCAGCATCGTCACGACGATTCAGGACCGCGGCTATGTCCGCAAAGACCGCAACCGCCTGATTCCCGAAGATAAAGGGCGGCTGGTGATCGCCTTTCTGGAAAACTATTTCCGCCGCTATGTGGGCTATGACTTCACCGCCAGCCTCGAAGAAGAACTAGACGATGTGAGCGCGGGCGACCGCAACTACAAGGACGTGTTGGGCCGCTTCTGGCAGGATTTTTCCGCCGCAATCGCCGAGACGAGCGAGTTGCGGATCACGGAGGTCCTGGAAAAGATCAACGACGTGCTGGAGCCGCACCTGTTCCCGCCGCTGGAAGACGGGGGTGATCCGCGCCTGTGTCCGAATTGCGGACTTGGACGCCTGTCGATGCGCACCGCACGCTCGGGCGGCGCCTTTATCGGCTGCTCGAATTACCCCGAATGCCGCTATACCCGCCCCTTCGGCCCGCCGGATCCAGAGGCGGAGGCCAGCGCGATCCCGCCCGAGGGCAAGCTGTTGGGTGAAGACCAAGGCGAGGAAATCCGCGTGTTCAAAGGCCGCTTTGGCCCCTACGTCCAACGCGGCGCGGTGACCGAAGAAAACAAAAAGCCGCCCCGCCAGTCGATCCCCAAGGATTGGGCACCCGAAGAGCTGGAACTGGACCGCGCCGTCATGCTGCTGTCCCTGCCGCGCGAGGTGGGGCCGCATCCCGAGGACGGTGTGATGGTCTGGGCCAATATCGGGCGCTATGGCCCCTACCTGAAACACGCCGAAAGCACGTCGGACCGGGGCGGCACCAACGCCAACCTCGAAAGCATTGACGAGGTTTGGACCGTGGGTATGAACCGCGCCGTGCAACTCTTGGCCGAAAAGCTGGCCAGCCGGGGTGGACGCGGGGCCGCGGCGAAACCGTTGCACGAGTTGGGCGAACACCCGTCCGAAGGTGGGGCGGTCAACGTGATGAAGGGCAAATACGGCCCTTACGTCAAGTGGGGCAAGGTCAATGCCACGATCCCCAAGGGAACCGAGCCCGAAAATGTGACCATGGACATGGCCGTTCAACTGATCGCCGAAAAGGCACCGGCGAAAAAGACGACCCGGAAGAAGGCCGCGCCGAAAAAGGCTGCAGCCAAGAAACCGGCGGCCAAAAAGAAATCAGCCTGACCGCTGTTCAAGCGTTTCAACATGCGTGACAACGGCGCCCAGCAGGTCGAGCAGCTTGTCCTGATCCTCGGCACTCAAGGCGGCGAGAAACAGGTTCATGTTGCGCAGATCCTGACCGTGGATCGCTTCGGCCACACGCCGCCCTTCCGCTGACAACCGCAGGTCATAGGCGCGCCTGTCCGCATCGCTTTGCTGGCGCACCACCAGCCCGCGTTTGATCAGCCGCCCCACAACACTGCTGATCGTCGTGGGCGCAATGCCCAGCGCATCGGCAATGGCCGTCGCCCGCAGCGGCTCGACCTCGCGCAGCATGCCAAGGGTATGAAAATCCAATGCATTGAACCGTATCACGTGCCGGTGCGCGGGATCGGTCCGCTCACTCACCAGCATCACACGCATCAGCGTGCGGACATAGTCCAACAGTCTGCAATCCTTCGTCATGGCTGTTTTCTGCTCAATTGCACTTGAACCTGCAAGCGGCACCTCCATTTAGTACGAAGTTCGCATATAATACTGCGACTTTCGTAATAATGGAGATTGCCATGCTCACACGCCCCATATTCGCACTTGCGCTGATCCTGACCCCGATCGCAGGCACGCTGTCCGTCGCGGCCAAAGGCGCACACGAATTCCCGACAACGGCCGTGGCCCAGGACATCGCGGATGTCCCCCCGCCCCCCGATCTGGCCTCGGAAAAAATGTATTTGACCAATACCGAAACCGCGACCTTCACGGGCACGGTGGCCCAAGTCCGCAGCTTTATGGACCGCAACCCGATCACCGATTTTGTGGCAACCACCGCTGCCATTCCCGCCATCGAGGGGATCGAAGTGCTGTCAGGCACCTGGCCCAACCCCGGCGCCGTCCGGCGCGTGGACCTGGCAGGCGGCTACAGCGCGCATGAGCGCGTGCTGACCAACACCGATACGTCCTTTACCTACCAAATCTGGAACATCACCACCCCAAGCGGCCGCGCGATCAACCATATCTGGGGCGCGTTCACCTTTGCCCAGTCGGCAGACGCGGTTGATGTCACCTGGGATTACAATGTCAAACCCAGCATCTTTGTCGCCCGCCCCGCCATCACGCGCTTTCTGCGCGACGACTTCGCGCCCTTTATGCGGGCAGGCCTGGACGGCACAGTTGGCGCCTATCACAGCCAATAAGGCGCAAGCGCGGATGCACGAATTGCGCTATAGTGCACCCCGTCCTCTCCCCGCCCCGCAAACGGGCCATAGGCGCGATGAAAGCGTCGGGGCGGGTCTCAAAACAAACGGCGTTACGTTGACTTTGGCCCTGCATACCGTCACATACTGAGACAACAGACAGGACCTCCCGCGCCAGCGGGACTTTCGGGGGTGCGCATGAAAAAGATCTACGGCTCGGCGGCAGAGGCCTTGGACGGATTGCTGTTTGATGGGATGTTCATCGCCGCGGGCGGCTTTGGCCTGTGCGGCATCCCCGAACTGCTGCTGGACGCGATCAAAGAGGCCAGGACCAAGGATCTGACCTTTGCCTCGAACAATGCCGGCGTCGATGACTTTGGCATCGGCATCCTGCTGCAAACGCGCCAAGTGAAAAAGATGATCTCGTCCTATGTGGGCGAGAATGCTGAGTTCATGCGCCAATACCTGTCGGGCGAGTTGGAGCTGGAGTTCAACCCCCAAGGCACGCTGGCCGAACGCATGCGCGCAGGCGGCTGCGGCATCCCGGGCTTTTACACCAAGACAGGCGTCGGCACCGTGATCGCCGAGGGTAAAGAGCACAAAGATTTCAACGGCGAGACGTATATTATGGAGGAAGGCATCTTTGCCGACCTCGCCATCGTCAAAGCCTGGAAGGCGGACGCCACGGGCAACCTCGTCTTCCGCAAGACTGCTCGCAACTTTAACCCGCCCGCCGCCATGTGCGGCAAGGTCTGCGTAGTCGAGGTTGAAGAGATTGTGCCCACCGGCAGCCTGGATCCCGACACGATCCACCTGCCCGGCATCTACGTCCACCGCCTAATCCAGGGCGACCACGAAAAGCGTATCGAACAACGGACAACCCGCGCCGCGTAAGGAGCCAGGCCATGCCTGACACCATCGAACAACTGCTGCAAGACGACAAAGCCTTTGACGGGTTCAGCCGGGCTCAGGTGGCGATGGTCGTGACCAATCCGCACCTGGAAGACAATCCGATTGTCTACGTCAACCAGGCCTTCACCCGCTGCACGGGCTACGCCCGGTCGTCCTCAATCGGGCGCAACTGCCGCTTTTTGCAGGGCGAAGAGACGCGCAAGGCCGATGTGGACAAGCTGCGCGCAGGGATCGAGAATGAGGAAAGCGTCGCGGTCGACATCATGAACTACCGCGCCAATGGCGAGCCGTTCTTGAACCGTCTGATCGTGGCCCCCGTGCACGACAACAACGGCCAGACACAGTATTTCATCGGCATCCAGAAAGAGCTGCGCCAAAGCGAGATGTCGACCAGCGCCGACGAGATCAACAGCCAGCTGATCGAGATCCAGAACCGCGTGGCCTCTGACCTGTCGATGATCATCGGCATGATCCGCCAGCAATCCGGCACGACATCCGTGCCCGAAGATTTTCAGGCGCTGACTCGTCGGATCGAGACGCTGCAACTGCTATACGAAGACATGAAACTGGCCGAACGCCAGTCCAACCGCGACAGCATCCAGCTGGGCAGCTACCTGTCCCGCCTCGCTGCCGCCATCGGCCACATCGAAGGTCGCGCAGGCATCCGCCTGTCGCTACAGATCGAACCGCTCGAAGTCCCGATCGAGACCGCGACGCGCGTGGGCCTGGTGTTGTCAGAGCTGTTGACCAACGCCTTTCAGCACGCCTTTGACCGGATCGACACCGGACTGGTCGAGGTGCGGATGAGCCAGCTGAGCGCGGGCGGCCTGCGCCTGATCGTGTCGGACGATGGCGTGGGCGTGCCCCCCGACATGGACTGGCCCGACAGCCGCACCGTGGGCGGGCGCATCGTCTCGGGCCTGATCGAAGGGCTCGAAGGCACGCTGCACCTGGGCCGCGGCGCTGCGGGCAGCTTTATCACCATTGACGTGCCCGCGGGCGCAACGCTCGCAGACGAATAAGGACGACACATGCCCTGGGATCGGAACCAAATGGCGGCCCGCGCCGCGCAAGAGCTTGAAGACGGCTGGTATGTCAACCTCGGCATCGGCATCCCCACCCTGGTGTCGAACTATATTCCTGAAGGGATCGAGGTCACGCTGCAATCGGAAAACGGCATGCTGGGCATGGGCCCGTTCCCGATTGAAGGCACCGAAGACGCCGATCTGATCAACGCGGGCAAGCAGACAATCACCGAACTGCCGCAAACCGCCTATTTCGACAGTGCGCAAAGCTTTGGCATGATCAGGGGCGGCAAGATCGCGATGGCGATCCTGGGCGCGATGGAAGTGGCCGAAAACGGCGATCTGGCCAACTGGATGATCCCCGGCAAGCTGGTCAAAGGGATGGGCGGCGCCATGGACCTGGTCGCTGGCGTGGGCCGCGTGGTCGTGGTGATGGACCACACGAACAAGCATGGCGACAGCAAGGTGCTCAAGGCATGCACGCTGCCGCTGACCGGCAAGGCGGTGGTCGACCGCATCATCACGAACCTCGGCGTGCTCGACGTGGTCGAGGGCGGGTTGAAAATCGTGGAATGCGCCGAGGGGGTTAGCGAAGACGAATTGCGCGCCGCCACCCAAGCGACCCTTGTCTGACCCAGAGATCACCCGCGAAGAGGGCGAGACCAAGGGCCGCTATGTGCTGATCGTCAATGGGCACGAAGCGGACCTGACCTATTCGATCCTGTCACCCCAAACCCGTATCGCAGACCACACCGGCGTGCCTGACGCGCTGCGCGGCACAGGCACCGGGCTGCGCCTGGTCGAACGGTTGGTTGCAGATGCCCGGGCCGAAGGCTGGAAAATCGTGCCACTCTGCCCCTTCGTCAACGCCCAGCGCGCCAAACACCCCGACTGGGCCGACGCCTTTAACCTCTGAGCGGCGCGCCCCATTTTCTGCATCAGAAAATGGTCTCGAATTTCACAGAAATTCTTCCGCGCTAATTCATCGCGGCGAACACACAGCCATCGGTCACCAACTCGGGCGGCGTGATGCACAGACCACGCGCCAGTTGAAAGGTGGCAAGGACTTTGGGCACATAGTCCCGCGTCTCGGCAAAGGGCGGCACGCCGTCATGTTTGCGCACCGATCCTTCGCCGGCATTATACCCGGCCAGCACCAAAACCGGATCACGCTCAAACGTGTCCATCAGCCAATCCAAATACTTCACCCCGCCCGCGATGTTCTGCGCGGCCTCCAGGCTATCTGACACGCCAAACCGTGCGGCGGTGGCGGGCATCAGCTGCATCAACCCTTGGGCCCCAGCCGAACTGACGGCATCCACCTTGCCGGCCGATTCCACCATCATCACCGCCAAAACCAGTGCAGGCGACACATCCGTACCAATGGTCGCCTTCAAAATGTCGATCCCCCGCGCCTGCGCCAACGCTTGCATTTGTTGAAGGCGCGGCACAGGCACCGGCTGTTCGGCACGCGCCAGCGTACGCATCGCCGCATCCAACCGCCCCGGCCCCGCATCCGCCAGCGCGGGCGAGATGTCGGACCAGAACCAATCATAGCGCGTGGCCCGCGGCGTCGCGGCCCCAGCGTCGGGCGATGCCGCGCGCGCCACGGATGCCTCCGCCTCCGGCTCAATCTGGATAGTGATCCGCTTTTTCGTGCCCGGGGCTGGCGGCTTTACCCGCTTGGCCGAAAAATCCTCGAAAGGCGGCGGATCTTGCGCGACCGCCTCCCCGCTCATGACGCTGAACACGGCCAAAGCCGCCAAAACCTGACGTTTCATGATCACTGCTCTCTTTCCTGCGCCCGGCTCTTTGGCCGATTTCCCGCGCAGTATCGCAAAAAAAGCCGCGCCAAACCAGTAATCCGGCCCTCAAACATGGCGATATCGCCACATTTGCCACGCCATTCACTAAAATTTATCGAGAACGGCACAAATTAAAAAAAGATAACTGAACAAAATCAGCACCTTGGCATTTTCGATGGGAAATTCCTGCCGCAACCGCGAAAAGCCCAATTTGCCGCCAAATTCGTGCCCCAATCCAACGGCTATATAGCGTCATACCAAGTCGGACACGGGCCAATGAGAGAGAGCGGCCCACACTACGGACGGCGAGGTTGAAACGCAAATCTACTGATCCTTTGGAGGGACACTATCATGATCAAGTTCATCAAAAACTTCCGCAAAGACGAAAACGGTGCCGTGACTGTTGACTGGGTTGTGCTGACCGCAGCCGTGGTTGGCCTGGCCGTCGCAGCCTACACATCCATCGAAACCGGTTCGACTGCTCTGACAGCGAAAACCGACACATTCCTGCAGGCCCAAGACCCCAACTAAGTTTGGTCTGACCTGACAGTCTAAAGACTTACGGGGGGCCGCGACCGCATCTGGGCGCGGCCCCTTTGTTCTGACCCCGTTTGTATTTCAAATCGTATCCAAGGTGCCTGCCATGCCACGTTTTCTGAAGAAATTTGTGAAAGAAGAACGTGGCGCCGTCACGGTGGATTGGGTTGTCCTTTGCGCAGGCGTGGTGGCCATCGCCGCTGCCATCGTCGCCTCGATGCGCTCTGGCGCCGTGGGCTTGGGCGACAAGATCGCCGCGCTGATGTCCGGCTGGACCTTTTGATCCCATCACGATGACCCAGACGAAACCCGGCCATTGGTCGGGTTTTTTGTTGTTCTGCAAACGGCTGGCGCAGTGCCACCGCAACTTCACCCGCTTTCCCTCAAATCGCCACAATCTGACGTCACATATGGCGCCAGAGGTCCCCGCCCTTCCGGCGGCAAAGGCCCAACCTTAGAGGTACTGAAATGCGTATGGTTTTCGGATTGGTCCTACTGGCTGGCATCGCGCTGGCGGGTGGTGCTGTTTACATGGCAAAGAACTACATCGGGCAATACCAGACGGCCCTGGCCGCGGAACGTGCCCAACGTGAAAAAATCGTGCCGACGATCCCCGTCTACGTGGCCGAACGCCCCCTGAAATATGGTGAGGCGTTGACGGCAGAGGACGTACGCAAGGTCGATTGGCCGGAAAACGCGATCCCCGAGGGTGTGTTTACCGAGGAAAACCCCCTCTTCCCCGAGGGCGAGACGGAGCAGCGCGTCGTGCTGCGCACCATGGAAAAGGACGAGGCGATCTTGGCTGTCAAGGTCACCGAACCGGGCGAAGAGGCGGGGCTGACCTCGCGTCTTGAACGCGGCATGCGCGCCTTTGCGATCAAGGTTGACGTGGCCTCGGGTGTGTCGGGCTTTTTGCGCCCCGGCGACCGTGTGGACGTCTATTGGACCGGCGCCGTCGACCGGTCGTTGAGCCAGGATCGCGGCGAGGTGACCAAGTTGATCGAACCGGGCATCAAGCTGATTGCCATCGACCAAAACGCCGCAGGCGATCTGGATGGCGCGATCATCGCCCAGACCGTAACCGTGGCCGTGGCCCCCGGACAGGTCGCCACGCTGGCCCAGGCCCAATCCACCGGACGTCTGTCCCTGTCGCTGGTCGGCGCCGAGGATGACACCATCGCCAGCGCGATCGAGGTGGATCAACGCGCGCTGTTGGGCATCGCAACCCAAGAGGTGAAGGCCGAAGTGGAAGAGGAAAAGACCTGTTCCATCCGCACCCGTCGCGGCGCAGAAGTGGTCGAAATCCCGATCCCCTGCACAAACTGATATCGCATTTCAATCACTTACACCGGCGTCTCCCTTTGGTGGCGCCGGTTTCGCGTTGCCCCCCTGTTGCCCTTAGCCCACATAAGCGAATCGCCTGAACCCATTGATTCTTGCAATAAAAACGGAATTGACGCATGGTGATGAAAATCGCAGGAAAACCGCCTGCACATAACCGGGCAATAAGACCCGACAGACTATCGCGGGCACTAAGACCCGACACCGAGGCGTGATCAAAAGGGCAGGTCACATGAACATTGACGGAACTCTCAAAGCGGCCCTCTTGGGGCTGTCTCTCGCCATGACGCCGATTGCGGTGCACATGGCCCAAGCCGACAACCTGCGTGTCGTGCGCAAGGCGACGGAATCGACGCTGAACGTGCCGATGAATCGCGCCGTTGTGGTGGAAAGCGATACCGCGTTCGCGGAACTCAGCATCGCCAACCCGGCCATCGCCGATATCTCATCGCTTAGCGACCGGACGATCTATGTCCTGGGCAAGGCGCCTGGCCTCACGACCTTGACGCTGCTCGACGCAAACGGGCGCCTCATTACAAACGTGAACGTACGCGTCGCCGCCGACATCTCCGAATTCAAGGAACGGCTGCGCCAGATCCTGCCCGGCGAAAAGATCGAAGTGCGCACCGCCAATGACGGCATCGTGCTGTCGGGCGTCGTCTCGTCAGCCTCGCGCCTGCAACGGGCGCTTGACCTGGCCGAACGCTATGCCGAAGGCCGCGTGTCCAACCTGATGAGCGTCGGAGGCGTGCAGCAGGTCATGCTCAAGGTGCGCTTTGCCGAGATGAACCGCTCGGTCTCCAAAACGCTCAGCTCGTCGCTGGCGCTCAACGGCACGCTTTTTTCCGGCGACGTTGGCGTGAACGGCGGCACTGGCACCACCAACAGCTCGGGCGGCGTCACCAACAGCCTGGGCGGCAGCATCCCGGCCCTGAACGAAAACGCAGGCGCCGTGCTCTTTGGCTTTAACGCGGGCAATACCCAGGTGGGTCTGCTGCTGGAAGCCCTTGAAACCAAAGGCGTTGTGCGCACCCTGGCCGAACCAAACCTGGTCGCCCTGTCGGGGCAAGAGGCGAAATTCCTGGCCGGTGGCGAATACCCCGTGCCCGTCAGCCAAGACAACGGCGTGATCACAATTGAATTCAAACCCTTCGGGATCGAGCTGAACTTTATCCCCCGCGTCGTGGACAGCGACCTGATCAACCTCGAGCTTGAAGCGGCCGTTTCGGCCATCGACCCGACCAACGGCTTTGCCGTCAACGGGTTCGAGATCGACGCCTTCTCGCGGCGCGAGACATCGACCACCGTCGAAATGCGCGACGGCGAAAGCTTTGCCATCGCTGGCCTTTTGGAAGACAACTTTGACGACAACACCAGCCAACTGCCCTGGTTGGGCGACGTGCCGGTGTTGGGCGCCCTCTTCCGCTCGGCCTCGTATCAGCGCGAACAGACCGAATTGGTGATCATCATCACCGCCCACCTGGTGTCGCCCGTGCGCGGCGAGGTGCTGGCGCTGCCCACCGACCGGATCAAACCGCCCAGCGAACGCGACCTCTTTCTTTACGGTCGCACCGCCGCGGGCACACGCGCACCCAGACAAGGGGCCGCAGGCGAGGTTGCCAAACAGGACTTCTCCGGCTCATATGGCTACGTGTTGGATTAAGGACAGGGTCATGAAACCGATCATCACAGTCACATTGGCAGGATCGCTCGCGCTTGGCGCCTGTGCCCCGTCCAGTGATCCGGTCTACACCCAGTTTTACCGCGAGGCGGGCGCCCTGGTCGATACGGGCCAGTTCGGCAACGCCACCGCCAACAACACGCTGATCATGACGGGCGAACGCCAGTATACGTTCGATCTGGCCAACCGCTTCGCCTCCGAAGTGATCACAACCGTCAACTTTGCCTTCAACTCGGCGCAACTGGATGCCGGCGCACGCGACGCTCTGCGCCAGCAGGCGCATTGGATCCGGCAATTCCCCGAAATCCGCTTCCGGGTCTACGGCCATACGGATGCGGTTGGCTCTAGCGGCTATAACAAACGGCTGGGCCTGGCGCGCGCCAACGCGGTCGTTCACTACCTCACCAGCCAAGGCATCAGCAGCAGCCGGCTCGAGGCGGTGGCGTCCTTTGGCGAGACCCAGCCGCTGATCGTGACCCAAGGGCGCGAACGCCGCAACCGGCGCACCGTGACCGAGGTCAGCGGCTTTGTGAAATCGCACCCCACCGTGCTGGACGGCAAATACGCCCAAATCATCTACCGCGACTACGTGGCCTCGGGCACGGCACCCACGGGCCTGACCGGCATCACCGGCTCGGACCTGCGGACCGAGCAGTAAGGCACGCGCAAAACGATTGTTGAAGGGCACGGCGCCGATCAGGCCCCCGTGCCCTTTATCGTTCTGCGATACCCTACAATTGGGGTTTTTTGGCCCAAATCTCGCCTGAATTGGCTGCGACAACCTCCCCTAAGGATACCTATGCCCGGACATCACGGACGGGCGCGGGCACCGCAGAGGCGGCGCAGCAATGCGCCCCACACCCTGCCGTGCCCCCGGAATAAAGGACGAGTGGGCCATGAGCAGTGTAATGCCGCAACCAGAATCCGCACCCATCGCGGCCTGTACGGTCAGTCGCGACGTGCAAAACTTCGATCTGTTGATCGAGGATATGGAACTGGCCATGGGCGAGGCTTGGGGTGATCTGGGCTTTGCCGAGGCGCTGGCCTTTATCAACCAGCCCGAAGCCAAGACAATCGAATTCATGGCACTGGCCCTGGACGACGTGGATGAGGACAACCTGGGCCTGATGGGCGAAATCATCACCCAAGCCAAGGCCCAGGACATCAAGGTGATCCTGATCGCCGAAGACGTCACACCCGCCTCGCTGCACACGCTTTTGCGCAAAGGGGCTGACGAATTTGTCCCCTACCCGCTGCCCGAAGGCGAATTGCAGATGGCCATCGACCGGCTGCGCACCGCCCAACAGCCGCAACCGGCCGAAACCGAACAAACAGCCCGCCTGAAATCCGGCACCAACAAACAGGGCGCCGTTTTCGTCGCGCACGGCATCGCCGGTGGCACCGGCGCCACCACGCTGGCGGTGAACCTGGCCTGGGAACTGGCGCTGTTGTGCGACAGCGAGGCGCCCAGCGTCTGTCTTTTGGACCTCGACCTGCAATTCGGCACCGCGTCGACCTATCTCGACCTGCCCCGCCGCGAGGCCGTGTTCGAAATGCTGTCGGATACCGAGGCCATGGATGACGAAATCTTTGGCCAGTCGCTGCTGACCTTCGAGGAAAAGCTGCAGGTGCTGACCGCACCCGCCGACATGATCCCGCTGGACCTAATCACACCCGAGGATATCGGCCGCGTGATCGAAATGGCCCGCGCGCATTTCGACTACGTCGTCGTCGATATGCCCTCGACCCTCGTGCAATGGACAGAAACCGTCCTGTCCGAGGCGCATATCTACTTCACCACACTCGAACTCGACATGCGGTCGGCGCAGAATACGCTGCGTTTCAAACGCGCACTCCAATCCGAAGACTTGCCCATTGAAAAGCTGCGCTATGTGCTGAACCGCGCGCCCAAATTCACCGATCTGGGCGGCAAGGCACGGGTCAAACGGCTGGCCGAAAGCCTGGATATCTCGATCGAAGTGCAGCTGCCCGACGGCGGCAAGCCGATCACCCAAGGGGCCGATCACGGCCTGCCCTTGGCCACATCGGCGGCTAAAAATCCGCTGCGCCGCGAAATCGCCAAGCTGGCCGCATCCATCCATGAATTAAGCGCGGAGCAGGCCAAAGCGGCCTGATCCGATAACCCGGGGGTTTCTCGATGTTTTCGAAATACAAAAAAGCTGCACCAGCGCCCAAGGCCGCACCCGCGGCTGCGAAAGTGTCTGAGGCGCCCACGGCCCAAGCCGCGGCACCCAAAATCGCGCGCAAGGCCAACGCGTCCGCCGCCACCGTCACGCCGTTGGACAAAGAGCGCAAAAAGAAAGAGCGGATGGGCGAGATCAAGCTCGAACTGCACCGCGCCCTGCTGGACAACCTGAACCTCGCCGCGTTGGAAAGCGCGACAGAACAGGACCTGCGCCAGGAAATCCAATCCATCGCCGCAGAGGTGCTGGAAGAGAAAAACATCATCCTGGGTCGCGAAGACCGGATGACCCTGAACCAAGAGCTGTTTGACGAGGTCACCGGCCTCGGTCCGCTCGAGACGCTGCTGAAAGACGACAGCGTCAACGACATCCTGGTCAACGGCCCCCAGCAGATCTTTGTCGAACGCGCGGGCAAGCTGGAACTGACCGACATCACGTTCAAAGACGAACGCCACCTGCTGCGCATCATCGACAAGATCGTCAGCGCCGTGGGCCGACGCGTGGACGAATCAAACCCTTATGTCGACGCCCGCCTTAAAGACGGCTCGCGCTTTAACGCCATGGTGCCGCCCGTCGCGGTGGATGGCAGCCTGGTGTCCATTCGGAAATTCAAAAAGGACAAGCTGGGCATCGACGACCTGGTGAACTTCGGCGCCTTTACCGAAGAAATGGCCGCCTACCTGCAGGCCGCCGTCGCCACGCGCCTGAATGTGATCGTCTCGGGCGGTACTGGGTCTGGTAAAACGACCACGCTCAACGCGCTGTCGTCCTTTATCGACAACGCCGAACGCATCCTGACGATCGAGGATACCGCAGAACTTCAACTGCAACAGACCCATGTGGGCCGGATGGAAAGCCGCCCCGCCAACGTCGAGGGCAAGGGCGAGGTGTCGCCACGCGACTGTCTGAAAAACGCCCTGCGGATGCGGCCCGACCGCATCATCGTGGGCGAGACGCGCGGCGAGGAGGTCATCGACATGCTCCAGGCCATGAACACCGGCCACGACGGGTCGATGACCACGATCCACGCCAACTCTGCCCGCGACGGTGTCAGCCGTCTGGAAAACATGATCGCGATGGCGGGGATCGAAATGCCGATCAAGGCCGTGCGCAGCCAGATTTCCTCGGCTGTGAACCTGATCGTGCAGGCCTCGCGTCTTCAGGACGGGTCGCGCCGCATGACCTCGATCACCGAAATCACCGGGATGGAGGGCGACGTGATCTCGATGCAGGAGGTCTTCCGCTTCCAGCGCGTCGGCCTCACGCCCGAAAACAAGATCATCGGCCACTTCACCGCCACCGGCGTGCGGTCGCACTATTCCGAACGGTTCCGTCTGTGGGGCTATGACCTGCCCGCCAGCATCTACGAACCCATCGCCGCCGAGTAAGGACGAGTTTTATGTCCTACCACTTCGTTACTTGAGGACTTGAAGAAATGAGCGCAGAACCAATTATCTACGGCCTGATCTTCGTCGGCGTCCTAGTGCTGGTCGAAGGGATCTATCTGGTCGCCTTCGGCAAATCCATCAGCCTGAACAGCCGCGTGAACCGCCGCCTGGAAATGCTGAACAAGGCCGGCGGTCGGCGCGAGGAAGTGCTCGACCAGCTGCGCAAAGAGATGCAGCAGCACATGGGCGCGCGGTCCATCCCACTCTATTCCCTGCTGGCCGACAAGGCGCAAAAGGCGGCCATCGCCTTTACCCCGCAACAGCTGATCATGATCATGGGCGGCCTCAGCGCCGTGGCATTTGTGGGCCTCAGCGTGGGCACCGACACCGACACGCCCACCCGGCTGGTCCTGTCCGTGGGCATCGGTATCGGCGCCGTATACTTCTGGGTCTCGTCCAAGGCGGGCAAACGCCTCGGCATGATCGAAGAACAATTGCCCGACGCGGTGGAACTGATGGTCCGCTCGCTTCGCGTGGGCCACCCGTTCAGCTCGGCCATCCAAATCGTCGCCAAAGAGGTCAAAGACCCGCTTGCCTCGGAATTCGGCGTCATCGCTGACGAATCCGCCTTTGGCCGCGACGTGGGCGAGGCGCTCAAGGACATGGCCGAACGGCTCGACATGCAAGACTTGCGCTTTCTCGCTGTCGCCGTGACCATCCAGCAGCAATCGGGCGGTAACCTGGCCGAAATCCTTGCCGGGCTCGCCAAGGTGATCCGCGCCCGCTTCCGCCTCTTCCGCCGGGTCAAGGCGATCACGGCCGAGGCCAAGTGGTCGGGCAAGTTCCTGTCCGCCTTCCCCATCGTCGCGCTTGTCGTGATCAATGTCAGCGACCCCGGCTATTATGACGAGGTCCGCGACCACCCCTACTTCATCCCCGCCTGCTTTGCCGTCGGCATCTTTCTGTGCGCCAACCTTTACGTCATGCGCGTGCTGACCAACATCAAAGTCTGAGGAGACCGACATGGACGCTCTGTTCCAACCCATCACCGACATCCTCGGCCCCCTTGGCCCCATCGTCATCGTTGGCGTGCTGGGTATCATGATGGTCGCCATCGTCGTGATCATGATGATGCGCCAGCCCGAGGACCCGCTGAGCAAGCTGAAAAAGGCCAGCACCGCAGGGGCCACCGGCGCCCAAAAGGAACGGCTGCGTCAGGGCGCGCGCAACGAACAGCTGGAACGCTTTTCCAACTTCCTCGAACCGCAGGACGTGGC
The DNA here is from genome assembly GCA_038525395.1 of Pseudomonadota bacterium. GTDB lineage: Bacteria > Pseudomonadota > Alphaproteobacteria > Rhodobacterales > Rhodobacteraceae > Tateyamaria. The sequence continues at coordinate 43,543 of JBCBHS010000015.1, read as the reverse complement.
CGAGCTGTCGAAACGGCAGCTGACCCTGCGCCAGGCGGGCTATCAGTCGCGCGACGCGGTGCGCATGTTCCACGCGGCGCAGTTCATCCTGGGCGTGCTCGGCCTCGCCCTTGGCGTGGTTTACGTGAACTTCATCGTCGGCACCGACGGGATGACCACGCAAAAGATCATCATGTACACCATCGGCCCTGGCGGCGTCGGCTATTACCTGCCGCAATACTGGGTCACCAAACGGGTCGGCAAGCGGCAAGAGCAGATCACCCAAGGTTTCCCCGACGCGCTCGACATGATGCTTGTCTGCGTCGAGGCGGGCCAGTCGCTGGACCAGTCGATCACCCGCGTGGCCAACGAATTGCGCGCCTCCTACCCGGCGCTGGCAGACGAATTCATGGTCGTCAGCTATGAAATGAAGGCGGGCAAGGACAAGGTCACCGTGCTGAACGACATGGGCGAACGCTGCGGCGTGCAAGACGTGGCCAGCTTTGTCACCGTGCTGGTCCAATCGGCCAGCTTCGGCACCTCGATCGCCGAGGCACTGCGCGTCTATGCCGGCGAGATGCGCGACAAACGCGTCATGCGCGCCGAAGAGGCCGCCAACAAGCTGCCCACCAAGATGACGCTCGCCACCATGATGCTGACGGTCCCGCCGCTCTTGATCATCCTCGTGGGCCCCTCGGTGCACGGCATCACGCAACTTGGCAACTTGAGCAACTAGGAACAGCCCCCACATCTGTGGTATGGCACATGCACCGTCCGGGTCCGTCCGGGCGGTGCAGTTTTTATAAAAAGTGGCCCAGAACCACATGATCACAGGCATCCGGGGCCTCTGCGCCCTTTTCCTCTTGCTGGGCGTAACCGCCTGCAGCCCGCGCGACATCGACGTGTCGCAGTCAGGCCCCTTTGCCCCCGGCGTCGATCACAAGGCCGACACCGTCGACGGGGTCGAGGTCGGGCACCGCCTGATCGCCGCCGGCGAGTTCGAATTGGCAATCCGCGCGTTCAATCGCGCCGCCGTCAACCGCGGCGGCATCGACGCTGAAATCCTGTCCGGTCTTGGCACCGCAAACCTGGGCCTTGGGCGCCTGGGCCAGGCCGAAACGCTGCTGCGCCGCGCCACCACCGAATACGACCCCTACCCCGAAGACCTCAACAACCTGGGCGTTGTCCTCATGGAACGCGGCCAAACCGCCGAAGCGGTGCAAATTTTGCGCCGCGCCTTCGCCCTAGATGACGGAGAAAGCACACTTATCCGGGATAATTTGCGCTTAGCCCTCGCAAAATCGGAAAATTCTGATACCGTACCAGTGACTGAGAGCCAGTATAAACTGGTCCGCCGAGGCAGCAGTGACTTTCTGATCCGTTCGGCATTGTAAGACACAAGACGGGCCCGTCCAGAGGCTCGCGGTAACTGAGGGTGCGCCTGCAACACCGCAGCGCGCGAAGGGATGCGACCGTGCAGCCATAGCGCGGCGTGAACGAGCAGGAAAAAGGACGCAGAACATGCGCCAACACGTGTTTTTGGCTGTCTCCCTGGCCGGGGCCATGGCCCTCGCCGCATGCGAAGAAAAGGCGGCCGAGGCTACCGTCGAACGCGCCTTTCAGGATGTGAACGTCATCGACGAAAGCAACCTGAACGACGTCATGCTGACCGTGGCCGACCCGAACGAGGCCGTCAGCTATTTCCAACGGACCGCCGCAGAAAGCCCGGACCGCATCGACATCCAGCGCGGCCTGGCAGGCAGCCTGGTCCGCGCCAAGCGCTATTCCGAGGCTGTGCCCGCCTATGCCAAGGTCGTGGGATTTGAAGAGGCCACCAGCGACGACCGCGTCGATTACGCCGACGCCCTGCTGCGCGCAGGCGACTGGGCCCGCGCCGAGGAAGAGCTGGACAAGGTGCCCCCCACCTTCGAGACCTTCAAACGCTACCGGCTCGAGGCGCTGATCGCCGACAGCAACAAGGAATGGAAAAAGGCCGACAGTTTCTATGAAACCGCCGTCGGCCTGACGACACGGCCCTCGGGCGTGCTGAACAACTGGGGCTATTCCAAACTAACGCGCGGCGACTTTCCTGATGCCGAGCGTCTGTTTGTCGACGCCATCCGCCAGGATCCCACGCTGTTCACGGCCAAAAACAACCTGATCCTCGCCCGCGGTGCCCAACGCAACTATGCCCTGCCCGTGATCCCGATGGACCAGACGGAACGCGCGCAACTTTTGCACACGATGGGCCTGACAGCGGTGAAACAGGGCGACGTGCAAACGGGCAAAGGCCTGCTGCGCGAAGCCATCGACACCCACCCGCAACATTTTGAGGCCGCCGTGCGCTCGCTCCGCGCGCTTGACGGCAATTCCAACGGATAAGCGGCATGGCCCTCTCTGCCCAGGCGGCGCTGTGGTTCCTGCCGTTTCTGGTGCCGCTCTGCCTTTACACCGCCTATACCGATCTGGCCTTCATGCGCATCACCAACAAGACGGTGCTGGCCATGGCGGGCGTGTTCGTGGTGCTGGGCCTCTTTCTCTTCCCGCTTGAGGCCTACCTGTGGCAACTGGCGCAACTGGGCATCGTCCTGGTCGTGTGCATGGTCTTGAACGCTGCGGGCGTCATGGGCGCGGGCGACGCCAAATTCCTCGCCGCCGCCGCGCCTTACGTGGCCCTCGGCGACATCCGCCTGGTGATGATCCTCTTTTTTGCCGTCCTTTTGGCGGCCTACGTGGCCCACCGCCTGGCCAAGGCGACCGCCCTGCGCCGCATGGCCCCCAATTGGGACAGTTGGAGCCAGGACGCCCAGAAGTTTCCCATGGGCTTCGCCCTCGGGCCGACCCTCGCGCTCTACCTGATCCTCGCGGCCCTGCACGGGTCTTGATCACGCCATAGTTTGGCCGAAAAACCCCGGTACCCCTGCGGCAAAGCATAAAGCAGCAGCAGGCACATACCGATGAATATGCAAGTCTCCGACGTCATTGCACCCCCCGCCCCCAAGCGGCTGCAAGACATGCAACTGCCCGTGGTCATGATGCGCGACATCCTGATCAAAACGATTTTTCGTAAAAATCTCGACATGGTCTCGGACCTCAGCGTGGCACTGTGTCTGCCCATCCCCGTGGTGCAGGAACTGATCGACATGTGCCGCGACCAACGGCTGATGGAGGCGACCGGCACGCTCAACGCCAACAATGGCAACGAAATGGGCTATCAGCTGACCGATGCCGGCAAGGCCCGCGCGCTCGACGCGCTGTCGCAGTCCGAATATTTCGGCGCCATGCCCGTCCCGCTCGAGGTCTACCGCGCCCAGGTCAAACGCCAGTCGATCCGCAACATCATGGTCACGCGCCAGCAACTGACCGGTGCCATGGGCCACCTGGTGCTGCCCGACGACCTACTGGACCAGCTGGGCCCCGCCGTCAGCGCGGGCCGCTCGATCCTGATGTACGGCCCCCCCGGCAACGGTAAATCCTCGATCTCCAATGGCATCCGCGACGCGCTGGGTGACAACGTTTATGTCCCCCGCGCCATCGAATATGCAGGCCAGGTCATCACCGTCTTTGACCCCATCGTGCACGTGCTGGCCAAGGAAGAGGCCCCAGACCCCACCGCCCTGCGGCGCCGCACGCCCTACGACATGCGCTATGTCAAATGCGAACGGCCCACGGTGATCACCGGCGGTGAACTCAGCCTCGACATGCTCGACCTGGTCTACAACCCTACCGCGCGCACCTATCAGGCCCCTCTGCAGCTGAAATCCACCGGCGGCATCTTCATCGTCGACGACCTGGGCCGCCAGGCCGAGCCGCCCCAGGCGCTCGTGAACCGCTGGATCGTCCCGCTGGAAGAGGCAAAGGACATCCTCGCGCTCCAATCAGGCGAAAAGTTCGAGGTGCCGTTCGACACGCTGGTCGTCTTCTCCACCAACTTCCACCCCAACGAAATCTTCGACCAGGCCGCCCTGCGCCGGATCTTCTTCAAGATCAAAATCGACGGGCCGAACCAGGCCAACTTCCTCAAAATCTTCGCCATGGTCGCCAAGAAAAAGGGGATGGCCCTGAACGAAGAGGCACTCATTCACCTGCTCAAGGTCAAATACCCGACCATCGACAACGTCTATGCCAACTACCAACCGAACTTCCTGGTCGACCAGATGGTCGCCATCTGCAATTTCGAAGGCATTCCCTTGCAAATGCGCCCCGACCTCATCGACCGCGCCTGGGCCAACATGTTCGTCAAGGACGAACATATCGTCAAATGATTGGGCTGGCAGGCTGCGGGCGCATGGGCGCGCCGATGTTGGCGGGTCTTCTTGACGCGGGCGCGCAGGCCATGGGTTTTGATGTCGAGGACAAAGACCATCCGCGCATCACCACCAACGTGATGGCCTTCGCGCCGCGGCTCGACACGCTGGTGTCGGTCGTGCGGGACGCGGCTCAAACCGACGCGCTCCTGTTTGGCGCGCAAAACCTGGTGCAAACCGCCCCGCATCTCAGCCGCATCTTCCTCTGCTCCACGCTCTCGCCACGCTATGTGCAAGACCTGCGCACCCGCGTGCCCGCCCATATCACGCTGATCGACGCGCCGATGTCCGGCGCCCAAGTGGCCGCCGAAAACCGCAGGCTCAGCTTCATGCTCGGCGGCGTCCAAAGCGATATCGACGAGGCGCTTCCGCTCTTGGGCGCGATGGGCAAATACTTCCACCACATGGGCCCTTACGGCGCGGGCATGCAGGCCAAGGTGCTCAACAACCTGCTCGCCGCCTCGCACACGGCCATGACCCGTCTGGTCCTCGATTGGGCCGAGGCCACGGGCCTGGACCAAGACCGGCTTTTGGGGCTCATTGCCACCTCGTCGGGCCAAAACTGGCTCGCCTCCGGCTTTGACGAAATCGAGTTCGCCCAAGCAGGCTATGCCCCCGACAACTCCATCGGCATCCTCGTCAAAGACGTGGCCGCCGCCCTCGACGCCGCCCCCGCAGGCGCGCGCACCGATCTGCCCAAACTGATCCAAGACCACATACGCGCCCTAGAACCCATGCGGGCAGCCAACCGCTAAACATTCACTCAAACCAAAATACGCGCACCCAACCCCCGGCACGCACCGTCCCAAGTCCTTTCTCTGTTCCAAAAAAATCCCCGCCGGAGGCTCCCGCACTTCCCACCCACGCAGGTGCCGCTACATTGCGCGCCATGGCCACGCTCCCCGACATGTTCACCAAATGGTTTGCCACCAAAGGCTGGACAATCCACCCCCACCAGCAAGCGATGCTCGACCGCGCGGACGACCCAGCGCTGCTGCTGATCGCCCCCACGGGCGGGGGCAAGACGCTCGCAGGGTTCCTGCCCACGCTGGCCGACCTCGCCGACAGCGCCCATGACGGCCTGCACACGCTCTACATCTCTCCGCTCAAGGCGCTGGCGGCGGACATCAAACGCAACCTGCGCACGCCTGTCGCGGAAATGGGCCTCGACATCCGCATCGAGGACCGCACCGGCGACACGTCGCAAACGCAAAAGAAACGCCAACGCGCTGACCCGCCCCACATCCTGCTGACCACACCGGAAAGCCTCGCGCTGCTCACCAGCTACGAGGACGCGCCGCGTATGTTCGCAGGCCTCAAGCGGGTGATCGTCGATGAAATCCACGCTCTGGCGGAATCAAAACGCGGCGACCAGATGTTCCTCGCCCTGTCACGGCTGCAGGCGCTCAAGCCCGACCTTAAACGCGTGGGCCTGTCCGCCACGGTCGAGGACCCCGCCGCCATCGCCCACTTGCTGGCCAAGCATCCCGACCGTTGCGACATCCTGCACGCCGACCCCGGCCCACCGCCCGACATCCAGATGCTGGTCACGGACGAGGCCCCGCCTTGGTCCGGCTCGGGCGGCAAATACGCGATCCCCGCGGTGCTGGAAGAGGTCAAAAAGCACAAAACCACGCTCATCTTCCACAACACCCGCGCCCAGGCGGAACTGTATTTCCACAATATCTGGCTGGCAAACGACGACGCGCTGCCAATCGGCATCCACCACGGCAGCCTCGACCGGCAGCAGCGCGAAAAGGTCGAACAGGCTATGGTCGACGGGCAACTCAAGGCCATCGTCTGCACAGGCACGCTCGATCTGGGCATCGACTGGGGCGATGTGGATCTGATCATCCAGGTCGGTGCGCCGAAAAACGTCAAGCGGCTGGTCCAGCGCATCGGGCGCGCCAACCACCGCTACAACGCGCCTTCCAAGGCGCTGCTCGTGCCCGCCAACCGGTTCGAGGTGGTGGAATGCGTGGCCGCCCTCGACGCGGTCAAGGCAGGCGCGCTCGACGGCGACCCGCGCGGCCCCGGCCCCCGCGACGTGCTGTGCCAGCACATCCTGATCCGCGCCTGCGCAGGCCCGTTCGACGCCGCCGACCTCTATGCCGAGGTGGTCAGCACTGGCGCCTACACCGCCCTCACCCAAGCCGAATTTGACGCCTGCCTCGACTTCTGCGCCACCGGCGGCTACGCCCTGCGCGCCTACGACCAATGGCAGCGGTTGATGCAGCGCCCCGACGGCCTCTGGCAGTTGCGCGACCCACGCAGCACGCAACGCATCCGCATGAACATCGGCACGATCCAGGACACCGACACGCTCAAGGTCCGCTTCAAGGGGCGCGGCGGCAAACCCCTGGGCGAGATCGAAGAAGGCTTTGCCGCCACCCTGACCAAAGGCGACACCTTCCTCATCGGTGGCCAGATCGTGCGGTACGACTCTTTGCGCGAAATGACCGTCCAAGTGACCCGCGACGCCGCGAAGAAGCCCAAAATCGCCACCTTCCTCGGCACCAAATTCGCCACCTCGACCCAGCTCAGCCACCGCATTATCGAGATGTTTCAACACGACACATGGCCCGCCCTGCCGCCACACACCGCCGAATGGCTCGCCCTGCAACGCAAGGTCAGCCGCCTGCCCGAACCGGGCCGGCTGCTGATCGAAAGCTTCCCGCACGACAACCGCATCCACACCGCCGTCTACGGTTTTGCAGGACGTAACGCCATGCAAACACTGGGACTTCTCCTGACCAAACGGATGGAGGAAACCGGCCTCAACCCGCTGGGCTTTCTCGCCACAGACTACGCTACCCTGATCTGGGGCCTCGACAAAATCACCGACCCCGCGCCGCTGTTCGACATCGAGGCCCTGCGCACGGGCCTCGACACCTGGCTGGCCGGCAACGCGGTGATGAAACGCACCTTCCGCGCCTCGGCCACCATCGCGGGCCTGATCGAACGCAACCTGCCGTCAAACCGCAAAACGGGCAGGCAGGCCACGTTCTCATCCGACATCCTCTACGACACGCTCGCCAAATACGACCCCGACCACCTCATGCTGCACATCACCAGGCAAGAGGCGATGCGCGGCCTCGTCGACTTTGGCCGGATCGAGGAAATGTGCGCCCGGATCGGCGACCGCATCGATCTCATTGAACACAAACGTGTCACCCCGCTCGCCGCCCCGCTGATGCTCGAAGTCGGCCGCGTGCCCATCAAGGGCCTGGCCGAGGAAAAACTACTTGCAGAAGAGGCCGACCGCCTGATGACCAAGGCAGGCCTGCCGCCCGAGCCGAAAAGGCGCGAATGGCGCGTGCCTTTCTAACGCGCCTCGTTTCTTCTGACCAAAAATACCTCGGGGTCTGGGGCAGCGCCCCAGAATCGTAAGGCGCATCTTGATGCGCGCCCTGCCTGCAACTATGAACAAAGTATGAACACCTGCGATCTCTTCCTCCGCGGCGCCGCGCTCAAGGCCATGGGCTCCGGCGCGCTCTACTGGCCCGACCAGGCGCTCCTGTGCGTCTCCGACCTGCACCTAGGCAAATCCGAACGCATCGCCCGGCGCGGCGGTGGTCACCTGCCCCCGTATGAGACGCGCGATACCCTCGCCCGCCTCGCCGCCGACCTCGACGCCACGGGCGCACGCACTGTCATCTGCCTCGGCGACAGCTTCGATGACCTCGCTGCGGCGCAGGCCCTTCCCGAAGACGAACGGCTCTGGATCACCCGGCTTCAAGCCGGGCGGCGCTGGGTCTGGATCGAAGGCAACCACGATCCCGGCCCCATCGAATATGGCGGCACCCACCTGGCCGAACTGACGCTCGCGCCGCTGGTCTTTCGCCACATCGCACAACCCGGCGAACGCGGCGAGGTTTCAGGCCATTACCACCCAAAGGCCACGCTGCCCACCCGCGCGCGCAGCGTCACGCGCCCTGCCTTTCTGGTCGACAGTGACAGAGTGATCCTGCCCGCTTACGGCACCTATACCGGCGGGCTGCGCAGCCACGATCCGGTGCTCACACGGATCATGCGGCCCGACGCGCGGGCCATCATGACCGGCGTGCGCCCGCTGATGGTGCCCATGCCGCGCTAGGCGGTCAGGCCCTCGGGCGCGGGCAACCCATGGGCGCGGCAGCAGGCCGTGATCGTGTTGGCCAGAAGGCAGGCGATGGTCATCGGCCCCACGCCGCCCGGCACGGGCGTCACAGCCTTGGCCACAGTCAACGCCTGCGCAAAATCCACATCGCCCAGCAGCTTGGTCTTGCCCGGTTTGTCGGGATGCGGCACGCGGGTGATGCCCACGTCGATCACTGTGGCGCCGGGCTTGATCCAATCCGCCTGCACCATCTCGGCCCGGCCCACGGCCGCCACCAGAATGTCGGCCCGACGGCACACGGCGGCCAGGTCCTTGGTCCGCGAATGCGCAATCGTCACCGTGCAATTCTCGCGCAGCAGCAACTGTCCCATCGGCTTGCCAAACAGGTTCGACCGGCCAATCACCACGGCCTCCAGCCCCGACATATTGCCCAACTGATCGCGCAGCAGCATCAGACAGCCCAGTGGCGTGCACGACACCAGCCCCGTCTCGCCGCTGGCCAGCAGGCCCGCGTTAACCACGCTCAACCCGTCCACATCCTTGGCGGGATCAATGCGCGCCACCACGGCCCGTTCGTCCAGATGATCGGGCACCGGGAACTGACACAGAATGCCGTGCACTGTCGGGTCTGCATTCAACTGATCAATCAGCGCAAACAATTCCGCTTCGGACACATCTGCGGGCAGCTTGTGTTCGAAGGACGCCATGCCCACCTCCACCGTTTGGCGGTGCTTGGCCGCGACATAGACCTCGCTCGCCGGGTCCTCGCCCACCAGAATGACGGCCAGGCCCGGGGTTACCCCGTGCGCGTCCTGCAACCGCGTGACGTGGCCCGCCACCTCGCTACGCACCTTGGCCGCAAAGGCCTTGCCGTCAATTGTCGTCGCGCTCATGGGCGGGGTCTCCTAGTCTCGGTAAAAGTTCACCTGATGCGCCCAGGTCTCGCCATCGCTGATCACCAGCGTGTCGAATTCCATGATCTGCAGCAGGTCGTAAAAAGTGGCGACAAATTCCAGGCCCTGGGCGCGGAAATAGTCGTTGTTGCGCATATTCGACGTCATCTGCGCCAGCACCGCGCGGGCCCGGTACAGCGTTGAAAACACGTCATCATCCAGCGCGATCACATTCAAATGCCGCGCATCACTGCCCTTGGCAAAGAACACAAAGCGCGGGCTTTCAGGGGCGGCCAGTTGCGCCGCCGTCAGGTTGGTCACGAAATCGACGCGCACCGCCTTGCTGGCCGCCTGCCCCTCGCGGATCACCCGCGTGAACTGCTCTTGCGAGGTGACATCGGGGTAATAATACCCCTCATACCGCTCTTGCGCCATGGCGGCGGGGGCCATGAAGGCCAGGGCAAGCAGTGCAAAAATCCAACGGGTCATCTGTGGGGTCCTCCTCTCGGTCATGCAGGTCACGCTGACCGCGTTCCACACGGCAGGTCAATGCACGGCACGGCCCCGTCGCCGAAACGTGACGGGGCCGTGCAGGTGTGATGCAGTTTAGAACAGCCCTTCGATTTGGCCATCGTCATTCAGGCGGATGCTTTCGGCCGACGGCACGCGGGGCAGGCCGGGCATGGTCATGATCTCACCGCAGACGGCGACGATAAACCCGGCGCCCGCTGACAGGCGCACCTCACGGACCGGAACGCTGTGCCCCGTAGGCGCGCCGCGCAGGTTCGGATCGGTCGAGAATGAGTATTGCGTCTTGGCCATGCAAACCGGCAGATGGCCATAGCCCTGCTCTTCCCACAGTTTCAGCTGATCGCGGATCTTCTGGTCCATCAGCGCCTCGTCCGCGCGGTAGATGCGCTTGGCGATGGTCTCAATCTTCTCGGCCAGCGGCATGTCGTCCGGGTAGATGGGCGAGAAGTTGGCGACCTCCGCATCGGCCAGTTCGGCCACCTTGGTCGCCAGATCGGCGGAGCCTTTCGAGCCGAATTCCCAATGCTTGGACAGGGCCGCCTCGGCGCCGTGGGTTGCCACATATTCCTGGATGGCCGCGACCTCGGCATCGGTGTCGGTGACGAAGTGGTTGATCGCCACGACAACCGGCACGCCGAAGGATTTCAGGTTCTCGATATGGCGGCCCAGGTTCGGGCAGCCCGCCTTGACCGCGTCCACATTCTCGGCGCCCAGATCGGCCTTGGCCACGCCGCCATTCATCTTCATCGCGCGCACCGTGGCCACGCAGACCACGACCGACGGAGCGAGGCCCGCCTTGCGGCACTTGATGTTCATGAACTTCTCCGCGCCCAGATCAGCGCCAAAGCCCGCCTCGGTCACCACGTAATCGGCCAATTTCAGGGCCGTGGTCGTGGCGATGACCGAGTTACAGCCATGCGCGATGTTCGCGAAGGGCCCGCCATGCACGAAGGCCGGGTTGTTCTCCAGCGTCTGCACGAGGTTCGGCTGCATCGCGTCCTTCAGCAGGACGGTCATGGCGCCATCGGCCTTGATGTCGCGGGCAAAGACGGGGCTGCGGTCGCGGCGATAGGCCACGATCATGTCGCCCAAACGCTTTTGCAGGTCCTGCAGATCATTCGCCAGACACAGGATCGCCATGACTTCGGACGCGACGGTGATGTCGAACCCCGCCTCGCGCGGAAAGCCGTTGGCCACGCCGCCCAGGGACGCAGTGATCTGGCGCAGCGCGCGGTCGTTCATGTCCACGACCCGGCGCCACACGACGCGGCGCGTGTCGATCTCCAACTCGTTGCCCCAATAGATGTGGTTGTCGATCATCGCCGACAGCAGCGCATGGGCCGAGGTGATCGCGTGGAAATCGCCGGTGAAGTGCAGGTTCATCTCTTCCATGGGCACGATCTGCGCATAGCCGCCCCCCGCCGCGCCGCCCTTCATGCCGAAATTCGGGCCAAGCGACGCCTCGCGGATACACACGCACGCATTCTTGCCAATGTGGTTCAACCCGTCGCCCAGACCGACGGTCGTCGTCGTCTTGCCCTCGCCCGCAGGCGTCGGGTTGATCGCCGTCACCAGGATCAGCTTGCCATCGGCGCGGTTCTGGACCGAGTTGATGAACGACTGGCTGACCTTGGCCTTGTCGTGGCCGTAGGGCAGCAGATCGCCGCTGTCGATGCCCAACTTGGCCCCGATCTCTTGGATCGGTTTCTTCTGCGCCTCACGTGCGATTTCGATGTCGGATTTATAGGCCATGGTGCTCCCTGCGGTCCTGGTTGGGCAGTAACGTCGTGGCCTGCATACAGCCGTGTGCCTAGAGAGGATGCGCGCGAATCCGACATTTCAGCGATGCAGAGCGGCCCAATGGCGCGCGCGGGTTTCATTTCGGAAACGGTCACCCCGCCTCGGCAACAACGTTTCGCGCATCCAGTTCCTGCTGTAGGCGCGCATTGGTCGCCATCAGCTTGGCCCGGGTATTGCCGGAAAAGGCGTATTCCAGATGCGGGCCAAAATCGGCGTTCCGCTTGACCAGGTGGCGCAGCGTGTCCGACGATATGGCGAAAAGGCGCGTGGGCTGGTTCACCCGCACCGTCGCACTGGCCGGCGCGCTGGTCATGCACCCCATCTCGCCAATCAGGCCCCCAGGCCCCACCTCGGCAATGGTCTGCCCGCCCAGCACAATGTCCACCCCGCCGGCGGCGAGATAGCTTAGCTGCGTGACCGGCTGGTCCTGCTGGGTCAATTCCGTCCCCGCCGATGCATCGCGCCAATGGCCCGCCTTCATCAGCTTTTTGGCGTCGATCCGGCGCATGGTCGGGAAATGCGCGGCAATCAGCGCCTCCTCCTCCTCGGTAAAGCGCAAACCGCGGGTCAGGATCCACACCCGCGCAATGCCCACGACCGACAGGGTGATCCAACTGATCTGGATGATCGCGGAAAACAGGTTCCACCCCGTGACCAACGACACCAACACCAGCGACGCACCCGCCAGGTTCATCAGCGCATAGGGATAACTGTTGCCGCGCACGATCCCCAGCTGCAACAGCGCGTAAGAGCCAAGATAAAACGCAACGCCCACAAACCCGGCAATCTGATAAACGTCCAACCTCCGCGCCCCCCTCCGCTGGTCTCGCGAGACCCTGCACGAAGCGGCCCGCCCAGATCAAGAGGCGCGGACGACACGTCCGCCTTACACCCGCGCCCAATGCCTGCGTAAGGCGCATCTTGATGCGCGATCCTTAGGCGCGCGCCGCCGCCAGATGCGCCCACACGGGCTGATCCGGCACATGCAGCACCAGCGCGTCGCCCACCGCCAAACGTCCGCCAAACTCGATCCACGCGGTCACCCCGCGCCGCCCCTGCGCCGCCGGTTTGAACCGCTTGCCAAAGCCTGCGGCCTCCTGCTCGATCTCCTTGCCAGGATAGATGCAAGGCCGGTTTTCCATATCGATCGTAATGCCCGCGCCCGAGGGCGCCATTAACCGCGAGGACGGCGGCACATGGGTAAAGTCGGGAATGCCCTCGACCACCATCGACGCGCCGACCCAAGCCGGGTCGATCCGCTCCAGCCCCATCTCAGCGGCAATCGCGGCCAGCTCTTCGGCGCTTAGGATCGACAACTGGCGCACATTGCGGATCGGCGTGCCGCGCGCATATTGCGTGCGCACGCGGGTGCAGGCCGGGCGGGTCGCGCCGCCATGCGCCTCCCCGGGAAAGCCGTCCAGCGTCGCCTCCACCGCCTCCAACGGCTCAGAGCGCAGCGTGTCGCCCTGATCGGACACGACCCCCAGCCAGGTGATGCGGGCGGTAAATTCGGTGGGTTTCAAGGCGGGCATGGCGTTCTCCAACAGCGTGGCCCAGGCGTAGCGCACCGCGCGGGCGGCGCACCAATGACAATTTGTGCCGCCCGTTTCAACACCCGTGATCTGTCGGCGCCACAAATGCAAAAGGCCCGCGCGATCCGGCGGGCCTTTCGTTATTTTCAGGTTGGCGTTGCGTTTAGCCCGCAGGCTCCGGCTCCATCCCGCCATCGCTCGAGGGACCGGATTTCTTCTTGGCCTTCGGGATGGCCGTCAGGCTGGGTTTCTTGTCCTCAACCTTCGATCCACCGTCTTCGTCATCCGGGCTGTGCGGCGGCTCGCCACGCATCACGCGCTCGATCTCTTCACCGGTCAGCGTCTCGTATTCCAGCAGACCCTGCGCCAAGCGCTCGAACTCTTCCTCGTTCTCGGTGATCACCTTCTTTGCCCACTCATACCCATCTTGGATAAAGCGTTGCACCTCTTGCTCCACCAACTCCTTGGTGTTGGCCGAGACAGAGAAGCCCGCCGTGTTCCCCTGATAGCCTTGGGCCGCTTCGGAATAGTCGATGTTGCCGACCTTGTCCGACATGCCCCACTGCAGGACCATCGCACGCGCCAACGCGCTGGCTTGCTGGATGTCACCCGCCGGGCCGTTCGACACCGAATCGGGGCCGTATTTGTGGATTTCCGCCGCCTTGCCCGCCATGGTCATGGCCAGACGCTGGTGGCATTCGTCCTTGAACATGTTCAGCCGGTCCATCTCGGGCAGGCTCATCACCATGCCCAGGGCCCCGCCGCGCGGAATGATCGTGGCCTTATAGACCGGATCGCATTTCGGCAGCAGGTGACCAACCAGGGCGTGACCCGCCTCGTGATAGGCTGTCATTTCCTTTTGCTCGGGCGTCATGACCATGCTGCGGCGCTCTGGCCCCATCATGACCTTGTCCTTGGCGCTTTCGAAATCCAGCATCGTGACAAAACGGCGCCCGATACGCGCAGCCATCAACGCGGCCTCGTTCACCAGGTTGGCGAGGTCGGCACCGGAGAAACCCGGCGTGCCGCGCGCGATGATGCGCAGGTCAACGTCAGGGCCCAGCGGGGTCTTGCGCGCATGCACGCCCAAGATTTTCTCGCGGCCTTTGATGTCGGGGTTGCCCACGGTGACCTGGCGGTCAAAGCGGCCCGGGCGCAACAGCGCGGGGTCCAGCACGTCCTTACGGTTGGTGGCCGCGATGATGATGACGCCTTCATTGGCCTCAAAACCGTCCATCTCGACCAGCAGCTGGTTCAACGTCTGCTCACGCTCGTCATTGCCGCCGCCATATCCGGCGCCACGGTGGCGACCCACGGCGTCGATCTCGTCGATGAACACGATGCAGGGCGCGTTTTTCTTGGCCTGCTCGAACATGTCGCGCACACGGGATGCACCCACACCCACGAACATCTCGACAAAGTCAGAGCCCGAAATGGTGAAGAACGGCACACCGGCCTCGCCGGCCACAGCACGGGCCAGCAGCGTCTTACCGGTGCCCGGAGGGCCAACAAGCAGCGCGCCTTTGGGGATCTTGCCGCCCAGACGGCTGAACTTTTGCGGGTTGCGCAGGAACTCGACGATCTCGTCCAGCTCGTCCTTGGCCTCGTCAATGCCCGCTACGTCGTCAAACGTCACACGGCCATGCTTTTCGGTCAGCATCTTGGCCTTGGACTTGCCAAAGCCCATGGCGCCACCTTTGCCGCCGCCTTGCATGCGGTTCATAAAGTATATCCACACACCGATCAGCAGCAGGAAGGGCAGCAGCGACACGATAAAGGTTTGGAAACCGGACTGCTGTTGCTGCTCGGCCCGCACCGGGATTTCGTTGGCGATCAACAGATCGGTCACCTCGGCATCTTCGGGCTTGATGGTCACGAAATCTTCGGACCCGCGGCGGAACCGCACCTGCTCGCCATCCAGTGTCACGTTGCTGACCGATCCGTCCTCGACCGCGTCCACAAACTCGGAATAGCTGATCTCGCGGCTTTGCAGCGTGTTGCCGGACCCGCCAAACAGGTTGAATAGCGCCAGGATCAGTAAGAACAGAACGACCCAAAAGGCGATGTTACGTGCGTTTCCCAAGGAAAATCTCCCGATAATGCGACCGCACGGGCAGTGGCCCGGGGTGTTGGACATAAGATAGAGATGATGGCGTCATGTTCAATGCGATAAAAGTGCGGCGAAAAAGGCATCCTGCCCGCCATCGGGCTCGGCCGTCCATTCGGGGTCCAGGCCGACCATCGGGGCAGCAATCAGCTGGTCATCGTACCATACGGCAGGGGATGCGGCGAGGGCCGCGCGCGGCAGGCCCAGCTCGCGCCACCCCTCGATGCCCGACAGCGCGTCATAGCCCAGCGCGCGCACCTTCAGATCTGGGTCATCCTCCGGCCCGCTGACCAGCCAGCGATCGTCCCACATATCGCCCACTTCGCATTCCACATCCTGGATCGCGTTCAGCTCGCGGTAGACCCACGCGACATTCCCCTCGACCGAGATCTGGCAGCCATCCAGCGTCGCCGTTTGCCCACCGCGCACGGATTTCTGAGTGCGGATCACCGCATCGCGGCGCGGCGGATAGGCACTGCCCGAGGTCCAGGTGATCGCGTGGATCAGCAGACGGCGGCCAATCTCTTCGGGCAGCATCCGGTATTTGCGCAGGTCAAAGGCCACGATGCCATGCACCAGGCTTGCCACATCGCGGGCGGCCAAAAACGTCTGCCAATCCAGCGCCTCGCGTGCCCGCGCCATGTTCTCGGCCACGTCCACCAGCGTCTCGGTCTGCACACCCAGCGTGCCCAGCACCGTCAGCGCATCGCGCACGCGGATGCGTTCGTAATCGCGGTTGTTGTTGCTGGGGTCCTCGCACCAGTCCAGGCGCGCGGCGCGCAGATAGCTGCGCAAGGCCGATCGCTCGATCCGCAGAAAGGGCCGGACCCAGGTGATCCCGTGGCGCACCCGGCGCGGCGCCATCGCACTCAGCCCGTCCACACCGGCCCCGCGCGCCAGGCGCATCAAAAACGTCTCGGCCTGGTCGTCGGCGGTGTGGCCCAGCGCGATATGGCTGATCTGGTTGCCATATGCCCAGTCGGCCATCAGCTCATATCGCGCATCGCGCGCCGCGGCCTGCAGGTTGCCGTCCCCGCCCCAGCCCGTCCAATACTCTACATGATGCGCCAAACCCCAGCGCGCGCATAAGTCAGTGACAAGCGCCACCTCGTCCTTGGCCTCGGGCCGCAGCCCGTGATCGACGGTGATCACGTTCAACTCGATCCCCGTCCGGCGCGCATATTCCGCCAACACAGCCAGCAGCGCCACGGAGTCGCCGCCGCCCGACACAGCGACCCCCAACCGATCCGGCAAGCGGCCAGAAAACTGGTCCTCGACCGCCGCAAGAAGGGCTGCCATCATAGGTTATGAGCAACCAATGTTGCGCATCGCCGCCTGCGCGTCGGCCACAGCCGCCGTACCGGGAAAGCGGACCGCAACCTCGCCCAAGGTCACGCAGGCCTCTGACGTCTGGCCCAACCGGCCCAGCGCAGCGCCTAGGCGCCACAGCGCCTCTGCCGCGTTTGCACCGGTCTGATCCTGGCGAAAGGCGCTCAGATAGGCGCGCGCGCCCTCGCGCACATCGCCCAAACCTTCCAGCGCCTCGCCCCGGCGCAGCTCGGCCTCTATTGCAAGGGGGCCGCCCGGATAGGTCTCATTAAAGGCCGCAAACTGGTCGGCGGCGGCGCGAAAGTCACGGGCTGCGAGCGCCTCCTGCGCCCGCTTGAAATCCGCCTCTTCCTGGGCTGCCAATTGCGTTTCGGGCTGCGGCGTGGGTGCAACGTTGGGACTGGCAGGCGCCGCGCCACCGCCCAAGGTGGGCGTATCGCTCAAGGCCGCGATGTCACAGCCTGCCTCCAACTCGCACAAACGAAACTCCAGATCGCCGATGCGGTTGGTGCCGTCGGTCACGACGCGGCCAATGCGAAATTCCAATTCTTCAGTCTTGCCGGTCAGGCGCTGCAGCTCGAATTCAATGGCGTTCAAACGGTCCAGCGTACCACCCGTGCCCACCTGCGACGTGACCCCGCCGGTGGTGGACAGCTCGCGTTTCAGGCGCTGCACCTCTGTGTACAGCACCGTCAGCTCTTGGCGAATGTCGGCCAGGGTGTCGCCCTGCGCCCGCACCGGGGCCGCGCCCAACAGTCCCAGCGCCAAAATTGCTACCGCACACAGCCTGACCATCACATGTCGTCCCTACCCAGAAAGCCCAGCCGCCAGCACCGTGACCGCCCGCCGGTTCTTGGCATAACACGCCTCTTCGCTGCAAACTTCAATAGGGCGTTCCTTGCCATAGCTTACAACCTGCAAGCGGCCCGAGGGCACGCCCTGGCTGACCAGATAGCTGCGCGCGGCATCGGCCCGGCGCGCGCCCAGCGCCAGGTTGTACTCGCGCGTACCCTGCTCGTCGGCGTGGCCTTCGATGACGGCGGTGAAATCGGCATTGGTCAGCAGCCAGGTCGCCTGACCGTCCAGCGTCGCACGGCCTTCGGGCGTCAGGGTCGACTGGTCGACGGCAAACAGCACCCGGTCACCCACCGCCTGCTGGAAATACGCAGCCGAGGTCGGATCGCTGGCACTGCCCGGCACCACCTGGTCGGTGCCCGTGGCAAAGGGGTCCGCGCCGCCCACACCCTCATTGTCGAACCGGTTGGGGCTGGTGCAGGCCGCGACGCTCAGCGCGGCGCAGATCATCAGGATCGTAGGTTTCAGTGTCATGGGCTCGTGCCTCTCTTGGAATGTGCGGCCCTTCGATGGGCACAGTTTCTTTTCCTCAATGTATACCACGCGCGGCGCGCCATGAAAACGCGACCTTATCGCTGAAGCGGCCCCCAGGACGGGTCCGACCCACCATCGGGCGTGCGTACGGGGCGCAGGTTGCGGCCCGTGATGTCCACCGAATACAGGGTCGACCGGCCCGCTGCGCCTTGGGTCTCGCGCGCGAACATGATCACGCGGCCATTGGGCGACCAGGTCGGCCCCTCATCCAGAAACGACGCGGTCAGCAGGCGTTCCTCGGACCCGTCGGTGCGCATCACCCCGATATGAAACCGCCCCTTCGACTGCTTGGTAAAGGCGATCAGATCGCCCCGCGGCGACCACACCGGCGTGCCATAGCGCCCCTCGCCAAAGGAAATGCGCCGCGCCTCGCCGCCCTCTGCGGGCATCACATAGAGCTGCTGACTGCCCGACCGGTCGCTTTCGAACACGATCTGCGCCCCATCGGGGCTAAAGCTGGGCGCGGTCTCGATCGACGGCGCGCTGGTCAACCGGCGCGCGGCCCCGGTGGCGATGTCCATGGCATAGATGTCGGTATTGGCGCCCTGGGACAGCGAATAGACCACCGTGCGCCCATTGGGGGCAAAGCGGGGGGCAAAGCTCATGGTGCCTTGCTGGCTTTCCAGCACCCGCCGCTGCACGCTGCCCACATCGAGCACGTAGATCTTGGGAAACCCGGTCTCATAGCTTGTGTACAACACCCGGTCGCCGTTGGCAGAGAACCGCGGCGCCAGCACGATGGCCTCGGATCCGGTCAGGTATTGTACGTTGGCCCCGTCGTAATCCATGACCGCCAGGCGCTTGCGCCGGTTGTCCTTGGGGCCTGTCTCGCTCACGAACACCACGCGGCTGTCGAAATAGCCGCCCTCGCCCGTGATCCGGCTATAGACCACATCGGCGACCTTGTGGGCGATACGGCGCCAGCCATCCGTGGTGCCCGCAAATTGCAGCCCCTCGCCCAGTTCGGTGCCCGAAAACACGTCATAGAGGCGAAATTTCACCGTGATCTGATTGCCCTGCACATTCACCGCGCCGGTGACCAGCGCCTGGGCATTGATCGCCTTCCAATCGGCATATTGCACGGGCGCGGCAAAATCGGTGACCTGGCTGATAAAGGCGTTGCCGGGCAATTCGCGAAAGAGACCCGTGCCCGTGAGGTCTGCGGCAATCACCCGGGCCAGCTGCGCGCCCATCTCGGCGCTGCCGGGCGTTTCGGCCACCAGATCGGGGATCGCCACCGGCAAAGGCTCGATCACCCCCTCGGTGATTTCGATCCGCAAGGGGCCGTCCTGGGCCAGGGTCGCGGCAGGGATTATCAGCGCCATCAAAAGGCAAAGCACTCGAACCATCATTTGATACGCATCCTTTCGGGATTGAACGTCATCTCGATCTCTTTCCATTGGCCGTATTTTTCAACCGGCAGGCCATAGCCGTCCCGCGTGCAGCGGATGATTGCCCGGCGCGCGGCCTCGAATGCCTGATTTGCCGCCGCAGCCGACCCGCCAGAGCTGGACAGCATGCGGATCGAGGCGGTGATGGGCTTGGCGTCCTGGGTCATGTCCACGGCCACCACAACGGTGGTCTGCAACGCCTCGGACGACAGCGATCCCACGTTCCAGCAGTTCGACACGGCGACGCGCAGCGCATCCTTTTCGCCCGCCGACAGCGGTGGGCCTTGCGGCACTTCCGCTGCGCCGCCGCCTTCTAGGGCTGCGCGCAGGGCGTCTTCGACGTCGCTTGCGGTGTCGGGGACGGGCGCAGGTGTGGGGGTCGCAGGCGCGGCAGGCTCTGCCGTCTGCACCGGCGGGCTGGGCCTGCGGCTGGGCGGGCGCAGAGATTCCGTTGGCCCGCCGCTCGGCTCCTCGGCCTCGGTCACGATCTCGGTCGCGGCCTCTTCGGGCGCTGTGGCCTCTTGCTCCTCGGCCGGGGTGTCGGCGCCCTCGTCGGCGGTCACGGCCTCCTGCTCAACCTCACCGGGGACCACCTCCGGCTCGGGCGGGGCCACGGCCTCGGGCGCGATGCGCTCGGACGGGCGGGGGATCGGGCGCGGGGCAACCTCAGGCACCAGCACCGCCTGCTCTTGGGGCTGCGGCTGTTCGGGCGCTGTGTCGGCAATCTCCGGCTCGGGCGGCGCAGGCGGCGCCTCGGGCACGGTTTCGACCTCGGGCGCGGGCGCGGGCACGGGCGCCTCGGTCACCACCGCGTCGTCCGGCACCGGCGTCTCGACCGGCGCGGGATCAACCTGCGGCACATCCGGCACGGCGGGCAAGGCCACCTCGGTCGCGGGCGCAGGCCCCGGCGCGAGCAGCGCGTTGAACGCATCGGTCGAAATCACCGACACCTCCGTCACCTCAAAGGGCAATGGCTCGGCCTGGAAGGTGCCGCCAAACAGCACCCAGCCGATCAGGCCCGCATGGCCGATCCCGGATATGACCTGCCCGACATGCAAGCGCTACTGCCCTTCGTCATCCAAGGTCGGCCCGCCAATATCCGTCACCAGGCCAATGTTGGAAAAGCCCCCCGCATTCAGCGCGCCCATTACCTGCATCACCTCGGCATAAGGCACCGCTCCGTCCGCGCGCAGAAACACCCGGTCGCTGCTGCGCTCGGCCGCGATGGCGCGCAGGCGCGGAATCAGCGCATCGCGCGCCACATCCGTCGTCTGGATCTGCACCGACCCTTGGGCCGTCACCGTGATGGTCAGCGGCTCCTCCTGATCGGTGGGCAAGGCGCTGGCGGCAGTCTTGGGCAGCTCGACCGGCACGCCCACGGTCAACAGCGGTGCGGCCACCATAAAGATGATTAACAGCACCAGCATCACGTCCACAAAGGGCGTCACGTTGATCTCGGACATCGGCCGCGACCGGCTGCGCCTGCGCCGCCGCCCGCCTCCGCCATCCTTTTGCACCACACCCGCGCCCATGGCTTACCCGTCCAACTGGCGGCTGAGGATGGTGGCGAACTCGTCCGAAAACGCCTCGTACCCCGCGACGATGCGATCACTGTCCGCGCTCAGCTTGTTGTAAAAGATGACCGCCGGAATCGCGGCCAGCAGCCCCAAACCCGTGGCCAGCAGCGCCTCGGCGATCCCGGGCGCCACGACGGCCAGGTTGGTGTTCTGCTGCTCTGCAATCTCGATAAAGGCGTTCATGATCCCGATCACCGTGCCAAAGAGGCCAATGAACGGGGTCGAGGACCCAACCGTCGCCAGCACGGTCAGCCCGCCCTGCAACCGCTCGGCCTCTTTGGTGATGGCCACATCCATGCTGCGGTCGATGCGCGCGGTGGCGCCCGCAATCAGCCCGCCATCGTCGCGGTGCGACCGCTGCCACTCGATCATCCCGGCGGCAAACACCTTTTCCGACGCCCCCTTCGGCTCCGGCCCGATCTGCTCGAACAGACCGTCCAACGGCTCGCCCGACCAAAACGCCCGGTCAAACCGCGCCGCCTCTCGGCGCGCCCGGCGATAGACCAGCAATTTCTGAATGATCGTGCCCCAAGACCAGAACGAGGCGATGATCAGCATGATCATCACCAGCTTCACCGTCAGGGTGGCACGCATGAACAGCCCCCACATCGAGAAATCAATCTCGTGCGCCAGGGCAAGGGTGTCTGCTTCCATCTGCCTGCTCTTTGCTGTGGGCGTGTTTTTCGGCCCTTATTGGGCGCAAACATACGCCAGCCCCAAGGGGAAAGCTATCACTTCGACGTCAGAACACCCTTATTTTGTGCCCATTGCGCGGATTTCCGCGGGAAGGCGCACGGGTTTTCCCGCCGTCGTCATGCTGACCGCCACCACATGGGCGCGGAACAATACCGTGCCGCCGCGCTGCACCTCTTGGTCAAATGTCCAGCGCACCGGCCCCTGGGCCTGATGGGTCGTCACCACCTCCAACCGGTCGGCGAGGCGCGCAGGTTTCAGGTAATCCGCCTCGACCCGCGTGACGACAAAGACGAGGTCGCGCGCGCGCATCTCGTTCTGGTCCAGGCCGATCTCTTCGACAATGGTGGACCGGGCGCGTTCGATATAGCGCATGTAATTGGCGTAATAGACGACGCCTGCCATATCGGTGTCTTCGTAAAAAACGGTCACTGGAAAACGGTGCGGGGTCATGGGCGCATCCTGACGCGGGACCGTCCAGGTTTCAACCGCGGCCTCAGTTCACATCGACCGGTTTCGACTGCATCCGCCGCGCCGTCTCGCGCTCGGCCCGCTTGCACCGCATCGGCGGCAGGCCCCGGTCCATCAGCGCCATATCCTCCAGCACCATATCGCCCATCCGTTTGAACGCGACATCCAACGCCCCCGCACGGTGTGCCGAGCGTAGAAAGCCTGGCAGCTTACGCACCGGATGATCGGGCGCCAGCGGCTCGTCTGGGAACACATCGCTCGCCGCCAGGATGTGACCGCCGCGCACTGCCGCGACCAGCGCGTCAAAATCCACCACATCCGCGCGCGACAGCAGGATGAACCGCGTGCCGGGCCGCATCGCGGCAAAGCTGTCGGCGTCCAGGAAATGCCAGTTCTCCGCCGTGACCGCCGCCACGACAAAGATGACGTCGGACCCGGCCAGCACCCTGTGCAGCGGCGCGGGGATCACCCCATCCTCTTCCAACAGCGACGCGGGCAACCAGGGGTCATAGACCTGGATGCGACAATTAAACCCCGCCAGCACCCGGCGCAGCGCCCGACCCAGATCGCCATAGCCGATGATGCCCACATCCGACCCGGTCAGCAGGCGCGCATCCGCATTGCCGTCGCCGCCCCACTGCTCGGTCCCGTTGGCAAAGGCCACATCCGCCGCCGTGATCCCACGCAGCAGATCCAGCGCCAGGCCCAGCCCCATCTCGGCCACCGGCATGGCAAAGACGGCGCCGGTGGTCAGCACGTGAATGCCGCGTTCGAACAGGCGGTCATAGGGCATGTTGTCGATCAGGTTCGATTCCACGTTCAGCACCGCGCGCAGGCTCTCCATCCGCGCCAGCGTGTCCGCGTCGATCCGCGGCTGACCCAGCACATAGCGCGCCGCGCCCAGCACCGCGTCCTCAAGATGCGGCAGCGCCGCCTCGTCCGTTTCGATCACGTCGTACCGGTCATGCAACGTCGCGCGGGCCGAGGGGGTAAAGATCAGATCAAGGCTGCGCGGCAGCGGCGCCGACAGGACGATGGGTTTCATAAGAACCTCCTAGTTCGAAGTGCTGTGGCGCGCCTGACCGTGTCGGCCCCAAAACCCGACAGTTTCTGTACAAAGTATGGCAAATCCATTTGCCCCCGTTTGGCGCGCGTCACTGCAGCTGCCCCACCCGCGCCGACAGGCGCAGTGCATGGCTCGCATCCTGCGCCGCGGGGGGCAAAACCGGATCGTAGGCCGCCCGGATCAGCGCCGCAATGTCAGGCCGCAACACCGTCGTCTCGCCCGCCACGGCCAGCGGCGACCGGTCGCGAAAGGCCAGGTCCGACCACAGCAAGATCGACTGCACAACCTGGCTCAGCGCCAGTGTCTCCGCAGGCACGCGGGCCAGATGATCGTCCATGCGCAGAAAGACAAAACAGGCCTGAATAGCGCCCGTGTCGTCAAAGCGAAAGATGCGATACTGGTTGGCCTCAGCCCCTTTCAGACGCGCCACCAAAGGGCCCAGATCGGGCACCAAACGGTCCAATCCCGGCACTTGCGGCAGCTCGTCCCAGTCCTGGAAAAAGAACCACATAAAGTTCGATCCCAGCTCGGGATCGGTCTCTGCCACGTCGTGGCCCGCCAGCTGGCAGACCGCCTCAATCGCGCCTTTGACCACACCAAGTGTCTGATCTTGCACACCAAACACCACCGGCGCCAAGGGCCGCCCCCAGCGGGCAAAGGCAAAATCGCCGCCCGCGCGGGTAAACAGGGTTTCAATCTCGTCCGGGCGCATCGCGGCCTCCTCTATCGCCGGGCACACCTAGCGCCGGGGCCGCGCGATCTCAACCGCTTGGGGTGTCGGCGGGGGTGTCGAACAGATCGCCCGGCCCCCGCGGCGCCTCCAGCCCCAGATGGCGCCAGGCCCGCGCGGCCAGCAACCTGCCTCGCGGCGTGCGCTGGATCAGCCCTTGCTGCAAAAGGTAAGGCTCGATGACCTCCTCCAGCGCATCGCGGCTCTCGCTCAGCGCGGCACTCAACGTCTCGACCCCCACCGGGCCGCCGCCGTAATGTTCGGCCATCAACGAAAGATAGCGGCGATCGGCCCCATCGAGGCCCAGATGATCGACCCCCAACCGGGTCAGTGCCGCATCGGCCAGCGCCTGGGTGACGCGGCCATCGCCCTCGACGACGGCAAAGTCCACGACCCGCCGCAACAGCCGCCCCGCAATCCGCGGCGTCCCCCGCGCCCGCTTTGCAATCTCCCGCGCGCCGCCGTCATCCGCAGGCGCGCCCAGCGTCCGCGCATTGCGCGACACGATGGTGAACAGCTCATCCTCGGTGTAAAACTGCAGCCGCGTCGGGATACCGAACCGGTCACGCAAGGGCGTCGTCAGCAGCCCCATCCGCGTGGTAGCGCCGACCAGGGTAAAGGGCTGCAACTCGATCCGCACGGTGCGCGCGGCAGGCCCCTCGCCGATAACAAGGTCCAGTTCAAAATCTTCGAGGGCGGGGTACAGCACCTCTTCGACCGCCGGGTTAAGGCGATGAATCTCGTCGATGAACAGGACATCCCGCGCCTCAAGATTGGTCAGGATCGCCGCCAGATCGCCTGCCTTGGCCAGCACGGGCCCCGATGTCATGCGAAAGCTGACGCCCAACTCGCGCGCCATGATCTGCGCCAGCGTCGTCTTGCCCAGGCCGGGGGGGCCGTGAAACAGCGTGTGGTCCATCGCCTCGCCGCGCTGCTTGGCCGATTGGATGAACACCCGCAGGTTCGCCCGCGCCTCGGCCTGGCCCACAAAGTCATCCAGCATCTGCGGACGCAGCGCGCGGTCAAAGCCGCTGGCATCGTCGTCCGGCAAAGGCGCGCCGCGCAGGGTGGGATCAGAGCTGTCGGTCATCATCATCCAATCGTAAGGCGGACGTGTCGTCCGCGCTCCTCTAGCCTTTGGGCGCGAGCAGTTGCAACGCCGCCCGGATCAGCGTTGCCGTGTCCGCCTCGGGTGCGGCGCCGGCCGCCTGTGCCACCGCTGCGGCCGCATCCGACGGGCCATAACCCAAATTGCCCAAGGCCGACAGCGCATCCGCCTGCGCGGTTGACGGTGCCGCGGCGGGCACAATCGTCTCGATCACCTCCGCCTCGGCCACGACATCCCCGGACGCCGCCGCCACGGTGCCGCCCATCGCCATGATGCCCGGCGCTTTGTCCTTTAGATCCAGCACGATGCGCTGCGCGATCTTCGGCCCGATGCCCTTGGCCGCCTTGACCGCATTCCAGTCACCCAAAGCGATGGCGCGGCTGACCCCGTCGGGCCCCAGCGTGCCCAGAATGGCCAGCGACGCCTTGGCTCCCACACCCTGGACCGACATCAGCAGGCGGTGCCACTCTTTCTCCGCCAGCGTGGGAAAGCCAAAGAGCTGCATCAGATCCTCGCGCACCACAAGATCGGTAAACAGCGCGCAGACCTCGCCCACGCGCGGCAGGGCGGCCAGCGTTCGGTCCGAGCAATAGACGATGTACCCCACCCCGCGCACGTCGATCAGCACGTGATCGGTGGCGCGGTAGTCGATGCGGCCCGACAGCTTGCCAATCATGCGCGCGCCCGGGCGATGGCGGCAGACAGGCCCGACGTGGCACTCAGCCCGCCCTGATGGGCATGGCAGATGGCGATGGCCAGCGCGTCCGCTGCGTCTGGCCCCGCAATCTCGACCCCCGGCAGTTGCACGCGGACCATATGGGCCACCTGGCGCTTGTCCGCATGGCCCACGCCCACAACCGTCTTTTTCACCGCATTGGGCGCGTATTCACCCACCGCCAGCCCCGCCTGCGCGGGCGCCAGCATCGCAATGCCGCGCGCCTGTCCCAGCTTGAGCGTACCCGCGCCGTCCTTGTTGACAAAGGTCTGTTCCACCGCCGCCGCTTGGGGGGCGTGGGTGACAATCACGGCGCACAGTTGGTCAAAAAGGCTAAGCAACCGGCGGGCCAGATCGTCCCCATCGGAATGGCAGATGCCGTTGGCCACATGGCGCAACCGCGGCCCATCTGACTCGATAATGCCCCAGCCCATGTGCCGCAGGCCCGGATCAATCCCCAAAATGCGCATCTTGTCTGCCCTCGCCTGCTGCCTTGCGGCTTTTTCAATCCACTAGCACGAAAGGCGAACATCCGCCAAGTGTTAACACCAGGCGCCAATTTGCGACACGCACCCTCCTGCGCGCGACATGAGACGCAAAAAGCGGGTCAAAAACGCCCCCTGCAGGTCGGAAATCGACACGCAGAGAGACACAATTTTGTCATATTTTACGGCATGTTAACGCTGATTTCAGATATGCAATCGGCGCATGGCACATATGCTTTTTTCGTTGGTTGTCGGGCGTTCATACTCTGCCTAAATGGCAGGCATGACGCCGAACACATCGGCTTAACCACATCGAAAAAAGGACTGCTGCAATGGCTGCTTTCGACACCACCCGCCCCGCATATGGCGCTGCTCCTGTTGCAGGCCAAATCAAAGGCTTAGTTGCCAACCTGGTCGCCCAAGTTGTGGCCTGGAACGACGCCCGCGTGACCCGCAACGCGCTTTCTTCGCTGACAGACCGTGAACTGGACGATATCGGTCTGGTCCGTGGCGACATCGACGACGTGGCCAACGGCCACTGAACCTTCCGAATTCTCCCCTTCGGATCGGCCTGGAAACAGGCAAAGCCGCGAGACTGAAGTCTCGCGGCTTTTTCGTTGGAGAGGTCTTTTCTTTGGAGAGGGTCGTGTGAGAGCGCCGGATCAGTTCGTCAGCGGCGCCAGGTATTCCGCCAAAAACGCAGTCAGCGGATCAATCTGCATCGCATAGGCGCCGCCCTGTTCGATCTGCGTGCCTTGGGCCAGCTTTTCGACCCGTTCGTTATAGGTAATCTCGCCCATCGACGACAGCATGAACGCCTTGAACAGGAAAAAGCCCAAGGCGACCAGCAACAGACCTTTGAGCGGGAAGCCGCCGCGGCGCTTGGCCCGCTTGGGCTTGGCGACGATCAGACCGTCACCGCGCAACTGGGTGGTATAGCCCTGAGACATCGCCGCATGTTTGCGGCCCAATGCGCCCAGGCGCTTGTGAAAATGTGCTTGCGTTTCAACCATGGCAGCCTCGTTACATTCGAAACGGCCCCCACCGGTTTCTGAGCATCAAGGTGCCTTTCAAATGTGGCAAAACCGGGGCAAATGCGTCAAATGCCTCTAAAAACCGCGCCGAATTATGGCTTTTTTTGAAGCGTCAGCGTGGTCCATTCACCAATCTCTTGGCGCAGAGCCACATTGTTTCCAACCTGTGTATAAACCTCCGCCACCTCATCGGCCTGTTCGTTCAGGATGCCCGACAGAATCGCGTACCCCCCTGCCGACAGCCGCTGCGTCAGGTCGGGGGCAAGGGCGATCAAAGGGCCTTTGAGGATATTGGCAAAGATTAGATTAAACGGGCCGGCAAGGGCGGGATGGTCAAAGCCTGCGGCCTCGACCACCTGCACCTGGCCTTGCATGTCATTGGCTGCCAGGTTCGCCTCGGCCACGTCCACCGCTTGGGCATCGATGTCGCTGGCGATGATCGTCTCGGGCCACAGCTTGGCCGCGGCCATGGCCAGCACCGCGGTGCCACAGCCGATATCGGCGACCGCCCGGCCGGTGAACCCGTCATCGGCCAGCGCATCCAGCGCCCGCAGGCAACCCAGTGTCGTGCTGTGGTGGCCGGTGCCAAAGGCCATCGCCGCCTCAATCAGCAGCGCGTGCTTGCCCGGCGGCACCTTGTCCGCATCATGCCCGCCATAAACGAAAAAACGGCCCGCCTCGACCGGGGCCAGCTCGCGTTTGACATGGGCGACCCAATCGGTTTCCGGCAGTTCCGAAAGGGTGAAAGGCTGCGCGTCAAAGGCCGCGGCCAGCAGCATCAGGGCCGTGTCGTCGGGCGCATCGGTGAAATAGGCGCCGACCTCCCACAGGCCAGACCCGTCTTCGACCTCGAACACGCCCACGCCGGTGGGCGCAGGCTCCAACGCTTCGAGGGCTGTGCCAAGGGTGTCGGCGGCAGGCTTGCCCCTTAGGGTGGTCAGCGCGGTCCATGTGGGCATCAGCGTCTCCGGTATCTGTCGGCATTGGGCCAGGGGCGGGGAGCGGGCGGGGTGATGTCCGCAGCTGGCCCCAGGCGCGCGACATAGCGCCAGCCCCAAAGCGCTGCAAGCCCGCCCATCAGCGCCCCCGCCGCCGCCTGGCCATAGATGACGCCCACGGCGCCAAAGCTGCCCGCGGCCAGGGCCGCCAAGGGCCAGCTGAGCACGCCGTCCTTGATCCAGCCCAGGGCGGTGGACCACATCGGCTTGCCCAGATTGTTAAAGGCCGCATTCGACACGAACAGCGCACCGATAAAGATGAACCCGGCGGTACCCACGGTGGTAAAGGCACGCAGCACATCCGCCCCCTGCCCCGTTAGACCAAAGGCCTGGATCACCAGCGGCGTCGCGGCCCACAGCACGGCCCACATCACCAGCGTGTAGCCCGCGCAAAAGATCAGCGCGTCGCGGTAGGTGCTGCGCAGCCGCGCGTAATGCCCCGCGCCATAGTTCTGGCCAAAGATGCCGCCGATGGCACCTGACAGGGCAAAGATGCCGCCAAAGGCCAGCACCGTCAGCCGCCCCACCACCGCCCAGGCCGCCACCGCATCGTCGCCGAACTGGGCCATGACGATGGTCAGGAAATAGTTGCCCGCCGGTGTCGCCAACTGCGTGGCAATCGCGGGCAGCGCCACGATCATATAGGGGCGCAGCGTCGCGGCCACCCCCGCCCAGTCGGGCCGCGCGATCAGGTCGCGCTGGTAGACGGCAAAGTACAGCGCCAGGCCCATGAGGCTAAAGCGGAAAAGCACAAGCCCCAGCGCAGCGCCATCCAGGCCCATGCCCCAATAGATGATAAAGATCGGGTCCAGCACCATCAGCACAAGGCCCGAGAAAAAGGTGATGTACATCGCCTGCGCGCCATAGCCATCGGCCCGCAACGTGCCCGAGGCGGCCAGGGCCACGGCCATCGGCACCAGCGACGGCACGGTCAACGCCAGGTACCGCGCCGACAGCGCCGCCGTCTCGCCCGTGGCGCCCGCCAGCCCCACCAGGTCGTGGCAGAACAGGACGACAAGCGCGGCCACGGCGGCTTGGACCGTACTGGAGATTGCGATGGCAGCCCCGGCCTGGCGGCGTGCGGCGGCCCGGTCGCCCTCGCCAATGCGGCGCGAGACGAGGGCAGTGGCGGCGATCATCAGCCCGACGCCCGACGAGACCGAAAAGAACTGGATCGCGTAAGCAAAGCCGATGGCCGCGACCAGCCGCGGATCGCCCAGCTGCGAAATCCACAACAGGTTCGCCGCATCGACCAGAAAGACAAAGGTGATGCCAAAGGCGCCTGTGGCCGTCATCCGCACCACATGCCCCATGGTCGATCCGGTCAGAAACCGCCCCTGCGCGCCTGGCGTGGCCATCGGCCTACTCCGCCGGGGCGGGGGTGGGGGCGGCCAGCCGCGTCTCGTATCCCGGCACCGGATGGCGCGGGATCAGCAGCGCAAGGCACAGCGACGTGGCAGCCATGCCCGCGGCCAAAAAGAACACCGCGCCGGGCGACACCAGCCACAACAGCCCCAGCGGCAGCGGCAGGCCCACGGCGGCGATGTGGTTGATGGTAAAGGCCACAGCAGCGGTGGGCGCGATATCCGCCGGGTCCGCAATCTTTTGGAAATACGTCTTCAACGCCAGCGCCAGCCCGAAAAAGATGTGATCAAGCACATACAGCGCTGCCGCCACCATCAGGCCCCAACCCAGGAAATAGACCCCGCCATAGGCGAGAAAGACCAGCACGAGGCCGGTGTATTCAAACGCCAGCGCCTTACGCTCGCCATAGACGGCGACAATGCGGCCCAGCAGGGGCGCCACCAGGATGTTGACCATCAGGTTGATGAGGTACAGCGCGGTCAGCTCGTGCACGTCAAAGCCGAACTTTTCCACCATCATAAAGCCCGCAAAGACCATAAAGATCTGCCGCCGCGCGCCCGACATGAACTGCAGCGCATAATACAACCAATAGCGGCGGCGCAGCACAAAGGTCTTAAGCTGCGGCGTCGGCGCCTCGAACTGCGGATAGGCGAACATGGCAAAAAGCGCGATCGCCGCCGTCAGCCCCCCGCCCGCCATGTAGACGATGTTGTAGGTCAGGCCCAAAGGCTCCCACAGGATCATGATGATGAAGTAGACGATAAAGGTCGCGGTCGACCCTGCGGCCAGCAGCCAGCCCAGCATTTGCGGCGCGCGGTCCTTGTCGATCCACTGCAATTGCAGCGATTGGTTCACCGTCTCGTAATAGTGAAACCCGACCGAACTGATGAAGGTCAGGACCAGGATGCCAGTCAGTTCGGGAAACTGCGCGGTGACGGCGGTGGCCAGGCCCAGCATGATCAAGGACAAAAGGCCCAGCACCTGCTCGCGCATGAACATGATCACGACGATCACGCCCACGGCGAGAAAGCCGGGGATCTCGCGGATCGCGTGCAGCAGGCCGATGTCGGCGCCGTCGAAATTGGCCGCCTCGACCACAAAGTTGTTCAGCAGCGCCAGCCACACGGAAAAACCGATGGGCATGGCAAAGGCCATGAGAAACAACAGGGCTGTGGGGCGGCGCCATTTTGGTAGGGACGCGGCCTCGGCAAGGGGAACAAAGCGGGCCATGGCACCGCCTTACGCCTTTTGCCGCGCCCTGGCGAGAGGCCAAAACGCACATCCCCCTGCCCTGCCGCGCACAGACCCGCGGGTGCCTGGGCAAAGCGCAGGCTTTGGGTTGAGTTCGCCGCATGCCTAGCGCGATACTGCGGCGCATGAGACAGCGCGACATCGACACCCAATTTGGCTGGTTGACCGTGACCGAGGACGCAGGCGCGATTGTCCGCCTCAGCTGGGGGCAATCCGGCTGCGACGATCGGACAGAGGTGCTGGATGCGGCCATTGCCCAACTGGCGGAATATGACACGGGCACGCGCGAGCGCTTTGATCTGCCCTTGGCCGTGCGCGGATCGCGCTTGCAGCAGCAAGTGTGCGACGCGATGCGGGCGATCCCCTTTGGCCACACGACGACCTATGGAGACATCGCCAAGCAGCTTGGCGTACCAGCCCAGGCCATCGGCCAGGCCTGCGGCGGCAACCCGATCCCGGTCATCATCCCCTGCCACCGCGTGATAGGGGCCAAGGGCCTCACCGGCTTTTCCGGCGCAAGCGGGGTCGAGACCAAGGTCGCGCTCCTGCGCCACGAACGCGCGGGCGGCTACCTGATCTAGCGCTGGGGGATCAGTTGCTGCGCGATCCCCGCAAACAGCAGGTAGACCGAGGTGACGACGAGGCCCCAATGCGCCCAGCTTTGCGGATCGAAATCGACCCACGCGGCCCATCCGGCAAAAAACGTCCACGCCAGCGCCATGGGCAGGCTGACCAGGCGCCACCGCGCGGTCCGCACCGGGTGCACGAATTTCAGCGGCAGGAACATCGCCACGGCCAGCACGCTGACCATCGTCAGGCTGACCCAAAAGTTCGGCTCAAGCGCAAAGATCACCAGCACCACCATGTTCCAGCACCCCGGAAACCCGGCGAACGAGTTATCCTTGGTCTTCATCCGCGTGTCGGCAAAGTACATGGCCGAGGCAAAGGTGATCAGGATGATCGCCACCCAGCCCGTCCAGCCCGCCATCAGGCCAGAGGCAAAAAGGGCGAAGGCCGGGATGAACACATAGGTCAGGTAGTCGATGATCAGGTCCAGCAGCACGCCGTCAAACTCGGGCGCGTTGGTCTTGACGTCGTATTTGCGCGCCAGCGGCCCGTCGATGCCATCGACGAAAAAGGCGACGACGAGCCAGAGGAACATGAGGTCCCACTTGGCCTCGACCGCAGCCAGCATGGCAAGCATGGCAAAGACGGCGCCGGTGGCGGTAAACAGGTGGACGCTGAGCGCGCGAAGTTGGGATGTCATGATAGTGTCATGATGCAAGCGGGCGCGGGTTGCAAATGCAATTGGGTCGCAGGGCAGACGGCGCGCAGGTCACGCCTTGGGGTGGGCACGGTTATAGACGTCCATCAGCCGCGCGGTGTCCACTGCGGTATAGGCCTGGGTGGTGGACAGCGAGGCATGGCCCAACAGCTCTTGGATCGCGCGCAGATCGCCGCCTGCGTTCAGCAGATGCGTGGCAAAGCTGTGGCGCATGGCGTGCGGCGTGGCACTGGCCGGCAGGCCCAGTTGCATGCGCGCCTGGGCCATCACCTTTTGGATCGCACGCGGGGCCAGCGCACCCCCGCGAATGGCGCGAAACAGGGGGCCATCTGCGGGCAGGTCCCACGGGCAGGCC
The DNA here is from genome assembly GCA_038525395.1 of Pseudomonadota bacterium. GTDB lineage: Bacteria > Pseudomonadota > Alphaproteobacteria > Rhodobacterales > Rhodobacteraceae > Tateyamaria. The sequence goes on along the minus strand of JBCBHS010000015.1, from coordinate 11,053 downwards.
GCAACATAGGCCGCCACCGCATCGCGGGCCGCGGGGATCACGGGCACGATCCGTTCCTTGCCGCCTTTGCCGGTGATACGCAGCACCTGCGGCAGCGGCGCATCGGACCCCGCAAGGCCAAGGGCCTCGGATATACGCAGGCCGCAACCCCACAGCAGCGTCAGCACCGCCATGTTGCGGGCACCGACCCAAGGCTTGTCCGACTGCAGGGCCGAGATGTCGAGCACGTCGCGCGCCGCGTCCTCGGCCAACGGGCGCGGCAGTTTCTTGGTGAACTTCGGTGCGCGCGTGCTCAGCACCGCCGTAGGCTCGAACCCCTCGCGGCCCGCCAGCCATTTGTAGAACGCCTTGACCGCCGACAGCTTGCGCGCAAGCGACCGCGCGCCGACCCCGCCCGACCGGGTCCGCGCCATCCAGGCGCGCATGTCGCGGGTGGTGATCCGGGCCAGCGCGCCCAACCCTTGGGTCTGGCCGCTATGTTCGGTCATAAAGGCCAAAAATTCGGTGACGTCGCGCCCATAGGCGATGATCGTGTTGTCCGCCGCCCCGCCGATGCTGCGCTGATGCGCCAGGAAATGTTCCAGCGCATCGCGGGCGGCGGGTGAGATCAGGCTCATCCCAGCCAGCGGCGCATGGCCCGTTCGAACACGCCGGTGAAAAAGGCCAACAGGTCCGTGCCCTGCTGCGGGCCGAACATATGCGGATCTTCGGCGCCCATGACCAACAGGCCGGGCAGACGCCCGTCGCCGAAGTCGAGCTTTAGACACGCCTCGGACCGGATCCAGGTCCCGGCATCGCCATAAATGGCCGGGTCGGCCTCTTGCACTTGGCGCAGGGTCACCTGGCGCACGGTCCCGCCACGCCCTTGGCTGAGGTAGTCGTCGATAAAGCCCGGCTCGGCCACGCTTAGGACATCGCCCAAGCGCTGGACCGCCGGGTCACTGTCGTTTTGGACCGATTCCAACACCAGCTTGACGCTGTCGACGCGCAAAATCTCGGCCACCTCGCCGCCCAGATCGCGCAAAAACGGCTCAAACTCCATCGGGTCGAGCATACGTAGGATGGCGCGATGAATTTGGTTGGTGCCTGCGAGGTTTTCATAAGCTGCGGCGATGACGGACCGGTGCGTGTCCTCCAACCGGTCCAACCGCGCCTCAAGCCGTTCCATCGCAAGGCCGCGCAGGTCGACGATGTTGCCGCCCATGGCCCGTTCGTTGGCCGCGATCAGCGCGTGCATCAGGTCCTTGTCATCCAGGATGACATCGGGACGTGTGATAATCGCCTCCCGCAGGGCGTCGTCAATTTTCGGCTGGCTGCTCATACCGTACTTCTCTTTTTGTTGCGGCCTTCTAGCATGGCCGCGCGCGGAAATCTTCACCGAAGTTCAACAAAGTGCACGCCATTTTAGCCGCTGTTGCGCCCGTGCCCCCAAAATAGGGGGAAGCGGCGCGTGCTTCTCCCCGTGATTGGGGCGGCGGGCTGGGCCATTTGGGCGCCATGGAACAGACATCGCACGCCAACACTCACGGACATCCTGCCTCGCTTTTCCCCTTGGGGCCGGACGCCTTGCGCGTGATGCTGCGGCGGGCTGGAAGCGCCTGAATTTACAGGATCTTCTGGCCCGTCTTGGCCCAGTCTTTCATAAACTGATCCAGGCCCGCATTGGTCAGCGGGTGGCTGGCCAGCTTTTTGATCACGTCCGGGGGCGAGGTGATGACGTCAGCCCCGATGCGGGCGCATTCCTGGATATGGCCCACCGACCGGATCGAGGCGGCGAGGATCTCGGTCTCGAACCCGTAATTGTCGTAGATGGTGCGGATATCTTCGATCAGGTCCATCCCGTCGATGTGGATATCATCCAGCCGCCCGATAAAGGGCGAGATGAAGGACGCCCCCGCCTTGGCCGCCAGCAATGCCTGGTTGGCGGAAAAGCACAGGGTGACGTTAACCATCTTGCCCTCGCCCGACAGCACCTTGCAGGCCTTCAGCCCGGCCCAGGTCAGCGGCAGCTTGACGGTGATGTTGTCGGCGATCTCGGCCAGCTTGCGGCCTTCGGCGATCATCGCATCAGCCTCCAGCGCGACAACCTCGGCACTGACGGGGCCGTCGACGAGGTCGCAAATCTCTTTGGTGACCTCAAGAATGTCGCGGCCTGATTTCAGGATCAGCGAAGGGTTGGTAGTGACCCCGTCCACCATGCCTAGGTCGTTCAGTTCGGCGATGGCGTCGATCTCGGCGCTGTCTACAAAGAATTTCATGCCCTGTCCTCTTGATGGCTTGGCGTTTGCTGATGCAGCGTTTACCTCATGGCGGGTGATGCGGAAACCCCTCATAAGTTGGCGCTAACATGGTACCTGCGTTTTATGACGAGGGTATGTTGGTCGCGGTGCTGACCACGCAACCCCTGGACCGGACACTGGACTACAAGGCGCCCGAGGGCGGCTGCCACCTGGGCGCGTTCGTCGAGGTGCCGCTGGGTCCGCGCAAAGTGCTGGGCGTGGTGTGGGGCCCGGGGGCTGGCGATTACGACTATGCCAAGGTGCGGTCGGTCATCCGGGTGCTGGATGTGGCGCCCATGCGGGCCGAGCTGCGCAGCTTTCTGACCAAGGCTGCGGCCTATACCCTGACCCCCCTGCCCGCGATGCTGCGCCTGGCCACGCGGGCGCCGGGCCTCGGCGACCCGCCGTCGATGCGCAAGGTCTACCGCCGCGGCAGCAGCGACCCCGACCGCATGACCGACGCGCGCCGCCGGGTGCTGGCGCAGCTGGCCGACTATGGCGATCTGGCCTTTACCCTAAGGGAACTGGCCGAGCAGTCGGGCGTGGGCACGGCGGTGATCAAGGGCCTGGTCAAGCAAGGCGCGGTGCGCGAAGAGGACAGCCCCCGCGATCTTCCCTTTGCCCCGCTGGACCCCGATCGCCCCGGCAAGGCGCTGACCGATGACCAGGCGCGCGCGGCGGCGCATATCGCCGCGGCGGTGAAGGCCGAGACCTATGGCACCACCCTGCTGCGCGGTGTGACCGGGTCGGGCAAGACCGAGGTCTACCTAGAGGCCGTGGCCGCCTGCCTGGCCGCGGGCCGCCAAGCCTTGGTTCTGCTGCCCGAGATCGCGCTGACGGCAGAGTTTCTGACCCGGGTCGAGGCGCGCTTTGGCGCGCGGCCTGCCGAATGGCACTCGGGGGCCACGATGACCGAACGGCGGCGTATCTGGCGCATGGTCGGCCAAGGCCAGGCGCAGCTGGTGATCGGCGCGCGGTCGGCCTTGTTCCTGCCGTTCCAAAACCTGGGCCTGATCGTCGTGGATGAGGAGCACGACACCTCGTACAAGCAGGAAGACGGCGTTCTGTACAACGCCCGCGATATGGCCGTGCTGCGCGCCTCGCTGCTCGGGGCGCAGGTGGTGCTGGCCTCGGCCACGCCCAGCCTGGAAAGCTGGGCCAATGCGGAAAGTGGCAAGTACACGCGGCTCGACCTCGATGCGCGCTTTGGCCCGGCGGTGATGCCGCAGATGCGCAGCATCGACATGCGGGCCGAGGCGCTGCCCAGCGGGCGCTGGGTGTCCGAAACACTGAAACGCGCCGCCGATGCGCGCCTGGCCGCAGGCGAGCAGGTGATGCTGTTTTTGAACCGCCGCGGCTATGCGCCCATCACCCTGTGCCGGGCCTGCGGCCATCAGGTGGGGTGCGATCAGTGCGACGCGCGCATGGTCGAGCATCGTTTTCTCAAGCGGTTGATGTGCCATCAATGCGGCGAGACAAAGCCCCTGCCGACAGTGTGTCCGTCCTGCGCGGCAGAGGACCGGATGGCGCCTGTGGGCCCTGGTGTCGAACGTCTGGGCGAGGAGGCCGCAGCACTGTTTCCCGAGGCGCGCGTGGCCGTGCTGAGTTCGGACATGTACGGATCGGCACGCGCGCTTAAGGCCGAGATCGAGGGGATCGCCGCCGGGGCCGCCGACGTGATCATCGGCACGCAGCTGGTGGCGAAGGGGCATAACTTTCCCCTGCTGACCCTCGTGGGCGTGATCGACGCCGATCTGGGCCTGCAAGGGTCGGACCTGCGGGCGGCCGAACGGACGTTTCAGCTGATGCGCCAGGTGGCGGGCCGGGCGGGCCGGGCGGAGAAGCCGGGCACCGCGCTCTTGCAGACCTACCAGCCCGAGCATCCGGTGATCCGCGCGATCCTGGCGGGGGATGAGGAAGGGTTTTGGCGCGCCGAAGCGGCCGAGCGGGAGGCAGCGGGCGTGCCGCCCTATGGCCGCATGGCGGGCATCATCCTGAGCGGCACGGATGTGAGCCAGGTGTTTGACGCGGCCAACATGCTGGCGCAGCGGGCGATGCCGCTGACCCGTGTAGGCGCCCAGGTCTTTGGCCCCGCTCCGGCCCCGATTGCGCGCGTGCGCGGGCGGCACCGGGTGCGGTTGCTGGTCAAGGCGGGCAAGGGTGTCGCCTTGCAAGCGGCGGTAGCGCAGTGGGTGGGCCAGTTGCGGCCCAAGGGGGATTTGCGATTGGCGGTGGATATCGATCCGCAGAGTTTTTACTGAGGCCTGGTTCGCCCGGTTTGATCCAAAGGCGCGCTGACGCGCACGCCATGTTTTAGGGGGCTCTGCCCCCGCCGCTGTCGCGGCCCCCCCGGGATTTTTTTGGAACAGAGAAATGAGGGGGGTCAGTCGGGCAGGCCGAGGCGTATGGAGCCCTTGGCGGTGATTGCGTTCACCTGTGTGCCCTTTTGCGTGATGATCACCGCGCCGCCGTCGGCCAGGGTTTGGGCGATTTGGCGGATCTGCGGCATCAGGGGCCGCCAGTTGGGTGCGAGGCTGCGGGCAACTTCGGACGGGCAGAGGGTTTTGCCCGGTCCGCGGGCATGCACCGCCCTAAGGATCGCCTGCCGGATGTCGCTGTCATCCATCGGTGAGATCAATCCGCATCAGGGGGAGCGTGCGGCCTGGCAGCGCCTCGGACGCGACGCGGCCCACCGTGCGGGCGCCCATCGCAGTATAGAATGGTGCGGCGTAGGGATCAGATGCGATCATCATATGCGTGGCGCCGCGGGCGTGCGCGCGGTTGGTGGCCCACGTCATCAGGCGGCGGCCCAGTCCGTGCCCTATGGCCGCCTGGTCCACGAAGGCCTTGTCGAGATGGGCGGTGTCGCCCGCGACCTCAATCGCGGCAAAGGCTGCGGGGCCGGTCGGGCCGTCGATCACCGCAATCTCCATCGCGTCGAAATCCGCGGGCGTGAGGGTCAGAGGGGCGACGCAGGCCGCCATAAAGGCGGCGTCGTAGCCCCAATGCGCCTTGGACCGCAGCGCTAGTGCGCTGAGCGCTGCGGCCTCACTGGGCAGGGCGGGGCGGGGATCAGGCCAAAGCATCCTCGCACCGTCCGCAGACACCGGCATGGCTGTGGCTGCCCACATCCGGCAAGACTTTCCAGCAGCGCGCGCATTTGGCGCCCTCGGCCTTTTCGAAGACGACCGCGACATCCGGCACCTCGGGCAGGCGGAACGCATCCTCGGAGGCGGCGTCCGTCGTGACCGTGATCTGCGAGGTGATGCAGATGTCGGCAAAGGGCAGCGTGTGCAGCGTTTCGGCCAGGGTGGCATCGGCCACATGCACCACCGGTGCGGCCTCAAGCGAGGCGCCGATCACCTTGTTCGTGCGCTGGATTTCCAGCGCAGCTGTCACCGCACGCCGGGCGCTGCGAATGCCTGCCCATTTCTCGGCCAGTGCCGCATCGCGCCAGGTGGCCGGCGTGTCGGGGATGTCCGTGAGGTGGACCGAACTGTCGTCGCCCCGATAGCGTTCGAGCCAGACCTCCTCCATCGTGAAGACGAGGATCGGCGCAAGCCAGGTCGTCAGCCGGTGGTACAGCAGGTCAAGCACCGTGCGCGCCGCGCGCCGTTCCAGCGTGTCCCCATCGCAATAAAGCGCATCCTTCCGGATGTCGAAATAGAAGGCCGACAGGTCCACGGTGGCAAAGGTGAACACGGACGAGAACACGCGCTGAAAGTCGAAGGCCGCATAGCCCGCGCGCACCGTCTCGTCCAGCTCTGCCAGGCGGTGCAGCACCCAGCGTTCCAGTTCGGGCATGTCGGCCGGATCGGTCCGGTCGGCCTCGGTAAAGTCCGACAGCGAGCCCAACATGAACCGCATCGTGTTGCGCAGGCGGCGGTAGCTGTCGGCCACACCTTTCAGGATCTCCGGCCCGATCCGTTGGTCGGCGGTATAGTCGGTTTGGGCGACCCAAAGGCGCAGGATATCGGCGCCGTATTGCTTGATCACTTCCTCGGGCACGATGGTGTTGCCGATGGACTTCGACATTTTGAAGCCCTTTTCGTCCAGCGTCATCCCGTGCGTCACCACGTTGCGGTAAGGCGCGCGGCCCGTGGTGCCCACCGATTGCAGCAGCGAGGAATGGAACCAGCCGCGGTGCTGGTCTGTGCCCTCCATATAGACGTCGGCGATGCCATCCTCGGTCCCGTCGTCCCGGTCGCGCAGGGTGAAGGCGTGGGTGGACCCGCTGTCGAACCACACGTCGAGGATGTCCATCACCTGATCGTAGTCGTCCGGGTTCACGATCCCCTCGAGAAAGCGTTGCTTGGCCCCCTCCTCGTACCAGGCATCCGCACCTTCGGCCTCGAAGGCGGAGGTGATGCGGCGGTTCACCTGCGGGTTGCGCAGTAGGAAATCGTCGTCAGTGGGCAGCGCGCCCTTTTTGGTAAAGCAGGTCAGCGGCACACCCCAGGCGCGCTGGCGCGACAGCACCCAGTCGGGGCGCGCCTCCATCATGGAATGCAGGCGGTTGCGGCCCGATTTGGGCGTCCAGTTGACGTTGTCGATCTCGGTCAGTGCGCGCTGCCGGATGGTGGTGCCGTGCGTGTCCTGCCCGTCGCCCACGGGCTTGTCGATCGCGGCGAACCATTGCGGCGTGTTGCGGTAGATCACCGGCGCCTTGGACCGCCAGGAATGGGGGTAGCTGTGCTTGATCTTGCCACGGGCCAGCAGCCCGCCGACCTCGGCCAGCTTGTCAATGACAGCGGCGTTGGCGTTGCCTTCCTTCCCGTTGGGTTTCAGGATCGCCTTGCCGCCAAAGAACGGCAGGTCGTCGCGAAACCGCCCGTCGGGGTTCACGTTGTAGGTGATCACCTCGTCCAGCATGCCCAGCTCGCGGTAGAGTTCGTATTCCTCCATCCCGTGCGAGGGCGCGCAGTGCACGAACCCTGTTCCTTCGGTGTCTGTGACAAACTCGGCGGCGCGGAAGTCGCGCACTTGGTCCCATTCACCCTCAGCACCTTCGGCCTGGCTTAGCGGGTGGGTCAGCGTCATCGCCGACAGCTGCGCCGGGGTCACGTCCCGCAGGCGGCGGTACATCGTCTCGTCCAGCCGCGCCCGGCCCATCACATCAGCGGCCAAGGCGTCGGCCAGGATGTACCGCTCACCGATGCGCGCCCAGCATTCCTCGGGCCGTCCGGTCACCTCGTAAAGGCCGTAGGCGATGTCATCGCCATAGACCACCGCCTTGTTCGACGGCATTGTCCAGGGCGTTGTCGTCCAGATGACGACATAGGCGCCCTGAAAATCGGTCGCCGCCTTTTGGCGCGCCTCAAAGATCGCGGTGGCCTCCTCGCCGCCCATCTCTTCGCCTGCCAGCGCCAGGTCAGGGGCGTGATAGTCGGCGACACGGAACTTCACCCAAACGGTAAAGCTCTCCTTGTCGTGATACTCCACCTCGGCCTCGGCCAGCGCGGTCTGTTCGACGGGCGACCACATGACGGGTTTCGACCCCTGATAAAGCGTGCCGTTCATCAGGAACTTCATGAACTCCTCGGCGATCACCCGTTCGGCGTGGAAATCCATCGTCAGGTATGGCGCGTCCCAGTTGCCGGTGATGCCCAAGCGCTTGAACTCGTCGCGCTGGATGTCGACCCAGCCGGCGGCAAACTCGCGGCATTCGGCGCGGAACTCGTTGATCGGCACCTGGTCCTTGTCGCGGCCCTTTTTGCGGTACTGTTCCTCGATCTTCCATTCGATGGGCAGGCCGTGGCAGTCCCAGCCGGGGATGTACCGCGCATCGTGCCCCATCATCTGGTGGCTGCGCACGATCATGTCCTTGATCGTCTTGTTCAGCGCGTGGCCGATATGCAAGTGCCCGTTGGCGTAGGGGGGGCCGTCATGCAGGGTAAAGGGCGGGCGGCCCTCTTTGCCGCGCAGGCGGTCATAGACGCGCAGCTGCGCCCAGCGGTCCAGCCAGCCAGGCTCGCGCTTGGGCAGGCCTGCGCGCATGGGAAAGTCGGTCTTGGGCAGGTTCAGGGTGTGTTTATAGTCGGGCGTGTCGGTCACGGACTCTGAGCACATGGGTGTCGTCCTTGGGGGTCGGTCGGATAGGGGAATGGCACGGTTCGGTGCGAGGGCTCAAGCACCTTTGCCCGGCGGCTCTGAGGTGTCAGAGCGCCGGGGATGTAATTCGCTGGGCACGTATCATCTGCAACATGGGCCGCCTTATAGGCCGCGGCGGCAGGGGCGTCCAGTGGGCCGGGGGGCCTAGATGCGCGCCGCTAGGCAGGCGCGGCCTTGGCCTGCGCCCACCGGTTCAACCAGGCCAGCCCCGCCAGCGACAGGCCCAGCACCATCAGCGACAGCACCCGCGTCAGCCCTTCGAGGCCCGAGATATCCAGCAAGAACACCTTGGCCACCGCCAGCCCAATCACCACCAGCCCCGCCCGGCGCAACCCGGCAGAACCGCGCGCCAGCGACTGATAGAAAAGAACCGCCCCTGTGATCAACAGCGCCAGCGTGTAGCTGTAAAGCTCTGGCTGCGAGAAACCGGCACCGATATGCACGCCATCGGCTCCCTGCCAGAGGTGGCGCAGCGTGATAAACACCCAGAACACGCCAAGCCCCATCGCGCCCAGCGCCAGCACGCGCCGCAGCACCGGCGCACGCAGCCGCCACGCGCCAAAGGCCAGCACAAGCGCAGGCAGCGCATAGGCAACGAACAGCGTGTTCAGCACCGGCGGCCCCGCAACCCGCGTGTCATCCCAGGTCACAAGGAACGGCGACACCAGGGTCAGCGACAGCGCCACCGCACCCGCCCCCAGCAGCCCGAACAGCAGGGCAAGCAGCGCCCGCACCCGGCCAAGCCACAGGCCAGACCCTTCGCGCCTGCGCAGCTGCGCGACCATCAGACTTAACCAGATCACGGCGTACAGCCCCATGCTCCAATGGGCAAAACGCGCGTCCCCCGCAAGCGCCGCATCAAGCACGCGGTAAAGGACAAGCGACAGCAAGACGCCGCCGGTGGACCACGCCGCGGTGTCCAGCATCAGCTGCGCCGGGGCGCGCGCCAGGCCACGCAACAGCCACAGGGCTGCCAGAAAGCCAGCCAGCGCGCCGCCATAGGCCAACAGCACCTCCCAAATCGGCGCCTCCAAGGCCCAGGCCAGGCCCGGATCGGCCACCAGCCGCGCGCCGACAGCGACGGTGCCGACAGAGACAAAGACTTGCATCAGCGGCAGGTCAAACCGCCGGTCCAGCGCCGCCGCTACGACCACCGTCGCGGTCAGAGCGACAGTGAGGGCGGCCAGCGAGAGTATGACCACCAGCGCAAAGCTGACCGCCGCCAGCGCCGACAGCACAAACAGCGACGGGCGCAACCGGTTGGCCCCGTCCAGCCTGGCAAAGCGCAGGGCGAGGCTGGTCATCACCGCCGCCAGCGCCATCGCGTGCAGCGCCCAAGGGTACGCGCCGATCACCTCTGCGGGCGACCAGGTCACCTCGATCACCACGGCGGTGACCGGTGCCATCAGGGCCGCGGCCAGCGCCCAGGCGGTGCCGAACCCCTCGCGCACCGCGCGCAGGGCAAAGACCACGCTCAGGCCCAGGCCGATGGCGCACAGCAGGCTGACCGCGATGGGAAAATCCGGCTCTGGCGCATCCACATAGGTGCTGGCAAAGGCCGCATAGACATCGCCATTGCCACCGGCTTGGGCCGCGATGCCGGTAAGCAAGGCCGCCACGGGCAACAGGGTCAGGTCTTGCAACGCAGGCGCGCTGACCGACCACAGGGTCAAGGCGGCGGTCAAGAACACAAGGCTCAGGATCGCCATCCAAAACGTGTCCTGCGGCAGCATCGTTGTCCAGCCAAGGCCCAAGGCGGCGGCGGCGACACTGCCCGCCGCGAGGCAGGTGGCAAAGCCGGGCCGCGGGCCTGTGGGGCGCGCCAGCCACTGTGCGACTGTGACCCCTTCGTGATCGGGCCGGAACGACCGGGCGGGCACCAGGATGGCCAGGGCCACCAGCGCCATCACATGCGCCTGAAACCCCAGCGTCAGATCGCCCGCACCATCGCCGCCATGCATCGTCAGCCACCCCATGGCAAAACCCCCGGCCAGCGCCAGCACCGACACCCAGCCCCACCGGCGGATCGTGTCGATGCCCAGCCCCAGCGCGGTGACGATGGCAAAGTAGAGGTATAGCCACGAGGTGGCGGGCACGGTCGTCGCAACCAGCAGCGGCGCGGCAAAGGCGCCAACCACGCCCACGCCCGCCAGCAGCGGCCCATAGCGCCAGCCCAGCGCCACGCCCAAGGCCCCTGTCGCAGCCATCCCTGCAAAGGCCACTGCCGGTCCCACCAGGTCATAAAGCAAGTGCGCCGCCACCACGCCGCCAAAGATCGACACCAACCCCGCACCCGAAAACACCGACGGCAAATAGGCCGTCGCCGCCTCGGCCCCGTCGCCAAAGCGGCGGTCGATATAAGCTCCACCGGCGATTAAGGCCCCGCCAAACCCCAGCGCGGCCAAGACCCGCGCGGCGGGCGGAAAAAGGCCGTTCTCAACGCCGTATTGCACCAGGAATGTAAGCTAGGACGCCAGCAATCCAGAACGCCCAAACACGCTGCAGACTTTTCGGTCGTCTGACATGCGTTCTCGCGCCGCAGACGGTACAGGTTGCACCTGGGCGATCGGTGAGTGTCCCACAGGACAAGCAACGCGCGAGGCCCGCCGCCTTCGCCGTTCTCATGACACCCTCCGAATGTCATGCCAGATTGTGTCGCGGCA
>JBCBHS010000014.1:0-94781 GCA_038525395.1 Pseudomonadota bacterium | reverse complement strand
CAAGGCTGATCGAGATATCGAAATCGGTGCAAAAGGCGCGTGATAGGACGCGCCTTTTGTATATGTGCTGGCGCAAATTCATTGCGTTGCCCTGGAAATTCGCCGACGATTTGTGCGCGCGCAGTTGAATTTTCAGGACAACCTTTGGCTCCGACCCTCGATCCCACCGACCGGCGTATCCTCGGCGCGTTGCAAAAACGCGGGCGTATGTCCAATGCCGAGCTAAGCGAGGCCGTGCACCTGTCGCCCTCGGCGTGCCACCGCCGCGTGCAGCGGTTGGAAGAGGCCGGGTTTATCCGCAACTACGTGGCGCTGCTGGATGCGCGCAAGATGGGCGTGCCCACCACCGTCTTTGTCGAAATCCGGCTGCAAGGGCAGGCGGACGAGGTGCTGGACGCTTTTGAAAAGGCCGTGGCGCGGATCCCGGACGTGCTGGAATGTCACCTGATGGCGGGCACGGCGGACTATATCCTCAAGGTCGTTGCCGAAGGCACAGAGGATTTCGCGCGCATCCACCGTCAATACCTCGCGCGCCTGCCAGGCGTCGCCCAGATGCAAAGCAGTTTTGCCCTGCGCACGGTGTTCAAAACCACCGCTTTGCCCGTCTGAATTATCGTATAGCGCGAATCGACGCACTCCGCTTACCCTGTCCGTATTAAAAAAGACATTTTTGGGAGGGTTAATTATGCGTATTCGAAATCATAAACTGGTGGGCGACGGCGGGCGGAACGTCCCCTATCTGCAAACGCCAAACGGCGGCGCAGGGATCACCGGCGACACGCCGCGCATTCTGGTCATTCACTATACCGCGGGCGCGTCGATGTCGGGCGCGGTCAATTGGTTCCGCAATCCTGATGCCAAGGCCTCGGCCCATCTGGTCGTCGGGCGCGATGGCGCGATCACGCAGATGCAGCCGTTCGACAAGGTGTGCTGGCACGCCGGAAAAAGCCGCTGGAAGAATATCAAAGGGCTGAACAGCCATTCCGTGGGCATTGAAATCGCAAATTGGGGCAAGCTGAAACCGTCTGCGTCCGGCGGTTGGTTAAGCTGGACAAATGCCCCGGTTCCCAACGAAAACGTGGTCCTCGCCGCGCACCGCAATCACCCCGGCCAGACCCACGGGTGGGAGGCGTTCGAAGAGGCGGCGTTTATGGCAACCGTCGCGGCATCGCAGGCCATCGTGGCCGAATACGGGATCGGGCCAAATGATGTGGTGGGGCACGAGGATATCTCGCCGGGCCGCAAGGTCGATCCCGGTCCGGCGTTTGACATGGACAAGTTCCGCGCCTTGGTCTTTGGCCGCGACGCGGATGAATGGGATGATCTAAAGTACAAGGTCCGGTCCAACTCCGGCCTGAACATGCGCGACGGGCCGGGCGTGAACTTTAACAAGATCAAGAACTTGGCTGACAATACGGTCGTGAATGTCATCGACCGCGATGGCGTCTGGTGGCTGGTCGCGGAAATCGTGGATGGCGAGGATAACACAACCGGCTACGTGCACAGCCGGTGGCTGCAGCCGCATTAATCGGCCAACGCGCATCTGCGGGCATTAGCCATTCTTTCAGACATGCCGCGTATGACCCAAGCGGATTTAGCAGCTTGGTGTTTGGATGCGTGTATTGGTGATGATGGCCGCGCTGGTGCTGGTGGCGCCGGTGCTGGCGCTGCTGCAGCCGCCTGCGGGGCTGTCGGACGTCGCACTGGTTGTGCTGCCGCCCTGGGCCGACCGGTCCGCGGTTGTTGCAGCACTTGACGGCGCCGCGATTGGGCCCGGGCGCGCGCCCTTTGCGGTGCTGGTGCAGACATCGCAGGCGCATTGGCAAGGCGGCCTAGACGCAGGGGCGTGGTGGATCGCGGATGGCAGTGCCGTGGCGATGATCTGCGGGGTCACCGCATGACGACGCATGTCCAATCCGCCCTGAACGTCTCACGGCACCAGGCGGCGGTTTGGCTGCTGCGCGGCTGCGCCGTCCTGGCGATCCTCATCAGTATTGCAGGGCTCTTGCTGCCCATCGCCTCTGTATTGCCCGGTGCGATTGCCGTCGGTGCCACCGTCGCCGGGTATTGGGCGGTACGCACGCGGTACCGCCACAGCCGCTTGGTGCTGGGACAGACCTGTATCGCGCAGGCCATTGCGCTGGTCGCGGCGACGTCTGGCACCGACTGGCAGATTGACGCGCATATGCTCTTTTACGTGGCCTTGGCCGCGTTGGTCGGGCTGGTGGACAGCCGCGCCATTCTGGCCGCTGCAGTGACGGTCGTGCTGCATCACCTCGTCCTCGGGGTGATGCTGCCGCAGCTGGTGTTCCCGTCGGTGGACCTGATCGTCAACATCGAACGCGCGCTCTTTCACGGCGCGTTGGTGGCGTTGCAGGTGGTGGCGCTTGTGTGGATCGTGTCCGTGCGGCTGCACCTGACAGACCAAATTCAAGGGGCGCTGGATGCAGCCCACGCCGCAACCAAGCGCGCACAGGAAGAAGGGGTAAAGGCGGACACCGCGCGGGCGGATGCAGAGGCTGAAACCGAACGCGCCCACGCGGCACAGGCCGAGGCCGAGCGGCTGTTGGAAATGGTCAAATCAGAGCAATCCGCGCGCGAGGCAGCAAACGAAGAGATGCGCGAGGCAGAAGAGCGGAATGCCAAAGCGCAGCAAGCCCTGATAGAAGAACAGACGCGCGTCGTGACCGCCCTGCGCGAAGGGTTGGAACGCATCGCACACGGCGACCTGGCGCAGCAGATCGACCAGCCGTTTTCCGCGGCTTACGAGCCACTTCGCAAAGACTATAATCACGCGATCACCAACCTGGCATCGGTGCTGTCCGAGGTGCTGCAAGGCACCCGCGACCTGTTGGATCAGGTGGCGGGGGTCAGTTCCTCGGCCAACGACCTGGCTGACCGCACAGATACCCAAGTCGCCTCGCTGGAAGCGACGAGCCACGCCATCGCACGGCTGCGCCACGCGGTCCGCGCCTCGACGGACAACGCCGCTGCAACAGCCTCCGCCGCACGCGCGGTCAAAGATGATGCAACCGCTGGCGGCCAGGTTGTCCGCCGCGTTGTCGATGCGATGAGCGAGATCGAAGCATCGTCACAAGAGATCGCGAAAATCAACGCGGTGATGGACGGCATCGCCTTTCAAACCAACCTCTTGGCCCTGAACGCGGGCGTTGAGGCGGCGCGCGCAGGTGAGGCCGGGCGCGGCTTCTCGGTTGTCGCCTCCGAGGTGCGCGCACTGTCGCAACGGGCGACAGAGGCGGCGCGCGGGATAAACGGGTTGACCGAACGCAGCGGGCGTCAGGTGAAAGAGGGCGTGCTGCTGGTGGGTGAGGCGGGCAAGGCGCTGGATGACATCGTGACCTCTGTTGCCGACATGACCGCCGCCGCCGACCGAATCGCCCAAGCCGCCCAAGAGCAATCGGATGGCCTGGGGGCGGTGAACACAGCGGTGACACAGATGGACGCCGTCACGCAAAGCAATGCCGCCATGTTCGAAGAGACGAGCACAGCCTGCCAGGCCCTCACGACGGGCATGGACAGGATTGCGGAGCGATTGCGCGGCTTCCACTTGACGCAGGACCAGGGACTGGGCGCGACCGGCCACATGGCAAGTGCAGCCCCCGCGCAATCCTTGGCCTCCTGACCCGGCAGTTCCCAAAAACAAACCCCCGCAGCAGGACTACGGGGGTTATAACACTGTCAGCGCGGTGCGCCGGGGCTTACATCAGCCCTTCGCGTTGCGCTTTTTTACGTGCCAGCTTGCGGGCACGGCGGATCGCTTCAGCTTTCTCGCGCGCTTTTTTCTCGGACGGTTTCTCGAAATGTTGCTTCAGCTTCATTTCACGGAACACGCCTTCGCGCTGCAGCTTTTTCTTCAGGGCACGAAGCGCCTGATCGACATTGTTGTCGCGAACACTAACCTGCATGTGGTTGTCACCACCTTTCTAGATAAGAGTTGCAAGGAATTGCAGGAGGTGGCCTCTTAGCAAGCGCGCCCTAGTTTGTCTAGGGCCAAGCCGCCCCAAGAGGAGCCCGCCGATGACCACCCCCTACGAGACGACCAAAGACGCCTTGCTTGACGCCGCACTGATGCACGTGGCCTTTGACGGCTGGTCCGAGGCGACGTTCAAGGCCGCGGCCCGCGACGCAGATGTCGACCTGGCCATGGCCCGCGCGGTCTGTCCCCGCGGGGCGGTTGACCTGGCGCTCGCCTATCATGCGCGCGGCGATGCGGCCATGGCCGCGCGGCTGAAATCCGATGACCTGCCCGACCGCTTCCGCGACAAGGTCGCGGCGGCCGTGCGCTTTCGGATCGAGGCGGTGACGGACAAAGAGGCGGTGCGGCGCGGCACAACGCTGTTTGCCCTGCCGATGCACGCCGCCGACGGGGCCAAGGCGATCTGGGGCACTGCGGACAAGATCTGGGATGGGTTGGGCGACACCTCGGACGACGTCAACTGGTACACCAAACGCGCGACGCTGTCGGGGGTCTACTCCGCGACCGTTCTCTATTGGCTGGGCGATGACAGCGCGGACAATCAGGCCACCTGGGCCTTCCTCGACCGGCGCATCGATGACGTGATGCAGATCGAAAAGGTCAAGGCGCAGGTGCGCGACAGCAAGATGCTGAGCGGCCTTATGGCCGGGCCAAACTGGCTGTTGGGCCAGATCAAAGCGCCACCGCGCATGCCGAACCCCGACCTGCCTGGCATGTGGGGGTCACGCGGGGACTGACCCGAACCGCCAGAGGTAAGCCGCGATTGCGATGACCTGCACCGCGACCACCACCAGGTTTGTGACCACCACAGGGTTGCCGACGCCGACCGCGACCACGGTGGCCAGCTTGTAGGTGATCTGAACCGCAAACAGCGCAAATGTCATCGGAACGGCCCAGCCGTGCCCAACCGCATGCAAGCCGATCAACGCGGCACTGACCAAAGCAATGGCGGCATAGACACAGAGCAAGATCATCCGCGCAGGCGTGTCCGGCCCAAAGATCACCGCCATGCCCGCACCCCCTGACAGCAGGCCCGCGATGACGGGGCCCAAGATCAACAGGTTCAAACTCAGCACCGCGACAAGCATGTGGGTTCCTTTCGGGATTTGATTGAGGATACGCTGCGCAAAACGGAATGGATGACCATGGCACAGCAAATGCGCGCAATCGAGATCACGGAACCCGGCGGCCCGGAGGTTCTGCACCCCACAGATCGGCCCCGGCCAGAGCCCGCGCATGGCCAAGTGGTCATCGCGGTGGCCTGGGCCGGCGTCAACCGGCCCGATGCGCTCCAGCGGGCCGGGCTTTACAACCCGCCGCCTACGGCTAGCGATTTGCCGGGGCTTGAGGCATCGGGCACCGTCGCGGCCGTGGGCACCGGCGTGTCCGGCTGGTCGGTGGGCGACCCGGTCTGCGCCCTGTTGCCGGGGGGCGGGTACGCCGAATATGTGGCCACACCCGCCGCGCACTGCTTGCCCGTGCCCGACGGTCTGACGCTCAAGCAGGCGGCGTGTTTGCCGGAAACGTACTTCACCGTGTGGTCCAACGTCTTCACCCGCGGCGGCCTGGTCGGGGGCGAGCGGTTTTTGGTACACGGCGGCTCGTCCGGGATCGGAACCACGGCGATCCAACTGGCGCACCACTTTGGCGCGCGCGTATTCACGACGGCCGGCACGGATGAAAAATGCGCCGTGTGCAAGGACCTGGGCGCCGAGGTTGCGTGGAACTACCGCGACACCGATTTTGTCGAACAGATGCGCGCCGAAGGCGGGGCTGACCTGATCCTCGATATGGTGGGCGGGCCCTATATTCAGCGCAATATCAAGGCCTTGGCGGATGACGGACGCCTGGTGCAAATCGCGTTTCTGCAAGGTCCGAAGGTCGAGTTGAACCTGGTGCAGATCATGACCCGCCGACTGACGCTGACGGGCAGCACCCTGCGCCCGCAAAGTGACCTGGCCAAGGCAGGTATCGCGCAAGACCTGAAAAAAGCCGTTTGGCCGCTTTTGGCCGCGGGGCGCATCGCACCCGTGATGGATTCGGCCTTTCCATTGGCAGAGGCCGCCGCCGCCCATGCGCGGATGGAAGGCAGCGGGCATATCGGCAAGATCGTTCTCGAGGTTGCGGGCGGGTAAAAGGGGGCCAGCCCCCTCGGCCTGCGGCCTCACCCCCGAGGTATTTCTGGTCAGAAGAAACACCTTATTAAGGTTAATGCGCTTTTCTGGGTGCACGGTACAGGCTGAGGAGCCGATGGCCGTGTCAGGAGAAGCGATGCTTCTTCTTCGCCCGCGGTGCTCACAGGATGAGTGGCGCGGGCGTTTTCGTTTCTTCTGACCAAAAATACCTCCGCCGGAGGCATCCCACAGGCGACACCCCGCGGATCGGGCAGATCAAGTGCGCCACCTATTGACCTTTGCAAGGGAATGAGACACATACGCCTCATGCGAGACAAAGATGTATCAAACAAGGTAGCACTCCTCACGGCGGCGTTCGACGTGTTCAGCCAGAACCCCGGGGCCTCTCTGGCCGAAGTGGCCGCCCAAGCCGGGGTTGGCCGCGCAACGCTGCACCGCCATTTCTCGGGCCGCGCCGCCCTGGTCGCCGAGATGGCGTTGGTCGCGTCGCAAGAGCTGGACGCAGCCGTCGAGACAGCCACCAAGGACGCCGCGACCTATACCGACGGGCTGCGCTTGGCGTTCCGTGCGATGCTGCCCTTGGCCCAACGTTACATGTTCTTGGCCACCGAACCGGTGGATCAGGACCCGCGGGTGGCCGCGGCCTATGCGCAGGAAACTGCGGACCTGTGCCGCGATATCGATCACGCCAAGGCAGAGGGCACATTCGACCCGGCCATTCCAACCGCTTGGATCGCCGCGGCCTATGAAAACCTGCTGTACGCCGCCTGGACCCTGGTCGCGGCCGAAGAGGCGACGCCGAACCAGGCCGCCGACCTGGCCTGGCGCACGCTCACCACCGGCCTCACCGCGAAAGGACGCCAGACATGACCCTTAACGCACTTGAAACGCTGGGCACCCAGATTGACGAGGTGTTCTTTGTGATTGGCATCGCCATCCTGCTGATCGAACTCGCCGAGGTCCTGTTCAAAGGCAGCCACAAGGGCCGCACTTTGCTCGAAATGCTGGTCAGCGCCTCGACACAGATCCCGTCCATCCTGATCGAGGTTTTTTTGCTCACCGCGGCCTATGGGCTGTACTACATCCTCGCCGATGCCTTTGTGACCTGGACCTTGCCGCTGACCTGGTGGGCCATTGCTTTGGCGGTGCTCGCGGCTGATGTCACCTATTACTGGGAACACCGCATCGCCCATCAGGTGCGCCTGCTGTGGACCCAGCATGCCGTGCACCATTCGTCGCGCGACTATAACATCATCACCGGCATCCGCTTTGGCCCGCTCGAAGGGGTATGGAGCCTGATTGCGCATATCCCGCTGGTTTTCCTGGGCTTTTCGCCCGAGATGATCTTTTTCGGCATCATCGTCGTCCTGGCCTACCAGACGTGGATCCATACCGAGGTGATCGGCAAAATGGGCGCCTTTGATCTGGTGATGAACAGCCCTGCAAACCACCGTGTGCACCATGGGTCCGAGGAGAAGTATATCGACAAGAACTATGGCGGGATCACGGTCATCTGGGACCAGCTCTTTGGCACCTACCAAGCCGAAGAGGAAACGCCGCGCTACGGCCTCAAGCGCGACTTTGACAGCCGCAATCCGCTGGTGGTGTGGTTTTCCGAAATCCCCGCCCTGTGGCAGGATATGCGCCGCGCGCGCAGCTGGGGCGAGGCGTGGCGGTACATGATGCGCCCGCCGGGGTGGCGTCCGTCAGCGGACGGGCGTGAATAGCGCATCGCGCGCCGTACAGTCGCGCACCACGTCCCGACCGCAGGGCACCGGGTCAAGGTCGCGGGACAGGCAAATGCGCGCCTCTTGGATGTGGCCATCGCGGCAGGTGATCGTCACGCCGTCGGGGTCCATGTCCGGGTTTGATTGCAGGAACGCCTCTTCGACGACGGCGGCGGGCAAGCGCACGGTGCGGTCCAGCTTGCGAAAGACCGGTGGGCGCACGACGCGGTCATAGGCCGCGCGCGACAGGGCGTAATAGGCGGGGGCGGACAACCCGCTGCAGACGCCGTGTTTCTTCCATTGGTGCCACGCCAGGCCAGATGTGCCCATGATGTCCGCCATGCCCGCCGTCATCGTCCGCGACGGCGCACGTTCGACGCTGGGGCAGTAGGCGGGAAAGCCGCGGTGATATTGCGGCCACAACCCGTGCAGCACCCAACCGTGATCATGGCGCGCATCGCATTGGTCCGACCCGCGTGCGTCGCCCTCATAGGCGCACCAATTGGGCGACCAGCTGAGCGACAGAACGTAATAGTCGAACACGCCCGCCTTTTCCCCATCGGCCCAGGCCGGCAGGGCCAGCATCAGCCAGATTATCGCTATCCGCATTGGGCTTTCCTTTTTCGCACGCACCCCTTATATCCCGCCCAAGTTCCCCCACAACGGAAACCCGCCTTGGATGCCAAGGCCGCCGATTTCAGGCGACGGGATAGATATGCGCGAAGGAGCATGAATATGGCAAAACCGATCATGGCCAAGGCCACCGCCGTCTGGCTGGTGGACAACACGACCCTCAGCTTCAAGCAGATCGCTGATTTTGTCGGCATGCACGAGTTGGAAGTGCAGGGCATCGCCGACGGGGATGTGGCCGCGGGGGTCAAAGGCTTTGATCCGATTGCCAACAACCAGCTGACCCAGGACGAGATTGACGCCGCCGAAAAGAACCCGCTGCACAAGCTGCAGCTCAAGTTCAATGCGGCCGCTGTGGGCGAGGAAAAGCGCCGCGGCCCGCGCTACACTCCGCTGTCCAAGCGGCAGGACCGCCCGGCGGCAATCTACTGGCTGGTCAAGTTTCACCCCGAGCTGACGGATGGCCAGATCTCGAAACTGGTGGGCACGACGAAACCGACGATCCAGTCGATTCGCGAGCGCACGCACTGGAACATCTCGAACATCCAGCCGGTGGACCCGGTGGCCCTGGGCCTGACCAAGCAGACAGAGCTGGACGCCGCCGTGCAAAAGGCCGCCGCCAAAAAGGCGGCCGAGGGCGCGGTGATGTCGGACGACGAACGCCGCAAGCTGGTCAGCACCGAACAGTCGCTCGGGATGGAGGCAGAGCCCAAGATCCCCACGGCCATCGAAGGGCTCGAAACGTTCTCGCTGTCGATGGATGTCGATGACGAGGACGAGGCGGAAAGCACGCTGGTGGATGCCGACAGCCTCTTTAACCTGCCCAAAGGCGGCGGCGACGACGAGGACGAACAGCCCTGATAATGTGCGCAGGCAGCGGGAACTTTTTCTGCGCTGCCGCGTTGACCCAGCATGGGGAAGGTACCAGACACCTTGCGCACGGCCTTGCCGTCGCCTTCCAGGGCGGCGCTGTTCATTGATTTCGACGGCACGCTTGTCGACATCGCCGCGCGGCCTGATGCGATCGTCGTATCCCCGTCTCTACCAGATATGCTGGCGCAGCTCGGCACATGCTTGAACGGCGCGCTTGCGCTTGTGTCAGGCCGGGCTGCGGGCGATCTTGCCGCGCATCTGCCCACCTTTGACGGCATTATCGTCGGGGGCCACGGGGCGGAATGGCGCCTGACGGGCGATATCACCCCACGGGTGCAGATCGCGCAATCGGACGTCGCGGCGCTTACCGCGGACGTGGCGGCCTTTGCCACCGCCCAGGCGGACATCCTTTTGGAAGAAAAGCCCACGGGCCTCGTCCTGCACTACCGCGCGGCGCCTGCGCTGGCGGATCAGGTGGCCGCGCAGGCCGAACGCCTGGCTCGCAGCCACCCGGCCTTTGAAACGCACGCCTCAAAGATGGCGGTCGAACTGCGCCCCGCAGGCGTGGGCAAGGACGCGGCAATCGCTGACCTGATGGCCACCCCCCCCTTCACCGGACGCACCCCCATGATGATCGGGGACGACACCACCGACGAACCCGCAATGGCGTGGGCCCAGATCCAAGGCGGCCTTGGTATCAAGGTCGGCAGCGGCGACACAGGCGCGCAGCACCGGCTCGACACGCCGCAGGACGTCCACGCCCTCTTGCAAAACTGGGCACAGCAGCAGAGCATCGCACCATGACCGGTAGGCTGATCGTCGTTTCCAACCGCATCCCGACCGAGGCGCAGCCATCGGGCGGCCTGGTCGTCGCCCTGCACGACTGCCTGTCCGAAGAGGGCGGCGTGTGGATCGGCACCTCGGGCAAGCCCGTCGAAAACCCCGCCCCCCAGATGCGCCAGATCGCGTCGGTGCCCTATACCCGCATGGTCTTTGACATCTCGCCGGACGAACACGAGGGGTACTATCTCGGCTACGCCAATTCGGTGCTCTGGCCGCTGTTTCACCGCCGCGCTGACCTGATTGATCTGCAACCGGAATTCACCGACCAGTATCTGCAGGTGAACGCGCGCCTGGCCGATATGCTGGCCGCGTTCGTGGGCCCCGAGGATCTGATCTGGATCCACGACTACCACTTCCTTCCTCTGGCGTCGTTCCTGCGCGCGGCGGGCGTCACGTGCCGCATCGGCTTCTTTCTGCACATCCCCTTCCCGGTCGTCTCCGACATCATGGCGCTGCCCCAAGCGGACGAGCTTAAGGGCTGGGTTGCGGCCTATGACGTCTTTGGCGTGCAGACCGCTGGCGATGTGTCGCGCGTCTTGGCGCATTACCGCAACGACCCCGACGCGATCTTTGACACCCAAGGGCGCCTGATCACCTCGGAAGGCGGCCCCAACCCACAGCATTTTCCCATCGGCATCAACGCCGCCGAGTTCGCCGCACTGGCCGCGGCCAATGACGGCGATGTGCCCCTGGGCCTCGCGCCGGGGCAAAAGCTGGTGCTGGGCGTCGACCGCCTGGATTACTCCAAGGGCCTCGTGCACCGGTTCGAAGGGTTCGCCGCCTATCTCGACAGCCGCAGCGCCGACATCCCCAAGGCGACGCTGCTGCAAATCGCGCCGCCCTCGCGCGAGGATGTGGATGCCTACCGCGACATTCGCGAAACGCTGGAACAGACGACGGGCACCATCAACGGCGCCCATGCCGAACTGGACTGGACCCCGATCCGCTATCTGAACCAGAACGTGCCGCGCGACCGGCTGGCCGATGTCTACCGGCAGGCGGATGTGGCGATGGTCACCCCGCTGGCCGACGGCATGAACCTGGTGGCCAAGGAATACGTCGCGGCCCAAGACCCGGACGACCCCGGCGTGCTGATCCTGTCGCATTTCGCAGGCGCGGCAGAACAGTTGACCGATGCGCTGCTGGTCAACCCCTATGACGCCCAAGAGGTGTCGGCGGCGCTGCACAAGGCGCTGACCATGCCGCTGGCCGAACGCCAGGCACGGCACGTGGCGCTCTTGCACAACGTGATGACCGAAGACATCGCCTGGTGGACGCGCAGCAACCTTGCCGCCCTGCGCGGCAGCGACGGGATCAAGGCGGCCAGCTGACGCCGTTCACGCTTTCCGTTTGCGCGCCCAGGACATACAGTCGCCGCAACCGCAGCGGAGGTCCCCCATGAACCAATACGCGCCCGTCACCGACGCCCCACAGGTCGCCACGCTGTGCGATCTGCGCAGCGACACCGTCACCGCCCCCGACGCCGCCATGCGCGCCGCCATGGCCGAGGCCGAGGTGGGCGATGACGTCTATGGCGAGGATACCACCGTCAACCGGCTCGAGGCGACGCTGGCCGCGCGGTTGGGCAAAGAGGCCGCCCTCTATCTGACATCCGGCACGCAAAGCAATCTGGTTGGCCTGCTCAGCCATTGCCAGCGGGGCCAAGAGATCATCACAGGGCGCGGTTACCACATCTACAAATACGAGGCCGCGGGCGCCTCTGTTCTGGGCGGCATCGCCCTGGACCCGCACCCGGTGGCCGCCGATGGCGGGATGGATGCCGACACCCTGCGCGCGGCGATCAAGGACGATGACAGCCACCACCCCATCACCCGCTTGCTGGGGCTGGAAAACACCCATAACGGGCGCGCCGTGCCCCTGGCCCGGTGCCAAGAGGCGGCGGATGTCGCGCGCGCGGCGGGCCTGTCGGTGCATTTGGATGGCGCGCGCTATTTCAACGCGGTCGAGGCCTTGGGCTGTGACGAGGCGGCACTCGCGGACGTGTTCGACACCGTCTCGATCTGCCTGTCCAAGGGGCTGGGCGCGCCTGTCGGATCGGTCCTCGTGGGCCCCCGCGACGTGATCGACCGCGCGCGGCGCTGGCGCAAGATGCTGGGCGGCGGCACCCGGCAGGCGGGGGTTCTGGCCGCGGCGGGTCTGCACGCGCTGCAGCATAACGTGACCCGGCTGGCCGAGGACCGGATGCGCGCCGAACGTCTGGGCCAAAGCCTGTCGGCCTATGGCGCTGTCGATCAGGCCACGAACATGGTGTTCTTTACGCCCGAGGGTGGCGTGACGCCTGCGCTGCAACAGCACATGGCCGCGCGCGGCGTCCGCCTCAGCGGGGCGGTGGGCACCACCCGGCTGGTCCTGCACAAGGACGTCAGCGACGACGGGCTGACCGCCGCCATCGACGGCTTCCGCAGCTATTTCGGCGGGTAAGTGCGTCGGGAGTTAACCAAAAGTTACCCTGCCCGCACAAACGTTAACGCGGGCCAAGTGTGAAGCGCAGGTTAACGGCTGCGGCGCGGCCAAATTTTGCAGTTTGCGCCCCAAACTGCGCAGTTTCCCAAAATCGCCCTGAATCCGGGGGTTTTGCCGCCCGCAAACTGTGCATTTTGCCCCTGAAACCGCGCAGTTCACGCGCGCCGGGCCACCGCACGCTACGTTAACGCTTCACAGCGCCTTGCGCGCCCGCAGCGCCGCGGTGATTGTCCCGTCGTCCAAATAATCCAACTCGCCCCCGATCGGCACCCCCTGGGCCAGGGACGTCATCTTGACCTGCCCGTCCAACTGATCGGCGATGTAATGGGCCGTGGTCTGCCCGTCGATGGTCGCGTTCAGCGCCAGGATCACCTCGGTGATATTCTCGGTCGCCACGCGGTCCATCAGGCGCGGGATGCGCAATTCGTCCGGGCCGATGGCGTCCAGGGCCGACAGTGTGCCGCCCAGCACGTGATAGCGGCCCTTGAACGCGCCCGACCGTTCCATCGCCCACAGGTCCGCCACATCCTCGACCACGCACAGCTCGCCATTGGCGCGCTTTTCGGCGGCGCAGATGTCGCAAATGTCAGAGGTGCCGACATTGCCGCAGTTCAGACATTCGCGCGCGGTGGCGGCCACGGTCTGCATCATGTCGGCCAGCGGCGTCAGCAGCAGCGCGCGCTTGCGGATCAGATGCAGCACCGCCCGGCGGGCCGACCGGGGGCCAAGGCCCGGCAGCTTAGCCATCATCTCGATCAGCGCATCGATGTCGCGGGTGCTGCTCATCTAGCGACACCCAAGGCCCTGTAAACAGAGCATATTTTTGCACGCCGCAAGGTCAGAACGGCAGCTTCATGCCCGCAGGCAGGCCCAGCCCTTCGGTCAGCTTGCCCATCTCTTCCTGCGCCCGCTCGCTGGCCTTGGCCTGCGCATCCTTGATCGCGGCCAGGATCAGATCCTCGACCACCTCCTTGTCGTCGCTGTTAAAGATCGACGGATCGATGTCCAGCGCGGTCAGCTCGCCCTTGGCGGTGGCGGTCGCCTTGACCAGGCCCGCACCGCTTTCGCCGGTGACCGAAATGCTGTGCAGGTCGTCCTGCATCTCGGCCATTTTTGTCTGCATTTCCTGGGCTTTCTTCATCATCCCGGCCATATCGCCAAGCCCGCCAAGTCCTTTGAGCATCGAAATCTCCGATCTATCCGTCATCCGCACTGCGCGGCATGGTGTACAAAACTGTCCCCACACATATCGCAGCCGCAAGCCCGATGAACAAGGCAGGTGATCCCACACAGCCTTCAAGCGTGGCCGCCGCGCGCGGGCCGCCGGGGAACATGGTGATCAGGCTGATAAACCCCGTCCACAGCAGCACCGCGACCAGGCCGCCCCATTGGCTGCGGATGATCAGCGCCACCGCCGTGGCCGCCAGCAGGAACAGCCCCGCGGGCGACAGCATCAGCGCCAGCGCTTCGTTCCAGGCGCTGCCGGCGGTGCCGGGGGTCCAATCGGGCCGCATCTCGGCACAGGCCTGGGCCCACGCGGGTGCGGGAAAGCCCAGTAAAATCAGCGCGTTCCGCAAAGGCCGGGGCAGGGCGCGGTTCAGTCTTCTTCGAAGGGGTCCCACTCGTCATCCACTTCTGGCAGGGCCTCGACATGCGCCTCTTGGGCGATCTCTTCGGGCGTGCGGATGGCCGTGATGCTGGCCTTTGGAAAATGCGACAGAACGGCTTGGACCAGCGGATGCGCCTCGGCCTTGGCCTTGAGCGCGAGGTCCGCGGCATCCCGCACCTCGGCCACCGTCTTGCCGCCGCCTTCGTTGACCACGCTCACCGCCCAGCGGTTGCCGGTCCACAGCTGCAGCCGCGCGCCCAGACGCTGGGCCAGGTCGCGGGGGGCGTTTTCGGTGGGTTCGAATTCGATGCGCCCGGGCTGATAGGCGGCCAGGCGCAGCGTGCTTTCCACCTCGACCAGCAGCTTCACATCCCGGTTTGACCGGATCAGTTCCAACACGTGGTCAAAGCTTGGGTAACGCGCCAGCGCCGTCGCCACGTCCTGCACCAGCGCGGTGCTCTGGCCCGAGGCATTGGGCTGGCTGGCCATGCGCGCCTGCGCTTGGGCCACAGCTTGTGTGCCCGTGGGCCTGCCACCCCCACCTGTAGGGGCGGGGGCAGGGGGCGGCGTCGCGTTTTGCAGCTTGCGCACCAGTTCTTCGGGGCTGGGCAGGTCGGCCACATGGGTCAGGCGGATGATCGCCATTTCCGCAGCCATCATGGCATTGGGCGCCGCCGCCACCTCGTCCAGCGCCTTCAGCAGCATCTGCCACAGCCGCGTCAGCACGCGCATCGGCAGCGTCTCGGACATCGCCAGCCCGCGTGACTTTTCGTCGGGCGAGATCGTGGGATCGTCCGCCGCCTCGGGCGTGATCTTGACCACCGACACCCAATGCGTGATCTCGGCCAGGTCGCGCAGCACGGCCATGGGGTCGGCCCCGTCGGCATATTGCGCGCCCAGTTCGGTCAGCGCGCCCGCCGCGTCGCCGCGCAGGATCATGTCGAACAGGTCCAGGACCCGGCCCCGGTCCGCCAGGCCCAGCATTGCGCGCACCTGATCCGCCGTCGTCTCGCCCGCGCCATGCGAAATCGCCTGATCCAGCAGCGAGGTCGCATCGCGGGCCGATCCTTCGGCGGCGCGGGTGATCAGCGCCAGCGCATCCTGCGCAATCTCGGCCCCTTCGCCGGCGGCAATCTTGCGCAGCAGGGCAATCATCACCTCAGGCTCGATCCGGCGCAGGTCAAACCGCTGGCAGCGCGACAGGACCGTGACGGGCACCTTGCGGATTTCGGTGGTGGCAAAGATGAATTTGACGTGGGCGGGCGGCTCTTCCAGCGTCTTCAGCAGCGCGTTGAATGCGCTGTTGGACAGCATGTGCACCTCGTCGATGATGTAGATTTTGTACCGGGCCGAGGCCGCGCGATAGTGCACCGAATCGATGATTTCGCGGATGTCGTTGACCGAGGTGTTCGAGGCCGCGTCCATCTCCAGCACGTCAACATGCCGCCCCTCCATGATGGCCGTGCAATGCTCGCACACGCCGCAGGGTTCGGTCGTCGGCCCGCCAGTGCCATCGGGGCCGATGCAGTTCATCCCCTTGGCGATGATCCGCGCGGTTGTCGTCTTGCCCGTGCCGCGAATGCCCGTCATCACAAAGGCCTGCGCGATGCGATCCGCCGCGAACGCGTTTTTCAGCGTGCGCACCATCGCGTCCTGGCCCACCAGGTCGGCAAAGGTCTCGGGCCGGTACTTGCGGGCAAGCACCTGATATTTCTGGGGTTCGTCTGACATAGGCCTCGGGCGCAGATTCGGAGTGACCTGCCAAACCTAAGGGGGGTGCGCCCCGCCGTCCACCGCAGTTGCGCTGTTGCGGAACCATGGACCTGCGATAGGGTTGGGCCAGGACGCTTATGTGGGGGACCAGCCGATGCGCCTAAAAGGGATCAGCCGCAGCCGCAACATCGAAGATCGCCGGGGCCGCAGCAGGGGCCGTGGCCGTGCGGCAGGCGGTTTGGGGATCGGCGGCATCCTGATCGTTCTGGTGATCGGCTGGGTAACGGGCGTCGACGTGATGCCGCTGCTGTCCGGCGGCCAGGCGCCTGCCACCACATCCAGCACCGACCTGACCGAGGCCGACGCACGCGCGGGCGATTTCGCCGCCCGCGTCCTGGCCACGACCGAGGCCGTGTGGTCCCGCGAGTTTCCCCAGCAGGTCGACCAGGTCTATACCCCGCCTGTCATGGTCCTCTATTCCGGCGTCACGCAAAGCCCGTGCGGCAATGCCTCGGGCGCGACCGGCCCGTTCTACTGCCCCGCGGATCAAAAGGCCTATCTCGATACCGCATTCTTTACCACGATGCGCGACCGGCTGGGCGCCGGGGGTGACTTTGCCGCGGCCTATGTCATCGCGCACGAGGTCGCGCACCATGTGCAGAACGAGCTTGGCATTCTGGGCCAGATCCACCGCGCTCGGCAGCAAGCCACCCAGACCGAGGCGAACGGCCTCACCGTCCGGTCAGAGCTTATGGCCGACTGCTTCTCAGGCATCTGGGCGCGCAATGTGGGTGACCTGATGGAGCGTGGCGATCTCGAAGAGGCGCTGAACGCCGCGCGGATGATCGGCGACGACCACCTGCAACGCCAGGCGGGCCGCGTGCCGCAGCCGCATACCTTTACCCACGGCACGTCCGAACAGCGCGCACGCTGGTTCCAGCGCGGATATGATTCCGGGATGATGGCCGATTGCGACACGTTCGCCGCCCGCAGCCTGTGATCATAGCGACCACAGCACCGCACCTGTGGCCAGCGTTGCCACGGACAAGGCAATCGCCAGCCTTGTGAACCCGGACGACGATTGCGCGTCAACGTCATTACCGTGCAGGCGCTGCACCGTCTTGCAGGCTTGGCGCTGCGCCGACCAGTACAGCATGATGGCAATCCCCAAAAACAGGGTCGCCACCCCCTTGGCCACCCATGTGGGGTCTGTCGCGCCAAAGACGGCCTTGAGCGCGATGGCAATACCAACCGCGCCCAGGCCCGTGCCCACCCAACTGGCAAATGTACGTTCAGCGGCCAGAACCGTCCGGTCCTCGGCCCATTTGGTGCGGTTGTCGGGATCGTTTTGTGCATCGTCTGACATGAGGGTGCCGGGTTACACCAGGCTCGACAGGTTGCGCAACACATCCGAGTTGCGCCGCGCCCGCGACAGGGTCCACCCGCCTTCGATCACCACGAACAGATGCTCGGCCTTGCGCCGCGCGTCTGGCTCCGACAGGCCCAGGCGGACAGCGTGGTCAAACACCTCTGTGATCCACCCCTCATAGATATGGGCGGCGTGGCCGCGAAACTCGGTATTGTCCGGCCCTTCGAACAGTGTGGCGGCGATGGGGCAGGTGTCCCAGCCGGTGACCTCGAACAGCTTGGCC
Organism: Pseudomonadota bacterium; assembly: GCA_038525395.1. Taxonomy (GTDB): domain Bacteria; phylum Pseudomonadota; class Alphaproteobacteria; order Rhodobacterales; family Rhodobacteraceae; genus Tateyamaria. The sequence goes on along the minus strand of JBCBHS010000014.1, from coordinate 77,118 downwards.
AACTTATGGCACACCGTCTTGGCCCCGTCTTCAAAGCTGTCGGCGCCGTCAAAGCTGACCGCGATCAGGCGCAGCATCTGGTCAGACGCCCAGGTGGCCGCCGCCAGTGCCAGGTCGGATTTGCCGTTGGGAAAGTGATGGTACAACGACCCTTTGGGCGCTTTCGCCTCGGCCAAAATGTCCGCCATCCCGACCCCGTGATAGCCGCGCGTGCGAAACAGCGTCGCCGCCGCCAGGATCAGCCGGTCCTTGGTGGGCAACGCTTTGGCTGCGCCCGGGGCCGTAGGGGCAGAGGGTGTGGTAGTCATGAAATGATCTTGACAGGAGTAGACCAATTGGTCCAGCGTGGCGATTAGACCAATTGGTCTAGGCTTTCATGCGTTGATAGGACCCACACCATGTTCGACCAAGCGCCCATCCAGCGCCCCATCACCGAACGCGCCCTCGCCTTCAAATCCGCGGATGGGGCGCAGCTGGTTGGCCGGGTGTTCAAGCCCCATGGCCGGTGCTTTGCCGCCGTCGTTCTGAACAGTGCGACAGGTGTGCCACAGCGGTACTACGCCCACTTCGCCCGCTGGCTGGCGGCCGAACGGGGGATGGCCTGCCTGACCTACGACTATCGCGGCACGGGGCGGTCCGCCTGTGGGCCCACGCGCCGTTCGCGCGCCGACATGATCGATTGGGGCACCTCAGACCAGATCGCCGCCCGCCACGCGCTGCGGCGAGCGGTTCCAGATGTTCCGCTGTGGATCATCGGGCATTCCTTGGGCGCGATGCTGCTGCCGAACCAGCGCGATTTCGAAGGGGTGGCGCGGGTGATCGGCGTGGCCTCTGGCATGGTGCATCACAGCGACCACCCCTGGCCCTACCGCGCCCTCGCGCTCAACCTTTGGTTCGGGATTGGACCGCTGGCCACGGCGCTGTGCGGGTATCTTCCGGGCAAGGCGCTGCGCTTTGGCGAGGATTTGCCCGCCGCCGCCTTTTGGCAGTGGCGCAAATGGTGCACCACGCGCGACTTTTATGCCGCAGACATCGGCCCGCGCCTGCCCGCGCCAGCATGGCCGTCAGACATCCCGGTCCGCCTGCACGCCTTCACCGATGACGATCTGATCCCGCCGCATTGCGTTGCGCGCCTCGCCCAGGCCTTTGGCCCGACGGCAGAGCAGGTGACCATCGCCCCTGCAGATCACGGGCTGACCCGCATCGGCCACCTGGCCGCCTTTTCGCGCCGGAACCGCGCGCTCTGGCCGTTGCTGTTGGAGGGGTCGCGCACATAGCCCAACCAGGGCGGTGTGTGGGTGAGAGATTGACAACGACCCAAGCGGGGCTCGTTACGGCTGCTTCCTTCCGGATCTGACCGGGTTGGCGAGGCGCCTGCCCGCGCCAACCTCTCACCCGGGGATATAGTCGGGCAGCACAGCAAGCGCAAGGTGCGGCTAGACCGTGACCCGCATCCGCAAAAACCCACGGTCGGTCAGGCCCATGGGCTGGGGTTCGAACGGTGCGATCTCTTCCAAATGGCGGGCGGCATCGGGCGCGGTGTCGACCAGCGCGTGGCGCGGTGGCCCATCGGCAAAGCGCCAGACCGTCGGCGCGGGCTGGTCGGGAAAGGGCGTGGTCAGCATGTGGCGCCGCAGCGCTTGGGTCAAATCCACCTCAGTGCGCAGCACGTCGCTTTGTGCGTCGATGCCGGGAAACACACCGCCCCCCGCCGCGCGATAGCTGGTCATGGCCACCAGGTACCGATCCGTCGGTTGCACCGGCGTCCCCTCATGCGTCAGCGCCACAACGCGCTGCGCGCCGCGGTCGATCACGGCCCCCATCACGTCATAGCGCGCAGGCCGGAACGGATCGATCACAGTGCGCAGCCCATGCAGCGCGTCAAAGTTATAGGACGGGGCCGAGGCCGCCACCAAGGGCGACAGCGCCCCCGGGGTCGGGCCAAAGTAAACCGCCGACCGTTCGGCCCAGTCCCACAACTCGGCCCCCGTCAGCACCACCGCCCAGATCGCGTTCTGATAGGGCCCCAGCATCACCAAATGCCGCTCGCACACCTTGCCCGGTGGCACGTAGACATAGTTGCCGGCCCCCGATTGCCCGCCCACCGCCATGGGCGACACGGCGGCCACAAGGGGCAGGGCCGCAAGGGCCGTGCCATCCACGGCGCGGCGCACGGTGCTGCGCATCACGTCTGCGATCAGCGCGGTCGCGGTGCCCGATTGCAGCATCTCGAAATAGCTGTGAAAGCCGATGGGCGTGTGGGCCAGCGGTGCGCTTAGCGCGCGTTGCGTGGCCGCAATGGCCGGTGCGGCCAAGTCCGTAATGGTGGCATCCGGCGCCGTGTCGTGATCCGGGCGCATCAGCGCCACGCTGTGCTGGGCCACCTGCCAGCCATCCGCCGTCCAGTGCAGGCCCAGGTCGATCACCCCCAGCCGCACCGCGGCAAAGCCGGGCATGACCGCAGGCACGCCGTGCACCGTGCCCGCATCGGGATCACAGGCCGCGTCGCCGCCATGATCAACGGCGGGGAACAGTTTGTGGGTGTGGCCAAGCACCATGGCGTCAATTCCCGGCACCTCTGCCGCCATGGCCGTGGCAAAGTTCTCGCCCATCGGATCTGGCACGGCGCATAGGCCCGCATGGCACAGCACCAGCACCAGATCGGCCCCACCTGCGCGCAAACGCTCCACCGCGGCACGCGCCGCCACCACCCCTGTGTCGAAATGCAGCCGCCCGTGCAGGTGTCGGTGGTTCCACACCTCTGTCTGCGGCGGCAGGACGGAGGTGATGCCCAAGGCCAAGGGCCGCACCTCACCGTCCGAACAGCGGATGCGACGGTGCAGAATGGCCTCTTGCACCACACCCGCGACGGACCCGTCCGGGATGCTGGCGCACAGGACGGGCGCCTCGGCCTGCGTCATCGCCTGTTCCAGCTGATCCAGGCCAAAGTCAAAATCGTGGTTGCCCAGACCCGCGGCGTCATAGGCCAGCGCGTTCAAAATGGCGGGCCAGGGGTGGTCCGGCACCACGCCGGGCTGCGCGCAAATGTTACCCTCTGGCGTGCCCTGCAGCGCGTCGCCATTGTCGACCAGCACGCAATCGCCGCGCGCCGCCGCCCGCGCCGCCGTGATGGTATGGGCCAGCACATCCATTCCCGACCGCGCCACCGTCCGGTCGCGCAGGGCATCCCAGCCGGTGATGTGCATATGCACGTCCGTGGTCGCAAGAATGCGCAAATCTGCGCGAGGGTCGGTAGACTGCATTTTTTCAGTTGCACCCATAGGTAGAGCAAACACAAGCGGTGCCAGGACAACAAAACCACTGTGCCGCATCTGGGTCACGTACGGCACCGTTCAAGGCCGTTGCACCGCGCCGCCGCCCGTGCCAAGCCTGCGCGACATAAGAAACGGCACGATCTGGGGGCAGGGAATGAAACATGCGGAAACGGTCACCTTTGGTGGATCGGGCCTGGACCGGGCTGCGGAATGGCGCGCGGATGACGCTGCACTGGACGCGGCGCGCACAGACCCCGCCGCCCGCACGATCCTCATGTGGCGCGGCAAGCCGCTGATCTCGCGCACGCGGCCCGCTGCCCTGATGCGCGTGCCTTTGGACCATCCCGCCTTGCAAGATGCCGCTGCCGACGCGATCTTTCTCGGGCGAGAGGACGGCGCGCCGCGCTTTGCCCACGATCTGTCGACGTGGACGCCCCAGGATCTGGATCCCTCCACCCTGGGCGGTTTTCTCGACCCCAGCGAACAGCGCCACCCGGCCTTTGGCGCGGACGAGGTGTTTGCCGAACTGCGCCGGGTGATGACCTGGCTGTCGCCCCGCGACGCCGAACTGGCCGCCACGGCCAAGGCCGTGTTTGGCTGGCACCTGACGCACCGGTTTTGCGCCAAATGCGGGGCAGCGTCCGAGGTCACCCAAGCCGGCTGGCAGCGCACATGCCCGGCCTGCGGTGCCCACCACTTTCCCCGCACCGACCCTGTGGTGATCATGCTGATCACGCACGGCAATTCCGTGCTCATGGGCCGCTCCCCCGGATGGCCCGAGGGGATGTTTTCCCTGCTCGCAGGCTTTGTCGAGCCGGGCGAGACGCTCGAGGCCGCGGTGCGGCGCGAGGTCTTCGAAGAGGCGGGCGTGCGGGTGGGCCACGTCGACTATCTGTCCAGCCAACCCTGGCCCTTTCCGGCTTCGCTGATGTTTGGCTGCCGCGGGCACGCCACCAGCCACGAGATCACGATTGACCCCGCAGAAATCGAGGCCGCGATGTGGGTCACGCGCGAGGAAATGCTGCATATTTTCGCAGGTGATCATCCGACGATCTTGCCCGCCCGCAAAGGCGCAATCGCGCATTTTTTGCTGGAAAACTGGCTTGCGGACACACTTGATTAAGGGGACACTAATCAAAAGCGGTGAAAACAGGCACAAATCATGAAATTCTCTGCGCGCGAAGACATTGCCGCCCCGATTGATCAGGTGTTTGTAGCGCTCTGCGACTTTGAAGGGTTCGAACGCCAGGCGATGCGCCGGGGCGCGCAGGTGCAGCGTGTGGATGCCATGGTGAACCCCGGCGTGGGCATGAAATGGCAGGCCAATTTTCAACTGCGTGGCCGTGCCCGCGATGTCACGATCGAACTTGTCCGCTTTGACACGCCGAACGAACTGGTGTTTGACGCCAAATCCAGCGGTATCGACGCCGTCATGCAGATCGAGCTGCTGGCCCTGTCGCGCAACCGCACACGCATGGCCATCGGGTTCGAGATGACGCCGCTGAACCTGTCCGCCCGGTTGCTGATCCAGTCGCTGAAGCTGGCCAAAAACAACCTGACTAAGCGGTTCAAGCTGCGCGTGGCCGACTATTCCAAAGGGCTGGAAGAGCGGTTGCAGCGCAGCACCTGAGGCCGTCGCGGTAACCTAATCGCGTCCCGCCGCCGCTGGGTACACCCCCAAGATGTCCAACCGGTTGGTGAAATAGTCCAACTCGTCCAACGCACGCGCCAGGTTTGGGTCGTCCGGGTGCCCTTCGACATCGGCGTAGAACTGCGTGGCGGTAAAGGCACCACCAACCATATAGCTTTCCAGCTTGGTCATGTTGACACCGTTGGTGGCAAAGCCGCCCATCGCCTTGTACAGCGCCGCCGGGATGTTGCGCACCTCGAACACAAAGGTCGTGATCATCGTGTCGCCGCGCCGCGCCGCGTCCGCCTGTGGCGACATCAGCAAAAACCGGGTCGTGTTGTGCCCCTGATCCTCGATGTCGCTGGCCAGGATGTTCAGGCCGTGGATCTTGGCCGCCACGGACGAGGCCAGCGCACCCACGCCCCGTTCGCCCGTCGCCGCGATGGCGGCCGCGGCACCGGCGCTGTCGGCGGCGGCCTCGGACGTGATGCCGTGGGTGTCGAGAAAGGCGCGCGCTTGCGGCAGCAGCACCAGGTGCGCGCGCACGTGTTTGATGTCGGCCAAGCTTTGACCGGGCAGCGCCATCAGCGAAATGCGCACCCGCACAAATGCCTCATCCACGATATGCAGGCCGCTTTCGGGCAGCAGGCGGTGAATGTCGGCCACCCGCCCATAGGTCGTGTTTTCCACCGGCAGCATCGCCATGTCGGCCCGCCCGTCGCGTACGGCGCGAATGACATCTTCGAACGTGCGGCACGGCACCGGCTCTGCCTCGGGCCGTGTATTGAGGCACGCCTCGTGGCTGTAGGCGCCCAAATCGCCCTGGAACGCAATCCGTGTCGACATCGTTATATCCTTGTTGCAGGACCGCCTTTGAGGCTATTCCATCAGGGCGATTGGTCGCGGTTTCTATACCTTGCCAGTAACGAGGGGAAGCAATAGATACCCGCCCGAACGACACCACAAGCCGCGGAACGGAAGCCAGATGTTCGACACAATGACTTTTACCAAAATCGCCAGCAGCCTCTGCGGGGCCTTGTTGATCTTTCTGCTGGGCAAATGGGCTGCAGAGGAACTGTACCATTCGGGCAGCCATGGTGAACAGTCATACGTCATCGACACCGGTGCCGAGGAAGAAGCCGAAGAAACCGTCGAAGTCGCCTTTGCCGACGTCTTTGCGACCGCCGACGCGGGCGCAGGCCAACGTGTGTTCCGCCAGTGCAGCGCCTGCCACAAGGCCGAAGACGGCGCCAACGGCGTGGGCCCGCACCTGTACGGCGTGGTGGGCCGCGAGGTCGGCTCGACCGCCTATGCCTCCTACTCCGGCGCGTTGAACGATGTGGCCGATGTGTGGACGCCCGAGAACCTGAACGCCTTCCTCGAAAACCCGCGCGGCTGGGCGCCGGGCACCTCGATGGGCTATAACGGCCTGCGCGATGTCGAAGACCGGGCCAACCTGATCGCCTATCTCGACAGCATCGGCGGCTGATCACAGCGCACCGCGACATCACCGCAAGGCCGCCTTCCACACGGGGGCGGCCTTTTTGCTGGGCGATGTTACAGCCTGCTCACGTCCGCGCGGGTCTGATCACATATTCTCAAGTTGCATATTGGCGTCAGGCACCGTTAGCCTAAATTCTAACGACAAGACGGCCATGAATGCCACCAACAGGAGGATCGCAATGCACAGCTACAGGCGCCAGCAGGACACACAGGCCCGGGTCAAAGCCGCGCGGAACCGATATGCAGCGTGGGCGGCATTGGGCATCTTGGGCCTGCTTGTCACCTTTGCCTGTGCCACCATCGCCCGCGGCGACGGGCACGAAACGATCATCCGGTCCCACGGCTATTCCTTCTTTGGCGACCTGAAGTATCCCGAGGATTACCCCCACTTCGACTACGTGAACCCCGACGCCCCCAAGGGCGGAGAGATTTCGCTGGGCACCGTGGGCACCTTTGATTCCCTCAATCCCTATTCGCGCAAGGGCCGCGGCGCGGCGCTGTCCACCGTGATGTTCGAAAGCCTGCTGGGCGAGGGCGTCAATGGCGCGCCCGCCCCCGCGGATGTCTATGCCGAATATTACGGCCTGCTTGCCCACAGCCTCGAATATGACGAGGGCAAGAATTGGGTCATCTTCCACATGCGGCCCGAGGCGCGGTTTTCCGACGGCACACCCGTCACCGCCTATGACATCGAATTCAGCCACAACTTGCTGCTGGACCAGGGCCTGAAATCCTATGCCGACGCGGTGCGCAAACGCATCCCCAAGGTCGAGGTTCTCGATGACCACAGCATCAAGTTCTACTTCGCCGAAGGCATCTCGCGCCGGTCGCTGATCGACCAGGTCGGCTTCGTGCCCGCCTGGTCCAAAAAGTGGTACGAGGAAACCGGCGCGCGGCTGGACGAATCCCGTTTGATCACCTCGCCCGGGTCTGGCCCCTACATGCTTGACAGTTTCGATGTGAACCGCCGCATCGTGTACAAACGGAACCCGGACTATTGGGGCAAAGACCTGGCGCTGAACGTGGGCCGCAACAACTTTGACACCATCCGCATCGAATATTTCGGCGATGCAGAGGCCGCGTTTCAGGGCTTTCTCGCGGGCGAATTCACCTACCGCACCGAAAGCGATTCCAAGAAATGGGCCACAGGCTATACCGCGCCCAAGGTCGAAAGCGGCGCGATCGTAAAGCGTGAGCTGCGCGATGGCACACCCCCATCGCCCTCGGGCATCGTGTTCAACCTCAATGCGCCCGTGTTCGCGGACAAGCGTGTGCGCCAGGCGATCACGTTGGCCTATAACTTCGAATGGACAAATGCGTCGCTGCAATATGGCCTGTTCAAACCCCGTGCGTCCTTTACCCAAGACACGCCGCTGATGGCCAAGGGCCTGCCCGAAGGCGACGAACTGGCCTTTCTGCAAGGGTTGGGCGACGTCGTCCCGGACGAGATCCTGACCACCGAGGTGCCCGTGCCGCACACATCAAGCGAAAGCCGCCTGTTCGACCGCCGCAACGCGCGTCAGGCCATGGCGCTGCTGGACGAGGCCGGGTGGGCCGTGGGCGATGACGGCATCCGCCGCAATGCAGATGGCGAACGGATGGAGATCAACTTTCTCTTCAACTCCACCGCCGCCGACACGCTGTCGAGCGTCATGGAAAACTTTGTCTCCAACGTGGAAAAGCTGGGCATCGACATCACCTTGGAAAAGGTCGATTCGTCGCAATACACACTGCGCGAACGCGACCGGGACTATGACCTGGTGTTCGACGCCTATGCCGCGTTCCTAGGCACCGGCACCGGCCTGATGCAACGCTTTGGGTCCGAGGCGGCGGAGTTTTCGCTGTTCAACCCCGCAGGGCTCGCCAGCCCGCTCGTGGACGAGATCATCAATGCCTCGCTCAACGCCACCACCCGCGCAGAAGAGCATGCGTCGCTGATGGCGCTGGACCGCGTGTTGCGGCACGAACTGATCATGATCCCGCTGTGGTACAAACCCAACCACTGGGTCGCCTTCTATGACATGTACGAATTCCCGGACGTGCTGCCGCCCTACGCGCTCGGGCAGCTGGATTTCTGGTGGTACAACGCTGAAAAGGGCGATGCGCTCCGCGCCTCTGGGGCGCTGAGGTAAATCCGTGGGCGGTTATATCCTCCGGCGGTTGCTCTTGGTCATTCCGACCTTGCTGGGCATCCTGCTGGTCAACTTCACCCTCACCCAATTCGTGCCGGGCGGCCCTGTCGAACAGGCCATCGCCCGGGCCCAAGGCGGCGGCGACGTCTTTGGCGGCTTTGCCGGCGGCAACAACGATGCCGGCGCGGATGAACTGAACACAGCCTCCGACAGCCTTTATGTCGGCGCCCGCGGCCTGCCGCCCGAATTCATCGCGGAACTGGAGCGTGAGTTCGGCTTTGACAAACCGCCCGTGCAACGTTTCCTCAACATGGTGTGGAACTACGCCCGCTTTGACTTTGGCGAAAGCTACTTTCGATCTATCGGGGTCATCGACCTGGTGATTGAAAAGCTGCCGGTGTCGATTTCGCTGGGCCTGTGGTCCACCCTCATCGCCTATCTGGTGTCGATCCCGCTGGGCATCCGAAAGGCCGTCAAGGACGGCACGCCGTTCGACACCTGGACCTCGGGCGCGATCATCGCGGCCTATGCGATCCCCGGCTTTCTCTTTGCGATCCTGCTGCTTGTCCTCTTTGCGGGCGGATCGTATCTGCAAGTGTTCCCCCTGCGCGGCCTCACCTCGGACAATTTCGAGGACCTCAGCGCGCTGGGCAAGGTGGCCGACTATTTCTGGCACATCACCCTGCCTGTCGTCGCAGGCACGATCGGTGCCTTTGCCACGCTGACGCTGCTGACCAAGAACAGCTTTCTCGACGAGATCAAGAAACTGTACGTGATGACCGCCCGCGCCAAGGGCCTGTCGGAAAGCCGCGTGCTGTACGGCCACGTGTTCCGCAACGCGATGCTGATCGTCATCGCGGGCTTTCCGGCGGTGTTCATCGGCGTCTTCTTTGGCGGCTCGCTGATTATCGAGACGATCTTTTCCCTCGACGGCCTCGGCCGGTTGGCGTTCGAGGCGGCAGTGGCCCGCGACTACCCCATCGTGTTTGGCACGCTCTACATCTTTGGCCTCATTGGCCTGCTGGTGGGTATCCTGTCCGACCTGATGTATGTGCTGGTCGATCCGCGCATCGACTTTGAGCGGAGGGAAGGCTGATGGCCCTGCCCGACACCGCCCTGGCCGAAGAGCCGATCACCGCAAAGGCCCCCGCACCGCGCCGCAACCGCTTTGCCCTGTCGCCGCTGAACCAGCGGCGCTGGCGGAATTTCAAGAAAAACCGGCGTGCCTATTGGTCGCTCTGGATCTTCTCGATCCTCTTTGGCCTGTCGCTCTGCGCCGAACTCATCGCCTATGACAAACCCATCCTCGTCCGCTACCAGGGCCAGTTCTACACACCGATCTGGAACTTCTACGCCGAAACCGACTTTGGCGGCGATTTCCAGACCGAGGCAAGTTACCGCGACCCCGAGGTCGAATGCCTGATCGTGTCGGGTGGGCTCGACATCTGCTTTGACGACCCCGAGGGGGTGATCGAGGACGCCCAAGACGGCGTGGTCGAGGGCGCGGCAATCCAAAAAGGCTGGACCATCTGGCCGCTCATTCCCTACAGCTACGACACTGCCGTGGACCGCCCAGGTGCGGCCCCCCTGCCGCCCAATGGCGAGAACCTGCTGGGCACCGATGGTACCAAACGCGACGTGCTCGCGCGCGTCATCCACGGTTTCCGCCTGTCGGTGCTCTTTACCCTCATCGTCACCGGCGCCAGCGCGGTGATCGGCATCATCGCGGGCGCGGTGCAGGGCTATTTCGGCGGGCGCACCGACCTGATCTTTCAACGGGTGATCGAGATTTGGTCCTCCACGCCCAGTCTCTATGTCATCATCATCATGTTCGCGATCCTGGGGCGCAGCTTCTGGCTGCTTGTGTTCCTGCTCATCCTCTTTGGCTGGACCGGCCTTGTCGGCGTGGTGCGGGCCGAATTTCTGCGCGCCCGCAACCTCGAATACGTGCGCGCCGCCCGCGCGCTGGGCGTGGGCAACCTGACCATCATGTTCCGCCATATGCTGCCCAATGCCATGGTGGCGACGCTGACGATGCTGCCCTTCATCATCACCGGCACGATCTCGTCGCTCGCGGTGCTCGACTTTCTGGGCTTTGGCCTGCCGTCCTCGGCCCCGTCGCTGGGCGAATTGACCCTCCAGGCCAAGCAGAACCTCCAAGCGCCCTGGATCGCCTTCACCGCCTTTGCGGTCTTTGCCATCATGCTCAGCCTGCTGATCTTTATCTTCGAAGGCATCCGCGATGCGTTCGATCCTAGAAAGACGTTCTCGTGACCACACCCGCCCCGCTTTTGACCGTCGAAAACCTGCGCGTCAGCTTTCGCCAGGACGGCAAACTGTCCGAGGCGGTCAAGGGCGTGTCCTTTGCCGTGGGCCGGGGCGAAACCGTCGCGCTGGTGGGCGAATCGGGGTCGGGCAAGTCGGTCTCGGCCCTGTCGACCGTGTCGCTGTTAGGTGACAGCGCCGAGGTGTCGGGATCGGTCACTTACGATGGCCAAGAGATGATCGGCGCGTCCGAGGGGCTGCTGCGCAAGGTGCGCGGCAACGATATCTCGTTCATCTTCCAAGAGCCGATGACCTCCCTCAACCCGCTGCACACCATCGAAAAACAACTGGGCGAAAGCCTCGCCCTGCACCAAGGCCTCGCCGGGGCCGAGGCGCGCGGGCGCATCCTCGAATTGATGGACAAGGTCGGCATCCGCGACGCCGAAAGCCGCCTGTCCGCCTACCCGCACGAACTGTCCGGCGGGCAACGCCAGCGGGTGATGATCGCCATGGCGCTGGCCAACCGGCCCGATATCCTGATCGCGGACGAACCGACCACCGCGCTGGACGTCACGATCCAGGCGCAGATCCTCGACCTGCTGGCCGAGCTGAAGGCGATCGAGGGTATGGGCTTGCTGTTCATCACCCACGACCTGGGCATCGTCCGCCGCATCGCCGACCGCGTCTGCGTCATGCAGCATGGCGAGATTGTGGAAACCGGCCCGACCGCCGAAATCTTTGACGCGCCACAACACCCCTATACGCAGAAACTGCTCAGCGCCGAGCCCAAGGGCCAACCGGCCCCGGTACCTGCGGGTGCCGAACTGGTCGCCGAAACCGCGCATCTCAAGGTGTGGTTTCCGATCACCGCGGGCTTCCTGCGGCGCACCGTCGGGCACGTCAAGGCGGTGAACGACGCGACCTTGCAGGTGCACGCGGGCGAAACGGTGGGCATCGTCGGGGAAAGCGGGTCGGGCAAGACCACGCTCGCGCTTGCCATCATGCGCCTGATCTCCTCCGAGGGGCAGATCGTCTATATGGGCCAGGACATCCGCGCCTGGTCCGTGCGTGAACTGCGGCGGCTGCGCAAGGACATGCAGATCGTGTTCCAGGACCCCTACGGCTCGCTTAGCCCGCGGATGACGGCGATGCAGATCATCGCCGAAGGCCTGGGCGTGCACGGGATCGAGGATGGCCGCCCCGCCCGCGATGTGGTGGCCGAGGTGATGACCGAGGTGGGCCTGGACCCGGCCACGATGAACCGCTATCCGCACGAATTTTCCGGCGGCCAACGCCAGCGCATCGCCATCGCGCGCGCCATGGTGCTGCGCCCGAAACTGGTGGTGCTGGACGAACCGACCTCGGCCCTTGACATGACGGTGCAGGTGCAGATCGTGGATCTGTTGCGCGGGCTGCAGCAGAAATATGGGCTGGCCTTCCTGTTCATCAGCCACGACCTCAAGGTCGTGCGCGCGATGAGCCACAAGGTGCTGGTCATGAAACAGGGGGATGTGGTCGAACAAGGGATGGCCGACGATCTCTTTGAACGGCCCCAGACGGATTACACCCGCCTTTTGTTGCAAGCCACGCATTAGAGCGGCGGGACGACGCGCGTTCGCCTTGCAGCCGGTGGGACGACGCGCGTTGGCATGCCTGCCAACGACGCCCCGCCCACCGTCCCTTACCGCGCCAGCATGCCAAACAGCATCGCGGCCACGGCCACCACGTGGATCAGCATGATCGCCGCATCATTCCAGCGCCAGCCGACGATAAACCAGCCGATGATACCGACCGTGAAAAAGTACAGGTTCAGCGGTGTCGCCTCCATCGCGGTGGCGGCATAGCCCATGATCTGGGCCGCGGACGCGCCCCATTTCATCGTGTCCGTCCCGCCGAACCGCCACCGCGCGCGGATCATAGCCGGGTCAGGTCCACGCAGGTGCTGCGCACCGGATGCCACCAGCGTTTGCGCGGCAGTTTGACTTGGGTGCAGTTGCGGTTGCGGGTCGCGGTCATGAAAGTATGAGCGTAGATGTCGAGCATTTGGAACCTCCTATAAACCTGTGTTCAGTCTCTCCTACTTGCGCTTTGGGGGTGATTTATGCGAGTCAATTGGAATGCAGTTGTGTAAGCAGGGATAACATATGGAATGGCGCGATCTGCCCCCGCTGGCCGCCTTGCGCGCCTTTGCCGCCTTTGCCGAGACGGGCAATATCGTGGCGGCGGGCGACGCCCTGTCCGTCAGCCACGCCGCGATCAGCCAACAGCTTCGCGCGCTCGAGACGCATGTGGGTGTGGCACTGCTGGACCGGTCGGGCCGGGCGCTCAAGCTGACCGATGATGGCGAGATTTTGGCCCAGGGCTGCGCCGATGGCTTTGGCCACATCGGCCGCGCGCTGGCGCTGGTGACAGGGGCCGAGGCCTCGCGCCCCTTGCACATCTCGCCCACCCCCAGCTTTGCCGCCGCCTGGCTGATGCCGCGCCTGCCGGCCTTTCGTGCGGCGCATCCGGGCATCAACATGATGCTCGACCCGACGCCCGAACTGGTGACCCTGTCGCCCGGCGGTGTGGACCTGTCGATCCGCTACGGCGGTGGCGGCTGGGCCGGGCTCGACAGCGACTTGCTGGTGGAAACCAGCATGGTCGTCGTCGCGGCCCCCAGCCTGATCGCAGGCCAGGACATGCACGATCTGTCCAGCCTGGGCCGTCTGCCCTGGCTCGAAGAGATGGGGACCACCGAAAGCACCAAATGGCTTGCCGCCCGCGGCATCGACACAGAGATCCGCGGCAGCCTGATCCAAGTGCCGGGCAACCTGATGCTGGACGGCGCGCGGGACGGGCAGGGGGTCGCCGTGACCGTGCGCGAGTTTGTCGAGGCGGATATCCAGGCCGGGCGGCTCGTGATCCTGCACGAGGACGCAACCCCCGGCAACGGCTACCACGTGGTGACCCGGCCCGGGGTGCATCGCCCGGCCCTGCGCGCCTTTTTGCAGTGGATCAAACGGGCGGCAAGGGCATGATCTGGGTGCTGGGCCTTGCCGCGCTGATCCTCGGCGCCCTCATCTGGCGCGCGCGGGCCAAACGGCGCTGGCAGCAAGAGGTGCTGGCCTCGCGCCTCACCGACGCCGAATGGGCCATCGTCCTGCGCGAGGTGCCGCTGGTCCGCCAAATGCCGCCCGCGCTCAAGGCCCCGCTTGAGGGCAAGATCGCGCTCTTTCTCAACCAGGTGGACCTGGTGGGCTGCAACGGGCTCGAGGTCACGGATGACATGGCGCTCAGCATCGCAGCGCAGGCCGCCCTTTTGGTTGTGAACACCGATACCTGGTACGACCACCTGACCACCGTGCTGGTCTATCCCACCGCCTACCGCACGCGCCGCCAGCGCCGCGACGGCTATGTCGTGACGGAAGAGGACGAGGTGCGGCTGGGCGAAAGCTGGTCACGCGGGCCGGTGGTCTTGTCCTGGCAGGACACGCAGCAGGGCGCGTTGAACGCGCAGGATGGGCTGAACCTGGTCCTGCACGAATTCGCCCACCAGATCGACGACCTGTCCGGCCACACCGATGGCGCCCCGCTGATGGCCAAGGGGCAAAGCTTTGATACGTGGGCGCGGGTGATGACAGAGGCCTTTGACCGCCACGTCCTGAACACCGATGCCGGGCGGCGCACCGTCATCGACCCCTACGGCGCCACCAGCCACGAGGAATTCTTTGCCACAGCAGTCGAGGCGTTCTTTGAAAAGCCGCACCAGCTGCGCGCGTCCGAACCCGAGGTCTATGACCAGATCAAGACACTGCTTGGCCTCGACCCCGCCACCTGGGGCTAGGACCGTGGCCCGATCATGAAACAGGTCACATTGCGCGCCTGCAACCGGCGACAGGCCAGATCGGCGCTGTCGCGGGTCATGCCCATGAAATTGGCGTCAAACCCGGTGGGCCGCTGCACGACCTTGCGCAGGGACCCGTCCAGAGACGACATCTCGGCCAGGGCGGTCTGCAACAGTACCTTTTCCGCCTTGTAGCGGCTGGGATAGCGCCCGATATTGACGCCCCAATGCCGCCCGCCAGAGGTTGACACGCGGGTCACCACCTCGGGCTCTGCCTTGGCCAGAACGGGCCGCGCGGCGGGCCGTGTGGTGGGCACCAGCGCGGCACTGACAGCAGCGGCGGCCTCGGCGCTTTGGGCCGCGACCAGCGCGGTCTGGATGTCATTGGGCAACACGGTCGAGGTGACGGGCGCTTGGGCCACCAGCACCGGCGCTGCGGTGCCCGGGCGCAGCTTGGGCCGGATCGAGGTTTTGACCGCACCCGTCAGGCGAATGATCTTGCCCGCCCCGGCCGGTGCATCCTGATTGCCTGCGATGACCACAGGCTCATTGCCCACCGACGGCTTGGCGGGCTTGCGCAACGGCGCCCGCGATGGCGCCCGGCGAAAGCCCAGGTCCAACAGCTCTGCCACCTTCGCATTGCGCGCGGTCGTGGACGACCCGCCAAAGACGGTCGCGATGATACGCTCATTCCCCCGCTCGGCCGACGCGACCAGGTTAAAGCCCGCAGCGCGGGTATAGCCCGTCTTGATCCCATCGGCGCCCTGGTAATTCGCCAGCAGGC
Source organism: Pseudomonadota bacterium (assembly GCA_038525395.1). GTDB lineage: Bacteria > Pseudomonadota > Alphaproteobacteria > Rhodobacterales > Rhodobacteraceae > Tateyamaria. The sequence continues at coordinate 61,703 of JBCBHS010000014.1, read as the reverse complement.
GGCGGTTGGTGTTGGCCACCTCGCGGATGCCCGCATCGGTCGTGGTGCGCGAAAACAGGTTATAATACTGCGGATAGTCATACAGCATGTGGCGCCCCATGATCGACATATCGCGCGCGGTCGACATATGCCCCGTCTCGGTCAGGCCATGGGCGTTCTTGAACGTCGTGCGGGTCATCCCCAGCGCCTTGGCGGTGCGGTTCATCCGGCGGGCAAAGGCGGCCTCGGACCCGGAAATCGCCTCGGCCATCGCGGTCGCTGCATCATTGGCCGACTTCACCGCAGAGGCGCGGATGAGGTACCGCAGCTTGATCCGCGACCCGGCCTTCAGGCCCAGCTTCGATGGCGGCTCTGCCGCGGCCTTGGCCGACACCTTCACCCGGGTGTCGAGAGAGATCTCGCCGCGCTCCACCGCCTGGAACACCACATAGAGGGTCATCATCTTGGTCAGCGATGCGGGGTGCAACCGGGTGTCGGCATTGCGCGAATGCAGCACCTCGCCGGTGCGCGCATCCATGACAAAGGCGGCATAGGGGGCCGCGATCACCGAAACCGGCACCACAACCAACATCCAAAATGCCGCAACGAAAAAAAGCCCAAACCGGGCCGACTGCCAACGTCGTACCTTCACGGTAAACCTGCCTTTATCTGCCTCTGGCCGCCGATTTTTCGACTGACCGTTTTGTTATTGAACCAAAGGTAGCATAGGAACAATTTTCGATAAAGCGTTGATGCTGTTCACGTTTTGGTTTTTCTGCACTGCCGCAACCCCAGATGTGGGGGCACAGGCCCGGCGCACCGCTAGGCCTTCGATTGTGGCAGGAATGTGGCGCCGATCCCGGCGGGACGCCGCCTATCCGCGCAAAACCGCGGGCAACGCGCCCAGGTCCGGCAGCGCGGCAAAGCGCGGGTGGCCGTCGGGTGCGTCCGCTGCCTCAAAATCCCAGGCCAGGTCCTGCGGGACAAAGACGCCAAAGCCCCCCGCGTCTATCATCGGGCGGACATCCGACTTCGCCGAATTGCCGATCATCATGCCACGGGCCGCACCGCCGTTCCCCCAGGCTGATCGGACATTCCCGCGCGCCCCTCTTTTCTAACGCCGTGCCTGCGTTATATAGGGACACTCATGACCGACCACAGGATTCTTGGACTGATGCGCACCCTGACGCCACGCGACGTGCTCATGATGGCTGGCCCATCCGAGGATGATGGGGACACCGTTGTCGTCACCGACACCAAGCCCAAGACCAAGCGCCCGCCGCTCTACAAGGTCTTGCTGCTGAATGACGACTACACACCGATGGAATTCGTCGTGCACGTGCTGGAACGCTTTTTTGGCCTCAACCACGCCCAGGCGTTCGAGATTATGCTGACGGTCCATAAAAAGGGCCTCGCCGTTGTGGGCGTGTTCAGCCACGAGATCGCGGAAACCAAAGTGGCCCAGGTGATGGACTATGCCCGCCGGCACCAACACCCGCTGCAATGCACCATGGAAAAAGAAGAATAAGTGATCGGTGATCGCTTGCCCCTGGCGCTCGAGGCGGTTCCGCTTCCGGGCGATGGTCCGATTGCCGTAATCAACCCTGCCCGCGGGGCGGACCTGTCGGCGCTGCCACAGCATCGCGTGCGCATCGTGTCGCCCCTGGCCACCGTGTGCAGCGACTTTGCCGCGCTGGGCTATGCAACCGCGCCCGAATTGGACGGGCAGGCGCGCTTTGCCGCCGTGGTGCTGTGCCTGACCCGCGCCAAGGTCGAGGCGCAGGCGATGATCGCCGCCGCCATGGCGCGCACCGATGGGCCGGTGATAGTCGACGGGCTCAAGACCGACGGCGCCGATTCGATGCTCAAGGCCATGCGCGGGCGTATGGATGTCGGCGGCCCGATCTCCAAGGCGCATGGCAAGGTGTTTTGGACAACCGGCGGCGCAGCTGACCTGTCCGACTGGGCCCAAGGCCCCGCGCTGCATCCCGGCGGGTTCTGGACCGCGCCGGGCGTGTTCTCTGCCGATGGTGTCGATCCCGGCTCGGCCCTGCTGGCCGCGGTGTTGCCAGAGGCGATGGTGGGTCGCGTGGCGGACCTGGGCGCAGGCTGGGGCTACCTCTCGGCCCACGTGCTGGCCCGCGACGTCGCCGCCGTGCACCTGGTCGAGGCGCATGACATGGCCCTGCAATGCGCCCGCCACAACGTGACCGACCCGCGCGCGCAGTTTCACTGGGCCGACGCCACCACCTGGACCCCGCCCGACCCGGTGGACGCGGTGGTGATGAACCCGCCCTTTCACACGTCCCGCGCGCCCGATCCCGCGCTGGGCCGCGCCTTTATCGCCAATGCCGCGCGTATCCTGCGGCCCCACGGGGCGCTGTGGATGGTCGCCAACCGCCACTTGCCCTACGAGGACACGCTGGCCGCCCATTTCACCAAAGTGGTTGATCTGGACGGGGATGCGCGGTTCAAACTGGTGCGGGCCGAACGGCCCAAGCGCAAACGGGGATAGCCCATGTCATTTTCAATCTCTGGAAAGACAGTCATCGTGACTGGTGCGGCCAATGGCATCGGCCTCGCGATCTCGCGCCAGTTCGCGGATCGGGGCGCCAATGTGATGTGCGCCGATATGGATGAAAAGCGTCTGGCGGAAGAACTGGGCGATGTCGCGGAAGAGGGCAACATTCGCTACTTTGCCGGTGACCTGCGCCAGCGCCTGACCATCGCCAACCTTGTGTCCGCGACCATCGACGCCTTTGACCAGATCGACATCCTCGTCAACGCCTCGCGCCAAGTGATGGAGACGAACGCCCTCGACCCCGAGGACACCTCGGTCGAGACGCTGTTGGAACAGAACCTGATGACCGCCCTGCGCCTGACCCAGCAGGTGGCCCGGCGGATGATCAAACAGGCCGACGGGCGCGACGGGGTCGAAAGCGCGGGTTCGATCATCAACCTCAGCTCGATTGCCGCGCATCAGACCCGGCCCGAGCTGTTGGGCTACTCCATCGCCTCTGCCGGGTTGGAACAGATGACCCGGTCGATGGCCCTGGCGCTGGCGCCGCACCGCATCCGGGTCAACGCCGTGGCCTTTGGGTCGGTCATGTCCGCCTCGCTGCGGTCGTCGATCGGCGACCACCCCGACTGGCGCGAAGAGATCGAGGCCCGCACGCCCCTGCACCGCATCGCCAGCCCCACCGAACTGGTGGACGCGGTGCAGTTTCTTGCCTCCGAAGGGTCAGGCTTTGTCACCGGCGACGTGATGACGGTGGATGGCGGGCGCAGCCTCTTGGACCCGGTCGAGGCGCCCGCACACTAGGGCCCCGCGATTCCCTCTTGGCCCCTGGGCCTTGCCTGCGCTAAAAAACTGTCAACCAAACAGGACAGTGCGCATGACAGAACATTTCGACACGCAGAAAGCCCGCGCCTCGGGCTGGTTCCGGCAGCTGCGCGACGACATCGTCGCCGCCTTTGAGGGGCTGGAGGCCAGCCACAGCACCGGCCCGATGTCCGACCAAGCGCCCGGCACCTTCGAGGTGACAGAGACCACCCGCGCCTCCGACGACGGCACGGACGCGGGCGGCGGGCTGATGAGCGTCATGCGCGGGGGCCGCGTGTTTGAAAAGGTCGGCGTCAACATCTCGACCGTCTACGGCACGCTGGGCGACCGTGCGCAGATGGCCATGGCCGCGCGCAAGGGCATCCCGGGGATGAAGGACGACCCGCGGTTCTGGGCCTCGGGCATCAGCCTGGTCGCGCATATGCGGAACCCGCATTGCCCGGCGGTGCACATGAACACGCGCATGTTCTGGACGCCCCACGCCTGGTGGTTCGGCGGCGGGTCCGACCTGAACCCGTGCTTGGAATATGACGACGACACCGCCCATTTCCACGCCCAACAGCGCGCGCACCTGGACCCGCACGGGGCCGATCACTACCCCAAGCTGAAGGCCTGGGCGGACGAGTATTTCTACATCCCCCACCGCAACCGCGCGCGCGGCGTCGGCGGCATCTTTATGGATGATCACTGCACCGGCGATTGGGAAGCGGATTTCGCCCTGACCCAGGACATCGGCCGCGCCTTTCTGCCCGCCTATGTGCCGCTGGTGGAAAAGCGGCGGGTGCAGGATTGGAATGAGGCCGACAAGGACGCACAGCTTGTCCATCGCGGTCTCTATGCCGAATACAACCTGGTCTATGACCGGGGCACGAAATTCGGGCTTGAGACCGGGCATGATGCCAACGCTGTGTTGATGTCCCTGCCGCCACTGGCCAAGTGGGTGTGATCTGTCCCCGCGGGGACACCTGAGTAAAACCGTCAGGACCTCAGGTGGCCGGGCGGGGCGGGACGCGGCGCAGCTGCATCCCGTATTTCTCATCCGCGGCAAAGCCTAACCGTTCGTAGAACCCGCGTGCGCCCTGATCTTGGCCGGTCAGCAGCATGACCTTGTACGCATTCGCCGCCCAGGCCGCGTCGATGGCGGCCCGCATGGCGCCCGCGCCATGTCCCTGACCGCGCATGTCCCGCAGGCTCGCCACGTTTTCGATCAGCGCATAGGCGCGCGCGTTCACCCGCAGATTGGGCAGGATATGCAGCGTCACCATCGCGCACAGCCGCGCGCCGTCAAAGCTGCCAAAGATGGTGGTGCCGGGGTGATCCAGGATCGCCTGATAGGAGCCCGGGTCGTCCGAGGCACCCCCCAGCACATCGTAAAGCGGCAGCACCGCCGCATGATCGGCGCGGGTGAGCGGGCGGGTCAGCGCCATCCGGCCTCGGCCAGTGCCGCGCGGTAGCTGGGGGCGACGTTCATCTTGTCGCCCAGGCCGCGCGCCACCAGCAAGGCATGCATCCGGGGCAGGCGCCAGCAGGGCACGTGCATCACCATGTGATGCTCAAGATGGTAATTCACCCAATAGGGCGCCACGAAGGTCTTGGCCAGCGGGCCTGCCCGCGTGGTGCGCACGTTGCGCAGCGGGTTCTCTGAAATCTCGGTCGCGCCATGTTCGGCGATGTTGCGCACGCGCAGCACGAACTGAAACCAGGTCAGGTAGGGCAGCACCCAAAAGGCCAGGCCCCACCACCAGTCGCCGATCAGGCTGATCCCGAGGGCGATGCCGAAGAAGACGGGAAAGGCGGTGTAGATCGTGTTGGATTTGAACGCCTGGGCCGCGTCGCCCTTGGCCGCGGCGATTGCATCGTCGTCACCGGCCAGCCGGATGAAGGTGGCGATCTGGCCGACCAACTGTTTGACCCCGGTCTGGCCGGTAAGGTCGCGCAGGAACTTGCGCCGCAGCGAGGCGCGCGAGGTGGGGAATTTCTGGCTCAGGACCAGGTCGGGGTCCTTGTCGGTCTGGGTAAAGCGGTGGTGCGTGAGGTGGTAGTGCCGGTAGGCCGCAAGATCGGCCATGATCGGCCAGCCACAGGCCCAGGTGCCGACCCAGTCGTTCAGCGCGCGCGATTTGAACAGCGCGTTATGCGCGGCCTCGTGCATGAGGATGGCCAGGCCCAGCTGGCGCGACCCGATCAGCAGCACGGCGAGCGCGGCGGTAACCACATTGGGCCAGAGCGCAAAGAGCGCAATGGCGCCCGCGATCACGCCCCAGCAGTGCAGGACCAAGAGCGCGCCCGCCAGGTCGGAGCGGGCCGCGAGCGGGCGGATGTCATCGGGGCTGAGATAGGCCTTGCCAGGGGTCATGCGCGTCACCTCCGCCCGCAAGGTGGCGGCGGCAGGGGGGCTGCGTCAAGTCTGACGTGGTGTCGGTTGGGCAGGGGGGTTAGGGGCTTTGCCCCTCGGCGCGTGCGCGCCTCACCCCAGGATTTTTTTGGAACAGAGAATGGTTAGTGCCAGTCGAAGAAGGTTGGACCAGCGCGGGATTTCAGCGTTTCAGCAAGGGCGGTGCCCAGGCTGGGGCCGTCGTTGATGGGCCCCGAGACGCTGTCGCTGATGGCTTCTGAGCCGTCGGGGCGCAGAACCTCGCCCGTGAGGGTAAGCGTGTCGCCATCAAGCGTGGCAAGCCCCGCGATGGGGGTTTCGCAAGAGCCGTCGAGGGTGAAGAGGAACTGCCGTTCTGCCGCCAGGCGCTGGCCAGTGGCGGTGTCGTGGATGGCGTTCAGCAGCGTGTGCGTGTTGGCGTCATCCTGGCGCCGTTCGATGCCGATGGTCCCCTGGGCGATGGCGGGCAGCATGTCCGTGGGATCGACCGGGGTCGCGGGCACCTCTGTCATGCTCAACCGGTTGAGGCCCGCGCAGGCCAGGAAGGTGCAGTCGGCCACGCCGTCCGATAGCTTGGCCAGACGGGTCTGCACATTGCCGCGGAATTCAACGACGTTCAGGTCGGGCCGCTTGTTCAGCAATTGCGCGCGCCGGCGCAGGGACGAGGTGCCGACGGTTGCGCCCTGGGCCAGGTCATGCACCGAGGTAAGCGCGGGCGACACGAAGGCGTCGCGCACATCCTCGCGCGGCAGGTAGGTGTCGAGGATCAGGCCGTCCGGTTGGACCGTCGGCATGTCCTTCATCGAATGCACGGCAATGTCGATCTTGGCGGCGCTCAGGTCTTCCTCGATCTCGCGGGTAAAGAGGCCCTTGTTCCCGATCTCTTTCAGCGGGCGGTCGGCGGCGATCATGGACCGGTCGTCGCCGGTGACCTTGATCACCACAATCTCGAACGCCGCCTCGGGCAGATCAAAGGCCGCCATGAGGCGCGCCCTGGTCTCGTGGGCCTGGGCCAGGGCAAGGGGGGATCCGCGGGTGCCGATCTTGAGCGGGGCATCGGGGGTAGGAAGTCGCACTGTCATGGGTTTATCTTTTAGGTGTGTCAACTTATCCTGACAACTGGAAACAAGACGATACCGAACAGAACGGGACATGTGCGCGATGAAAGACGGGGTTCAGACCAAAATGATTTTGCGGGCTTTGGCGGGCGAGGCCTTGCCCACGCCGCCCATTTGGATGATGCGCCAGGCGGGGCGCTATCTGCCCGAGTATAAGGCGACGCGTGCGCAGGCGGGGGATTTCCTGTCGCTGTGCTATAACCCCGACCTCGCGGCCGAGGTCACGTTGCAGCCCATTCGCCGCTATGGCTTCGATGCGGCGATTCTCTTTGCCGACATTTTGCTGGTGCCGCAGGCGCTGGGCGCCGATCTGTGGTTTGTCACGGGCGAGGGGCCGCGATTGTCGACCATCACCAGCCAGGCCGAGTTCGATGCGCTTAAGCCTGTCGAGGCGATCCACGAGACGCTGAACCCGATTTACGAGACGGTGCGCATCCTGCGCCGCGAGCTGCCTGACGAGACGACGCTGATCGGCTTTGCCGGGGCGCCGTGGACGGTCGCGACCTACATGATCGCAGGCCAGGGCACGCCGGATCAGGCGCCCGCCCATGCGCTGATGCAGGGCAATGTGGCGGTGTTCGATGCGCTGATGGCGCGGATCACGGCGGCGACGATCGAATATCTGGCCGCCCAGATCGAGGCAGGCGCGGAGGTGGTCAAGATCTTTGACAGCTGGGCAGGGTCGCTGAAGGGCGACGCGTTCCAGAAATACGCCGTCGCCCCCTGCGCCGAGATCACGACCGCGCTCAAGGCGCGCTATCCGCATATCCCGGTCATCGGCTTCCCGCGCGAGGCGGGCGAGGGCTATGTCGGGTTCCACGCGGCCACGGGTGTGGACTGTGTGGCGCTGGACAATTCGGTGGCACCCGACTGGGCCGCGGCCCATGTGCAGGTGGCGGGCTGCGTGCAGGGCAACCTGGCGTCGTCCCACATGGTGACGGGCGGCCAGGCGCTGGTGGACGAGACGCGCGCGATTGTGCAAGCGTTCTCGGACGGGCCGCATATCTTTAACCTGGGCCACGGGATCACGCCGGATGCGGACCCCGAAAACGTGACCCTGATGATCGAGACGGTGCGGGGCGGGTAGGGCCGATTTCCGGCTTGACGATTCTTGGGGGCTGGCATAGGTCACGCCTCCATGGCGCGGTAGCTCAGTTGGTTAGAGCGATCGACTCATAATCGATAGGTCGGGAGTTCAAGTCTCCCCCACGCCACCATCGCTCCCCTTTTGTCGGTACCTTTGACTGTATTCCTAGCGGACAGCCCGACGTGCGCGCGCCGCCTTTGGCCGCACTCTGCGTCGGGCGGTCACGTCTCCCTTACTGGACGAATTTATTCTAGCGGCAGGTATCTCTAACGACCGATTGCGCCGCCTGCTAGAAATACCGGGTCCACCGCACGAGCACGGACGTGTCTGATTTGAACGCGTCCAGGATCGGGTCGCCGCTGACGTCGACGCCGCGCAGTTCGATTTCCAAAAGGTTGTTGTCGCCGATGCGCCGTTGGAATTCGGCGCTGAATTGGGTGCCGCCGGTGTCGACGTCGATGATTGCACCGGCGAGCAGTTCGGTGTCTTCGACATCGTTCCACGTGATCCGGGTGCCGAGGAAGATGTCGTCGTCGAACGGGGTGGCCGGGCTTTGGGTCTGATCGCGGCCGTCATAGAGGTATTCGGCGATGATGCCGACGTCGCGGCCTGATCCCGCCACATCGAAGAAGGTGTATTCAAATCCGCCGACCGCGGCGAGGAAGCTGTCGCCGCCAATGTCGACCTGCGCGGCCTCGAGTTTCAACAGCCAGGCGTCCGAGGTGAACTGCACGTCCAGCCCAAACTGTTCTTGGCGTTGATAGAGCGGTTCAAAGACGCCGCGCGTGGCGTTGAAATCCAGGCGCGGTTGGCGGGCGGTGCCATAGAAATAGCTGAGGCCCACGTCAAAGCCGCCAAACCGATTGGCGTAGCGCAGGGCGAAATCGCCTGCGGTTTCCGCGCCACCGCGTTCGTAGGTTGCAGCGCTGTCATCAACGGGGAAGGGCAGGCGCAACCGGCTTTCGACGCCGGGGAACGCCCGTTCGCGAAAATAAGGCATATAGAAGATGTCGAAGCTGCCGATGTCGGTCTGGGTGGCAAAGCGCAGCATGGGCTGGCCCAGCTTTTCATCCAGATCGGCGTTTTCCAACCCGTCGCGTTGGTTGATCACATCCACCACGTTGACAGATTCGACCACGCCCCAAAAGACGCGATCAGCCCCGACGGTGACGTCCCACCCGTTCCCAAAATAGCGTAGAAATCCGCGGCGAAGATCAGCGTAACTGCGTTCATCGTCGCGGCTGTTATATCGCAGATACGGTTCAAACACCATTTGCAGATCGCGGCGGTCGTTGCGCCAGGACAGCGCGCCGGTGGCGATAAGGGCGCCTGCGAACCCTTGGAATTGGTTGTCGAATGCGGGGTCATCGGGAAAGCCTGTTAGCTCGACTGCGATTTCGGGCGAGAACCGGAGGTCTTGGGCCTGCGCCGTTGATCCGAGGGAAAGGAGGGCACCGCAAAATGCGGTGCCCCAAGCCCAGGAGCCTGAGAGGTAGGTCATTCAGAGGCGCTCCAGGGCCGATGGTTCAAAGTCGCTGCCGCGCAGGCGGGCGTTGAAATCGAAGGTGCCGAAATCCAGCGTCGTGGTCTTGCCCGTCAGGTGGTTGACCATGGTCTGCCGCTGTGGCCGCCAGACGCGCCCGTATTTCTTGTACCCCGTCAGCGTTAGTGTCTTGAGGCGCTGCCCGCCGCGGTCAAAGAATTCGAATTTGCGGGCTTGGTTGGTTTGCGTGTCGAAGTGGCACAGCACCCGGGAATAGCCTGAGCGTTTGTAGGCGGGCAGGCATTCGAGGATGTCCATCTGCATGCCGTCGACGGATTTGGTTTCGACATAGCGGTATTTGAACTTGCCCAGTTCCGAGATTGTCAGGTCCTCGAACGAAAACTCTGACCCGACGAACGGCCCGGATTTGTTGGCGGACGAGATGCGCTTGACCCGGCTGAGGCTGGGCAGGAACAGCCATTGGTCATCGGCCTTTGTCACCTTGGCGTGCGACAGCAGCGCGGTGCCGTCCACGTCGCCGGGCGAAAAGAACTGGATCAGCGATCTGTCGCCATTGCCCCGCCCGGATTTTTCGAGCGTGTCGATTTGCATCGTGCGCGTCGTCCTGGCGCCTGCGCGGTTGGTGAGGGTCATCGTCACCTGGACCGAGCTTTGGCCAAACCCCTGGTCGGACAGGTCGCTTTTCTGCGCGATGGCAAACCCCTTTTCCTGGGGCGTTTGCGCGCCGAGCGTCAGCGGGGTGAGCGCCAGTGCCGCAGCAAGGGCGAAAGCGGGGACGTGTTTCATGATGTGGCCTCTTTCAGGGGTGTGGTGGTGTTGGGTGGGGTCTTCGCCCGGCCCAGCATCAGCAGGCTGGGCAGGAGGAAGAAGTTGACGATCATCGCCATGACAATCGAAATTGCGGTCAGCAGGCCGAGGTCGGCGTTGAATTTGAAGCTGGAGGTGAGCAGCACCGCAAAACCGGCGGTCAGGATCACGGTCGTGGCCAGGATGGCGGTGCCTGCTGTGTCAAATGCATAACGGATGCCATCGGCGACCGACTGGCCCTTGTCACGGGTGGCGCGCAGGTATTTGGCCATGAAGTGGACGGTGAAATCGACAACCAGCCCCACGGCCACCGCACCCGTTGCTGCGACGGAGAAACCGACGGTGCCGACAAAGGCGGACCAGAGCCCAAAAGTGATCAGGATCGGCAGGGCATTGGGAATGAGGCTTAGCAAACCGACGCGCAGCGAGCCGAAGGTCAGCGACAGGATCGCGACGATGGCGAGGACGAGGTAAATCGCACCTTCGAACATCGCCTCGATATTGCGCTGGGCGACGAAGGCAAACAGCTTCTTTGCCCCCGTCACCTCGACCGTGGCGACCCCGTTGCCGTTTTGGGCGAACCACGCCTCGGCATCAGCGATGAAGGCCTTGGTCTGGTTGGTGGTGACGTCGCGTGTGGTTGCGGTGACCCGCGTGGTTTGCCGGTCGATGTCCACCCGGTCGTTCAGATCGAGGCCGTAGGGCAGGCTGAGTTCGTAGACGAGGAGGTATTGTGCGGCCAGATCCTTGGCATCCGGCATGGTATCAAAGGCGGGGTCCTCGTTGTTTAGGTTGCGGTTGAGGCGTTTCATGATGTCAGACACGGCAAAGGCGTGTGTGACCACATCGTCCTGGTCGCGCAGCCACAGGGTGAAGGCGTCGACCACCGCGAGAAACTCGGGGTTGGTGACATTGCCCGGAGCGCCGCTGTCGATCACAAACTCCATCGGTTCGGTGCCAAAGAGCGGGGCGGCGGCATCGACCGCCTGACGGAAATCAAGGCGCGGGGCGAAGTATTTGGTCCATTGGTCGTTCAGCTCCATCTGCGGGATGAAGGCGATGGCGGCAGCGGACAGCGTGGCGGTGACGCCAAAGACGACGGCCGCGTGGCGCACGACCATGTCGGCCATGCGGCGCATCAGGTCTGGGCGTGCCTGTGCGGCGGTGGGTTTGAACGACAGGGGCGCAAAGCTGGCCAACGCGGGCAGGAACAGGATCGATAGGACCCAGGCGGCAAAGATGCCGGCGGCAGTGATGTTGCCCAGGTGATGGAAGGGCGGCGAGTCGGAAAAGTTGAGCGTGAGAAAGCCCACGATTGTGGTGATCGAGGTAATGGCAACGGGTGCGAAGTTGAGCGACACCGAGGCCACCAGGGCCTCTCGCTTGGCCATGCCGTCCCGCATGAACCCGCGCACGCCCGAGAAGATGTGGATCGCGTCGGCCACGGCAATCGTCAGGATGATTGTGGGCGCCGACAGCGAGATCGGGGTTAGCTGCACGCCCGCAAAGCCGCCGATGCCCATAGCAAAAAGCGTGGACAGCAGGATCAGCGCCAGGCTGATCCCAACGACAAAGATCGACCGAAAGACTGCAAAGATCACCACAAGGATCAGCGCATAGACCAGGGGGATCAGCGTTTGGCTATCTACCTGGCCCGCGGTTTCGAATGACGCACTTAGGATCACAACGCCCAGCAACTGCACCTCGTGGTTTGGGTGTGCGGCGACCAGGGTTGCGGCAATTTCGGCGGCTTTTTCCGCCGCTTGGACCGACACGGCGGGAATGTCGCTGGGCAATTGCAGGACCGCGTTCACGATCGTGGCGCTGCCATCCTCGGACACGAGAAAGCGATTTAACAAAGGCTCTGACCGGGCCAGGTTTTCGATATAGGCGATGCGGTCGGGGGTCAGTTCGCTAAGCTCGAACAGCACGTCCTCGACGATCAGGTCGTCGTTTTCGCCGCGCGAGGATTGAAAATTGGTCAGGCTGTCGACCCGCGACACGTACGGCAGCGTCCAGGCCGCGTCGGTGAGGGCGAGCGTGGCGGCCAGCGTGTCCTCGTCAAAGACGGTGGCGTCCTTGGGGATCAGCAAGAAGGCGACGTTGTCGGCCTTGCCAAAGGTGCCTTGCGCGCGTTCGTTGGCGACAAAGTCGGGGTTGTCAGCGCCGAAAAATACCCGGTAGTCCGAGGCGAATTTGAGGTTGGATGCGCCATAGGACACGCCCAGGCACAGCAGAATCGACGCCGCAACGACAAGCCATCGGAACCGGATCGACCAGTCGGCCAGCACGCGGCCTGCCGTTTCAAAACTTGCTGAGTTCATAGGTACTGTCCCTTGTTTTATTCAGGTGCGCGGCGGGGTTTGGCCGCTTGGCAACGTGTGGGGCGGGTTGAGGGGAGCGGGCCAAAGGCGGCCTCTGCCTCTGTCAGGGCGAACTGTGCGCGGTCCCACATCAGCTGGGCCGCCGTCAGGTTTGCGCGCGCGTCGTCCATCGCGCGCTGTGTGCCGCGCCCGGACCGCGCCAGCGCAGCTGCTTGGGAAAACGTCACCTCGGCCCGTTGCAGCCGTTGTTTGGCGCGAAACAGTCCGCAATGCGCGGCCTGGGCGGCTGCGGTCTGTGGTGGGACTTCGCCCGTGGCCTCAGGGCCGCTTGCGCCCAGTGTGGCGAGCGTTGCAAGCGCGGTTGCGATGACGGCGATCTGTTGCATCTGCGGCGGTCCTTCCTAAATCTGTCAGTAGCCTAACGTGCATTAGGCAACCGAACGGTCGTTAGGTTAGGCTGCGGAAAGGGTGCGTCAATGGACGAAGCGAAAAAAGATGCGGCAAAGGAACGGCGGGCCGAAATCGTTGCGACTGCGACCGAGCTGTTTTTGGAGAACGGGTTTTCCGGCACCTCGATGGCGCAGCTGGCCAAGGCATGCGGCATTCAGAAGGCAAGCTTTTACCACCACTTCGCCAGCAAGGACGCGCTGTTTATCACCTGCGTGAACGAAGGGTATGCGGGGGCGGTTCAGGTGCTTTTGGACATAAGATCAGACAGTTCGCTGTCGGACGTGCAAAAGATGGAGGCGGCGATTCACAGCCTGTACGAGTCGATTGTCACCTCGCCCGCGGGCCGCCTGTCGCCGTTGATTGCCGAGGTGTCGCGGACCATGCCGAAGGTCGCCGATGGCTTTCACAAGGACTATATCACGCACCAGCGTGCGGCCCTGAAAAACATCGTTTTGGATGGGGTTGCGGCGGGAGCGTTCAAGCCGCAAGACTTTGATATCTTTCACCATCTGGTGTTTGGCCCGATTGTGACCCTGTCGCTGTCCCGCGAAATGTTTGCGCAAGTCGATGATTTGGACGCGCATTTCCCGACTGAGAAGTTAAAGCAGGGGCATCTGGAGATTATCCTGCGTGAGCTGGGCGTCTGATCGCCTGCTGTGCAAGGCCGCCCCGGCACCTACTCGAATACGCGTCAGCGACCGGCGTGCGTGATCACCTGATGCAGAACTACGCCTATGGCGCGACGGCGCCGTTTTGCGCGGCCTCTTGGGTGGCCACCAACGCTTCCATCGCACGTGCGGCATCGGCTTCGGGCACAAAGACATGATCGTGGTGATAGGCGGCCACGACGTTGCAACTGATACCTGCCTCGGTGAGCGCAGCTGCTACGGCGGCGGTGAGGCCGACCCCTTCGAGGTCTGAATAGACGTTGAGCGTAACGCGCCGCATCGCGAGATCGGTGGCAAAGCCGTGGGCCGCAGCGGTGTCCGCGGGCAGGATCAGCGTAGTGCCTTCGGCTTCGCGCATCATGGCAAACGCATCAGCAGGCACCGGCTGCGCCTCTGTGGTCGTGCAATAGATCCAGCGGCCCGGTTGCAGCGTTGGCGTCATGCCTGCGATCATCGCGGTTGTTTCGGTGACGGGCATATGCGGGCGCTCCATTCCGGGCAGGGTCTGCGCATCTGTACCGGCGCAAGGACGCTGCGCCAAGCGGAGTGCACCCGGCGCAAGGGCTGTTTTGCAGATTTCACGAGGCGAAATGCATGTTTTCAGGACAGCGAACTTAGCCCCCCGCAATTGACGTAAGCGCGGCCTTGCGGATTGCTTTGCCGGACAGTCACAGATGCCGGAAGGTGCGCCATGAAAACCCAGACCAGAGCCGTCGTGATCGGTGGCGGCATCGCCGGATGTTCGACCCTGTACCACCTGACCCAAGAGGGGTGGACAGACGTTGTGCTCGTCGAGCGGGACGAGTTGACCAGCGGCACCACCTGGCATTCCGCCGCGCAGGTGACCAACTTTGGCGCGACGCAGACGATGGTGGGCCTCAAGAGCCACTCGATCAAGCTGTATCAAGAGCTGCGCGACGACGCCGATTACCCGGTGCAGTACAACCACGGCGATGGTGGCATTCGGCTGGCCAACACCGAGGCGCAGATGGACGGCTATCGCCACTTTGCGTCGATGGCGCGCGGCATGGGGGTGGAGTTTGAGGTGATCGACGCCGCCGAATGCGCGCGGCGCCATCCGCTGATTTCCACCGACAATCTGCTGGGCGGCCTGTGGGATGGGAATGACGGCGACATTGATCCCGCGTCCCTGTGCCAGGCGCTGGCGCGGCGGGCGCGCAAGGCGGGGGCCGAGGTCTATCGCCAGACCGAGGTGACGGGCCTGACCCAGCACAAAGACGATAGTTGGACGGTGCACACCAACAAGGGCGATATCGCCTGTGAGGTGGTAGTGAACGCCTGCGGATACAGGGTGAACGAGGTTGGCGCGATGATGGGGGTGCACCACCCTGTCGCGTCGATGGAACATCAGTATTTCGTGACCGAGGACATCCCCGCCATCGTCGCGGCAGGTCACCGGATGCCCCTGCTGCGCTGCCCGATCAGCGATTATTACTGCCGGCAAGAAAAGAACGGGCTCCTGTTGGGGTTTTACGAACAAGACTGCAAGACCTGGGGGATGGACGGGATTTCGCCCGATTTCTCGAACGACCTGTGCCCCGATGATCTGGACCGGATCACGGACGTGCTGGAGGGCGCGTTTGAGCGGATGCCTGCGCTGATGGAGGTGGGGATCAAGAACGTGGTCAACGGGCCGATCACCTATACCATCGACGGTGCGCCGCTGGTTGGCCCCATCCCTGGCAAGCGGAATGCGTTTTGTATCATCGGCTTACGCGCGGGCTTGGGTGAGGGCGGCGGCCATGGCTGGCTGCTGGCGCAGCAGATCGTGCATGGCGAGGCGTGCTATGACACTTGGGTCATCGACCCGCGCCGGTTTACGGGCCATGCCACTGTCGAGCTGACGGCGCTGAAGGCGATTGAAGATTATCAGAACGAATTTCGCTTTCACTTTCCCAACGAACACCGGCCCGCCGGACGCCCGATGAAGACGACGCCACTGACGCCCGTGCTGGCCGCTGAAGGGGCGGAGTTTACGGTCGTCAACGGCTGGGAGCGGGCGGAATTTTTCAAACCCACGCCTGATTTCCATATCACCCACGGCTTTGGCTTTGACGAGGCGTTCGACATCGTCGGGGCCGAGGTTGCCGCGTTGCAAAGCGCCGTTGGCTTGGCCGAGGTGAACGGGTTCAACAGGATTGAGGTTGGCGGGCCGGATGCGCATGCCTTTCTCGATCACATGATCTGTGGGCGGGTGTCGAAAAAGCCGGGCAAGGTCAGCTTGGGCTATCTGCTGAACCACCACGGCTGCATCAAGGCCGAGGCGACGATCGCCAATATTCCCGACGGGCCGATCTGGTTTGGGTCGGCTGCGGCGGCGGAGTGGCACGATCTGGATTGGTTGGCGCAGCACGCGGACGGATTTGACGTCACGCTGACATCGCTGACGAATGACCACACGATCCTTGTCCTTGCAGGACCCAAGGCCCGGGATGTGCTGAGCGCGGTCAGCCGCGCGGACTGGTCAGCGGAGGCCTTTCCTTGGTTGTCGGTGCGGCGCGCCTTTGTCGGGATCGCGCCTGCGGTCGTGATGTCCGTCAGCTTTTCCGGTGAGCTGGCCTATGAGATCCACGTGCCCAACGCGCAGCTATACGCCGCGTACCTCGCGTTGCGGGCCGCGGGCGCGGCGCGCGGCCTGCAGCTCTTCGGTGCGCGCGCGGTCGAGGCGATGCGGATGGAGAAGGGGTATCTGCATTGGAAGGCCGACCTGATCACAGAGCGCGACCCGTTCGAGACCGGGCTGGATCGGTTTGTGAAGATGGACAAGGATTTTGTCGGCAAGCCCGCCTTGGCCGCCCGGCACGCCGCGGGGCCGCAGCAAAAGCTGGTGTCGTTGCGGTTGCAGGCCGATCACGCCGCCGCCCACGGGGGGGCATCGGTGATGCGCGATGGCGCGGTTGTGGGCACGGTGACCTCGGGTGCGTGGGGGCACCGCGTGGGCATGAACCTGGCCTATGCCTTTGTCGCCCCGGACCTGGCCGAAATCGGCACTGAACTGGCCGTCGACATCTGCGGCACACTTGCCCCCGCGACGGTCATCAGCCCTGGGCCATACGACCCGATGACGACCTTGCCCCGTGGGTGAAACGGCGCCGTTGGTTACAAATGCGGGTGACAGAATTAGTTGTGTTGCATAACAATCCCTATGAAAGGACGAGTCAGGCAGCATAGCCACGTCCGAAAAAGGGAGGAAATACATGTTCGTAACACGCAAATCGTTTCTGAACCTCATGGGGGGCGCGGCCCTTGCATTGGGTTTCGGAGGTGCGGCGCAGGCCCAAGAGGTCACGCTGAACCTGCACCAATTCCTGCCCGCGCAGGCCAATGTGCCCAAGCTGGTGCTGGACGTCTGGGCCGACAATGTCGAGGCGGCAAGCGATGGCCGCATCAAGGTTGACCGCTATCCGTCGATGCAACTGGGCGGCCGCCCGCCCGAGTTGATGGACCAGGCCATCGACGGCGTCGCGGACATCGTGTGGACCGTCGTGGGCTATACGCCCGGGCGCTATCCCAGCACCGAGGTGTTCGAACTGCCGTTCATGATGACAAATGCGCGGGCCATGTCCTCGGCCTATTGGCAGATGTTCGAAAAGCACATGAAGGACACCGAATTCAAGGATGTGCACATCCTGGGCACCTGGGTCCATGGGCCGGGCATGATCCACGTCAACACAGAGGTAAAGACACCCGCAGATATGCAGGGCCTCAAAATCCGCGGTGGGTCGCGCACGGTGAACACGCTGCTGGAAAAGATGGGGGCGACGCCCGTCGGGATGCCCGTGCCCGCAGTACCCGAAGGGCTGAGCAAGGGTGTGATCGACGGCACCACGATCCCGTGGGAAGTAACCGCCGCGTTGAAAGTGCCGGAACTGGTTGGTCACCACACAGAGTTTGAGGGCAATGCGCTTTATACTCTGACCTTTGTGCTGGCGATGAACAAGGACCGGTACGAGAGCCTGCCCGCTGATCTGCAGCAGGTGATCGATGATAACTCGGGCCTTGAATTCAGCATCTTTGCGGGCGGCACCCAAGCGGACAGCGACGGGCCTGCGCGCGCCCTGGCCGTGGACAACGGCAACAACATCGTGACTGTGTCCGGCGCAGACCTGGATGCCTGGCGTGCGGCGGCGCAGCCCATCTATGACGAGTGGGTGGCGGACATGCAGACCAAGGGCATTGATGGCCAAGCGCTCATCGACGAAGCGCGTGCGCTGATGGACGCCTACGAAGGCTGATGCAACGTGGTGCCGTGGCGCGCCCGCGCCCGGCACCTTTTTTCGACGAAAAAAGGTATCTGGATGCACCACGTGGTGAAGTGGCTGGCGCGCGCGTCGGCGGTGATTGGCGGCCTGGTGCTGATGATCCTGATCATCCTCACAACCCTGTCCATCATCGGGCGCGAACTGTCCAAGCTGGGCCATGCGATGACGGAGGGTTGGCTGACCGCCCTTGGTGCGTTCCTTGTGGGCACTGGCGTGGACGAGATACGCGGCACCTATGAGTTGACCGAAGCAGGCGTTGCCTTTGCCATCTTTGCCTTTTTCCCGGTCTGCCAATTCTACGGCCAGCACGCGACGGTGGATGTGTTCACCTCGGGCCTGCGCCCGCGCGCGCTGGCCTGGCTGCGCGCCTTCTGGGAGGTCGTTTCGGCCGCCGTCATCGTCTTTATCGCGCTGCGCCTTTACGAGGGCATGCTGCGCTATCTGGGCAATGGGGAGACCACGCTGTTTCTGCAATTCCCCGTGTGGTGGGCCTATGCAGCTAGTGTCGGTGCCGCGTCCATCGCCAGTCTAACGGCGATCTATTGCGCTTGTGCAAGGTTGGTCGAGGCTGCCACCGGCCGCGCCATCCTGCCAGAGGGCTGAGCCTATGGACTGGGTCCGCGACATCGTACAGCTTTTGGGCCTCAGCCGCCTCGAGCTTGGCTTTTGGTCCTTTCCGATCCTTCTGGGCCTGATCTTCTTGCGCGCGCCCATCGGGCTGGCCATGTTCCTGTGCGGCCTGGCCGGGTGGATATTTGCCATGAACGGCAACCCCACCCCGATCCTGGCCAAGCTGAAATCCGAGACCTACACGACCTTCTCGAACTACTCGCTCACCATCATTCCGATGTTCCTGTTGATGGGCCAGTTTGCCACGCTGTCGGGCATGTCCTCGGCCTTGTTCAAGGCGGCCGAGGGGTTCTTGGGCCACCGCCGCGGCGGTGTCGCGATGGCCAGCGTGGGCGCTTGCGCGGGCTTTGGCGCGATTTGCGGGTCGTCCCTGGCCACCGCCGCCACCATGAGCCGCGTGGCGCTGCCCGAATTGAAGCGGTATGGGTATTCCGGCGGTTTTTCCACCGCGACCCTGGCCGCTGGCGGCACCTTGGGCATTCTGATCCCGCCATCTGTGATCCTGGTGATTTATGCGATCATCACCGAACAAAACATTGCCAAGCTGTTCCTCGCCGCCTTTATCCCCGGCATCCTGGCCGCCATCGGCTATGTCGTCACCATCTCGATCTACGTGCGCCTGTACCCCCACGCGGCGGGCACGCGGCCAGCCGTGTCGTGGCCCGAACGGTGGAAGGCGCTGGCCGAGACGTGGCCCGTGCTTGCCATCTTTGCCATCGTTGTGGGCGGTATCTATGCGGGCTGGTTCACGCCGACCGAAGGCGCCGCGGTGGGCGCTGCGGGCACCGGGTTGGTGGCGCTGGTTGGGGGCAACCTGACCTGGCGCGTGCTGGGTGAGGCGCTGATCGGGACGGCCAAGACGACGGCCATGATCTTCTTCATCGTGTTGGGCGCGTCGCTTTACAACAATTTCCTCGCGCTGTCCGGCGCGCCGCAGTGGCTGGCGGATTTCGTTCTGTCCCAGGGGTTCTCGCCGATCCTGGTGCTGAGTGTCATCCTGCTATTTTACCTGATCTTTGGCTGCGTGATGGACAGCCTGTCGATGATCTTGCTAACCGTGCCGATCTTTTTCCCCGTCATCTCGGGCCTCGATTTTGGGATGTCGGCAGAACATGTGGCGATCTGGTTTGGTATCCTCGTCCTGATCGTGGTCGAGGTGGGGTTGATCACGCCGCCTGTGGGGATGAACCTGTTTATCATCAACGCGATGGACCGCGAGACGCCGATGACAGAGACGTACAAGGCCGTGCTGTTCTTTGTCGGCTCGGATATCTTTCGGGTCATCCTGCTGGTGGCCTTTCCCGCGATTACGCTGTTCTTGATCCCCTAGCTTGGGTCGTTTGGGCGGCTGGAGTACGCGGTTGGCCATCGGTGGCGCGGTCAGCATCTGTCACACCCATTGCGCAAGTATGCGCCCAAAGCTGCGCATTCCATACTTGCCCGTTTGCACATTGCTGTGCTTAAATAGTTATAACGCATAACTAATGAGGGCATGATGCCGGACTTGCTGGTCGATGTGCAGGGCGCGATTGCGGTGCTGACGCTGAACCGCGCGGACAAGCGCAATGCGATGTCCGACGGGCTGCTGGCCGAGATCGACGCGTTCTTTCGCGCGCCGCCCGATGGCGTTCGCGTGGCGGTGATGACCGGCGCAGGCGGGCATTATTGCGCAGGCCTCGACCTGAGCGAGCATGTCGCGCGCGACGCCGAAGGCACCTTGCACCACTCGCGCGGGTGGCACGACGTAATGGACCGGGTGCAGGGATCGGGCCTGCCGGTTGTATCGGCTATGACCGGGGCCGTGATCGGCGGCGGTCTGGAATTGGCCACGTCGACCCATGTGCGCGTGGCCGAACCCGGCTGCATCTTTCAACTGCCCGAAGGGCGGCGCGGCATTTTTGTGGGCGGCGGTGCAACGGTGCGCGTGGGGCGCATCCTGGGCGCGGACCGGATGACCGAGATGATGCTGACCGGGCGCAAATACGGCACGGACGACGCTGTCGCCCTGGGCCTTGCGCATTACGCGGTGGGCGCGGGCGAAGCGCTGCCGCGTGCGATGCAGATCGCCGAACAGATCGCGCAGAACGCGCCGCTGTCGAATTACATGATGATCCAAGGCATCGCGCGCATCCACGACATGGCCCGCAGCGACGGGTTGTTTGTTGAAAGCCTGTGCGCAGCCCTGGCGCAGACCAGCCCGGATGCCGTCGAAGGCTTGGCCGCCTTTCTGGAAAAACGCGCGCCGAGGTTTCGTTGATGGAACGGCCCAAGCCCAAAGAGGACGCGCCAGAGGTGTCAGACCGGGCCCTGCGGGCCTTTGTCGGTTATAACATGAAGCGCGCGTTCAATGTTTTGCAGGCCGATCTGGCCCGCACGCTCGCGCCCTTTGGCCTGCGCATGCTGACCTTTTCGGCCCTTGCGCTGATCGTGGAAAACCCGGGCTTGCGGCCCAGTCAGCTGGCGGCGCGGCTGTCTGTCGAACGGGCCAACGTGGTTGTCTATGTGGACCGGTTGGAGGAGGCAGGCTGGGTCACCCGCGCCCCCTGTGCCGAGGATCGGCGGGCCTATGCGCTGCAATGCACGCTGGCCGGGCGGCAGGTCTATGACAAAGCCCGCGCGGCGGTCGACGCCCACGACCAGCGCATGTTGGACGGGTTGAGCCGCGCCGAGATCGCGGCGGTGCACAAGGCGCTGGCGCGGATCGAGGGGTTGGGATGACGGCGCATCTGGGCCTCTTGCCGCACAAGGTGCTGCGCGAAATCCGTGCCGACGGGACGATCCTGTTACGCTCTGGCTATGCGATGCCAGAGGCGGAGAGGTCGGTTGGCGTGTGGTTGGACCGGTGGGCCAGCAGCACGCCCGACGCCGTGTTCTTGGCAGAGCGGTCTGGTCCTGGCTGGCGTACGGTCAAGTATCGCGAGGCGCAAGACCAAGTAACGGACCTGGCCGCGGGCCTCTTGGCGCGGGGTGTCGCTGGGCCGATCCTGATCCTGTCGGGCAATTCCGTCGATCACGCGCTGTTGTCGCTGGCCGCGCACTACGTGGGGCTGGTGACCGTACCGGTGGCCGAGCAATACAGCCTGATCCCCGCCGCGCGCGGGCGCTTGCGCTATGTTGCCGAGCTGGTGCAGCCCGCACTGGTCTATGCCGCGGACGGCGCGGCCTATGCCGAGGCGCTGGCCCTGGTTGATGCGCCCGCCATCGCATCGCGGCCTGGCGACAGCGGTGCCGATCCGTTGTCGGCGCTGACAGGTCCTATGGCACCTGTGGCAGCGGCCCATGCGGCTGTGGGTCCTGACACGGTGGCCAAGCTGCTGATGACCTCCGGGTCAACCTCGGACCCCAAGGCTGTGGTGACGACCCACGGGATGATGACGGCCAATCAGGCGCAGATCGCGCAGGCCTTTCCATTTCTGTCGGCCCGGCCCCCGGTCTTGGTGGATTGGCTGCCGTGGAACCACGTCTTTGGCGGGTCGCATAACTTTAACCTGGTGCTGGCCAATGGCGGTGCCTTCTATGTCGACGGGGGCAAGCCGTTGCAGGCACTGTTCCCGAAGACGCTGGAAAACCTGGGGTTGGTGCCGGGCACGATATCGTTCAACGTGCCTGTGGGCTTTGCTCAATTGGTTGCGGCGCTGGACGCCGATGCAACCCTGCGCGAGACCTATTTTCGCGACCTCGACATGATCTTTTATGCGGGCGCGTCACTGCCGCAAGACACGTGGTCCGAACTGGAGCGTATGGCCATCGACACTGCAGGCCGCATGCCGCTGATCACGTCCAGTTGGGGGCTGACCGAAACGGCGCCTGCCGCGCTGGTGCAGCATGAACCGGCCAAGGGCGCGGGCATCGTTGGCGTGCCGGTGCCGGGTGTGACGGTCAAGCTGATGGATGACGGGACGGGGCGGATGGACGTGCGGGTAAAAGGGCCCAGCGTATTTGACCGCTACCTCGACGACCCGACCAAGACGGCCGCGGCCTTTGACGACGAAGGGTTCTTTGTCACCGGTGACGCGATGCGGTTTGTGGATGCGGATGACGCCGCACGCGGCCTGCGCTTTGACGGGCGGCTGTCCGAAGATTTCAAGCTGAGCACCGGTACCTGGGTGCAGGCGGCGAATCTGAGGTTGGCGATGCTGAAGGCGTTGGGCCCCGTGGCCCAGGACGTCGTGGTCTGCGGCGCGGGGCGGGATACAGTGGGCGTGCTGATCCTGCCGGGGCCCGAGGCCAAGGGCGGTGCGGTGGAAGGCGGGGCGCTGATCTCGGATGCCGCGCCTCAGATCGCCGCGGCCCTCGCTGACCACTGCGCGCACGCCACCGGATCGGCGCGCCAGGTCCGCCGCGCGCTGGTCTTGGCAGACCCGCCCGACATGGGCGCAGGTGAGGTTACGGCCAAGGGCAATCTGAACTTTGCCAAGCTGCTCGCGCGCCGGGCGGCCCTGGTTGACCGGCTTTATGACGACAACGACCCTGCGAGTATCCTGTTATGATTGATCTGGACAAGGTGCGGGCCATCGATATCCACACCCACGCCGAAGAGCCGTGTGGCTGTCACCCCGATGATGGTTATGACGACCTGCAATCGACCATGGCCGAATACTTCCGCGCGCCGTGGAAACACCCCCCGACCGTGCCTGAAACCGCCGCCCACTACCGCGCGCAGAACATCGCCGCCGTGATCTTTCCCGTCGATGCCGAACGCGAGACGGGCTACCGCCGCTATGCCAATGAAGAAGTGGCCGAGATCGCGGCGCAGAACAGCGACATCCTGATCCCCTTTGCCAGTATCGACCCATGGAAGGGCAAGATGGGCGTGCGCGAGGCCAAGCGGTTGATGCGCGACTTTGGCATCAAGGGGTTCAAGTTTCATCCGACCATGCAGGGGTTTTACGCCAATGATCGCATGGCGTACGACCTCTACCGCGCGATCGAAGATGAGGGTGGTATCGCGCTTTTCCATACGGGGCAGACTGGTGTGGGGTCCGGCATGCGCGGGGGCAATGGGATGCGGCTGAAGTATTCAAACCCGATGTACATGGACGACGTCGCGGTCGATTTCCCTGACCTCAAGATCATCTTGGCGCATCCGTCCTTTCCCTGGCAGGAAGAGGCCCTCGCCGTCGCGCAGCACAAACCAAACGTCTTTATCGACCTGAGCGGTTGGTCGCCCAAGTACTTCCCGCCCATCCTTGTCCGCTATTGCAACTCGATCCTCAGGAAAAAGGTGCTCTTTGGCTCTGACTGGCCGATGATTGCGCCGGAACGGTGGTTGGCGGATTTTGAGGGGATCGAGATCAAAGAGGCGGTGCGGCCAGATATCCTGAAGAACAACGCGGCCCGCTTGCTGGGGCTGCAGTAAAGTGCATTGATGTGCCGCCAACGTTGCGGCGGGATGTCGCGGGGCGCAGTATAAAGCATGATCACGTGTCTTTGGGAGGAGGCGCATGAGCAATGCAGCCAGCTATTTTGTCGACCGCCATGTGGCGGAGGGGCGGGGTGACAAGATCGCCTTTCGCGAGGTTGGCACAGGCCGGTCCATAACCTACGGCGCGCTCGCGGCGCAGACCGATCAAGCGGCGGCAGCGCTGCGGACGGAGGTGGCCGCGCCGGAAGAGCGCATGGCGATGCTTGTCCTGGACCAAATCGAATTTCCGGTTCTCTTTTGGGGTGCGCTGAAGGCAGGGGTGATCCCGGTGCCGCTGAACACGCTGTTGGCGGGGCCAGTCTATGACGTGATCCTGCGCGACAGCCGCGCCACGACCTTGGTCGTGTCAGAGGCACTGTGGCATACGGTATCGGATGTTCTGGCTGCAAACCCGTACCTGAAACGTGTGATTGTGATCGGCGCGGCCAGGGATGGCGCGGTCGCCTATGACGCGTTCATGCAAAAAGCCGGGGCGCCCGCGCCGCTATTTGACGCCTGCGATGATGAGACGGCGTTTTGGCTCTACTCCTCAGGCTCGACCGGGCAGCCCAAGGGGGTGCACCATGTGCATTCCGCGTTGCGCGCGACCGCCGATACCTACGGCGCGCGGGTGTTGGGGATGCGTGAGGACGATGTGGTGTTTTCGGCGGCCAAGTTCTTTTTCGCCTATGGCTTGGGCAATGCGATGACCTTTCCGATGTCGGTGGGCGCGACCACGGTCATTTTTGCGGGTCGACCCACGCCCGACGGGGTGACTGACATCCTGGCGCAAGAACGGCCAACGGTGTTTTGCGGTGTGCCCACGCTTTACGCCGCGATGGTTGCGCATATCGAAGGCCACGGCGCGCCCGATGTGCCGCTGCGCATCTGCATCTCGGCAGGCGAGGCGCTGCCCGAAGACGTGGGTAGCCGCTGGCAGGCCCAGATGGGGGTCGAGATTTTGGACGGGGTCGGATCGACCGAGATGCTGCACATCTTTCTGTCGAATGCGCCGGGGGATGTGGAGTACGGCACCTCGGGCGTCCCCGTGCCAGGCTATGCCGTGCGCCTCGTGGACGACGGGGGCGTCGATGTGGCCACGGATGAGGTGGGCGAATTGCTGGTTAACGGCGCCTCGGCCGCGGGCGGGTATTGGAACAAGCGGGACAAAACGCGCGCGACGTTCGAGGGCGTATGGACGCGTACGGGCGACAAATATATTCGCCGTGCCGACGGGCGCTTTGTCTACTGCGGGCGGACAGACGACATGTTCAAAGTGTCAGGTATCTGGGTCAGCCCTTTTGAGGTTGAGCAAGCGATCACGAGCCATGCCGCCGTGCTGGAATGCGCTGTCGTGGCCGCGCGCGACGCGGATGGGTTGGAAAAACCCAAGGCCTTTGTCGTGGTGCAGGGCGATCAGCCCGACGGCCTGGAGGATGCGCTGCGGGACCATGTGAAAGACCGCATCGGCAAGTGGAAATATCCCCGCTGGATCGTCTTTGCCGACAGCCTGCCCAAGACGGCGACGGGCAAGATCCAGCGCTTTAAATTACGAGAGGACGCATGATGGACTGGACTTTGGGCACCGTTGCCATCGGCGCGCAGCGGTTGGAATACGCGTGCTGGGGGCCGCCACCGGATGCCGCACCCACCCTGGTGATGCTGCACGAGGGGCTTGGCTCTGTCGGTCTGTGGCGCGACTGGCCTGCGGCGGTCGCAGAGGCGACCGGTTTTGGCGCTCTGGCCTATTCCCGCGCGGGCTATGGCCGGTCGTCGGACGCCGAGTTGCCCCGCCCGCTGGATTACATGGCGCGCGAGGCTGAGGATGTTCTGGGCGCGCTCTTGGACGCCGCTGGGGTGACCAGCGCCGTGCTGCTGGGGCATTCCGATGGCGCGACGATTGCAGGGATTTATGCAGGGTCGGTGTCGGACATGCGCGTGCGCGGCTTGATCCTGATCGCGCCGCACTTTTTTACAGAACCCGCCGGGTTGGCGGCCATTGCGCAGGCCAAGGTGGCGTACGAAACCGGCGACCTGCGCACGCGTTTGACCCGCTATCACGACGCCCCCGATACCGCATTTTATGGCTGGCATGATGCGTGGACGTCACCCGGCTTTGCCGCGTGGGATGTGAGCGATTGTATCGATCATTGGCGTATCCCAGCGCTGGTTGTTCAAGGAACCGATGATCCTTACGGCACGCGCGCGCAGGTTGAAGAGGCCGAGGCGCGCAGCTATGCCCCGGTCGAGACCTTGGTGCTGACTGGCGCGGGCCATGCGCCGCATCAGACGGATAAAGGGGCTGTGACAGAGGCGGCGGCCACATTCTGTGCGCGCTTGCAGGCGTTCGAAACTGTGAGTGATGCATAAAAGTGCATATTGCGCATCCTGATTGCGCAAAATGATGCGGTATGATGCGTATATGGGCTACCTTCTCTCAACCCACCCGGCAGGACATATGTGATTCATGTCTCAGATCATCGACTTTGAAACGGACCCTACGCGCTACAAACACTGGCGCGTCACCTATGATGGGCCTGTGGCGACGGTGTTCATGGATGTGGACGAGGATGGTGGGCTGTTCGAGGGCTATCAGCTCAAGCTGAATTCCTACGATCTGGGCGTGGATATCGAGCTGGCCGACGTGGTGCAGCGTATGCGGTTCGAACACCCCGAGGTGAAGGTCGTTGTGATGCAATCGGCCAAGGACAAGGTGTTTTGTGCAGGCGCCAACATCCGCATGTTGGGTGGGGCCGCACATAGCCACAAGGTAAACTTTTGCAAATTCACGAACGAGACGCGCAACACCTATGAGGCGGCAGAGGCCGACAGCGGTCAGAAATACGTGGCCGCGATAAAGGGCGCGTGTGCGGGCGGCGGGTACGAGCTGGCGCTGGCCTGCAACTACATCATGCTGACGGACGATTCCTCGTCATCGGTGTCCCTGCCCGAGGTGCCGTTGTTGGCCGTATTGCCGGGCACTGGGGGCCTGACCCGGGTGACCGACAAACGGCATGTGCGCCGCGACCGGGCCGACGTCTTTTGCTCGACCGAAGAGGGGGTGAAGGGCAAGCGCGCGGTGCAGTGGCGGTTGGTGGATGAGGCCGTGCCCAACGCCAAGTTCGACGATGTGGTGTCCGCCCGGGTGCAAGAGTTCGTCGCCGCGTCGCCCAAAGCGGACGTGGCGGCGGGGATTACCCTGGGGCCGCTGGACAAGACGATCGCCGCAGACGGGTCAGTGCAGTATTCGCTGATCGAAGTCACCGTAGATCGCGCGGCCCGGCGCGCCGAAATCCTGGTGAAAGGCCCCGATGGCCCCGCGCCCGCGGACGCCGTGGCTTTGGTCGTAGAGGGCGATCAAAGCTACATGCTGCGCCTGGCGCGCGAGTTGGACGACGCCGTGCTGCACCTGCGCCTCAACGAGATGGAGTTGGGTTTGTGGGTGTTCCGCAGCCAGGGCGACCCGGCGGCAGTGTTGGCTCATGAGGCTGTGGTGCTGGACAATGCCGATCACTGGCTGGCCAACGAAATCCGGCACTACTGGAAACGCGTGCTAAAGCGGGTCGATGTCACCTCGCGCTCGCTGGTGGCGTTGGTCGAACATGGCAGCTGTTACGCGGGCGTGCTGGCCGAACTGCTGTGGGCCGTGGATCGGTCGTATATGATGGAAGACGCTTTTGAGGGCGACAACCGGTCCCTTGCGACCGTCACGCTCAGCGATGGGAATTTTGGCGCCTATCCCATGAGCAATGACCTGACGCGGCTTGAGACGCGGTTTTACGGCACCGATGCGGGTGCCGACCTGCGCGACCACATCGGCGCGCCGCTCGACGCTGAAGAGGCGGATGAAGCAGGGCTGGTCACCGAAATTCTGGACGACATCGATTGGGAGGACGAAATCCGCATCTTCCTCGAAGAGCGCGCGTCCTTCAGCCCCGATGCGATGACGGGGATGGAGGCGAACCTGCGGTTTGCCGGGCCAGAGACGATGGAGACACGGATTTTTGGTCGTTTGACCGCCTGGCAGAACTGGATTTTCAACCGACCCAACGCGGTTGGCGAAGACGGCGCGTTGCAGCGCTATGGCACCGGCGTACGCGGTGATTTCAACATGGAACGTGTGTAACAGCCACGAATTTTCGTCGAAAATTCATGGCCCGTGAGGAGTGGACGACATGACAGTCATGAACGTAAGCTACGACACCCAGATCCCCAACAATGTGGGCCTGAGTGAAGACCGCAAAGTGCTGAAGGCGCTGGAGAAATGGCATCCCGGTTACATCAACTGGTGGAACGACCTGATCCCGCAGAACTTTCAAAAGTCGATGGTCTATCTGCGTACCGCCGTCAGTGTTGATCCCAAAGGTTGGGCCAAGTTCGACTATGTGAAAATGCCCGAATACCGCTGGGGCGTTCTGCTGGCCCCCGCGGTCGAGGATCGGCGCATCCCCATGGGCGAGCATTATGGCGAACCTGCGTGGCAAGAGGTGCCGGGCGAGTACCGCAACATGCTGAAACGCCTGATCGTGATCCAGGGCGACACGGAACCTGGGTCGGTCGAGCAGCAGCGGTTCCTGGGCCTGACCGCGCCCAGCCTGTATGACATGCGCAACCTTTTTCAGGTGAACGTCGAGGAAGGGCGGCACCTGTGGGCGATGGTCTATCTGCTGCAGAAATACTTCGGCAAGGATGGGCGGGAAGAGGCGGATGATATGCTCGTCCGTTCCTCGGGCAACGAGGACGCGCCGCGTATGCTGGGGGCGTTTAATGAGGAGACGCCGGATTGGCTGTCCTTCTTCATGTTCACCTATTTCACCGACCGCGATGGCAAGATGCAGTTGGAGAGCCTGGCGCAATCCGGTTTTGACCCGCTGTCGCGCACCTGCCGCTTTATGCTGACCGAAGAGGCGCACCACATGTTCGTGGGCGAAACCGGCGTGGGCCGCACCATTCAGGCAACGCTAGAGGCGATGAAGGCCAATGGCATCGACGATCCCTATGACATCGACAAGATTCGCGCGCTGGGGGTGATTGACCTCCCGACCATTCAGAAGAAACTGAACCTGCACTATACCCTCAGCCTTGATCTGTTTGGCCAAGAGGTCAGCACCAATGCGGCCAACGCGTTCAATGCAGGCATCAAGGGCCGGTATATGGAGCAGCGGATCGAAGACGATCACAAGCTGCAGGGCGACACGTATAAGGTGGCCAGTATCAAGGACGGCCAGATCGTGACCGAGGATGTGCCTGCCCTGACCGCCATCAACATGCGCCTGCGCGACGATTATGTGCGCGACGCAAGCGGCGGCTTGCGCCGCTGGAACAAGCAGATCCAGCGCACGGGGATCGAGTTTCAACTGGCACTGCCGCATGAGGGCTTTCACCGCAAGATCGGCGTCTTTGCGGGCCAACCGATCACGCCCGAAGGCACGTTCATCGACCCGTCGGCCTGGGAGGCGCGTCAGCACGAATGGCTGCCCACCAAAGAGGACGGCGCCTTTATCCAGTCGCTGATGAAGCCGTGCTATGAACCCGGGCAATACGCCAGCTGGATCGCGCCGCCCAAGGTCGGCATCGACAACAAGCCGGGTGATTTCGAGTATGTTAAGCTGCATATGGCCTAAGGAGGGCAGGATGCAGATTGATCGATCGACACATGTCACCGACCGCGCAGCGCCGCGCGCCTTTTGCGCGCTGGCCTGCGACGGATGTACCGGAATGTGTCTCGCGCTCTATATGATGCTGGCGCGGGACGAGCAGGAAGAGATGGCGCGCCTGTACAAGGCGGGCACGCCGTCGCCACTGCGCCATTAGGGAAGGATGCGGGATGAAGATTGGACTGTATTACGGGTCGGAAACCGGCAATTCCGAGATGCTGTGCGAAGATATCGAGGCGGAGCTGGGCGACGGCTATGACTGTCATATCGCCAGCCTGGCGGATGTGGATGCGGGCGCGTTGGACAAGGACGTGTTCTATATCTTTGTGACCTCGACCTACGGCAACGGCGATTTGCCGTCGACGGCCCTGCCGTTCGAAGAGGGGCTTGTTGAGGGCAAACCCGACCTGACAGGCATCCGCTTTGCCATCTTTGGTCTGGGCGATCAGGTGTTTTCCGAGACGTTCAATCACGGCTCGCTCAAGCTTAGCCAGATGCTGATCGACCGGGGTGCCACGATGGTGGGCGAACGCGGGCTGCACGATGCGTCCGGCTTTGAAATGCCCGAGGATATTGCCCTGCCTTGGGTGGGCACCATCATGGAGCAGGTGCAGGCGGCCCAGGCGGCCTGACGGTGGCCACGCCCGATCCGTTTGTACACGAAATGCGCGTCACCTGGGGCGATTGCGACCCTGCGCGGATTGCATACACCGCACGCCTGCCTTGGTTCGCCCTTGACGCCATAAATGCCTGGTGGGAGGCGCATCTGGGTGGCGACGGGTGGTACCAGCTGGAACTGGACCGCAACATTGGCACGCCTTTCGTCCATCTGAGCATGGATTTTCGCAGCCCCGTCACCCCGCGCCATCGCCTCATGTGCGAGGTCTGGCCCAGCCGCCTGGGCGAAAAGTCGATCACCTTTTCCATGCGCGGCCGGCAGGACGGGGTGCTGTGTTTTGAGGGCACGTTCACGTGTGTCTTTACCATCGCCGATACGTTCACAAGCCAGCCTGCGCCGCCCGAGTTGCGGGCGGTCATTGCGCCGCATCTGCGCGACGCCTGAGCTATTGATCCAGTGACTTTGCGCGCTACAGTTTGTTGATAATACAATCAATTGTGCGCATGACGTCACCCAAACCCATACCCAATGCCTCGGTCCCGATGATCGAACGGCTCGCCTCTCGTGTCCGCGCGGCACGGACCGCGCGCGGCCTGCCGCGCCGCGCGGTGTCCGACCTGTCGGGGGTGTCGCCACGCTATCTGGCGCAGCTGGAAGCGGGTGAGGGCAACATTTCCGTGGTGCTGCTGGAGCGTGTGGCGCGCGCGCTTGAGGTGCCGATTGCCGATCTGCTGAGCGAGGAGGCCCCGCTGGATGGCGACGTCGCACGCGTGGCGCGCCTGTACCAAGCGGCCCCGGCGGCGGTGCAGGGCCGTGTGCGTGCGTTGCTGGCGCCAGAGAACCCGATGACCCTGCGGGCGCAACGTATCTGCCTGGTGGGCCTGCGCGGGGCGGGGAAATCCACCCTCGGGCGGCTGGCGGCGGACAAGCTGAAGGTGCCCTTTGTCGAGCTAAATGATGAGATCGAGGCGCTGGCAGGCATGCCACTGGCGGAGGTCATGGCGCTGTACGGACAAGACGGTTATCGCCAGTTCGAGGCGCGCGCGGTGCAACAGGTCGTGGGCGCGCATGACAAGCTGATCCTGGCTGTCGCGGGCGGGATCGTGGCCGAGCCTGCCACCTATGCCCAGGTGCTTGAGCGGTTTCACACGATCTGGGTGCGAACCAGCCCGGGCGAGCATATGGCGCGGGTCCGGGCCCAGGGCGATTTGCGCCCGATGGAGGGGAACCCGGCCGCGATGGATCAGCTGAAATCCTTCCTCACCACCCGCACGCCCCTGTACGAACAGGCGCTGGCGCAGGTCGATACAGCGTCCAAGCCGGTGTCGGCGTCGCTCAACGATCTGTTGGCGACCATCGCCTCGAACCGCTTTCTCGACAGCATCGGGCCGGAATGACCGCGGCCGTCATCGCCTTGCAAGATGTGTTCTGGCAGGCGTGCGAGCAGATGCTGTTTTGGCACACCAACCCCTGGGAACTGGATGAGGCACTGACCGACTGGGGCTATGGCCTGGGCCCGTGCGAGGCGCAGGATTTGGTTGGTTTGGACGTGGTGTTGCAGAACCGTTCCGGCTCGCAACCCTCGCCTATCTTGGGCCGGATGGTGGCCGAAGGGCGGTTGGGCAAGCGGGCGGGGTGGGGGTACTACCGCTATCCCGGCGGGGGCGGGGCGGTGATCGACCCTCTGATCGATGATCTGATCCGCGAAGAGGCGTGGTTTGCCAAGATCATGCGGGACGAGTTGGAAGGTGAGGCTGTGGTCCGCCGCTTGCACGGGCTGGTGGCCCCTGCGCTGCGGGCCGCGCCGGATGCGGTCGCAACGGCGTTGCACTTTCCTGCCGCGCGGCTGTCAGAGCTGTAGCGGGCCGCGGGTCGGACGCGCCTTGCCAGCCTGCGGCGGCAAAGGCGCCCCGCCCCCCGTCCCGCATTTGCCATCCCGCCGCCGCTAGCTTTGGGCGAGCAGGATCAGGGTGCCGATGCCCCACAGCGTCATCTGATAGTGCGTGTTCTGCGCGCCCTCGTGCCCGAACCAATAGCAAAAGTGGTTGCCCGCCACGAGGAACCCGGCCCAGACCGCAGTATAGAGCATGGTGCCCGCCATCGCGATGGTGCGCGCACCCTCGGGCGTGGCGGTGCCCACGATGGCCATCACCAGCGCGATCACACCGGCGCAGAGCACCAGCGTCGCCAGCAGTTCGACCGCCACCACCAGGCGAAAGGCCCATTGCTGCAAGACACGGTTGGTGACGGCGCGGTGGGCGACGTATTGGAACGCCTCGGGGTAGTCTTCGCGGATGCGCACCATTTCCATCACTTCGGCTGTGTAGGTTTCGTTCACCGACGGATACAGGATGTTGTCACGCACGCCGGTGGCAAGCCAGGCTGCGATCAAACCGGTGGCAAGGGCCTGTGCAGCCAAGAGCATCATGTCCATGTCAGTCCCCTTGTTTTGATGTCTTCCATAAAAAAGGGGCCGCGCAGTGGCGGCCCCTTTGGGATCGAAATTGTGCGCGGATCAGGTCCAGGCGATTTCGGCCGGACGGATCTCGAACGAGATGTGGTGTTCGCCGCCCACCAGACCTTGTTTGGTGTGGTTGTACAGCGACCGCCAATAGGGCTGGATCGTCACGCCATCGTTCTGGATCATCGCCTGACCTTCGGCCATCAGCGCGCGGCGTGCCTCCAGATCAGCGGTGGCCAGGGCTTGCTCCAGCAGCGCGTCGAACTCGGGGTTGGCATAGCCGAATTCGTTCCAGGCCTCGCCCGAACGATAGGCCAGCGCCCAGATTTGCACGCCGAGGGGGCGGTGGTTCCAGTTGGTGGACGAGAACGGATATTTCGACCAGTCGTTCCAGAAGGTCGAACCGGGCAGGATCGTCCGCTTGACCTTGATGCCCGCGTCGCGCAGTTGGGCCGCCACCGCGTCGGTGGTGTCCTTGCGCCAAGCGTCGTCGATCGACATCAGCTCGTGCTCGAAATCGCCCATGCCGGCCTCATCCATCAGGGCCTTGGCCGCTGCGGGGTCAACCTTGCGCGCGGGCAGTTCCGCGTATTCGGGGTGCATCGGGCCCACGTGGTGGTTTTCGGCAGGGATGCCGCGCCCGGCATAGCCGAGTTCCAGCAGCACTGCGTTGTCGACGGCCATCGAGATGGCCTGCCGCACGCGCGGATCGGCATAGGGTTTCATGCCGTCGACCTCGGCCAACTGGTTGGGGCGGATCACGATGGTCGCCGCTGTGGCGATCTCGTTGCGCTGCCAGCCGTCGAGCGTGTCAAAGATATCGATGAACTCACCCTCGATGGAGTATGTCATGTCGATCTCTTCGGCCTCTGCCGCGGCAACAAAGGCCGAGGGGTCGGTGCCGTAGTCGATGAACTCGACACGGTCCATATAGGCGCCGTTGCCTGCGTTCCACCAGGTGTGGTTCTCGTTGCGGACCAGGACGGCGGACACGCCCACTTCCAGCTTTTCGGGCAGGTAGGGGCCAGTGCCGACGGGGCTGTCGATGCTGTCGACGGATGTGTCGGGGTGCGTGATGGCCGCGGGATAGTCGGCCATGCCAGCGATCAGCGTGATGTCCGAGGCGGGCAGGTTCAATTGCACGGTGTGGCTGTCGACCACAACGATGGCGCCGTCGATGGCCTTGTTGGTGTCGGCGCTGATCAGCGTGGCAAAGCGGCCCGCCATCGAGTTGCCTTCGACATCCTTGTCGCACCAGCCGGTGATGTTGCGCGCCACGTCCTCCGCGGTAAAGTCGTCGCCGTTGTTCCACTTGACGCCCTGGCGGACGTTCAGCGTGTACTGCGTCGCGTCATCGTTGATTTCCCAGCTTTCCAGCAGCGAAGGCGAGAACGTGCCGTCGTTTTCATAAGCCACGAGGTATTCCAGCCACCCGCGCGAGAAGTTCGCGATCTGGCTCCAGTCATAGGTGCGTGGGTCTTTGAGGCCGCGGACCTCTTGCTGAATGCGGACGGTGCCGCCCATCTGGTGGCCGGCCGCCTTCGCAGGAGTGGCTGCGCCCAGCATGCCGTAGGCAGTGGCCGCGGTGGCGCCAAAGGCGCTGGCCATAGCCAGGAATTCGCGGCGATTGACCGCGTCGTTGCCGACTTTGGCGGCCGAATCCAGGATGGATTTCGGCAGCGGCTTGCCGGTACGGGTTACAAAGGTCATGTTCTTCCTCTCTGTTGGCGTCGCGGACCGGGTCCGCGTCCATTAGCGGCGAGGGTGAGCGCCCCGCCTTTTCGGTGTTGCAGTTAACCTGCTTTTTATCGCCGCCCCTGTCTGGGGGACGCGCGGAGTTCAAACGATCACGCGCATGGCGTCAACCCCATCTTCCGGGGTCGCAGAGACACAAATACTCGACAAAACACGCGGTTCGTTGTGATTCCACGCCGTCCCGCGGTGCAAAACCGCCCTTTGGTCCCAAATCAGGACGTCTCCGACCTGCCACTGGTGGCTGTAGACATATGGGGCGTGCGTCACCCAAGCCATCGCTTCGTCAATCAGTGCTGCGCCCGCGTCGGCCTCCATCCCGTCCACAGCAAAGGCGTGGCTGGCGATATATAGCGCGTCGTCGCCCGTGACCGGGTTCGTCCAGACAGCGCGCCAACACTGGTCGTCCCACTTGTGAAACATCGGCAAGGCGGCCAGTTCCGGGCTGATCCGCGCGCGGCTGTGGGAGTAGCGGTGCCAGAGCGCCTTGCCCTTGATCCGGTCCTTGAGTTCTGCAGGCATATCCGCCCAGCCCGCCCGGCTGGACGCCAGTTCGGTGGCACCACCCGTTTCGGTCACCACCCGACCGATCAGGATATTGGCCAATGCAGGTGTTGGCATAAAGGTGCTGTCAGCGTGCCAAAGCATATTCGCCTTCAAATGCAGCGTGTGCAGGTCCATCTCGCCACTCAGGCCGCCGTCGTCGCGTACATTGCTGACCTTGGGCACCTCAAACGCCTGATCTGCGGGCCGTTCATCCGCCGTGCGATCCTCGATCGGGCCAAAGAACTGCGCAAGGCGGATGTGGGCCGCATCGTCAATCTCTTGGTTGCGGAAAAGCAGCGCAGAGTGTGCCTCGAACAGCCCGCGCAGGGCGGCATAGCCTGTGTCGCCAAGGCTCGACAGGTCCAGCCCGTGAACCTCGACGCCAAAGCGGTCGTGGAGCGGTGTGGTGTGCATGGTGTCCTCCTGTTACGACCCAAGGGCCGCGATGGCGTCCGGGCTAAGGTCTTTGACCTCGGACCAGAACTGGGATTTGGGCGCGTTCAGCAGGCCCTTGGGGTCCATCCGTTTCTTCCAGGCCAGATGGGTATAGTCGGGCTTCAGCCCGCCGCCTTCGACGTTCCAGGTGTGGGCGTCATAGACGGGAAAGCCGTTGGCCTCGTAGGTCGCGTTGATCTCGGCCAGGCGGTCCGCGTCCTTGAACCAGATGATCGGCAGATCGAAGGTCACGATTTCCCCGCCCACGCGGGCAAATTCGTGGTGCATCCAGACGTCGTCGCCCAGCTTGGGGCGTAGGGCGGCGATGGCCCGCGGGTCGGGCGGAATCGGGCAGCCGACCTGTTGGTAGGTCGCCGACCGGTCGGCCTTGAGCACTTGCAGCGTTGTATGGTTGTAGCTGAAGTCGAAGACATGCGGCAGGTTTAGCTCTTGGCGCGCGGCGTCAGTGAGCATCAGGTCCACGTGCCCCGTCTGGGCGCTCATCAGCGTCTCAAAGGCCGGACCGTCTTCGCGCGGCAGCAGCGACACAAGCAGGTGCTTGTCGGGTCGAATATGCCCTTTCAGCTTGGGGAAATATGCGCAGATGCGGGCATCAACAGTGGTGATCAGCTTGGCCGCAATATCGGGCGCCTGCGCCAGCGCCAAGCCCGCGGCATAGGCCGCGTCATAGCTGTCGAAGGTGGCCATGCAGCCCATCCAGTCGCGGGTGGGCACGGTGCGCAAGGTCACGTCGGTGATCACGCCGTTCAATCCCCAGGCATGGTGGATGTGCAGCGTATCCGCCCCCTCGAACACCCGCGCTTGGGGGGCGGCCTCGACCGACAGGGCGGTCAGTGCGATCAGGTTGCCGGGATCGCGCAACGCGCCATTGGCAATCGACCCGATCCCAGCGCTGCCACCGGCGACAAAGCCGCCGACCGTCGCGATGTCTTGGGTCGAGGGGAACATCGCCATCTCTTGCCCCGTCACTGCAAGGGCTGCGTTGATGTCGGCCATCAGCGTGCCCGCTTGCGCCCGGACACATCCATCGCCGATCTCAAGCACTTGGTTCATTCCCGTCGTCTCGATAATCAGCCCGCCCGCCATGGGCACGGCCTGGCCGTAATTCCCCGTCCCACCGCCGCGCAGCACGATGGGCGCGTCGTGGGCATAGGCCGTGGCCAGCACATGGGCCATCTCCTCCTGGCTTGTGGGCCGCGCGACCAGATCGCCAAAGCAGCGCTTGAGCGCGTCGTTCAGGATGGGCGAGTACCAAAAGAAGTCGCGGCTGCGTTTTTTGACCAGCACCGGTTCGGTGATCACCTCAACCGGGGCGAGGGCCTTGGCAAAGGCGGCCCAGTCGATGTCGGTCTTGCCGGAAATCGAAGTCATAACAGTATCTCCTGTGCGGGGCGCAACGCGGTGCGGCCCGAGATAAGGTCGGCGGTGTGGGTCACATCGCAGCAAAGCAGATCAGCCACCGCCGCGCCGTCCATATGTCCGGGCGGCAGGCCAAGGGCGCGGGCGGCATCGGTGGTGATGCAGGGCAACCAGTCGCCCAGGGGCGGGTCGAGATGGGCGGTCACGCAGGCCAGCGCGAGTGCGGCCAGCGGGTCATGCGCGCCCAAAGGGCAAAAGGCGTCACCCACGTTGTCAGAGCCCACGATCACCGGTACCCCGGCCGCGCGCAACTCGCGCAGGCGGGTGATGCCCCGGCGGTCTGGCGTGCCATCGGTGCGCCCCTGAAGGTAAAGGTTGGTGACCGGCAGAGTGCAGATGGTGATGCCCGCCCGCGCGCATTTGTCTGCGATGCGGGCAAAATCGTCGGATGTGCGGTCCATCAGGCTGACCGCGTGGCCGCATAGGATCGGTGCTTGGAACTCGCAGGCCAATGCTGCGTCGGCAATCGCCTCCAGCCCGTTATAGCCGCCCAAGCCCTCATCCACGTGAAAATCGAGCATCAGACCATGCGTGCCTGCCACGTCAAAGATGCGGGCAAGCCCCGTCGCAACCTGGTCGTGATGCAGGACAAAGGCGCCCAGCACGCCACCCGAATGGGCGACGGTGGCCCCGACGGCGGTGGCAAAGCCTGCGTCCGCCCATTGGTCGATCCCCGTCAGCGCCGCCACTTGAAGGCCTGGCGACTCTTCGGCGCATTCGATCAGCACCGACCAGGCAAGCGGGGGCGCGGCACTGTCGCCCCAATCCACATGGGTACGGATGGCCGCACAGCCTGCGGCCTGCGCCTCGGCAATGCCTTGGTGCGCGCGGCTGCGCAAATCATCCTCGGTCCAGTTGGCCTTGTCCGCGGCCTGGCGCGCGATGGCGTGGGCCAAATCCCCGCCGACCTGGCCCAGCCGGGCGATGGTGTGGCACTTGTCCAGATGGCAATGCGGTTCGACTAGACGCGGCAACAGCATATGCACGGGCCCGCCGCCAAGGCCGTCGAGGCCCGCCAGCCGCCCGTCCCGCACCACCGGCGCGCCGCGCAGCCCGTCGCCAAAGGGTACGCCGCCAAACCGGTCAGGATCCGCCACCAGGGCGGCGGGCACGATCACGTCCACGCGGAGACCGCCGCGCCAAAGAAGCGGTCAAGAAAGGCGGTGAACCAAGCGCCTTGGGCCGCGTCATGTTCCAGCATCAGCGCGGTTTGCACATCCTTGTCCTGCACGCCCGGCAGGCCATACCGCCCCCAATCGTCACCCCGCGCCTGCCAGCGCTGAAAGCCCGCGATGGTCTGTTCGGGATGGAACTGAAAGGCCATCACGCGGTTGCCGACCGAAAAGGCCTGGTTTTCGAAATGGGCACTGCGCGCCAGATGCGTGGCGCCGTCCGGGATGCCGAACGTGTGGAAATGCGCTTGGGTAAAGTGCATGGGTTGCGGCAGCACGGTCTGGCCCGCTGTGGTCGGTGTGACCTCGTAATAGCCGAACTCGTGTATCCCGTGGTCCGGCGCACCGGCAAAGGCGCCCATGTGATGCGCAATCATCTGCGCGCCTTGGCACAGGCCCAGCAGAGGCACATCCGCCTTTAGGGCCGCGTCGATCATCCGGTACTCTTCACGCAGGAACGGGTGTTTGTCGCTGTCATAGGCGTTGTAGTTGCCGCCATAGACAACCACGCCTGCAAGGTCGTCCGTCACCTCGCCCAATGTGTCGCCCCGCCAGGGCCGCCGCGCGTCGATCCGCACGCCATTGGCGCCGCCCCATGTGGTGATCCGGTCGTCCATCGGCCCATCGCCGTGACGCACGCACAAGATCCGCTTGTCCATAGCTTCCTCCTTTGGAAGTGGATGTCAGCGGCCCTATAGATTGGAATCTGTGCCAGAGATGTGCCGCGAGGCTTTCAAATTTTGCCACGCTGCGCAAGAGTTGGCGCTATGAAAGCTTTGACCCCCGACAGCATCGCCCCGCCCTTTGCCCGCTACGCCCACGGGGTGGAGGTGCCTGCGGGGCACCGCATTGTCCGCACGTCGGGCCAGTTGGGCCTTGCGGGCGACGGCACGGTGCCCGACGGGTCCCAGGCGCAAGCGGCACTGTGTTTCGGCAATATCGCGGCGATCCTGGGCGATGCAGGCATGGGGCCTGAGGATGTGTTCCACGTCAGCGCCTTTGTGACCGACCGGAGCCATATGGCGGGGTACATGGCGGCGCGGGATGCGTTTTTGGCGGCGCGCACGGTGCTGCCGTCGTCCACGTTGATGATCGTGTCGGGTTTTACCCGCCCGGAATTCGTGGTCGAGATCGAGGTCTGGGCCGCCGCCCCCTAGTCTTTGGTTTTCGCAAGCTTCAGCAGCGTCCAGATCAGCGTGCCGCCGAAAAACAAGATCGAGATGCCGATGGCCTCCCACCCCGCGGGGCCCTGGGGCAGACCGCGGTAGACGAGCGCACCTGCGACAAGCGCCAGGCCCACCACGGAAAAGCCCAGGCGGAATTTCAGGTCACCGCGGGTGGGGCCGTATTTTTGCGTCATGGTGTGTCCTTTTCCGCGGGCCTTGGGGCGGCTTTGCGGCCAGTGCAGCTGGGGGCCAGCCCCCAAACCCCCGAGGTATTTTTGGTCAGAAGAAACATATTAGGGTGTGTACGGGTCGGCATGTGCCGGGATCAGGGTGCCGGAGCAGGGGCCAAAGCCGATTTGGTAGCCATCGCCCTTGGCAGCGCCTGTGAGCGTGAGTGTGTCGCCGTCTTCGAGGAAGGTGCGGGTGGTGCCATTGTCCAGCGTCAGCGGCTCTTTGCCCCCCCAACTGAGTTCAAGAAGGCTGCCGCGTTCGGGCTTTGTCCCGCCCGAGATGGTGCCGGAGCCCAAGAGGTCGCCCACGTTCATGGGGCAGCCGGAACTGCTGTGATGTGCCAGTTGCTGGGCGGGGGAAAAATACAGCTCTCGCACATTGGTTTGGGCGATGGTGGTGGCGGGCAGGTCTTTGGGCGCGAGCGTAACGGTAAGGTCGATGTCGTAGAGCATCGGCCCGGTGTCCTGGAGGTGGTCCAGCAGGGGCACCGCGCGTGCGGGCGTCGGCACGCGAAAGGGGTGCAGAGCGGCCGCAGTCACTATCCACGGGCTGATGGTGGTGGCCGTTGCCTTGGCCTGGAACGGGCCGAGCGGCTGGTATTCCCAGGCTTGGATGTCGCGGGCGGACCAGTCGTTCAGCAGCACATAGCCAAAGATAGCGCCAAAGGCTGCATCGACGCTGAGCGGCGCGTCGGAGGCCATGCCGACGATTGCGCCCAGTTCCAGCTCGAAATCAAAGCGGCGCGAGGGCAAGAAGGCAGGCGCGTCGCGATCGGGTGACTTCAGCTGTCCCCAAGGGCGCCGCACGTCCGTGCCCGACACCACGACTGACGAGGCGCGCCCATTGTAGCCGATGGGCATGTGCAGCCAGTTGGGCGGCAGCGCATTGTCGGCGCCGCGGAACATGGTGCCCACATTGGTGGCGTGGTGGCGGCCTGCGTAGAAATCGGTGAACTCGGACACCATCAGCGGCATATGTAGCTGCGCGCCCGCCATGGGCACCAGCAGGTCGGCAACCTTGGCTTGCTCCGGCGATCCTTCGGCCAGAACGGCGGTTAGCCGGTTGCGAAGGGCGGTCCAGACGGCGGGGCCTTCCTCCATCAATGCGTTCCACAAGGGCGCATCGAACAGGGGGTCCGGGGTCAGGGCGATCAGCCCCACCTCTTCGGCCTGTTGCATGTCCAGGATCATATCGCCAATGGCCACCCCGCAGCGCGCGTCAAGCTGGTCGGTGGAGAACACGCCGTAGGGCAGGTTGTTGAGCGGGAAATCAGTGGCGGCGCTGTTGGCGCTTGTGACCCAAGAGCGGATCAGGGGCATGTGCAAATCCTGTGTGAGAAATCAGTCGTCGAAGGCATCGAGATCGGGCCGCGCGCGTCCGTCGCGTGTGATCCGGTTGCGCGAAACGCGGTCGCCAAAAAGCGCCATCATGGCAACACTGCGCAGTTGCCACACGGTGACCGCAACCAGCGCAATCAATAGCCAGCCCAGCCAGGACATGGAGCCAAGGAAATCCATCACAGTCCGTCGCCGCCCACGTCGTCAACACCGTCTAGGCGACGCCCGGGCTGCGACTTGGTATGGTCGAGCGGTGCCTTG
Organism: Pseudomonadota bacterium; assembly: GCA_038525395.1. Lineage (GTDB taxonomy): Bacteria > Pseudomonadota > Alphaproteobacteria > Rhodobacterales > Rhodobacteraceae > Tateyamaria. Next base: position 20,655 of record JBCBHS010000014.1, on the reverse strand, counting down.
TGATCTGCCTTGGTCCGCCATGACCATATGGCCATGGCAAAGATGCCCCCGACGATCACAAGAACGATCAGGCCGGGATCAATCACGTCTTGTCCGTCCGGTGCCATTGCCCGCGTTCGGCCCCGCGTAGGTCATGGCCCGGCCCCTTGCCATAGCTGTCGGGGCGGTTGCGCACGAACTTTTGCCACCAGACCCAAAGGACAAAGCACAGGACAAAGACCAGGAACGCGCCCATGAGGTATCCCAGGTAGGTCATCATTTCTTGCCCGGGCTCCCGTCAAACTTCTTTTCGATGTCCGACCAGCAGTCGATATAGTCGTCCTGCAAGGGCGCCTCGTCCGCGGCAAAGCGGGTCAAGTGCTGGGGAAAGCGGGTTTCGAACATGAAGGACATTGTATTGTCCAGCTTGACCGCTTCAAGGTCGGCATTGCTGGCCCCTTCGAACGCGTTCTTGTCTGGCCCGTGCGGCAGCATCATGTTGTGCAGGCTCATGCCGCCGGGCACAAATCCCTTCGGCTTGGCGTCGTACTGGCCGTAAATGTTTCCCATCAGCTCGGACATTATGTTCTTGTGATACCACGGCGGGCGGAACGTGTCTTCGGCCACCATCCAGCGTTCGCGGAACAGGACAAAGTCGATATTGGCGACGCCGGGCTGTCTCGAGGGGGCCGTAAGCACTGTAAATATGGACGGATCGGGGTGGTCGAACAGAACCGCACCCACCGGGCAATAGGTGCGCAGGTCGTATTTCAGCGGCGCATAATTGCCGTGCCAGGCCACCACATCCAGCGGGGAATGGCCGATTTGCGTCTCGTGGAACTGCCCGCACCACTTGATCGTGACGGTCGAAGGCGCCGCGCGATCCTCGAACGCGGCGACGGGCGCCTTGAAATCGCGCGGGTTGGCCATGCAGTTGGCGCCGATGGGCCCGCGTCCCGGCAGTTCGAACTTGGCCCCATAGTTTTCGCAGACAAAGCCGCGGCAGGGCCCGTCCAGCACCTCGACCCGGTAGACCAGGCCGCGTGGGAGGATTGCGATTTCTTTGGGGGCCACGTCGATGATGCCCAGTTCAGTGCAAAAGCGCAGCCGCCCCTCTTGGGGCACCACCAGCATCTCGCTGTCGGCAGAGTAGAAATAGGCGTCCTTCATCGAGGATGTGACCAGATAGATGTGGCTGGCCATGCCCACTTGGGTGTTCACATCGCCTGCGGTCGTCATGGTGCGCATGCCGGTCAGCCAGGTCAGCGCCTCATCGCTGTGGGGCACGGGATCCCAGCGGTACTGGCCCAGGCTGGTCACATCGTCGATCACATGCGGGGCCGAGCGCCAGTAGGGCAAGTCGATGCGCGCATAGCGCTGCGCATGCTTGACCGACGGGCGGATGCGATAGCACCAGGTCCGTTCGGGCCGGACATCGGTGAAGGCAGTGCCGCTTAGCTGTTCGCCATAAAGGCCATAGTTGCAGCGCTGGGGCGAGTTCATGCCCACAGGCAGCGCGCCGGGCAGCGCCTCGGTCTCGAAGTCGTTGCCAAAGCCTGGCATGTACCCGTCGGTGATGCCCGTGTCCGAAGGGGCCTGCACCATGTCATGCCCTTGGGTCTGTCTGTTCATGGCGCGGCTCCCTTGTTTGATCCGGTCACATGTAATAGTTGGATTTGTAACTAACAAGCCGGGTGCAAGATGCGAGACAGCCAAGATTTTGACGTGCAGACATTTCTGCCTTACCTGCTGAACCAGGCGGCAGAGGCGTCGAGCCTGGAGTTTCAGAAGGTGTACAAGGACCGGTATGGCATGCTGCGCAACGAATGGCGGGTGCTGTTTCACCTTGGCATCTACGGGCACCTGACCGCCAGCGACATCGGCGCCCGCGCCCAGATGCACAAGACCAAGATCAGCCGCGCGGTGCAGCGCCTCGCCGAACGGCGGTATCTGACCCGCACCCGCGACACAGACGACCGGCGGGTCGAGCATCTGGCGCTGACGGCAGCTGGGCGCAAAGTGTACGACGACTTGCGCCAGATCGCGCAGGACTACGACGAAGCGTTGGTCGAAGGGCTGCCCGCGGGCGATGCCCAAAGGTTGCGCGCACTGCTGGTGACGCTGGCCAAGCGGCGGGGATAGGGCTCCAGTCCTCGGATTGTGATTTGCACGCCGATCCTGGACGCGAGAGGGTGCGGCGATGTCATTTTCCTTTAGGATGCCCTATGCGCCTCACAATTCTCTTTGCCTTTGCCGCCCTTGTCGGCCCGAACATGGCCCAAGCCGCGGATTGCGGTGGGTATGACACGCCCTGCGAGGTCCAGGGCGGCACCTATCACATGGCCCTGCCCGACGGCGCCGACCCCGCGGGGATCGTCGTGCATCTGCATGGTGCAGGCGCGCGCGGGCGGCAGATGCTGGACGGCGGCATGGGTAAGGCCGCTCTGGCGCGGGGCTATGCCTTTGTGGCCCCGGACGGCTATCACCCCGGTGCGCCCTTCGAACGCAACTGGTCGGTCAAGGCGCGCGGCACATCCTTTGACCGCGACGATGCGACGTTCCTGCGCGATGTGATGGCGGACGTGCGGGACCGGACTGGCCTTACCGACGTGCCGGTCCTCCTGTCGGGCTTCTCTCGCGGCGGGTCGATGGTATGGGACATCGCCTGCGCCGATCCGGACTTTGCCACCGCCTATGCGCCGCTTGCGGGCGCGTTTTGGGATGACATGCCCAGTGGTTGCGCGGCGCCTGTCATGCTGTACCACACCCATGGCTGGACCGACCGCACCGTCCCGCTCGAGGGGCGATCGCTGCGCGATGGGACGGTCGTGCAGGGCGACGTGTGGGAGTCGCTGAAAATCCTGCGCGCCAACAACGGCTGCGACGCGCGCCAGCCCGAGCGCAACAGCTTTGACGGCGATCTGTGGTTTCGTCATTGGACCGATTGCGCGGGCGGAGAGATCCAGTTGATGCTGCACAAGGGCGGGCATGGCGCGCCGCAAGGCTGGGCAGGCCGAATGCTCGACTGGTTCGCGCGGGTGATGTCCTAGACGTCCACCGCGACCCCGGGCAGGTTCAGGGATTTCAGCAGCTCGCGCAGCTCTTGCCGGGCGGCGATGTTTGAGATGTTCAACTGCTTGACCCCAATATCCTTGAGGTCCAGCAAGGTCAGCCCACGCGGAAACAGCTCGCGAAAAATCACCCGCTCGGAAAAGCCGGGAGCCACGCGAAATCCGATGCGCTTGGACAGCATCTTGATCGCGCGCTCCATCTTTTCCTTGTTCACCATGCGCTGGGCGCCCATCCGGTTGCGCACGACGATCCAGTCGATGGGCTTTAGCCCCGCCTGCGCCCGCAATTGCCGCGCGTTCCACACCATCTCGGAATAGACAGAAGGGCCAAGGATCTTTTCACCCGTCGCATCGATGCGCGCCAGCAGATCGAAATCGACAAAGCTGTCGTTCAGCGGCGTGATCAGCGTGTCGGCCAGCGAATGGGCCACCTGGCTGAGCCGTGTGTGCGAGCCGGGGCAGTCGATCAGGATAAAATCGCTGTCGGATTCCAACGTCGCCACCGCCGCGCTGAGCCGATGGTCATAGATATTTTCGCCGGGTTTAAGGGCCGACGCGTCAATCTCGGGCAGCTCGTGCACATCGGGCGTGGGCAGGTCCAGCTCGGCCGAGGCCAAAAAGGCCGTGCGGTTTTCGACATAGCGGCCAAAGGACCGCTGCCGCAGGTCCAGGTCCAGGGCGCTGACCTTGTGACCCATGCGCGCCAGTGCTGTGGCCACGTGCATGGACACGGTGGACTTGCCCGCGCCCCCCTTTTCATTGCCGACGACGATGATATGCGCCATTGCTGCCCCCATTACCGCACATCCGCTGAGCGAATTCCTGCCCACTATATGTTGTGGGTGCCCCCTTGAAAAGCAGCCATCCTTCCAGCGGTCCCATTTCCTGCGGCACCGTGGCACGGGTGGCGCACAGGCTTCTCGTTAGCGCTATCATGTGGTATGTGATAGGCGACCCTCGACAATCTATCCAGGCGATAGGAGAGCCGCATGCCCCTACACCCCACGATGCAGCGCGTGACCGAACGTGTGATTGCCCGCAGCGCAGCCAGCCGCCGCCGCTATCTGGACCGGATGGCGGCCGCTCGCAGCCAGGGGCCCGCCCGTGCGCATCTGTCCTGCAGCGGCCAGGCCCACGCCTTTGCCGCCGCAGGGGATGACCAGAACCGGCTGGCCGAGGCGTCGGTGGGCAATCTGGGGATCGTCACCGCCTACAACGACATGCTGTCGGCGCACCAGCCGTTCGAACGCTATCCGACGCTGATCCGCGACGCGGTGCGTGCGGCGGGCGGCACGGCGCAGGTGGCAGGCGGAGTGCCCGCAATGTGCGACGGGGTGACCCAAGGCGAGGCGGGGATGGAGCTGAGCCTGTTTTCCCGCGACGTCATCGCGCTGGCGGCGGGCGTGGCGCTGTCGCACAACACGTTTGACGCCGCTGTGTATCTAGGCGTCTGTGACAAGATCGTGCCGGGCCTGATCATCGCCGCCCAAAGCTTTGGCCACATGCCCGCTGTCTTTCTGCCCGCAGGGCCGATGACCAGCGGTCTGCCTAATGACGAAAAGGCCAAGGTGCGCCAACAGTTCGCCGCGGGCGAGGCCACGCGCGAAGAGTTGCTGGCCGCCGAGATGGCCGCCTATCACGGCCCCGGCACCTGCACCTTTTACGGCACCGCCAACACCAACCAGATGCTGATGGAGTTCATGGGCCTTCACCTGCCTGGCGCGTCATTCGTGAACCCCAACACCCCGCTGCGCGACGCGCTGACGGTCGAAGGCGCCAAGCGCGCGCTGTCGCTGTCGGCCTTGGGCAACAGCTATACCCCCGTCTGCGACGTGTTGGATGAAAAGGCGTTCGTGAACGGCATCGTGGGCCTGAACGCGACCGGCGGGTCGACCAACCTGCTAATCCACCTGATCGCCATGGCGCGGGCAGGCGGTATCGTGCTGGATTGGGAGGATTTCTGCGACCTGTCCGAGATCACGCCGTTGATCGCGCGGGTCTATCCCAACGGGCTTGCGGATGTGAACCATTTCCACGCCGCGGGCGGCCTCGGCTATATGATTGGCGAACTGCTGGGCGCGGGCCTGTTGCACGACGACACCAAAACCGTCGCGGGCGAGGGGCTGGAGAATTACACCCACGAGCCCAAGCTGATGGACGGCACCCTGTCCTGGACGCCCGGCAGCGGCAAAAGCCTGAACACCAAAATCGTACGCCCCGCGGCCGATCCGTTCCAGCCCACCGGGGGCCTCAGTCGCCTCGTCGGCACGCTGGGCACCGGGGTGATGAAAGTGTCTGCCGTCGCCCCCGAGCACCGGATCGTCGAGGCGCCCGCAAGGGTGTTTCACGACCAGGACGCGGTCAAGGCCGCGTTCAAGGCAGGCGAATTTGGCGAAGGCGACCTTGTCATTGTCGTCCGGTTCCAGGGGCCCAAGGCCAATGGTATGCCGGAACTGCACAGCCTGACGCCGCTGCTCAGCATCCTGCAGGGCCGCGGCCAAAAGGTGGCGCTGGTCACCGACGGGCGCATGTCGGGCGCGTCGGGCAAGGTACCCTCTGCCATCCATGTCTGCCCCGAGGCGCTGGATGGCGGCCCCATCGGCCAGGTCCAAGACGGCGACATCATCCGCGTGGATGCCGAGGCCGGCGTGCTGGAGGTTCTGACCGAAGGCGTGTTAGAGCGTCCGCACGCCACGGCGGACTTGTCCGCGAACCAGTGGGGCGTGGGGCGTGACATGTTCACCGCCTTCCGCAACACGGTCGGATCCGCCAATACCGGCGCAACCGTATTTGGAGACTTTTGACTATGTTGACTGCCAAGGCCGCCTCGGTCCGTGCCCGCGAAATCTGCGAACTGGCCCCGATTGTCCCCGTGCTGGTGGTCGAGGATGTGGCCCATGCCCGCCCGTTGGCCGAAGCCTTGGTCGCAGGCGGCCTGCCCGCGCTTGAGGTGACCTTGCGCACCGAGGCCGCGCTGGATGTGATTGCAGCGATGGCAGAGGTCGCGGGCGGCGTTGTCGGCGCCGGGACACTGGTGACACCCGATGATGTGAAGGCGGCCAAGGCCGCGGGCGCGCAATTTGGCGTCTCACCTGGGGCAACGGACGCCTTGCTGGCGGCCTGTGCCGCCGAAGAGTTGCCACTGCTGCCCGGCGCCGCCACCGCGTCCGAGGCGATGGCGCTGCTGGAAAAGGGCTTTGACATGCTCAAGTTTTTCCCGGCGGAGGCCTCGGGCGGCGCGCCCGCGCTCAAGGCCATTGGCGCGCCCTTGCCGCAGATCGCGTTCTGTCCCACGGGCGGGGTCAGCCCGGCCAATGCTGACAGCTATCTGAGCCTGCCCAACGTGGTCTGCGCCGGGGGCAGTTGGGTTGCACCCAAAGACAAGGTCGTCGCCGGCGACTGGGCCGGGATCGAGGCGCTGGCCCGCGACGCGGCAGCCCTGGCGCGATAGGCGGCCGCCGGGCGGCTCTGTTTGCTGACGCAAAGGCGCCCGCCCGCCGACCCGTCACACCGCACCGATGTGGCGCAAACCGTCGCAGTTGGCGCGCAGCCCTCGACAGGGTGGATGGCGTGGCTAGCTCTTTGCCCATGGCGCAGAAACACCCATCCCCGATGCAGCGATTGCTGGCCCTTGTGGGCGGCGCCTTGCGTCCGCCGCCGGGGCGCGCGCGCATCTTGGTGGCCTATGCCTACGGGGTGATCTGTCACGCGATCTTTGGCCTGGCGGTGTTGGCGATGATCGCTGCCATGTTTTTTGGTATGTCGCAAAGCCTGGGCCAGTTGCCAGCGCCGTGGTCCTATGTGGCGAACGCGGCACTGCTGCTGCAATTCCCGCTGGTGCATTCGCTGTTGTTGACCCGCAAGGGCGGCAAGGCGTTGGGGGCGATGGCGCCCGCCCGCTACGCCAAAACGCTGGGCACGACGACCTATGCGATTGTGGCCTCGGTTCAGCTGCTCATGCTCTTTGCCCTCTGGACGCCAAGCGGTGTGATCTGGTGGCAGGCAGAGGGGGCCGCCTTTGTCCTTCTGTGCCTTGCCTACGCCACGGCTTGGGGCCTGCTGATCAAAGCCAGCTATGATGCGGGGGCCGAAGTGCAATCGGGTGCCCTGGGGTGGATGTCGCTGGCGCAAGATCGCATGCCGCAATTTCCCGACATGCCCACCACCGGCCTGTTTCGGATCATCCGGCAGCCAATCTATGTGGCCTTTGCCCTGACCACATGGACGGTGCCAGTCTGGACGCCGGACCAACTGGCCGTGGCCCTATCGCTTACCGCGTATTGTGTGCTGGCCCCGCTGCTCAAGGAACGCCGCTTTGCCCGGCGCTATGGCGACCGTTTTGCCGCCTACCAGCGCGCGGTGCCCTATGCCGTGCCCTCATTGACCAGAGATCGGAATGACCAATCCCAAACGCAATGACCTGACCATCTATGACGACGTCGCCGCCCAGTGGTGGAGCGACGATATCCGTTGGGTGCGCACGCTGAAAAACATGGTGCCCGGGCGGCTGCGCTGGTTCGACCGCCATGTCGATTGGGATGGCAAGGCGGTGCTCGACCTCGGTTGCGCAGGCGGGTTCATGGCCGAAGCGCTGGCAGAGCGTGGCGCGCAGGTGACCGGGATCGACCCAGCGGCCCAGGCCATTGCGGCCGCGCGCCACCATGCCGATCAGCAGGGCAAGGCGATCCGCTATGACGTCGGCGTGGGCGAGGCGCTGCCCTATGCCGACAACAGCTTTGACGCGGTGGTCTGTGTGGATGTGCTGGAACATGTGTCCGACCTGGGCCAAGTGTTGGCCGAGGTGGCGCGGGTGCTGCGCCCGGGCGGCGTGTTTGCCTATGACACGATCAACCGCAATGTCATCGCCCGGCTGGCGACAATCACGGTGGCCGAGGATATTCTGCGCCTGCTGCCCAAGGGCACCCATGATCCGGCCATGTTCATCAAACCGTCCGAGTTACATGCTGCGATGACAGGGGCGGGGCTGGTGGCAGGGCCAGAGACGGGCCTGGGCCCGCGGGGTGTGACAGGGCGCTTTGATCTGACCTTTGGCCCGCTGCCGACGAAAACCATCATTTATATGGGGGTGGCGACGCTGCCAGCGGCCGCATGACTCACAGCGATCTAATCGCGCGCTACCGGCATTTGACCGGGACGGTCCTGCCAGACATGGCGCAGACGGCGCCCGGGGCCTGGCCCGTGCGGTTCGACCACTGTTTTCAACGGATTGTGCTGGATGCGGTGTGCGGGGGCGTTTGGTACGATCACATCGCGCGGCCCGCCTACCGGCACCTGACATATGCGCAAGCGGCTGACGCCGTTGCACTGAGCGAGGCGTTGATCGCGGGGCGTGCGGATATCACCGCGCTGAACCAGGCCTCGCTGCGCCACCGTGCGGCGCGGCAGGTGATTGAGCCGCGGTTGATCTAACCCATGCCAAAACGCACATCCCCCCGGGACGCCGCCCGCGTCGAAGTGGCCGATGACCTTGATGAGGTCGTGCAGGACAAGCGCGCGGGTTGGCGGGCCAGTGCGGCCAAGGCGCGGCGGCGCAACCGGCGCTATGCCAACAAGCTGACCGCAGAGCTGACGCGCCTGGCGCAAGATGGCGACCTAGACGACGACACCTGACAGGACACACAAAAAAGGCCGCCCAGAGCTGAGCGGCCTTTTCGAACTGTCGAGGCAGAGGGCCTTAGAACCCAAGACCTGCATATTTGTTCTTGAACTTCGACACGCGCCCGCCGGTGTCCATCAGGCGCGAGGTGCCGCCGGTCCAGGCCGGGTGCACCGAGGGGTCGATGTCCAGCGACAGCTGGTCGCCTTCCTTGCCCCAGGTCGACTTCATTTGCACCACGGTGCCGTCGGTCATTTTGACGTCGATGATGTGGTAGTCGGGATGCGTATCGGCCTTCATGCCTTGGCTCCTTCGGACTTGGGTTTGTAGTTGGTGACCTCTGCGATCCGGGCCGATTTGCCCCGACGCGCGCGGAGGTAGTACAGCTTGGCGCGACGCACGCGGCCACGGCGCACGACGGTGATGCTGTCGATGTTGGTCGAGTAGAGGGGGAACACACGTTCCACGCCCTCGCCAAAGGAAATCTTGCGCACGGTGAACGACCCGGCGATGCCGTGGCCGTTGTTGCGTGCGATGCAGACGCCTTCGTAATTCTGGACCCGTGTGCGGGTGCCTTCGGTCACTTTAAAGCCGACGCGGATGGTATCCCCGGCTTTGAAATCGGGGATGTCTTTCCCCAGGGCGGCAATTTGCTCCGCCTCGATTTGTGCGATCAGGTCCATGGGCCTGGTCTCCTATGATGCTCGTGGTTTGCCCACGAAGGTTTGCGTGCGCCTCAGAGCTCTTGGTCTTCACCGGGTCCACCGCAGTGCCCGCCAGAGGTCAGGTCGTCATTTCTGGTCTACGCGTGAGGTGCATCATCACGCCGAAGAAGGCGCCGCATCGCACACGTATCACGCCCGGGCGGTGCCCAGACTTGGGCCGTATAGGGATGTGCGGAACACCCGTCAAGATTACGCAGCCAGCGCAGTCACATCCTGTTGTGACATCACCAAAATGTCAGAGGCGTCAAAGGTCTGCAGGTCGACCACGTCGGCATAGGCGCGCGGGTCGTTGATGAAGTTGGGATCGCCCGCATTGTCGGCCTTGAACGTGTTCCACTTGGCCACGTCAAACAGCAGGATGCTGTCACCGCCTTGCGGCTCTCCCAGCGGCCACATAGGGCCTACGAACCCCACGCGGGCCACCTGTTCGCCGTCGACGGACAGTTCGAACGCGGCGTTGAATTTCAGCCCGGCCACGGGTTGCGACCCGTTTGACACCACTTTGAAGTCGAAAACAGGCGCATCCGGGCCCTCGTGCATGACGGCCAGCTGATCAATGTTCAATTCAAGCGAGACATCAACCGTGTCCCGCTCCTCGGCGTCTGCGTTGGGCGCGACAAAGCCCGCGTTGTTCGAGGAATGCGCGACCACCAGCAGATCGCTGTCGCCGTCCGGTCCGCCGGTCAGCGGCCCGTGCCCGATCATGCTGTCGCCATCCGAGGCCATAATCGTGTCGACCCCGTCGCCGCCATAGGCCTGCATCTGCCCGGTTGTGCCACCGTCGGCGTTCAGCGTCGACAGATGGCTCGACAGGATCAGATCGTCGCCTTCCATCGCCCACAGCGAATCGGTGCCCTCGCCGCCCAGCAGCGTGTCGTCATCCGCACCGGCATAGACCGTGTCGTCGCCCGCGCCCCCGCCGAGCACGTCGTCGCCGGACCCGCCATAGATCAGGTCGTCGCCCGCATCGCCTGCGACAGTGTCGTTGCCGCTCTGGCCTTCGAGAGAGTCGTCACCAGCGCCGCCGCTGATGCTGTCGTTGCCATCGCCGCCATAGACTAGGTCGCGCTCGGCATCGGCGTGCAAAACATCGTTGCCGCTGCCGCCATAGAGCCGGTCCTTGGTGACGTCCCCGATGATCGTATCGTTGCCGTCCCCGCCATCGGCAAAGTCTCGGGACACGGCGATTGCGCCGGGAAAGGTCGAGCTGGCGCCGGTATAGAGCAGGTCGTTCCCAGTCCCGCCATATAGGTTGTCCGCGCCAGTGCCGCCGTAGAGCGTGTCATTGCCTGACCCGCCTTCGAGCCGGTCACTAAAGCTGTCGCCATGCAGTACGTCATTGCCAGAGCCGCCCAGCAAATGGTCCTGTTCGGCGCCGCCAGAGAGCGTGTCGCGCCCTTGCCCGCCATCCAGCGTATCGCGCCCCTCGCCGCCTTCAAGCAGATCCTGCCCCATATCGCCAAAGCCCAGATCGGCGCCGTCACCCCCGAGCAGGGTGTCGTTGTTGCGCGCGCCGCGCATCTCGTCATCGTCGTCACCGCCGCGGCTCAGGTCGTTGCCCCAGCCGCCGATCAGCGTGTCCGCGCCCGCATCGCCGTCCAGGATGTCGTTGCCGCGCTGGCCGCGGATCAGGTCATCGCCCTCGGCGCCCTGGATCGTGTCGCCGTCATTGGCGCCGACGATGTCGTCGTCATCACTCGATCCGACAAAAACGGCGCCGGACGCAAGGCCAAGCATGGCCAACATATAAAGCATTAGAGTGTCCCCCAGGCAGGCGTCGTCCTTGGCGTACAGTATTCTGCTGCAGGTTGTGTTGGAAAGGGCGCTGTCGCAAGAAATGCTTGTGTCCACCCCAGACTTTCGTCGGTCTCGTTGCGATTGTTTCCGTTCGGGAAACAATGTGGTGCTTAACTCTGATCTGTGTACTTTGCCCACAGGTCGGGCCTGCGCGTTTGAGTCAGGGCCTCGGATTGGGCGTGCCGCCACTCGGCGATCTTGCCGTGGTTGCCGGACATCAGAACCTCGGGGATGTCGCGCCCCTCCCAGGTGGCGGGGCGGGTGTATTGCGGGTGTTCCAGCAGTCCGTTTGCGTGGCTTTCGTCCACTGCGCTTTCGGCATTGCCCAGAACGCCGGGCAGCAGGCGCACGGTGGCGTCCAGCATCGCCTGGGCTGCGATCTCGCCCCCGGTCATCACGAAGTCGCCCAAGGAGACCTCGGTCACGCTCCAGTGGTCCAACACGCGCTCGTCCACCCCCTCGAACCGGCCACACAGCATCGTCACCCCGTCGCAGCGCGCCAGATCGCGCGCCATCGCCTGATCAAAGCGTTGTCCCCGCGGGGACATATACAGGATCGGCCAGCGCCCGCGGGCGTGGCCCTGTGCCTCGGCCAGGGCGCTACTGACCACATCGGCGCGCAGCACCATCCCCGCGCCACCGCCTGCGGGGGTGTCGTCGACGTTGCGGTGCTTGCCCACCCCATGGGTGCGCAGGTCGTGGGTGTGCAGCTGCCACTTGCCGTCCTGCAGCGCCTTGCCGGTCAGCGAGGCGCCAAGGACGCCGGGAAATGTGTCGGGGAACAGGGTCACCACACGGGCCTGCCAGATGCCCACCAGATCGGGCGCCTCGTCCATCAGCGACGCGGGCCTAAGAGTGGGTCGGATCGCCTTGCGGCCGTGTGATTTATTGGGTGGAGTCATTGTGAGGATGCCTTGGAACCGCGCCGGTATGCGCGGGTTTGGGGGCAAAGATCAAGCATGCCGCGGCCTTCAGGCCCGCGCGCGGGCCAAGAGCGCCTTGCGGGCGGCGCGCGCCTCGGCGTCCGTGCGGTCCGAGCGGTTGATGGTCAAGAGTGCCGCGCGCAGCGCCTCGGCCTCAGTCGCATTGCGTCGGGGCATCTGTGGGATGGCGCTGTGCTGGACACCTGCGGCCTGCAACAGGGCGGCGAGGGGGTCTGTTGGACCTTCGAGCGGCAGGGACATCACCAGGGCCTTGGGGCAGGCCTGCGCCACCTGATCGACGATACCGCCCAGGTCGGCAGAGCCTGCATAGTCGTGGGCATAGTCGTCCACCGACAGGCGCATGCGCGTGGCACGCAGGTGCTGCATGTGACAGCTGGCCAGCCATGCCTCTGGCCTGCGGGTGGTAAAGGCCAGCAGGATCCCCGCCCCGGGGATGGCCTTGCGCCATGCAGTATCCAGTGCGGCCATGATGCGCGGCGTCGCGTCATATCGGGTCAGCCCGCGCCGGCCGGGCATGTGGCCTGCGAGGTCTTCCGAGCTGATCAGCACGGTGCCGTGCCAACCCGCGGCCAGCTCTGCCGCCTCGTACTGCAACAGCGCAAGGTCCGTGGCACCGCGCGACACCGAATAGGCACGGGCGCTTTCGCACAGGGCAACCATGTCGGGCCGTAGCACAATTGTCAGCGGGGCCAAGGCCTTGCGGTTCTGGCGCAGCGCATGCTGGATCGAGGTCGTCCCCGTCTTGTGAAAGCCCGCATGGACGATCAGCCGCGGCGCCACGGGCTAGAACAGCCCCTCGGGCGGGTCGGCAACGATGCGGCCCGTGGCCAGGTCAACCGTGGGCACGACCGCCTTGGTAAAGGGCAAGAGAACGGTCGCGGTGGCCCCCGCCTGGTGCAGTTCCAAAAGGTCGCTGGCGCCGTGGTTCTGTACGGATTTCACCCGACCGAGCAGCGTGCCGCCGGTATCAAACACCTCTAGCCCGACGAGGTCGGTATAGTAAAATTCGTCATCCGGCAGGCCCGGCAGTTGGTTGCGCTGCGCAAAAAGCTGGGTGCCCTTGAGGGCGTCGGCCTGTTCTTTTGTCGCGACCTCGGCGATGCGCGCGACAAAACCGTTTTTCATGGGACGAATGAGGGCGAGCGCAAAGCTGCGGCTGCCATCCTCGGTCGTCAGCGGGCTGTAGGCTTCGATATCGTCGGGCTGGGCGCAGAAGGATTTTATCCGCACCTCGCCCTGCACGCCGTAGGCACCGCTGATCGCGCCGACACAGATGCGCGCGTCACTCATGCCAGCACACCCCGTCGCGCACGACCCCACCCGCGCTATCGCACGCCTCAGCCGCTTGGCTGCGTTCAAAAAGCAGACCGCCGACAAAGGCGATCAGAAGGAGGATGGGCGTGCGGATCAGGCCGAACATGGGCACCTGCGGTGACATTTGCGTTGCGCAGCATTTGGGCCACGGGTGGGGCACTTGTCCAGTGCGGGGATAGTTTTTGGCGCAGGGTGCGCTTAAGGGTGATGGCACCCGCGCCATGGGGTGCGGGATGGAGATTTTATGTCGGTATAAACGGGCACAGGCCCTGCTGGGCGCGCGATGCGTCCAGGTTTTGGATACTCTCTGGTCGTCGCGGATGCGGCGCCTTATGGCGTGCCCAACCGTCATTTGAACCCTTGAAATGTGATATCTGTCAAAAGGATGGCCCATGCCAGACCTCTTTTCGACCCGCGCGGCCTGCGCGGATGACATTCCCGATATGGCCGCGATTGCCGAGGCGACGCTGTTTCCCGGCGAGATGCTGCCGGGGATGATTGCCCCGGCCTTGGACGGCACGGCCCCGGACCTTTGGTCTGTGGTGCTGCAGGATGCAAGCGTTGTCGGATTTGCCTTTGTTCAACGCGAGGCGATGACCGACAGCACCTGGAACCTGCGTGCCATCGCTGTGCGTCCTGACCTGCACGGTGCCGGTGCGGGGACCGCCCTGCTGTTGGCGGTCGAGGCTGCCTTGACCGAAGCGCGACTGTTGGTGATCGACACCACGCAGACCGTGGATCAAGCCCGGGCGCGGCGGTTTTATGCTGCGCGCGGCTATGACCATGTGGCGACGATCCCGGCCTTTTTCGGGGCGGGCGAGGACAAGGTGACCTTTGTCAAGTTGTTGAAAGCCTAAGGAAAAACCCCGGGGCGGGGGCGACCCCCTCGCCCCGGGATGTGCCGCGCCTATATGGGGCGCTATGGGACAGACGGATGATTTGGAACGGGTCGAGGTCACCTCAGCCGCGGCGCTGGAGGCGTGGTTGGCGGTGCATCATGGGCAGGCCAAGTCGGTTTGGCTGGTGACCTGGAAAAAGGCGGTGCCGGAGAAGTACGTGGACCGCGAGGCGGTGTTGGATGCGCTGCTGGCCTGGGGTTGGATCGACGGGCGGCGCAAGGTGTTGGACGCGGCGCGGACAATGCAACTGATCAGCCCACGAAAGCAACAAGCCTGGGCCCAAAGCTATAAAGACCGCGTGGCGCGCCTGGAGGCGGCGGGGCGGATGCAGCCGCCAGGGCAAGCGGCGGTGGTGGCGGGCAAGGCTTCGGGCTTGTGGGACTTTTTCGCCGACGTCGACGCGTTGGTCGTGCCGGACGATCTGCACGCGGCGCTGGCCGTGCGGCAGGCTGCCGCGCTGTGGGAGGCAAGCGCGCCCAGTTACCGGCGCAACGTGCTACGCTGGATCAAACTGGCCAAAACGGCGCCCACACGGGCCAAGCGGGTCGAAGCAGCGGCAGAGGCGGCGGCGACAGAGGCCAAACTGCCGCAGATGTAGCCGCGTTGCGGGGAAGATGCCGCAGCGGCGTTACCGAAGGTTTAATCCCCCGTGCCAGATGCCCGACATGCAAACGCCCGCCGCGGTTTTGGGACCGGGCGGGCGCTGCGGGGCAGGGCGCGAGGCTTACTCGGCTGTTGCCTCTTCGGCGGCTGCGGCGGCTTTGGCCGCTTTTTCTTCGGCGCGCTCTTGCGCTTTTTTGCCAGGCTCGCCTTTTTTCAGGTTCGCGCGCTCTTTTTTCTCAACCACGCCAGCGGCTTCGAGCATGCGGCTGATGCGGTCGGTGGGCTGTGCGCCCTCGCCCAGCCAGTATTGCACACGTTCCATGTTCATTTTCACGCGGTCTTCGCTGTCTTTGGGCAAGAGCGGGTTGTAGGTGCCCAGTTTCTCGATGTAGCGGCCATCGCGCGGCATGCGGCTGTCGGCGGCCACGATGCGATAGAAGGGACGTTTTTTCGAGCCGCCGCGGGCGAGACGAATTTTCATAGCCATTGTGTTTTTCCTTTTGTTTTCAGTTAGGTGTCGGTGCGCCGTAAAGGCACACCCTACGGGGTGGTGTAGGGTGCGCATTCATTGCGCACCTAGGTTTGGTGTCGTTGGTGGTGCTGAATCACTTCAGCGATGATGAAGTTCAGGAACTTCTTGGCAAATTCGGGGTCCAGGTCGGCCCGGTTTGCCAAATCTTCGAGCCGCGCGATCTGGGCCGCTTCGCGGTCTGGATCGGAGGGCGGAAGGTCGTGTGCGGCCTTGAGTTTCCCCACGGCCTGGGTGTGCGCGAACCGCTCGCCCAGCGTGTAGACGAGGATCGCATCGAGCCGGTCGATGCTGCTGCGGTGTTCGGCCAGCAGGGCCGCGGCGCGGTCGGTGTCAGACATCCGTGCGCCCTCCGATCTGGGGGCTGCGCGTTTGCCAGACCATGTATGGTTTTTGTACCGCTTTGCGCCATACCCGTGTCGGGCTGGGCCGGGGCTGTGATCGGCTAGTCAAGGGCCCATCCTTTCGGTTTGAACATCGGGTCGGCGTAGTGGCCGATCTCCATCTCGATCCCGTGGGCGAGCTGGGTGCCGTCCAGCGCCGCGGGGCTGGGGTGCCGGTAGACGGCGTCAGAGCCGTCGATGGTTTGCGCGCCCGCGTCTTTGACCGCGCCCAGCCGTTCGGCGAGCCGGATGCTGTCGAGGTTTTTCGGGTCGAGGTAGCTTACCGCGCCGTCCCAGCCGTTGGCGTAGTAATGTGCGCGCACAGCATGCGTTGCCTCGAGCGCGTAGCCTTTGCCGGATTTGTCGGGCCAGATGATCCAGGCGATTTCGCGTTCGGGCCAGCCAGCGGGCTGCCAGCCGCCAGCCATGCCGTAGGTGGCATCGGTGTCTTTGTCGTGGATCATCCACATGCCGAAGCCGCGGATTTCCCAGTGCCCGATTTCGGCGGCGTAGAGCATCCACGCCTCGTACGGGTTGAGCGGCCCGCCCATGAAGCGCGAGCGGTAGGAGGCGAAGGTCGCCTTGAAGTCGGGGTAATCCTCGGGCTGGGGGCCGCGCAGGAGGAGCCGCGCGGTTTCGAGGACGGGAATAACAGGGTGGCCCATTACATCACCTCTTTGACATAGCGGTAGACGCAGACGGTGTCGTCGTCGGTGGTAAGCGTGCCGTCCGCCAGCCCGCCCAGGCGGCGGGCCAGCGCGATGGCGCGGGTGTTGGCGGGGGCGACGTAGCTGACCAGCGTCGACCAGCCGAGCGTGTCCCAGGCGTGGCCGAGCGCGGCCTGGGCGGCCTCGTGTGCGATGCCTTTGCCTTCGGCCTCTTTGGTCAGCATGAAGCCCAGTTCCGGCTCGGCGTCGCCGGGCTCAAAGCCCAGCAGGACAAAGCCCGCGATCTGACCTGCGTGCCCGATGGTCCAAAGCCCGTGCCCGTGCAGGAGCCAGGCGGAGGTCATCTGGCTGAAGTCGGCCCAGGCCTCTTCGCGCGTCATGGGCCCGCCCAGGTGGGTGCCGCGGGAGGTGCAGGCGATTTGTGCGTAGCTGTCGAAGTCTGTGACCCGTGGGGCGCGCAGGATCAGCCGGTCGGTCGCATAGGTGGGCAACTGGCCCTGCAGCGCGATAGCAAAGAGCGCGGCGGCGCCGGGGCGCGGGGTTTCGCAGGCAAAACTCATGGGCGGGATCCTGTGGACGCGCGTGCGCGCGACGCGATTCTGGCGGCGGCTGGGCCGTGAGCCCCCTTGCGGTGCTGTGGCGCGTGTGGCGCATGGGCCCTCCGGGGGGCATATTTTTGGAACAATGAAGCGGTCATGGCTGCGCCTTGGGGCTGAGGTGGCGCCAGATCTGCATGGGGCCGAAGCGGGCGTGGGTGAAGGTGCCGTCTGGGGTGGCGCCCAGCCGTTGGGCGACGCGGGCGGAGGTGTCGTTGCCGTTTGCGACCAGGCTGATCAGGGTGGTCCAGCCGAGTGTAGTGTAGGCGTAGTGCCGGGCGGCGGTTGCGGCCTCTGTTGCGTAGCCTTTGCCGGTGGCCTCCGCGAAGAGGTCCCAGCCAAGCTCGCGTTCGGGAAAGCCGTCGGGATGCCAGAGCCCGACGATGCCGACGGGTGAACCGGTTGATTTTTCCACTAGCGTCCAGCGCCCGAAGCCTTGCAGCACCCAATGCCCCGCCTCGAGCGCGAGGGTGCGCCAGCTGAGTTCGCGGCTTAGCGGGCCGCCGACGAAACTGGCGCGGGGCGAGGCATAGAAGGCGGCCAGCGCGTCGAAGTCCGACAGCTGCGGTGCGCGCAGGGTCAGCCGCGCGGTGTCGAGTGTGGGGGCAGCGAAGGTGACGGTCATGCGGCACCTTTGGGGTGGCGGTAGACCAGGTTGGGTTTGCCGCCGGGGATGGGCGGGGCGTTCGGATCGAGGCGCGCGCCCAGCCGTTCGGCGAGCCGGATGGAGGCCGCGTTTTCCGGGGCGATGTAGCTGACGATGGTGTCCCAGCCGAGCACGGTCCAGGCGTGGTCGATACAGGCGCGGGCGGCTTCGGCGGCGATGCCTTGGCCTTCGTCCTTAGGGTCGAAGAGGACCCAGCCCACCTCTTTCTCCGGCCAGGTTTGTGGGTACCAGTGACCGACGATCCCCAGCGCGCGGTCATCGCCGGTGCGTGTAACGGTGAACATGCCGAACCCGTTGAGGACCCAATGCCCCAGTTCGGTGCCAAAGAAATTCCAGGCCTGCCGCTCCGTCATCGGCCCGCCGGTATATTGCGCGCGGTCGGTGGCGTAGTAGGCCATGAACGCCGCGAGGTCGCCCGCGTGCGGCGCGCGCAGGGTCAGCCGCTGCGTGGTGAGGACGGGGGTGCCGGTGAGCGTGATCATGCGGCCCCCTGTGCCTTCAGGTGGTAGACCAGCGCGTCGGCGTACCAGTCCGGTGCGGGCGCGTCGCTGCGGGTGGCGCCGATGCGGTCTGCGATGGCGCGCGAGCCTGCATTGTCCGGCAAGATATAGACCGTCAGTTGGGGCCAGCCTGGGTCGTCAAAGAGGTGGTCGCGGACGCGGGTGGCGGCTTCGGTCGCGTAGCCGTGGCCTTCGTGGGCGCCGTCCCACAGGGTCCAGGTGAGTTCGGGTGCTTCGGTGGCGTCAAGCTGCATGGGACCCACGTGGCCGATGGGCGTGTCGCCCAGGGTCATGATGTAGCGGCCAAAGCCGCGCAGCGCCCAGTGCCCGGTGATGGCCGCGAATTTGTCGAAGGCCTTGGGCGCGTCGAAGGGGCCGCCGACAAAGCGGCTGCGCAGGCCGGCGCAATAGGCGGTGTAGGCGGGCAGGTCGCTGGCCTGCGGTTGGCGCAGGATCAGGCGGTCTGTTGTCAGCTGTGGGGCGACGGGTGTCATACGGGCCTCCGGTGGCGGAAGACTGTGGTGTCGGCCGCACTTTCGCCCGTGGCCCAGGGGCCGTTCGGGTCGGGCTGCGCGCCCAGTTTGGTGGCCAGCGCGATGGAGCGGGCATTGGCGGGGTCGATGTAGCTGACCAGCGTTTGGGCGTCGGTGTTGGCCCAGTACCAGGCGCGGGCGGCGGTTGCGGCCTCAAAGGCGTAGCCGTGCCCCTCTGCCTGCGCGGTGAGGGTCCAGCCCAATTCCGGTTCCGGGAAGTGGGACGGGTGCCAGATCGCGACCTCGCCCACGAAGCCTGTGGCGCCATCGATGATCCAGCCGCCAAAGCCGCTGAGCGACCATTGGGCGATCGTGTTGCAGAACATGTCCCAGGCGGCGGTGCGCGAAAACGGCCCGCCCATATACTGGCTGCGCGCGTCGCCAAGCATGGCGGCGTAGGCGTCGAAATCCGCCGCCGTTGCGGCGCGCAGGGTGAGCCGTGCGGTGGTCAGGGTGGGGGCCGTTGTCATGCTGCCCTCCGGTGACGGAAAGTGTCGCAGCCGGGCAGTGCGGCGGGCGCAGGTGTGCCTGTGTCCCGCTCGGCACCGAGCTTGAGCGCAAGGGCGCGCGAAGCGGCGTTGGCCGGGTCGATGAAGCTGACCACGCTGGTCCAAGGCTGCGTCGCAAAGAGGTGTCGCAGGACGGCCTGGCACGCTTCAAAGGCGTAGCCGTGACCTTCACGCCGATCCTCGGTCAAAAGCCATGACATTTCCGGGGCGTCGAAATCGTACGGGTGGTGCGGCCCGGCAAGGCCGAGGGTCTCGCCCGTGTCCCGGGCGGTGATCGCAAAGAAGCCGTAGCCGCGCAGCGCCCATTGCCCGGCATAAACGGCAAAGCGGTTCCAGCCTTCGCCTGTAGACAGGGGCCCACCGTAAAACTGTGCGCGCTGCGATGTGAAAAAGCGCAGCATCTCCGTTAAGTCGCGCGCATCGGGGGTGCGCAACAGCAAACGCTCGGTTTCGAGCGTGGGGTTATGAGGATTGGCTCCGGTCACTTTTTCTTGCCAAATCCGCTCAGCCCAGGCGGCAGGGGCATGCCGCCGCCGCCCAGACCGGGCAGGCCGCCGGGCATTTTGCCGCCCATCTGTTTGGCGGCGGCCTCGAGCGCTTTGGGGTCCATGTTGCCCATGTCGGGCATGCCGCCTTTGCCGCCCATCATCGCGCCCAGGGCTTTCTTCATCATGCCGCCTTTGCCTTTGCCGAGCTTTTTCATCATGTCGGACATTTGGCGGTGCATTTTCAAAAGCTTGTTGAGGTCGCTGACCTGCATGCCCGAGCCGCGGGCGATGCGTTTTTTGCGCGACGCTTGGAGGATCTGGGGGGCGGCGCGCTCTTTCTTGGTCATGGACTGGATCATGGCGATCTGCTGTTTCAGGATCTTGTCGTCGAACCCTGCGTCCTGGACCTGCTTGGCCATTTTGCCCATGCCGGGCATCATGCCCATCATCCCTTCCATGCCGCCCATTTTCAGCATCTGTTCCAGCTGCATGCGCAGGTCGTTCATGTTGAACTGACCCTTGGCCATGCGCCGCATCATGCGCTCGGCCTGTTCGGCCTCGATCGTTTCTTGGGCGCGCTCGACAAGGCTGACAATGTCGCCCATGCCAAGGATGCGGCCCGCGATACGCTCGGGTTCGAACGTCTCGAGCGCGTCCATCTTCTCGCCCAGGCCCACGAACTTGATTGGCTTGCCGGTGACGGCGCGCATCGACAGGGCGGCGCCGCCGCGGCCGTCGCCGTCCATCCGCGTCAGCACCACGCCCGAGATGCCGATGCGGTCGTCGAAGTTTTGTGCGGTGTTCACGGCGTCCTGACCGGTGAGGCCATCGAC
>JBCBHS010000013.1:0-96507 GCA_038525395.1 Pseudomonadota bacterium | reverse complement strand
CGCTTCGCCATGTTCGTATCCCTTCAAAGGTTTGGGATACACCTTAGCTGACGGTCCGAATTTCTGGGACCACTTCACATGGCCTTGCTGGTGCCTTCGGGACCGTTGTCGCGGATGATCTCTTCTGGCAAGCCGACGCGCTGCGCCAGGTCGTCGAGGAACCGGGCGACGCGTGCTCCGGGGATCGACACATCTACGATCTGCCCGGGACAAAACCGGCTGTGGTCATCTACGATGTTCAGCACCCGGAACCTCCGGCAATCGGCGAGTTGATCGCTGACGAAGTCCATCGACCATCGCTTCCTTGCCGCTCGGGCTACCTGAGGCGGAACGCGGTCGCGCCTCGGCAACTTGCGCCGCTTTTTGGTCCGAACCTGCAAGCCCTGCTCAATGGATAGCCGGTACGTGCGTTTGTGGTTCACGACTAGGCCTTCCCGTCGCAACATGGCATGCAGGCGCAGGTAGCCGTAGCGTCGGTTCTCAGACGCCAGTTCCTTCATGCGCTTGATTGCGGTCTCATCACCCTTCGGCAGTTGTCGATATTGCTGTACCGACCGAGACAGTCCAACGATCCGACAGGCCCTGAGTTCACTCAGGCCGATCTCACTGATCAAAAACCCCACGGCTTTGCGCTTGGCCATGGGCGTTACCAATTTTTTGCCAGAAGTTCCTTCATTGAGGTCATGTCCAGCATCTGGTCAGCCACGATCCGCTTGAGCTTGGCGTTCTCAACCTCCAGTTCTCGCAGCCGCTTGGCTTCGGATGGATCCATGCCGCCGTACTTTTTGCGCCAGTTGTAGAACGTGGCAGAGCTGATGCCGTGACGCCGACAGATCTCGTCTGTCTTCGCGCCAGCCTCGCTCTCCTTCAGTACACCAATGATTTGCTCTTCTGTGAAACGCTTCCGCTTCATGGGTCTTCCTCCTTCATCCATTCAAAGGTGGAAAATTCCAGTTCGCAATGGCCCGGATATCGGGGGGAAGGTCAAGATCAGCTCGGCCTTGATGGTTTTGAAGAGTGTTTCGACGGCGGCATTGTCGTAGCAATTGCCTTTGCCGTTCATCGACACCTTGAACCCATGCCGGCGCATGAGCTTTTGATAATCGTGAGAACAGTATTGGCTACCGCGATCCGTGTGGTGCCCTCTCGGCAGATTGCTATGCAATCGCCTGCCGGGTAATAGATGCAGCCCTTAGGTGGCTGTCGAAACGCTACGGCCATCTTCGACGCCCTTATGGCGAGGTCCCGCTTCATGCGGTTGCAGACGGCCCAACCGATGACACGCCGGGAATGCAGATCGAGGATGACAGCAAGGGAGAGCCAGCCTTCACGCGTCCAAACGTAACTGATGTCACCAGCCCATATTTGGTTTGGCATGTCAGCGGTGAAGTCACGATCCAGCATGTTCGGTGCGATATGGAACTTGTGGTCACTATCGGTTGTCACCTTGTGTTTGCGGGTTCTGACCACCGATATCGCGTTCTGACGCATCAACCGCCCCACACGGCGGTGCCCAACATCCAGACCGATCTCCTTCAACTCTTCTGTCATGCGCGGACGACCGTAACTGCCAAGGCTGAGCTGAGATTGCTCTTTGATATGGGCAAGCGTGACCAGGACAGATCGCTGCCTGCGACTGGCTGGGCGGCTGCGGAAGGCGCGCAATCCACGTGTGCTGACGCCAACGACACTGCATAAACGCTTGGCGGGGAAGTGGTCCCTGTGCTCTTCCCCTCTCGTGCATGTAAACATGCACTGCCGGGCAGTGGACAAACCTAAACCTCATTGCTTTAGGCCCGCCAAAAACTGGGTGGCCTTTTTAGGATCTCCCTCTCCTCCTTGAGAAGCCGGACCTCACGCCGAAGCCGCTCATTCTCTCTGGCAAGGTCCAAATCTTCTTTCGAAACTACGGCAGTGTCCCGATGTGCTGTGATCCATTTGTTCAGCGTCGACATCCCAACACCCAGATCATCGGCCACCTGCTTGCGCGTCAGCCCACTGGTCGCGCAATCCGCACTGCGTCTTGGCGAAATTCATCCGTACGTTTCAGTCCCATCGTCAGTCTCCTTTGGTGCAGTAAATGCTATCAAAGGAGCGGCATCAAACCGCGACAGGTCCAATCCCGGACTACGTCTTTACGCTTTGGGGAGCTGAGAAGCTCGGTCACCCTGTCCTCCCAACCCAAGAGAAAAGCACTCTTATGATGGTTTCAGCGCAGGATTCATCGCCTGTTTTGCATGAATTCTTATGAACGCCGCCAATTTGCGCGCGGGCGTATTGGCGTTGATGGTGGATCATTCGATATTATTGATCGACGCCCTGATTACCACTGCACTGAAGTGGACCAAGGATTTTGCCGTGGCTGTCATGCTCTGCGCCCGAGCATAAGTCCGAAGTCGTCTGCTCAAAGGCAAAATCGAGAACGGGTTTTAAGCGTTGAGCTCTGTTCGCGGTTCGCAGTGGGTCGCTCTGGCGCCGGCCGCCCCGACGAATTTCTTCGTGCCTAATCGCTCCAAATTAACCAACCTAGCAACTCGTCCCGTCAAATCCGTATGGCCTAAGTTTGAACGCGTCTGTTGGATAGCGTCCAGTCAAAAAACGCCGCTCGTCGGAAACATGACGGAGATCGTTGTTTGGGTTGAACCGATTTCAGCCCTCTGCGCTATGCAAGCTGACACTTTACGTCGCTACAAGAGAAGAACTCGATCGGAAAAGATCGATCAGGGCATTTGCAACTAACGCCAGTGGTGAGCCGTGCAGGGTTCGAACCTGCGACCCACTGATTAAAAGTCAGTTGCTCTACCAACTGAGCTAACGGCCCACTAGGCGGCCTACTTAGAAAGGGTGGGGCAGAGGGTCAAGGCGATTCTGAGATGTTTTTCTGCGACATACTGGATTCCTCAAAACCCCAGCGTTATATGCGCCGAATGCAACAGACTGCCGCTCAGACTTGGCCCTTTATGAAGATGCACGGGGCGGGCAACGACTTTGTCGTTGTGGATGCGCGCGTGCAGGATGTGGCGTTGGATGCCACGCTGATCCGGGCGTTGGCAGACCGGCATCGCGGGGTTGGGTTTGATCAGTTGGCGGTCATCACCCAAGGCGATGATCTGACGCTGACATTTTACAATGCGGACGGGTCGCCGTCTGCGGCATGCGGCAATGCCACCCGGTGTATCGCCGCGCGAGAGATGTCGATGACGGGTGCGCAACAGTTGGATATCGCGGTGACGGGCCGTGGGACGTTGCGCGCCGTGCGGGATGCGCATGGGGTGGCTTCGGTCAATATGGGTGTGCCACAGCTGGGCTGGCAGGACATTCCGCTCGCTCGGGATGTGGACACGCTGGCTCTGCCCATTGATGGCGCGCCTGTTGCGACGGGCATGGGCAATCCGCATTGCACTTTTTTCGTGGATGACGTGGCTGCGGTGGACCTGGGCGCGATCGGCCCGCGGATAGAGCATGACCCGCTATATCCCGAACGGACCAATGTGCAGTTCGCTCAGGTCATCGGCCCGGATCATCTGCGTATGCGGGTGTGGGAGCGGGGCACAGGCATCACCTTGGCCTCCGGGTCATCGTCCTGCGCGACAGCGGTCGCGGCCCACCGCAAGGGGCTGACAGGGCCCGCTGTGCGCATCGATTTGGACGGCGGTACCCTGCAGATCGACTGGCGCGACGATGGCGTCTGGATGGCGGGGCCGACGGCACATGTGTTCGATGGCGTGCTGACACAAAGCTTTCTGGACAGCTTATGAGCGCACCGGTCTTTTCAAACCACGGCTGCCGCCTGAACGCCTATGAGACGAAAGCGATGGAAGAGCTGGCGGCCCAGGCGGGTCTGGGCGATGCGGTTGTGATCAACACCTGCGCTGTCACGGCAGAGGCGGTGCGCAAGGCGCGCCAGGACATTCGCAAACAGCGCCGCGCGCACCCAGAGGCCAAGATCATCGTCACAGGCTGCGCAGCACAGACCGAGGCCGCCACTTTTGCGGCGATGGACGAGGTTGACGTGGTTATCGGCAACACCGAAAAGATGCAGGCCAGCACCTGGGCAGGCCTCGCCGGTGGCTATGGCACCGAACCGGTGCAGGTCGACGACATCATGTCCGTGACCGAAACGGCGGGCCATCTGATTGACGGCTTTGGCACCCGCAGCCGCGCCTATGTGCAGGTGCAAAACGGCTGCGATCATCGGTGCACCTTTTGCATCATTCCCTATGGGCGCGGCAATTCGCGGTCTGTGCCGGCGGGTGTGGTCGTGGACCAGATCAAGCGGTTGGTCGACCGGGGGTTTAATGAGGTGGTGCTGACGGGTGTCGATCTGACGTCCTGGGGGGCAGACCTGCCAGGCGCGCCGTGTTTGGGGGACCTGGTGATGCGCATCCTCAAGCTGGTGCCGGATCTGCCGCGTCTGCGCATCAGTTCGATTGACTCGATCGAGGTGGATGAGGCGCTGATGCAGGCGATCGCGACCGAGCCGCGCTTGATGCCCCACCTACACCTGTCGCTGCAACATGGCGACGATCTGATCCTCAAGCGGATGAAGCGGCGGCACCTGCGTGAGGACGCCATTCGCTTTGCGCAAGAGGCGCGGCGCTTGCGGCCGGACATGACCTTTGGCGCGGACATCATCGCAGGCTTCCCGACAGAGACAGAGGCGCATTTTCAGAACGCCTTGGCGTTGGTGGCAGAGTGCGATCTGACCTGGCTGCACGTGTTTCCCTATTCACCGCGGCCCGGCACGCCTGCTGCGCGGATGCCGCAGGTGGATGGCGCGACGATCAAGGCGCGCGCGGCACGGCTGCGTGCGGCGGGGCAGGCGCAGGTTGCGCGACACCTGGCGGCGCAGGTTGGCCAGACGCATCAGGTGTTGATGGAGAGCCCGCAGATGGGCCGTACGGCGCAGTTTGCAGAGGTGCAGTTCGATGCCCCGCAAGCCGAAGGCCAGATTGTGGCCGCGCGCATTCGTTCCCATAGCGAAACTCAGTTGCAGGCCTAGGGAACGCGCAGCGCACCTGCGCCCTGCTTGCCCTCTCAAACGCAAAAGCCCCACCAAAAGGCGGGGCTTTTCGTTATTCGTTTTGTGACACGCTTACTTTTTCTTGTAGCGCGCTTTGACCGGCGCCCACAGGCGCTTGTTCGTCAGGTACAGCAGCACCGACAGCACGGTCAGGAACACAACGCCGACAAAACCAGCTTGCTTGCGCGCCATCAACTTGGGCTCGGCGGTCCACATCAGGAATGCGGACACATCCTCGGCCAGATAGTGCAGGTCGGTCGAGTGGCCGTCGGCAAACTCAACGTCATCGCCCCACAGCGGTGGCGCCATCGCGATCCAGCCGCCAGCCATAACCGTGTTCTCGTACAGGATCACACCGGCCTCTTCCTTCTCCTCGCCGGTATAGCCTTGCAACAGCCCGGCGATGTATTCGGCACCACCGATGCCGTTCATCAGCTGGTTGATGCCCAGACCGTAGGGGCCGTGGAAGCCCGCACGTGCCTTGGCCATCAGGCTTAGGTCAGGTGCGTTTTCCAGGTTCGAGCCGGGGAAGTGGTCGTTCGGCGTTGCCGGGCGAAAATCGTCCAGTTCCGCGTCATAGACCTCGTAGAACTCCGCATAGGCGCGCACTTGGTCGGCGGGCAGATCAGGGCCACCTTCATCCCCCAGCGTACGCAGGGGGACAAACTTCAGGCCGTGGCAGGCGGCGCAAATCTCGGTGTAGATTTGCAAACCGCGCTGCAGCTGGTTCTGGTCATAGGACCCGAACGGACCATCGAAGGAAAAGTCGACATTCTCGACCTCGCCACCTTTGCCCGCGGCAGAGGCGCCGGTGGCCAACATGATGGCGACCGCCGCACTTGCTGCAAGTTTCATGAACATGTGCAGTCTCTCCTTATTCCGCAGGCTGTGCCGACGGGGCTTTGCCCGCATCGTCACCGCCGAACTGTGCGGCAAAGTCTTCTTCGATGGTGGCCGGTTGTTGTGTCGGCTTCTCGATCACGCCCATCAGGGGCAGGATCACGAGGAAGTAGACAAACCAGTAGGTCGCCGCGATCAGAGCGATGGTGTTATACGGCTCTTCCGCCGGCATCGCACCCACCCACATCAGGACAAAGAAGTCCACGGCGAGCAGCCAGAACCACCACTTCAGCATCGGGCGGTAGCGTGCGGAGCGAACCGAGGATGTGTCCAACCAGGGCGCCAGCGCCATCACTGCAATCGCACCAAACATCGCCACGACGCCAAAGAAGGCTGCGTCGATGATCCCGCCGGAAATCCAGCTAGCAAACATCACAACCCAAACGTCAGGCGTGAAGGCGCGCAGGATGGCGTAGAACGGCAGGAAATACCATTCCGGCACGATGTGCGCAGGCGTAGCCAGTGCGTTGGCTTCAATGTAGTTGTCCGGGTGGCCCAGGTAGTTGGGCATAAAACCAACGACGGCAAAGAACACCAACAGGATCACGGCCAGCGCGAACAGGTCCTTGATCACAAAGTATGGCCAGAAGGGCAGCGTATCTTTCTGCGCGTCTTCCTTCGATGTGCGCCGCACTTCGACACCGGTGGGGTTGTTGTTGCCCGTGGTGTGGAAGGCCCAGATGTGCAGGATCACAAGACCCGCGATCACAAAGGGCAGCAGATAGTGCAGGCTGAAGAAGCGGTTCAGCGTGGCGTTGTCCACGGCGGGACCGCCCAGCAGCCAGGTCTGCAGCGCGTCACCCACAAACGGGATCGCACCAAACAGGCCGGTGATCACGGTCGCACCCCAGAAGGACATCTGACCCCAAGGCAACACGTAGCCCATGAACGCGGTGCCCATCATCAACAGATAGATAAGCATACCGATGATCCACGTGATCTCACGCGGGGCCTTGTACGAGCCGTAGTAGAGGCTGCGGAAGATGTGCGCATAGACCGCGACAAAGAACAGCGAGGCGCCGTTCATGTGCATATACCGCAGCATCGCACCGCCATTCACGTTGCGCATGATATGCTCAACCGAGGCAAAGGCGTTGTCGACATGCGGGGTATAGTGCATCGCCAACACGATGCCGGTGATGATCTGCAGCGCCAGACAGAAGGTCAGGACGATGCCCCAGATCCACATCCAGTTCAGGTTTTTTGGCGTCGGGATCATCAGCGTGTCGTACATCAAGCCAACAATCGGCAAACGCTTGGCCAAGCCCTTTTCCCAGGCGGCCTTTGGTTCGTAATGGTCGTGAGGAATTCCAGCCATAAGGTTTCTCCCTTAACCCAGTTTGATCGTGGTCTCGTCCACGAATTCAGCGACAGGTACCGGCAGGTTGGATGGCGCAGGACCGCGACGGATCCGGCCAGCCGTATCGTAGTGTGAGCCGTGGCAGGGGCAGAACCAGCCGCCAAAGTCCCCTGCATCGCCCAAGGGCACACAGCCCAGGTGGGTGCAAACACCCATCATAACCAGCCATTCGCCCGCGTCGTCCAGCGTCCGGTTTTCATCGGATGCATCGGCGCCATCGGCCAGGTTGGCATTCTCGGCCCGCGGATCGGGCAAATCGCTCATCTCGACTTCGCGGGCGGCGGCAATCTCGTCTTCCGACCGGCGCCGGATAAAGACGGGCTTGCCCAGCCATTTCACCGTCAGCTGCGAGCCGGGCTCGACACTGCTCACATCCACTCGGATGGACGACAACGCCAGCACGTCTGCGGACGGGTTCATTTGATTGACCAAGGGCCAGACCGCGGCACCAGCCACCACCGCACCAGCGCCACCAGTGGCGTAGTACAGGAAATCGCGCCGGTTGCCGTCGTGTTCTTCTTCTGCGTGGGACACGGGGGACTTCTCCAGTTTCCAAGCGACCCGATCGGGCCAATGACAAAACGGGCCGCGCGTCTGCGTGACCAAGTTCATCGCGGTATCTAGCGGTGTGCCGTGCTCACGTCCAGCATTCAAAGTGGCGCACGTGGTCGCAGGGGGGGACGCGCCGGGTGCGCATTAACCCCTTGATAAGACTCCGTGACGAATTGCTGACGCGCGGGGGGCATGACGCCCATCGACCCGCGCCACTTGGTCTACGGGACCATGCAAATGCGTCTCACGTCCATCAGTCTCAAAGCTATCGGATCTAGTGCGCATGTCTGCGCGAAGACACGCGGCACCTTACCCAGCAGGCGCAGTGGCCTGCATCGACGGGCGCTTAGCAAAACCCGCCTCCCACTTGGCCAGCGCGTCCCGCCCTTTGCGCCATTCGCGGTCGGCATGGCGAAAGTCCAAATACCCCAACGCGCAAGCAACGCCCAGATGCCCGATGTCCATGGGCCCGGCCAGATGGCTCATCCAGCGCGCGTTCAGCGCATCCAGCGCCCCTTCGACCTTGCCCCACTGCGCCTCGATCCACGCCTCGGATTGCTGCGGTTCCAGCCGAAAACGCTTTTCATAAACCATCAGCACCGCCGCCTCCATCAGCGCATCCGCCGTGGCCTCCAGCACCAGTGTCTCCCAGCCCTGCGGCGGGTAGAGGCCCGCCTGCGCGCGGTCGTCCAGATAGCGGCAGATGACCCGACTGTCGTAAAGCGTCGGGCCCTCGTCGCGCACCAGGGCAGGGATCTTACCCACGGGGTTCGCCGCCTTCAGCGCGGCATCGGTGCCGCCCGGTGCTGCGGTCACGGTCACCGCCTCAACATCATCCGCCTGCCCGGTCTCGTGCAGCAGCACCAGAATTTTGCGCACAAACGGGCTGGCGCCCGACATCAGCAGCTTCATCGCGATTCTCCCTTGTGGTGCGCGCAGCCTAGGCGCCCCGCATAAGCGCGGCAAGCAGACGCACCTCTTGGCCCATGCCATAGGCGTCCACGTGGTCCGCGGCGCGCAGGCGCACATCGTCGGGCTTGTTCTGGTTCAGCTTCCAGGTGCCGTCGACGCCTGTGAGGGTCATGCGACAGGGCACAATCTGGCGCATCATCTTGTCCAGTATCTCGGGTGTCATCTTTTCCGTCTTCCAGGGCGGTTTGGGCGCCAGCTGGTCCTCGAAATGCTGCGACTGCCGGTCGAGCATATCGCGCATCTGCTCTTGCGGCAGCCGTTCGAGCGTGCCGGTCAGATGCACGGCGATATAGTTCCAGGTGGGCACCTGATCCGACACCCCGTACCAATCGGGCGAGATATAGCCATCCGGCCCGCTGACCGCGATGCGGGCGGGCAGGGGTGTCGCCAACGCGCGGGCAATCGGGTTCGACCGCACAAGGTGCAGGTCCACCTGCGCGCCTTCGGCGTCCAGCAGAAAGGGGACATGCGCCATCAGCGGACCCTCGGGCCCGGACACGGCCAGCACGCCAAAGGCGCGGTCGCGGGCATAGGCCAGGTTCCGCGCGTCGGTTTCGGTGTGGAACACGGGGTTCGGGTGCATGGCGGCTGGCCTTGTGTCTACGTCAGGTCCGTCTTGCCTTGGCCGCCCGGGCGATGCAAGCTGGCGGCGTTCTCAGGGCGGGGTGAAATTCCCCACCGGTGGTATCTGCATAGGCAGGAGCCCACGAGCGGCACGATTTTTCGACGAAAAATCGTGTGTCAGCAGATCAGGTGCGACGCCTGAGCCGACGGTCATAGTCCGGATGAAAGAGAACGCACGCGACAGGATCGCGCCCCGCCCGGGGCGTTTTTGTCCGTGCGCCATCGCCTTGGGTGACGTGTCTGAACCTAAAGGAGAAAACCGATGACACACACCCGCTTCGCCTTGGTCAAAGCCCGCTGGCATGCCGACATCGTCGACTGCGCCTATGACGGGTTCACCGAGCTGATCCTGCCCGCGCAGGTCGACACCTTCGATGTGCCCGGCGCGTTCGAGTTGCCGTTGATGGCCCAAACGCTGGCCCAGACCGGGCGCTATGGCGCTGTTATCTGCGCCGCACTGGTCGTAGATGGCGGCATCTACCGCCATGACTTTGTCGCCGCTGCCGTGGTCGATGGGCTGATGCAGGTGGGCCTGACCACCGAGGTGCCGATCCTGTCGGTCTCGCTCACGCCGCACCAGTTCCAGGAAACGCCGCACCACAAAAGCATCTATGCCAACCACTTCGTGACCAAAGGGCGCGAAGCGGCGCAGGCGGCGCTGGGCATTATCGACGCGCGGGCCAGCCTGCGGTCAGCGGCCTAGATAGGCCCGCAGCGCCGCGGGCGGGTTGGCCATGATCTCTGCCACCGGCCGCGGCGCCTCGGCCCGGCCCGCATCGACGAAAATCACCTGATCCGCCGCGCGTTCCGCATCCTCGGGCGCGTGGGTGATCATCAACAGCGTCGCCCCGGTCTCGGTCGCAACGGTGCGGGTCAGGTCCAGCATCTCGCCGCGCAACGCAGGCCCCAACGCGGCAAAGGGTTCGTCCAGCAGCAAGAGCGCCTTGCCCTGGACCAAGACGCGCGCGAGGGCCGCACGGCTTTGCTGTCCGCCGGACACATCGCCGGGCTTGCGGTCTGCAAACCCATCCAGACCCACCCGCGCCAAGGCGTCCATCGCCTGGGCGCGGTCCTGGTTGCGCAGCCGCAAGGCGGGGCGCAGGCCAAGCGCCACGTTCTGAAAGAGTGTGAGGTGGGGAAAAAGGTTGCCATCCTGAAACAGCATCGCAACGCCCCGCGTGTCGGGCGCCACATCCGTGACATCCACGTCGTCCAGAACGACCCGACCGGTGGACGGCACATACCCACCCAAGGCGCCCAGCAGCGTCGACTTGCCCGCACCCGACGGCCCGATGACGGCCACACGCGCGCCCGCCGCCACCTCGAAATCCGCCTGCAGCACAAAGGCCCCCTGGCGCACGGTCAGTCTCTCAACTCGCAACATGGCGCCGCCCCCATAGATCACACAGCCAGAACAGCCCAAAGGCCAAGAGCAGCAGCAAAAGGGCCGCACCCGCCGCCGCCTCGGTCCGATAGCTGCCCATCAGACGGTACATCTGCAACGGCAGCGTCGCGACATCCGGGTCCGCAAACAGGGCGATGACGCCCAAGTCTCCCACCGACAGCGCAGCTGCCAACCCAGCGGCAAAGCCAATCTGCGGGCGCAGCCGCGGCAGCAGCACGATGCGCCAAAACGCCCACCCGCGCAGGCCCAGGCCCGCGCTCAACCGGCCATAATCCGCAAACACCTGCCGTGTCGCCGGCAGCAGGATGCGCACCGCAAACGGCAGCGCCATCATCGCGTTGACCAACGCCGTGACAGGCAGGGCAAAGGCGACCGGCGAGGCCCAGGGAAAGATCAGCAAGAACCACCCGGTCCCGATCATCAACGGTGAGGCGACAAGCCCCACCAGCGTCAACGCCTCGGCCCCGCCCCACCGCGCCTGGGCGAGCCAGGCGGCGATGGGCAAGGCCAACGCCATCAGCAGCGCGGCACTGACCACGGCAACCCAAAGGGATGTCCAGGCCGCCGACCATACAACGGGCGGCATCTGTGCCAGCCCGGGCAGCCCCGACAGCGCAACGGTCAGCAGCGGCAGCAGCAAAAACAGCGCCGCCGCCCCGATCCATGCCGCATCCAGCAACCGGGGCAGCATGCCCGCGCGGTCCCACCGTTGCTGTACACGGTCGCGCCCGCTTTGCAGCACGATGGGGGGCAGCACCCACAGCGCGATCCCCGCCGCTGCGCCAGCGACGGCCAGTTGCAGCAGGCTGAGCAGCGCCGCGCGGCCCAAGTCAAAGTCAAAGCGAAACGCCTGGTAAATCGCCAGCTCAATCGTCGTCGCCCGCGGCCCACCACCCAGGGTCAGCGCAACGGCAAAGCTGGTCAGGCAAATGACAAAGATCAGCGCAAAGGCCCCCGGCACCACCTGGCGCAGCACCGGCCATTCCAGCGTGCGAAACACGGCGCCCGGGGTCAGGCCCAGCTGCCCCACCAGGCGAAACTGCTCTGCCGGGATGGCCTGCCACCCTTGCAGGATCAGCCGCGTGGCCAGCGGCATGTTGAAAAACACATGGGCCAGGATGACGCCATGCGCGCCATAGATCGACACGTCGGGCAGGCCGACCGCGCCAAGCGCCATGTTCACCCAGCCATTGCGCCCAAAGATGGCCAACAGGCCCAGGACCGCCACAATCACGGGCAGGATAAAGGGCGCCCCCAGCAGGGTCACCAACAGCGCGTGCCCCGGCATCCGCCGCCGCGCTAGGGCACGGGCAACGGGCACGGCCAACACGACGGACAGCAGCGCCGACAGCAGCGCTTGGAACAGCGTAAACCGGATTGCCTGCCACTCGGCCAGGCGCAGGCCCGTGCCGGGCGCGACCCGCAGGCCAATGGCCACAAAGGCGGCCAAGATCGCCGCGACAAGGACCCCTGTCGCGACGATGCCCGGCCAGAGGCTTACTTGGACAGGGCTGCGCGCCATGTCTCGATCGCGCTGGCTTGCAGGTCTGCCGCCTCTGTCTCGGAATAGAACAGCACCTTCTCGGGCAGGGGCAGGTCGGACCAGCCCTCTGGCCAGTCGGATTGTGGCAAGGCCGAGGGCAGCGACCAATTGGCGGTCGGGATGATGGTCTGGAAGTCGCGCGACATCACATAGGCCATGAACTGATCCGCCAGTTCAGGTTGGTCTGTGCCTGCGATCTTGCCCACCGTTTCGACCATGAAATAGTGCCCTTCGGGAAAGATCGCCGCCTTCTTGGTAAAGTCTTCTTCGGCGAACATGTGATAGGCGGGCGAGGTCGTATAGCTAAGGACCATATCCGCCTCGCCATCGGTGAACAGGCCATAGGACGCCGACCAGTCTTTGGTCACGGTCAGGATGTTGTCCGACAGCGCCTCCCACACCGCGCCGGACCGGTCGCCATACACGGCCTGCACCCATAGCACCAAGGCCAGGCCAGAGATTGAGGTGCGCGGATCCTGGATCACGATCTTGACGTCATCGGGCAGGTCCAACAGCGCGTCAAAGCTTGCCGGCGGGCTGTCCATCGTCGTCTCGTTGTAGATGAATGCGGTGTGGCCGTAGTTGAACGGCAGGAACGTGTCGTCGGTCCAGGCGATGGGCAGGGTCAGCGCGCTGTTGTCCTGGCCGTGGGGCGCAAACAACCCGGTCGCGCGCGCCTTGGCCGTCACGTCCGAGGTGAGGCCGATGACCACATCGGCCTTGGTCCGCTGCCCTTCCAGCAGCAGGCGGGGCATCAGGTCGCCCGTGGACCACTCCAGGTCACAGGCACAGACCTTTTCAAACTCGGTCTCGATGATCGGGCCAGGGCCCCATTCCGAGGTAAAGTAATCGCCCGCATATACGGTCAGCACAGGCGTGTCGGCCCATGCTGTAGTCGCGGCCAGTGTGGCGGCCAGTGTCGTCAGATATTTCATCGCGTCCTCCAAAAAGACTGAAGGCGGCGGGATAAGGGTCATGGGATGAGCCATACCTTCCCTCCGCCGGTGTTAACCGGTTCAGGTTCAACGGGTTCGCCAGATTGGCATCTCAGCTGCGACGCAGCACCCCGAGGTACCGATGGGTATAGGTCCCCCCGCCCGCAGGTGCAAGCGGCAGGGGCAGCGCGTTGCGCACATCGAGAATCGCCGCCTTTCGTGCTAGGGTTGCGGTACCGGACTGGGGGGGAGAACCAAGATGAAGATTGCCGCATTCAACGTCGAAAACCTGTTCGACCGCGCGCGCGTGTTCAACGATGACAGCGACGCACATGCCGAGGTGCTGGCCGCACATTCAGAACTGAACACCCTGTTTGAAAAGCCGGTCTATACCGCCGCCGACAAGGCGCGGATGCTGACCCTGCTGGATGATCTGGGCATGCTTAACAGCAACGAAGGCCGGTTCGTCCGCCTGCGCAAGATCCGCGGCCAGATCATCCGCCGCCCCCGCGACCGCAGCCAACCGCGCGAGATTGTGGCAGATGGCCGCAGTGATTGGATCGGCTGGGTCGAACTGCGCACCGAAGCCGTCAATGAAACCGCCGTACTGCTGACGGCCAAGACGATCTTTGAAGTGGGCGCCGACGTGCTGTGCCTGGTCGAGGCAGAGAGCCGCCCGGTCCTGCAGTCCTTTCAGGAAGAGATGGCGCGCGAACTGGCTCTCGCCGAAACCTACCGCCACATCATGCTGATCGACGGCAACGACCGGCGCGGCATCGACGTGGGCCTTGCCACGCGGGATGGGTACCCGATCGGCCACGTGCTCAGCCACGCTGACGACTTGAAAGCCGATGGTTTTCCGATCTTCAGCCGCGACTGCCCGGAATACGAGGTGACAACCCCAAGCGGCCAAAAGCTGATCGTGCTGGGCAACCATTTCAAAAGCAAGTTCGGCGGCAATTCACCGTCCTCGCGCGCCAAACGGCTGGCCCAATCGCAGGCGGTCAAATCCTACTACGACCGGCTGCGCAGCGAACGGGTCGAGAATGTCGTCGTGCTGGGCGACCTGAACGACACGCCCGACAGCGACGAATTGGCCCCGCTGTTGCAGGACACCGATCTGCGCGATGTGGGCGACCACCCTGCCTTTACAGAGGTCGAGTTCAACGTCGACAACGGCCATCGCGGGATCGGCACCTATGCCAGCGGCAACGACAATCACAAGATCGACTATCTGCTGCTGTCCCCGGCGCTGTTCGACAAGGTGACGCTGGGCGGCATCTTTCGCAAAGGGGCCTGGCCTGGTTCTCGCCCACCCCGGTGGGAGGTCTATCCAGAGCTGAAGAAAAAGATGCACGCGGCCTCGGACCACCACGTGATCTGGGCCGAGATCGACATCTAAAGCGCCCGCGCCGCGCAGGGCGGCTTGGCATTCTCAATCCGTCCGCGTATCTCCGGCGGCAACGTTTTCGGAGCGCCCCATGTCGATCAACAGCTTTGGCCATCTTTTCCGCGTGACCACCTGGGGCGAAAGCCACGGGCCTGCCCTGGGCGCGACGGTCGATGGCTGCCCCCCGGGCGTGGAAATTGATGCCGCGATGATCCAGCACTGGCTGGACAAGCGCAAACCGGGGCAAAACAAATACACCACCCAGCGGCGCGAGGCCGATGAGGTCAAGATCCTGTCTGGCGTGTTCGAAGGTGTCACAACCGGCACGCCCGTCCAGTTGATGATCGAAAACACCGACCAGCGATCCAAGGATTACTCCGAAATCACAGAGAAGTTTCGCCCTGGCCACGCCGACATCACCTATTGGCAGAAATACGGCATCCGCGACTATCGCGGCGGCGGGCGGTCTTCGGCCCGTGAAACCGCCGCCCGAGTCGCGGCAGGCGGTCTCGCGCGGGCGGCGCTGGCCAAGCTGGTGCCGGGGATAAAGATCACAGGCTACATGACCCGCATGGGCACGCACGAAATCGACCGGGCGCAGTTCGACTGGGACCAGATCGACCAAAACCCGTTCTGGGTGCCCGATGCAGGCGCCGCGCAAACCTGGGCCGACTACCTCGATGGTTTGCGCAAATCTGGCAGCAGCGTGGGCGCGGTGATCGAGGTCGTCGCGCGGGGCGTGCCCGCCGGCCTTGGCGCGCCGATCTATGGCAAGCTGGACACCGACCTTGCCGCCGCGATGATGAGCATCAATGCCGTCAAAGGCGTCGAGATCGGCGAGGGCATGTCTGCCGCGATGCTCACGGGCGAGCTGAACGCGGACGAGATCACGATGGGCCCCGACGGGCCGGAGTACTCCTCGAACCACGCGGGCGGCATCTTGGGCGGTATCTCAACCGGGCAGGACATCGTCGTGCGCTTCGCGGTCAAGCCGACCTCGTCCATCCTGCAAACCCGCCAGACGATCACCAAGGCAGGCGCAGCGGCAGAGATCATCACCAAGGGCCGACACGACCCCTGCGTCGGTATCCGCGCCGTGCCCGTGGGCGAGGCGATGATGGCCTGCGTGATCCTCGATCACCTGCTGCTGGACCGCGGTCAAACTGGCGGCGTGCGCGGCCCCATCGGCTAGGCCAGCATCAACCCAACCGACCGCACGACGTTCTGCAGCGTTGCGGCATCAATCCGCGCCCGCGCCATCGTGCGCAGACCCATATACTGCGCAATCAGCATATCCGCCAACGCGCCGCGATCCGCATCTGTCAGCGCGGCATGTTTGGGTGACGCGCCCAACGCCTCGTAAATCCCATCCCGCAGGGCGCCCAGGCCGTGGGACACGGCCGCCGCGATCTCGTCATCATAGGTGCTGGGCCCGGCCGCGGCCGTGCACAACAAACAGCCCCGCTGATCCCCCGCCGTCACCGCGTTGTAGGAATTGGTGAACATCATCAGAATGCGGTCCGCCCCATTGGGGATGCCCGGGTCTGTCAGCAACGCAACACCGGCCTGCACCGCCTTGCCCTCGTAGTGATCAAGCACCTTCAGAAACAGCGTCTTCTTGTCGGTAAACGCCTTGTACAGACTGCCGCGCGTCAGCCCCATGCCCGCCAGCAAATCCGGCAGCGACGCGCCTTCGTACCCATAGGCCCAAAAGACCTGCATCGCCTTTTCCACGGCCACGTCTGTATCGAATGTTCTGGGGCGGGCCATCTTTGGTCTCCTTCTGCTCTGCACTGCTATATGGCGTTCGGAACCAATAAGTCCATAACTCACGGCCTTGTGTTTTGAACCAACCGGTTCCCCACGGTATATCTCCGTTATTCGGAACCAACCAGTCCCAAAGGAACGCACCATGTTCAATGCTCTCAAATCCATCGCCGCCCTCGCCCTCGCGGCGTTTCTCAGCCTCGGCGTCCTACCCGCTGCCGCGGATCAGGTCACGGCCTCCGGCACCTTTGTCGGCGCGTCGAACCACATCACCACCGGCGCGGTCGAGGTGGTCAAAAACGCCGACGGCAGCCACACGGTCATCCTGGGCGACGACTTCAGCCTCGATGGCGCGCCCGACCCCCGCGTGGGCTTTGGCAAGGACGGGGAATATGACGTCGCCACCGGCATGGGCCTGCTGAAATCCCTGAACGGCAAGCAAGTCTTTACCGTCCCCGCAGGCGTCGACCCCGCCGACTATAACGAGGTCTACATCTGGTGTCTGAAGTTCAGCGTGCCCTTGGGCGTCGCCACCCTCGGCTAAGGCTTGCCTTCACGCGCAATCCGCTTCAAGGGTCGGAGGACATGCAAGCGCCCTCCACCCAGAACAGACCCGGCACCGCGATCGCACTCAAGCTGATGGCGGTGTTTCTGTTCATGGTGATGGCCGCCATGATCAAGGCCGCAACCCAAGAGGTGCCTGCAGGCGAGGCGGTGTTCTTCCGCTCACTCTTTGCCATGCCCATCATCCTCGCCTGGATCTGGCACAAGGGCGAGATGCGCGAAGCGCTGGTGCCCGTGAACCTGATGGGCCACATCTGGCGCGGCCTGTTTGGCACCACCGCCATGGCCCTGACCTTTGCGGGCCTCGCCCTGCTGCCCCTGCCCGAGGTGACGGCCATCGGCTATGCCACACCCATGTTCACGGTGATCTTGGCTGCGGTGATGCTGGGCGAACGCGTGCGCCTCTTCCGCATCAGCGCGGTGGCGCTGGGCCTGGTGGGCGTGATGATCGTGATCTGGCCGCGGCTGTCGGTCGATCCCGAAACGCTGGGCACCGTGGGCACGTTGGGCGCGCTGATGGTGCTGGCGGCCTCGATCCTGCGCGCGCTGGTCCAGATCCACATCCGCACCCTGGTCAAAACCGAACACACCGCCGCCATCGTCTTCTACTTTTCGCTCACCGCAACGCTGCTGAGCCTGCTCAGCCTCCCATTCGGCTGGATTATCCCCAGCCCCCGCGACATCGTGCTGCTGATCAGCGCAGGCCTCATCGGCGGTGTGGCACAAATCCTGGTGACTTCCAGCTACCGCTTCGGCGGCGCTTCAATGCTGGCGCCGTTCGACTATGCGTCCCTGATCTTCGCCGCGCTGATCGGCTATGTGGTGTTCAACGAACTGCCCACCGGCGCCACCGTCATCGGCGCGTCCTTGGTGGTACTGGGCGGCGTCCTGATCATCTGGCGCGAACGGCAGCTGGGTGTGGACCGACGCAAGGCACGGCAGGTGACGGACCCGAAGGGTTAGCGCAATCGATGGCCCATGCGCTAGATGGACACTTCGAAAGTCAGTGAGAAACCCCGCTGATCAAATTTAACATCGACTTTGGCGCGGGAATTATGCGTACGTTCGGTCCAACCCCCGAACGGCTTGGGTGTAACACTCAACGACACAATTTTAGCGTATGCCAGTTAGGCATCGCCGACCGTTCGGTCCGATTAGAAATGAGCCGAGACGTTTCCGTGCGTTCGTGACGTCGTCCATTCTGTACCGTAAGAATTTTTACTCAGCTGGCGTTCCGGGGGTTGACGCCCGCGCAACGTGGCGCCCAAAAGATGCCGCATGTGCATGATCGCAGGCAAGGTCGGCAACACGTGTATTGCAACCCGGGGAATTGAATGACCAAAGTTTATATTGCAGGCCACCGTGGCATGGTGGGGGGCGCGATACTGCGCAAGTTGCAAGCACGCAAAGACTCGGGCGAAGCGCTCGAGCTGGTGACGCGCACACATTCTGAGGTTGATTTGACGAACCAAGCAGCTGTGCAGGCCTTTATGGCCGAACAGACACCTGATGTGGTGATCTTGGCAGCGGCTAAGGTTGGTGGAATCCACGCGAACAACACTTACCCCGCTGATTTTATTTACGAAAACCTGATGATTGAATGCAATGTGATCCACCAGGCCTTTGCCAACGGGGTTACACGCCTGCTACAACTGGGCAGTTCCTGCATCTATCCACGTGCTGTGGCCCAACCTATGAAAGAAGACGCATTGCTGACCGGCGTGTTGGAGCCAACGAACGAACCGTACGCTGTCGCTAAAATCGCAGGTATTAAGCTGTGCGAAAGCTATAACCGACAGCACGGCGTTGATTATCGCTCGGTCATGCCCACCAACCTTTATGGGCCTGGGGACAACTTTCACCCAGAAAACAGTCATGTGTTGCCTGCGTTGATCCGGCGCTTCCACGAAGCTGCCCAAGACGGGCTGGAACAGGTGCAAATTTGGGGATCGGGCAAACCAATGCGTGAGTTTCTTCACGTGGATGACATGGCCGAAGCAAGTCTTTTTGTCCTTGATCTTGATGCGGACACATATGCTGCAAACACGCAACCGATGCTCAGCCATATCAATGTGGGGACCGGCAGTGACGTGTCGATCATGGGCCTGGCGCAGATGGTCGCGCGCGTCACCGGATTCAAAGGTGCGATCACGAACGATCCTAGCAAGCCTGACGGCACTATGCGCAAGTTAATGGATGTCAGCCGCTTGGCCGATATGGGCTGGACCGCAAAATTCGATCTTGAGACAGGCCTAGCACAGACCTATCAATGGTTCCTCGACAACCAGGATGCATTTCGGCGCTAAAGCCTGTTTCCACAGGCTACTGCCGGGCCTTCCAATTTAGGGCTCGGCGCTGCCGGGATCGTGGATTTCGCCAGTTTTCGAACAACGTGCCGAGGGCAGGCAGAGCCCGCAGGTCGGTACCTTCGCGGAAATATGAATTGGTTGCGGTGGAGGAGCAGCACTCCACCGTTGTATCGACGGCTCGCCGCGCAGACATGTCGATGGCTATAGCGTCGCGTTAAGCCGTGTGCGGGAAACGGCTATCGACAAAGCCCAATGTTTCTGTAATCAAACGACCGACTTGGCCTTTATGTTCCTAGCACGAACATATTGGCTCGACTAAAAAAAGGCTAAAGGCATTCACAATGTCTCATTCGAGCGAAAACTGCGCGGCAAGCATTGTATCACAATTGCGCAACATCGTCCCGCCGCATGCCCCGACCAATGATGGACATTTGGTAAGCGGCGCGTACTTCAGCTGGGATGACACGGACGGCGATGTCGTTCTTAAATTGCATGAAGCGCCCGGTTCGCTCTTTTCTCTCGAAGGCAAGGTAAAAAAGGCACCGGGTTGGTTTTCCTTCAACCTATCTCTGGGCACTGACAGCTTTGCGCCCGGAGACGTCATGTGTGTGATCGCCGTGTTCAACGCAACCGCTGGCGAAAGTTACCCCTTTTTCATCCGCACTTCTTATGACGACACAGAGCTGTGCGATACCCCGTTGCAAGAGGGATTGAACGGGGTTGACGCACAGGCTGTCCAGACTGTTATGCATACCTTTGAACCGTATGACGCTGCGACCCGGGGCCCAGGGTTTCATACTTTGATCATGCAGCTACCGGACCATAATTTCTCTTTCGAAATGATGGATTTACGTGTTCTGATACTGCCAGCGGATCACGGCATGAGGAGCATCCCAACCGGGCTGGCCAGTGCAGGCGCTTAGGCGCGGATGTTTTAGAAATCCTCGCCGCTTTGCTCTATAAGCCGACCTGGCCTTGCAAGCCTTTGCGCCATATCTGAAAACGAACTCCACGTGCTTGCCAAGAACAGGTTTGCGTGCGCCAAAAGGATCATGTCTGCCAACGCGTATTGTAATTGGCGCACTGACCGGTCGTAATCCGCACGCGCTAGCCAGTTCACTCGTGCGCCATATCGTTCAGCGAAAAGGTCGTAGGTACTCGCCAGATCGGCTGCCAAAAAAACGGTATCCGCACGGCCTTCTGCAATCAGCCTGTCCAATCGCGCCATGAATGCAGCGGCCGTGCTCTTTTGCCTCCAATAGGTCAGTTCGGCATGCCGTTCCGCTGGCCAGTTCGACGGTGCTTCGAATGAAAGGTGATCAAAACCTGGACCCGTGGACATTCGGACATGAATGGCCACGTCGTTCGGGTGCCGCACACTGCTAACCAAGTTGAGCACCGCCTGACTGGGCACCAGTTTGCGCAAGAAGTCCTGTTCGTCTTCAAACACGCGGTGCGGACTGCGCAACGTCTCAGGTGACCGGACGTACACATCTTGCCCCGCCCATTTTCCCATGTCCGGCAGGATTGGCTCGAGGAATTTGGCCCCCGGTTCGATTTCGACATAGTTGTATTCGACCGCAGCGCTGCGCCGGAACAAATCAGCGGTGTCATCTTCGATCACT
Organism: Pseudomonadota bacterium; assembly: GCA_038525395.1. Lineage (GTDB taxonomy): Bacteria > Pseudomonadota > Alphaproteobacteria > Rhodobacterales > Rhodobacteraceae > Tateyamaria. Next base: position 75,538 of record JBCBHS010000013.1, on the reverse strand, counting down.
GGTCCAGGGTAGACAAAAAGATCGCGCAGCGTACTATTGCAGTGGTGGTCGGGGCGCCAGATCACCACAAGGTCACGATCCGTCCGTTGCGCCACCGATGCAGCAGAAATCATTGCACGCATTCGGTTGGCCAAACCGTGCTGGACATCGATGAACAATCGCGCTCGGGCGGGGTGGGTCAGGATGCTACGGCCGCTGTCGGTCACGCGCGCCGCCCTCTGTCAACTGCGGTCAATACGTCGGCGGGTGGCGCGCATCGGTTCTGTTACTTTCCACGATGTTGAGGCATAGACCCGGTTCAATTCGTCAATCCGTTCGTCAAGCTTGGCCTGCAGTTGCGATTGCGCATCGTGCGCCTCAGCGAGGCGTTCCGATATCAAGGTCGCCAAAACGGCCTCGCGTTGCCCATATTGCTGGCGTTGCAGGACGGTTTCTTGTCGCAGACCTTGCTTTGAAGCAAGCAGTAGTTGCTGTTCGCGCGTGAGGTCTTCGAGCTGTTGGTTGATGTCGGACATAACCTCGCGCAAAAGGGCCCGCTCGGAAGTCAAGGCTTTGACTTGCGCCTTCAGCTTCTCGAGTTCGCCCGTTTTATCGCTCAACTGAACTTTTGCGTCATTCAATTTCGCTTGCACAACTGCGATGGACTGGTCCTTCTCTCCAATCGCAATGGTGCGCAGGCTGTTGGCTTGAGCAAGCTCAGTTTGCAGACCATCTAACTTTAAGCCGCTTTCTGAAAGATCGGATTGTGCCTGTTTTAATTTTTCGGCTGTGGCGACATAGTCATGATCGCGGGCCTCTAGCGCCGCCAGAGTTTTGGAATGATCCGATTGCAAAGTGACGAGCGACGCTTGAACTTCATCAAGCCGTGCTCGTGCCGCAGCCAGCGCATCTTGCTGTTGCTTCTCGGTTTCTTGTGCATCCGCGACCGTTTGGGCCGCTTCGGTCATTTCTTTCTGCATCTCGTGCAGAACTTCGCGCAGCGCTTCTGCCTCGCGCGCACTGCGGTCCGCTTCGGCCGCGTCAGCATTAAAGCTGTCCAGCGTCGCTGTAATATCAGCGATGGCAATACGCCGCAGTCCGTTCGAAGAGGGCAGCAGCGTTTCCAACTCGTCCACAAGGTCCGCTGCGCCTTGGTCTAAAAGCGCGGTCGCCAGAACACGCCAGCGCGGCGCTTGCGGTTCCCACTCCATCGTGCCGGCCTCTGTCGTCACCGGCGCCAATGTCAGCTTGAGGCGTTGGGACAAAAAGGCCAATGAGGCATCAGGGTCGGCAACGATGCTTGCCATGTCCACCACAGCGACACGCCTCCGTGCTTTGCGCGACACCTTTAGAATGTTCTCAGTCCGCGCGCACCATGCATTTAATGCAAGGTCAGGTGCCTCCCCGTCGGCCAAACGCGCTGCCAGACTGTCAATTGGGGTAAGTACCATGACAATCTGGGTGGTTTGAGACGCATGCGCGAACGCTCGTGTCAAATCTTCGTACCCTAGCGTCGTAGACCCAGGCAGTGCCGTCTGGAAAAAAGAAGCCACGGTTGGCATGTCGCTCGCACCTTCCGGTAGAACAACGAACAGCTTCTGCCCGTCCACAGCGACACTATGCGCGTCTGAATTATTCATGTCGTATTTGTCCAAAAGGATCAGCTAAGCGGCATCGCCAGAGTGGCGTCATAAAAACCACAATCCGTCCAGCGGGTCCAGCGTCGTTCGTCGTACGAACTCTCGACGAAATTGATACCATGGCCGTTCTCAAGCAGCCATGTCTATCGACGGGGGATATCCGAGTGTCTCGCACAGCCGTTTGAAGGCGTCGCTTTGTTTCGCCTGTTGCAAGATCGCACTGGGTACGTCCCTACGCGGGCGATACGAGATTCGGTTGGATGATCGACCACTGTCGCCCGACATGCGCATGATCGGCAACAGCTGTTCGGTGCCGTCTACAAATGGCAACGCCAGTGCGTCACAGATTTTTGCCAGTGTTTCATCGGTGTTGGCGACAAAATCTTCATATTTAAAAATTGGTACGCCCATATGTCGATCCAAAAACGCCTCGTAGCGGGTTGCGTATGTATCGATGGCGAAGGGTACAAAATGACGCCAACCGTTTTTGTCGAGGGACAAGAAGGAGTCCAGGGGGTGGCGTACGGTGATCACCGACTTGACCACGCTGATCCGTTGCAACAGCTCGCGCACGGTAGGCCGCGCGGCCCAGTCCGCGTCGGAACAAAATTGCGAATGTGCATGGTCGCGCAGCACCAATGCGCCGCCACGGTTGCCGATCTCGCGATGCAGCGTTTCAACCGAGGCGGTGAACACAGCTGCCACCGTGTCGTCGTCGATCGGTCTCGCTGCAAATCGAGCGCCGTACAGCACGTCGGTGGGTTGAAAGCGCGGCCCCGCTTTCGGTGAGCCTAAGATCAGATTGCTCGGGCTTAGCGGGTCAATCTCGCTCAACATGGTTACATTTGGCATCGCAGCAAGAAGCTTGCTGATTAGGGTGCCACCGGTGCACGCAAATTGGTGTACCGAACGTAAAGGTTGCGGGTCGACATGCACAAGCGCCTGGCACTGCTCTAAAAGGCTCGGCAACGGCTCTGACCTGACAGGACCATCCGAAGCCTCCACGGCATAGTCTTTGATCAAGTTTGTGGCGTCTTCGAGCGTCGCCAGAAGGTGTTGGACCGAAGCAGGGTCACTCATTTCGCTTTACTCGCGGTTTTGCGCGCAGGCTTGCGTGTCGTCGTTCCAGCTGCTGCCGTTTTGGCGGTTGCGGTTTTCCCAGCTGTTGTTCTCCGGCGGGTCGGCTTCGCCGCGGCTTTCGCTTCCTCTGATAAGAGCAATGCATCAGCCTCTGGCTTTGCCTGTTGCAATGCATCAGCCTCTGGCTGTGCCTGTGGCAATGCAAGCCCACGTAGCTGTTCCATTGCCTGTTGTAGGCGCGGGGTCAGGGCGGTGAGCAATTCTTGTTGTGTCTGCCGGGTTTTTTCGGTGTCTTGATACTTGTTTTGTAAAACGCGCAAGTCAGACTGCAGCATCATTTGCGATCTTAAGGCCAGACCGAGGTCTGCTTTGGCGTCGTCCGCTGAATTGCGCGCTGCTTCCAGTTGGTCCAACAACTCTCGAATACGTGTGTCACGCGTATCGACAGCATTTTTGGCATCGGTTGTCGCTGTCTTGCTTTTGTCCAACTCGGCCTCAAGAGTTTCTATCCGGCGCTCCAATCTTGCAACCTTGTCTTGCGCCTTCTCCGCCCGTTTCAGTTCAGCCTCGAGTGTGTCAATGCGCTGGCTGGCTTGCGCCTGCACTTTTTCTATTGCGGCTTCTTTGGCGTCGTACTTTGCGACCAAATCGGAAATCTGGCGGTCTCGTTTCTCGATCACCTCTTGTGCGGTTTGCGTGGCGTGGCGACTGTCGTTGACCTGGTCACGCAGCCCGTTAATCAACGTGCGCCGCTCAATCTCGATTTTCTTAGCCGCCTGCAACTCACTATCGAAGCGGCTCAATCTAGCCTCAGCGTCGGTATGTGCCTGCTGCATAGTTTTCAGCGACTTTTCTCGGTCGGTAAGCTGCGTCTGAAGCTGTTGTACTTCTGTGCCGCGCTCTTCGGCCATCTGTCGAGACGTTGCCTGCTCCTGCTTGGCTTGCGCAAGTTCGGTCTGGAGATCTTCAATATGCACATGGTTTCGGTGCACAGTATCCGACGTTGCCTGCAGCTGTTCTTGGCTACCTGCCAATTCAGCTTGAACGCTTTCGATGTGCAGATGATTTCTATGTACCGTCTCTGTCACGGTTTGCAGTTCCTGCTGCGTTTCCGACAGCCTTGCCTCCAGCGCTTCGACTTGTACACGCCGGTTTTCAGCGATCTGTTCAACCTCTGCGCGCGCTTTGCCAATTGCTTCTATCTCTGCGTCTAGCGCTGTAATCCTTTGCGCCTGCTCATCAACAGTCTGACCGAACGCCGTATTTGCGCTCTGGGCGTCGCTTAGCTGTGCTTCCAACCGGTCGACCTGGGCGCTATGGTCGTCCGCAGACTGAGCGGCGGCTTGTTGCGCGGCGCTGCTTTCTTCTAGCTGTGCTTGCAGTGCAGAGACTTGCCCGCTGTAGTCCTCGGCCCGCTTCTGTGTCTCCGCCAGCTTTTCTTCTAGTTCTTCGATACGCGCATGCCGTCTCCCTGCGAGCTGTTCTATGTCCGCACGGGCTTTGGCTACCGAATGTAGTTCGGCGTCTAGTGCCGTGAGTCTCTGCGTTTGCGTATTTACCGTCTCATTGCTCTTCGCGTGCGCGCTCTGGGCGTCGCCCAGCTGCGCTTGCAGCTCGGCAACTTGCCCGCTGTAATCCTTCGCCTGCCGCTCAGTATGTGCGATTGTTTCCCGTAGTGTGGTTACTTGCTGGGCTTGATCCTGCAGCTGTTGGTCCTTCTCGGCGAGCGCGATGTTGAGCGTCTTGATGTCATCTTCGCGCTTTCGGTCTTTCTGTTCCGCCGCTGACAGCTTCCCTTCGGCATCGACCAATGCTGTTTGTGTTTGGCTGGCTGCGTCCTGCAGCTCGGCCACAATTGTACGCAAAGTCTTGAGTTCGCGCACCCGGTGATCGGCGCGCAGGATCATGACCGGCCAGTCGCTGTCGCTGTCATCCAATACAGAGATATCAAAGTCTTGCGCCTGCGCCCAGTCGGTCAGTCCTACGACGCCAAGCCCGCCTTCAAACATTGGCTCTGCGCTGCAAAAGACACGCAATTCATTCACAGTTTCCAAATGGTCGGACCGGCACAGAGCGTCCAGTATCGGCAGTTCGGACCCGTATGCGTGAATCCACACGCTTCGCAGCGGCGCCACATTGTCGGCGAGTGCTATAGCGTCACTGGCAGAGATAACTTTGACAGGCTGCGATTCGCGCACGCGCAGACCAGGCATCAGGTCATGAAGTGCGGGAAGGGCCGGGTGGATGCTCGCGAGGCCAGGAAAATTATAGACGTGCAGTTCGGCGGCGCCGGCTGCTTGTCCGACAGCCGCTTGGGTGACCATTTTGTCCTCTGCGGTACCAAAGGCTGCGCCCAATTCCGCAGCCAGATCGGTCTGCGGGGCAATTGCCACGATGTTTGCAAACACATCTGTCGATAGCGCACCCTCTATGTCTTGCAGCGCGACCCCGATGGCAAGAAGCGTTCCGTTTGCTCCGTCAAGCAACTGTTGCGACATCATGTATCCTTAGAAACTCTATTTCCGGCACCTCCGTTCTTAAGCCGCAGCCTGCGCCCTTACAAGCTAGGGCCTTCGACAGCTACGCCGTAAAAAGTGGCGCCGCACGTGCGGAAACCCGCCTATCGCTGCGTGCGCAAACTGGCCTTTGCTGCGCCGCGGCAAGTCAGCGCAGTGCGGAGCGCACACGACCAACAGCAACAAACCAAGCGGTTCCATGTCCTTGGAAACCCAGCATTTTTGTAACCGTTGGTTGTTGACCTAGCTGCGGGCTTGCATCGCTTATTGTTCCACGCTATGCCCCAGTTTTAGCTTAATATGGCCTTTGGGCGGCACTTTTTACGATGCGTTCCGCAATATGATGCGGTGGCCTAGAAGGCGCGCTTATTGTTGTGTTTTGATTGTGAAGTTAATGGTGCACCCGGTCTGGAACGATAAACACTCCGATGGTGAATGAATTGGACAGCATCAACTACGTCGACCTCCAGGGCCAACTGATGGACCTGTACCTTAGAGTGTGTTCAGGCTCGATCAAGCAGCCTGACGTTGTCGAAAAGGCATTAAAGCCGCTCGAAGAAAAGGCAGAAGGATCGGAAAAGCTTGTCGCGCTGACTTTGCGTTATCGCAAACTCATATCCCTCGCCTCTGGGTCGACGCCAGATCGGTCATTCAGCAAGTCACAGCGGGATTTGGCGCGTGGTCGGGCAAAGTCGGAAAGCTTCGCGGTCATTACTTCGATAAACCCGTTCAAACGTGGCGCGATGCAGAAGCTCTGCTTTGACAAGTGGGCTGCGTTGGGTTTCGAGGTCTACACCGTAAACCACACGACAGAACTAGACGCGCTGACAGCGCTTGGGATCGATGAAAAAAGGATCATCGAGATTAATGACGCGCAGACCGGCTTGGCCGTACACGGTAAGCCAATGCCGCGCATCCTTTCCACGCTTGAGATCTGCTTGCGCAAATTTCAACGCGGTATCTTGCTGGTAAATTCTGATCTCTTCCCGGCTGCGGACGACAGCAGTTTTGTATCGACCTGGGCGGCGGCGGCGCCCGTGGTTGCGCTGACCCGGCAAGATGTTCAAAAATTGGACTATTTTGCCCCATCGGCAAGTGCGCCATACCGCCAGGGCCTTGATGCATTCATGCTAAGCTACGACGCGATCGAAGCGGTCCTTGCTGCTGCGCGATTATACAAAGCAAGCGATCGGATGTGCTTTGGCATCGTTGGCTGGGACTTTTTCATGGGGGCGTTGATCAAAACGCATTGCGACGGCACTTTTCTCGACAGTGGTATTCTCCTGCACGAGCGTCACCAGCAGACCTACTCAGACGTGGACGAGTTTTCGAGCTATCTAACGGCGATGCAGGCACTCGGGTATGGCATCGGCAAGGATCATGTTTTGACTGCAGCCGAGATGTACGGGGTCATCAACGAGACGTGCGATGCCAACGCTGACCACGCCTTGCCTTCAACGCAAATCGACCTGCCTGAGGAACGGCCAATGTCTGCTGCCTGCGCCGCGGCGCTCGCCGCCATCGAACAAGAAGCACCGGCAATTATTGGCACCTTCGGCCGCAACAAACTTCTGTCGCTTCTGTTGGTGGTAGAAGAAAGGGGCGATCTGAACTTCTCGGACTTGTTGGACGAGATTGAACTGGACGAATTGCTGCGTGCATACGGAAACGTACTGCTCTTGCTTGTCGCTTTTATCCAACTGCGCCCCGATGCGTTCACAGGGATGACCGAAGTCTATCCCAAGGGCAATATGCACGCCCCCGCGGTGACCATCATCCGCAACAACACAACCGAGAACTGGCCCCTCAAGCGTTTCGAGATTGCAAAACTGTTTTCGATCGAGTTTGCCACCTATGGTCTGTTCAACCCCCGGCTGTTCAATTTCCTGGCGATGTCGTGCGAAAGCGATAACGAACGCGCATTGGTCGCCATGATTAGAGAATTTGTACTAGGAGATCACGCCAATGTTGCCTAACCCAAGGAGCTCGGACGCAGTTCTGCCGTGGGAGGCAGACTTTGTGATGGAGGAGGCGGAGGCCGACTTGCCCGAGGTCTCAATCGTTATCCCGATCTACAACGCCGGGGCCTTCCTCGAAAAGACGTTGCGCAGTCTTTTGTGCAACGATCTTAACGGGGTCGAACTTATCCTGATGGACGGCGGAAGCACGGACGACACCGCCGACATTGTAGAACACTATCGTGGCATCTTCAGCACGATTGTGATGGAGCGCGACAAAGGTCAGTCTGACGCCATCAACAAAGGATATGAACGCGCGACAAAAGAAATACTTTATTGGCTCAACGGTGATGACATCATCCTGCCCAATACTTTGGTTCAAGTGCGGCGCGCGTTCCGAGACAATCCCGGAACCCACGTGGTGGTCGGCGACGCATATATGACAGAGATCGATTTCAAACCGATCCGCCACTTCAAGATGTCGCCCGAAAAAATAGCGTTTAGTCACCTGCTCGACTACGCCGCCAACCACCTAATCCAGCCAAGCGTGTTTTTTACCCGCGAAGCATGGGATGCGGCGGGGCCTTGCGAGGTCGATATGCACTACGCCATGGACGCAGACCTCTTTCTGGGAATGGCCTCGCGTTACACTTTCCTGCACCTACCGATCGACATCGCCTACAGCGTTTACCACGAGGGCTGCAAAACTCGCGGCAAGCGCGGTGAATCGATCACGGAATTGGCGTTAGTCCAAGCAGCGCACGGTGGCGTGGCAGAGGCCCGCGCGACGTTGGACATTCTGGTGAGCCTTTTCAACGACCTTGCCGAGAAAGACGCGGCACCCGCCCCACCCTCTGCCCTGGCGGAAACACTGGCGGCGCGCAAGCTGACCGCCCTGCAAAAAGAGGTCGAACGCAACCGCGCTCTGCTTCTGGAACAGGACATTGAGGCAACGCAATGAGTGACGCGAAAAAGATCGCGATCATGTCCAGTGCTGGCGGCGGCGGGGCTGGTATCGCTGCACGCCGCCTGACAGATGCAATTAACGAAAACGGCCCACACTCGGCCGACTTTATCGACATTGCGGTGCTAGGCGAAGGCTTGCCATTGTCCGTGTGCGTCGCCGACAGCTTTTCCAATCATACGATCAGCGATACGCATTTTACCGTCGAAAAGCCCGGCTATGTCCGCGGCTGGCTGGTGGACATGTTGGCGGAATATGACCTGATCAACGTGAATTGGGCCAGCTTTTTAATGAGCAACAGCGAACTGCTGGCCTTGGCCATGCGTGGGCGGCCCATGCTGTTCATGATGCATGATTTTTACTACATCACTGGCGGTTGCCACTACCCGGCGACCTGCGCGCAACTGGGATCCGGATGTCTGGCGTGCCCACAGGTCGACACCAAGCGCAGCTCGCAAAGTGTCATAGCAGAGAACTATCAACTCAAGCAGGCTATCTTTGCGCAGCCGAATGTGCACATCGCGGCGCCCAGCGGATTTTTGCGCGACACGGCTGTCCAAAGTGGGATCATCCCGAGCGATCGTGCGCATGTCCTGCGCAACGCGTACCAGCCGTCTCATGCATTCAACAGCAACCGTTCGTTCGCGCGGCGTATCCTGTTGATCGCAGATAGCTTGTACGAGGGTCGCAAAAACATGCGCTTTGCGCTTGAGGTGTTGGCCAAGCTAAGCCAGATGGGCGAGCGTTTCATGGTGGATGTCGTCGGACAGGCAGCGCCCGAAATGAAAGCCTATTTGGCCGCCACCGGTGTGCGCCACGTCTTTCATGGGCGGATCACGGATCACGACGAACTTGCTGCGATCATGAGCCAAACCAATGTCATGATCACCGCATCGCTTGAAGACAATTGGCCGAATATTCTCGTCGAAGCGGGCAGCTATGGCTGTATGCCGGTTGTGGGCCCAGGTCATGGCTGCGAAGAGTTTGTGCACGAGTTCGACTATGGCCACGTAGCAAAAGACTACACTGTTCCAAGCTTTCTCAGCGCTACGTTGAACGCGCTGAATGACCAGTCGCCAGAGAAGCGCCAAAGAGCGGTCGAGAGCATTCGGGCGACCCATGATCCTGCCGCAGCCAGCGCAAGTTTTGCTTCTATCTTGGACAACATACCGGTACATGAGCACTCGGTGACGCTGTTATCGCAATCAGCGCCGGTCGGGCGCCACAAAGTTCATATGGAAAGCTAAACCAATGACGAAGTACTACCTTGACTTGCCGGTTCTGGACCGAACCGATGTGGTGTCCTCTTACAAATGCTCGTCCAAAGATATCATGTCCGCATCCGGCGTGAATATCGGCAATTTTGCTTTCCGGCACGCGCTTCGGTTTATCGTCAATGACCTTTTGTCGTTCAAAGTCATGCGGTACCCGGCCTATCTATCGGATGCGCGCGAGGGCAAAGTAAAGACCACCATCGTTTCTTGCGCAAACTGGCTTGGCACGTCCCCAGCGGACGAAGCTGCAAACCTTAACCGCGCCGCTGCGTTCGAGGCGGCCGACGGTCACACGGTGTGCTTCGGCTTGGGTGTGCAGGCCAAGTCGGGCGTGAGCCACGCCGACTTGGGACCCAATACCCAGCGTATGGCCAAAGTTCTGTCCGAACGCTGCAAATTGCTGAGCGTGCGGGACGAGACGACGCAGGTGACCTTGGAAAAGCTTGGCATCACGAACACCGTCGTGACCGGTTGCCCATCAAATTTCATCAACGGAAATGCCGATTTGGGCAAAAACATCTCGGAAACTGCAGAAGAATTGTTAGGGCGCGTGCAATCTTGGCAAGGTGTTCGCTCGGCGATTTGCGAGTTTTCGGGTGGAAACCCTGCTTCGGCGAGGGTCCTGCGTGAAAAGATGCGCCTCCTTGAAACATCACCTGCATTTTACGTCATTCAGGCGCCGACACTGCTGCCCTTCACAATGCGTGAAACGCGTGACATTCCAGATGTTTACCTCAGAAATAACCCGTTTGGTGAATCGCGCGAACGTTTGCGGCGCGCACTCAGGGCCAAAGTGATTTATTTTTCGTCAATTGAGGCTTGGATGGATTTCGCCCGCACGTGCGAGCTGTCTTTTGGAATGCGTATCCACGGCAATATGGTACCCCTGCAGGCGGGTGTGCCATCGGTGCTGGTCAGCCACGATTCGCGTACATCTGGCCTTGGCAATATCATGGGTATCCCTCAAGTGTCTGCCGAGGAATTTGCAGAGAACCACGTGAAGTCGCCTTTGGGGATGTTAGAAATCGTTGCTGACAAGATGCAAGATTACGACGCCAAGCGCCAGGCGCTGGCGAACGTCATGTGCGACTATCTGCAAGCAAATGACATTGATGCGCACCCATCATTGCTTGGCATTGCGGGTCGGTAACATCGGTTGGTCAAACGCTTGGATAGTTCGCTTCTCCAGGCGCGTCAGCCCTACTACACAGGAAATTCTATATGAAAAAAGCGCTTATTACCGGGATTACGGGACAGGACGGATCGTATCTAGCAGAATTTTTGTTGGCCAAAGGCTACGAAGTGCACGGGATCAAGCGGCGTGCGTCCCTGTTCAACACCCAGCGCGTGGATCACATCTACCAAGATCCCCACACCACCAATGCAAACTTCCGCCTGCATTATGGTGATTTGACGGATACGTCGAACCTGACGCGGATCCTGTCTGAAGTTCAGCCTGACGAAGTCTACAACCTGGGCGCCCAATCGCATGTGGCCGTCAGTTTCGAAGCGCCGGAATACACTGCAGATGTGGACGGCATAGGTACCCTTCGCCTGCTCGAAGCCATCCGCTTCTTGGGGCTCGAGAAAAAGACGCGGTTCTATCAGGCGTCGACGTCCGAACTCTATGGTCTCGTCCAAGAGATCCCACAGAAAGAAACGACACCGTTCTACCCACGGTCGCCCTATGCGGTCGCCAAGCTGTATTCTTATTGGATTACCGTGAACTACCGCGAAGCCTACGGAATGTATGCCTGCAACGGCGTCCTGTTTAACCACGAAAGCCCGCGTCGTGGTGAAACCTTTGTGACCCGTAAAATCACGCGCGGCATGGCTAATATGGCCCAAGGGCTAGAATCGTGCCTTTATATGGGCAACATCGATGCCCTGCGTGATTGGGGCCACGCCAAAGACTATGTGCGCATGCAGTGGATGATGCTTCAGCAAGACGCCGCCGAAGACTTTGTTATCGCAACAGGCGTGCAGTACAGCGTCCGAGAGTTCATTCGCTGGTCTGCGGCCGAATTGGGCGTGACGCTTGAATTCCGCGGTGACGGCATTGAAGAAACAGGTGTCGTATCGGCAATCGAAGGTGACAATGCACCGGCGCTTAGCGTTGGTGATGTGGTCGTTCGCATTGACCCTCAATACTTCCGCCCCGCTGAGGTCGAAACGCTGCTGGGCGACCCAAGCAAAGCTAAGTCCAAACTAGGCTGGGTGCCAGAAATTACAGTGCAAGAAATGTGTGCTGAAATGGTGCGAGAAGACCTTAAAACAGCCCGCCGTCACGCCCTGCTGAAAGAGCACGGAATGGATCTGCCTGTGAGTGTCGAGAACGGCTAAAGGTACAAAACGCGAGCGGCCCGTGCCTATCCGGGCCGCCGCATTCCCTTTTTGATCTAGCATTTCAAGGCCATACCCGCCTCTGATATTCTGAGACGCTGGAATGACAAGCTACGCGTCATGGCCGATGACACGCCGATCCCTCTACCACCAGCCCGTCAGGCCCGAACCGCAGCGTTTCTGCGGCCAGGACATCGCGGTGGTTGCGGTAGGTGATCACCAGCATGCCGTGGGCATGCAGCACATCGACCACCACGAACGATAGGTCCGGCTGCGCGGCCAGCGCGCGGGACCAGTAGTCGCGCAGCGCGAGCTTGCCGTGCAACTCGCCCGACCCCACCAGCCGCATCGCCTTTTGCGAGCGAAACACGACGTCCTCGCTGTAATGCGCTAGGATGCGGTCGAGGTCGTGGGAATTCCAGGCGGCCTCCCACGCTTCGGCAAAGGCGGTGTAGTCCACGGTCAGGCGCGGACCATCTTCTCATAGCCTTCGGCAATCTCGCGGGTGACGCTGCCGACCTCAAAGTTATAGTCGGCGATCTGGCCCACCGGGGTTACCTCGGCCGCCGTACCGGTCAGCCAGCACTGCTCGAACCCTTCCAGCTCTTCGGGCATGATCACCCGCTCGTGCACCTTGATCTGGCGGTCTTCCAGCATGCCGATAACTGTCTGGCGGGTCAGGCCGTTCAGGAACACATCGGCCTTCGGCGTGTGCACCTCGCCATCCTTGACGAAAAAGATGTTGGCGCCCGTGCACTCGGCCACATAGCCGCGATAATCCATGAACAGCGCGTCGGAACAGCCCTTGGCCTCTGCCGCATGCTTGGACGTGGTGCAGATCATGTAGAGGCCCGCAGCCTTGGCGTGGACGGGTGCGGTTTCGGGCGACGGGCGCTTCCACTTGGCGATGTCGATCTTGGCGCCCTTGAACTTGGCGTCGCCGTAGTAGTTGCCCCATTCCCACGCCGCGATGGCCAGGTGGACCGGGTTGCGTGCCGACGCGACCCCCATATCCTCACCCGCTCCGCGCCAGGCCACCGCCCTCACATAGGCATCGCTCAGGCCATTGGCGGTCAGCACCTGCTGCTTGGCCGCTTCGATCTCGTCCACGGTAAAGGGGATCTGAAAGTCCAACTCGCTGGCAGAGAAATGCAGCCGTTCGGAATGCTTGCGGCTGAGAAAGATCTTGCCGTTATAGGCGCGCTCGCCCTCAAAGACCGAGCTGGCGTAGTGCATCGCATGGGTCAGGACGTGTACGTTGGCCTGGCGCCAGTCGACCATCTGGCCGTCCAGCCATATCTTTCCGTCACGATCATCATAGCCAGCCATGGCACCCTCCGTGTTTTACATATGTTGCGCGATTGGGTCCGAAGTGGACACAAAGTTGCGCAAAACCTGCGATTCGATATCGCTTCGCTCTTGGAATGTCAACAAGGCTGACATAAACTGACCGCAAAACGCGCCAAACGACAAAAGACGACCGATAAAACATGACGACCAATGGGGACACCAATGGCTGACGGACGCCCAAACGCAGGTATCAGCGGGGAAAACCTGCTGTTTCTCACGGACGAGCAGCTGCGCCAAGGGATTGAGGCGATGTTCTTTGCCTATCGCGGGTTCACCGCCGACCCGGACCGCATCCTGACGGACCTGGCCTATGGCCGCGCGCATCACCGGGCGATCCACTTTATCAACCGCGCGCCGGGCACCACCGTCAACAACCTGTTGAACATCCTTGGTGTTACCAAGCAATCGCTGAACCGCGTGTTGCGGACGCTGATCGAGGATGGGCTGGTCGAAAGCCGGGTGGGCAAGTCGGACAAGCGCGAGCGGCACCTGTTTCTGACCGAGGATGGTCGCGCATTGGAAGGGCGCCTGTCAGACGCCCAACGCGCCCGTATGCGCGCCGCGTTTCGGGATGCCGGGCCAGACGCCGTGGCCGGGTTTCGTACCGTGCTCGAGGCGATGATGGACACAGAAATGCAACGCACCTACACAAGGTTGAAGGAGAGCGGCGCATGACGGATTTCGATGCCCATTTGCTGATCGTCGATGACGATGAACGGATCAGGACGCTGTTGCAGAAGTTCCTGATGCGGAACGGGTTTCTTGTGACTGCTGCGCGGGACGCCGAACATGCGCGGCGCATCCTGGCGGGCCTTGATTTCGATATGATCGTGCTGGATGTAATGATGCCGGGCGAGGACGGGCTTAGCCTGTGCCGCGCGCTGCGCGAAACCCATGCGACGCCGATCCTGCTGCTGACCGCCAAGGGCGAGACGGAAAACCGGATCGAGGGGTTGGAGGCCGGGGCCGATGACTATCTGCCCAAGCCGTTCGAGCCGAAAGAACTGCTGCTGCGCATCAACGCCATCCTGCGCCGCGTGCCCGACGTGCCCGCGGATGAGGCGACGCCAAAGATCCTGACGCTGGGCCCCATCCGCTATGACATGGAGCGGGGGGAAATGTGGCAAGGCGCCGACCTGGTGCGTCTGACCGCGACCGAGATGCAGTTGATGAAGCTCTTTTCCGCCAAGCCGGGCGAGGCCATCAGCCGCGCGCAACTGGTCGAGGACCTGGGCCGCGACCGCGGCCAGGCGCAGGAACGCGCCGTGGACGTGCAGATCACCCGGCTGCGGCGCAAGATCGAAAGCAATCCCAAGCAGCCGCGGTACCTGCAGACGGTGCGCGGTGCGGGATATATGCTGGCGCCTGATTGATCTGTTTGATGCATATTTTTGGAACAATGAAGACATGAGGACGGCTCTGCTGACCCACGCGGACGGGTTGCTGCACGTGATACCTGCGGGCATGCCCGAGCAGGTGGCCCGATTGGAGTATGTGCAGCGGGCGCTCGCAGATTTGGACTTGGTGCGGGTGGACGCGCCCGTGGCCGAGGACGCCGCCATCGCCCTGTGTCACCCGCAGGCCTATATCGACAGCATCCGGGCGCGTATGCCTGCGGACGGCTATGTCGGTCTGGATGTCGGCACGGATGACGAGACGTTTTTGTGCCCGACCTCCGAGGCAGCGATTTGGCGCGGCGTTGGCGGGGCGGTCCGGGCCGTGGACATGGTGCTGGATGGCGACGTGCAAAACGCCTTTGTCGCGATGCGCCCGCCGGGGCACCATGCAGAGCAGTCCTTGCCCATGGGCTTCTGCATCTTTGGCAATGTGGCCATTGCTGCAAAACATGCGCTGGACGTGCGCGGGTTGGACCGTGTGGCGGTGGTGGATTTCGACGTGCACCATGGCAACGGCACCCAGGCGTTGTTGCAGGACGACCCGCGCGCGCTTGTCGTGACCTCGCAGCAGATGCCGCTGTGGCCGGGCACGGGGGCGGCGTCTGACCGGGGTCCGCATGGGACGGTTTTGAACATTCCGCTGGCGCCGGGCACGGATGGGGCGCATGCCATTGCTGCCTATGAACGGCAGGTGATCCCGGCGCTGATCCAGCACAAACCCGACCTCATCCTGATCTCTGCCGGGTTTGACGCCCATCAGGACGACCCGCTGGCGCAGCTGAACTGGACGGCCGACACCTACACCACCCTCACCGATATGCTCGCAAACACGGCACGCGACCTGTGCGACGGCCGGGTGGTATCGGTGCTGGAAGGCGGCTATGATCTGGAAGCGCTGGCCGCCTGTGCCCGCGCCCACGTGCAATCGCTGATAAAGGCCGCCCCATGACTGACCGCCCCGTAGACGAGATGACCTTTGAGGAGGCGATGGCCGAGTTGGAGCAGGTGCTGGGCCAGTTGGAACGCGGGGACGTGGCGCTGGACGCGTCGATCCAGCTCTATGAACGCGGTGCGGCGCTGAAGGCGCGGTGCGAGACTAAGCTGAAAGAGGCCGAAGAGAAGGTCGCCGCGATCACGCTGGATGCCGATGGCAACCCCACCGGGCTGAAACCTGTCAGCGATCTCTGATCATGTTCACGGCACGGCTAAGCGCCGCGGCAGAGGCCGTTCAGGCGCAGTTTGACCAGGTTCTGGGCGCGCTTGATCCGGTGCCCGTGGTGCGGGCGATGGCCCATGCGACCCAGGGCGGCAAGCGGCTGCGCGGGTTCATGGTGCTGGAAAGCGCGCTCTTGCACGGCATTGATCCGGCGCGGGCGATCTGGCCTGCCGCGGGGATCGAGGCCTTGCACGCCTATTCCCTTGTCCATGACGATCTGCCTTGCATGGACGATGACGACCTGCGCCGCGGTGCGCCGACGGTGCATGTGAAATGGGATCAGGCGACGGCAGTGCTGGCCGGGGATGCGCTGCACAGCCTGGCCTTTGAGATGGCCACGCATGCTGACGTCGGCCCTGGCGCGGTGCGCGCGGACCTGGCGCAGTCCCTGGCCGTGGCTGCGGGCGCGCAGGGCATGGTGCTGGGCCAGGCGCTGGATATCGCGGCAGAGACGGCGGATGCGCCGCTGACCCTCGATCAGATCACGGCCCTGCAACGGGGCAAGACCGGCGCGTTGATCGAATGGTCCGCCACCGCCGGGGCGCGCCTGGCGCAGGCGGATACCGGCCCGCTGCAAACCTATGCCCGCGCGCTGGGCCTTGCCTTTCAGATTGCCGACGACGTGCTGGATGTGACCAGCGACGCGGCCACCCTGGGCAAGGCGACGGGCAAGGATGCAGAGGCGGGCAAGGCGACCTTTGTGTCCCTTCTGGGTCTGGACGAGGCGAAACGCCGCGCGGATGACCTGGTGACCCAAGCCTGTGACGCCTTACATGTGTATCGGGCGGAGGCTGACGTGTTGCGGGACGCCGCCCGCTTTGTTGTGACCCGCAAGACCTGAGTGACCGCAATGAGTGACCGCCCAAAAACCCCGCTGCTTGACCTGGTGACGCGCCCTGCGGACCTCAAGCAGTTTTCCGACAGCCAGCTGCGCCAAGTCGCCGACGAGGTGCGGGCCGAGACGATCTCGGCCGTGTCCGTCACCGGCGGGCATCTGGGCGCAGGCCTGGGCGTGGTCGAACTGACCGTTGCCTTGCACGCCGTCTTTGACACGCCGCGGGACAAGCTGATCTGGGATGTGGGTCACCAATGCTATCCGCACAAGATCCTGACCGAACGCCGCGACCGCATCCGCACCCTGCGGATGAAGGACGGGCTCAGCGGGTTCACCAAGCGCAGCGAGAGCGCGTATGACCCCTTTGGTGCGGCGCATTCTTCCACCTCGATCAGCGCGGCGCTGGGCTTTGCCGTGGCGCGAGATCTGGGCGGCACTGTCCCCGCGGGGACAGGCGACGCGATTGCCGTGATCGGTGACGGGTCGATGAGTGCGGGCATGGCCTATGAGGCGATGAACAATGCAGGCCACCTGTGCAAGCGCCTGATCGTGATCCTGAACGACAACGAGATGTCGATTGCCCCGCCGGTGGGCGCGATGTCGTCCTATCTGTCGCGGCTGTATGCCCAGACCCCGTTCCAAGACCTCAAGGCCGCGGCCAAGGGCGCGGTCAGCATGCTGCCCGGCCCGTTCCGCGAGGGCGCCAAGCGGGCCAAGGAGATGCTGAAGGGCATGGCCGTGGGCGGCACGCTGTTCGAAGAGTTGGGCTTTAGCTATCTTGGCCCGATCGACGGCCACGACATGACGCAATTGCTGCCGGTGCTGCGCACGGTGAAAGAGCGCGCGAACGGCCCGATCCTGATCCACGTGCTGACCCAAAAGGGCAAGGGGTACGGCCCCGCAGAGGCGGCGCGCGACAAGGGGCACGCGACGGCCAAGTTCAACGTTGTCACGGGCGAGCAGAAAAAGGCGCCGTCGAACGCGCCCAGCTATACCAAGGTCTTTGCCCAGCATCTGATCAAAGAGGCGCAGGCGGACGACAAGATTTGTGCCGTGACCGCCGCGATGCCGGACGGTACCGGCCTGAACCTCTTTACCGAGCGGTATCCGAGCCGTTGTTTCGACGTGGGCATTGCCGAACAGCACGGCGTCACCTTTTCCGCTGCCCTTGCCGCGGGCGGGATGAAGCCGTTTTGTGCGATGTATTCCACGTTCCTGCAGCGCGGCTATGACCAGGTGGTGCACGACGTGGCGATCCAGCGGCTGCCGGTGCGCTTTGCCATCGACCGGGCGGGCCTGGTGGGCGCCGATGGGGCAACCCATGCGGGGGCGTTTGACGTGGCCTACCTCGCCAACCTGCCGGGCTTTACCGTCATGGCCGCGGCGGACGAGGCAGAGCTGGCGCATATGGTGGCCACCGCCGCCGCGCATGACGCGGGCCCCATCGCCTTCCGCTTTCCACGGGGCGAGGGCACGGGGGTCGAGATGCCCGAGCGCGGTCAGCTGCTGGAAATCGGGAAGGGCCGCATGATCCAAGAGGGCAGTGGCGTGGCCTTGCTGTCTTTTGGCACCCGGCTGGCCGAGGTGCAGAAGGCGGCAGAGAACCTGGCCGCCAAGGGGATCACGCCGACCATTGCCGACGCACGCTTTGCCAAGCCGCTGGACCGCGATCTGATCCTCGACCTGGCCGCGCGGCACGACGCGCTGATCACCATCGAAGAGGGTGCCGTGGGTGGCTTTGGCAGCCATGTGGCGCAGCTCTTGGCCGAAGAGGGGGTGTTCGACATCGGCCTCAAATACCGGTCGATGGTGCTGCCCGATATCTTTATCGATCAGGCCAGTCCGGCGGACATGTATGCGGTTGCGGGCATGAACGCAGACCAGATCGAGGCGAAGGTGCTTGGCGTGCTTGGCGTGGCGTCACTTGGCGAGGCGCGCGCCTAAAGGCTTGCCTGCGCCCACGCGCATCGGCCACTCTGCCCCGGCAACGATGCCAAGGTGCCGCCCGATGTCCATCCACGACCGTCCTGTCCATATCTATCGCTGGATCGTGTTCCTGCTGGCCGCGGGCTATTGCGTGCACCAGATGGTCGCCGGGCAATGGACGGGGCCAGGCGGGCCGTTTCGCTATCTGACGATCTGGGCGCTGTTTTTGTCCTTCTTTGCCGCGAGCCGGATGCTGGCCCTGACCGAACACCGGATCACCCGGCGGCATGAGGTGACGGCGATCTGCGCCGCCGTGCTGAACGTGATGGTCGTGTTCCTGTACTGGCGGCTTTATTTCACCGACCCGGCCTTGGTGAACAATGGTGGTCCGATTGTGTGGTGGTTGGAGTATTACCTGCACGCCCTCGGCCCGGCCCTGCAGATCATCGACGCGCTGTTCGTGGGCCGGGTGTTCCGCCGGGTGTGGCGGGCGGTCTTGCCCTTGCTGGCGATCATCGCGGCTTACGTGGCCTGGGCCGAACTGTTTGTGCAGCGTTTCAACGACAGACCGCAGGGCAGCGTGACCAGCGGGCTGCCCTATCCATTTCTCAATAGTATGGAACTGCCCGAGCGTGCGATGTTCTATGCGGTGAACGCGGGCACGGCCATGGGGCTGTTGGTTGTCTTTGGCGTCATCGGCGTGGTGCTGGCCCGCGTGTTGCGCCCTCAGGTACCCGCCTGAATCAACCACAGGGCAACGCCCGCCATCGCGCCCACGACGCCGTACCCCAGCAGAATATACAGCCCGTCGCGCGTCAGCAGGCCAAAGGACATCAGCGCCACCGCGCCTGCACCAAAGGACGTCACAAAGGGCAGCAGTTCCAAGAACGGCCAGACCAGCGGCACCAGCGTGCAGGCCAGCATCGTCACCCAGCGCAGGGGACCAAAGGTCAGGATGCGCAGCCGGGGGTGCGAGTGGCGGTCGATGAAGGCCGCAGGCTTGCGCATCCAGTCCACCGCCCTTTGCAGCCGGTCGGCCTTGACCTTGCGGTTGCGCAGCACGGTGGGCAGCCACAGGTGACGTCGCCCCGCCAGCGCCTGGGCCATGACCAAAAGGATGATGATACAGGACAGCGTCGGCAGGCCCGGGATGCCCGACAGGGGCGACACGAGCAGCAGCGCGATGGCCAGCACCACGGGCATGATCGACCGGTCGCCGATTTGGTCCAACACGTCCTGCACCGACACCGCTTGCCCGGTTGCCGCCTCTTCCAGGTCGTCCAGCAGGTGGGTCAGCGTCAGGTGGTCACGGTTTGTCATCAGCCAACAGGGCTGCGAGCCCCTCGCGGTAGGTGGGGTATTTGAGGGTCACGCCCAGTTCGTCCTTGATGCGGTCGTTCCGCACCCGTTTGCTTTCGGCGTAAAAGCTGCGGGCCATGGGCGTCATTTCTGCGGTGTCAAAGGGCTCGGCGGGCGGGATCGGCAGCCCCAGCAGGTCAGCCGCATGGGCGATCACGTCCTGGGGCGGGGCCGGGTCGTCGTCGCACAGGTTATAGACCGCGCCGGGATTTGGTCGCGCGATCGAGGCGGCGAGGACTTGGGCAATGTCCACCACGTGAATCCGAGAGAACACCTGCCCGTCCTTGATGATCCGCCGCGCGCTGCCGCTGCGCACCTTGGCAAAGGGCCCGCGCCCCGGTCCGTAGATGCCGGCAAGGCGGAAGATATGCAGCGGCAGGCCCGGGATCGCGGCCCAGGCGGCCTCGGCGGCCTGGCGCCACTGGCCGCGCCGTGTGGCGGGCGTCAGCGCGGTGGCCTCGTCCACCCACCCCCCCCGATGGTCGCCGTAGACGCCGGTGGTCGACAGATACCCGACCCAGGCAAATTCATGCGCCCGCGCCGCGATCTGATCGCCCACCGCGCGCAGCACCGGATCGCCCTCGGCATCCGGCCCGGCAGAGATCAAAAGGTGGCTCGCCTGCGCAATCACGTGATCGAGGTCACTGCCCGGAAAGACCATCGGCGTGATGCCCGTCGCCGCCAGCGCATCCGCCTTGTCGGCGCTGCGGGTGGTGCCGGTGATGTGCCAGCCTTGGGGCAGCAGCACCTGGGTCAGCGCCTTGGCAGAAAATCCGTGACCGAAGGAGAGGAGCGTCTGTGTCATGCGCTATACCTACGCACTGTCCCCGCGGGGACAAGCCCCTTGCCAAAGGGTCGGGGGGCCGGGCTAATCTGCGCCATGGCTGACGATCCTGACCTTGACCGCGCCTATGCGCTGCAGACGCCTGCGGATTCCGTGCGGCTGTACCGCGACTGGGCCGACACCTATGACAGCGATTTCGCGGCCGCCAATCACTATATCCTGCATGCCGAGGTCGCGCGACACTATGCAGTGATGGGCGGCTTTGGTCCCGTGCTGGATGTCGGCGCGGGGACGGGGCTGTGCGGGGCCGCCCTGCGCGCCCATGGAATCGGGCCGGTGGACGGCACCGACATCTCGCCCGAGATGCTGGCGGCGGCGGGGCAGAAGGACGTCTATCGCCACCTCTTTCAGGGCAACATACTGGATGGGCTCGACGCGCCGGGGGCGCCCTATCAGGGTGCGGTCAGTTCGGGGACGTTCACCAACGGGCATGTGGGGCCAGACGGGGTCGACGCGGTGCTGGCGCTGGTGCGCCCGCGCGGTTGGGTGGTGCTGTCGGTGAATGCGCAGCACTATGCGACCGCTGGCTTTGCCGCGAAACTGACCGTGTTAGAGCCGCATATCGATGATCTGAGCGAAACCGAGGTGCCGATTTACGGGCCGAACGCCCACGGGCCGCACGCCCGTGACCGGGCGATCCTTGTGGCGTTTCGCAAGCGCGCAGCGCCCTAGGTATACATCTGCGTCTTGCGCGCCCGCGCCTCGTCCGTCGCGCGGCCGGTGCCGTCGTGATAGCTGCCGAACCAGCGGTCCCAGGGCATTTCCACCGTGCCGTAGTTACATTCGAAATACCGGTGGTGCAGTTGGTGAAAGAAGACCCCCATGCGCAGCTGCGCCTTGTCCTTGATCACCAGATCCTCGAACCCCGAATGCGAGAACACGGGATGGGTCGACTGCACATAGCCGTGGAACATCACGTGGATGGGGTGCGTCGGCACGACCAGGTGGATGGCAAAGTTGGTGTAGAACAGCAGGTGTTCGACCGGGTGCATGGCGATGCCCGACCACGGCCCGACGTTGACATTGCGGTGGTGCAGCGCATGCGCCAGCTTGTACAGCGGCGGCCAGTGCAGGGCGCGGTGCACCCAGTAGAAGTGAAAGCTGCTCCAGATCGGGATCAGCACAAAGGCGGCCACGAACCACACCGGGTTGTCGGGAAAGAACAGCGCAGGCGCCACGCCGTTGGCCATCGCCCAGAACACCAGGATTTGTGCCACGCTCCACAGCGTGATGCCGCTGGCGATGTGCCAGAACATGTTGTCCAGCACCTGGTTGTTGAAGGTGAACGACCCGTTCTTGCGGTTCTGGTCGCGAGGGTCGAATTTCGTCGCCGTACCCTGGGCCTTGCGCGTGATCAGCCAGTAATGCAGCCCGCCCGCGATCAGGCATTGCGGCACCAGATTGGCCAGCCACACCTGCGCCGCCCAGCCCCAGGCCAGCGTCTGCATCGCCTCAAGCGGCGGCAGGATCAGCGCATAGGCGGCAAAGGCAAGGGCGAAGCACAGCGTGGTCGTGGACACCTCGAACCAATAGGCGGCGTACCAGCGCCAGATCGCGCCGGGCCGGGGCGGCCATTGAAACAGCGGGTTCTGAGCGATCGGTGTTTCCGGGCGGTGGTGCCAGCGCGCGGCTTCCTTCGCCTCTGCCGGGTCGCCCGCGGGGAGTGTACCGTCAGCTGGCATAGGTTGACCCCTCTTCGTCCAGGATCGCCTTCAGCTCGGCCAGGTGGCGGGCGTCTTGTTCCGGGTAATCCTCGATCTCTTGCGCGGTCTTTTCGGCCACGTCATCGGGGATCAGGCGCAGCGGCTGGCCGGTTTGCAAGGCCAGCAGGTAGGTCTGGCAGGCCCGTTCGAAATAGAACATGCGGTTGAACGTGTCGGCAACGGTGTCGCCTAGCACCATGATGCCGTGGTTGCCCATGACCATCACCTTTTTCTTGGGGTCCTGCATCAGCGCGGCACAGCGCGCGCCTTCCTCTTCAAAGGCGAGGCCGCCATAGTCTTCGTCGACCACCACGCGGTTAAAGAACATGCAGCCGTTCTGATCCACCGGCGGCAAGGTGCTGTCGGCCAGGGCGGCCAGCGCGGTGGCATAGGGCGAATGCACGTGCATCGCACAACGCGCGTGGGCGCAATGCCGGTGCATGCCCCCATGCAGCCCCCAGGCGGTCGGGTCTGGCGCGTCGGGCCCTTCCATGCTGGCGGGGTCGTTGGCGTCGACGACGATTAGGTCGGACGCTTTGATGCGGGAAAAGTGCATCTGGTTTGGGTTCATCAGAAACTGCGTGCCGTCGTCGTTGATGGCGAGGGAAAAGTGGTTGGCCACAGCCTCGTGCATGTTCAGGCGCACGGTCCAGCGAAAGGCGGCGGCAAGGTCCACGCGGTCTTGCCAGTGGTCGATATTGGGGCGCAGGTCGGTGACGGTCATGGCGGCTCTCCCTTTGGCTCTGGGGATACCGTGCCTGTGCAGGGCGGCGGCGATCAAGCGCAAATGCTGTCTTGATTGCGACCTCAGCCGCTGTCCTTGGCCCGCGACGGCACCCAGGCATAGCCGTTTTCGCACAGGATATACGCCTCGCGCAGGCCGTGGGGCTTGTCTGTCGGCGCTTGCAGGATCGTCCCGCCTGCGGCTTCGGCGCGGGCGCAGGCCGTTTCGGGGTCTGTGTCGTACAGGCGGATTTCGATGCCGCCGCCACGGGGTGGGTTTTCGGGCAGAAGGCCCAGCAGCGGGTTCGCATGGTAGGTGCCGTCGCTGTGCAATTGGAACACCTGGTCGCCATAGGCCACGATGGCGAAATCGGCGCTGGGTTGGTGCGCGCGCATGCTGAAAACAGTCTCTAAAAAGGCGACTTGCGCAGCTACATCGCGGACAAGCAGGTTCAGCCCGATCCCGCGCAGCCCGCGCCCGAACCCATCTGCGTCTATCGTGTCATAGTCCATGCGGCGACCGTCGGCCCTGCTGCGCGGTCGGTCAAGTCAGAAGCGCAAGCAGGGCGCGTTCGGCCTGCCTCAGCCCGGTCGGGCCATCCGGGGCGGCGGGCAGATCGGTGCTGCCGGCCAGGTCGATCACCGCGGGGTGGATATAGCTGTTGCGCGCAATGGTCGGCGTGTTGTGCAGCGTCTGGGCCGCCGCCTCTGCCATCGCCTTGATCGACACGGGCGCCGGGCTGCGCAATGCGGCATCCAGGGCCGCGACCGATCCGTTCCATGTGCGGAAGGTTTTGGCGGTCAGTCCGTCGCGCCCGGTGATGTCGTTCAGCCAGCCGTTGACCTGGTCGGGGCCCAACTGCCGCAGGGTGCCATCGCCGTCGCGGTACTGCATCAGCGCGCCGCCGGGCAGGTCGTCGATCTTGTCCAAGGCGCGTTGCAGGGTGCGGTCGGTCAGCTGTTTGCGCACCCGTTGCCCGCCCTTGGCGCGGTAATCCAGACGGATGCGGGTGCCGTCGAGGCGCAGGTGCCTGCTGCGCAAGGTGGTGGCGCCATAGACCTGATTGTCGGTGGCATAGTCCGGCGTGCCCACGCGCAGCGACGCGCGGTCGATCAGGCGCAGGGTGGCGGCGATGGCGAAGGCTTCGGTCTTGGCGTTGTCTGTGAGGGCCGCGTGGACGCGGCGGCGGATGCGGGGCAGGGCGGCGCCAAAGGCCGCCAGATCGTCGAACTTGGTCCGGGCGCGAAAGGCGCTGTAGTCGGGGTGATAGCGGTACTGCTTGCGCGTGCGGGCGTCATAGCCCGTGGCTTGCAGGTGGCCGTTCTGGCGCGGGCTGATCCAGACGTCTTCGTAGGCGGGCGGCACGGCCAGCGCCTCGATCCGCTGGCGTTCGGCCCCGCGGTCGATGCGGGTGCCGTCCGGCGCGAGATAGCTGAACCCCCGCCCGGCGCGGCGTCGGGTGATGCCGGGCTGATCGTCGCCATACCAGATGAGGCCGGTGGGAATATCCGCGCTGTGCGTCATGCGGATCAAACCCGTGGCAGGGCTGCGCGGTTCCCTGCGCTGTCATGGGAATATCACTTGCGGCCCCCGGGTCGTGGTGAAATATTGGGCCATGGAACACGACCTTTTCCCGTCCTGGCCCGATGTTGCCCCCGATCTTGTGAATGTTGCCGCGGGCCGTGCGCCCGCCGACACGGTGATCCGTGGTGGGATCTGGGTGAATGTGCACACGCGCGAGGCGCTGCCGGGTCATGACATTGCCATCAAGCACGGGCGCATCGCCTGTGTCGTGCCCGATGCCAGCGCCCAGATCGGGGCCCAGACCGAGGTGATCGAGGCCACGGGGCGGTACATGATCCCCGGCTTGTGTGACGGGCATATGCACATCGAAAGCGGGATGCTGACCCCGGCCGAGTTCGCGGCGGCGGTCATCCCCCACGGCACGACCAGCATGTTCACCGACCCGCACGAGATCGCCAATGTGCTGGGCCTGGAGGGCGTGCGCCTGATGCATGACGAGGCGCTGATGCAGCCCGTCAATATCTGGACGCAGATGCCGTCCTGCGCCCCCTCGGCCCCGGGGATGGAGACGACGGGGTTCGAGATCAGCGCCGAGGATGTGGCCGAGGCGATGGCCTGGCCTGGGATCATCGGGCTGGGCGAGATGATGAACTTTCCCGGCATGTCCGCGGCTGACCCGCAGATGCTGGCCGAGGTTGCCGCGACGCAGCGCGCGGGCAAGACGGTGGGCGGGCACTATGCCTCGCCCGATCTGGGGCCGGACTTTGCCGCCTATGTGGCGGGCGGGCCTGCGGATGATCACGAGGGCACCTGCGAGGCGGATGCGATCACGCGGATGCGGCAGGGCATGCGGTCGATGATCCGGCTGGGCAGCGCCTGGTATGACGTGGAAACGCAGATCACCGCGATCACGCAAAAGGGGCTGGACCCGCGCAACATGATCCTGTGCACGGACGACTGCCATTCCGGCACGCTGGTCAATGACGGGCATATGAACCGCGTCCTGCGCCACGCCATCGCCTGTGGGTGCGACCCGCTGGTCGCGCTGCAGATGGCGACGATCAACACCGCGACCCATTTCGGGCTAGAGCGTGAGATCGGGTCGCTGACGCCGGGGCGCCGGGCGGATGTGATCCTGACATCCGACCTTGTGGCGTTGCCGATCGAGCAGGTGATCGCGCGGGGCAAAACAGTCTCTGTCTACGGGGAATTGACGGTTGCGTGCCCACATCTGGACTGGCCCGGCAAGGCGCGCCAGACGGTGAACATGGGCGCGCCAAAGACGGCGCAGGATTTTGAGATTGCAGCCCCCGAGGGCCGCAATTCCGTCACCGCCAACGTCATTGGCGTGGTCGAAAACCAAGCGCCCACACAGGCGCTGAAGCGCGATATGCCTGTCACTGATGGCAAGGTTGAATCCCACCGCGACACCTGCCAGATCGCGCTGGTGGAACGGCACAAGGCCACGGGCGGCGTAACCAACGCGCTGGTGGCGGGCTTTGGCTACACCGGCCGTATGGCCATGGCCTCGACCGTTGCGCATGACAGCCATCACATGATCGTCGTGGGCACCGACCGGGACCAGATGGCGCTGGCCGCCAACCGCCTGGCCGAGGTGGGCGGCGGCATCACGATCTTTCGCGACGGCGCAGAGCTGGCGCTGGTCGAACTGCCCATTGCGGGCCTGATGTCCGACAGCCCGGCGCGCGATGTGGCGGCCAAGGCCGACCAGATGGTGCAGGCCATGACCCAATGCGGCTGCACCCTGAACAACGCCTATATGCAGCACTCGCTGCTGGCGCTTGTCGTTATTCCTGAACTTCGCATCTCGGACCTGGGGCTGGTCGACGTGCGCACGTTCGACTTTATTCCAGTCCTCGAGCCGACAACATGAAAACACTCAAGCAGGCCGGGCACGGCCACACCGAATTTCACGACCCAAAGGCCGCCGTTGCCAAGCTGAAAGAGCTGTATGCAGAGGCGGTCGAATTTCTGACCCACCAGTTCCAGGACGCGATGCAGAACGGCGCGCCCGAGGGCCGCGTGCGCGCGTTTTATCCCGAGATCCGGTTTACCACGTCGACCTATGCGCGGGTGGACACACGGCTCAGCTTTGGCCACGTGGCCGACCCTGGCACCTATGCCACGACCGTCACGCGGCCTGATCTGTTCGAAAATTACCTGACCCAGCAGATCGGTCTGTTGATCGCCAACCATGACCAGCCGGTCGAGATTGGGTATTCCGACACGCCGATGCCGGTGCATTTCGCGGTGGCGAGCGACCCAGACATCACCGTGCCGCAACAGGGCGCCGCGGCCTTTCCGCTACGCGACGTGTTTGATGTGCCGGACCTGGCGAACACGAATGACGACATCGTCAACGGCACCTTTGAGGCGCAGGATGGCATTGGCCCGCTGGCGCCCTTTACCGCGCAGCGCATCGACTATTCGCTGGCGCGCCTGACGCATTACACCGCAACGGATGCGCATCACTTTCAGAACCATGTGCTGTTCACCAACTACCAGTTCTACGTGTCCGAGTTCGAGGCCTATGCCCGGGCGCAACTGGACGATGCGGACAGCGGCTATACCTCATTCGTGTCGACCGGCAATGCCGAGATCACGCAGGGTGATCAGCCCCTGGCGGTCAGCCCCAAGATGCCGCAAATGCCGACCTATCACCTGAAACGGGCCGACGGGTCGGGGATTACCTTGGTCAACATCGGGGTGGGCCCGTCGAATGCCAAGACGGCGACCGACCACATCGCGGTGCTGCGCCCCCATGCCTGGCTGATGGTCGGCCACTGCGCAGGGCTGCGCAACAGCCAAGCGCTGGGCGACTTTGTCCTGGCGCATGCCTATCTGCGCGAGGACAACGTGCTGGACAGCGACCTGCCGCCTTGGGTGCCGATCCCGGCGCTGGCCGAGATCCAGATCGCGTTGGAAGAGGCGGTGGCGCAGGTTACGCAGCTCAAGGGGTACGAGCTGAAACGCATCATGCGCACGGGCACCGTGGCCAGCTATGATGACCGCAATTGGGAACTGCGCGACCAGCACGGGCCGGTGCAGCGCCTGTCGCAATCGCGCGCCATCGCGCTGGATATGGAAAGTGCGACGATCGCCGCCAACGGGTACCGGTTCCGCGTGCCTTACGGCACGTTGCTGTGCGTGTCCGACAAGCCCTTGCACGGGGAATTGAAGCTGCCGGGCATGGCGTCGAACTTTTACAAAGAGCAGGTTGCCCGCCATTTGATGATCGGCATCCGCGCGATGGAGCAGTTGCGGGCTATGCCGCTCGAGCGCATTCACAGCCGCAAGCTGCGGTCTTTCGAAGAGACAGCGTTCCTGTAAACACAGCTTTACGGGTGGATGACCCGCCGAAAACCGCTCAAAACCCCTGTTTTTCCCTTGCGCAGCGCCACTATTCGTTGTGTTTTGCCACAAGATACCGTTACAAAACGGTAATGAGGCCCTAATTCTCGGGCAGACGAAGGAGACCAGAAAATGGCAAAACCTATGACCAAGACCCAACTCGTCGCCGCGCTGGCCGAAGAAATGGGGACAGATAAGAAATCCGCAGGCGGCGCGCTGGACGCGATCTGCGGCCTGATCACCAAGGAAGTGTCCGGCGGCGGTGCCGTCACCCTGCCCGGCGTCGGCAAGATTTACTGCCGCGAGCGCCCCGAGCGCATGGTGCGCAACCCCGCGACCGGCGAGCAGTTCAAGAAAGAGGCGGACAAGGTCGTCAAGATGACCATCGCCAAGGCGCTGAAAGACAGCGTGAACGAATAAGCGGCCCGTCCGTTTGTGATCGAGAGGGGTCGCCCAGTCGGGCGGCCCTTTTGCGTTTTACCCGTCGTAAACGCTGGCGCTGTCGCCCAGGTAATTGTCCCACGCAAACCAGTAAGAGATGTGGCCCGCCACCCGGGGCAGCCGCGCGCCATCTGGGCCGACAAGCGCGTCCTCGGTCGCGCGCCACATCGTGCCGTCGGTGGCGCGCAGGCGCCCGTCCGCGGGGGTGAAAACGTGCGATTTGCGTTCATAGGCGCGCACGCTGCGGGTGTCGGGGTCACCGATCAGCAGCAGGGGCGTGCCTGCGATGGCGTCGTTGATCACCGGCTGGTCGGCAAAAGCGTCCAGCGGCCAGGCACGGGCGGCGCCGAACTGGCGGATGGCAAAGACATAGTCCTTTTGCTGGTGCACACGCTGGTCCACCTGCGCGGGGAACATCAGGTCGGGCGAGGCGAAGTAGTCGTTATAGACCACGCCAGACCCGTAGTTGCGCCGGTGCCCGGTGTCGAGCGACAGCACCTGGGTCGACGGGTTCGACGCGCGCCAGCTGTCCCAGGTCGTGATCACCACCGGGCGCTGGCGCAGGGTGATGCCGCGGCCCACCAGCGGGCCGACGACGGGTTGGCCGGTGTACTGGTTCCACAGGCTGTTGGTCGCCCGGTCGAACATCAGCTTGTTCGAGCGGTAGAGAAAGCCGGACGAGCCAAAGATCAGCGGATTGGCCCGCCCCGCAACCTGGGTTTCGAACAGGATGCCCGAGCCGCACAGCGTGCAATAGGCCAGCGCGACGGGCACGCCGCCGATGACCTCGTTAAACATCTCGTGCCAGCCCATGATCCGCAGCGGATAGGCGCGCACATCGCCATTGATCGACACGCCAAAGACCAGATCGTCGCCGCGCAGGTACGCGGCATCCTCGGCGGCAATCAGGTCTGGGTTGTCGAGCGATGGGATGCCATCCTTGACCACGCCGCCCCAGGCGATCTCTTCCAGCCGAATGCGCATCTTGTCCGGTTGGATGGCGGCGGGGCGCAGGAAGCCCGCGAAATTTTCGTCGATCCGCACCAGAACCTCGCGTTTGAAGGTGGGCAAATCGGGGTGCGGGGTGATCTGCGGGTTGCGTTCCTGCCACAGCATCCAGGCGAACCAGTCGGTAAAGTAATCCTCGCCCGTGATCGCCTCGAGTGCGGCGGCAATCTGTGGGCCGCGGGACCGAGAGAAGCGCAGCGCGGTGATCAGGGCCGCGGCCATGTCCGGGCTGCCGCGATCCGTGATCGCGGCCATCGCCGCGTTAAATTCCGAGGTCGGCGCCGACAGCGGCGCGCGCATGGCGTCCAGCATCGACATCTCTTGGGCCAATGCGGCGCGGGGCTGGGCAGCGGCGCCAAGCGCCAGGGCGGTAAAGGACCGTCGGGAAAGGGTCATGGGGCACCTCGTTGTCACTGGCCCCTGTTGTGCACCCTGCCTTGATCACGTGCACCCCAAAGGGTCGTGATCGACCGCTTGCATCGCGGGCGGTTTTGGCCATGCTGCCGCCCGAACCACAAAGGCACTGGCATGGACGTCCGCGCAATTCTGATGGGGCTGACCTTTGCCTTGATCTGGTCCTCGGCCTTTACCTCGGCCCGCATCATCGTGACCCAGGCGCCACCGCTGGCGGCCTCGTCCGTGCGGTTTTTCATCGCCGGGGTGATCGGCGTGGCGATTGCGCGTGCGATGGGCCAGTCCTGGCACCTGACGCGGGACCAGTGGCGTGCGACGCTGATCTTTGGCCTGTGTCAGAACGCGATCTATCTGGGCCTGAACTTTGTCGCGATGCAGACGATCGAGGCCTCGCTTGCCTCGATCATCGCGTCCACCATGCCGCTGATGGTCGCCGCCGCCGGGTGGGTGGTGTTTCGCGACCGGCTGCCGCCTTTGGGCATCGTCGGGCTGATCCTGGGCATTGCAGGCGTCTTCCTGATCATGTCGGCGCGGCTAGAGGCCGGGGTCGATATGCGCGGCATCGCCTTGTGCGTCATTGGCGCCGCGGCACTGACTGTGGCGACGCTGTCGATGCGCACCATGTCGTCGGGGGGCAACCTGCTGATGGTTGTGGGGCTGCAGATGTTCGTGGGCGCCGGGGTGCTTGGCGTTGCCTCGGCCCTGACCGAGACGCTTTATGTCAATCCGACGCCCGCCTTTTTGGCCGCGTTCACCTATACGGTGCTGGTGCCGGGCCTGGTGGCGACGTTCATCTGGTTTTCGCTGGTGGCGCGGATCGGCGCGACCAAGGCCGCGACCTTTCACTTTCTCAACCCGTTCTTTGGCGTCGCCATCGCCGCGCTGCTGCTGGGCGAACGGTTGGGGCCGCGTGACGTGGTCGGCGTGGCGATCATCGCGGCGGGCATTCTTGCGGTGCAATTGTCACGGCAGGCCAAAACCTAACGCGTCCCCCTTGCGCGCCTGCGCCGCCGCCATATTCTGCCGCCTGGTTTATTGATTGTTCGGAGCGTCCCATGCACCGCCGCCTCTTTCTGCTCGGTACCGCTGCATTGATCCCCAACCTTGCCCTGGCCGCCTATCCGGCCCGGACGTTCACGCCTGCGGTCTGGAACGACCTGAAGGCCACGAACGACACGGTGATCCTGAACTACCGCGCCAGTTGGTCGCTAACCTGCCAGATGAAGGCCGACCTGATCGCCGAGGCGCTGGCCGACAACCCGGCCTACGGGCAACTGACCTTTGTCGACGTCGATTGGGACACGTTTGGCCAGGCGCAGATGACCCAGCGCCTAAAGGTCGAACGCCGGTCGACCCTGCTGGTGATGAAGAACGGTGACGAGGTCGCGCGCCTGGTGAACGAACCCTATGCGCGCAAGGTGCGGGCGCTGCTGGACACCGCCCTTGCCGCCTGAGGCCGAGGGGCCAAAGCGATACGCGTTCCTGCTGATCCCGGGATATTCGCAGCTGGGCTTTGCCTGCGCGCTAGAGGCGTTGAGCCTGGCCAACCTGCACCCGTCGGGCCAGGTGTTCTATACCTGGCGCCTGATCGGCGAGACGGGCGCGCCGGTGGCGGCCTATAACGGCGTGACGGCGGCGGTCGAGGCCGCGCTGCCGCCCTTGGACAGGGACGAAACGCTGGTGGTCTGCGCCGGTGACAGGGCCGCCGCGGGCAGCACGCGCCCGGTGCTGAACTGGCTGCGCCGCGAGACGCGCAAGGGCATGGATTTTGGCGCGCTGTCCTCGGGCACCTATACGCTGGCGCTGGCGGGCCTGCTGGCGGGCAAGCGGGTGACCACGCATTGGGAATTTCGCGATGCGCTGACCGAATTGCTGCCGGATGTGATCATCGAATCGAGCCTCTTCACCGTCGATGGCCGCGTGTTCACCACCGCCGGAGGGGCCGCGTCGATGGACATGATGCTGGACCGTATCCGGGTCGATTACGGCACTGACCTGGCCACCTGGGTCGCCGACCAGATGGTCTATACCGACCCGCGCAGCGCCAGCCACGGCCAGCGCCTGTCGCGCCGCACCCGGCCCGACATGGCCCATGGCAAGCTGGGCATCGCGCTGCAGATCATGGAAAACAACCTAGAGGACCCGCTGCGCCCGGACGAGATCGCCGCCCTGGTGCAGCTGAGCACCCGGCAGCTGGAACGGCTGTTCGCCAAGCATCTGGGGATGTCGCCCAAGCGGCACTATCTGCAGCTGCGGCTGGAAAAGGCCCGGGGCCTGTTGCGCCAGACGGGTCTGAGCGTGACGGATATCTGCGTGGCTTGCGGGTTCCGGTCCCTCTCGCACTTCTCAAAAAGCTATCGCGGCACCTTTGGCCTAAGCCCCGGCCAGGAAAAGCGCGGCACCCGCGCGCTGTGGCCGGTGCCGCCGGGGTGATCCACGTGATTGCGTCAGTGCAGCGCGCAGGCTATCACCGGCGAACGTAGGGTGAGGATCTGATGAAGCTTCTGTTTGTGCACCAGAATATGCCTGGTCAGTACCGTGAATTGATCCAGTGGCTGGCAGCGCAAGGCACGCACGAGATCTTCTTTCTGACCCAGCGGCTAAAGCCGCCCAGCTATGACGGGGTGCGCAGCGTTGTCTACAAATCGCACCACAAGGCGGGCAAGGACGCCTATGGCCTGTCGCGCACCTGGGAAGAGGCCGCAGGCTCCGGCTTTGGCGCGGCGCAGGCATTGCGGCAGATCGTCGATGGCGGGTTTGTGCCCGATATCGTGATTGGGCATGTCGGCTGGGGCGAGCTGACCTTTTTCCGGCAGGTGCTGCCGGATGTGCCGATCATCGGGTTCTTTGAATATTTCTATTCGGTGCATGGCGGTCCGGTGGGGTTCGACCCCGATGCGCCGGTCAGCGATCACGCGCCCTACATCATGCAGGGCCACAACGTCGTGCCGCTTGTCAACATCGAGGTGGTCGATGTGGGCCACAGCCCGATGTACTGGCAGCGCAACCGCTTTCCCGAAAGCTTTCACGACAAGATCTATGTCTGCCACGACGGCATCCGCACCGACACGCTGCACCCCAATAAAAAGGCCGAGGTGTTGCTGGGCCGGATCGGGCGCCCGCTGACCCGCAAGGACGAGATAGTGACCTTTATGGCCCGCAACCTCGAAACCACGCGCGGCTATCACATGTTCATGCGCGCCCTGCCGCATATCCAAAAGGCGCGGCCCAACGCCCGTGTGCTGGTCATCGGCGGGAACGAGGTGTCCTATGGCGGTAAAAGCAAGCACCCCGGCGGCCTGCGCGGCCAGATGGAGGCCGAGGTTGGCCATTTGCTGGACTGGGACAGACTGCATTTCGTGGGGCAGGTGCCCTATGCGGATTATCAAAAGATCATCCAGATCAGTTCGTGCCACCTGTACCTAAGCATGCCCTTTGTGCTGTCCTGGTCGCTGCTGGAAAGCATGGCGATGGAGGCCACTGTCGTCGCCAGCGACGTGGCACCCGTGCGCGAGGCGGTGACCCATGGCGAGACGGGGATGCTGGTTGATTTCTTTGATGCCGAAGCGATTGCGGCCCAGGTTGTCGACGTTCTGGCGCGGCCCAAGGCCTATGCGCATTTGGGCCCTGCGGCGCGGGACCACGTGGTTGGAACCTATGATTTCCTGACCGTCTGCCTGCCCGAGCATATCCGCCAGATCAATGCGCTGGTGCCCGAAGACATCCAGATCCCGGTGCCCTAGGCGATGGGCGTTGTTGTCCTTGGCGCGGGTGGCAGGCTGGGCCAGTTGCTGCGCCCGCGCTATCCCGGTGCCGCAGCCTGGCTGACCCGGTCTGACGTCGATCTGACGGATGCGCAGGCGTTGCGCGGCGCCCTGCGCGGGGCCGATGCGGTGCTGTGTTTGGCGGGCGTCACGCCCGGGCAGCCCGCGCCAATGCAGCACAACGTGGACCTTGCCGTGCACGCGCTGGATGCGGCCCATGCCGTCGGCGCAGGCCGGGTGTTCCTGTTTTCCAGCGCGGCGGTCTATGGACGGCAGCCGGATGCGCTGCAACCTCTGCGCGAGGATGGGCCGACGGGGCCACTGATCGACTATGGCACAGCCAAACTGGCGATGGAGCGTGCGGCGGCAGCGCATCGGCATCCAAACACCGTGCTGCGCCTGGGCAATGTGGCGGGCGCCGATGCGATCCTGGCGGCCTGGCGACCTGGATTTTCGCTCGATACATTGGACGACGGCACGACGCCGCGGCGCAGCTATATCGGGCCGTCGAAGCTGGCCCAGGTGCTCAGCATTTTGGCGCAGGCGGACAACGTGCCGCCCCTGATGAACGTGGCCGCACCCGGCGCGGTGCAAATGGGCGCGCTGCTGGATGCAGCAGACCTTGCGTGGACGCCCCGGCCTGCGACAGACCAAACGGTCGCGAACGTCACCTTTGACACCACGCGCCTGGCGCGCTGCGTTCCCTTTGCCCCTCAGGACAGCACGGCGCAGGGCATCGTCGCGGATTGGCAAGGAAAGGCCCCCTGAATGACCTGGCGCAAGCGCATCTTTGATCTGTTCTTTGCCAGTCTACTGGTGGTCATCCTGGGGCCGGTTATCCTGTATCTGACCTGGCTGATCTGGCGCAAACAGGGCCGTCCGCTGTTCTATGTGGCCGAACGGATGAAGACGCCAACACAAAGCTTTGGTCTATGGAAGTTCCGCACCATGACCGTGGTGGATCAGGATGCAGGCGTGTCGGGCGGCGACAAAGAAATGCGGATCACGTCGTTCGGGGCCAAGTTGCGGGCCAAGCGGTTGGACGAGTTTCCGCAGCTGTGGAACATCCTGCGCGGCGACCTCAGCTTTGTCGGGCCGCGCCCGCCCTTGCGTGAATATGTCGAGCGGTTTCCCGACATCTACGCAGAGGTGCTGAAATCCCGTCCGGGGGTCACGGGCCTGGCCACGATCCGGTTTCACAAGCACGAGGACAAGCTGCTGGCCCGCTGCACCACTCCGGCAGAAACCGACGCCACCTACACCCGCATCTGCGTCCCGCGCAAAGCCCGGCTTGACCTGATCTATCAACGACATCAAAGCACGTGTTACGACTTCGATCTGGTGTTCCAGACCATCGGCAACCTTTTTCGCCGCAACCGCACAACCAAGGGATGAACTGCGTGATTCCCTTATCGAATCACTCAAAGTGTGCAAATTTTACGCAGTGAGTGGGCTTTTTCTTATTTTTTTCAGCATAGAGACGCCGATTTTTGAGTGTTACTTCTGCGTGCGCACAATGGTCGCATAACTTTCAACGCCGCATGTCATAAGCGGTGCTTAGGAAGCCCAAGATGTTACTATCGAGGACGCTATGTTAAATTTGATCAAGTCATTGTCACGCACGCAAAAGCGCAATGTGCTTATTGCGATTGACGCGACCTTGATCCCTGCGGCCCTGTTTTTCGCATTCAGCTTGCAGTTGTCCACCGCGGGTGCGTGGGACATGACCCAAGCCTACCTGCCGGTTTTGCCCTACATGCTGATCGTCGCCGCCGCGCTGTCGGTCTGGCTGGGCATTTCGTCGACCACGTTGAACGATTACGAGGCCGGGTCGATTGGGCGGACAGCGGTGTTTTCCATCCTGCTGGCAATGACATCGACGCTGCTGACCACGGCGTCCAACATGGCGCTGCCGCTTAGCACACAGATCGTGTTCGGCATCACCTTTTTCGTGTTCTCAATCGTCAGCCGGGCCGTCTTGCTGCAGATTGTTTTGGCGATTTACCGCCATGGCACCGACCGTTGCCGCGTGTTGATCTATGGGGCCGGGACCACGGGCATGCAGCTTGTGTCGGCCCTGCGCAGTCACGAGCTGATCGAGCCTGTGGCTTTTGTGGATGACAACAAGGCACTGCACGGCGTGAATGTGCTGCGCCTGCCGGTTTATAGCCCGGTGCGCATCGCCGAGATCGTGGCCGAAAAGAAAATCGACCGCGTTTTGCTGGCGATCCCATCGCAAAGCCACCCCAAGCAGATGCAGATCGCGCGCAGCCTGCAAAAGATGGGGCTAGAGGTGCAAACGCTGCCCTCTTTTTCCCAACTGATCGGCGAAGAAGCGTTGTTGGAAAAGCTGACGCCGATCAACCCGCGCAACTATCTGGGCCGGGATGAGGTCAGCACGCCGCAAGGCGAGGGATCAGAGGCCTATGCCGGGCGCCGCGTGCTGATTTCCGGCGCGGGCGGGTCCATCGGGTCGGAACTCAGCCGCCAGGTGCTGGAATGCCACCCAACCAAGATCGTGCTGTTCGAGCTGAGCGAACTGGCCCTCTATCAAATCCACCAGGAACTGACGCAACTGCCAGAGGCGGCGGGGGTCGAGATTATCCCGCTGCTCGGATCGGTGACGGATATGCGTCAGGTGCGTCGGGTGCTGCTGGATCACGAGATCCAGGTGGTCTTGCACGCCGCCGCGTACAAACACGTGCCGCTGGTCGAGGCGAACCCGCTGGCCGGGTTGGCCAATAACGTGCTGGGCACGCAAACCCTGGTCAGCGAAGCGGCCGACGCAGGGGTAGAGCGGTTTGTACTGATCTCGTCAGACAAGGCGGTGCGCCCCACGAACGTGATGGGCGCGT
This sequence comes from Pseudomonadota bacterium, assembly GCA_038525395.1. Taxonomy (GTDB): domain Bacteria; phylum Pseudomonadota; class Alphaproteobacteria; order Rhodobacterales; family Rhodobacteraceae; genus Tateyamaria. The sequence goes on along the minus strand of JBCBHS010000013.1, from coordinate 39,052 downwards.
CCAAGCGGCTGGCGGAACTGGTGGTGCAGGATGTCGCCGACCGCGTGGCGGCAGATCGCGGGCTGATCTTTTCCATCGTACGCTTTGGCAATGTGCTGGGGTCGTCCGGGTCGGTCGTGCCGCTGTTTCAGGAACAGTTGCGGCGCGGTGGCCCGCTGACCGTGACGCACCCCGAGGTGTCGCGCTATTTCATGACCGTGCAAGAGGCGGTGCACTTGGTGCTGCGCGCGGGGTCCATGGCCGAAGGGGGCGAGGTGTTCGTTCTGGACATGGGCAAGCCCATCATGATCGAACAGCTGGCCCGCCAGGTCATCGAAAGCGCGGGCTTTACCGTGCGCGACGTCAACACGCCCGATGGCGATATCGAGATCGAATTTACCGGCCTGCGCCCGGGCGAAAAGATGTCCGAAGAGCTGACCTTGAACGGTGCGCTGGTCGGCACGGGGCACAAAAAGATCTTCTTTACCGTCGAAAAAAGCCTGAGCGAGATCGAAGTCGCCTCGGTCCTGCGGTCCTTGCGCCAGGCCTTGGCCGCCAGTGACGAGGATGCCGCCCGCGACATGGCCCGCCGCTGGGTCGAAGGCTATACCGCCCCGAACCCGACCAGCGACAAAGACAGAGAGTTGCTGACGCCTGTATCCTGAAAGACGCGCTTTGTTGCCTGAACGCGCGCCCACATGGTGCGAACGTTGATTTTCGCCGGACCCGCGTGGTTTAACATCTTTAACCAAAACAAAATTATATTCGGACAGTGAGCATATGGCCAATCCATTCAGAGTGACGACGCTCGCCTGTATTGCGTGTGCGGCATTTGCATCCGCAGCCACTGCACAGCAGGCAGAGCCGCCGCGGCCTGTTGTTGTGACCTCTGCGCCGACGCTGAACTTTTACGGCTTGCCCGGTATCGTCGATCTGCCCTCTGCCGAAGCGTTGCCGAGCGGGCAGTTGGCCGTAGGCGTGTCGCATTTTGGCGGGCAGACGCGCACGAACCTGACCTTTCAATTCTCGCCACGCATCTCGGCCACGTTTCGCTATATCGGCATCCGCAACTGGGATTCCGACGGGTTCGACACCTACCGCGACCGCAGCTTTGATGTCCGCTATCAGCTGTTCCGCGAGGGGCGGTATCGCCCGGCTGTGACCGTCGGGTTGCAGGACTTTGCAGGGACCGGCATCTATGCCGCCGAATATCTGGTCGCGACCAAGACGTTCAAGCGTCCCTTCCGCCTGCCCGGCACGTTGAAGGCAACCGGCGGTCTGGGGTGGGGCCGTTTGGGCAGCATCGGCAGCATCGGGTCGATCTTTGGCGACGAACGCCCGACCTTTACGCCCAACGATACCGGTGGCGAGCCTGCCTTTGACCAGTGGTTCCGCGGGCCCGTGTCGCCGTTTGTCGGCCTGGAATGGCAAGTGACGGACCGCTGGGGTGTGAAGGCGGAATATTCGTCCGACGCGTACGAGCCCGAGACGTCGCGCGGTGTGTTCGAACGCAAATCGCGCCTGAACTTTGGCGCCGAATACCAGGTGAACAAGAACCTGCGCGTGGGTGGCTACTGGCTCTACGGCTCCGAGATTGGGGTCAACTTCCAGCTGCAGTTCAACCCCAAGACGCCGGCGGCGCCCTTTGCCGTATCGGGGCCGCGCCCTGTGATCGTGCGCCCGTCGCGCACCAGCAATCCCGCCGCCTATGACACGGCCTGGTCCGCGTCATCCAGCGCGCCCATCGTCATCCGCGACGCCATCGCGCCCGAATTGGCCGAGGGTGGCGTGCGCCTGGAATCGATCAGCGTCAGCGCCACGCGGGCCGAGGCGCGGGTGTCCAGCATCGACTATAGCAACCTGGCCATCGTGGTGGGCCGCACGGCCCGGTCCATGGCCCGTATCCTGCCCCCGTCGGTCGAGACCTTCGATATCGTTCTGGTCAAGGACAACCTGGCGCTGTCCAAGGTGACCGTCCGCCGAAGCGATCTGGAAACCCTCGAATTCCGCCCCGATGCCAGCAACCAGTTGCTGTCGCGCGTGGTGCTGGACGATGCGGCCCCGTCGGCCGCCGCAGATGCCGCGGTGAACCCAGAGATCTATCCCCGCTTTGGCTGGTCCATCGGCCCTTATGTCCGGCCCAGCTTCTTTGACCCGGACAAGCCCGTGCGCGCCGATGCCGGTGTCTCGCTCGAGGCGCGCTATCGCTTTGCGCCGGGCTGGTTGCTGGCGGGCGAAGTGCGCCACCGCGTGGCGGGCAACATCGCCGATTCGGATCGGTTGTCGAACTCGGTCCTGCCGCGGGTGCGGACCGATGCGGTGCTCTATGCGCAGGCCGCCGATACGACCATCGAAAACCTCTTTATCTCCAAGCAGTGGAAACCCGGGCGCAACACCTATGCGCGGGTCAGTGCGGGCTACCTCGAACAGATGTTCGGCGGTGTCTCGGCAGAGCTGTTGTGGAAACCGGTCAACAACCGCTTGGCCCTGGGGGTCGAGGCGAACTATGTCCAGCAGCGCGATTTTGACCAGGCCTTTGGGTTCCAGGATTACGACGTCGTGACGGGCCACGTGTCGGCCTACTATGACTTTGGCCAGGGGTATTACGGACAGGTCGATGTGGGCCGCTATCTGGCCGGGGACATCGGCGCGACCTTTACGGTCGAGCGTCAGTTCGAAAACGGGTGGCGCGTGGGCGGGTTCTTTACCCTCACGGATGTCTCTGCTGAGGACTTCGGCGAAGGCTCCTTTGACAAGGGGATCAACATCACGGTGCCGTTCAGCTGGTTCACCGGGCGCCCCTCGCAGCAGACACTGTCGACAACGATCCGTCCGATCCAACGGGACGGCGGGGCGCGGCTGGCCGTGTCTGACCGCCTTTACGAGCAAATTCGCAGCGGTCATATCACCGACCTAACAGGTGACTGGGGAAGGGTTTGGGAATGATGCGGGCGCTGACAACCTGCCTGGCGCTGGGCGCCACGGCCTTTCTGGTGGCCTGCTCGGGCGGGACCGACCAGGGCAACACGCAAGCGGCGCAATTGGCCACGATTTATCAGCAGGTGCGCAGCAATCGCCAGGCATCGGCAGCCCCGCTGCCCACGCTGACGCCCCAGTTGATCGCGGGCCTGACGGTGCCATCGCTTGAGGTCACCATTGAAGAGCGTGGCGCGACCGCCTTTCTGATCCCCTTTTCTGACCGCCGCGATTCGGGGCCCGGTGACCTGCGCACCTGGCGCACGGCAAACAATGTGATGGTTGTCCTGCGCAACGGCGTGCTGGTCGCCACGCGCGGGGTCGGGAACGACCTTGGCTCGGCAGATGCGGACGCAGCAGCCGCAGCAGTTGCGCGCCGCAGCCCCATTTCGGGGCTGCACACGCTGTTTTACAAGAACGGGACCAACGGGATTTCCACGGTCGATCTGTTGTGCGAAATGCGCACGGTCGGGTCGGAAACCATCCAGATCGTCGGTTCCAGCCATAATGTCGTGCATCTGCAGGAAAACTGCACCGGCACGCGCGGGATCATCACCTATGATTACTGGGTGGACAGGCGCGACTCGACCGTATGGCAGTCGCGGCAATGGGGTGGCCCAGACCTGGGATACATTCGCACCCGGTTGCTAAAAAAGTAGCAGTTTTGCCGCGATGCGGCAGAAATGTCATGTCACGGGCAACAAAGCACGGATGTGGATTGAAATTGACCAGAGTTTCGCATAGCTACGGGTCAGAACGCATAGGAGTCATATCATGACCAAGACATTGAAACTGATTTCGGCTGCAGCCATCGTTGCAGCCACATCGACCGCCGCATTCGCGCAGGACGTGCCCCTGAACACCACTGTTGCCGGTGGCTCTGGTGCAGAGAAGGTCGCTGGCCAAGCCGAATCGACCGTGCTGATCCCAGCCGCGGCAACCGTTGGTGTGCTGACCGGTATCGTGCTGCTGGGCGGTTCGTCGGACTCGACAACAACAACACCGTAAGTCTTCGCACTTACACGTGATCTCAAAAGGCCCGCCATGTGCGGGCCTTTTGCCGTTGGGCACCGTCTGTTTGCCTCGTCTATTCCCAGTCACTCAATATGCGTCCCAACGGGCGCCGCTTTGGACAGCTGGTGCGCTGCATCTCGCCACCGCTCTTCCCCCAAACAAGCAAGCCTTGTCCTGCTTTCCCGCCCGAACCTGACATGCGTTGCAGCCCGCCGCGCACGGGCGGACGTTGCTGCAATACAGCATCGCACCGCTCAACGAGGTTCATCATGATTCGATACATCGCCCCCGCCCTCACCACACTCGCGCTTGCCGCCAGTGCGCAGGCTCAGGACACAAACACCGACGGCGCCCTGCTTGGCGGTTCGTTGACCGAGCAGGTGGCAGCCATCGCCGCCGGTACTGCAATCGTGTTGATCGTGCTGTCCGGGGATGGCAGCGACGGCACCACCACCACCACAACGACATCGCCCTAGTGGGCTAGTCCTGCGCCAGTGTCGCCTCGATCGCGTCCCGCATGGGGCGCGACAGCGGCCTGGTGCTGGATCGCCATGTGGCGACCACATCGCCATTGGGGTCGAACAGGACCTTGTTGAAATTCCAGCGCGGCGCAAAGCCTGTTTGCGCTTTGATCTCGACATAAAGAGGATGCGCGTCACTGCCGGTCACGGACACGATGTCGGTCATCGGCAGGTCCAGGCCAAACGTCATCTCGCAGAACTCTTTGACCTCTTCCGCGCTTCCCAGCTCTTGGTTGAAGTCATCCGAGGGCACGGCCAGCACCACCAATCCCTGGTCGCGATAGGTGTCATACAGCGTCTGCAAATCCGCATACTGATCGGTAAAGGCGCAGCGCGACGCGGTGTTCACCACCAACACCGGCTGCCCGTCCCAATCCCGCATGCTCAGGTCGCCACCGTCAATCGATGGCAGCGTCACGTTGGGCATCCCGGCCCAGGCCGTGCCAGCCAGGCAGATCGCGACAAGTGATGACAGTAGACGGCGCATGCGCAACTCCTCGGTATCGTGACCCACAGATAGGCCAAAGGGCGCGCGCGTCACCCCTTTCATTTGCCCGCATCCGCCCCAAGTATAGCGCAAAGCCGGTAAATAAAGAGGAGCCGCGCAGATGACCACGTACACCAAGAACCCCGATGTGATCGCAACCCTGTCGCCCGAGGAATATTACGTCACCCAAGAAAGCGGGACGGAACGCCCCGGCACGGGCAAGCTGTTGAACAACAAAGAGCCTGGGATCTATGTCGACATCGTCTCGGGCGAGCCGCTGTTCGCCTCCGCCGACAAGTTCGAGAGCGGCTGCGGCTGGCCGTCCTTCACCAAGCCTATCGAGGCGGCCTATGTCGAAGAATTTCGTGACACCACGCACGGCATGATCCGCACCGAAGTGCGCAGCAAGCATGGCGACAGCCACCTGGGCCACGTCTTTCCCGACGGTCCGCGCGACCGCGGCGGGCTGCGCTATTGCATCAACTCGGCCTCGCTGCGCTTTGTCCATCGTGACGATATGGAGGCCGAAGGCTATGGTGCGTATCTGAACCAAGTGGAGGATGTGGCATGAGTGACGCGCGCGCAGTTCTGGCAGGCGGATGTTTCTGGGGCATGCAGGACCTGATCCGCAAGCGCCCCGGCATCAAGGCAACCCGCGTGGGCTATACCGGCGGCGACGTGCCCAACGCGACCTATCGTAACCACGGCACCCATGCCGAGGGGATCGAGATCATCTATGACCCGGCGGTCGTCTCGTATCGCGAGATGCTGGAGTTTTTCTTTCAAATCCACGACCCCACGACGCTGAACCGGCAGGGCAACGATATCGGCCTCAGCTACCGCTCGGCCATCTACTATGTGGACGAGGATCAAAAGGCCGTCGCGCTGGACACCATCGCGGATGTCGAAGCGTCTGGCATCTGGCCCGGCAAGGTCGTGACAGAGGTGGAGCCTGTGGGCGATTTCTGGGAGGCAGAGCCGGAGCATCAGGATTACCTGGAGCGTTTTCCCAACGGCTATACCTGCCACTTCCCGCGCCCCAATTGGGTCCTGCCGCGCCGCGCGGCAGAGTAATGCAACGCGGACGACACGTCCGCCTTACTTGGACATGCCCCATAGAAGATGTGCGTAAGGCGGACCTGTGGTCCGCCTTTGTCCCTAGACGCTCATGCACACATATTTCATCTCTAGGAACTCATCGATCCCGTGATGTGACCCCTCGCGGCCCAGGCCCGATTGCTTGACCCCGCCAAAGGGCGCCACCTCGGTCGAGATGATGCCGGTGTTCACCCCGACAATCCCGTATTCCAGCGCCTCGGACACCTTGTGCACGCGGCTCAGGTCGTTGGCGTAGAAATACGCGGCCAGGCCAAAGATCGTGTCGTTGGCCATCGCAATCACCTCATCCTCGTCCTCGAACTTGAACAGGGGTGCGAGGGGGCCAAAGGTTTCCTCATGCGCAACGGTCATGTCCTGGGTCACGCCGGTCACGATGGTCGGCTGAAAGAACCCACCGCCCAGCGCGTGCGGCGCGCCGCCGGTCAGGACGGCGCCGCCATGCTCCACCACGTCGCTCAGATGGGTCTGCACCTTCTCGACCGCCTTGTCGTTGATCAGCGGGCCGGTGGTCACACCGTCCGCGAACCCGTCGCCGACCTTCAGGTCCTCGACCGCCGCCTTCAGCTTTTCGGCAAAGGCGTCATAGACCCCGGCCTGCACATAGATGCGGTTGGCACAAACGCAGGTCTGGCCAGCGTTGCGGAACTTGCACAGCATCGCGCCATCAACGGCGGCATCCAGATCGGCGTCGTCAAAGACGATAAAGGGCGCGTTGCCACCCAGCTCCATCGAACATTTCATGACCTGCTCGGACGCCTGTTTCAGCAGGATGCGCCCCACCTGCGTCGACCCGGTAAAGGTCAGCTTGCTCACCGCGGGGTTTTCGCAGAACTCCTTGCCCGTGCCCGAGGCGTCAGAGGTTGTGACCACCTGAAACACCCCATCCGGCAGGCCCGCGCGCTGGGCCAGCACGCCCATCGCCGTGGCCGACAGCGGCGTCAGCTCTGCGGGCCGCGCGACAAAGGCGCAGCCTGCGGCCAGGGCCGGGGCGGCCTTGCGGGTGATCATCGCGTTGGGAAAGTTCCAGGGCGTGATGGATGCGGCCACGCCGATGGGCTGCTTGATCACCGTGATGCGCTTGTCGCGCTGGTGGCCCGGGATCGTCTCGCCATAGATGCGCTTGGCCTCTTCGGCAAAGAATTCGACAAAGGATGCGCCATAGCCGATCTCGCCCTTCGCCTCGGCCAGCGGTTTGCCCTGTTCGGCGGTCAGGATCGTGCCCAGATCATCCTGATGCTCCATCATCAGATCGAACCACTTGCGCAGCACCGCGGCCCGCTCCTTGCCCGTCCACTTGGCCCACGCCTTTTGCGCGGCCTCGGCGCCCGCGATGGCCTGGGCCACCTGCGCGCGGGTTAAGTCCGCGACCTGCGCGATCACATCGCCCCGCGCAGGGTTCGTCACGTCGAACGTGCCCTCGTCCCCGTCGATAAACGCGCCATCCACAAACGCGCGCGGCTCTAGCAGCGCCGGGTCGCGCAACATGGATTTCAGGTCGGTGGTCTGGTCAAGCATGGGGCATCCTTTCGGGTCTGGTGCATGCAAAGCAACGCGCGCTAGGATTGTCCAGTTCCAATGCAGAAGGGGCCACAATGCCAGATCTGGACGATGCCTATGCGAACGGCGCCTATATCGACGGCGCCGCCGATTATCCCCCCCGGTGGGAGGCCGCGGCGGCCCAACTGCGCACAGACCTGGGGGACCGCGCGCATCTGGGCCTGTCCTATGGGCCCTCCGACCGCATGGCGCTGGATCACTTCCTGCCCGCGGGCCCGGTGCAGGGCACGCTGATCTTTGTGCACGGGGGCTATTGGCTCAAGTTCGGGCGCAGCACCTGGTCGCATCTGGCCGCCGGTGCGCTGGCGCGGGGCTGGGCGGTGGCGATGCCGTCCTATGATCTATGCCCGTCGGTGCGCATCGCCGGCATCACCCAACAGATCGCCCAGGCCGTCATGGCCGTCGCGGATGGCAGCGCCGGGCCGCTCAGCCTTGCAGGCCATTCCGCCGGGGGGCACCTGGTGGCGCGCATGCTGGCGCCGGGGATGCTGCCCGACGCGGTGCGCGCGCGGCTTGCGCATGTGGTGCCCATCTCGCCCCTGTCGGACCTTACCCCGCTGCTGCGCACCAGCATGAACGCCGATTTCGGCCTGGACGCCGCGATGGCCCGCGCGGAAAGCCCGCGCTTTCAACCTGCACCGGACGTGCCCGTCACCGTCTGGGTCGGCGGGGCCGAGCGTCCGGCGTTTCTGGACCAGGCGGCTTGGCTGGCCCAGGCATGGACTGCCCAACATGTGATCACCCCGGGCGAGAACCACTTTAACGTGATCGACGCGCTGACCGACCCGGCCAGCGACCTGATCCACCGCTTGACGCCTTCGGCCTAATTCGCAACATGACCCCTGGCTGCGCGCGATGGCGTCGCGCGCCCGGATCAGCCGCCTTTGTCCTGCACGCCGGGACCTTTCTGCAAAGGAGGGTCACGCATGACCGCCCGCCCCGACTTCTACCGCTTCCACAACGGCCCGCAGGCCGCACTGCCCTTTGCCGCCGCCGAATACGACGCCCGCGTGGCCGAACTGCGCGACCGGATGGAGGCGCAAGGCGCCACCGCCGCCGTCTTCACCTCAATGCACAACGTGGCCTACTATTCCGGCTTTCTCTACTGCGCCTTCGGGCGGCCCTATGCCTGCGTCGTGACCGAAGACGCCTGCGTGACCATCAGCGCGGGCATCGACGCGGGCCAACCCTGGCGGCGCTGCCATGGCGACAACATCACCTATACCGACTGGCAGCGCGACAATTTCTGGCGCGCCGTGCGCGAGGTGACGGGCGAGGGGGCCGTGATCGGGGTGGAAAGCGATCACTTGACCCTGCTGCAGCAAGGCAAGCTCGAAGACTTCTTGAAACCCGCCGCCACCGTCGATCTGTACGAGATGACGATGCGCCAGCGCATGCACAAATCCGCGGCCGAGATTGACCTGATCCGCCATGGCGCGCAGGTGGCGGACGTGGGCGGCTATGCCATCCGCGACGCGATCAAGGCAGGCACGCGCGAGATTGACGTGGCCATGGCAGGCCGCGACGCGATGGAGCTGGAGATTGCCAAACGCTTTCCCGACGCCGAATACCGCGACACCTGGGTCTGGTTTCAGTCGGGGATCAACACCGACGGCGCGCATAATCCGGTCACGGGCCGGGTGCTGGAACGCGGCGATATCCTGTCGCTCAACACCTTTCCCATGATCTCGGGCTATTACACCGCCCTGGAACGGACACTGTTTGTCGAAACCGTGGATGACGCCAGCCGCGCCCTGTGGGAGGCGAATGTCGGCGCGCACGAGTTGGGCATGTCGCTGCTGAAACCAGGCGTCAGCTGCGCCCAGGTGACCGAGCAGGTGAACGCCTTTTTCGCCGAACGCGACCTGCTGCAATACCGCACCTTCGGCTACGGCCACTCCTTCGGCGTGCTGTCGCATTACTATGGCCGCGAGGCGGGGCTCGAGCTGCGCGAGGATATCGACACCGTGCTCGAGCCTGGCATGGTCATCTCGATGGAGCCGATGCTGACCATCCCCGCGGGGCAGCCCGGTGCGGGCGGATATCGCGAACATGACATCCTGGTCATCACCGAGGACGGCAACGAAAACATCACCGGCTTTCCCTACGGCCCCGATCACAACGTGGTGGGCTAGGCCGCCCCCGTGCGGCGGGCCGGGCCTGCCGCGCGCAAACGGGCCTGCCGCGCGCAAAGGCTTTCTAATCGGCGACTGATTTGCGACAGTGCAGGGAAATTCATGGCCTGGGCGGATGTAAACCTCCGTAACATTGCCTATATCCAGGTCAACACATTGAACCGAGGGAGCATTCCATGGCGGATTTCGCAAGCCAGGTGGCAGACAGTCAGGCCCAGGTGGCCGAGGCGCAGACCAAGATCGCAGAACTGACCAGCCGGATCGAGGTCGCGCGGACCAAGATGAAGTCGGGCGACGACATCGCCATGGATATCGAAAACGCGACCCTCGAAGACGTGCACGCCCATACGGACGTGATGAACGCCAACATCGCCGAACTGATCATGGGCCTGGATGACGTCACCGCCGCGTTCTCCAAGGACTTTGACGAGATGCGGAACAAGACGGGCTGGGAAAGCTTTGTCGGCGTCTTTGCCAAGGCCAAGGCGGAATCGATGCGGCAAGAGCGCGTGCGCACCGCCTCGATCGACGACAAGCTGCAGGACCTGATCTCGAAATCCGACGTGATCGTGCAACTGCTGCAAGGGCAGCTGACCATGCTCGAAGAGCAAAAGACCAAGGTCGAGGCGAACCTGACCGAAACCCTGGACGAGCGCGAGTTCACCGTCCAAGAGCTGTCGGCGTTGCAAGCCGAGATCCAAGGCATGGACCCCAAGATCATCACCCTGGAAAACCAGATCGCGTCGGAAACCGATGCGGCCAAGCGCACGGCGCTGGAAACCGAACTGGCCGATCTGAACAGCGCCTACAACCAGATGGTGCAGGACGAACAGGTCAAGCTGGCCAAGTCGCAGACGTTGGAACGCTATATCGAAAAGGGCAAGACCTGGATCGACAGCCTGCAAAACCAGGCGGCAACGCAGATGGTGCTGATCAACAAGCTGCAAACCGATACCAAGCAGCGCGTGGTCCTCTACGACGCGCTGACCAAGTCGCTGAAAACCGCGCAGCAGCAGGACGTCGCCCACCGCATCAACGAGATCGGCGTGCAGACGGATCAAGAGGCGCAGACCGCCATGGCGGGCATCGGCGCGGCCACCAACAAGCGGATGGCCGACATGCTGGAGGCGCACGAGGATCACATGGTCTTTGCCCGCGACGTGCTGGAACAAAAGGCCAAAGCCGACGAACGCTTTGCCCGCCGCTTTGCCCAGATCGTCGAAAAACACGACAGCAACGCGTATGGGGGGTAAGCCATGAAACTCGGTCTGGCCGCGATTGCGGTCTCTATCTTATGTCTTTTGGGGTCCTTCGCCTTTGGCGCGCCCATCTGGATGAACATCCTGGGCCTCGTGTCGGGCATCGGCGGGTTGTTCTTGCTAAGCAAGGAGCAGCGAAGCAAGTGACGCCCCGGGTCCAGCGGTGCGCGCGCGAGGCGGCGACATGACCCAGTCCAACCCCGTTGGCCTGACCGACCTGTTCGCCTCGCGCCGCTATTTTCAAAAGTTTGAAACGATCACCGGCCATCTGGCCCGCGTGGCTGGCGTGATGGAGGCAGAGGGCAATCTGAACCGGGACGAGGTCAAGATCCTCACCCGCTATATTGCCGAACTGACCTTTACCTTTCGCGCGCTGGGCCAGAAATACCTGCTGGTGGGGCGCGATACCGGGCGGTTTTTCGGCTCGCTCGCCATCGACGCACAGCACAGCGGCTTTCCCGCCGCCGAAGAGGTGCTGACCATGGCGTCGGACGCGCTGCAATCGGACCGCCACCTGGATCGGATCGCGCCTGCGCAGACCCTGAAAAAACAGATGGTCGACGTGATCATCGGCGACCGCCAGGTGCCGACCAAGCTGCAATTTGCCCTGTCGCAAAGGCTCTATTACGAGGATTTGCAGCGCGGCCAGCTGTTCTGGCCCCGCAACGACCCGCAGATCCTGTGGACCGGGAACCCAAGCGAGGACCGCCGCAGCTTTCGCATCCATTGGGGCGTCTACGACACCGAACTGAACCTGCCTGTCGTCTATATGATGGAGGTCGAGGACACAGGCCGCACCGCCCTGCCCAAGGACCCCCGCCGCTGGCCCGAGGCGCAAGCGCACCTGATGGCGCAAAGCCTGGGCAAGCTGAAACTGCTGACCATCGCCAAGGGGTTCGACGAGGATTTTGACGACGTTCACCCCAAACGCCTGCGCCGGTTTTACCTGGGGCCGATGTATTCATCGGCCTTCACCGATCAACCCGGCCCGATCCTGGATGTGCTCAAGGCCGCCCGCGCGCCTGCGGGCCAAGACTGGGCGCTGGTCTGGACCGAAGAGGACCTGCACTCGGAACGGGTGATCGAGGAACGGTCGGGCTGGTTTTCATCGGTCGAGCGTGAAGTGTTCGCGCTTGATCCCTTTTCCGGCCGCGGTGCGGACCTGGGCGCCACCCGGATGGAGCGGAGCATCGTCCTGCCGCAGCGGGCCTTTCAGGTGCTTGAGGAAATGAACCCGCCCCGCTTCGGATCGGTGCGCAAATTCGTGGTCAGCCCGGCGGGCCGGGTCTTGCAATACTGACGGCGTGCCTGATGGCGGATCGGCCCTCCGGGGGGATTTTTTTGGAACAGAGAAAGGCTGGACAGTGACATGAGCCAAACGTCGGATCAGATGGAACTGCGCGAGGCCGAGATCGTGGCGCATTACCCCATGGCGCTGTCGATGTTGCAGGGCTTTGACCACGCCCCGCGGATTGGCAAGGGCCGCGCGGCACCGCAAGCCGAGCGGTCCAGCGGTGTGGGCACACGGCGCCGGTTCCGCAGCACGACGCCCGGGCTGGTGACGCGGCGCACGGCGCCTGTGGGGGCCGTTCAGCTGATGGCCACGATTGAGGGCGCGGATGACGGCGACGCGCTGATGTCGCCGGTGCAGGCGACGGTTCTGAACGTCTTGCGCCGGGCCATGTCCATCGCCCTGGCGGTCGCGGAAAACTATGCCGCTGTGTCCGGCCTGGGGGATCTGAAGCGGGCCAATCTGCAGGGCGCCTTGCCCGCCGCCCGCAAAACCGAATTTGCCGAGCTGCTGGCCGCAGAGGCGCTGATCACGCTCTATGTCTTTGGCAACGCTTGCGCCTATTTGCTGTCCGCCCACCAGACCGAGGTGACGGTCGAGGTGGGCGAGGTCGAGGAGGTGCTGACCGACAATGGCCAGACCGCGCTGCACGGCTGTCTGTGGGAGTTGGACCAGGACATCGCCGCCCACGCCCCCGACGACACGCACCTGGTCGCCACCGTCTGCGCCTATGCCGAGGCGTTGATGGAAAAGGTCGCCCTGGGCGCCCAAAACGCCCCCCGCCTGGCGCCATTTGCCAGCGCCAGCTGGCATGTCGAGGCGGATGATTTCACCGTGCGCGGCTTTGCCCCCGCGACCAAGGCCAAGGCATCCACGCTGACCATGACCTTCAAAAAGCCGCACGAGGTCGTCGGCAACCACATCGCCAAGTACCAGGCGATGAAGCTGGCCAAGATGCTGATGGCCTATGATTTCGACCGGCGGCTGAACCCCTTTGCCGAGCTGGGCGGCTTCATCTTTACCTTCATGGGCGACGGCGCGCCGGGGACGGGCAAGACGACGCTGATCCAGATGATGGCGGGGCTGATCAACGACTATTGCCAGGTCGCGGGCTATCCTTTTCGTTACCAGAACCTGAGCACCGACAACATCGACAGCTATCAGGGCAAGTCGGGCCAGAACGCCAAGGCGTTCATCAACACCGTGCTCGACCCCGGCGTCATCGGCTTTGGCACCATCGACGACATCGACCAACTGGCGGGCAAGCGCGGCGACCGGCAGTCCTCGGCCGGGCAGCTCGAGATCACGGCGGTGCTGATGGAGAGCTTTGCCGGGGCGGGCACCGTCGTGCGGGGCAATTGCACCTTTGGCATGTTCTCGAACTTTCCCGAGAATGTGGACGACGCCCTGCGCCAACGCGCCGGGGCGCGGTTTCTGGTGGATGGCCCGCAAACGCGCGCGGATTACATCGACATCCTGGCCCTACTGATGGGCAAGAACCACGACATCCCAATGGGCGCGCATGAATTGTTCTCGGCGCAAGAGATCAAGAAGGCCGTCGCCGCCAGCTTCGAGGCGCATGCCTGCCCGCATGAACCGGGGCTACAAGAGGTGTTCGACCGGGTGCAGTCCGACGTCGGCGACTTGGACACGATTGCCAAGCTGGGCACGTACCTCAAGGCAATCCAACAGGCCGACGCGCGCTTTACCGGTCGGGCGATCAAGAACATCACCGACGCGGTCAAGGTCCGCGCGATGGATTTCGAACTGCCCGACGCATGGATGGAGCAGCCCGACCTTTTCCTGTTCAAGTCCTATGACGAGAAAAAGGCGATGATCGAAGAGCTGCGCGTGCCGATCACGGTCGACATGGTGGTGCAAGAGATCAACCGGTATGCAGATTCTGAGTTCCGCTATGCGGACAAGTCGGATGAGGTGGCGATCGAGGCGATGGTGCGGGACTTTCGGCGGCAAGAAGAGGCGAAGAAGCGGTGGTTGGGGGGAACGGATGACTGACATGCATGTTTTTGTGGTTCTGACATCGGTCTTTGCGGTTCCCGTTTTCATTGCCGGATATGTTTGGGGAGGTAGACAGGCATGACCCTCCTACTCGCCACAACCCTCGCCGCCCTCCTCCTCGGCACCGTCCTCCCGCTCCGCTGGCACATCCTCGGCTTCCTCGCCGCCGCCACCCTTTTGTTCCTGACCCAAGCCGCCATCCACACCGCCACAGGCTTCGAGGGCACGCCGCTGGCGGAAACCATGCTGCTCTTTAACAACTCCTGGCCCGCCTATATCGGCTACAACCTCCAGGTCACCTATCGCGGCTTTGCGTTGCCGATGCTGGCGCTCGCCGTGCCGTTGATCTTTCGCTTGGGACGCCGCACATGATCGACCTCATCCAACGCGGGCTGATGTTCGGCAACCTCTTCCACGTGGCCTCGCCCGCGCTGGTGGAACGCTATAACCGGGCGCTGGAGCACCTGACGGGCAAGCGCACGGACCTGACCGATTTCTACATAGACATCTCCGGCTACTCGCCCGAGGTCGGGCATGGCTTGGGCGATCCGCTCTACCTCAACCACAAGGGCGTGAACCGACAGTTCATCCTGCTCAGCACCGAACAGCGCAAATGCCCGCTGCTGGACGCGAAATTCTCGACCTCGCAGGGCATCCTGAAACAGTTCATCGCCGAGAATGAGGCGGCGCTTTTTGCCCTGACCGCGCGCGACGCGGTGGCGGGTGAGCTGGTGAACAGCGTCTATGACATCAGCCACCCCGCCCGGCTGTTCGACCTGCGCGCCATCACGGTCGAGGCGGACACGACCCGCGGCACGGTGCGCAACGCCCAGACGCTGGCGGACAAGGTCGACAGCTTTCTGCAGGTCGAAGATGCCTGGTTCGACGATGTGCTGATTGCAGAGATGATCGAACTGGCGGGCCAGACCGGCGATGTGACGCGCAATCCGGTGCGACTGAAACCGCTGACGGTGGCCAAGGGCAATTTTTGGACGGCGCATTTCGGCGGGCTCTATATCTTTCAAGACGTTGAACACCCGGCGACCATCGCGGCGGGCGCACGGCCCGACGGGCTGCCGATGCGGCACAGCTTTGATCTGCGCCAGCGCAACAAGATTGCAAAATTCCTTGACCTGAACGGTCTGGTCGAACCCGTGGTGCGCGCGCGGGGGATCGACGGGGTCGCGGTACTGCGCCAAAAGATGGACTTTATCCTGATTTCCGCCATCACCCAGGCAGGCGTCGCCCTGACCGGGACGACACGGCGCGATATGCGGGTGATGGCGCGCGCGCATGCGGACCTGCTGCCGCCGGAATTCCACGCGCTGGCGGCCTTGATCCGCTGGGCCGAGCATGGCACCGACTGGCCGCGCATCACCTCGGATCATCCGGCCTATTTCTACACGCTGCGCGCGGCGGATACGGCCGATGCCGACCTGGTCAACATGCTGCTGAGCGAGCTGTGCCCCCAAGACATGCGCCAGCTGTTCATCTGCCACAAACAGGCGTTCTATGCCGCCTACGCCACTTGGCCCCGGGCCAAACAGGAATATGTCGCGCAGTACCTCGAAGCGGCGTACAAGGCCGACAAAGCCGGGGCGCGTGCGGCACTCTTTGCCCATGACGCCCCAACCCAAACACCCAACCCCCAGGCCCTGATCGACCGTGTCGGCCCCTGGGGCGCAGTCAGGAGGTAAGTCATGGCCCTGATCCGCCTTCTCTTTATCGCCTTCGTGGTGCTCAGCGTGATCTACCTGTCGCTCTCGCTCTATTCGCGGGCCCGCGCGCGCGACCGGCTCGAGGCCGAGTGGGACGCAGGCAATTTCGACATCCCCCGCGCGGCCTATGTGCGGGCGGGACTGGTGGACTATGACCGGTCCTTGCGTCGCAAACTGATCCTGGGTGTCTATATCGTGCCCATGTCGCTGGTCTGCCTCACCATCTACCTTGTGAACTTCGCCTGAAAGGGACCCCCATGCGCTATATCGGCTGGACACTTCTGATCGCCTTCTGGGTCTCTCTGGGGGCGTTCCTGCACTACACCCTGCCGCAGCGGGACATCGTGCGGATCGTAAACACCTATGAAGAACGGCAAGAGCTGGGCGATTGGACCCGCATGTTCTGGTCGCGCCCGGACGAACAGACCGACGCGCTGATCAACCGCGACGTGCAGTTCATCCAAGGGGTGCGCGCCAATGGCAAGCCCATCGTCTACCGAAACGAGGACACAGGGTGGAGCTGGCCCCCCTATTTCAAGTTCGACACCGCCAACCTCTATACCGAAGCCAACGACGCGATCTCGACCCGCGCGGCCCCCGAATGGTACGTGCTGACGCATTACGGCTGGCGGAACGAATTTCTCAGCACCTTTCCCAACGCCGTCTCGATCCGCCCGGTCGCAGGCCCCGACGCGTCCAAGGGGATCCCATGGGTCAACATCATCGTGCTCAGCCTGCTGGCCGCGTTCTTCTATGCGATCTGGGTGCGCTGGCGCCGCTTTCGCCGCGCGCGGATCGACCCCAGGCTCGAGGAATGGCAAGACAACTGGGAAGCAGCGGGCGATGCGGTCGCGGCCAAGCGTGGGCGGTTCCGCCGTTGGCTCGACAGCTGGCGGTGACCGCCAAAGGTGCGCAGTGAATGCGCACCCTACGGCGCCAGGGTAGGGGATGTAGGGTGTGCGTTTAGCGCGCACCGCCCCTCAGCGGATCGGTGCGCCACAGCTTAACCCGCAGCCCGCCATGGGCGATGCTGGGCCCCTCGGGCAGAAACGGCAGTCCCATGGTCTTGGCCAGGCTCGCCTCGCTGGTGACCACGCCCACGCGCCAGCCCGTAAACCGCTCTTTCAGCACCTGACCCAGACGGCCATAGACTGGATACAGCGCCTTTTTGTCACCGATCCGGGTGCCATAGGGCGGGTTCACGATCACCAGGCCGGGCGGGCCTTCGGGCGGCTGCGCGTCGCCCGCATTGGCGCTGTGAAAGGCCACCAGGTCCGACACGCCCGCCCGCGCGGCATTGTCCGCGGCCATCGCGACCACCCCCTGATCCCGATCCGACCCCGTAAGGCGCACCTGTGGTGCGCGCCGCCGCGCATCGCTGCGCAAGGCGGCCAGAGCGCCGGGGTCAAACCCGGCAAATTGCTCGAACGCAAATGCACGCGCCCGGCCCGCCTGCAGGCCCGTCGCCATCTCGGCCGCCTCAATCACAAAGGTGCCCGACCCGCACATCGGGTCATAGACCGGCAGGCTGCCGTCAAACCCGCACTGGCGCAAGAACAGCGCCGCCAGCGTTTCGCGCATGGGCGCCTTGCCCACCGCCTCTTTGTGCCCGCGCTTGTGCAGCGGCGCGCCAGAGGTGTCGACGCTGACCGTGACCCGGTTGTCGTCTATCCGCACCTTCAGCGTCACGGGACCGTCGGGCGACACCGGAATACCCGCCGCCTCGACCAGTGCCGTCTCGATCCGCTTGGTGGCAGCGCCCGCGTGGTAAATCTTGGACTTGCGCGAGGTCGCAACCTCGACCCGCACCGGCACATCCGGGCGCAGCACATCGGCCCAGGGAAACTTGCGCGCGCGCTTGTCCAGCTGCGCAAGGTGAAAGGCCATGAACGACCCCAGGCGCACCAGCACCCGCGTCGCACCGCGCAGCTCCAGGTTTGCGCGCCACAGTTCGGGCCAATCGCCCGCCAGCGTCACGCCGCCCGGCTCCACCCCGGTCACCTCGAACCCAAACGCGCGCGCCTCGTCGGCCAAAGTGGCCTCAAGCCCCGGCAGGGTGATCGCGAACAAGGTCAGGGCAGGGGCAGACATGCCGCCGTGCTTAGCGCCTGCGCCGCCGGGGTTCGAGGCGTTTTTGCACCGCCTGCGCGCCCGGGCGCCCGGTCAGTCGGCAAAAAGGTAATGCACCGACGCAATCTCGCGCGCCTTTTCCACCGGAACAGACAGAAAGCGGGACAAAGACTCCGCATTCTCATCCAGGCCCGCCGCTTCCTGCATCCGCTCCAGGTTCTCGAAATCCGCGTCCCCGATGCGGTCGGATTCAAAGGTCATGTCGTTGCGGATCGTCGGCAGCAGTCGTTCCAGCGTCTCGGGCGCTGTCTGTTCACCGGCCAGCCCCACACGCATCGCATGCCCCACAAGATAGTCGTCGCTGAAATCGCACTGGATTTCCAGGATGCGCGTGATCGACCGATCCCCGGCAAAGTCCTGCAACAGGTCCAGGTTGCCCGGGTCCATGCAGACGATCAGGCGGTCGGTCTCGTAATAGTCAAACAGCATCCGCATCAACGCCCGGCGGTGGCGCGTGCGCTTTTCCAGCGTGTTCTGAATGCCGCCCAGGTCGGGCAGGGGCGTATGCTCTTCATTGAACAGGTATTCCATCGCGGGCAGGTTGGTCATGGTGCGGATGCGTTCCAGCAGCCGCTTGGCCACGTGCCACTTCTTGCACACGATGATCAACAGCTCGCGATTGCGGCCCAGCGTGCTCTCCGTCTCCCAGAACCGGGTGGCAAAGCGGCGCCCGATCCGGCCGCGCCCGGTCAGAAACTTGAACAGGCTCGCCCCCTCGTTCGAGATCTGGAAATTCACGTTCTCAGCAGCATAAAGCAGACCCAACCGGCGTTTCAGATCCTTGGCCTCGGCACTGATCTTGCGCGCAAACAGGAAATCCTGGCTCAGCAGCAGGTCATAGTGGTCGTCGTAAAACGTCACCGGCATCCCATAATCGGTGAACATCAGAAAGGTCAGCGTGCGGGTGCGGATTTCCTCCTCGGGCACCACATGGCGTACGATGGTCTGAAAAAACGTCTCGTCCGGGATCCAAGTGGTGCGGAAAAACCGCATCACGTCGCGGCGGTCGCGGGTAAAATCCAGGACCCATTCGATCGTCCGGCGGCGCAGGCACCACCACTGGCTGCCGATCTGCACCTGGATATCCGCCGGGATCTCGCGCGTGATGCCAAAGCGTTGTTGCAGGTGATAGCTGGTGTAGAACCGCCATTTCTGCGTGCGTTCATTAAAGAAGTGGCGGTAGATCAACCGCTCTTCCTTCATGCCGGTCTTGATCCAGTCGCTGTCGAAATAGTCAAAGCTTTCGATGAAATCCGCGTCATTGTCGTCCAGGAACTGGTGCGTGTACTCCGCCGACTTGATCGCCATGCAGTCGCCCGACAGCATGTAGAAATGCGTGGCCCGCGGAAACGCCTCGACCGCGCTTTCAACGGCATACAGCGTGGCCTGCACCAGGCTCCACTCGCCCCAGCCGCACTTGATGCGCTTGTGGGCGTAGGTGACGTTTGGATTGTCCTTCAGGGCGGCGCGAATCTGCGCGAAATGGGCCGGTTTGGCCCGCGCATCAAAGTGGATGGACATATAGTCGCCAGCCGCGGTCAGCCGCTCCGCCTGCTTGATGATGGCGTCCGGGTCCTTGTGACACAGCAAGATGTAGGCGATTTTTGCCATTCTGGAAACTTAACTGCCTCTTTACCGCCGATTGTTTACGTAGATAAAGCTAAGGAGAGATTGAATAAACAAGATTTCTTTGGTTTTTTGGCAGCCAGCAAAGCTGCGTGACAAAGCAGCGCAAGGAAAGAAGGCGAGCGGTATGGGATTTCCCGGCACCTGGATGACGGAAAGCGAGAGTGTGGTGTACCGCGTTGTGCCCAAATGCGCCTGCTCGACCATCGGTCAGATCATGTTCTACTCGGACCATGGCGAATTTTTCGACGGCGACATTCACGACGCCGAGGGCGGGATGCACAAATGGGCCATTGAAAACAGCCAGCCGCTCATCACCGACAACGTCAAAACGCACAGCAGCTATGCTTTCACCTGCGTGCGCAACCCCTACACCCGCATCCTCAGCTCTTTCTTCGACAAAATCTGCGGCATCCAGCGCAACGGCAAACGCTACCGCGGCAACCTCGTCCCGCTCTTGATCCAGAAATACGGGATCGAGGTCGGCGGCGACGACGGCAAGCAAGAGTTTGACCAGATCAAATCCTTCCGCCGCTTCCTGCTCTTTGCCCGCGACACCATCCGCTGGCGCCGCCCGATGGAACCCGACATTCACTGGTCCGCCATGTCCGGCCACGTCTCGACCTTCATCGTGAACGGCGGGCGCTACGACAAAATCATTTGGACCGAACAGTTCAACGCCGGGATGGAGGAGGTGATGCAAGCGGTCGACACCCCGCACGCCGTCGACATCGCCGGCATCCCCCGCTTCAACGAAAGCGAAGGGCACGGCCCCAAACGCGCCCACCCGGTCGAAGACTACTTTGACGACCTGTCCATGCACCTGGTCTACGAAATCTACAAACGCGACTTCGACCTCTTCAAATACGATTTCGCGGACCCGTCGAACAAAATGCCCATCGGCGAAATCGACTTGGACGAAGTGCACAAGAAACTGGGCGACTAGCGGCCACGCACCATCCCGCGCGCGTCCTCGTTTCTCTGTTCTAAAAAAATCCTCCCCGAAGGGTCGGCTTGCCTGCCGCAGCCAGGCCTCTTGCCCTGCGCGCGCCCAGCCCCTACACCCCGACCCCATGGCCCAAGGTAAATCAGACCCAAATTACAAGGTCGCCGCCGAAAACCGGCGCGCGCGCTTTGACTACGCCATCGAAGAAGACCTCGAATGCGGCATCATCCTCGAAGGGTCCGAGGTCAAGTCCCTGCGCAAGGGCGGCGCCAACATCGCCGAAAGCTATGCCGCGGTCGAAGACGGCGAACTCTGGCTCGTCAACTCCTACATCGCGCCCTACGACCAGGCCAAATCGTTCAAGCACGAAGAACGCCGCCGCCGCAAATTGCTGGTCAGCCGGAAAGAGCTGGGAAACCTCTGGAACAGCACCCAGCGCAAGGGCATGACGCTTGTCCCGCTGGTGCTCTATTTCAACCACAAGGGCATGGCCAAGATCAAAATCGGCATCGCCAAGGGGAAAAAGCTGCACGACAAGCGCGACACCTCGGCCAAGCGTGACTGGGGTCGGCAAAAGCAGCGCCTGCTGAAACAGGGCTAGGGCGCGATGGCGCTGACCCTGCACGGCTACCGCTACAGCGTCTATACCCGCATCGCCCGCATGGTGCTGCACAGCCAAGCCACCACCTATACCTATGTCGAGGTTAATCCCTTCGCCGATCCCCCCGATCCCGGGCTGGCCCGCGTCACCCGTCTGGGCCTTGTGCCGGTGCTGGATCACGACGGCTTTGTGCTGTGCGAAACCGGCGCCATCACCCGCTATCTGTGCGCCATAGACCCCGACGCGGCGTTGCGGCCCGCCGGGGCCAAGGCGCAGGCGCGGATGGATCAGGTGATCTCGGTGATCGACGCCTACGGCTACTGGCCGATGGTGCGCCAGGTCTTTGCCCACGCCGTCTTTCGCCCCCTCATCGGGGCCGAGGCGGACCAGGATGTGATCGCGGACGGCCTGCGCGCCGCAGGCCCCGTGCTGGCGCAGCTGAACGACATCGCCGCCGAAGGGCGCGTGCTGGACCCCGCCGCACCTACGCTGGCCGACATGCACCTGGCCCCGATGATGGCCTACTTCATGGCTGCGCCCCAGGCTGCCACGGCGCTTGCGGATCATCCCGCCCTCGCAGGCTGGTGGGCGCGGGCACAGCACATGCCCGCCCTCCTGGCCACCGACCCCGGACTTGCAACGCTCACATCTCAGGCGTAACCAGACTTAGATGCAATGCGGGGGGACTAATGGCCCAAGACGATCCCAAAACCCTGGTCTCGACCGATTGGCTCGCGGCCCATCTCAAGGACCCGGACCTGCGCGTGCTGGACGCCTCGTGGTACCTGCCAGACGCAGGCCGTGACCCGCGTGCCGAATACGACGCGGCCCACATCCCCGGCGCCCGCTTTTTCGATATCGAAGAGATCAGCGATGCCCGATCCGACCTGCCCCACATGGCCCCGCCGGTGGAAAAGTTCATGTCGCGCATGCGCAGCCTTGGCGTGGGCGACGGCCACCAGATCGTGGTCTATGACGGCGCTGGCTTGCTCAGTGCCGCGCGCGTCTGGTGGCTCTTTCGCCTGATGGGGCACCGCGACATCGCCGTGCTCGACGGGGGTTTCCCCAAATGGCAGGCCGAAGGGCGCCCGGTCGAAGACATGCCGCCCGTGATCAAAGACCGCCACCTGACGGTGCGCTTTCAAAACCACCTGGTGCGCGATGTCACCCAAGTCAGCCAGGCGTCCAAGCTTGGCCACACCCAGATCGTCGACGCCCGCAGCGCCGCGCGGTTCCGGGGCGACGCGCCCGAACCCCGAGCAGGGCTGCGCGCAGGCCACATTCCCGGCGCCCGCAACGTGCCCTTTGACACGCTGCTGAACGCCGACAAAACGATGAAGGACGCCGCCGCCACCCGCGCCGTCTTCGAGGCCGCAGGCGTCGACCTGGGCCAGCCGATCATTACCAGCTGCGGCTCGGGCATCACCGCCGCCATCCTCGCGCTCGCGTTGGAACGCATGGGCCACGACGCTTGGTCCCTCTATGACGGAAGCTGGGCGGAATGGGGCATGTTCCCCACCGTCCCGGTCGCAACAGGAGACGCCTGATGTTCGAAACGCTGACCGCGCAGAAACCCGACGGCATCCTGATGCTGATGCAGATGTACCGCGACGACCCGCGTGCGGATAAGGTCGACCTGGGCGTCGGCGTCTACAAGGACGCCAGCGGCAACACCCCGATCATGCGCGCGGTCAAAGCGGCCGAACAGCGGCTGTGGCAGGACGAGACGACCAAGACCTATGTGGCGCTCGCAGGCGATCCCGGCTTTGCCGATGCGATGGTCGATCTGGTGCTGGGCGACGCCGTGCCGCGCGCGGACGTGTCCGCCGCCGCGACCCCGGGCGGCACCGGTGCCGTGCACAAGGCGTTCGAGCTGGTGCAAATGGCCAACCCTGCGGCCCGCGTGTTCGTGTCGAACCCGACCTGGCCCAACCACCTGTCGATCCTGGCCCATCTGGGCATTCAGACGGTGATGTACCGCTATTTCGACGACGCCACGCGCGGCGTGGATTTCGACGGCATGATCGCCGACCTCAAAACCGCGCGCAAAGGCGACGTGATCCTGCTGCACGGCTGCTGCCACAACCCCACCGGCGCCAACCTGACCGGCCCGCAATGGCAAGAGGTGATCGAAGTGCTGCACGCCACCGGCGCCACGCCGATGATCGACATCGCCTATCAGGGCTTTGGCGACGGGGTTGCGGCGGACGCCGCGGGCACCCGCGCCGTGGCGGCGGCGGTGCCGGAATGCCTGATCGCGGCCAGCTGCTCCAAGAACTTTGGCATTTACCGCGAACGCACGGGCATCCTGATGATGGTCGCCTCCGGCACGGAAAAGGCCGTCGCGCAGGGCGCGCTCGCCTACCTCAACCGGCAAAACTACAGTTTTCCGCCCGATCACGGCGCGCGTCTGGTGACGATGATCCTCAACGACGCAAACCTGCGCGCCGACTGGATGGCCGAGCTGGAAGAGATGCGGCTTGGCATGCGCGCGCTGCGCGAGCAGTTGGCGCAAGAGCTGCAAACGCGGTCCGGGTCGAACCGGTTCGGCTTTCTGGCCGAACACCGGGGCATGTTCTCGCGCCTGGGTGCCACACCCGAGATGGTGACGAAGATGCGCGAAGATCACGGGATCTACATCGTGGGCGACAGCCGGATGAACATCGCAGGCCTCAACGCCCAGACCGTCCCGATCCTTGCCGAGGCCATCGTCACATCCGGCGTCTGACGTGCGGTGCGCCGTAAAGGCGCACCCTACACCGGCCCGTAGGGTGTGCGCTCTGCGCGCACCTTTCGCGCGCCTTCCGCGTCCCGCGTGCTGCATAAATTTCATGCAAAACCCGTTGCGTTAACCCGGTGCCTTGCGCGCGCAGGGCCAAACTGCGCGCTTTGCCCCGCAAACTGCGCAGTTTCGCAAAACACCCGAAATCTCGTGCCAAATCAGGCCGTCCAAACTGCGCATTTCGCCCCGCACACTGCGCATTTCACAGCGGCGCAGGCACGGCCCCAGGGTGTTGCGCTCGGCGGGTTAATGCGGCGCGCGCAGGTTTTACAAATGAAAAAGGCCGGGCGCGAACGCCCGGCCAGTCGGTTCTCTAGATGAGGGGAAGGAGACCTCAGCCTTTCGAGAAATCCGGGTAGGCTTCCATGCCCAGTTCGGACATGTCCAAGCCTGTCATCTCGTCCTCTTCGCTGACACGGATACCCATGGCCGCCTTGAGGATGAACCAGACGATCAGCGAGGCGACAAAGGTGAACACACCATAGGCCACAATGCCGGTCAGCTGCGTGATCAGAGCTGCGTCCGAGTTGTAGAAGATCACCGCGATGGTGCCCCAGATCCCCGCAAACAGGTGAACCGGAATGGCGCCGACGACGTCGTCGATCTTCAGCTTGTCCAGCAGCGGCACGGTAAATACCACGATCACACCACCCACGGCACCGATCCACAGGGCACCAAACAGGGTGGGCGCCAGCGGCTCGGCCGTGATCGACACCAGGCCTGCCAGCGCGCCGTTCAGCACCATGGTCAGGTCAGGCTTTTTGTACATCACCTGCGTCAGGATCAGCGCCGTCACAGCACCGGCTGCCGCCGCCATGTTGGTGTTGGCAAAGATGCGCGACACGTCCGACACGTCACCCACGGTGCCCATTGCCAGCTGCGAACCACCGTTAAAGCCGAACCAACCCAGCCACAGGATGAACGTACCCAAAGTGGCCAGCGCCAGGTTCGACCCGGGCATCGGGTTCACTTGGCCGTCCTTGTACTTGCCCAGACGCGGACCCAGCACGATACAACCCGCCAAAGCAGCCCAGCCACCGACAGAGTGCACGACGGTCGAGCCGGCAAAGTCGGAGAAGCCCGCTTCGGACAGCCAACCGCCGCCCCACTGCCAGGACCCCGAGATCGGGTACATAAAGCCAGTCAAAACAACGACAAAGATCAGGAACGGCCACAGCTTGATGCGTTCGGCCACGGCACCCGACACGATGGACGCGGTCGCAGCCACAAACACCAACTGGAAGAAGAAGTCGGACCCGACCGACGCGTAATCCAACGCGGCATCCGCCGCCGACACGCCAACCGCATCCAGCACCGTCTGACCGCCAATGGCGAAATAGCCGTTGAAGTCGCCGGGATACATCGTGTTGAAGCCCACGAGCCAATACATGATCGCCGCGATCGAGAAGAGCGCGATGTTCTTGGTCATCTGCATGGCCACGTTCTTCGACCGGACCAGGCCGCCTTCCAGCATGGCAAAGCCTGCGGCCATGAAGAACACAAGGAAACCCGCCATACAGAACAGCAGGGTCGTCATGATATAAGGGCCGATCTCGTCAAAGCCCGGGGCGGCGTCTTGCGCCAGCGCCAGCGTCGGCAATGCGGTCAGACCCGCGCCAACGAGGAGGTATTTGCTAAGTTTCATTGTCCGTGTTTTCCCTATGTTGGTGCGCTTAGATGGCGTCTTCGTTGGTTTCGCCGGTGCGCACGCGCACGGCCTGTTCGACGTCGAGGACAAAGATTTTGCCGTCGCCGATCTTGCCCGTCTGGGCCGTTTTGGTGATGGTCTGCACGATCTGGTCGGCCATGCTTTCGGCAACCACAATCTCGATCTTGACCTTGGGCACGAAATTCACCGCGTATTCCGCGCCGCGATAGATCTCCGTGTGACCCGATTGAGAGCCGAAGCCCTTGATTTCCGTGACCATCATACCGCGCACACCGGCTTCGGTCAGCGCTTCGCGGACCTCTTCCAGCTTGAACGGCTTGATCGTTGCAATGATGAGTTTCACCAGGTGTCCCCTTCGTTTGGCAGGTCGCCCTGCGATATGCGTGGCAAAAGAGGACATTGGGGCGACGGGGCAAAGTTTCGCCCACTGAATCCGCAGGCCTTGCATCGCCGGTGTGCATAAAAAATGCGCAATCTGGCGATTTAGCGTAAAAACTGGGCAAACAAGAATCGCGATAGCGCGCGTGCGCCCCGTGGCAAAGTCGCAAAAACAAGATACTATATCGTTAAACATAAGGCCGGGCAGGGGTCGACAATGCGTGATTCAAAAAAGGGCAAAAAGCCTTTGGTGGCCGACCGTCGCTACCCCAAATCCAAACCAAAGGCGGCTGCGAAAAAGCCTGCGCAGCGGCGCAAACGTGCCGCCGCGCCCGCCAAACGGCGCGGTTTCGTCGCGCGCGTCTTTCGTGGGCTGATCCGCCTGATCTGGACCGCCACCTGGCGTGTGGGCACGGTTGCCTGCCTGATCCTCGGGCTTGCGGTCGGCTATGTCTGGACGACCTTGCCAGAGGTGGACACGCTGCTGGATGGCCGCGCCCGCGGCTCTGTCACCCTGCTGGATAATGAGGGCAAGGTGTTTGCCTGGCGCGGCGACCAGTTTGGCGGCGCCGTGACCGCGCAAACCGTCTCGCCCCACCTCAAGAACGCCGTCGTCGCGACCGAGGACAAGCGGTTCTACCGCCACTTCGGCCTCAGCCCCCGCGGCATCGCCAGTGCTGTGCGCATCAACCTCAGCGAAGGGCGCGGCGCGCTGCAGGGCCACGGCGGTTCGACCATCACTCAGCAAACGGCCAAGCTGTTGTGCCTTGGCGTCGAATACGACCCGTCCGAGTGGAAATCCGAGGCGGCCTATGTCGCCGATTGCCGCCGCGGATCACTGCAACGCAAGGGGAAAGAGGCGATTTACGCCCTCGCGATGGAGGCGAAGTATTCCAAGGACGAGATCCTGTCGATCTACCTCAACCGCGCCTATATGGGTGGTGGCGCCTATGGGGCAGAGGCCGCCTCGCAACGCTATTTCGGCAAACCTGCTGCGGCCCTGACCCCGTCCGAGGGCGCGATGATCGCGGGCCTTTTGACCGCACCCTCGCGCATGGCGCCCACGTCCGACCTGCAACGCTCCCAAGACCGCGCGGCCACCGTCCTGCGCCTGATGGGCGAACAGGGCTATCTGTCGGACGCCGAGGTCGCGCAGTGGCAGCAAACCCCCGCCACCCTGTCGCCCGCCGCGCGGCGCAAGGCTGGCGGGTATTTCGCCGATTGGGTCATGTCCACGGGCCCCGAATTTTTCACCCGCAACACGACCGAAGACGTGATTATCCGCACCACGCTTGACCAGCGCCTGCAACGCGGCGCCGAAGAAGCGCTGCAATTCGTGTTCGACAACAAGGTCCGCGCGGGGTCCAAGGCCCAGGCGGCCATCGTCGTGATGGGCGCCGACGGCGCCGTGCGCGCGATGGTCGGCGGGCGCGAAACGCGAGTCTCGGGCGTGTTTAACCGCGCGATCCAGGCCGAACGGCAAACCGGGTCGGCCTTCAAACCCTTTGTCTACGCCGCGGCCCTCGAACTGGGCTATTCGCCCCAGGACACCGTCGATGACGCGCCGCTGACGATCAACATCCCCGGCTCTGGCCCCTGGTCGCCGCGCAACTACACCAACGATTACAAGGGTCGGGTGACGATGACCCAAGCCTTGGCGCAGTCGCTGAACATCCCCGCGGTCAAGGTGTCGGAAAGCGTGGGCCGCGAACTGGTGCGCAAGGTCGCCAGCGACTTTGGCATCGAAAGCGACCTGGCCGAAGGGCCCGCCCTCGCGCTGGGCGCTTCGGAAAGCACGCTGCTAGAGATGACGGGCGCCTATGCGGGCATCCTCAACGGCGGCTCGTCCGTCACACCCTACGGGCTGGTCGACCTGCGCCTGCAAGGCGATGCAGAGCCGTTGATGGGCACCGGCGGCGGCATCGGCGAACGGGTGATCCAGGACAGCGCCGCGGCGCAACTGATCTGGATGATGGAAAAGGTCGTCAGCCAAGGCACCGGCGCCCGCGCGCAGTTCGGCGGGTGGGAGGTCGCAGGCAAGACCGGCACCACCCAAGCCGCCCGCGACGCCTGGTTCATCGGCTTTACCGCGGATTACGTGGCAGGGGTCTGGATGGGCTATGACGACAACACGCCGCTCACCGGCGTGACAGGCGGCGGCCTGCCTGCCGAGATCTGGCGCGAGACGATGATCCGCGTGCACGACGGGCTGCCGCAGCGCGCCCTGCCGATGCAAGCGCCCGCTCAGGCCCGCCCGGCGCCCGCACCCGCGCCCACCACCCCGCGCGACCGCGAGGTGCCGCGCACGACCGAAGGCCTGATTGAAATGCTGGTGCGTGACATCTTGGGCGGCGGCACGCGCGAGCCGACGCCAAAAAACCCGATCCCCGGCGAAAGCCGCTAGCGACCGGCGCAGGCCTAGCCCGCGCGCTTGAGGTCGTCGATCATCGCGTCGATGCTGCCGCCATTGCGGTCGATCAACGCGCCGACCTCGGTCCGCTCGGTCAGCAAAAGGTTCACGCCCTCGATAAACATGTTGAAAAACAGGTCCTTGCCGGTGCGGTCAGACACATGGAACGTGACGGCAAACGGCGCCTCGCCGCGCAGAAACGCGGTTGTCTCCACCTCGTACCAGTTCTTCACCTGCTTGACGCCCTTCACCTCTAGGCGCCCGCCGATGAACTCGCGGAACCGCGCGCCGTATTTGCGCGCGATATAGCCCTGGAACGCATCCGAAAACGCGCGCTTCTGCGCACCCGACGCGCGGCGGCCATCGACGCCCATCGCATAGGCCGAGATGTAGGAGGTGTCGCTATAGCGGGCAAAGATACGCTCGAAATCGCGGAACATCGCCGTCTCGCCCTTGCCCGAGGCGATGACGCCGTTGATGTCCGCCACCAGCGTGTTCACCAACCGCTCGGCGCGGGCCTCGGTCAGCGCCAGCGCAGGCATCGCGGGCAGGATCAACGCGGCGCCGCCGCCCATCGCCAGAAAGTGTCTGCGGTTCATCTCAAAAACCCTCCGTATCCAGTCCAAATGGATCAATCTCAGTCGTGGCAGCACCGTCGCCCAGGGCAAACCGGCGGTTCTGCAAATAGATCAGGCGCGCCTGGGCATAGCTGTCGGCGCTCTCGTACAGGATCGAATCCACCGTGTCGGTGAACCGCCCCCGCGTGCTCAGGCCAGAGGCCACACCGGCCACCGTGCCGTAATACGCCTCGGGGCTGTCCAGCGTATAGCTGAGCGGATTGGTAAACAGATCAACCACCTTGCCGGTGGTGTTGCGCGCGGTCGACGGGCCCAGCACCGGCAGTTCGATATAGGCGCCTTCGCCCACCCCCCACACATACAGCGTCTCGCCAAAATCCGTGTCCCGCGGGGCCAGGTCAAATTCGTTGGCCACGTCGAACAGGCCCAAAATGCCCAAGGTCGAATTGGTGACAAACCGGACCGACGATTGGCCCGCCCCCTGCAGATCACCCTGCAGCACCGAATTCACGATCACCGACGGCTCGCCCAGGTTGCGGGCAAAGTTGCCGACGCTGTCCTCGATATCATCCGGCAGGATCGTCGAATACCCAATGGCCGCAGGCCGCACGATGGCCCGGTCCAACCCGCGGTTAAACGCATGCACCTTGCGGTTCTGCGCCTCGTAGGGATCGAAAATGCCATCTTCTGAAACAGTGTCCTGCGGGGCGGTTGCACAGGCGGCAACGGCACAGACGGACAGCAGCAAAAGTGCACCACGCAGCAAGCGGGCAAAAAGGGTCAATGGAAATCTCCGGCTTCTATGCTTATCAGCTACTTAATCCCTTTGTGCCAGATGCCCATAGGCCTACAGGCGGAATTGGCGCGTTGTGGCAGTTGCGTGACAGGCAAATTACGCCAAAGGTAAAAGAAACCTAGCCCATGCGGCAAAATCGAGCGAAAAGGTGCCGATGCAGAATGAACTGATCTCCCGGGGCCTCAGCGAACTGCGCGCGGCCCGTGGCAAAAGCCGTGGCTTGTACTGGGCCGTGGGCATTTTCAGCCTGTTTGCCAACATGCTGATGCTCACCGGCCCGATGTATATGTTGCAGGTCTACGACCGCGTGCTGGGCAGCCGCAGCGAGGAGACGTTGATCGCGCTCTCGCTCTTGGTCGTGTTCCTCTATGGCGTGATGGGCGTGCTGGATTACACCCGTGGGCGCATCATGGCGCGCGTCGGCGCGCGCTTTCAGGCTGACCTGGATCGCCGCGTGTTCGACGCCGTGGTGCGCAAGGCGGCGGTCGCGCCCGATCTGCGCACCCAATCGGGCCTGTCGGATCTAGAGGCGGTGCAGCGGTTCATGACCTCGCCCGTGCTAATGGCGTTTTTCGACTTGCCCTGGACGCCGATTTTCATTGCCGGGATTTTCATCTTTCACCCCCTGCTGGGCTGGCTGGCCGTGGCGGGTGGTGGTCTGCTGATCCTGATCGCGGTGGCCAACCAGATCCTGTCGCGCACGCCGCTGAACAAGGCAGGGCATGCAGGCCAGCACGCCGAACACATGTCCGACCAGCTGCGGATCGAGGCCGAGATGGTGCAAGCCATGGGTATGCGCGACGCCGCCTTTGACCGCTGGCAGGTCGCCCGCCAGATGGCGCTGGAAGAACAGATCAAGGCCACGGATGTCGGCGGCGGCTTTACCTCGCTGACCAAGACGCTGCGCCTGTTTTTGCAAAGCGCGATGCTGGGCTTGGGCGCCTATCTGGTGCTGCAGGATCAGATGACGCCGGGCGCGATGATCGCAGGCTCGATCCTGCTGGGCCGGGCGCTGGCGCCGATCGAGCTGATGTTGACCCAATGGCAGGTTGTCCAACGCGCCAACAAGGGCTGGGCGGCCCTGTCGGAACTGCTGGGCGCTGTTGCACCCGAACCGCAGCGCACCGCCCTGCCCAAGCCCAAGGCGCGGCTGGTGGCCAAATCGCTGACGGTCGTCGCCCCGGGCGAAAAGACCGCCGCGCTGCGCAGCCTCAACTTTGACTTGCCGCCGGGCCACGCCATGGGTGTCATCGGCCCCTCGGGCGCGGGCAAATCCACGCTGGCCCGCTGCCTCACAGGCGTGTGGCGGCCCGCGGGCGGGTCGATCCGCTTGGATGCCGCGGCCCTTGATCAATACGAACCGGCGGTGCTGGGTCAGCATATCGGATACCTGCCGCAGCGGGTGCAGCTCTTTGACGGGACCATCTCGGAAAACATCGCGCGGCTGGCGGGGCAACCCGACGCGGCCAAGGTGGTGGCAGCCGCCAAAAAGGCCGCCGCGCACGAGATGATCCTGGAACTGCCCGAAGGCTACGACACCCGCGTGAACGCCGGTCAACAGCGCCTGTCGGGCGGTCAGATCCAGCGCATCGGGCTGGCGCGTGCGCTCTATGACGATCCGGTGATCCTGGTCCTGGACGAACCGAACTCGAACCTCGACAACGACGGGACGCAGGCCCTGAACCAGGCCATTCGCGGCGCCAAGGCCGAAGGCCGGTCGGTCATCATCATGGCGCACAGGCCAGCAGCCATCCAGGAATGCGATCTACTGCTTGTGATCGACGGTGGCGTACGCACAGCATTTGGCCCCAAGGACGAGGTGCTGAAGTCGATGGTGAAAAACCACCAAGAAATCCAACGCGCGCCCGCCACCGCAGGAGGTGTGACATGAGCGACAAAAAGTGGTCTGCCACAGCGCCGGTGCTGCTGGGTGTCTTTGGCCTTGTCGTCTTGCTGGGGGGCTTTGCCGCCTGGGCTGGGTTCACGCAGATCGCGGGCGCCATCATCGCGCCGGGCCGGATCGAGGTCGATCAGAACCGCCAGATCGTGCAGCACCCCACTGGCGGTGTCGTGGCCGAGATCGCGGTGAAAGAGGGTGACACGGTTGCGGCCGGTGACCTCTTGATCCAGCTCGACGTGCAGCAACTGGCCTCCAGCCTCGCCATCGTGGAAAGCCAGCTTTTCGAATTCATGGCCCGGCGGGGACGGCTCGAGGCCGAGCGGGACGAGCGGGATACGATCACCTTTGACGACGAACTGCTCGAGATGCAGGAGGTGCGCCCCGAGGTCCGCGAACTGGTCGAGGGGCAGCGCAACCTTTTCTTTGCCCGCCGCGATTCCATCGCCCGCCAGGCCGAGCAGTTGGAAAAACGCGCGGGTCAGACCCGCAACCAGATCCTTGGGATCGAGGCGCAGGAACGGTCCTTTGCCCGCCAGCTCGAACTGATCGAGCAAGAGCTAGTGGCCCAGCAAAGCCTCTTTGACCGGGGCCTTGCGCCCGCCTCGGGCGTGCTGGCCTTGCAGCGGCAGTCGGCCTCGCTGGATGGGCGGCTGGGCGAACTGGCGGCGTCCAAGGCGCAGTCGGAACAGCGGATCACCGAGATCGAGATCGAGGTGCTGCGCCTGGACTCGCAACGGCGCGAGGACGCGATCACGCGGCTGCGCGACCTGCGCACACGCGAGTTGGAACTGATCGAGCAACGCTTTAGCCTGCTGACGGATATCGAGCGGATGGAGATCCGCGCGCCGGTGTCGGGCATCGTCTACAACATGCGGGTGCAGACCCTGCGGTCGGTCGTGCGCGGCGCGGACCCGGTGCTGTTCCTGATCCCGCAGGACCGCCCGCTGGTCATCGCTGCGCGCGTCGACCCGATCCACATCGACCAGATCATCGCGGGCCAGCAGGTCAACCTGCGCTTTTCCGCGCTGGATCAACGCACGACGCCCGAACTGATCGGCGAGGTCGCGTTGGTGTCGGCGGATTCGTTCGAGGACGAGGTGCAGGGCGCCAGTTATTACCGGGCCGAGATCGTGTTGAACCCTGGCGAGTTGGGCAAGCTGAGCGACGGCCAGGTGCTGATCCCGGGCATGCCGGTCGAGGCGTTCATCCGCACCGCGGACCGGTCGCCGATGGCTTACCTGGTCAAGCCGGTGGCGGATTATTTCAACCGGGCGTTCCGCGAATCCTGACCGAAAATCCCGGCGGGGCCTTTCCCCTGTCACACGGGCGGTCTAGCGTCGCGGTGAATGCGATTTGAAAGGACAGCCGATGTCGATCACTGCGAAACTCGAGGCCCTTGGGGTCACCCTGCCCGACGCCCCCGCGCCCGCGGCGAACTACGTGCCTTACGTGCAGGTGGGCGACATCCTTTATGTCTCGGGCCAGATCTCGAACGGGCCGGATGGGTTGATCACCGGCAAGCTGGGCGACGGGTTTTCGGTTGAAGACGGGGCGGCGGCTGCGCGGACCTGTGCGATCAGCCTGCTGGCGCAGGTCAAGGCGGCCTGCGGCGGCGATATCGAGCGGCTGGTGCGGGTGGTCAAGCTGACCGGCTTCGTGAACTCGACCGCCGATTTCACCG
Source organism: Pseudomonadota bacterium (assembly GCA_038525395.1). Taxonomy (GTDB): domain Bacteria; phylum Pseudomonadota; class Alphaproteobacteria; order Rhodobacterales; family Rhodobacteraceae; genus Tateyamaria. Next base: position 5,480 of record JBCBHS010000013.1, on the reverse strand, counting down.
AGCAGCCCAAGGTGGTCAACGGCGCCTCGGACTTTCTCGTCGAGGCGTTGGGGGATGCGGGACGGCACAGCCGGTCGGCGGTGTCGGCGGCGTCACTGCCGCTGGGCGTGGCGGTTGAGATCGAAGGCATCTTTCAAATCTCATGACCCCGGCCCTGCCACAGGCGTTCCTGACCGCGCCCATCGCCCACCGGGCGCTGCATGACGTGACCGACGGGCGGCCCGAGAACAGCCGCGCGGCGATCCGGGCGGCCATCGCCCGGGGCTATGGCATCGAGATCGATCTTCAGCTGAGTGCGGACGATCAGGCGATGGTGTTTCACGACTATGCGCTGGACCGGCTGGCCGACGGGACGGGGCCGGTGCGGGCTGTCCCCGCGGGGACACTTGTGTCGACGTCACTCCTTGGGGGGAGCGAGGGGGTACCACCCCTAGATGAAGTGTTGGACATCGTGGCCGGTCAGGTGCCCCTGCTGATCGAGTTGAAGGACCAGGACGGGGCGATGGGCCCTGATATCGGCACGCTCGAGGCCGCCACCGCGCGCGCCTTGCACGGCTACCAAGGGCCGGTCGCGCTGATGTCGTTCAATCCGCACAGCGTTGCGCGCCTGGCCGAACTGCGCCCCGATCTGCCGCGCGGGTTGGTGACCAGTGGCTATGACCCCAAGGATTGGCCGCTGCCGCAGGCGACCTGTGCGCGGCTGAGGGATATCCCGGACTACGACCGGGTCGGCGCGTCCTTCATCAGCCACGACGCCCGCGACCTGGCCCGCCCGCGCGTCGCGGCGCTGCAAGCGGCGGGCGCGGATGTGCTGTGCTGGACCATCCGGTCGGCGCAAGCGGAGGCAGAGGCGCGCCAGGTGGCGCAGAATGTGACCTTTGAGGGCTACTTGGCCGTGCATCCCGGTTGAAGCGCCGCGCGCACGCCACACATAACCCCCTCTAACGCCAACAGCCGGGTCCTGCCTTGTCCGAGCAAGAGATTGAAATTCGCGTTCTATCCCGCCTGAGCGAGATTGACGCCGCCGAATGGGACGCCTGCGCCTGCCCCGAAGCGGCGGCGGGCGGACGGCCCAATGACCCGTTCACCACCTACCGCTTTCTCAAGGCGCTGGAGGACAGCAATTCGGTGGGTGCGGGGACGGGGTGGCAGCCGCAATACCTGCAAGCGGTGCTGGCGGGCCAGACCATCGGCGTGGCGCCGATGTACGCCAAGGGGCACAGCCAGGGCGAATACATCTTTGATCACAACTGGGCCCACGCCTATGAGCGCGCGGGCGGGCGGTATTACCCCAAGCTGCAGATTGCGGTGCCGCACACGCCCGCGACGGGGCGGCGGTTTCTGACCCATCCCGACTTTGCCCAGACGGGGCTGTCGGCGCTGGTGCAGGGGGCGGTGCAGCTGGGCGCGAACAACAAGCTGAGTTCGCTGCACATCACCTTTTGCACCGAAGAAGAGCGGACGGCGGGCGCCGATCTGGGCCTGATGCCGCGCACAACGCAGCAGTTTCACTGGCTGAACGACGGCTATGCCAGCTTTGACGATTTTCTGGCGAGCCTGAGCAGCCGCAAGCGCAAGAACATCCGCAAGGAGCGGCAGCGCGCCCAAGGTTTTGGCGGGACGCTGCATACCTATTCCGGCGACGACCTGCGGCCCGAGCATTGGGATGCGTTTTGGCAGTTCTATCAGGACACGGGCGCGCGCAAATGGGGCACGCCCTATCTGACGCGCCGGTTTTTCGACATCGCCCAAGAGACGCTGCGCGATGACATGGCGCTGGTGCTGGCCGCGCGTGACGGGCGCTATGTGGCGGGGGCATTGAACTTTATCGGCGCGCAGACGTTATACGGGCGCTATTGGGGCTGTATCGAGCATCACGACTGCCTGCATTTCGAACTGTGCTATTATCAGGCCATCGACATCGCCATTGCCCACGGGCTGGCGCGAGTCGAGGCGGGGGCGCAGGGCGAACACAAGCTGGCGCGGGGATACCTGCCGACGCAAACCCATAGCCTGCACTGGGTCGGCGACCAGGGCTTTGCCGAGGCGATTGCCAACTATCTGGCCGCCGAGCGTGAGGCCATCGAGGAAGAGATCGAAGTGCTGACGGATTACGGGCCCTTTAAGCGGGTCCAGATTGAGGAACAGGAATGACTGACAAACTAAGCGACGAGACGCGCGACACCCTGCTGGCGCCGCTGATGCAGACCGGCTGGACCCTGGTGGACGGGCGCGATGCGATCCACAAGACCTATAGCTTTGCCGATTTCGTCGACGCCTTTGGCTGGATGGCCCGCGTGGCGATCTGGGCGGAAAAGTGGGATCACCACCCGGAATGGTCGAATGTCTACAAGACGGTCGAGGTGACGCTGACCACCCATGACGTGGGCGGGTTGAGCACGCTGGATGTCAAGCTGGCGCGCAAGATGGACGGCCTGGCGGGCTGATCATGGACTATTTGCAAGAGTTGATGTCCACCGAGGTGTGGAATGGCAAACCTGTGTCCGATTTTCTGTCGGTGGAGATCCTCGCGTCCTTGGTGGGGTCGGTCTTGGCGGCCATCGCCATCCTGTTCGTGGGCTGGTCCGTGGCCGCGTGGCTGGGCCGCCGCGTGCGCAAGATCGGGTTGAACCACGCGCATCTGGACGACACGCTGTTTAACTTTCTGGGTTCGCTGGTGCGTTACACCGTGCTGGGCTTTACGTTTTTGGTGGTGCTGAACACCTTTGGCGTGCAGACCACATCGGTTGTCGCCGCGGTTGGCGCGGCCGGTCTGGCCATTGGTCTGGCCTTGCAAGGCACCCTTTCGAACGTGGCGGCGGGCGTCATGCTGATCTTGTTCCGCCCGCTGAAGATCGGTGATTTCGTGTCGGTTGCGGGCAAGATGGGCACGGTCAAGGACGTGACGTTGAACTTTACCGAACTGGCGGACCTGAGCAACGTGCAGGTGATCATCCCCAATTCGGAAGTGTGGGGCAATGTGATCGACAACTACTCGGTCTACCCCAAGCGCCGGGCCGAGTGGACCTTTGGCGTGGGATATGGCGTGAACCTGAAGCAGGCGGAGGACGTGATCCGCGATACGATCATGGCCGATGACCGGTCGCACAGTGACCCCGCGCCGTTTATCCAGGTGAACAACCTGGGCGACAGTTCGGTGGATTTCCTGGTGCGCGTGTGGTGCGACAGCGCAGAGTACTTTCAGTACCAGGCGGATATGAAGCGTGCGGTGAAGGAGGCGTTGGATAGCGCCGGCCTCGACATCCCGTTCCCCACCCGCACCATCGTACACGCCGCCGAGTGAGCCACGCGTGATCCAAAGGCAAAAGGCCCCCGAAACCGGGGGCCTTTTGCGTCATTGTGATTTGGCGCGGGCTACATCGCTTCGAGCAGCGCCTCACCGCCCGAGACGTCGCAGACGCCTGGGTTTTCTTCCTCTTGCAGCAGCGTGACGGTGCCATCGTCGACCACCATCGCGTAGCGTTTGGACCGGTTGATCAGGCCTGCGGGCGGGGCGGTAAAGTCGCGGCCCATCGCCTTGGTGAACGCAGCCTCGGCGTCGCCCAGCATCGTGATCCCCGCCGCCGCGGCGCCGGTGCTGTCGCCCCAGGCCTGCAGGACGAAGGGGTCGTTGACAGAGATGCAGATGATCTCGTCCACGCCCTTGGCGTCGAACTGGTCCTTGGTGCGGACAAAGCTGGGCACGTGGGCCGTGCTGCACACGCCGGTGAAGGCGCCGGGCAGGGCAAAGATGACGACCTTGCGGCCCTTGGTCTTGTCCGACAGCTGCACTGTCGCGGGGCCTTCGTCGCTCATGTAGACCAGTGTTGCGTCGGGAAGCGTGTCGCCTGGGGAGATTGCCATATGCTTGGGCCTTTCTTGGAATTGCGTCTGTCTTGCTGTGCGATATAGGCTGCGGCCTTGCAAAGGGCGAGGACAAAGGTGAACGCGATGGGCCATGTGGTGGTGATTGGGGCAGGGCAAGCGGGCGCATCCTGCGTGGCCAAGCTGCGCAACGGTGGCTTTGACGGGCGCGTGACGCTGATCGGGGCCGAGCCGGTGCCGCCCTATCAGCGCCCGCCGCTGTCCAAGGCCTATCTGATGGGCGACATGCCGCTGGACCGCCTGTTTCTGCGGCCCGAGGCGTTTTATGCAGAGCACGACATCGACCTGCGTCTGGGGGCCGAGGTGACGGCCATCGACACCGGCGCGCTGGCGGTGACGGTGGGGGATGAGGTGCTGGAGTACACCGATCTGGTGCTGGCCACCGGGTCCGTGCCCCGGCGCTTGCCTGCCGCGATTGGCGGCGATCTGGACGGGGTGTTCGTGGTTCGCGATCTGGCGGATGTGGACGCGATGGCGCCCCGGTTCGCCGAGGGCGCGCGGGTGCTGATCGTGGGCGGCGGCTATATCGGGTTGGAGGCGGCGGCGGTGGCGGCCAAGCAGGGGTTGCACGTCACCCTGGTCGAGATGGCGGACCGCATCCTGCAGCGGGTGGCGGCGCCGGAGACGAGCGAATTCTTCCGTGCTTTGCACACCGAACATGGGGTGGATATCCGCGAGGGTGTGGGCCTGGCCCGTCTGATGGGCGCGGGCGCGGTGACGGGGGCAGAGCTGTCCGATGGCAGCGCGCTGGATGTGGATTTTGTGATCGTCGGCGTGGGCATCGTGCCGGGCACGGCCCTGGCCGAGGCGGCGGGGATCACCATCGACAATGGCATTGCGACAGATGCGCGGGGCCGCACCTCGGCCCCGCATGTGTGGGCGGCGGGCGATTGTGCGTCCTTCCCCTTTCACGGGCAACGCATCCGGTTGGAAAGCGTGCCCAACGCCATCGATCAGGCGGAATGCGTGGCCGAGAACATCATGGGCTCAGGCAAGGACTATGTTGCGCGGCCCTGGTTCTGGTCGGATCAGTATGACGTCAAATTGCAGATCGCGGGGCTGAACACTGGCTATACCCATGTGGTCACCCGCGATGGCGGCGCGGCCAAGTCGTTCTGGTACTACAAGGACGACACGCTGCTGGCCGTCGATGCGGCCAACGACCCGCGCGGATATATGATCGGCAAGCGGTTGATCGAGGCGGGCAAATCGCCGGACCCGTCTGTGGTTGGCGATGCGGCCGCGGACCTCAAGGCGCTGCTGCGGTGAGGATCATCGCCGGGCGCTGGCGCGGCGTGCCCCTGGCATTGGTGGGCAAGGGCGATCCCGGCGCGCATCTGCGCCCCACGCCTGACCGCGTGCGCGAGAGCCTGTTTTCGATGCTGGCGCACCGCAATGTGCTGGCCGGTGCCCATGTGCTGGACCTGTTTGCAGGCACCGGCGCGCTGGGGCTTGAGGCGCTGTCGCGCGGCGCAGCCTCTGCCGTGTTCGTGGAAAACGGGCGCGTGGGCCAACGGCTGATCGCGCAAAACATCGCCAAGCTGCGCGCCGAAGCGGAGACCGAGGTGCTGCGCCAAGACGCGACGCGGCTTGGG
>JBCBHS010000012.1:0-97776 GCA_038525395.1 Pseudomonadota bacterium | reverse complement strand
ATCAAAAACTGGATGGTATTCTACAACTCAGACCGCCCACATTCCGCACTTGATCGGCAAACACCCGAAGACGCATATTGGGGCAGCTTGGAACAAGCGAAAGCAGCATGAAACCTAAACCCGATACACCTTAGAAACGCTGCAAACCTGTCCGAAAAAGCGGGACCACTTCATTGGAAACCAATTCGCAAGAACTGAAGGTTCGCTGCCTTCTCCCCGATTTCGCCAATGCGCTGATTGGCCGTAACTCTCTTTTGCAAATCTCGATTCCCGCCAGGAGGATTGTTGAGATATAACACCTTATCTGGCGCAATATAAGCCGAGGCCAACAACATGTGGCTGTTAGCTTGCTCAGATTTTCACTCGTCGGGAAGTCAAGAGTCTTCATATGGCCGGATAGTGCTCAGTAACAGCGGGTTTGTTTCATGTCCCACCTGCTGCAAATTACTACCCTTCGGTTTTAGGATGGAGTCTGATTTAGCCGCACATGCGCAGATGAGCGGTTCCCGCCCTCAATCCCTGCTATGCAGGTTCTCGATCAGCTCCTTCGAGAGCGGCATGTTCTTCATGTAGAACCGCTCGAGCTGGTCCACCGACGTCCCAGCGTTCTTCGCCAGCGTGTAGATGTTGACCTTGCCGTTCGAGCCAAGCAGCCGCGACTGGATCGCGTAGTGCCGGAACGAGTACGGGGACAGCTTGTTGTCTTCATCGAACAGCCCCGCACAGTCTCGGATGTGGTTGAAGATGCGCCGCGCCGTGTTGATCGCCGTTGTCCGGTTTGGATACTCCGGCATCCAGACATACTCGTCAGGATCAGGCATCTCACCCGTTTGTAGGTTCATGAACCCCTTATAGATCACGACGGCAAGCGGCATCGTCACACTGATCCGCCTGCCTGTCTTCCCGCGAGGTAGGTTCATCTGAAGGTGCGCAGGGTCGCCTTCGACTGTTATGTCCTTGTGCTTCAGGCCGAATAACTCCCCTTCAGTTGGCCTTAAGAAGCTATGGACCATGAACCGGAACATCTTCAGGTGATGATGGCAGATGCGGACCCCACGAACCTTGTCGCCGTTCGCCACGCACTCAGTGCCGACGCGCATGAACTGCCGATACGACCGGTCGGTGAAAGATGTCCTCGGGCTGTCGACAGTCTTCTGCTTCGGCAAAAGGGGCAGTGTCTTGATCAATCCGTCCTCGACGGCCAGCGAGAGGACTTTGCGGATGATGATTACGTGCTTTGCCCGCGTTGATTCCGCTAGAGGCTTCTTTCGGTTCGCATCGAGCAGGGCGAGATACTCTCGGATCATTTTCGGCGTGACCTTCGAAACGTCATAGGGACCAAAGTGCGCAAGAAGCCCGTCTTCCTGGCGGTAGAGCAGCTTGCGGTCGCTCTCAGGGTGCTTGGTCTTGCTCGCCTGCGTCTGTAACATCTGCTCGGCGTAGTATTCGAAGCTCGTCGCCTTCGATGTCGCCAAATCCGTGTTCAGGTTGCGAAAGTAGCTCTCTGAGAACTCGTTGGCCGCAGCAATGGCCTCGACACGGGACGTTTCTCGCGAAGACCGCGTGACATACTTCTTGGAATACGGATCACGCAACCGGATCAACCAGTTAGGACTGCGGCCAGTCTTGTAGACCGCAAGACCTTCGCGCAGGTGCTTGATCGCTTGGACGGAGTTCGGGTTTTGAGTGGATTCTGAAATCATGGGGGCACCGGATTTTCAGTGTATAACTGTGTATAATATCCGAGAAGCAATTCTCTCGGCCAACACATCTGATTTAATTAAAGGAAATCAGTATGTTGTGGTGCCCGGGGGCGGAATCGAACCACCGACACGAGGATTTTCAATCCACTGCTCTACCCCTGAGCTACCCGGGCACGGGGACGGCCGGAGCCGTCAGGTCGCAGCGTGATAGGACGAAGACCAAACGCTGTCCATAGCAAAACTTACAAAAAACCTCCCCCGCGCCTCAGTGGGGAAGCGGTGGGTCTGCGTCGGGGACGTCCTGGTCTTCTTCGCGTTGCGAGGGCACGGCGTATGACCCGCTCATCCACCGCGCCAGGTCGATGTCCGCGCAGCGGCGCGAGCAGAAGGGGCGGTATTTGGGGTGGGTTTCGGTGGCGCAGATCGGGCAACTCATCGCAGGACCTCGGACAGGGGCAGACGGGCACGTTTGCGTTGCAGTTCGAAGTGGCCCAAGGGCGTCCAACCGGCCAGCACCGTATCCACGTCGTCGCCGCGCAATGCGGCACGCAAGGCGGCCTCGAAGCTGCGGCGCTCTTTTTTCGGCATCGGCGCCAGGTCCACCGTCACCTGCCCGCCAAGACCGCGTACGCGCAGAGCGGCGGGCAGGGCGCGGGCGCAGGCGAGGTTTGCGCGCAGGCCTGCCGCGAAAGACCCATCCGCGCCGGTGTTCACATCGACGGCGACCAGCGCGCGCGTGGCCTCGACATACATCGACGCCCCGCCATCGAGCGGGATCGCAGCGCCGACACGGTCGAGCGCGTCCAGCACGCCGTGGTCTTCGAAACAGCCAGCGGCGGTCACCACGTCCGCAGGTCCGGTCCAGTCGCGCCAGGCCAGAACGTGCGGGCCGTCGCCGAGGGCAAGCACCTCGACCCCGTCGCCTGTATCGGCGGTGACGGCCTCGGCCAGATCGCGGATGGCGGCGATGTCTTCGGCTACCGCATCGGCGTCCGCCTCGGCCGCGGCAGAGCGTAGGATCAGGCCCATCGCGGTGCCCTCCATCCCGTCATGGGCCAGGGCAAGCAGCGTGTCGCGGATGTCGTCGTCGCGGATGCTGCGCGACAGGTTCAGGCCCGGGGCGTCTGGGGTGACGATGGCATAGCGGCTTTTGAACAGCAGCTTGTGCGACACCGGGATCGCCTTGCCAGGCTCGGCATAGCCCGTCACTTGGACCTGCACGCTTTCGCCTTGGCCGATGCCCTTGACCCCGCGCAGATAGGCAGGGCCATCGGGGGTCTTGAGAAAAATACCGCCCTGCCCTGCCACGGGCCGGTCCGTGACCGCGCGATAGACGGTGCCGGGGCGCGGCGCATCGCCGTCGATCAGCAGGTCGTCAAGCTGACCGTCGAGCATGCGGGCCGCAGCCTCGCGTCCGCCGATGTGATCCAGCAGGATCTGTTGGCCCTTCATGTCCAAACCTCAATGCCTGCGGCCTGCAAGACACCCGCGGTTTCGGCCAGCGGCAGCCCAACGATGCCGGTGAACGATCCGCTGATCCAGGGGATGAACGCGCCTGCGGGCCCTTGGATGCCATAGCCGCCCGCCTTGCCCTGCCAGTCACCGGTGGCAACGTAGCCTGCGATTTCTTCTGTGCTGAGCGCTTTCATACGCACGGTGCTGACCACGTCCTTTTCCCACAGCTGCGCCCCCTTGCGGACGGCCACGGCGGTGATCACCCGGTGACGGCGGCCGGACATGAGGCGCAGGAACGCCTCTGCCTCATCCGCGTCGGCAGGCTTGCCCAGGATGCGGCGGCCCAGGGCAACCGTGGTGTCGGCGCACAGCACAACGTCGCCTGCGCCCGCTGACACAGCGGCGGCCTTTTCCCGCGCCATCCGCGCGCAATAGGGGCGCGGCAGTTCGGATTTTGCCGGGGTTTCGTCGATGTCGGGCGGGCGCACGGCGTCGGGGCGCAGACCCAGCTGGGCCAGCAGATCAAGACGCCGGGGCGAGCTTGAGCCGAGGATGAGGGCGGGACGTTCAGTCATACGGGCAGGCACCGCAAGCGCGCCCGGCGGGCGCCTAAAGCAACGTGCCGCGCAGCCCAATCAACGGACTGCCCACGCCGCTTACTTGAACCGGTAATTGATCCGACCCTTGGTCAGGTCATAGGGGGTCATCTCGACCTGCACTTTGTCGCCTGCCAGAACGCGGATGCGGTTCTTGCGCATTTTCCCTGCCGTATGTGCGATGATCTCATGGCCATTCTCAAGCTCGACCCGAAACGTCGCATTGGGCAGGAGTTCCTTTACGACACCGGGGAATTCGAGCGTATCTTCCTTGGCCATGGTCTCTCCTTTTGCACACTGCCCGCCAAAAACGCGGGCGCGCCACTACATGCGCCCAGTCGCCCATGATTTCAAGGGCAAATCAGGCCAATGGCGTCACTGTGACTGGATCGGCACGACCGCTTTGACGGGCCCAGTCGCGCGCGTTCAAAACGGTGCCGTCGGCCCGCACGCGCGCGATTGCGGCCAGGTCGACATCGCCATAGGTCCAGCCGGGTTGGTTCAGCGCACCCAGCGCGATCACACCGTCCTCGGGAAATCCGACATCCGGCGGGCCAAAGATACCGCCTGCCCCGACCGAAATATCGACTGCCTCGGACCAGGGTGCGGCCCCGACGACCGATGACATCACGGTCACGCATTGCTGTTCCAAGGCGCGGGCTTGCGCCCCGATGCGGACGCGGGAATAGCCCGACAGCGCCTCGGTCACGGAGGGCACCAGCAGAAAGTCTGCCGCGGCCAGCGCCCGGCCCAGCAGCGGAAATTCGCTGTCGTAACAAATCAGTATGCCGATCTTGCCCAGCGCCGTGTCGAACAGGCGCAGCGGCCCACCCGGCACGACATCCCAGGTTTCGGCCTCGAACCGGGTCATGATCTGCTTGTCCTGCACACCCACAGCGCCGCCCGGCGCAAAGAGCCGCGCGCGGTTGACCGGGCGCGTCACAGCCTGCGGCAGGTCCTGCGTCGCCGGGCCAGAGGCCGCGAGGATGTGCACGTCATGTTGCGCGGCCAGATGCGCATGCAGCGCATCCGCCTCGGGCAACCGCTCTGCCACCGCGTGCAACGACGCCTCCAGATCGCCCGCCACCTGTGGCCCGGCCAGGGTCGCCAGCTCCATCGCGCCATATTCGGGGAACACCAACAGGTCGGCGCCGCCCTGCACGGCCTCGGCCACCCAGGCGGTCAACTTGTCCTCATAGGCCGCCCAGTCGGGCAACACATCCAACGGGTAGGCGGCGGTGGCAATCCTCATGCCGCCACTTTGCCCCATGCATCCGAACCCTGGCAAGGCGACGATGCTATCATTGACTCTCTGGAATATACCAAGGCGCTCACGTCGATTTTCATTGACCGAAGCGCGCCACAGTTTCAATAAACACAAAACAAGCCGGAGACACCCATGCTGAGCAAAGGCGTGACATTGCGCGGCCTCGAAGTATTCGAGGCGCTGGCCGCCACCGGCAGCGTGGCGCAAGCAGCCACCGTCACGGGCCTGAGCCAACCTGCGGTCAGCCAGCAGTTGCGCAACCTGGAAACCGCGCTGGCCACCGACCTGATCGATCACGGCAAGCGGCCCATGCGCCTCACGCCTGCAGGCCACAGCTTTCTCACCCGAGCCGAGGCCGCGCTGTCGCAGCTGCGTCTGGCGCAATCCGAGCTGACGGTGATGGACCTTGCGCACCTGTCGGCCCTGTCCATCGGGGTGATCGACGATTTCGAAAACGATCTGACGCCGCGCCTGGTCACCATCCTGGCCGACAGCCTGACGCGCTGCAAATTCACCCTCGCCACGGCCCCGAGCCACGAAATCCTCCAGGCCATCGCCGACAAGCGGCTGCACATCGCCATCTCGGCCAGCGACGGTACGATGCGCGATGGGGTGCTGGAATACCCGCTGGCGCGCGACCCGTTCATCCTGGTGGCACCCAAGGGCGCGGTGCGCGGCGACAACCCGCTGCCCACGCTCTACGACCTGCCGTTTTTGCGCTACGAACGTGACCAGCTGATCTCGCGTCAGATCGAGGCGCACCTGGCCCGGCAAAAGCTGGACCTCGCCGACCGGTTCGAAATTGGCAGCCACCTGGCGCTGATGGCGATGGTTGCGCGGCGCATCGGCTGGGCGGTCACCACGCCCCTGGGCTTTATGCGCGCGGGCCGCTTTCATGACCAGGTCGAGGCGTTCCCGCTGCCCTTCAAACCCTTCTCGCGCACGATCTCGCTGTATGCCTCGGCCGATTGGGCGGGCAATGTGCCGACAGATGTGGCCAACACCATGCGCCGCCTGATCTCCACCCATATGATCGAGCCTGCGTTGGGCCAGTTGCCCTGGCTCAGCGGCGATCTGCGCCTGCTCGACAGCTAGGTCGCAGCAGGCTCCGGCACGACCTCCAGCCTGAGCACATGGGCCAGATCGGTACGGCCAAACATCATCCGCCAATGGGTCCGCAGGTTCGGGATCACGGGAAAGATCACCTCCCACTCCAGCAGCAGCCACGCCATCGTGGGGATCCAAATCACCCCGCTGACAAGGCCGATCACCCCCGCCACCCGCATCGCCCGGTCCAAGGGCAAGACGCGGACCAGCGACAGATGCACCACCCGACCGCCATCCAGCGGCTGGAACGGCATCAGGTTGCCAAAACACAAGGCCAGGTTCATCAGCACGACGATCACAATCAGGGTCCAGGCCTGCGCGCCGTACGCGATCACGGCGATGGGCAACAGCCCACTTATCATCATCGCCATCATCCCGACCCCCAAAAGCAGGATCAAAATCGCCAAAATCAGGTTCACCGCAGGCCCCGCCAATGTGATCCACAGCGCCCCGCGCGCGTTGGCCCCGGTGAACTGGCAAAAGCCGCCAAAGCCCACAAAGGCAATCCGATCAACCTGCGCGCCCTGGCGGCGCACGGCCCAGGCATGGCCCAACTCGTGCAGAAAGACCGACACGAACAGGATCACCGGCAGCCAGAACGCCCCCTGCAACCAGTCAAGACCGACCGAAATCAGCGCAAAGGCAAGGGCGTAGAAAATGACCGCACTGGGCATGACGTCCATCGGGATGGCCCAAGGCCCGCGAAACCGAAACAGCGGTTTGCTTGTGTGCGTCATCTGCCTTGCCTTTGCCGGTCAGCCTGGGTCAGATGCCACAACATCATGCAAAGCGAGCCAAAATATGGCGCAACCCTCTATCGTTATCCTCACTGGCGCCGGCATCTCTGCCGAAAGCGGCCTGGGCACCTTTCGCGACGAAGGCGGGCTGTGGGCCCAGCACCGGATCGAGGATGTGGCCACACCCGAAGGGTTTGCGCGCAACCCGCAACTGGTGGTCGATTTCTACAACGCCCGCCGCGCCCAAGCCGCCGAGGCCACGCCAAACGCAGCGCATGTGGCACTGGCCAAGCTTGAGGCGGCGCATCAGGGCGATCTGCTGCTGGTCACCCAGAACGTCGACGATCTGCACGAAAAAGGGGGCAGCCAACAGGTGGTGCATATGCACGGCGCGCTTAATTCTGCGCTGTGCAGCACCTGCGATCATCGCTGGCCTGCCCCGCTGGAAATGCATGTGGGCCAAGCCTGCCCAAGCTGCGGCGCCCCGACGGCGCGGCCCGACATCGTCTGGTTTGGCGAGATCCCCTATCACATGGACCGGATCGAACAGGCCCTGGCGCGCGCCGATATCTTTGCAGCCATCGGCACCTCGGGCAACGTCTATCCCGCCGCAGGCTTTGTCCAGATGGCCCGCCACGTGGGCGCCGCGACGATCGAGATAAACCTGGACCCCGGCGAAAACGCCACGCTCTTTGACGACACCCGTGCCGGCAAAGCCTCGGAATCCGTCCCCGCCTGGGTCGACAGCCTCCTCAACGCGTAACTCAGCGCGACCGGTCCCCGTTCTCTGTTACAAAAAAATCCCGGGGGAGGCGCGCAGCGCCGGGGGCAGAGCCCCCAGCACGCCAAGCTCTCAGTCAGACTGCCCGCTATGGCCGCTATGCGCGCCCGCCCCCGGCTTGCGCGTATTGTCCACCGGGATCGTCACCGAAACCTCACCCGCCTGTTCAAAGACCAGCGTGACGTCGATTTCCATGTCCTGCGCCAGCGGGCCTGTCAGCCCCATCAGCATCACGTGATCCCCGCCGCGCATCATGTGGTGGGTGGCACCGGCGGGCAGGGCAATGCCGCCCTCAATCTCCACCATCTGCAGGATGCCGTCGCCCTTTTCGATATGGGTGTGCAACTCGACCCGCGCCGCCGCGTCGGAACGGGCGGCCAGCAGCCTGTCATCCTGCCCGCTGGTGTTGTGGATCATCATAAAGGCAGCGCCCGACTTGGCCGCCTTGCTGGCCGAACGGGCATAGGGGTCCATCACCATGATGCTGTCGGCGGCGACTGGCACGGCGATCAGTGCGGCCAGGCATGTGGCCATGAATGTGGCCATGAATGTGGCCATGAAATTGGTACGGGACATATCTGTCCTCCTTGGTCAATCTGGTCTGAAACGTGTGAAGCGATCAGATCGACACAGGCGGGGCGCGGGCCTGTACGTGCGGGCGTGACGCGCCGCTGGCAGCCTGCCGTTCCCGCAGCACATGCGCGGCCCCGCGCGCCATGCGCGTGCCCAGGATGACGTCCGGCGGCACGGTGGCCACAAAGCCCAGCAGCGCACAGTCAGGGCAGTGATGCGGTGCGGCCGTCGGCGCGCCCTCAGCGTCGATATAGACGACCACCGTCTCGGTCCCCGCGCAGATCACCATGTGATCCACCGCCCGGTCCATGCCGCGGGCCACAACCGACTGCTGGCTCGTCAGAACCAGGACGACCGCCAGCAGCAATGAGGTCAGGATGCGCGCCATGGCCCGTGCTTATCGCGGCGTTCAGGCACGCTCAACTGCGACACAGTGGACCGGGGGCAGACGCAAAAACCCCGCCTGCGCATAAACGCGGGCGGGGCTGTCATCCTAAATTGCCTTGCGGCAGATCACGCAGCGGCGGCTTGCGCCTTTGCGATTTCTTTCTTGACCTTCAGCGCCGTGGCCGACAGCTCGGTGTCCTTGGCCTTGGCCAGGTAGGCGTCCAGGCCGCCCCGGTGGTCCACCGACCGCAGCGCCGCCGCGGTGATGCGCAGCTTAATGCCGCGGCCCAGCGTTTCGGACTGCAACGTCACGTCGTTCAGGTTCGGCAGGAAACGCCGACGGGTCTTGTTATTGGCGTGGCTGACATTGTTGCCAACCATCGGGCCTTTACCGGTCAATTCGCATACGCGCGACATGGGCTCATCCTCTTGCTCTGTCTGCAGTTTCCCGCCCAACCGAAGGACCAAAACCACAAAGGCACCGCGCAAACCGGCGGCGCCATCAAATTTCATCTGCGGGCTTTAGGGGGAATCGGGGGCCGGGTCAACCCGCGCCGCCCCAAATTCCGCGCCCAGCGCCTCAAGCATCCGTGCCGCCGCATCGCCCGGGCGCAGCGCCCCCCGCGCCACCTCTGCCCCCAGCGTCGCCATGCGCGCGCGGGCCGCCGCGGTGTCCAGCTGCGCCAGCAACCCCGCCCGCACGTCCTGTTCAAACCAGTACCGCGCCTGATCGGCCCGCGTGCCGTCGAAAAAGCCGTGGTCGCGGCGCCAGCCCGCCAGCGCCTGCATATCCGCCCACGCGGTTTCCAGCCCGTGTTCGGCCATTGCCGACACCATCATCGCGCGCGGATAACCTTCGGGATCCTGTGGCCGCTTGCGCAGCAGGCGCAAGGCCCCGGCATAGTCCGCACAGGTGCGCGTGGCCGCGGGTTTCAAATCGCCATCGGCCTTGTTCACAAGGATCATGTCGGCCATCTCCATGATGCCGCGCTTGACCCCCTGCAGCTCGTCCCCGCCCGCAGGCGCCAGCAGCAGCAGGAACAGGTCCGCCATCTGTGCCACCACCGTCTCGGACTGGCCCACGCCCACCGTTTCGATCAGCACCACGTCAAAGCCCGCGCCCTCGCACAGCGCCACCGCCTCGCGCGTGCGCCGGGCCACGCCGCCAAGATGCGTCTGGCTGGGCGAGGGGCGGATAAAGGCCGCAGGCTCCCGGCTTAGCCGGTCCATCCGCGTCTTGTCGCCCAGGATCGACCCGCCCGACCGGGCCGAGGACGGGTCAACCGCCAGCACCGCAACCCGCAGGCCCAGGCCCACCAGCATCATGCCAAAGGCCTCGATAAAGGTCGACTTGCCCACCCCCGGCGTGCCCGACAGCCCGATGCGCAGCGCCTGACGGTCGCCGGGCAGCGCGCCCAGCACCGCATCGGCCTGCGCCCGGTGATCGGCCCGCGCGCTTTCAACCAGCGTGATGCCACGCGCCAGCGCCCGCCGCTCGCCCGCCGCGATCCGTGCCGCCAGGTCCTGGATGTCCATGCGCCGCTCTCCTTTGCCGGGCGTTTGTGGGAAAGCGGCGGGCAAATGTCCAGTGTTGGCGGCGCGCGCGCCATGGCCCATAACGCGCCCATGACGCGCCTGCCCATCGACGACATCCTGCCCGACCTGATGACCGCCCTGCAGGGCGGGCGCCGCGCCGTGCTGCAGGCGCCGCCGGGCGCGGGCAAGACCACGCGGGTGCCGCTGGCCCTGCACGCGGCGGGCCTGAGCACCGGCAAGATCGTCATGCTGGAGCCCCGCCGCCTTGCGGCCCGCGCCGCCGCCGACCGCATGGCCGCCACCCTGGGCGAGCGGACGGGCCAAACCGTCGGCTACCGCATCCGCGGTGACAGCAAGGTCGGGCCCGGCACACGCATCGAGGTCGTGACCGAAGGCATCCTGACCCGCATGCTGCAAGACGCCCCCGACCTGCCCGGCATCGGCGCGGTGATCTTCGATGAATTTCACGAACGCTCGCTGAACGCGGACCTTGGCCTCGCCCTGTGCCTTGAAGTGGCCGAAGCGCTGCGCGACGACCTGATCCTGCTGGCCATGTCCGCCACGCTTGACGCCGCCCCGGTCGCAGAGGTGATGCGCGCGCCCATCCTCACCTCGGCCGGGCGCAGCTATGAGGTTACGCCGCATTGGCGCGACCGCCCGGTGCCCAAGGAAACACGGTTCGAGGCCGCGATGGCCGACCTTATCCGCCACGCCCTGGCGCAGGCCGACGGCGCGCTTCTGGCCTTTCTGCCGGGCGAGGGCGAGATTCGCCGCACCCTCGCGCTGCTGGAGGGCACGCTGCCCGCGGGCGCCACGGCGCACGCCCTCTTTGGCGCGATGGACTTCAAGGCCCAACGCGCCGCCATTGCACCGTCGGACGCGCGCAAGGTGGTGCTGGCCACCTCGATCGCCGAAACCTCGCTGACCATCCCCGACATCCGCATCGTGGTGGACGGTGGCCGGTCGCGCCGCGCGCGGTTTGATCCCGCATCCGGCATGTCACGCCTGGTGACCGAACGTGTCACCCGCGCCGAGGCCACCCAACGCGCAGGCCGTGCCGGCCGGGTGGCCCCCGGCACGGTCTTCAAGCTGTGGACCAGGGGCGAAGACGGCGCGCTCGCCGCCTTCCCCGCGCCCGAGATCGAGGCGGGCGATCTGGCGGGCTTTGCCCTCGAACTCAGCCTCTGGGGCGCGGGCGAGGACAGCCTGCGCTTTGTCACCCCGCCCCATGCGGGGCGTTTGGCCGAGGCGCGCGCGCTCTTGCGCATGTTGGGCGCGCTGGACGACCAGCACCGCATCACCGACCATGGCCGCGCCCTGGCGCGCCACCCCCTGCACCCGCGCCTCGCCCATATGCTGCAAAGCGCGGGCAAGGGCGCCGCCCCTCTCGCCGCCCTGCTGGCCGAACGGGACCCGCTGCGCAACCGCGGCACCGATCTGGGCTTGCGCCTGCGCGCGCTGCGCGACCCCGACGGCTTTGCCGACGCCCACCGTGCCACGCTGGCCCGGATCAAGGACGAGGCCAAGCGCCTGGCCCGCACCGCCCCGGACCGCCCGCGCATGGACCCCGCAGACATGGCCGCCCTTGCCTATCCCGACCGCATCGGGCTGCGGCGGCCCGGTGACGCGCCGCGCTATCTGCTGTCGGGCGGCAAGGGCGCGGTGCTGCCCCAAGGCGACGCGCTGTCCGGCCACCGCCTGATCGTCGCCACCGACCTCGACGGCGACCCGCGCGAGGCGCGCATTCGCCAGGCCCTGCCCCTCACCCAAGACAGCCTAGAGGCGCTCTTTGCCGACCAGATCACCACCGTCCAGCTCTGCGACTGGAGCAAACGCGACCGCGCCGTACGCGCCCGGACGCAGACGCGGCTGGGCGCGCTGGTGCTCGACGACGCCCCCTGGCACGACGCCCCGCCCGCGGCGCTGGCGCGCGCCATGTGCGACGGCATCCGCGATCTGGGGCTAACCCCGTCAAAACCCGCCAAACGGCTGATGGCCCGCGCCGCACTGATGCCCAGCGGCTTTCCCGACCTCAGCCCCGACACGCTGCTGAACACGCTCGAAGACTGGCTGCGCCCGCACCTCACCGGCATCACCACCGCCGCTGCCTGGAAAGGGTTCGACATCACCCAAGCCCTGCAAACGCATCTGGGCTGGGACAACATGCAACGGCTCGACCGTGCAGTGCCGGGGCATTTCCAAACCCCGCTGGGGCGCAAGATCGCCATCGATTACGACGGCGCCACCCCCGGCATCGCGGTGAGGCTGCAAGAGATGTTCGGCGTCGCCACCCACCCCCATGTGGGCCAGACGCCGCTGCAGGTCACCCTGCTCTCGCCCGCACAGCGCCCCATCCAGATCACGTCAGACCTGCCCCGCTTCTGGGCCACGTCCTACGCCGATGTGCGCAAGGACATGCGCGGCCAATACCCCAAACATCCCTGGCCCGAGGACCCGACCCAAGCCGACCCGACCCTGCGCGCCAAGGCCCGCAAATAGGCCGCACCACCACAAAGTTTCTTCTGACCAAAAATACCTCGGGGGAGGCCGCAGGACGGGGGCGTCGTCATTGGTGCTCGAACCAATGGCGCATCCAATGACGACCTCCTAAGACATGGTGTCGCCGCCAGGCGTCCATAGGATCACGACGAGTGCGACTGCCGCCTACCCACCCCAAGGCCCGTGATGCACCCCCTCCGCATCCACGCGGGCAAACCCGTGCGCCCCGAACCGGTCGCGCAAGCCCTGGATCATATCCGCAGTGCCGCGCCCCCGCGCCATGCTGTCATGCCAGGCCAGCGCCGCCGCGAGCGCAGGCACCGGCTGACCGGCCAGGCTCGCCGCCGCCACCACGCGGCGCAGACCGGGCAAGGCTGCGGCCAGGCGGTCGACCATCGCGGGGGCCAAGATCATGTGCCCGTGGGGCATCTCACCCCGGAACGCATCCGCAAAATGGTCCAGCAGGGCGGACCGGATGATGCAGCCCGCCCGCCAAATCTCGGCAATCCGCGCCAGGTCGAGGTGCCAGTCAAACGCCTCGGACGCGGCGGTCATCACGCGAAAACCCTGCGCATGGGACAGGATACGACCCGCCAACAGCGCATGCTCCAAATCCGCTTCCGATGGCACGTCAGCCGCCAGGCCACCGGGCTGCAACAGCGCCTCCGCCGCCACGCGCACGTCCTTTTCCGATGACCAGCCGCGCGCACCCACTGCCGCCTCGATGGCCGACGCGGACTGGCCCAGTTTCAGCGCCTCGATCACCGTCCAGCGGCCGGTGCCCTTCTGGCCCGCCGCGTCCTGGATCACCGTCAACAGCGGCGCGCCCGTCGTGTCATCAACCGCGCCCAGCACATCTGCGGCAATCTCGACCAAGTATGAACTGAGCGGCCCGGCCGCCCAGCGGCCAAACATGGCGCCAATCTCGGCATGGGGCTGCCGTGCTAGGTCGCGCTGCACGCCGTACACCTCGGCGATCATCTGCATGTCGGCATATTCGATACCGTTATGCACCGTCTTGACGAAATGCCCCGCACCGTCCGGGCCAACATGGGCCACGCAGGGATCGTCCTCGAACCGGGCCGCCATCGCCTCGGCCATCGGGCGGAACTGGGCCCAGGAATGGGCACTGCCGCCCACCATCATCGACGGCCCGTGCCGCGCGCCCTCGGCACCGCCCGACACGCCCATGCCGACGAAATGCACGCCTGTGCCGTCCAGCCGCTGCGTCCGCGCCCGCGTCGCGTTGAAATCGGCATTGCCACCGTCGATGATCGTGTCACCTTCGCCCAACATCGGCAGGACCGTGTCAATCATCGCATCCATCGGCGCCCCCGACGGGATCATGAACAGCAAGCTGCGCGGGGTCTTGAGGGCGGCCACAAAGTCCGCGAGGTCCGCATGGCCCGTGACCGCGCCAGACAGCCCCGCAGCCTCGGCCAGGAAGGGATTAATCCACTCCGGCTCTCGGTTCGACACGGCCACGGCAAAGCCGTTCTCGGCCAGGTTCAGCGCCAGCGCACTGCCCATCGTGCCCAACCCGTACACCCCGATATCTGCGGCCATGTCGCGCCTCCCCCGTCACCAGATTGGCCTTGACCATAGGCGTGGGTCCGGGGGGTGCAAGCCTATTGCACCCCGTGCCGCAGCCAATGCAGCGACGGCTTCAGCGGCTCACATGCCCAAGCACCAGCGCATCACCGCCTTTTGGGCATGCAACCGGTTCTCGGCCTCGTCAAAGATGACCGAATGCGGCCCGTCCATCACCTCCGACGTCGCCTCGTCGTCGCGGTGGGCGGGCAGGCAGTGCATGAACAGGCTGTCAGCGCCCGCCTGTGCCATCAGTTCGGCATTCACCTGATAGCCGCGCAGTTGGTTGTGGCGCCGCTCGCGCGCGGATTGGGGGTCGTGCATGCTGACCCAGGTGTCCGTCACCACCAGATCCGCGCCTTGCACGGCGGCAGCAGGATCGCGCACGGTGGTGTAAAGGCCCTGCAGCGCAGGCTCCGGGTCCAGCGGCGCGGGGCCGGTAAAGACCAGGTCGAACTCGAACTGCTTGGCCGCGTGGGCAAAGCTGGCAAAAACGTTGTTGCCGTCGCCCGACCACACGACCTTTTTGCCCTTGATCGGGCCGCGATGCTCTTCGAACGTCATGATATCGGCCATGATCTGGCAGGGATGCGTGCGGTTCGTCAGTCCGTTGATCACCGGCACGGTGGCATATTCCGCCATCTCCAGCAGCGTCGCCTCTTCGAAGGTGCGGATCATGATCAGATCGACATAGCGGCTGAGCACGCGGGCGGTGTCGGCGATGGTCTCGCCATGCCCAAGCTGCATGTCACTGCCCGACAGCACCATCGTCTGCCCGCCCATCTGGCGCACGCCCACGTCAAAGGACACGCGCGTGCGCGTCGATGGCTTTTCAAAGATCAGGGCGACCATGTGCCCGGCCAGCGGCTGGACGTCGTCGGGCGTGCCCTTGGGCCGCCCTGCGCGCGCGGTTTTCATGGCCTGCGCCGTGTCGATGATCTGACGCAGGTCAGCGGGGGCAGTGGTGTGGATGTCGAGGAAATGTGTCATATCGCTTCTCTTGGGTGCAGAGCGCCGGGGGGCCAGCCCCCCGGACCCCCCGGGATTTTTTTGGAACAGAGAAAGATCAGGCGGCGAGGCTTTGTGCCGCCGCGTCCAGTCGGGTGACGGCCTGGGCGATCTCGGCGTCGGTGATGGTGAGCGGGGGCAGCAGGCGCACCGTATTGTCGGCGGCGGGCACGGTGATCACCTCTTGGCCGTAGCCTGCGCTGACCACGTCGCCACAGGGCGCCTTGCATTTCAGCCCGATCATCAGGCCGGAGCCGCGCACACTGTCGAAGACGTCCGGGTGTGCGGCGACTAGCCCTTCGAGCTTTTGCCGCAGAAGACCCGCCTTGCGGTTGACGTCATCCAGGAAGGCCGGATCGCCCACGATGTCCATCACGGCGCAGCCCACCGCACAGCCCAGCGGGTTGCCGCCATAGGTCGAGCCGTGCGTGCCCGCGGTCATCCCGCTTGCCGCCTCTTCCGTGGCCAGCACCGCGCCCAAGGGAAAACCGCCGCCGATGCCTTTGGCCACCATCATAATGTCGGGCGTGATACCCGCCCATTCATGGGCAAACAGCTTGCCCGTCCGCCCGACGCCGCACTGCACCTCGTCCAGGATCAGGAGGATGCCGTGCTGGTCACACAGATCGCGCAGCCCCTTCAGGCACTGGTCGGGCACCGGGATGATCCCGCCCTCGCCCTGCACGGGCTCGATCAGGATCGCCGCGGTGGTGTCGGTGATGGCAGGCGCAATCGCGTCGTGATCGCCAAAGGCCAGATGCGTGAAGCCCGGCAAAAGCGGGCCAAACCCTTTGACCATCTTTTCCGACCCCGCCGCCGCAATCCCCGCGGACGAGCGTCCGTGAAAGCTGCCCGAGAAGGTGATGATGTCGACCTTGTCCGGCGCGCCTTTGTCGTACCAGTACTTGCGCGCCATCTTGACGGCCAATTCGCAGGCCTCTGTGCCGGAATTGGTGAAAAAGACCGTGTCGGCAAAGGTGGCCGCCACCAGCTTGTCCGCCAGCGCCTGCTGCTGCGGGATGTGATAGAGGTTCGATGTGTGCCACAGCGCGCCCGCCTGATCCGTCAGCGCCTGGGTCAGCGCGGGATGGGCGTGGCCCAGCGCGTTCACCGCAATCCCCGCGCCCAGGTCCAGAAAACGTCGCCCATCCGCCTCGATCAGCCAGGTGCCCTCGCCTTTGACAAAGGTCAAAGGGGCGCGGTTATAGGTCGGCAGAACGGAAGCGATCATGGTGATCATCCTTTTCGCAAGGGCCCGAAACGGTCAAAGCTCGACTGAGCATGATGCGCTGGGCGGGGTCAACAGGTTATCAAGGGTGGGAAAGGGGATGCGGGCGCACGCGCACGCGGGATCAGCGGCAGCGTCAGCTGCGTCGAACGGGTCGTCGGAGGGAGGTACCGGTGATCATGGCGCCGGGGTAGCCCAGTTTGCGCCCCAGCGCCAGACGAAATCGCTTGCGCCCAGGCCGGCCCAGGCGCAAGCGTCGCCGCATGTATGCCGCCAAGACACAGAACCCCGCGCTGGCCGCCGGGCTGATCTGCATCGCCTGCGCCTTTATCGCGGCCACCACGCTGATCGCCAAGGCGCTGGGCAGCGATCAGTTCGGGCCTGCGCTGCACCCGTTTCAGATCGTCTTTGGCCGCTTTGTCTTTGCCTTCGCCGCCTTTGCCCTGGCCGCCGCCCTGTTGCGCCCCAACCTGCAGCGCCCGCATCTGGGCCTGCACGTGACGCGCACGCTGGGCGGCTGGGCCGGGCTGGTGCTGATGTTCGCCTCGGTCAGCTATATCCCGCTGGCCGATGCCACGGCGATTTCGTTTCTCAACCCGGTCTTTGGCATGATCTTTGCCATTCCCCTGCTGGGCGAGCGCGTGGGCAAGTGGCGCTGGCTGGCTGCCGCCATCGCGATGGTCGGCGCGCTGATCCTGCTGCGCCCGACGCCAGACAGCTTTCAGCCTGCGGCACTGTTGGCCTTGGCCGCCGCCGTGATCCTGGGGTTCGAGCTGAATATCATCAAAAAGCTGACGCAGCGCGAGAACCCGTTTTCCATCCTTCTGATCAACAATGCCATTGGCGTGGTCATCGCCTCGGCTGCCGTGGTGTGGGTCTGGCAGGGGGCGAGTGCCGCCCAATGGGCGCTGCTGGCGACGCTGGGGCTGTCGATGGCGGTGGCACAGGCTTGCTTTGTCAACGCCATGGCGCGGGCCGACGCCAGCTTTGTCGCCCCGTTCAGCTATGGCACGCTGATCTTTGCCGCGGGCTATGACATTCTGTTCTACGCGGTGGTGCCCGACGGGGTCACCATCCTGGGGGCTGCGGTGATCATCACCGGTGCCGCCCTTTTGGCGTGGCGCGAAGGCCGCAGGCGGCAGACAGAAGCGGCGCAACCTCCCTTGTAACTTTGGCCGCGCTGATTAGTATAGAACGCTGACACGAAATCCAGGGCGGCCCCAGCATGCGGGCCGCTTTTTAACTCGGAAAGCCCCTTGGATGTCTTGGACCGACGAACGCGTTGAACTGCTGAAAAAGATGTGGGGCGAGGGCCAGTCGGCCAGCCAGATCGCCAAAGAGCTGGGCGGGGTGACGCGCAATGCGGTGATCGGCAAGGTGCACCGCCTGGGCCTGTCGAACCGCGCAGGCAGCGGTGCCGCCGCCCCCGCAGCCAAGGCAGAGCCCAAGGCCAAACCCGCCCCCAAGGCGGCAGAGCCCAAGGCCAAGCCGCAGCCCAAGACCGAGCCTGCGATCAAACCCGCGCCCGCGCCAGAAACCAAGGCCGTGGTGCCCGCCCGCAAGCAGATCATTCCCGCAGGCCAACCGCTGCCGCCGCAGCCCTCGGCGAACGAGATCAGCCCAGAGGCGCTGGCCAAGGTCAACGAGATCGAGAAGAAGGCCAAAAAGATCGGCCTGATGGAGCTGACCGAGCGGACGTGCAAATGGCCCGTGGGCGACCCGGCCACGCCGGACTTCTGGTTCTGCGGCCTGCCCGTGCAGCAGGGCAAACCCTATTGCGAGGCGCATGTGGGCGTGGCGTTCCAGCCGATGTCGTCGCGCCGCGACCGCCGCCGCTAACCCCCTTTCACGCGCACGCGGCGGCCTGCGATTATTTCCGCTGCGCGAGGTCGTTCAGGATCGGGCAGTCGGGCCGGTCGTCCCCGGCGCAGGTCTGCACCAGGTGGCGCAGCGTGTCGCGCATGGCGCTTAGCCCGGCGATCTTCGTCTCAATCGCGCTCAGATGGTCTTGGGCAATGCGGCGCACATCGCCGCTTGCCCGCCCCCGATCCTCCCACAGGGCCAAGAGCGACCGGCAATCCTCGATCGAAAACCCCAGATCGCGCGCCCGGGCCAGAAACCGCAGCTGGTGCAGCCCCGTGGCGTCAAAGCTGCGATAGCCGTTGGCGCTGCGCGCGGGCGTGATCAGCCCGATCTCTTCGTAATACCGGATCGTCTTTGCAGGCAGCCCCGTGGCCCGTGCGGCGTCCGAGATGTTCATGCCCGCCCCGCCGTGCGCAGCCGCAGCGCGTTGGTCACGACAAAGACGGATGACAGCGCCATCGCCAGGGCCGCCAGCGCGGGCGACAGCTGTGGCCCGCCCAGCGGCACCAAGGCGCCCGCCGCGACGGGGATCAGCAGCGCATTATAGCCAAAGGCCCAGGCCAGGTTCTGCCAGATGTTGCGCAGGGTCGCCGCACTTAGCGTCAGGGCGCGCAGCACGGCGGCAGGCTCGGGCGACATCATCACGACGTCGGCCGCCTCTATGGCCACGTCGCTGGCGCCGTTCACCGCAAGGCCCACATCCGCAGCCGCCAAGGCGGGCGCGTCGTTGATCCCGTCCCCGACAAAGGCCACCGGGCCAAACCGGTCGCGCAGCGCGGCGATGGCGGCCACCTTGCCATCAGGTTTGACGCCGCCCACAACCTCTGTGATGCCCAGCGTTGCCCCCACATGGGACGCCGCCGCCTGGCTGTCGCCGGAGATCATGGCGACGCGCCGCCCTGTCGCAGCAATGGCCGCCACCGTTTGCGCGGCGCCATCGCGCAGCGGGTCCGCAACCGCGATCACGCCCGTATGGGCGCCGCCCACAGCCACATGCACCGCCGTCATGCCCGCATCCGCCCAGCGCGCAGCCTGGTCTTGCCAGTCACGCGCTACAGCGACGCCCCCTTGGGCCAGCATATCCGCGTTGCCCAAGGTCACCGCGGCCCCCTCGACCCGGGCAGAAGCCCCGGCACCGGGTACAGCGGCAAAGCCCGCGACGTCCGCAGGCACGTCCTCCGCAGCCGCCACGATGGCGCGGGCGATGGGATGTTCCGACTGCGCCTCGACCCCCGCGGCCAACCGCAGCAGCGCGCCCGCGTCGCCTTGGCAGGCAACCTCAACCACTTGCGGCGCACCGATCGTCAGCGTCCCGGTCTTGTCGAATGCCACGACCGCCGCATCTTGCAACCGCTGCAGCGCGGCGCCCTTGTGGAACAGCACGCCCAGCTCTGCCGCGCGGCCCGTGCCGACCATGATCGACATCGGCGTGGCCAGGCCCATGGCACAGGGGCAGGCGATGATCAGCACCGACACCCCCGCCACAACGGCAGGCCCCAAGCCCACCATCGCCCACCAAAGCGCAAAGCTGACCGCGGCGATGCCCATCACCACCGGCACGAACCAAGCGGTGATGCGGTTGACCAGCGCCTCGACCGGCAGGCGCGCGGCCTGCGCCTCTGCCGTCAGGGCCGCGATGCGTGCCAGCACGGTGTCGCGGCCCACATGGGTCGCGCGGTAGGTCAGGCTGCCCGTGGTGGCCAGGGTGCCGCCGGTGACCGCGTCGCCCGCGCGCTTTTGCACCGGTAGGGGCTCTCCCGTCAGCATCGCCTCGTCCACATGGGTGTCGCCGGCAACCACCGTTCCATCGACCGCAATCCGCCCGCCGGGACGCACGCGCAGCACATCGCCGACCTGCACCTGCGCCAGCGGCACGGTGTCGAACCCATCGCCCCGCGCCACCTCTGCCGTATCCGGGCGCAGCCCCAGCAGCCGTCGGACGGCATCGCCCGTGCGCCCCTTGGCCCGCGCCTCTAACCAGCGGCCCAGCAGGATCAGGGTGACGATGACCGCCGCCGCCTCGAAATACACGCCCGCCGGGGGCAACAGCCCCGGCAGCAGCACCGCCAAAGCGGAAAAGCCAAAGGCCGCACCGGCCCCCAGCGCCACCAGCGCATCCATGTCAGGCCGCGCCTTCAGCAGGCCAGGAATGCCGCGGCGAAAGAACCCGGCCCCAGGCCCCGCCAGCACCAGCGCCGTCAGCGCCAGTTGCATGGCGTGGCTGGTGCCCTGGCCGATATTGGCCATGATCCAGTGGTGAAAGGCGGGCACCGCATGCGCGCCCATCTCAAGCACAAAGACCGGGGCCGTCAGCACCGCCGCCAGGACAAAACGTTGAAACAGCGGGCGCACGCTGTCTTCGGGCGTGGCCTCGGTGTCCGGCGCCACCGTCTCGGCGGGATAGCCTGCCGCCGCCAGTGCCGCCTGCACGGGCGCCAGATCGCCCACCGTCTCGACCACCAGCGTTTGCGTCGGCAGCATCGCCTGCGCCTGCACCACGCCCGGTGCCTCGCGCACCGCCGCCTCGATCCGTGCCACGCACGACGCGCAGGACATGCCCGGCACCTGCAACCGCTGCTGCCGGGGCGTCGCGGGATAGCCTGCCTGCGCCAGCGCATCGACCACCGCCCCCGCAGGCACACCCGCCACCCGCGCGCTGTGATCTGCCAGGTTCACCCGCACATCGCGCGCACCGGGCAGCGCGCGCAGCGCGGCCTCGGCCCGGCTCACGCAGGACGCGCAATTCAGGCCAGAGACCCCGAAGGAGAGTGTTGTGTCGCTCATGGTCTTGCACATAAGGCTTCCCACAACTGGAAGGTCAAGAGGCCACGTGCCCCGCTGAAACAAAGCGCCACGCAGGTGTGAGTTGTACGTTAGCGCGCGCCATGACAGGTAGGCGCGGTGCCGCGCGCCCTCTTGGACAAGAAAGACTGCCCAATGCGAGATTTGCCCCCCTCTCCGCCCCGCGCGGCCGACGTGCTGGCCGCCCGGCTCTATGACGCAGGCTGCCGCCTGGCCTTTGGCATGCCGGGGGGTGAGG
The DNA here is from genome assembly GCA_038525395.1 of Pseudomonadota bacterium. Classification (GTDB taxonomy): domain Bacteria; phylum Pseudomonadota; class Alphaproteobacteria; order Rhodobacterales; family Rhodobacteraceae; genus Tateyamaria. The sequence goes on along the minus strand of JBCBHS010000012.1, from coordinate 76,406 downwards.
TGCTGACCCTTGTGGACGCGCTGGAACGGGCGGGCATCCGCTTTGTGCTGGCCAAGCACGAGAACGCCGCCGCCTTCATGGCCGAGGGTGCCTGGCACCAGACCGGCGCGCCCGGCATCCTGGTCGCCACCGTGGGCCCCGGCGCGCTGAACGGCGTGAACGCCGTGGCCAACGCCCACCAGGACCGCGTGCCGCTGATCGTGCTGGCAGGCTGCGTCGATGCGGACGAGGCGCAGACCTATACCCACCAGGTCCTCGACCAGACCCAAGTGTTCCGCCCGATCACCAAGGCGAGCTTTACGCTCAACACCGGTGCGGCCCACGTGATCGCCGACAAGGCCGTGGGCATCGCCACCGAAGGGCGCCCCGGCCCTGTCCATATCGACGTGCCGATCACTGTCGCCGTCACGCCCACCTCGCCCGAAATCCCGGCGCGCCGCGCGCCTGCCACGCCCGTGGTGCCCGCGCCCGCACAGCTGGCCGAGATGCAGGCGCATCTGGCCGCGGCCCAGCGCCCGGTGCTGATCGTGGGCGTCGACGCCCTGACCCAGGGGTTCGACACCCGCCGCGCCGACATCTCGGCCCAACTCACCGCCTTTGCCGAGACGTTCGGCGTGCCCGTCATCACCACCTACAAGGCCAAGGGCCTGCTGCCCGAGGATCACGCCCTGTCGCTGGGCGGCGCGGGCCTGTCGCCCAAGGCCGACAAGGTGCTGCTGCCCCTGGTGCAGCAGGCCGACCTGATCATCGGCCTGGGCTATGACCCGATCGAGATGCGCACCGGCTGGCGCGACTTCTACTTCCCCGGCATCCAGACCATGATCGACATCACGGCAGAGCCGAACCACCACTACATGCACCAGGCCACGATGAACGTCGTCGCCGATTGCGGCGCCACGCTTGCGGCGCTGTCGGACGGGGTCACAGCACGCAACACCTGGACGGGCGGAGAGATCGCAGCGGCCAAAGACGCGCTCGCTGCCGCCTTCCCCACCGACGACGCCTGGGGGCCTGCGGCTGTGATCGACACCTGCCGCACGGCCCTGCCGCGCGACACGCTGGCCACCGCCGACAGCGGCGCGCACCGCATCCTGCTGAGCCAGATGTGGCCCTGCTATGCGCCGCGCGGCCTCATGCAATCCTCGGCCCTGTGCACCATGGGCTGCGCCATCCCGCTGGCGATGGGCGCGCAGATCGCCGCCCCCGACCGCACGTTGGTCAGCTTTTCGGGCGATGCAGGCTTTCTCATGGTCGCGGGAGAGCTGTCGACGGCGGCGGAACTGGGCCTCAAGACCATCTTCGTCGTCTTCGTCGACGCCTCCCTGGCCCTGATCGAGCTGAAGCAGCGCCAAAGGCAGTTGAACAACGCAGGCGTCAATTTTGGCACGCACGACTTTGCCGCGATGGGCCGCGCCTTTGGCGGGGCGGGTCACACCGTGACGTCGCGCCCCGCATTGCAAGAGGCCCTGGCGGCGGCGCAATCAGCGGATACATTCACTGTCATCGCAGCGGTGATTGAACGAGGGGCCTATGACGGACGCATCTAACCCGCGCCAGACCACACCCGGCGCGCTTGACGGGCTCTTTGTCCTCGACCTGTCGCGCATCCTGGCGGGGCCGACGGCCACGCAGATGCTGGGCGACCTGGGCGCCACGGTGATCAAGGTCGAAAACCCCAAGACCGGCGGCGACGACACCCGCGGTTGGGGGCCGAACTATGCCAAGGGCACGGACGGGCAGCCCACGGACCTGTCGGCCTATTTCATGTCCGCCAACCGCAACAAACAGTCCATCGCGGTCGACCTGTCCACGACCGAAGGGCAGGACATCATCCGCCAACTCGCCGCCCGCGCCGATGTGGTGATCGAGAATTACAAACCCGACGGCCTGGTGAAATACGGGCTCGACCACGCCACGCTTTGCGCGGCACATCCCGGCCTTGTCTATTGCTCGATCTCGGGCTTTGGGCAGACCGGGCCAAACCGCGATCAGCCGGGCTATGACCTCATGGCCCAGGGCTATGGCGGGGTGATGTCGCTGACCGGCGATCCCGAAGGCGCGCCGACCAAGGTCGGCGTGGGCATCGCGGATGTGATGTGCGGCATGTACGCCACCATCGGCATCCTGGCCGCCCTGCGCCACCGCGATGCAACGGGGCAAGGGCAGCACATCGACCTTAGCCTGGTGGACGCGCAGATGGCCTGGCTGATCAACGAGGGGTGCAATTACCTGACCTCGGGCCAGGTGCCCGAACGGCGCGGCAACGCCCATCCCAACATCGTGCCCTACGACGCCTTTGCCACCGCCGACGGCCACGTGCTGGTCGCGGTGGGCAATGACGCGCAGTTCGTGCGCTTTTGCGACGCCATCGACGCACCCGATCTGGGCCGCGACCCGCGCTACACCACCAACCTTTTGCGCATCGAAAACCGCGACGCGCTGATCCCCACCCTGCGCCCCCTGCTGGCCGCACTGACCAAGGCCGATGTGATCGCCCGGCTGCACGCGGCCAAGGTGCCCTGCGGCCCCATCCACACCGTGGCCGAGGCGCTGGGATCGGACCAGGCCCAGGCCCGTGGCACGGTTGTGTCGGTTCCGCGCGACGATGTGACGGGTGGGCATGTGCGACTGCTGGCCAACCCGCTCAAGTTTTCGGCCACGCCGGTGCAATACCGCCGCCCGCCGCCCCGCTGCGGCCAGGACACCGACGCGGTGCTTGAAACATTAAAGGCCCCGAAAACAGGCGACTGAGCGTGCATCGCAAGCGCTTTGGCCGATTTCCGCCTGCTTTGGCGGGTTGCGCTGACATTTTGCTCACGGAACCTCCCACTACCCTTCACGGTTGCGTGTGACATGGCCCAAGACACTGCCATGCTGTCCGAGATGCTTTACACCTAAGGCAACGCGATTTCGGTGAAAGGTACCGCCCCATGATGCACGATATTTGCCACGCTCCGGTCAGTCTGGACGACCCGGCCCTGCTGGCGGAATGGAACGGTATGATCCACGCCTTCATGGCGCACGGCACCGCCACGCCGACCCATCTGGGCGCGGTGCTGGCAGGCGCGCCGCAGTTTGCGATGGGCCATGCGGCGAAGGGGCTGTTTTCCCTGATGATGGGCCGCAAGGAACTGAACGCGGTGGCGCGCGAGGCGGGCCAGGCGGCGGTGACGGCGCTGGCCGCCTCCGGTGGCAGTCCGCGCGAACGGCTGTGGGTGCGCGCCTTGGGCGAATGGCTGGATGGCCGCCCGTCCGGTGCCATCGCAGCGATGGAACGGGTGCTGGCGGCCCACCCCACCGACACCCTGTCGGCCAAGGTCAGCCACGCCATCCGCTTTATCCTTGGCGACGGCGTCGGCATGCGCGCCTCGATCGAGAATGTGCTGGACGCGCATCAGGGCCACGCTCTGGAAGGATATGTGCACGGCTGCCACGCCTTCACGCTGGAAGAAACCGGCGACTATGAGGGGGCCGAGGCGGCAGGCCTCAAAGGTCTGCAACTGGCCGGTGACGACGCCTGGGGGCTGCACGCGGTGGCCCATGTCTATGACATGACCGCCCGGCCCGATCACGGGATCGCGCTGATTGAAAACAACACATCCGCCTGGGATCACTGCAACAATTTCCGCTACCACGTCTGGTGGCACAAGGCGCTGCTGCACCTGGACCGGGGCGAGAATGACGTGGTTCTGGCGCTGTATGACAGCCAGATCCGCGCCGACAAAACCGACGACTACCGCGACATCGCCAATGCCACATCCCTGCTGATGCGGCTGGAACTGGAAGGGACCGACGTCGGCAGCCGCTGGGACGAGTTGGCAGATTTCGCGCAGCACCGGACCGAGGATGGCTGCCTCGTCTTTGCCGACCTGCATTACCAACTGGCCCTGGGCGCCGCAGGCCGCGACGACGCCCAAGCGGCGATGCGCACGCGCTTTGCCGTCGATGGCGCGCGCCAGGGCGAAATGCCCGCCCGCGTGGCCGACCCGGGCAAGGCCGCGCTGGCCGGGCTCAACGCCTTTGCCGAAGGGCGCTATGACGCGGCGTTCCAAGACCTGGCGGCGGCGCGCCCCACCATGCAGACCATCGGTGGCAGCCACGCCCAGCGCGACGTGTTCGAACGCATGACCATCGACGCGGGCCTGCGCGCAGGCCTCGTCGATGCGACCGAGGCCCTGATCGAAGAGCGGATCGCGCGGCGCGCAGGCGCCGTCGACCGCTTTGCCGCGACCCGGCTGGCCAGCATCGGCGAGGCGCGGCGCATCCCGGCGCAGTAACGCGGGACCATGACTCTTGATGTAAAGCAGACTAGACACCGGCCATGACGTTCGCCGACCCCACACAATCGCCCCCCGCCCCCGCCCCCGCCAGCGCTGCCGCCTCTGCCCCGCCGCGCGCGCGGGTGCGCGACCTCCGGCTCGACTTCTTTCGCGGCCTCGCGATGTTCATCATCCTCTTTGCCCACACGCCGGGCAATTTCTTTACCTCCTGGATCCCCGCGCGCTTTGGCTTTTCCGACGCGACCGAAATCTTTGTGTTCTGCTCGGGCATGGCCTCGGCCATCGCCTTTGGCGCGACCTTTGACCGGGCCGGTTGGCTCTTGGGCACCGCGCGGGTGATTTATCGCATCTGGCAGGTCTACTGGGCGCATATCGGGCTTTTCTTCGCCACCGCGGCGATGCTGGCCTTTCTCACCAACCTGGATATCGCGACGCGCAACTACTGGGGCCAGCTGAACCTGTGGATGCTGTTCGTCGAACATTCCGAGGGGCTTTGGGAAACCCCCGACATGCTCTTTCGCTTTATGACGCTGCAGTGGGTGCCGAACCTGTTCGACATCCTGCCGATGTACATGGTGATCCTGGCGATGATGCCCATCGTCATCGTGCTGGGGCGCATCCATGTGGGCCTGCTGGCCGCCGCCAGCCTCACCTTGTGGTTCTTCGCCCAACGCAGCTTTACCGAGGCGCTGGGCCTGCCCTACCTCAACTTCACGGCCGAGCCGTGGGTGGGCAGCGACGACTGGCAGCGGCGCTGGTTCCTGAACCCGTTCGGCTGGCAGCTGGTGTTCTTTACCGGCTTCGCCTTCATGCGCGGCTGGTTGCCCAAACCGCCAGTGAACATGGCCCTGTTCGCGCTGGCGCTTTTTATCGTGCTGGCAAATGTCCCCCTGTCCAATATCGGCGTGCGCGAGTTTGGGTTCGAATGGGCCCGCGACTGGCGCGCCGACAACCGCCAGTGGATTTCCAAGACTGACTTTGGCCTCTTGCGCTATGTCCAGTTCCTGTCGCTGGCCTACGTCGCCTGGGTGCTGGCCGGTGACAAGGGCCACCGCCTGGTGGCCCGCGGCACGCAGCTGACGGCCCGCGCTTGGCAGCGGATTATGGCCATTATCCTCAAGGTCGGTCAGCAATCGCTCGCCGTTTTCGTGGTGTCGATCTTTGTGGCCCGGTTCAACGGCTTTGCGATGGATATTCTGGGGCGCGACACCGGAACCGTTTGGGCCGTCAACGGGTTCGGCTGTGCCTGCCTGATCCTGACCGCCTACCTGGCGGGCTGGTTCAAAACGACCCCGTGGAAACCAAAGGTGCCCCGCTGATGCTGCGACGTGACTTTCTTGCTGGCCTGGCCACCCTCGCCGCCGCCCCGCGCGCCGCGTGGGCGCAAGAGGCGGCCGAACCTGGCCTGCAACTGGGCGACGCCACCGCCTTTGCCCCCAGCGACGTGGCCGACATGGCGCGCGAGATGGCGGCGCGCGACTATGTCCCGCGGCCCCTGATCCCCGACGCGTGGCGCAATCTGACCTACGACCAATACCGCAAGATCTGGTTCGACAGCCGCAACGCCCTGTGGGAAGGCTCAGACGCGCCGCAGCGGGTCGATGTGTTCCCCCCGGGCCTCTACTTCCCCCAAGCGATCCGCACCTATGTGGTCGAAAACGGCCAGGCCCGGCCCATGCAATTCGACATCGGCGTGTTCGACACCACCGACAAATTCCCCGACGTCCCCATCGACGACACGCTGGGCTATTCCGGCCTGCGCCTGCGCGCCGAACTGCGCCAGCCGGGCATCTACGAGGAATACGCGGTGTTCCAGGGCGCCAGCTACTTCCGCGGCATCGGCACCGGTGACATCTACGGCCTGTCTGCCCGCGGCCTCGCGCTGAAAACTGGCGACCCGATGGGCGAGGAATTTCCTGATTTCACCCGCTTTTGGCTGGAACGCCCCCAGCCCGGTGCCGCGACCATCGTGCTGCACGCGCTGCTTGACAGCCCGTCCTGCACCGGCGCCTACCGGTTCGAGATCACGCCGGGTCAGCCCCTGCGCATGGCGGTCGAGGCGCAGGTGTTCGCCCGCACCGACCTCACCCATGTGGGCATCGCGCCGCTCACCTCCATGTTCCTCTTTGACGATATGGACCGGCAGCGCTTTGACGATTTCCGGCCCGCCGTGCACGACACCGACGGGCTGATGATCCACAATGGCGCGGGCGAGGTGATCTGGCGCCCCCTCGCCAACCCGACCACGCTGCAAATCAGCGCCTTCGGCGACCAAAATCCGCGCGGCTTCGGCCTTATGCAGCGCGCCCGCCGGTTCGAGGATTTCAACGATCTCGAGGCGCTCTATCACCGCCGCCCCGGCCTTTGGGTCACCCCGGGCGAAGATTGGGGGCGCGGCAGCGTCCACCTGGTCGAAATCCCCGCCGATCTGGAAATCTACGACAACATCGTCGCCTATTGGCGCCCGTCCGAAACGATTGCCGCAGGTGAGGCGCGCAAACTGACCTATACGCTGAATTGGGGCGCCGATCCGGCACCCAAGGCCGCGATGCCGCTGCGCGTGCTAAACACCGCCGCCGGGGGGCGGCCCGAAGGCGGGCGCATCTTTACCATCGACTTTGAAAACGCCGATCACGTGCCCGCCGATCTGACCCAAATCAACCGCCTGGTGCGCACCAGCGCGGGCGAGGTGACCGAAGGCATCGTGCAGCGCAACCCGGCCACGGGCGGCCCGCGCCTGGCCTTCACCTTCATGCCGGGTGACGCCACCTGGGCCGAATTCCGCGCCCAACTGCGCCTGGACGGCGCGCCGCTGAGCGAGGTGTGGCTGTACCGGTGGACCCAATCGTGACGCAGCCGCGCGACATGCCAGCCGCTGCGCCCATGGCGATGCCCGCGCAGGACTTCTCGCAAGCGCCGCAGGCGCCCGTCCCTGCGCGCGACCGGCAGAACCCGATCTGGCGGCTGGCCGTATTTGTGCCCGCGCTGGCCATCACCGGCCTGATGGTCTGGGCCTTGCAGGGGCTGTTTGCCTCTGGCGGGATGAGCAGTTTTGAATACATCCTGCTCACCCTGATCGGCATGACCTTTGTCTGGGTGACATTGTCGGTGTCCACCGCCGCCGTTGGCCTTGCGGGCCGCGCGGGCCTGGCACGCCAGTCGGTCGCTGACGCAGACCCCGTGGCGCAAGACACCGCACATCCGCTCGACGTGGCCCTGCTGGTCCCCATCTACAACGAAACGCCCTGGGACGTGTTCGGCAATGCCGCCGCCATGTTGCAGGACCTCACACGCCAGCGCGGCGGACACCGCTATACGCTCTTCGTGCTCAGCGACACCCAGGATGACGCCATCGCCGCACAGGAATGGCAGGCCTTTCAGTCCCTGCGCGGCGCGGCCCCCTTTCCCGTGCACTACCGCCGCCGGGCGCAGAACACCGACAAAAAGGTCGGCAACCTGGTCGATTGGATCACCGGTTGGGGCGCGGCCTATGAGGCGATGCTGGTGCTGGACGCCGACAGCCTGATGACCGGGCGCGCCATCGACACGCTGGCCACAGAACTGGCCGCCGACCCGCAGACCGGACTGATCCAAAGCCTGCCGCAACTGATCGGCGCACAGACCCTCTTTGCCCGGATGCAGCAGTTTTCCGGCATCGCCTATGGCTGGCTCTTGGCCGAGGGGCTGGCCCATTGGGCGCGCAGCGAGGGCAATTATTGGGGCCACAACGCGATCATCCGCACCCGCGCCTTCGCCTCCTCGGCGGGCTTGCCGCACCTGCGCAGCCTCACGGGCGCGCCCGATCTGATCCTCAGCCACGATTTTGTCGAGGCCTCGCTGCTGCGCCGCGCAGGCTGGCGCGTGCGATTCCTGCCGCGCGTCTCCGGCAGTTTCGAGGAAACGCCCGCGACCCTCATCGACTATACCCTGCGCGATCAGCGCTGGTGCCGGGGCAATCTGCAACACCTGCGCCTGCTGACCACACGCGGCCTGCACCCGGTCAGCCGCTTTCACCTCTTCCAGGGTGCCGCGGCCTATCTGATGTCGCCCGCCTGGTTCGTGCTCCTGGTGCTTTGGGCGCTGCTGGGCCGGGATGCCGAAACGAACGTGATCTCGTATTTTAACGAGGCGAACCCGCTTTTCCCCAACTGGCCCCCTGCGATGACCCATATCGACAGCGCCATCTTTCTGGTCGTGATGTATGCGATGCTGCTGACGCCAAAACTTGCCAGTGCCGCGCTGATCGCCACCCACCGCGGGGCCGTGCGCCGCTTTGGCGGGCGCCGCACCTTTGGGTTGGCCGTGGTGACCGAGGTTGCCTTGTCCGTGGCCTATGCGCCGATCATGATGATCCAGCAGACCCGCGCGGTGCTGCGCGGCCTCTTGGGGCGCGGCGGCGCGTGGACACCGCAAAAGCGCGGCGCGCACAGCTATGGGCTGCGCGCGCTGATCAGCTTTCACTGGGTCGAGACGCTGTTGGGCGTGACCTTGGCCGCGGGGCTCTTGGCGGGGCTCGTGTCCTGGTGGCTGCTGCCGATCATGCTCAGCCTGCTGCTGTCGGTGCCGCTGTCCGCACTCAGCGGCTGGACCATCGGCGCAGGCGGCTGGTCGCTGCTGCGCCTCGACAACCCGCTGACACTGCAAGAGCCCGCGATCATCGGCCACGCCCGCGACGCCCGCGCGGCCCTGCGCGCCCAAATCGCAGCTGAATAAACGGTCCCTCTACGCATGATTTTTCGACGAAAAATCGTGCGGCGCTAGGTCGCCTGCCACACCACCGTCGGCAGCCCGCGCTTCAGCCACCCAGGCCCCGCGCCAGAGCCCAGCATGCCCTCGGGCACATCGATGATCGTGCTGAACCCCGCCGCGATCAGCCGCTGCGTCATCTTGCGCGACCGCACGCCCCGGGCACAGATCAGTGCGACCGGCGCATCCATGCGCCCCAGCGTCTCCAGCAGCAGGGCATCGGTGAAATCAGCCCGGCGCATGTCGATAGGGATCGCCCCCTCGCCCACACCCGTGCGCTGCCACTCATTAGGGCGGCGGATGTCGATCAGGATCACACGGCGCTCCAGGACTGCCCGGTGCACCTCCGGCGCACTCAGCGTCCCGTCCGCCCCGTCCTCTGCCCCGATGTTGAACCACCGCGCGGCAAAGACGGTGCCGCCAACAACCGCCGCGGCCCCCAAAACACCAAAGCTCCGGCGCGTCATCCGCGCCGAAGCCTCCGCCCCCTCAGACCGAGGGGGGCCGCCTTTCATAGGCGCGCTCATCTCACGACTTGGGTGCGGCGCTGGTGAATTTGGGGATCGTCCGGTCCGACGCCGGGGTGTCCTCGATGCTGACCCAGTTGCTCTCGGACAGGGTGATGTTGCCGGGGATGTCTTCCTCCCAAAAGCCCACAACCACGTCCGTGATGTTCAAAAACAGCTGGCCGTCCACGATGCGCCACAGGTTCGGGTTGGCAGGCACCTTGCCGCCCTTGGCCACGCCATAGGCACAGTGACCATCGTATTGCGGCGCGTATTTCGCAGGGTTCGCCACGAACTTGTCGCGGTTCTCGACCGTCGAAAAGGCAAAGGTCGCCCCGTTATAGGCGGCTGTGATGTCCGCATTGCCGGGCACCGCGGGCGTCTGCGTCTGGCCCACGGGCTTGGCGTCCAGGTCGAAATAGGCCACCACGTCATAGCCCGACACGGCAAAGCCGGTCTCGTCCACATATTGATCGCCCGCAAAGGCGGTGGTGGCAAAGGTCAGCGCGCTCGCGGCAGCGGCAAGTGTCAGCGTGAAACGGTTCATCATCAGGGGTCATCCTTGGGCTGTATCAGGGGCCGCGCAGGCAGCGTCACCTCTGCCCTGCGGATGCGGCGAGGATAGGCGATATCTGTCCAGCGGTGCAGACCCCCTCGCGCCCATGTGACCAACCGGCAGCGGGCGTGATCGACGCTAGCGCAGCTTGGGCGGGCGGGCGGGGTCGCTGCCCGGCGCACTGCTGCTGGGGGCCTGGGCCGGCGCAGGCTGTGGGATGTCGAACCGCAGACCGACGCGGGCCAGCCGGGCCGCCACCGGGTCCTGCGCATCAAAAAATCCCACATCCATCGCGCCCGCCTCGATCCCGGAAAAGGTCAACGCCTCGGACGCCGCGCGCGCCAGCGCCGTCTCGGCCCCCGGCACGGCGCCAATGAGGGCCAGCAGGTGGCCCGACGCCCCATTGGCGTCCTTCGTGCCCACCAGATAGGCCATCTGCGCCAACCCCGTCGCCGTCGCCAGCTTGGCATCAATCGCGGTGATCAACACATCCGGCAGGCCCGCAGGCGCCGTCACCTCCGACAGCTGCGCCTCAACCTCCGCAGGGCCATGGCCCAGCGTCCGGGCCAGCCATGCGACCCCCGCGGCATCCAGCAAGAACGACGACGGCGCGACATCCAGGTTCAGACCCAGGCCCAGCCCTTGGTCCGATAGCAACCCGGCAATCACCCGGCCCGACAACGCCGCATAGGGGGCCGCGCCACCCACAAAGGCGGTCAACCGCTCCTCTCGGTCAAAGACCAGAACCAAAGGCCCCGCCCCAGGGTCAAAGACCTGCGGGCTGACCTGATCACCCACCGCCTCTTCGGCCAGCAACAGAAACAACTCCGCATCGCCCAAACGTTCAAAGAACCGCAAGCGCGCCGCGTCATCCTCGGGTGCCGCGGTCATCGCGGCATGGGCCTGGTCCAGCGGGGTCTGCGTCATGCCAGCACGTCCTTTACACGGGCCCGCAGCGCCGGCAGCACCTCGGCCTCGAACCACGGGTTTTTCTTCAGCCACCCGGTATTGCGCCAGGACGAGTGTGGCAAGGCAAAGGCCCGCGGCGCATGGGCGCGCCAGGCGGCCACCGTCTCGGTCACGCCGCCCTTGGTGCCCAGATGCCAGGCCTGCGCATAGCCGCCGATCAGCAGCACCAGCGGCACCGCCCCCACATGCGCCATCACCTGCGCGCGCCATGTCGCGGCGCAAATCTTGGGCGGCGGGCGGTCCGCGCCCTTGGCGTCATAGCCGGGAAAGCAGAACGCCATCGGCACGATGGCCAGCTTGTCCCGGTCATAGAACGTGTCGGCATCCACCCCCATCCAGTCGCGCAGCCGGTCGCCAGACGGGTCGGTAAAGGGCCGCCCGCTGGCATGCACGCGCGCGCCCGGCGCTTGACCCGCCACCAGAATGCGCGCGCCCGGGCGAAACCAGACCACGGGGCGCGGGCTGTGCCCCGTTTCGGTCGCGGCAAAGCGGTCGGCGCACAGGGTACAGGCGCGGATGTCATCGAGCAGGCTCATGGCGCCAACAGCTATCCCAGCGCAGGCATTCGGCAAATAGTTCGACGTTTCTCGAAATAACACTTGGCGCAGCGTGATCACTTCGATAATCCTAGAAATATGAAACTGGAATCACCCGCCCCCCTCGACCTTACCCGTGCCGCCAGCGCCTTTGCCGCGCTGGGTTCGGAACAGCGCCTGTCGGTCCTGCGCACACTGGTGCGCGCAGGGCCTGACGGGCTTAGCATCGGCGATCTGGGCACCCGCACCGGGGTGACCGGCTCGACCCTCACACATCATGTCAAGATCCTGGCCACCGCCGGGCTCGTGACCCAAGCCCGCCAGGGCCGCTCGATCATCTGCGCGGCCGTGGCCTTTGACGAGGTCCAGGACCTCGCCAACTTTCTGCTCACCGAGTGCTGCGCCGACAGCCCCACCCCGCACGAGGACCATTCCCATGGCTGACACCACCTCCTCCTCCTCCGCCCCCGGCAGCAGTTGGCTGGCGCGCGTCGACCGCGTCTGGCTGGCCACGGCCACGCTGGTGGCCCTGGTCGCCATCCTGGACTTTCCCCGCACCGACGACGTCGTGATTTTTGCAGGCCGGGCGCTGTTGGGCACGCTGCCCTTCATCACCTTTGCGGTGCTTGCCATCGCCTATCTCAAGGCCACAGGCGCCGAAAACCTGCTGGCCCGCGCGTTCGAGGGCAACCCGGCCCGCATGATCGTGATGGCGGCGCTCTTGGGCGGGCTGTCGCCCTTCTGCTCGTGCGAGGTGATCCCGTTCATCGCCGCGCTGCTGGCGGTGGGGGCCCCGTTGGGCGCAGTCATGGCCTTTTGGCTTGCCTCGCCGCTGATGGACCCCGCGATGTTCGCGATCACCACCGGCGCGATCAGCGTTGAATTTGCCCTGGCCAAGACCGTGGCGGCGGTGTCGCTGGGCATGTTCGGCGGCTTTGGCACGCTGCTGTTGGCGGGCACGCCGGTCTTTGCCGATCCGCTGCGGGAAAAGCCTGCGGTGGGCGGCTGCTGCGGGGTCAAAGCGCCGTTTTCGGCCCGCCCTGTGTGGCGGTTCTGGCAGGACAGCGAACGGACCCAGGTGTTCCGCAACGCAGGTCTGGAAAACGCGACCTTCCTGCTGAAATGGCTGACCCTGGCCTATGTGATCGAGGGGCTGATGGTGCATTATATGCCCGCCGATTTCATCGCCAACATCCTGGGCGGCGCAGGTCTGGGCACCATCCTGCTGGGCGCGGGCGTGGGCATGCCCGCCTACCTCAACGGCTATGCCGCCGCCCCGCTGATCGGCGATCTGCTGGATCAAGGGATGGCCAGCGGGGCCGCGATGTCCTTCATGATCGCAGGCGGCGTCAGCTCGATCCCCGCCGCCATCGCGGTCTGGGCACTGGTCAAACCGCGCGTCTTTGCCGCCTATCTGGGCTTTGCCCTCACCGGGTCGGTGCTGGCCGGGTTGGTCTGGCAAATGCTGGCCTGATCGCCGCACCGCAGCCACCACATCCGCGCCGCGCCCGGGCTTTGCCCCAGGCGCGGCGCCTGGCCGTTGACAAAGGCGACACAGTGCCGGGGGAAACCTGTACATTTGTTGCGAACTTGGACATAATGTGGCCTAACTCGGTGATTAGACCGTTAAGACACCTCTGGTAAGGAGGGTTCCGGTTCCCCATCTCACAACCACAAGCGAGAGGGGACAGAGCAGCGCATCGCGGAGCAACGGGGATGCTTGAATTCGAAAACGTATCCAAGTCCTTCTGGACAGGCACACAGCGCAAGGTGATCCTTGACCGTGTGTCTTTCCGGGTGGAATTGGGCCACTCCTTCGGCGTGCTGGCCCCCAACGGCACCGGCAAGACGACGTTGATCAACATGATGGCGGGGCTTGAGAAACCGGATGAGGGCGAAATTCGCCGCGGCTGCAACATCTCGTTCCCGCTGGGCTTCATGGGCGGCGTGATCCCCAAGATCTCGGCCCATGAAAACAGCCGCTATATCGCCCGGCTCTACGGCCTCGACCCCGACTATGTCGAAAGCTTTTGCCGCTGGCTCTGCAACTTGGGCGAATATTTCGACCAGCCCATCGGCACCTATTCCTCGGGCATGCGGGCGCGCTTTTCCTTCGCGCTCATGCTCGCGCTCGACTTTGACATCTATCTGATCGACGAAGGCATGCCGTCCTCCACGGACGTCGATTTCAATCGAAAAGCAGGCGAGGTGCTGCAAGAACGGCTGCGCACCACCACAATCATCATCGTGTCGCACCAGGCGCAGACGCTCGAAAAATTCGCACGCTCTGCCGCCGTCCTTCTGGATGGCAAGCTGCACATGTTCGACACGCTCGAAGAGGCAAAACGGCTCTATGACTACGAAACCAAAAGCTAGAAAGTTCCGCATCAAACGGACGGCGCCCACCTTGGGCTCGGACGCGGTGCAACCGGCACCCGCGCCCGCAGCACCCGCACCAGCACCCCAAGCACCCGAACCCCAAGCCGCCCCGCCCCAAGCAGCAGCGCCCAAACCGGCCCCACAGCCGCAGCCCAAACCGCGCCCGGTCGCGGCACCCGCCGACGTGGCCTCGCCCGCGCAAGTGGCCAGCGAAAACACCATCGACGCCATCCGCCAAGAGGGCCTCACAGGCCGTCAGCTGCGCATGGCCCGGCGCGTGGCGCAAAAGCACGACCTGCCCGCGACCTCCGACTTCGACGCCGTGCGCCTCTTGCGTGACAAGGGGATCGACCCCTTCCAACGCGCCAACATGCTGGAATTGGTGGTGCCCCAGGCGGGCGCCGAACCGCACGAGGGCGGCGCGCCCGACGCCTTTGCCAGCCTGCCCGCCACCGCCGGGGCCGCCGGTGAAAAGGGCAAGGTGCAGCTGCCGCAAACGGTGCCGGTCCAGAAACAACAGCTCCCCTCGACCGAACTCAGCCCCGCCGACCGCCGCGCCGCCGAAATCCGCAACATCCAGCGCGACATCGGCCGCCGCCGTCGCCGCAAGACCGGCCTGCTCTTGGTCCGCGTGGCCTTTTTCGTCATGCTGCCCACCTTCCTCGCGGGCTATTATTTCTACGCCATCGCCACGCCGATGTACGCCACGAAATCCGAGTTTCTGATCATCCAGAACGAGGGGTCAGGCGGCGCAGGCCCCCTGGGCGGCCTGCTGCCCACGCAATTCGCCACCAACTCCGACAGCATCGCGGTGCAGGGCTTTCTTCAGTCCAAGGACGCGATGCTCAGGCTCGACCGCGACGTCGGCTTCAAATCGCACTTCACCCAAGATTGGATCGACCCGATCCAACGCCTTAGCGTCGATCCCACCAACGAAGAGGCGTACAAAACCTATAAAAAGAACGTCAAAATCGGCTATGACCCGACCGAGGGCATGATCAGGATGGAGGTCGCCGCCGCCGACCCCAAAACCTCTGCCGACTTCTCGCGCCAACTGATCGACTATGCCGAGGAACGGGTAAACAACCTGTCGGCGCAAAAGCGTGACGACCAGATGGCCGACGCCCGCGAAGGGTTTGAACGGGCCGAGGATGAACGCCGCGCCGCCCAGGCCAACCTCGTGCGGTTGCAAATCCAAGGGGCGACGCTCGATCCCGAGGGGGTCATCGCCTCGCTGCGCACCCAGATCGGGCAGCTTGAAACGCAGATCATCGAAAAACAGATCGAACTGCAAAGCCTGCTGGCCAACGCCCGCCCCAACCAGTCCCGCGTCGACGGCGCGCGCAGCACGCTGGAAATTCTGGAAAACCAGCTGGCGCTTCTCAACAACAAGATGACGGATGTGTCGCGCGGTGAAAATTCGCTGGCTGAACTTGCCGCCAACATCCAGATCGCCCAGGCCGACCTTGCCGCGCGCGACATGATGATGCAATCGGCGCTGCAACAGATGGAACAGGCCCGGGTCGAGGCCACCCGCCAGGTCCGTTACCTCACCGTTGCGGTCGAACCGATCGAAAGCCAGGAACCGTCCTACCCCCGCGCCTTCGAAAACACGATCTTGGCATTTCTGGTCTTTGCAGGCATCTACCTGATGATCTCGCTCACCGCGTCGATCCTCAGAGAACAGGTCACCAGCTAAGATGAAACATGTAGACATCGCCGATTTGACCGTCGGCAACGACCGTCCCTTGACGGTGATCGCAGGCCCCTGCGCCCTCGAAGGGCAGGCCATGGGCGAAGACATCGCAGGCAAGATGAAAGAAATCTGCACCGCCGCGGGCGCGCAATACATCTTCAAGGCCAGCTATGACAAAGCCAACCGCACCTCGCTGTCCGGCGGGCGCGGTCTGGGCCTCGATGCAGGGCTCAAGGCGCTTGAGGCGATCAAGACCGGCGTGGGCGTGCCCGTGCTGACGGATGTCCATAACGAGGCGCAATGCGCCACCGCGGCCGAGGTCGTGGACGTCCTGCAAATCCCCGCCTTCCTCTGCCGCCAGACCGACATGCTGCTGGCCGCGGGCGAAACCGGCGCTGTCGTGAACATCAAAAAGGGCCAATTCCTCGCCCCGTGGGAAATGGGCAATATCGTCACCAAGGTCGAATCGACCGGCAACACCCGCATCCTGTTGACCGAACGCGGCACCTCCTTTGGCTACAACACCCTGGTGGCCGACATGCGGTCGCTGCCGCAGATGGCGCAAACCGGCTATCCGGTGGTGATGGATGCCACCCATTCGGTGCAACAACCGGGCGGCAAGGGCGGCTCTAGCGGTGGCCAGCGCGAGTTTGCCCCCGTCATGGCCCGCGCCGCCGTCGCCATCGGGACCGCCGCCGTTTTCATCGAAACGCACCCCGACCCCGACAGCGCCCCGTCGGACGGGCCGAACATGATCTACCTCGACCAAATGCCCGCCCTGATCGACACGCTGATGGCGTTTGACCGGCTGGCCAAAGAGCGGCCACTGGCGATTTAAGGCGGGGCCTGCTGCCGCGGCGCGGCTTGGCGGCACAGGTCATTTCGACAGCGTTGTTAGATCCCCCGCCCCAGCACGTCTGCACATCGCGTTACCATCGCGGACGGTAGGCTATGCCATTGAAATCCAGCAGAGAACCGGAACCCGTTAAGATAGGGTTGCTCCGCAGAACAGCTTGTCCCCGCGGGGACAGATCAGTCAAACAGGCTCCGCAACCCTTTCCTGACCTCGTCCTCCAGCTTGGATTTCGCCGCATCTTCCAGGCTTTGGCCGGTATCCGTGACCCCCAACTCCTCCGCCACCTTCTCGCGCACCGCGTCCTTCGCCTGTTGCTCCAGCTTGGCCTTCTCCTCTTCGATCTTCGCGCCCAGGTTCAGGTCAATCGCCGCCTCTAGGTCCGGCAAGATGCTGGGCGCGGACCACGGTCCCCGGATGCGCACCGGGATCGCGATGCCGGTGCCTTCGTTCGCGCGCAGGGCGACGGGGGTGAAGGTATAGTCGATGGTCTGCGCGCCCAGACCCACCTGCCCGGCCCCACGCGCCTCGTAGTTCGATAGTTTTAGCAGCAGGTTGTCGTTCTGGAGCACGCCCGCGTCCATCGTCCAACTTGCGGTGAGGCTGTCAAAGACCGTCGTGCCGCCGCCCACCTGCCCCGACCGCATCAGCCGGTCCAGGTCGATGCCCAGGATCGTGCCTTGGCCGAACGCAATGGCGCCCTTGCCCGACAGCGACTTCATGATCCCATCGACCGTATTGCCGACGCCCAGAAAGGACAGCTCGCCATTGGCGTCACCGGTCAACCGGTCCACGCCCACGGCATCTTGCAGGAACGGTTGCATCGCCAGGCTGCTGGCGTTCAGCCGCCCGCCGACCGACAGGCCAGAGCGGTTGTTGACCACAAACTCCCCCGTCACCGTGCCCTCATAGGCCGACACTTCGCGCAGTTCGAACACCATGCGGCTGTTGTCGTTGCGCAGCAGCGCGCGGGTCGGGCCCAGCTGGAACTGGCCCAGGTCGATACTGCTGGCGGTCAGCGCGATCTGGCCGTTGAACGCGGCAAGGCCCGAGGCGTCGATGCGGTCGGTGGGCCAGCCACTGCCAGCGGCAGTATTGCTGGAACCAGCGTCGCCGCCGCCGGTCGCCGCGCTCAGGTCCAGCGCGCCTGCGTCCAGCTGTGCGTTGATCTGTGGTGTGCCGTTCAGTTCGATATCCGCAGCACCGGTCAGCGCGTTGCCGCCCAGCTCTGCCCGCAGTCCCCGCAGGGACAGGCGGCGGTCAGCGGTGAGGGTCAGTTCGGTTTGCAGCCCCACGGACCGTCCCAGGCCTGCGGGCAGGCCCGGTTGCGGCAAGGCGAGCGCAGCAAAGAAAGCGTCGGTGTTGGGCAGGTCGAGGGCGAGCGTGCCCGCCACCTCTCCGGCGGTGCTCGCCCGACCGGTCAGCTGCGCCGTGCCGCCGCCTGCCGAGACCGTTGCCGCGACCGGCTGCACTTGGCCAGCGATAAAGCCTGCAAAGGCGTCGATGGTCGCCGCAACCTCGACCGTGCTGCCCGCGGGCTGCAGGCTGGCCGCGATCTCGGCCGCGCCCAGCCGTTCGGGCCAGTCGAGGGTCAGGTCGACGCCGGAGTAAGACACAAGGTCCGATCCCTCTGCGTCATAGATCAGCGTGGCCTCTGTCACCGCAAGCCGCTGGATCGACAGGGCCTGGGGCGTGCGGTCGGGCGCGGTTTCGGTGGCGATCTCTGCCGCGCCACTGGCGTCGGTAAAGACCCAGCTGGCCCGCCCGTCCGCGCGGCTTTCTAGGCGGATGGTGGGGCGGGTTGCTTCGATATTGGTGATGCGGATTTCGCCCGACAAAAGCGCCATGGCGTCCACGCCAATCGCCGCGTTCTCTGCCGTCAGCATCGGGCCCTGGTCGGACCAGTCGGCGTTGCCGACCTCAAGACCATCGGCACTGACGCCCAGCACCGGCCAAAGGGTCATCGACACGCCGGTGATCGACACGTCGCGCCCGGTCGCTTTGCGGATCTGGTCGGCGGCCAGCGCGCCGATGCGGTCGGCGGGCAAAAAGAACACCGACACGACCAGAACCAGGCACAGGACCAGGACGAACCCGATCAGGCGGATAACCCATTTCATAACAACTGCTCCGTTCGGGTGACGTGTTAAGCAAAGGTTAACCCGAGGCCGCCGCAGCGCCCAAGCCTTTTCCCCGCGCCCCGCATCACATAAGAGGCAAGCCATGAGCACAAATCCGCCCGACCTGCGCCCCGACCTCGCCCCCCGCGCCACCCTGACCGGCGACCGCCGCCCCGGCCAGCCGACCATCGGCATGGTCAGCCTGGGCTGCCCCAAGGCGCTGGTCGACAGCGAGCGTATCCTGACGCGGCTGCGCGCCGAGGGCTATGGGGTGTCGCCCGACTATAGCGGGGCCGATGCGGTGATCGTGAACACCTGCGGGTTCCTGGACAGCGCCAAGGCCGAAAGCCTGGAGGCCATCGGCGAGGCGCTGGCGGAAAACGGGCGGGTAATCGTCACCGGCTGTCTGGGGGCCGAGCCCGACTATATCACCGGCGCGCATCCCAAGGTCCTGGCCGTGACCGGCCCGCACCAATACGAACAGGTGCTGGATGCGGTGCACGCCGCCGTGCCGCCGGACCCCGACCCGTTTATCGACCTGCTGCCCGCCGCGGGCGTGTCGCTGACACCGCGGCATTTCAGCTATCTGAAAATCTCGGAAGGGTGCAATCACAAGTGCAAGTTCTGCATCATCCCCGATATGCGTGGCCGCCTGGCCAGCCGCCCCGCACATGCGGTGCTGCGCGAGGCCGAAAAGCTGGTGGAGGCGGGGGTGCGCGAGCTGTTGGTGATCAGCCAGGACACCTCGGCCTATGGCGTCGACATCAAACATGCCGAGGCCAAGGGGCACCGGGCGCATATCACCGATCTGGCGCGCGATCTGGGGGGATTAGGCGCGTGGGTGCGGCTGCACTATGTCTATCCTTACCCGCATGTGCGCGACCTGATCCCGCTGATGGCCGAGGGGCTGGTGCTGCCCTATCTCGACATCCCGTTTCAGCACGCCCACACCGACACGCTGCGCCGCATGGCGCGGCCTGCGGCGGCCGAACGGACGCTGGACCGGATCGCGGAATGGCGCGCGATCTGCCCCGACATCACGCTGCGATCCACGTTTATCGTGGGCTATCCGGGCGAGACGGAGGCGGAGTTTCAGACGCTACTGGACTGGATGGACGAAGCGCAGTTGGACCGGGTGGGCTGTTTTCAATATGAAAACGTGGCGGGCGCGCGGTCGAACGCACTGCCCGATCATGTGGCGCCCGAAATCAAGCAAGAGCGGTGGGAGCGGTTTATGGAAAAGGCGCAGGCCATTTCCGAGGCGAAGCTGGCCGCGAAGGTGGGCCAGGTGATGCAGGTCATCGTGGACGAGGTGGATGCCGAGGCCGCGACCTGCCGGACCAAGGCGGATGCGCCCGAAATTGATGGCAACCTGTTTATCGATGCGGGTTTTGAGGCCCTCAAGCCCGGAGACATCGTGACCGTCGAAGTGGACGAGGCGGGCGATTATGACCTGTGGGGGACACTGGTGTAACGCGGATCAAGATCCGCCTTACGGGGGACGCAAAGCGTTGATCTGAGGCCGGTTTTGTAAGGCGCACGTGTCGTGCGCGTTGGCCGGGGTTGCATTTTCGGAAATATGTTCTATCTTTGTTCTCATATCGAGAACGGAGCCCGCCCCATGTCCTATCATGCGCACCAGCCTGGATTGTTTGACCCTGCCCAAGGGGCCTTGGCCATTGAGGTGCCAGCGCCTGCGACGGAAAAGCAGATCGCCTTTGCCCGCGCGCTGGCGGCGAAGTCGGGCGTGGCGCTGCCTGCGGCGCTGTTGCGGGACAAGGCGGGGCTGTCGGCCTGGATCGACCGGACCAAGCGCGCGCCCGCGGGGCGGTTTGCCCACTATCCCAGCGCAAAGCAGGTGCAATTTGCCGAGCGGATTGCCCGGCTGAAGCGCCGCGAGATCCCGGCGGAGTGTTTCAAGGACCGGGGGCTGATGTCGCGCTGGATCGACGGGAACAAGCCGCGCTGAGGCTGCGGCGCTTTGCCCGTTGGTCGGGGTGGGGTGCGGGCCTATCTCTCCGGCATGACCCAAGATACCCGCGTTCTATACAATGCCGACTGCCCTGTGTGCAGTTTCGAGATCAACCACTACGCCGCCTATAGCGGGCGCGAAGGGCTGGCCATTCGGTTCGAGGACCTCAATGTCGAGGCGTTGGACGACTGGGGCCTGACCCGCGATGCTGCGGCGCGGCGGTTATATGTGCTGAAGGACGGGCAGATGTATAGCGGCATCCCCGCTTTTGTCGTGCTGTGGCAGGATATGCCGCGCTATCGCTGGCTGGCGCGTTTGGTGTCTATGCCGGGGGTGCACTGGGTGGCCTGCAAGACCTATGACCATGTGCTGGCGCCGCTGATCTATCGCTGGCATCTGCGCAGGCAACGTCGGGTCACCGCCGCGTAATCTGGGCCAGGTTGCGCTGGACGAATGGTGCGGCGCGCGTCAGGGTGGTTACATGCCTTACCCCAATTCCCTGCGCGAGACCCTGGCCGATGCCTCTGTCCACCTGATTGGGGTGCTGGGGGCCGTGATCGCGGGGGCGGGTTTGATCGTCTATGTGGCGCGCACGCAGGCCACGCCCGAGATTGCGGCGACCAGCGTTTATGCGGGCATTCTGATCTTTGCGATGATCGCCTCGGCGCTGTATCACCTGCTGCCCTGGGACCGGTCGCGCGCATTGCTGCTGAGCATCGACCAGGCGGCGATTTACCTGAAGATCGCGGGGACGTATACGCCGCTGGTCGTGCTGATCGGCAGCGCGTTTTCCTATGTGGTGCTGGCGGGCGTGTGGGGCGTGGCCCTTGTGGGCGCGGCCCTTCGGCTGTGGCAGCGCACGTCCGATGGCACGGGGACCGAGGTTATCTACCTCGCGATGGGCTGGGCCAGCCTGCTGCTGATCTGGCCGCTGGCGCAGGTGCTGCCCGTGACAGCCGTGGTGCTGATCGTGGGGGGTGGGCTGCTGTACACCGTTGGCACGCTGTTTTTCCGCATGCGTGCGCTGCGTTATCAGAACGCGATTTGGCACAGTTTTGTGCTGGCGGCATCGGCCTGCTTTTTCGGGGCGGTGTCGCTGGGTGTGTCAGCTTGATCCGTCGGCCAGCGTGCTGAACACCCGCGCGTTGCGGCAGTAGTGCGGCGCGGCCGACACGGTACCCACCTGTTCCGACAGCCAACGTTCGCAGTGGTCGGTTTGGGTGCAGCCGCTGCAGCTGAGCACGAGGTCCGAGATGTCTTGGGGTGTGATGTCGCCGCGCAAGGCGACCTCTTCGAGGTCGAGCCCGCGGGCGGTGGCCATGCGGTCGACGAGGGCGGCGTGGCGTTTGAGGCGGGCGGTGTTCATCGGGTCGCTCCTGTTGCGGCTGGCGTGCCCTACCCTCGCGCGGTCGTGCGCGGCCCGCTTTGACCTAGATCAAAGGGCGTCGAGATAGGCGCGCACGCAGGTTTGCACGTGGCGAAAGCGGTCACCGCCCAGGTGCTTGCCGCCGTACCAGCGTGTGACGACGATCAGGTGGTCGTGCAGGGCGGCGCGGTCGAGCATCCGCAGGATGACCATGCCTGCGCCCGCCTCGCCATCGTCGCCTTTGACCGGGCCGCCCGCGGACAGAAGGGCGCCCCAGCTGTTGTGGGTGGCACGGGCGTAGGCGCGGTCGCGTTTCAGGCCTGCGAGGCTTGCGTCGATGGCGGCGCGGTCGGTCACGGCGCAGCCCGATACGGCGTATTTTGAGCCCCGGTCGCTGAGGATCTGGCCCAGCTGGTGCACAGGATCAGAGCCCGGCGGCGGTACGGCGGACTGTTTCGATCCGCCGGGCGTTGGGCGGGTGCGTGCCCAGGAACCGATCGCCGGGATCGGGGATGCGGTTGAAGAATTGCGAGCCGGCGATGGGGTCATAGCCCGAGCGCGCGGTGATCACGGTGCCCAGCGCGTCGGCCTCAAGCTCGAATTCCTTGGAAAAGGTGCGCGCGCCGACCTGGGCGCCGATGCGCTGCGCGCTTTCGATGGCGCTGCTGTCGGCGCCGGTGATCGAGGCGATCCCGGCAAAAAGGTCAGCGCCCACGGCGGCATTCGTGCGCTGGCGGGCGATGTGGCCCAAAACGTGATGCGCGGCCTCGTGGCCCATGACGAACGCGATCTCGTCCTTGTTGCGCGCCTCGTCCAAGAGCGCGAGGGTGAAGACCAGGATGGGACGTTCGTTTTCATCCAGCGTCTGAAAGGCGTTGGCAGGCTGGCCGGGCCGGTCGTCGACCAGGATGCGGAAGTCGCAATTGACGCCGCTGGTGCGCACGCGACACTCGCGTTCGGCCACAGGCTCCATACGCCCCACGACCTCGACAAAGGCGCGGGCGGCCTTGTCGCGGGTGCGCAGGTCGTCGGGGACGTCGATGGGCACGATGCCCGACGGGTTTGCAGGCACCGGGGCGGGCGCGGGCGCTTGGGTGATGACCACGTCATCACAGGCGGCGACGAGCGCAAGCATCGCAAGGGCGGCCATCCAGCGGAACATCTATGCGTCTCCTTCTGCGCCCACCAGCAGGATGGGCGCGCATTTCGGGTGCCGTAGAGTGTAACATGTGCGCCCCCGGCTGCCAGCCCAGATCAACGGGATGTGTTCCGCTTGCAATGGCGGGCGGATGGCGTAGCCTGTCGCCATGTTTACGATCGAGCACGAATTCGACGCGACCGTGGTCACCCTGGTGGACGAGGGGGCCGCCCCCTTGCAAGAGGATGTGATCGTCAACAGCTTTGCCGAGTGCGTGACCATCGAACAGTTCGACCCCCGCCGCGACCAGATGATCAAAATCACCCTGTCGCCCGAACAGGTGCGCGACCTGGCCGCCGCACTGGACCTGCCCGAAGGGGTGTACCGGCTGCGACCCAAGGCGGATTGAGCCGAAACGGGTCTGGACCTGTGACCTGTCTCTGCTAGCCTGCACGGCGCAGCACAGGTCTGGGGAGGTGACGTCATGGCCATCGGCAAGAAAATCCGCACGTTCTACGAAGGGGCCTGGCATGACGGCGATGTGGCGATCATGCGGGCCGCCGATCACGGTAGCTGGGTCGGCAGCACCGTCTTTGACGGTGCGCGCTATTTCAACGGGCGCGCCCCGGACCTGGCGGCGCATTGCGCGCGCGTCAACAAGTCGGCCGAGGCGTTGATGCTGACGCCCACCATGTCTGCCGCAGACATTGTCGCCGCCGTCGAAGAGGGGCTGACCGCCTATGGCCCGGAGGAGGCGGTGTATATCCGCCCGATGTATTGGGGCATTGATGGCGATCCATCGGGTATCGTGCCCGAGGCCAGCACCACAGGCTTTGCCATCTGCCTGGAGGCCGTGCCGATGGCCGACCAGAACGCCGCCACGACGCTGGGCCGCACGCGGTTTCGCCGCCCCGTGCTAGAGGACAACGTGGTCAACGCCAAGGCGGGCTGTCTGTATCCCAACAACGCGCGCATGCTGACCGACGTGCGCCGCCGCGGATTTGGCAACGCGCTGGTGGCCGATGCGATGGGCAACGTGGCCGAAAGTGCGACGGCCAACGTGTTTATGGTCAAGGACGGCGTCGCCTTTACCCCCATTCCAAACGGCACCTTTCTGGCGGGCATCACCCGCGCGCGGCACATGTCGAACATGCGCGCCGACGGGATGGAGGTGGTCGAAACCGTCCTGTCCTTCGACGATTTTGCCGATGCGGACGAGGTGTTTTTGTCGGGCAACATGATGAAGGTCACGCCCGTCACCGCTTTTGAGGATCACCAGTATCAGGTGGGCCCGGTCACGCGGCGTGTGCGCGAGATGTATTGGGATTGGGCCGCCAGCCATGGTTAAGCCGGTCGAATTCTGGTTCGAATTTGCGAGCACCTACAGCTATCTCAGCGCGGCGCGGATCGAAGAGGCGTGTGCGGCGGCGGGTGTGCCGCTGGTCTGGCGGTCGTTTTTGTTGGGCCCCGTCTTTGGCGCACAGGGGCTGAACGAGTCACCTTTCAGCAAGTACCCGGTCAAGGGGGCCTATATGTGGACGGATATGGAGCGGTGCTGCGCCGATCTGGGTCTGCCCTTTGCCAAGCCGTCCTCGTTTCCCCGTGGCAGCCTGTTGGCTGCGCGTATTGCGGCGGCGCATGGCGATGCCCCTTGGGTGGGGGCGTTTGTGCGCGCGGTTTATCACGCGAATTTTGCCGACGATCGCGATATTGCGGATGATGCGGTAGTGGCCGCGATTGTCGATGAGATCGGGCAGGACCGAGCGGCGGTCATTGCCGCGGCGACCACGCCCGCGGGCAAGGCGCAGCTGCGCGGCGCGACGGAGGAGGCGTTGGCGCGGGGGCTGTTTGGGGCGCCTAGCTTTGTCGTGGATGGGGCGCTGTTTTGGGGCAATGACCGGTTGGCGCAGGCCTTGGCCCATGCCCGCGCGGCCTAAGCAGGGCGGGATTGCGCGGGGACGGGGCTTGGGCCATTGTGCCCGAACCTAGGCGGAGGACCCGATGCGCAAATTTATGGTCGTGCTGGATGACAGCCACGAGTGTCTGAACGCGATGCGCTTTGCCGCGATGCGGGCGGCGCATACCGGTGGGGGCGTGTCGATCCTGTCGGTGATCCCGCCGGACGAGTTCAACCACTGGATCGGTGTGGGTGCCGTGATGCGCGAAGAGGCGCGGGAGCGGATTCACGCGCATTTCGAGGTGTTTGCAAAGTGGATGCGCGACAAGCAGGGGATCGACCCCGAGCTGGTGATCCGCGAGGGGCAGGCGGTGGACGAGATCATCGCGCAGGTGAGCGAGGACCCCGAGATTGGCGTTTTGGTGCTGGGCGCGGGCACGGACAAGAAGGGCCCGGGGCCGTTGGTGTCGCAGATGTCGCGCAATGCGGGCAGCCTGCCCATTCCGATCACCATCGTGCCGGGTGACCTGAGCAAGGAAAAGCTGGAAGCGATCACCTGAGCCTTTGGCGCCCGTTTGGTGTCAGGCCGTGGCGCGCAGGTCGTGTACCGCGGGCGGCAGCGCGCCAAAGCGGGCCACCGGGTGCACGGTGGGCCCGTATGCCTGTGCCACCGGGCTGTGCGCCAGCGCGGGAAGGCACCGGATCAGGTCGCGCGTGGCGTCGGTGCCCAGCGCCAGCAGGCCCCATGGGCCGGGATAGAGGCTTTCGCTCACCAGCCCTTCGGCGACGATCAAGTCATGGCTTTCGAGCAGGAGGTGGACATAGGTGACCGTGCGCACGCCGCCTGCCACGCGAACCAGCCCGCCCGCCAGGCGGGCCAGGTGGCCTGCGCGCACCAGCAGGCAGCTGCCCGCGCTGTCGCGGTAGCCCAGGGCCAGCGCGTGCTGGCGCGACACCCGGATCGGGCGCGCGTTGCCAAAGGCGCCCGCGGCGATGTGGATGGGCCTGAGGCTGGCATTGGCGGCCAGTTCCGCGGCACCGACGGTGCGCTGGCCCGCCCAGATGACGGGCCGCAGACCATTGTCGCGGGTTTGCACCAGATCGCCGGGCTGCACCGCCTCGACCGGAACCGGGCCGCGGGCGGTGGCGATACGCGTGCCTGCGGTAAAGCAGGGGATGCCCGCCGCGGTCAGCTGGCTCGATTGCGACATCTGGTCGGGGCTGACCCCTTGCAGCACGATGCTTTCCCCCTCGGGAAAGGTCAGGCGGGCGTTGCCGTTGCCGTCGTCGCTGACGACCACGTCCTGGACCCGCACCGGGTCGCCATCCAGCGTGCGCAAGTCGGACACGTCCAGCTGGTCGTTATAGCGGCCATCCCCGTCGGTGTCGCCCAGGTCGAAGTCGGTGACGACGCTGTGCGCGTCCTGGGACTGCACAAACGTGTCGTCGCCCGCGCCGCCGGTGAGGGTGTTGCTGCCCGTGCCGCCGTCGATGGTGTCGTTGCCATCGCCGCCGGTGATCGTGTCGTCGCCGTCGCCCCCGTCGATGCTGTCATCGCCTGCGCCCCCTGACAGGTTGTCATGCCCTTCGCCGCCGTCGATGGTGTCGTCACCGGCACCGCCGTCGACAGTGTCGTCGCCCTCTTTCCCGCGCAGGTGGTCGTGGCCCTCGTCGCCCGAGATCTGGTCGTTGCCCAGCCCACCCGAGACATAGTCGTCGCCGCTGCCGCCGTGGATCGTGTCGTCGCCCGCATCACCGTAAAGCGCGTCGTCATCGGCGCCCCCGTCGATGGAATCGTCACCCCACCCGGCATAGACCGTGTCGTCGCCCGCGCCGCCGTCGATGGTATCGTCATAGTCCCAGTCGGGTGATCCGGCCTGTTCGTCGATGACATCATTGCCCTCGCCGCCAGAGACGGAGTCGCCCCCTTTTCCGAAGTAAATCGTATCGTTGCCGTCGCCGCCGTCGATCGTGTCGCTGCCGTCGCCGCCGCTGATCTTATCGTCGCCCGAACCGCCCGCGATCTGGTCGTTGCCCGCGCCGCCGTTCAAGGTGTCGTTGCCTGCACCCCCATCCAGCGTGTCGTCGCCACTGCCGCCGTGCAGGGTGTCGTTGCCCTCGCCCCCCGACAGGCTGTCATTCCCGCTGCCGCCCACGATGCTGTCATGGCCGGTCCCGCCGGACACGCTGTCATTGCCGCTGCCGCCTTTCAGCGTGTCATCGCCGCTGCCGCCGCTGATGGTGTCATGCCCCGTGCCGCCATCGACAGAATCGTCGCCGTCGCCGGATTGAATTCTGTCGTTGCCTGCGCCGGTGCTGACCGTGTCGTCATCTGCGCCGGTATAGGCGTAGTCGCTGTAATTCCCGCCCTCGTAGTCATTGGCGTCATCGGGGTCGTAGGACGGGTCGTGCAGCGCATCATAGCGGGGCTGGTTGGCTGTGTTGACGTCGTCGGGCCCGGAATAGTCGTAGGATTTGCCCGGAATGATCTCGCCATCGGCGACCCAGCCCGAGTGCTGCCCGTTGCTTTCGACCTTATAGAGCTTGATCTCGTTGCCGTCTTCGTCGGTCAGCGTCCAGCTTTCTTCGAGATAGACGTTGCCCTCGGCCAGCAGGTTGCCCTGGGCGTCGTACTTTTTGGCGATCTGGTCGTTATCGCCAATCTCGTCCCCATAGCCGTTGTCGTCGCCGTCGAATTTGACGCCGCCATCATCCTCTTGGATGTCCCAGCGATAGGCGTCTTCGCTGGCGTCAAAGGAGGGGTCGAGCACCACCTTGCCCTCGGGCGTGACCATAAAGGCGTTCTGGGCATATCCGCCGACGGAATAATTGGCCATAAATCGGGGTCCTTGTTACTGCACGCAAGGTCAGTAGCCGGACAGTCAAGAACAGCGCGTTAAAGCGAAAAGTTTAGCGAATTGAGGTTGGTAGGCGTTGGGTATGTTCGTCTTCAATGGCTGGAAGAAGCGAAGGGCATGATCTAGCGCGCCGGGGCGGCCACGTGCGTCCGGGGGTCGTCAGGATTGCAGCGGCCACCGGCTGGCAGCCGTGTTCTCGGACACCCAACAAAGTTTAGAACCGTTCCAAACCTTGACTTGCCGCGTCCGCACCCGCATATCCGAGGGGAACACTCAGGAGATGCGCATGTTCATCCAGACCGAATCGACGCCGAACCCCGCGACGCTGAAATTCTTGCCCGGCCAGACCGTGCTAGAGATGGGGACCGCAGATTTTCCGACCGCCGAGGCGGCGGCGAAATCGCCGTTGGCGCAGCGGATTTACAGCGTCGAGGGCGTGACGGGTGTGTTTTTCGGCACCGATTTTGTCACCGTGACCAAGGCCGATGCAGTGGAGTGGGATCATATCAAGCCTGCCCTGCTGGGCGCGATCATGGAGCATTTTCAGTCGGGCCAGCCGGTCATGGACGACGGCCATGCCCCTGCATCGGGCCATGCCGAGCATGATGGCGAGGATGCGGTTGTCGTGGGCCAGATCAAAGAGCTGCTGGACAGCCGTGTGCGACCTGCGGTGGCGCAGGATGGCGGCGACATCACCTTTCACGGGTTTGACCGCGGCGTTGTCTATCTGCACATGCAGGGCGCCTGCGCGGGCTGCCCGTCCTCGACCCTGACGCTGAAGATGGGGATCGAGAATTTGCTGCGCCACTACATCCCCGAGGTGACCGAGGTGCGCCCTGTCGCCGTCTGACGGTGCGGGCCTGACCGCGCGCTGCTATTGCGGAGCGGCGCGGTTGGGCATGGCGCGGAAGCCGGACATGGTGGCCTACTGCCATTGCGGTGATTGCCGCCGTTGGACCGGCGCACCCGTGGCGGCCTTTGCCGCATTTTCCCCGTCTGTTTTGACCGGCCTGGACATGAACACGGGCCGCAGCCACGCGCCGGGCGTGACGCGGTGGACCTGTGCGGTGTGCGGGTCGCCCCTGGCCGCGCATTTCGATTACCTTCAAGATCAAATTTACGTGCCCTTGGGCATCATCGACCAAGCCGCATCGCTGCCACCGGTGCTACACAGCCATGCGGGCAGCGCCCTGCCCTGGTTGCATATCCAAGACGACGCGCCCCGGGCCAGCGGCACGGCGCGCGACAGTTTGGGGGCGGCGGGCACATGACGCAGGCGCCGCTGATCCTGGGGCTGGATACCACTGCGGGCCATTGTGCCGCCGCGTTGGCGCACGGGGACCGCGTTCTGGCAGTGCAGGGCGAAGATATGGCGCGCGGGCAGGCCGAGCGGCTGATGGGCCTTTTGCAGGAGGTGCTGGCGGCGGGCGGTGCGGACTGGGCCGACCTGACGGCGCTGGCGGTGGGCGTGGGGCCGGGCAACTTTACCGGCATCCGCATTGGGGTTTCGGCGGCGCGCGGCCTCGCGCTTGGCCTGGGTATCCCGGCCTATGGCGTCACCGGTTTTGAGGCGCGCGGGCTGCTCGCACCTGCGGGCCGTACCGTCGCGATCCCGGCACCGCGCGACATGGTCTACGTGCTGGGCATGGATGGGCCGGCGCTGGTGCCTATGGCGGAGGTGTCAAAGCCGGCGCCGCCTCCCGGCGCGGGGGATTTGGCCCAGGCGGTGGCGCGCTGTGCGGTGGCGCGGTGGCCCGAGGCGGCACCGCCCCCTGCCCCGTTCTATATCCGCGCGCCTGATGCGGCCCCTGCACGGGACGCGCCGCCGGTGCTGTTGCTGTGACGGCAGAGGAGATGGCCGCGCTGCATGCGGCGGCGTTCACGGCAGAGCGGCCTTGGACGGCGGCGGAGTTTACCCAGTTGCTGGCAACATCCGGTGCGTTCTTGCGCACGCAGGCAGAGGGCTTTGCCCTGGGCCGCGCGGTGGCGGGGGAGGCGGAGTTGCTGACCATCGCGGTGCATCCGCGCGCCCAAGGCCGCGGGATCGGCGGGGCACTGATGACCGCGTGGCTGGACAGGGCGGCAGAAGAGGCGAGTGCTGCGTTTTTGGAGGTTGCGGCGGATAACGGCGCCGCCATTGCGCTTTATCACCGGCACGGCTTTGCCACCGTGGCGCGGCGGGCGGGCTATTACCGGCGGGTGGCGGCGCGCGCCGACGCGCTGGTGATGCGTGCAGCGCTTGCAATCGCCCGCACAGCGCAGCCCTGACAGGCCCCGCACAAGGCTTCAGCTTGCCCCGTCGTCAGGCCCCCATACCTTTGCCCAATTGGTCAAAAAGCGGTTGACCCCACCCGGCCCCTGCGGCCTAATCCCGCATGATCATCGCGATCCTGGGCAGGCGTGGCCTTGGCTGCCGTTGCCCCAACCATGAAACTCGGGAGATACGACACAATGACCCTGATGCAGAAATTCTTCGGCGCGACCGCGGCGTTGGCCCTGTCGGCCGGTGCGGCGCTGGCCGAACCTGCGCTGATTTTCGACCTTGGCGGCAAGTTTGACAAATCCTTCAACGAGGCGGCGTTTAACGGCGCGCAACGTTGGGCGGACGAGACCGGCGGCAAGTTCCTGGAGATCGAACTGCAATCCGAAGCGCAGCGCGAGCAGGCCCTGCGCCGCTTTGCCGAAGCGGGCGCCAACCCGGTGATCACCACCGGCTTTGCCTTTGCCGATCCGGTCAGCGTCGTCGCGCCCGACTATCCTGAGACCAAGTTCGTCAACATCGACGGCTGGATGCCCGAGGTGCCTGCGAATGTGCAGCTGATCGGCTTTCAAGAGCACCAGGGCAGCTATCTGGTTGGGATGATGGCGGCGATGGCGTCCGAATCCGGCACCGTCGGCTTTATCGGCGGCATGGACATTCCGCTGATCCGCCACTTTGGCTGCGGCTTTGCCCAGGGCGTCAAGGCGGTGAACCCCGACGCGACCGTCATTGCCAACATGACCGGCACAACGCCGTCTGCCTGGAATGACCCCGTCAAGGGATCGGAACTGACCAAGGCGCAGATCAGCCAGGGCGCCGACGTGATCTATGCCGCCGCGGGCGGCACCGGGGTCGGTGTGCTGCAGACCGCCGCGGATGAGGACATCCTGTCCATCGGTGTCGACAGCAACCAGAACTACCTGCACTCGGGCAAGGTTCTGACCTCCATGCTGAAGCGCGTTGACGTCGCGGTCTACGAGTCGATGAAAGCGGGCGAGAACATGGAAACCGGCGGGTTCACCACCCTTGGCCTTGCGGAAGAAGGCGTGGGCTATGCGCTGGACGAGCACAACGCCGACCTGGTCAGCGCCGAGATGAAGGCCGCCGTGGACGAGGCGCGCCAGAAGATCATCGACGGTGAGCTGGAAGTGACAGCCTATTACACCAACGACAGCTGCCCCGTTCTGGACTTCTAAACCCGGCAGCCACCTGGATTTGGGCCGCGCGCATCCCGCCGCGGCCCAGATTTTATCCTAAAATCTGCGCCCCGCATATCGGACACCGCCCATGACAGCCCCCGCCATCGAGCTCAAAGGCATTTCCAAGGCCTTTGGCCCCGTTCAGGCCAACAAGGACATTTCGATCCGCGTGATGCCCGGCACCATCCACGGG
This sequence comes from Pseudomonadota bacterium, assembly GCA_038525395.1. Classification (GTDB taxonomy): domain Bacteria; phylum Pseudomonadota; class Alphaproteobacteria; order Rhodobacterales; family Rhodobacteraceae; genus Tateyamaria. The sequence continues at coordinate 44,882 of JBCBHS010000012.1, read as the reverse complement.
ATCATTGGCGAAAATGGTGCAGGCAAGTCGACGCTGATGTCGATCCTCTATGGCTTTTACAAGGCCGATGCGGGCGAGATTTTCATCGCGGGCCAAAAGACCGAGATCCCCGACAGCCAGGCCGCCATCGGCGCGGGCATCGGCATGGTGTTTCAGCACTTCAAGCTGGTTGAGAACTTTACCGTTCTGGAAAACATCATTCTGGGCGCCGAAGATGGCGGGTTTCTCAAGCCGTCGCTGGCCAAGGCGCGCAAGACGCTGGTCGACCTGGCCGCGGAATACGAATTGAACGTGGAGCCCGATGCGCTGATCGAAGAGATTGGCGTGGGCATGCAGCAGCGGGTCGAGATCCTTAAGGCGCTGTACCGCCAGGCCGATATCCTGATCCTGGACGAGCCCACCGGCGTGCTGACCCCCGCAGAGGCCGACCAGCTGTTCCGCATCCTGGGTCGCCTGCGCGAAGAGGGCAAGACGATCATCCTGATCACCCACAAGCTGCGGGAAATCATGGACACCACCGACACCGTCAGCGTGATGCGCCGCGGTGAGATGACGGCCACCGTCAAGACGGCCGAGACCAGCCCCGAAGAGCTGGCCGAGCTGATGGTGGGCCGCAAGGTGCTGTTGCGCGTGGACAAGGTGCCCGCCGCCCCCAAGGATGTCGTGCTGGACATCAAGGGCCTGCGCGTCGTGGACGACCAGGGGGTCGAGCGGTTGCGCGGCATTGATCTGCAGGTGCGTGCGGGTGAAATCCTGGGCATCGCCGGTGTCGCGGGCAATGGGCAGTCCGAGCTGCTGGAGGTGTTGGGCGGCTATGCCGACGGCACTGGCAGCATCACCCTGAACGGCACGCCTGTGGACCTGACCGGCAAGCAATCGGACGGGCGGTCGCGCCGGGCGCGGGGCATTGCGCATGTGCCTGAGGACCGGCAGCGCGAAGGGCTGATCATGGACTTTGCCGCCTGGGAAAACACCGCGTTTGGCTATCACCGCGACCCCGGCTACCAGTCCGGTGTCCTGAGCAACAATGCCGCGATCAAGGCTGACACCCAGGCCAAGATGGACCGGTTCGACGTGCGCCCGCCCCTGCCGCATCTGGCGGCCAAGAATTTCTCGGGCGGGAACCAGCAAAAGATCGTTCTCGCGCGTGAGATCGAGCGAAACCCCGACCTGCTTCTGGTGGGCCAGCCCACGCGGGGTGTGGACATCGGCGCCATCGAGTTCATCCACCAGCAGATCGTGGCCCTGCGCGACCAGGGCAAGGCGATCCTGCTGGTGTCGGTCGAGTTGGAGGAGATCCTGGGCCTCGCCGACCGGGTCGCCGTCATGTTTGACGGGCGCATCATGGGCAAGCGGATGACCGCACAGACCAACGAAAAAGAGCTGGGCCTGCTGATGGCCGGCATCACCGACACCGACGCCCCCCATTCGGTGGCCGAGATAGAGGCCAACCTGGCCCATGCGCATGGCGATGCGTCGAAGGAGGTCTGAGATATGGACGTGATGCCAAAATGGGCCGAGGTGATCCTGGTGCCCCTGATCTCGCTGATCCTGGCGGCGATCCTGTCGGCGCTGGTGATCCTGGCCATCGGCGAGGACCCGGTGGCCGCCGTGCAGCTGATGGTCACGGGCGCTCTTGGGTCGACCTATGGCTGGGGCTATACCCTGTATTACGCCACGAATTTCATGTTCACGGGGCTTGCTGTCGCCGTCGCCTTTCACGCGGGGCTGTTCAACATCGGGGGCGAGGGGCAGGCCGCCCTGGGGGGCCTGGGCGTGGCGCTTGTCTGTCTGTTCATCCCCTGGCCGCATTGGACGATTGCGGTGCTGGCGGCGATCATCGGCTCTGCCGTGTTTGGCGCGCTGTGGGCGGCGATCCCGGCCTATTTGCAGGCCAAGCGGGGCAGTCACATCGTGATCACGACGATCATGTTCAACTTTATCGCCGCGGCGGTCCTGAACTATATGCTGGTCAACATCCTGCGCCCTGCGGGCAGCATGGACCCGGCCACCGCACGCTTTCCCGAGGCGGTGCACCTGCCGTCGCTGCACGACATCCTGGGCACCTTCGGCATCGCCTTTTCTCGCGCGGCACCTGCAAATGTGTCGCTGCTGATCGCCATGGTCGCCTGCGTCCTGGTGTGGCTGCTGATCTGGCGCACGCCGCTGGGCCTGGAAATCCGGTCCTATGGCAAGTCGCAGCGGGCGGCGAAATACGCGGGCATCGGCGCCGTGCGCATCACGATGATCGCCATGCTGATCTCGGGTGCGCTGGCGGGGATGATGGCCATCAACAACGTGATGGGAGAGGCCGAACGCCTGGTCCTGAACGCCGTCGAAGGTGCCGGGTTCATCGGGATTGCGGTGGCGCTGATGGGGCGCAGCCATCCGTTTGGCGTGTTCCTGGCAGCCATCCTTTTTGGGTTCCTCTACCAGGGCGGGGCCGAACTGGCGTTGTGGACGTCGATCCCGCGCGAGTTGATCGTGGTGATCCAAGCGCTGGTGATCCTGTTCACCGGGGCGCTGGACAACATGGTGCGCATGCCGCTGGAACGGATGTTCCTGGCCCTGCGCGCAGCGCGCGCGCCCAAAGTCGACGCGGCGGAGTAGTGGCATGAACTTTCTGGCTCTTTTCGATCTGTCCGTCCTCGACACCACGGTGCGTCTGGCGACACCGCTGCTGCTGGCCTGCCTGGCGGGTCTGTTTTCAGAACGCGCGGGCATCTTTGACATCGGGCTAGAGGGCAAGATGCTGGCCGCTGCGTTCTTTTCCGCGGCGATTGCGGCGATCACCGGGTCGGTCTGGCTGGGCCTGCTGGCAGGCATTGGCGCGTCGCTGGTGCTGGCCGGGGTGCATGGGCTGGCCTCGATCACCTTTCGGGGCAATCAGCTGATCTCGGGCGTGGCCATCAACTTTCTCGCCGCGGGTATGACGGTGCTGGTGGCCCAAGACTGGTTCCAGCAAGGCGGGCGCACGCCGTCGCTGCTGACCGGCGGGCGGTTCGAGCCGATCACCCTGCCCTTTGCCGAGGCGCTGAGCACGGTGCCCGTCTTTGGCCCGATCTATGCCGAGCTGATCTCGGGCCACTCGATCCTGGTTTATGTCGCCCTGCTGTGCGTGCCGGGCACCTGGTACATCCTGTTCCGCACCCGCTTTGGCCTGCGCCTGCGCGCGGTGGGCGAGAACCCGGCGGCGGTGGACACGGCGGGTGTGTCTGTCGTCGGCCTGCGCTTTGCCGCGGTGGCGATTTGCGGTGTGCTGTGCGGGATCGCGGGGGCGTATCTGGCGACCGCGCTGCAAGCAGGCTTTGTCAAGGATATGACGGCGGGCCGTGGATTTATCGCGCTGGCCGCCCTGATCTTTGCCAAGTGGCGGCCGTGGCACGCGCTGTGGGCGACGCTGCTCTTTGGGTACTTGCAGGCCATCGCGCTGCGGCCCGACATCATCGAGGGCGCGCTGGGGTTCAAGGTGCAGGTGCAGCTGCTGGATGCGCTGCCCTATATCCTGACGGTGGTTATCCTGGCGGGCTTTGTGGGCAAGGCGATTCCCCCCCGCGCGGGGGGCGAGCCTTATGTCAAAGAGCGATAGGGCGTTCGCGCCCGCCGGATAGGTCCAGATCGCCGTGCAGAACCGCACCAGTTTGCTGCAGGGCGGCATGACACCTTGATTTCACCGGCGGTCACGTCCTAACAGGGTTCATGCAAATCTACCTGCCCATCGCCGAGGTTTCGGTCAACGCCTTCCTGCTTTTGGGGTTGGGCGGCATGGTGGGCGTGTTGTCGGGCATGTTCGGCGTGGGCGGCGGTTTCTTGATGACGCCGCTTTTGTTCTTTATCGGCATCCCGCCCGCGGTGGCCGTCGCGACCGAAGCCAATCAGATCGTCGCCTCGTCCTTTTCCGGCGTGCTGGCGCATCTCAGGCGCAAGACCGTCGATCTGAGGATGGGGACGGTGCTGCTGGTTGGCGGCCTGATTGGCGCGGCGTTGGGCGTGCTGCTGTTCAACTACCTCAAGTCACTGGGCCAGGTCGATCTGCTGGTGCGCCTGTGCTACGTCGTGTTCCTGGGTGTGATCGGTGGGCTGATGTTCATCGAAAGCCTGAACGCGATCCGCAAGACGGCCAAGGGCGTCGCTGTCCCCAAGCGGAAAAAGCACAACTGGATCCACAAGCTGCCGCTCAAGATGCGGTTTCGGGTGTCGGGCCTGTATATCTCGGTCATCCCACCCTTGCTGGTGGGGCTGTCGGTGGGGGTGCTGGCCGCGATCATGGGTGTGGGCGGCGGGTTTATCATGGTGCCTGCGATGATCTATCTGCTGGGCATGCCGACCAAGGTCGTTGTGGGCACGTCGCTGTTTCAGATCATCTTTGTCACCGCGTTCACTACGATGCTGCACGCCACGACGAACTATACCGTCGACGTGGTGCTGGCGGTGCTGCTGCTGGTCGGTGGCGTCATTGGGGCGCAGATCGGCACCCGCATCGGCGTGCGGATGAAGGCCGAACAGCTGCGGATCCTGCTGGCGCTGATGGTGCTGCTGGTCTGTGGCAAGCTGGCCTTTGACCTGCTGGTCACCCCGGCCGAGTTTTATTCCATCGGCGCGGTGGAGGGGCATTGATGCGCTGGCTGCTGGCTTTCGTCCTTTGCGCGCTGCCTGCCATGGCGGCGATGGCCGAAGAGGTCGTGCTGGGCCTCAGCCAGAGCGAGGTGGCAATCACCACCAATTTCGACGGCTCGGAAATCTTTGTCTTTGGCGCGGTCAAGCGCGAGGCGCCGCTGCCCGAGGGCACGCTGGGCGTGATCGTGACCATCGCGGGCCCGCCCATGCCCGTCGCGGTGCGCAAGAAAGAACGCAGGTTCGGCATCTGGGTCAACACCGACGTGGTCGAGTTGGAGGCCGCCCCCAGCTATTACGCGGTGGCGACAAACGGGCCGTTGGACGAGGTGCTGAGCATCCGCGACAACCTGCGCCACCGGGTGTCCGTGCCCAGCATGATCAGCGACGTCAGCGCGCCCAATTCAGTGTTGGACGCCACGGGCTATGTCGATGCGCTGATCCGCATTCGCGAGGCGGCGGGCGTGTTTCAACTGCTCGAAGGCAAGGTGGCGGTCGATCAAGAGACGCTGTTTCGCACTCGCATCCGCCTGCCTGCGGCCTTGACCGAGGGCACCTATGCCACGCGCATCTTTCTGACGCGCGACGGCGACGTGGTGGCCGATTACGAGACGTCGATCGAGGTGCGCAAAGTGGGGCTGGAACGCTGGCTGTACACCCTGAGCCGCGAGAACCCGTTTTGGTACGGGCTGATGTCGCTGGCCATTGCAATTGCAGCGGGTTGGGGCGCGTCGGCGGCGTTTTCATTATTGCGGAACTGACGTGCGGTGCGCAGTGAATGCGCACCCTACCCCAGCGCCACGTAGGGTGTGCGTTTACCGCGCACCTCAGATCTCAGGCTCTGACACATCCAGGGTCAAAGGGGCCGCAGGCGTGCTGCGCAAATCATCCACGCTGAGCGGTGCGCTGGGTTTCGACAGGCGGTTGCGCACCACCCAGATCAGCCGTTCCTGCGCCCGCGTGATCGCCACATAGGCCAGGCGTTTCCACAAGGGCTGCCCCGCCTCTGACCGGCCCATGCGCGCGGCGCCATAAAGGTCGGGGGCAAAGACTTGCACCGTGTCCCATTGCGACCCTTGCGCCTTGTGGATCGTCACGGCGGCACCGTGCAGAAACGTGGCGCCCATACGGGCGGCAAAGGGGATAAACGGCTCTTCCTCGTCCGGCTTTTCGATTTTGACAATCGACGCGGCAGAGACCTGCGGGTCTTCGGCGCCCATCACGTGCAGGCGGGAAAAGCCCGGCTTGCGCCCCTCGCCCAGATAGACGACCTGCGCGCCCTTGATCAGCCCGCGCGCCTCGAGGTCGAGGCGTTTCTTGCGGTGCTTCAGCGGCAATTCGAGGCCGTCGCAGATCAGCGGCTCGCCTTCGATCAGCGCATCCTCGGGCGCGTCATGGACCGCGCGGAAGGCGTTGATCAGGCGGATGCGCGTGGCGTTGCGCCAGACCAGCACGGGGCTGCGCGCCATCAAATCCACCTCAACCCGCTGGCCCCAGACGACACGTTCGTCCCGCGCCGCGGCCTCTTCGACCATCTTTTCAAAGCGGTAGAAGTCGATATCGGGGTCGGCCAGGGCGTGGGCCAGATCGAGGATCGGGTTGTCGGCGGCCTGGCGGTGGATGCGGCCCAGGTGCAGCACGCGGGGGCTGGGCAGTTTGTCGAACACCATCGCGCCCGACTGGTTCACCGGCGCCAGCTGCGCCGGGTCGCCAAAGAGCAGGAGGGTGGGAAAGATCTCTTTGAGATCCTCGAACTGGCGGTCGTCCAGCATGGACGCTTCGTCGATAAAGCCGACATCCAGCGGTTCCTCGCGCCGTTTCCAGCCGGTGATAAAGTCGCTGCCGCGCAGGCCCGCCGCGGCCAGCGCGCCGGGGATGGATTTGTTGGTTTGATAAAAGGCAAAGGCGCGGTCGAGCGCTTGGTCCGTCAGCCCCTCGACCTCGGGCCGGTCGCCGTTGCCTGCCAGCCATTCGGCGATGCGCTCGTATTCCGGGTCGTAGACGGGGGTGTACAGGATGCGGTGGATCGTCGTTGCGGGCACACCGCGAAAGCGCAGAACGCTCGCCGCCTTGTTGGTTGGCGCGAGGATCGCCAGCGTGCGCTTGTCCTTGCGTTTGCGGGATTCGTAGTCGCCCGAGACGATCTCGACCCCCGCCTCCTCAAGCGCTTTGTAAAGTTGCGACAGCAGCAGCGTCTTGCCCGACCCCGCCTTGCCGGTGATCGCCATCACGGATGTGGCGGCGGATTTGGGCGGGGTCAGCAGCGTGTCGTCAAGGTCGATGCCCGCCCCGCGCAACAGGTCGCTGACCGCGTCATATGCGGTGGCCTGATCGTCGGAAAGGGCAAGGGATGTGGTCATGGCGCGACCCTATAGGGGTGCCGCACCATGGGCCAGAGCGGATCGGCGCGCAGGCCTTAGGCAGAGCGCGCGAGGGGGGCTTGCGCGGGCGTGCCAAAGGCCTGGTCGAACCAGCGGCGCGACAGGGCCAGCGGCACACCCGCCCGTTCGGCCACCTTGGCGGCGGCGCTGGGATCAAAGTGCCACAGCCCCACACTGATCTGATCGCGGCCCGTGCCGGTGCTGCCCAACACCTCGGGCGACGATCCGATCATGCGGTAGATGCGGACCATCCGGGCGTCAAAGACGCCGACAAAGTGTTCAACACCAAAGTTCTGCATGATCTCGCCCCCGCCCAGCATCAGCGCCGCGGCCACGTGGCTGCCTGCCCCGCGGGTCAGGCAGAACCGCGTGCATTCCCAGATCAGCGGGCTGGTGATGGGACCAGAGATCAGATCGCCAAAGTGGTCGTTGACCATGGTCGCACCGGTTGTGGGCAGAAAACGCATCGAGCCGCCATGGCTGCCATCCGGTTCTTCCCAAATGGCATAAAGCGGGTTCATCTCGTCATATTCGTCCCGCTCGAACCCGGCGTCATCGACTTGCACGTCCCAGCCAAGACGCGTCTTGAACTGGTCCGCGCGGTCGCGGAACATGGACATGGCCAGTTTCGGGTGATCGCCAAGATCGGCAGCATAGACGTAACGCAGCATTGGGGTACTCCTTGTCAGACCGGGGAAGGTATGACCGAAACACTACCGATGCGTGCGTTAACGTCTACTCACACACGCGCACGATGAGCACGCGATGCAAGCAACGGGACACTATACCACAATCAGACCCCGCCCGATGGCGCGGGCAACGGCATGTGTGGTGTTCATCGCGCCCAGTTTAAAGCGGGCGCTTTCGATGTAGACGCGCAAGGTGTGTTCCGAGATCGACAACGTGTCGGCCACCTGCGCGCGGCTATAGCCCATGGCCAGCAAGGTCATCGCATCCACCTCGCGCGGACTTAGCGCTTGGGACTGTTCTGGCGTGCGGTCGGGTTCAAGCTCCAATGCTTTTTCGTTGAACATATGGGCGATCAGGATCAGGTCGCGGCGGTGCGCCTCTGTCCAGGTCTCCCAGGTGGTGTCGTCGCATGAGTGGCTGACTGTAAAGAGTGCGAACTGCCCGTTCGGGCCGCGGATGGGCACCGAGAACCCCTGGTTCCCGACACCGTGGTCGATGGCTTCGGCCTGAAAGGCGCGGGCGGCCTTGCTGGACCAGTCTAGGCGTTTCCAGTCAACGGGGTGAAACCGTTGAAAACACCCAAGGATAACGGGATCGACGCGCAGGTAATTCTGCTCGAGATACCGATCCCGCCAGGTGTCAGAGTAGGTGCCGCAACCGTATTGATCCCCGGCGGAATCGACCCAGTGGTACACCACATGGGCAATCCCATAATGGTCGCGCAGCGCCTCTGACGCAGCTTGAAGGGCGGCAAGCCCTTCAGCTTGTTCCAACTCCTCCAAAATAGGTTCCAACGGCGTCCGCGCCGTCGTGGGACTGACCATCATGTGTATCCTTCATCGCGGCGATCTCGGCCATCGCGACGATTGCGGTATCATCCAACTGCTCTGCCAATGCGGGCATGCCGTTGGACCGGGCAAAAGTCTTGAGGTCCGTCAGAACGTCCAGTATCCAGTCACTTCGCATGCTCAGACTCGCTTTCAAGTAGTTAATGAAACGTTAACACAACTATAGCATGCGTTAACTCGGCCTGAAAATTCACCTATTTCCACTCCCCAGAAATGGTGAGGCGGCGATTTTTAACCCTTTGATCCCGTTGAAGGTGCCCTTGAACGTGAAAACGCCCGCGACAACCAAGGGTGATTCGCGGGCGCAATCTACTCATCCAGAGCGTGTGGAGCTTAGCGGCCAGCCTCCAACACGTCCTCAAGGGTGCGCAATCCGGTCTTGGGCGCCTGGACCAGGACGGACATGTTGCCGGGCTTGTGCTCGTTGCGCAGCATCTTCATGTGCGCCTCGGGCAGGTCGGCCCAGGGGAACACCTCGGACATGCAGGGATCAAGGCGGCGCTCGACCATCAGTTGGTTGGCGGCCGAGGCTTGCTGCAGGTGGGCAAAGTGGCTGCCCTGCAGACGCTTTTGGTGCATCCACATATACCGCACGTCGAAGGTGCAGTTAAAGCCGGTGGTGCCCGCGCAGATCACGACCATCCCGCCCTTTTTGCAGACAAAGGTCGAGACGGGGAATGTGCTTTCGCCCGGGTGTTCGAACACCATGTCGACATTGTTGCCCTTGCCGGTGATGTCCCAGATCGCCTTGCCGAACTTGCGCGCCTCGGCGAACCAGGTGGCGTATTCGGGCGTGTTGACCGTGGGCAGTTGGCCCCAGCAGTTGAAATCCTTGCGGTTCAGCACGCCCTTGGCGCCCAGGTCCATGACGAACTCACGCTTGCTTTCGTCCGAGATCACGCCGATGGCGTTCGCGCCCGCGGTGTTGATCAGCTGGATCGCATACGACCCCAGACCGCCCGACGCGCCCCAGACCAGAACGTTCTGGCCAGGCTTCAGGTCATGCGGTTCGTGCCCAAACAGCATCCGGTAGGCGGTGGCGAGGGTCAGCGTGTAGCACGCGCTTTCTTCCCAGGTCAGGTGCTTGGGCCGGGGCATCAGCTGCTGCGCTTGCACATTGGTGAACTGCGCGAAGGACCCATCGGGCGTCTCATAGCCCCAGATGCGCTGGCTGGGCGAATACATCGGGTCGCCGCCGTTGCAATGCTCGTCATCGCCGTCGTCCTGGTTGCAGTGGATCACAACCTCGTCGCCGACCTTCCAGCGCTTGACCTTGTCACCCACGGCCCAGACGATGCCCGACGCATCCGACCCTGCGATATGATAGGGCTGCTTGTGCCCGTCAAAGGGGCTGATCGGTTGACCCAGCGCGGCCCAGACGCCGTTATAGTTGACGCCCGCGGCCATCACCAGCACCAGCACCTCGTTGCTGTCGAGTGTGGGAACGTCGACGACCTCTTGCAGCATCGCCGTGTTCGGCTCGCCATGCCGCTCGCGCCGGATGGCCCAGGCGTACATCTGCTTGGGGACGTAGCCCATGGGGGGCAGTTCGCCCATCTCATAGAGGTCTTTCTCTGGTGCGTCGTAGGACGCGATGCCGGTGTCGAGTGCCATCATATGCCTCCGCTAGGAAAAATCTGTGCCGCAGCGCAGAATCGTTGTGTAGAGGGTGGATATTGACCTCTGCGCAACATTGCAACATCTGATGCGCAGTTTTTGTAATTTTATGACTTTGCGCGCGCAGCATTCTGCGAGGTGCCGCCATCTGGCCACAGCCCGTCCAAGGAATTGGCATAAAACTGCAGCAGCAACTGCTCTGCCTCGGCGCGCTGCCACCGGTCGCCGGTGCGGGTGATCATGCCACGGGCCGCCATATCGCGCAGCCCGTCGGACAACAGCGATTGCCATCCCGTGTCGGTCACATCCGGCGGGCTGCCCGCACTGACCGGCATCGCCGCCTGCGCACGGGCCTGCACTGCGGCGTCATCCAGTGGTCCGTCCGCGGTCAGGAACACGTGGGCCAGCACGGGCACCATCACCACCGGCATCGCCTGCTGGATGCGCGCATGCAGCGCCTCTGCCAGCGCATCAATCGGCCGGTCCGCCCCGAAAGCACTCAGCGACAGCGGCGTACCGAACACGACCGAGGCGACGCCAAATTTGCGGTACCGCCCAGTGATCCACTGCCACAAGAGCCGGAGGATCGCGACCATCACCACCGTGATGCGCGCGCCAAAGCGCCGGTCGCCGCGCTGATCGGCGGCGATCAAAACGCGGTCTTCCAGCACACGGTCGTAATTCAGCGCAACGGGGACAAAGACGATATCCCGCCCTGCCCCGTCGAACCCATCCACAAGATAAGACAGCAGCCCCATCTTCAGCGGCATCAGCTTGCCATTCACGCTCAGCCCGCCTTCGGGAAAGATCGCTTGGGTCACGCCCCCTTGGGTCGCCATCTGAACATAGCGCGCCAACACCCGACGATAGAGCGCGCCGCGGGATTTGCGGCGGATGAAATAGGCGCCCATCGACTTGATCAACCGGCTGAGCGGCCAGACCCGCGCCCATTCGCCCACCGCATAGCTGAGGGCCGACGCCTTGGCGACCAGGTAGGTGACCAGGACGTAGTCCATATTGCTGCGGTGGTTCATCACGAACACCACGGTCGCATCCGGGCTGACACTGTCCAACCGCGCCTCGTTCCCGCTGCCCGTACGCACATGATATAGCGCCGTCGCCAGCCAGCGCGCCGCGCGGGTGCCAAAGCCGAAATAGGCAAAGGCAGAGAAACTTGGCACGATCTCGCGCGCGTACCGCCGCGCCTGCTCAAACGCCACGTTTTCGGGCACGTCATTGGCCCGCGCGTGATCGACAATGGCCGCTGTCACCTCGGGGTCATAGATCAGCCGCTGGATCATGTCATAGCGCCGCGCCAGCTTGAACGGCTCAATCGGTCGCGTCAGGCGCGTGTTCAGCCGGGCGACCGCCTTTTCCAGACGACGGCGAAAGAACCAGCGCACGGACGGAAACAAGAAGTGAGAGGCAAAGGTGACGGCCGCAAAGAGCACGATCAGCACAAAGAGCCAAAGCGGGAGTTCTACAGTCGTCAGCATTGCGCGAACCCTCGCAGGGGTGCGGGCCTGGGTAAAGGGGCTTGGGGCTGGTCCTTGGGCGCGCGATGGTTGAAACTGCGGCTATGTATGCGGGCGACTCCTTTTACACCCTCGGCCTTTGGGCCCAGGTCGGGCTGATCTGTGTGTCGGTGCTGTTTGGGCTGCTGGCGCTGGCCTTTACCCGGCTGATCACGCTGCGGCGGCCCCTGGTGCTGTGCGTGCCGATCTGGATCGTGGCCTACATCACCTTCCTCTGGGGCTCGCCGCAAGGGTATTACGAGTATTACCGCCTGATCATCGACGGCCTGCCCGCGCAATCGCTGATCGGCCCCCCGCCCCGGCCAGAGGAGGTTCTGGCCTTTCTCACTTTCTCGCACCGGTCGACCTTGGCCGCGCACAGTGCGGGACTGTTGGGGTGGGCGATGTTTGTTGTCGCCATCTGGCCGCAGCGCAGAAAATGCCGCGACGCGGCGAATTGACAGCGCCACAAAGTTGCCTGTAAACCGCAGGAAACGTAATTTTGTTACCCAATCGATTCACGGGAGACCGCACCCATGACTGACGCGCCTGTTCAGAAAGACCGCCCCTGGCTGATCCGCACCTATGCTGGCCATTCTACAGCGGCGGCATCGAATGCGCTTTATCGCTCGAACCTGGCCAAGGGGCAGACGGGCCTGTCCGTCGCCTTCGATCTGCCGACCCAAACCGGCTATGACAGCGATCACGTGCTGGCACGGGGCGAGGTCGGCAAGGTGGGCGTGCCCGTGGCCCATTTGGGCGATATGCGCACGCTGTTTGCGGATATTCCGCTGGAACAAATGAACACCTCGATGACGATCAACGCCACAGCCCCTTGGCTGCTGGCGCTTTATATCGCGGTGTCCGAGGAACAGGGTGCGGATGTGTCCAAATTGCAGGGCACGGTGCAAAACGACCTGATCAAGGAATACCTCAGCCGCGGCACATATATCTGCCCGCCCGAACCATCACTGCGCATGATCGCGGATGTGGCGGAATACTGTTATACCAACGTGCCGAAATGGAACCCGATGAACGTGTGTTCCTATCACTTGCAAGAGGCCGGTGCGACGCCGGAACAGGAATTGGCCTTTGCCCTGGCCACGGCGACGGCGGTGCTGGACGCGCTGAAACCCCGCATTTCCAAGGAAGACTTTCCCGCCGTTGTGGGCCGCATTTCGTTTTTTGTAAACGCCGGCATCCGCTTTGTGACCGAGATGTGCAAGATGCGCGCCTTTGTCGATCTGTGGGACGAGATTTGCGAGACCCGATATGGCGTGACCGATCCGAAATTCCGCCGCTTCCGCTATGGCGTGCAGGTGAATTCGCTGGGCCTGACCGAACAGCAGCCCGAAAATAACGTCTATCGCATTCTCATCGAAATGCTGGCGGTGACCCTGTCGAAAACGGCCCGCGCACGCGCCGTGCAACTGCCCGCCTGGAACGAAGCCTTGGGCCTGCCGCGCCCCTGGGATCAGCAATGGTCGATGCGCATGCAGCAGATCATGGCCTATGAGACGGACCTTTTGGAATTTGACGACCTGTTTGACGGCAATCCGGCGGTGGACGCCAAAGTGGCCGCGTTGAAAGAGGGCGCGCGCCACGAATTGGAAACGCTGGACGCCATGGGCGGCGCAATTGCGGCCATTGACTATATGAAAGGACAATTGGTCGGGTCCAATTCCGAACGTCTGGGCCGGATCGAACGGGGCGAGACGGTGGTGGTCGGCGTGAACAAGTATCAGGCGGGCGAGCCATCGCCGCTGATGACCGGTGACGGCGGGATCATGGTGGTCGACCCCGCGGTCGAACAAGAGCAGATTGACCGGCTTGAGGCCTGGCGCGCGGCGCGGAACGCGGATGCGGTGCAAAAGGCATTGGCCGACCTGCGCGCGGCCTCTGCTGCGGGCGACAACGTGATGCCCGCGTCCATCGCCTGCGCCAAGGCGGGTGTGACCACCGGCGAATGGGCTGCACAGATGCGCGCTGTGCACGGGGAATATCGTGGGCCCACGGGGGTTTCCGCCTCGCCCTCGAACATGACCGAAGGGTTGGACGAGTTGCGCGACGCCGTCAGTGCCGTCAGCGACCGGCTGGGGCGTCGGTTGAAGTTCTTGGTTGGCAAGCCGGGCCTCGACGGCCATTCGAACGGCGCCGAACAGATCGCCGTGCGGGCGCGCGACTGCGGGATGGACATCGCCTATGAGGGCATCCGTCTGACCCCCGAAGAGATCGTGCGCGCCGCGCGCGAGGACGAGGCCCATGTGGTGGGCCTGTCGATCCTGTCGGGCAGTCATATCCCGCTGGTCGAGGATCTCATGCACCGCATGCAAGCCGAAGGTCTGGGGCACGTCCCGGTGATCGTTGGCGGTATTATTCCCGACGATGATGCAGCGCGTTTGCGCGCGATGGGCGTGGCGCGCGTCTATACGCCCAAAGATTTCGAGCTGAACACCATTATGATGGATATTGTCACCTTGGCTGACCCAAAGGCAGTGGCCGCGGAATGAATGGTTGCCCGATTAACCTATGACGCAATAAACCCCAAGCCTGCATGCTATTCAGCCCGCAGGATTGGGCCTTTTGCGTTAAGCCATCGTTAACCATGGCCGCGTTATCCCAATCTACCGCTTCGAACGATAGGGGCGTTTTAGGATAATCGGGAAACGTGTTTGCATTCCACCGCCAAGCGAAGAACTCTCGGAAAACGAGCGAAGTCATGCCGCTGACACAAAAAAGTTCAGCGCAGGCATTGATATTCTTTATCTTTTGGAAAATAGGAGCGAACGGACTTAGAAGCTGGAGAATAAAAAATGGCAATCAAGCTCGATAAAATGAGCCGTCAAGAATTGGAAACTCTGCGTGCAGACGTAGACAAAGCCATCATTGATTTGCGCAAAAAGGAAAAGCAAGACGCCTTGGCAGCAGCCCAGAAAGCGGCGGCCGAGTTCGGCTATTCGCTGGAAGAGCTGACGTCGAAAAAGGCGGGCCGCGGTGCGGCAAAGGCAGGCGCGGCAGAGCCGAAATTCATCAACCCCGACAATCCCAGCCAAACCTGGACGGGCAAAGGCCGCCAACCGAATTGGTTCAAAACGGCCCTGGAAAACGGCAAAGCTGCCGATGATATGCTGATCTAAAGATTACAGGATACGCGCGCCAATTGGCGCTCGTATCCGCCCCGCCTTTTGCGGTAGCCTGATCTGACCACCAACAGATCGGAGCATGCCATGACCGTCCATATCGGCGCCACGCCAGACCAAATTGCCGACACCGTGCTGATGCCCGGTGACCCCTACCGCGCCCGGTGGGCGGCAGAGACGTTCTTGGACGGCGCCGAACTGGTGAACGAGGTGCGTGGCATGCTGGGCTTTACCGGCACCTGGAAAGGTCACCGCGTAACAATCCAGGGCTCTGGCATGGGCATGCCGTCGCTGTCGATCTACGCCAATGAGCTGATCACCACCTACGGCGCCCAGACCCTGATCCGCATCGGGTCCTGCGGTGGGATGCAGCCGCATGTGGGCCTCCGCGACGTGATCATCGCGATGACGGCCAGCACCATCACCTCGCCCTCTTCTGGGTTTTTCAAAGAAATCAACTATGCCCCCTGCGCTGATTACGGGCTGCTGGCCGCGGCTGTGCAGGCTGCGCACAGCAAGGGGACCAAAACGCATGTGGGCGGCATCTATTCCTCGGACGTGTTCTATGCCGAACGGCCGGACCTCGACGCACAGATGGTGCGCCACGGCATCCTGGGGGTCGAGATGGAAGCGGCCGAGCTTTACACTCTCGCCGCGCGCCATGGACGCCGTGCGCTGGCCGTCTTGACCGTGTCGGACCACTTGGGCACCGGAGAGGCCTTGCCCAGTGAGGACCGAGAGAAGACTTTTGGCGACATGGTTGAGATTGCGCTGGAGGCCGCGTTTTCCGCGTAGGCCTTTTGGGTTCGGGTGTTGATTGAGGCACCTGACCTGAGAGCGATGTTTATCTGTCCCCGTCGGAGCCTCCGGCGGGGATTTTTTAGAACAGAGAAACGGGGGGACCTGCGCGTCTTACCGACCGTGGCTTTGGTCGTAGGCGTTGGGTTTCGGGCTGCTCCAGCCGTCGAGCGTGCCTGGGGCGGGGGCGAACACCTCGATCTTGAGCGGGTAGCACGGCGCGGCGTCAGAGCTGTGTTCGGCGCTGCAATCCCCACCCGGGCAGGCGCTGAGTGCGCCCAGAAGGTCAATCTCCGCCAGGAAGTCGATGTGATCGCCGGGGCGGACGGGCGAGGCTTTCATAAAGTATTGGCCCGTGTCGCGGGTAAACCCGGTGCACATGAAGACGTTGAGGACATCGTGCACATGCGCCTCTGCTGCGGCCAGCGTCAGCCCGGTGTGGTCGGCCAGGGCACGGGTTAGGTTGGAGTGGCAGCAGTGATGGTAGTGCCCGCCTTGCAGCAGGTTGCCGGTATAGGGGTCACAGCGGGTGCCGATGACGTCGTGGACCGACCCGCCATGCGGGTCGATGCCGTACCAACCCATCGTGTCGTGGATGACCGTCGCCATGGACCGCAGGTGGGGAAAGCTGCTCCACATTCGTTCGCCGGTGGTGATGTGCGTGCCGTGCAGGGCGCGGGTCTTGCCAGAATAAAAGCGTTCCGACAGGTCTTTGGCGTTCCAGAGGTTGAGATCACCCACCTGCGGGCCATCAACCGATGAGATGCGGAAGATATGGCCTGCGGGCACCTCGAACGTGGCCGCTTGGCGCGGTGGCGCGATCACCTCGGACATCTTCGTCATGCCATCGCGCGCGCGGGCATAGGCCGCCATGTCGGGCGGTGTCAGCGTGTCTGGCGGGTAGCAGATGACCGGCGGAATGGCGCGGCGGGCATCGGCATCGTCTGGGGCGTGGGGCATGGGCGCACCTTGGGCTGCGTTTTGCCGCAGTCAGCGCGTTTTTGTTGCGGTGGGCAAGGTGAAAATCGTGAATACGAACGACAACACGCGACCTCTTGGCATAAGCCAAGTGGCCCGTGCATTCATAGGCTTGTTGCTTTTGCGAAGTTAGCGGTTCTTAACAATTGTGCCGACGAGAGCGCCCATAAACGCGCCAACTGCGGCATCAGCGTTGGTATTGCGCGACTTTTGCGAACTGCGTTGCGGGCTGGAATTGCGTTTGGCCCCAGATGAGGACGTTCGCACCTTTGAAGGCGCCGGAGCCACAAAAGGTTGATATCGTCCTTCCGTCTGACTGGTAAGCAATTCAAGCTGCACTTGGTTTAGAAACCCGGACCCAGCAAGCCCGTTCTGCACTTGCCATGTGGATATTCCAGCGCGTGTCTTCCGCCCCCACAGCCCATCAACGACCCCAACGGGAGAGCCCGCCGCATTCAAACGCGATTGAATCTCGCCGCGTTTTTGGCGGTCCAGGTCTAATAACAGCTCTGTGTTTTCGTTTGCGTGCATAGCGCGGACGCGTTGAGACACGTTCAACACCAAGGCGCCATATTCATCGATTTGTGGGCCGGAAGAAGCATTTGGTATCGAAGTCCGCGAAGACACTGCCGGGGCGTTGGTGGACGGCGCAATGGACGCTTGCTGCTGGCCCGCTGTGTTCAGCCGTGCGATTGCCCGCCGTGCATTGTTCGCAAACAGCCCGGTCGGAAAGGTGTCAAGATATGCTTGGTAATCCTCGGTCAGGCCACTGTCACGCGCCATCGAAAAAAGGAGTTTCTGGCTATCAAGGTCGCTCGTATCCTTTTCGACCGGCACAGCACTCAAAGACTGAGCCGAAACATTCGATGCATGCAGCGAGACGGGAACCGCATTCAGCATGACTGAGCCGGTGAGTGAACTGCTCAACCAAGGGCGTTGTTGTTCTTCGGTGTCCTGCCATACGTCTGCCACGACCCGCGACAACACCACCGAGATATCCGTGTTTTCTGACCCTATGTGTCGGAGAAGGGACGTCGTAAATGGCGAATTCACCCCGTCGCCATCAAGCGCGACCTCGCCCGGGCTGGTCGCAAAAGCAATGGCCAGGCCCTTACCCGTTGGGGGCGTACGCATTTCAGCCAGACCATCATTGATGCTCAACGCGCGGGTTGCACCGCCCATCGACCGGCTCAAAGACTTGCTGAGCGGGTTGTCTCGACAGGCGTCTAAAAAGACAAGGTTTGCGCTGTCGGAGTAAGACATCTGCCGCGTCACAAAATCGACGGGCACCGCCTCGAAATCAAGCGCCGTCGAATCCTCAAGGCGCGCATCGATAGGAATGAGGTAGTTGATGCCGTCCACCGCCATACCGTGCCCGGCATAGAACAGGATGTTGACTTCGGATTGTCTGGCGATGCGGCTGAATTCGCGGACCACCTGGTTCATCCCGATATAATCAAGATCGTACCCAGAAACGACGTTGAAGCCGAGACTTTCCAGCTTTGCAGTCATGGCTTGGGCGTCGTTCACAGGGTTGGCCAAGGGCGATGCGTGAGCATACTGGCTGTTCCCGATTACCAATGCGTTCCGTTTTCCGGCAAGGCTGGTTGAGGCGGCAAACACCAAACATATGGCCAAGAACGTTCCGAGCAGAGACGTAAGTTTCATTTTGGCAATACCTTTTCTGCTACAGGATCTGGTTAACAATCAGGACAAAGGCGCCAGGTTGATGATTTCAACGCGCCGGTTCAAAGGGTTCATAACGTTGGCAGGATCTACAGGGTTTTTCATGCCGTATCCGATGGCGGACAGCCGGGTTGGATCAACATCATAAAAATTCACAAGGTGCTCGACAACTGTTGTCGCGCGTCGTTCGGACAACTGAACATTGTAAACATTATCTCCCCGCCCATCAGTGTGACCAGCGACTTGAAACTGCATCCCGCTCAAACGCGGGTCATGCAAGGCTTTGGCAAGCGAGCGCAGCGCAACCATCCCTTCGTTTGTGAGGATCGCACTATCTAGTTCGAAATTGATCGTCAGGTTAATGCGAGGCAAATCGACTTCGGGCGGCAACTCACCAGAAATTTTAATTCCGCGTTTCGCCGAAGATGTCATTGACCGGACAACCGGGCCCGTTTTTTCAGGAATAAGCGCGTCGATGATAGCGGCACTTGGGACATTCTGCGCCTGCGCAGAGGACGCGCACGTAACCAATATCGCGGCAATCAAATAAAAGAATGATTGTTTCAACCTGTGCCCCCAAACGCCAACCGATTCTCAATTCGTTACCCTGATATACACTAAATCAGCAGACAACTCACGTTCTCCGATGACGTTTTCAGGCATCTCGGTCAGCGCGGCGTCAAGTTGAGCAAGGTAAATTTGCCGACTGATCAGCTGACCATTCGCAGTGCGGTATTGCCCGTCAGAGCCCGTTTCGAGGTCTTCCAGACCTTCTATGGGGCTGCGCGCGCTGACCACAACAATTGCCTCAGGTCCAGCGGGCGGCGCGGCCGTAAACACACGCGGGTCGACCTGGCCATCGCCAAAACGCAAGCGCTGGTTCGCCGCATGCTGCTGGCGCAAAGGACCTTGGCGCGGGGCCAGGTTGATCACGCTGTCATCCGCTTGCAAGTAAGCGATGTAGGTAAAGCTAGGTATCGAAGGCGTGACGACGTCAAAGGCGAGGGATTCGCCGAAACGCACCACCTTTTGATCGGACAGCAAGCGCACCGTCGGCGCGGACACCATCGTACTCGGCAGAGTAATCGTTTCCAACGCTTTGCACACAGGCCAAGGACGCACCTCGACATCGCGCGTGGCCGCCTGGCCAAACCGGGTCGCGAGATCGGTGTGGTCTGCGTCTTGCGCAACAAACCCGACCAAGCGCATCCTGCTGCCCGACACGATCATGCGCAAGCTGCTGCATTGATAAGGAAGTGCTATCGGCACTTCGATTGGCAAATCGTTGACACAGCGCAGCGCCTCACTGATTTGTTGGCGCCCATTAAGTTGCGAAAAGGTGCGCTGACACCGGCCATCCATTTGTTGTACAAGGCTATGCTCGGGCAAAAACCTGCGCGCAAGCCCGATATCTTCGGTGACCTGCGATACCGTATTGCCGCGCGATAGGGCTGTTTCTGCAGCGTTCAATTCAGCTTGAAACTGTGCCTCGTCGCGGGTCAACACGGCGGACAAGCGCGCGATTTCCCGACGTGCCTCAGACACAGCTTCGTCCACGCTTTCAAATGCGGGCTGCGCGTTTGCCATATCAAGCCAACACGCCAGGTACAATGCAGCCAAACGGCCGATCCGACCTACCCCGCGCATAAGGCTAACGTGCTTTCTGCGTTGCGCTTGTTGGTCGAAAAAAACACGAAACTTCTTTTCATCCTTGTACGCAGCATCTCGACTTGCTCGCGCGTCATGTCATCGGTCGAACAGCCTTCAGACATCACCAACAGCCGCTCGATTTCGGAAAAGTCTGTGCTCGAAATCATCGATGCGATTTCGCTGCGCACGCCAGCGGCTGCGATATGGCACGGGTCGTTCCCAAATGGCACGGCTACGGCAGAGAGCGCGTCTTGCAACAGTCCCAGGTCCAAAGCGGCCTTTTCCGCAGTATCGGCAGCACTGCCAAGGGCTTCTGGCGTCAACTCGATCCCAACGGCCAATGCGGCACACATTTGAAAGTCGCCACCACCCAGCGCAGACGAGCCCAACGTTGGCCCGCTATCCTCGATGACCAATGCATTGCCATCGCTGGCACTGTCTAGTGCCAGATCGCCATCTTGGGCAATGGCTGCGTCTATGGCCGCAATAGCTGCGTCAAGGCGCGCGAAATCGAACGTGCCCTGTGACCGTGCGAATTGGGCCGACGCAAGCGCAATACCGCACGTAGCAATCAACAACCGCACCAAAAATGTCGTCAACAATTCCGCCATTTTGATCCTGCAAGATACACGTAGACTGCACAAACAGTGCCGCAGGTTCGACCGGATGTATAGGCTTGTTTCAGAATTGGAGCCTCTGTAGCATTTTGGTTAGATTCGAAGGGATTGTAGTGTTTCGTGCAATTGTTATAACAGGCGTCTTGGCTGCAACCGTCGCCCTCCCTGGCGATGTGCGCGCACAAGAGTCGTTTGCTTGGATGCGCAACTATGTCTCTGTCGACTGTCGCACAATACCTCATCGGGAACAGTTGAAATTCACCGACTGCCGTCTGGGCTATAATCTCAATCGCGAAGAGACGCCGAATGTCGAGATTGAGGCGCGACTGGAGTTCAGCATCGCCCCCGACACTTGGTCTTGGCTGGCAGGTCGACCATTTGCAGATTGCGACACTATTCCCTTGGCCGAGTTGGAAAAACTCTCTTGCCCAGATCCCAACGCGGCAGATCAATTGATGGCCACAGACGCAGTAAAAGACTTAAAACGGTGGCGCGAGCTGCTGGCGGGGCGCTTGGGCGCACTAGAGACCCAACGCGCAGCTCTGGACCGCGCAACAGGTGACTTAGCGGGGCCTGAATTGGTGTCAGAGCTTGAAGCTCTAAACATGCTAGAAAACCGGCTGTCACTGCACGCGTCAAAAGTTGCCTTGATGCAACGCTTGTCAGACGGCATCGAGGCCGACCCGTTTGGCGCGATGGCGCTGCAAGACATCAGCTTTCAGATCGTGCGCCAACGTGCCCAGCTGTCTTCTCGCGATGGGTTTTCCCGTGCGAGTTTGGGGTCTGTCTCGGAGGGCGACGTCGTCATTGTTCTGGACAGGGTCGACGCGCGTGGTGAAGTTAAGATCATGCATGCGCGCCTTGGTGATGGATACATCAGCGCTGACGTGTTGGCAGAACTCGACGAAATATGAAAAGGCGGATTTCATGTCCATAGAACAGACTGTTCGTAGCACTCTCAACCGGTCGAAGCGCCTGACATCCGCCATAGCCGCGACCGTTATAGCGCTGTGCACACCGGGTGCCGTGTTTCCGGCAGACCTCACAATCACCACGGGCAGTACCACGGGGACTTACTTCAAATTCGGGCAGAATATCGCAGATGTCGCCCGCAGATATGGCGTTGATATCGAAGTCGCTTCGTCCCAGGGTTCCGTAGAAAACATTCAACGCATCTTGGGGTATTCAGGGCTTGCCGATACCCCGGGCGGCCAGCATTCGTTTTTCCAACTGGGCCTCGTGCAAGGCGATGTGTTAGACGCGATGCGGGCCCATGCGCGCGGTGACCAAACTCTCGAGGCTATCACCGATAAGATCAAGGTGGTCCTGCCGCTCTACGGCGAAGAAATCCACGTATTGGTCGACGAAAATTCAGGCTATACTGACATTGAGGACTTTCTGCGGCGCGGGCAAAACATTGGCGCAGGTAAGCAGCAAAGTGGTACGCGCCAAACCGTGCTAAGCCTCTGGCGGCAGCTGGGTATGCAAGGGAACCTAGATGCACTTGCCCCAATGGGTGGGGCAGAGGCGCTCGAAGGCATTGATTTTGGCGTGATAGAAGGCATGATCTATGTTGCCGGTGCGCCTACGGGCCTGATGCGCGATAGCGTGACGCGCGGCGGCGGACTGCGCCTCATTTCTGCGGATATGCCCCGTCTTTACGATTTGGAAAACAGCCCCTACCGCTCTGCCAGGATTACACCGGAAACCTACCCCTGGCTGGATCGGGCGGTAGACACCACAGCCGTTGTGGCTTTGTTGGTGGTCTATGATTACGATGAAAACAACGACAACTGCGCTCTGGTAGAGAAGACGACGCGCGCGATCATCGAAAATATCGATACACTGCGCCAAGATGGGCATCCGAAGTGGCGCGATTTTGATCTGCGTGCAGCGCGACAGCGCTCGGACATCTACGAATGTGCCAAGCGGGCATTGGTGCAACAGTGAGTGATGGCACAGCGGTTTTGGACATATAATTTCGCAATCCTGGCGTTTTATCTGCTGCCTGCTGTGTCGTGGGCCGCTGGCAGACATGCTATCGTCATAGGGAACGAAACCTACACCAACGGCATCTATCAGCAGGTAAACCTGGCGACGCCAATTTCCGATGCCAGCCTTTATCGCAGCATGCTGCCAGACCTCGGCTGGGAAATCAGCAACTTCGAATGGGAAGACCTGACAGCCCCTCAGATGATAAATGCGCTGGACGTGTCCATCGAAACCGGGGACGAGATCGTCCTAATTTACAGTGGCCACGGCTGGTCAGATGAACGGGATTACTATTTGCTACCCTCACTGCGCGTCGGTGAAGAAGAATACGTGAACAACGAAGCGTTGATTGACGCGGAATCCATCGCCCTGAGTGAGATTGTAAGACGCCTCCATGAAAAGCGCCCCAAGCGCATCGTACTTATCATTGATGCCTGCAATAACGAACCGATCAAACGCAGCCTGCGGCCCACACGGCCGGACGTGTCGTTCCAGGACTACACAGATGTCGAGCTATTGATCCTCTACAGCAGCAGTCCAGGCGGTGTCGCTTATGATCAACTCAGCCCAGATGAGGATTTGAACGAAAACCCGTATTCCGTGTTCACACGGCTCTTTGCGCCACGGCTTGCCGCGGGCAATCCTTTGCTAGAAGACTTCATTCAGGCTCGGGTCGATGTTGAAACGCTCATGGCGCAAAACCCAAGGATGCCCAGATCGCAGTACCAGATCCCACATATCGTCTACGACAATATCAACGGACAATTTTCGATGAAGGCCCCCGTTGTAGAGCCAAGGACGGAGCCCCAACCAGAACCTGAGGCGGTCGAGCCGGAAAGCATTGGCTGGCAGAGCGACCCCGAAATTTGTCGCACCAACGTCACCGCGCTGGACGAGGCGCTGGAGGCCAGACGCCAAGACGGATGGGACCGCGTGTCCCGCGAGGCGCATATCGTAGATTGCATTTACAACGGAGCGCTCGCGCGTTTGGCAATCGCCGGACTGTCCTTCAACGTAGATGACAATGAAATGGTCACCTTTACGCAAACCGAAACATCAAGCCCGTTGCGAAGCGGTGAGGCGCTGGAGCGGCTAATCGCGAGGTCGCCGACCGTTGGCAATATCTCCCTCACCCGCCCGACGCTCGAAGAATTCCGGGAAACCCTGGCGCAAACCAGCTTTGAAGACGGCGCATCGCTGGCAGGCATTGTGTTTAGCCAAAACGACACGCGCCCGGTCAGGTTGGTAATCGAATGATGCGATGGGTCTTTTGCGTGTTTGGCCTCTGCACGTTGCACTGGGCAAATCCGTCCCTGGCGCAAGGCATTTCCAACGAGCCGGTCGCCGTCCGCGAGATTTTCCCCGAAGCCGACATCTCGCGCGGCGGGTTTACCGCTGTCCCCATCAACGAATTCTTCGCCGGCATACATTTGCGCGACACCGCAGTTTCAAATGATGATGCGTTTAACCCGGACGCGTTCTTTTTCGGGCCGGTATCGCCGACGCTTCTGACCAAAGGCGCGCAGGACACAGGCACGATTTGCGTCTATGTCGAAGCGGTCAATGGCGGATATCATGGCCACCACAGCTATGACGTGACAGGGACATCGCTGGACACGGTCAATCGCCCGTTAAAGACCGAGTATAAAGACGAATTGGCAAAGCGCTACAACGTCGACGCTGTCGTAACACGCGCGACACTGGAAAAGGACTGCCGCCGGGTGAAGGGCAACACCGCAATTCTAACCGGACTCACTGATACACCAGATCGTCTTGAGGTTATCCTTGCGTTGGATTTGGGCGGCGTCGAGGTGGTTTTAAAGCCAAGCCAAACACCTGAGCAGCAGGCACAGACTTGCGACGGGGCAGCTACCACGTGCAAACCGTTGACATGCGAGGGTATAAAATTGCCACGCGGCTTTCGCTGCCACATTGCCCTCAGCGCACTTGACGCAGGATTGCATGAATTGACTGCAACGATCCAGACACCGGGCAAAAACACGCGCGAACGCTCGATCACACTTCTGGTGCCTTAACGTGAAACGCGCACGGTATGTCTGAGGACCCCGACACCAACGCTGCCGCGCAACGCCCAAAGCTTCTTGATTGGCTGCAAGTCACAGCGTTGCTGCTGACCGTCACCTTCTTTGTCATTCTTCTGGCCTCTGCTTTAGTGCCTTCCACAAGCCTATTTCAGATCGATGCCCAAAGTGACCGGATGGAATTTAGGGTTCCGGCAAACAAACAGCTGCGCATTGATGCAGAGCAGGTTTTTTTGCAATCCGGCGCAAACGTCGTCTCTGATTGCAGCAGTGGCTTTGTACTCATCGGCGGCGGTATGACTGTCGTACTAGAGCGGATCAATAACCTGCCCGCGCTCAGCATCGAACGGCCTGACGCATTGCGCAACGACGACGCCCTGGCGGACTTTTACAGCGATGAAGGCACGTTTGATCTGTTGCGCGATCAGAGCAATGAGACCGCAAGTCCCGAGACAGTCACGGCACGAGTCTTTCCCAACTCAATCGACAGCTGCGGCGCGTTTGAAACCCCAGAAGAGCATTTTGGCCCGATCCCCATAGAGGGTATCGGCACCTTAGGCCCGGCTGTTCAAAGCAGCTACAGCAATCTCGATCCCGTCTGGATCGCAGGCGACGTTACACTTTTTACCGAAAGCCTGCTGTGCTTTCATGACGCGTGTTCGTTATTTGATGTGGCCGAGGGGGCAGCGAAAATCCCGGCTGTGTCGAACATCGAACCTGTCCTGTTCGAATGGACCTATATGCTGCGCTGGGTTCCAGGGGTCGAGCCACTGTATCACCCCGCCCCATTACGCGGTATCGCGCAGGTGTCAGACGGACGGTTCGCCATTGGCTTGTCGACCGAGGCCGACGCTCTCAAGATCTCAACATCGGGATTTGGCCGCCAAGAGAGGTATTTGCGCGTTGGCATCCTCGAGCAATTGATGGCAGAGCCTATTTTGGCGCTTCTGCTGTCGCTGTTTCCATCCATCGGCGTGTCATTAAGCATTCTGAACCGCGACGGTACCCGACCCAGTGCGTTACTAGCATGGTGTGCGTCGATTGTAACCCGCCCGGCAGGCCGCCTGTTCAGACGACGATAATGGTGTCCCCGTACCGCTGGCTATTGATGCCACAAAAAAGGCCCCGCATCAGCGAGGCCTCTCTTTCGCGCGTCAATCCGGTCACACCGTCCGTTCGACCATCATCTTCTTGATGTTCGCAATCGCCTCTGCGGGGTTCAGGCCCTTGGGGCATGTCTTGGCACAGTTCATGATCGTGTGGCAGCGATACAGCTTGAACGGGTCTTCCAGATCGTCCAACCGCTCGCCCGTGGCCTCGTCGCGGCTGTCGATGATCCAGCGATAGGCGTGCAGCAGCGCGGCGGGCCCAAGGTAGCGGTCGCCGTTCCACCAGTAGCTGGGGCAAGAGGTCGAGCAGCAAGCGCACATCACACATTCATAAAGACCGTCTAGTTTTTCGCGGTCTTCGATGCTTTGCTTCCACTCTTTCGCGGGGCGGTTTGTTTTGGTGTCCAGCCACGGCATTATGCTGGCGTGCTGGGCGTAGAAGTGGGTGAGGTCGGGGATCAGGTCCTTGACCACGGGCATGTGCGGCAGGGGATAGATTTTGACGTCGCCCTTCACCTCTTCCATGCCGTAGATGCAGGCCAGCGTGTTGATCCCGTCGATGTTCATCGCGCAGGACCCGCAAATCCCCTCGCGGCAGGACCGGCGGAAGGTGAGCGTTGGGTCGATCTCGTTCTTGATCTTGATCAGCGCGTCCAGGACCATCGGGCCGCAGGTGTCCATATCGACGAAATAGGTGTCGACCTGCGGGTTTTTGCCGTCATCCGGGTTCCAGCGATAGATGCTGAACTTGCGCACGTTTGTGGCGCCTTCGGGCTTGGGCCAGGTCTTGCCCGTCTGGATGCGGGAGTTTTTGGGAAGCGTCAGTTGGACCATGTCGGTTCTCCTTTCACGCGGCAAGGACCGACAAACCGGCCCTTGCAATGCACTGTTGGGTTTCGGGGCGCTCGAGCACGGTGGTGACCAGCGCAACGGTGGCGTCGTCGATGCCGGTGACGGCATCCTGGGCAAAGCTGCGCAACTCGCGCAGGTCGGAATTGTCGATCACGCAATCGGAAAAGGGCGTGACCGCGGCAGAGGGCACGGCGGGAAAGCGGGTGACAAGCGTCTTTTCCACCGCCGCCTTGGCGCTGCGGCGCGCCAGATCGTCGGCGGTTTCCGTCGCTTGCGCGCAGGCAGTCAGCGCCACGGCACCGCATAGGGCAAGGGCGCGCATCATGGCAGGCGCACCTGGGCTTGGGCCGTGTCCAGCAGGGCCGAAAGGCGCACGGCGTCCTCGGGGAACACCTCGGCCAGGGCGGTCATAAAGGTCAGATCGCGCGCCGCCGTCCACAGCAGCAGTTGGTATTCCAGGTCATCCGCCATCGCATGGCTGCGCTGATCCGTGGCCAGGTCAGATGTATCTGCCTTTTTCCCCTGAAAGGACGACCCGCCGCCATAGCGCTGCACAGGCCCCAGCCCCAGGTCGCGCCCTGGCAGGTCCATGCGCGCAAGCGTGTCACGGCGATAGCTGTCGTCCGCCACCCACCGATCATAGCACAGCGGCACCACATCGCGGTCCTGCACGCGGCCCAGCATCTCAAGATAGGTGCGCATCGCCATCATCATCACGCGGCTGCGTTCTAAAGGGCCATATCCCGCATTGCCCTGGATCTTGCGCAAGAGCGAGGCCGACCAATTGAGGAAACTGCGATAGATGATCACGCAGGTCTCTGGCGCATCAAACAGCGGCGCCCGCTCTGCCGGGGGCATCGCGTCTTCGTAGGATACGACGGTGAACGGCGCAGGCCCGGCGGCGGACAGCTTGGCGCGCTGGCCTTGCACGTCGCGCTCTTGGCCTGCGTCAAACACAGACAGACCGCGCGTGCTGCTGAGCGGATCGCGGCCCGGGCGGCAGTTGTTCAGGAACAGGCCCCGCCCGTCGGGCGCGTTGCGGATCAGCCAGTTGATCACCGCGTGGTTGCCCGAGCGGCGCATACCATAGACCCGCAGCACGCGCGCGGGCGCGAGGGCTGCGGGGTCTTTGCTGCGCAGTGCTTGGGCCATGCGGGCTTAGTACACCCGTGCCTTGGGCGCGATCTTTTTCAGATCGATCCCGCCGTCATTGTGGCTGGTCAGCGGGTTCAGGTGCACACCGCGGAAGCCCAGGCTGGCCTCGTTGCCCTGGAACCAAACAAGGCTGTGCTTGCGCCAGTTCTCGTCGTCGCGGTTCGGATAATCCTCGTGCGCGTGGGCCCCGCGGCTTTCCTTGCGCGCGGCGGCGGCCGTGATCGTGGCAACCGCGTTGGGCATCAGGTTGGTCAGTTCCAGCGTCTCCATCAGGTCAGAGTTCCAGACGAGCGAGGTGTCGGTGACCTTTAGGTCCGCCTGCTTGCCCGCGACGTCCTTCATCTTTTCCTCGCCCTCGGCAAGCGTCTTGTCGGTGCGGAAAACAGCGGCGTCCTGCTGCATGGTTTTCTGCATCTCAAGGCGCAGTTCCGCCGTGGGCACGTGCCCTTTGGCATAGCGCAGCCCGTCAAACCGGCTGAACGCGGCCTCGACCGACCGTTGGTTCGGCGTGGGCACGGGCGCGTCGGCATCCAGCACGTCCTTGGCGCGGATGGCCGCGGCACGGCCAAAGACGACCAGATCGATCAGCGAATTCGAGCCCAGGCGGTTGGCGCCGTGGACACTTGCACAGCCCGCTTCGCCCACAGCCATCAGGCCGGGCGAGACATTGTCGGGGTTGTCTTTGGTCGGCGCCAGCACCTCGCCCCAATAGTTCGTGGGGATACCGCCCATGTTGTAGTGCACGGTGGGCAGGACCGGGATCGGCTCCTTCGTCAGGTCGACACCGGCAAAGATGCGCGCGCTTTCCGAGATACCGGGCAGGCGCAGGTCCAGCGTTTCCTTGGGCAGGTGGTTCAGGTGCAGGTGGATGTGATCCCCCTGTTCGCCCACACCGCGACCCTCGCGTATTTCCATGGTCATGCAGCGGCTGACAACGTCGCGCGACGCCAGATCCTTGTAGGTCGGCGCATAGCGTTCCATGAACCGCTCGCCTTCGGAATTGGTGAGGTATCCGCCCTCGCCCCGCGCCCCTTCGGTGATCAGGCAGCCGGCACCATAGATGCCAGTGGGGTGGAACTGGACGAACTCCATGTCCTGCAGGGGCAGGCCCGCGCGGGCCGTCATGCCGCCGCCGTCACCGGTGCAGGTGTGGGCAGACGTGGCAGAGAAGTAAGCGCGGCCATAGCCGCCCGTGGCCAGCACGACCATCTTGGCAGCGAACAGGTGCATCGTGCCGTCATCCAGCTTCCAGCACAGCACGCCCTGGCATACGCCGTCATCGGACATGATCAGGTCGATTGCGAAATATTCGATGTAGAACTCGGCATTGTTCTTGAGCGACTGCCCGTAAAGCGTGTGCAGGATCGCGTGGCCGGTCCGGTCGGCGGCGGCACAGGTTCGCTGCACCGGGGGGCCTTCGCCAAACTCGGTGGTGTGACCGCCAAAGGGGCGCTGGTAGATCTTGCCCTCTTCGGTGCGCGAAAACGGCACGCCGTAGTGCTCCAGCTCGTACACCGCCTTGGGTGCCTCGCGGGCGAGGTATTCCATCGCGTCGGTATCGCCGAGCCAGTCCGACCCCTTGACGGTGTCGTACATATGCCACTGCCAGTTGTCCGGCCCCATGTTGGACAGCGATGCCGCGATGCCGCCCTGCGCCGCCACCGTGTGCGAGCGGGTCGGGAACACCTTGGTCACGCAGGCGGTGCGCAGACCCTGTTCGGCCATGCCCAGCGTCGCGCGCAGCCCGGCGCCACCGGCCCCGACGACCACGACGTCATATTCATGCGTCTCGTAATCATATGCAGCCATCTCGGCCTCCTATCGGTTTGGGCCTTGCCGCCCACAAAGTTTCAAAGCGCGATGCGCGCAATCGCGAACAGCCCTGCCGCAATCATCGTATAGGCAAAGGCCGTCGTCGCGATCAGTGTCAGCTTGCCCGCCGTGCCGTGCACGTAATCCTCGATCGCGGCGTGCGCCTCGCGCATCAGGTGCACGACGATCACGATCAGCGACAGCGCCATCAGGATCGCCGGAACAGGGCGGCTAAAATACGCGATCACCTCGGCATAGCTGCCGCCCAAGCCACCGGCAAAAAGCAGCACCATAATCGGCACCAATGGCACCAGAAGGATCGAGCTGACCATCATCTGCCAGTGGTGATGTGTCCCCTCGCGGCCAGAGCCGAGGCCCGAGGCGCGTTTGCGGTCAGTCAGATAACGCATGGCCAGTCCCCCTTATGCGATGATCAGAACGAAAACGGTCAGCAGGGTGGCCAGGATGAACATCCCCTTGGCCATATCCTCGGACACCGGCACCTTCACGAGATAGCCAAAGTCCCACAGCACGTGCCGCAGCCGCCCCAACATGTGGTAAAAAATGCCCCACATGGCCGCGACCAGGATCAACGTGCCCAGAACACTGCGCAGGAACCCGTCCACCACGGCAAAGGCCGCCTCGGACGAGGCCGCCGCCAGCAACCACGCAACCACCAAAAGGGACGCGATCAAACACCCAATGCCCGTGATCCGCACCATAATCGAAGAGATCGATGTCCACTGCGGGCGATAGATCTGCAAGTGCGGCGATAGCGGGCGGTTGCCCCGATTGACGTCGGCCATGATGCGTCCTTTTTGGTCCCTATCCTCTAGATACTGGATTTTGGGCCTAAGTCACGTGGCTGAACCGTTCAAATGGCGCGGTTTTTTGGCGCATCACCGGATTTGCCCGCCTTTGTGATCACACGCGGCAAAACTGTGATCACGCGCAGCGGATTACGGCCGATGCGACGTGACCTGCCGCGTCGTTTCCCGCTGCAACTTGCGCCTAATCTGTTCGGGGTAGTCTTCGAATCCATTGGCTGTGGCGACAAAGGCGCCGGGGCCGGTGATCAGGTTTTCGTAGAAATATCCTGTCAGGTCCGTCTGATCCGTCTCAATCGCCAGGGCGTTGACGGTGATATCTGCCGCGCGCAGGGCCGCACGGCGGGCTGCGGGTTCGATCCCTTCGTTCGAAACCCCGTCGCCGGACACATCGACAACCTTGCGCATGCAGCCTGCAACCGGCTCAAACAGGGCTTGCGCCATCATCAGGGCCTCGCCAATCGCGGTCGAATAGTTGCGCCAGACCCGTTCATTGGTGGCCACCGCATCGGCCAGGCGGATCACGTCGGCATAGCTGGTCAGCTGCGTCCATGGGATCGTCTGGCGCTGCCGCGACGATCCGGTCCACTGCACCAGCGTCACCTGCGCGCGCTGATCAACCAACGCGTCCGCGACGGCCCCATCGGACAGGGCGGCGGCCAGCCCATCCATCTGGATGCGGTATTCGTCCCGGTCCACCGACCCCGACACATCCACCGCCAGCACCAGCGCCAGATCACAGGCACGCGCAGGCGTGACCGCCAGGCAAAGCAAAAGAAGACAGCGCAGCATGCCCGAACCCTAGCGCCGCGATACTGCCGGCGCACCTCACAATTCCGGGGCGTCAGTCCAAAACGTCGTATAGGCGGCGCAGGTGGTCCTCGAACTCGGTGCACATGATGATTTCCACGGTGCCCAGGTCATAGAATGCATTGGCCTCGCCGCAGGGTTCCACCGTGACAGTCAGCGTCGTCGGCAGGACAAAATCCTGGTTCAGCGCGGCCACCTCTGCCGCGATCACGGCGTGGGTCAACAGGTCTTGGCCGTCACCCCGAAACACCATGCTGTCACCCGCCCCCGCAATCTCGTCAAAGGCGGGGCCCCAGCTGTCCATGGCCAACGCGTATTCCTCGGGGCAGGTGTCCGCCCGCGCGGCAGGCAGGCCCAGGTCCGCGGCAAAGTCATCGCGCGCCTCTGGGTTGGCGCCGTAGAACAGGCACACCGTGTTGTAAAACCGCTGCTCATCCGGCCCGTGCACATCCCAATAGGCCGCGCCCTCCGCCACCTCAGCCTCGCCCAGAAACCCGAACGCCGCGTCATAGGCCAGCGCCTGCGCCGTCTCTTCGTCATAGAAGGCATCAATCAGCAGGATCGAGGCGACATCGGCGGCGTCTTCCTCTTGCCCAAAGACCGGCAAGCCCAGGATGTCGATCAGCGCGTGGCCCAGCTCGTGATAGAAAATGCCCAGCAGGTTGGCCTCGACAAAGGCCTCGCGTTCCGCATCTGCTGTGGCAAGGCTGGGCAACAGGATCAATGGCAAAAGATACCGCATCGATAGGCTCCTCAGGCGATTTGCGGGATGGCGGGTGGGGCGTCGTTCGGCAGAACGCGCGTCCCCGCCATCCCTACATCGGTATCAAGGCCCAGTAATCGAGATCAAGCAAGACCTCTGGCAGGTACTTGCCATCCTCGCCGCGCAAGGCAAAGGGCGCGCCGCCCTTGGTCGCCACCAGCCGCAGGCGGAGCGCGCCAACGCCGGGGGCCGCGGTCTCGGCCTTGTCCAGCACCTCGGACCAGGCGCGCACGGTGTCGCCCGCCAGGCACGGGTTGGCGTGGGCGCCTGCGTTCAGCCCCACGACCATCTGCGCGTTTGCCAGCCCGTTGAACGACAGCGCGCGCGCCATGGAAATCACGTGCCCGCCATAGATCAGCCGCGTGCCATCGGGCCGGGCGGAGGTGTCGAAATGCACTTTGGCCGTGTTCTGCCACAGCCGCGTGGCCATCATGTGTTCGGCCTCTTCGATCGTGACCCCGTCGACATGGTCAATCTGTTCGCCGATCTCGTAATCGTCCCAGCGATGCGGCTCGCCCGCCAGATCAAAGTCGTAATTTTCAAAGGTCAGGCCGTCCGGCACACATAGTGTCCCCGCGGGGACAACCTTGGTCAACGCCGGGATCACCGTCTCGGGCGCGGGGGCGTCCAGGTCGCCTTTGCGCACCATCACCCAGCGGACATACTCCAACACAGGCGTGCCATGCTGATTGCGCCCCGTCGTGCGCACATAGACAACGCCGGTTTTTCCGTTTGAATTCTGTTTGACCCCAATCACCTCGGACGCGGACACCAGCGTATCGCCGGGCCAGACGGGCGCCAGCCAGCGCCCCTCGGCATAGCCCAGATTGGCCACCGCATTCAGCGACACGTCCGGCACGGTTTTGCCAAACACCGTGTGAAAGGCGATCATGTCGTCCAGCGGCGAGGACGGCAGGCCACGGCCCTGCGCAAAGCTGTCAGAGGAGTAAAGCGCGTGCCGCGCGGGATACAGCGCATGGTACAGCGCCCGCTCGCCGGCCCCAACCGTGCGCGGCACCGCATGGGTCAGCGTGTCGCCCACACGGTAGTCTTCGAAAAACCGGCCTGCATTGGTCTTGGCCATCACTGCTCCCCAAGCTTGATGTCTGGATGATAGGTGCCCGGCACCTCTTTGGTCACCGCCTGCCCGCAGCGCATGACGCCCACGGCGTGGTCCCAGGTTTGGGTCGGGCCACCGTACAGGTCCCACCCCGCGTTCAGCGCGGCAGTGACCTTGTGGCAAAAGGCCGACGTGTCCTCATCGGACAGAAAACGGTAGAGTTTCATGGGCTTACCCCGGGAACGGCCAGACGCCCAGCCAGTTGTGGATCAGCCCGATCACGCCCAACAGCGCGACAGACCCGGCCAAGAACATCGCGTCCTTGGCATAGCTGCCGCCGGTGTTGGGCTGCCAGGCAGGCTCTGCCGCGTTGATGATGCGCGGGGTGACGATGGCCCAGACCAGCAGCCCGCCGAACATCAGGATCGACGCCAGATCGCCGTTGACCAACAGATGCACGCCCGCCC
Organism: Pseudomonadota bacterium; assembly: GCA_038525395.1. GTDB lineage: Bacteria > Pseudomonadota > Alphaproteobacteria > Rhodobacterales > Rhodobacteraceae > Tateyamaria. The sequence continues at coordinate 11,460 of JBCBHS010000012.1, read as the reverse complement.
AGAGGCCAAAGCCTGTCAGCATCGGGTGGCGCATGCCTTGCAGCAGCTTGCCCCGTTTGGGCGCGGGGCTGAGCATGTAGATCGCGATCAGCATGCCGAGGTTGTTGATATGGACCATAAAGGCGGGCGGCACCCACACCTGCACAAAGGCCACGGCACGGTAGCCGATGACCATCAGCACAATCGACAGCGCGAGCGCGCCCGCCACCATGCCCTTGCCCGGATCACCCAAGGCCGCCCGGCGCGCCGGGGCCACCCGCTTGAACAGATGTGCGCCCCACCACAGGGCCACGCCTGCAATCAGAATGATCCAATACATTTTGCTATCCCTCGCTCATCGCTGCAATCGCGTCCGCCTTGGCCAGGGTTTCGCGTGCCGTCACGATGTGCAGATTCTCGACGATCCGTCCATCAACGACCGCAACGCCCTGCCCGGCCGCCTCGACCTCTTCAAAGGCGGCGATTTGGCGACGAGCGAGGTCAATATCGTCTTGCGAGGGGGAAAAGGCCGCGTTGGCCACGTCGATCTGCGCGGGGTGGATCAGTGTCTTGCCATCAAAGCCCATGTCGCGCCCCTGCGCGCATTCCACGGCCAGGCCGTCCGCGTCCTTGAATGCGTTATAGACCCCGTCGATGATCGCACAGCTATGCGCCTTGGCGGCCAGCACGCACAGGCCCAGGCCCGTCAGCAGCGGCAGGCGGTCGGGGCGAAACTGGCTTTGCAGCTCTTTGGCCAGATCGTTTGTCCCCATGACCATCCCCGCCAGCAGCGGATGGGCCGCGATTTGGGCCGCGTTCAGCATGCCAAGCGGTGTTTCCATCATCGCCCATAGCGGGGTGTCGCCCGTGATCTCGGCCAGCGCGTCCAGGTCGGCAGGGGACGACACTTTGGGCAGCAGGATCGCATCGGCCCCCATGTCTTTGGCCGCCGCCGCATCTGCCGCACCCCAGGCCGTATCCAGCCCGTTGATGCGCACAATCTTCATCCGCGCGCCGTACCCGCCTGTGGCCAACGCTTCGGCCAAGGTCGTGCGCGCGGCCTCTTTCTCCTCCAGCGATACCGCGTCTTCGAGGTCGAAAATGATCGCATCGACGGGCAGGCCACGCGCCTTGTCCAGCGCACGCGGCTTGGAGCCTGGGATGTATAGGACCGAGCGAAGCGGGCGGGCGATGGCCATGGGCGACTCCTGCAAAGACATAATATTGCGCAGTAAGGGGCATTTTTTGGCACATAGTTCAAGGCCATTTTCGCCGCAGCGCAGAAAAACCGGTCTGCCCCGCCGCCCCCGGTGTTGCGCACAATTCGAATTGTGCAGATCGGGCGTACGGGGCGTTAACCAATAGTTTAGGCTCAAGGCGCAGTCTGCCTGCATTCGATCCCACGGGGAGGGCCGTTTCAGCTGGGCCGCTGAACAGTGTACGGAACGCGGGGTTGGATAGGACATGAACCGGGGCTGCCCGGTCATCGCCGGGGTTCCGGTTGGGCCAGATGACCAGAGGTGACGCCTTCCTTTGTGAAAGGCTGAACGTGATGACGACAACACAACGCATTTTGACGATGGGCGCGCTGGTCAACGCCGGGGCGCTGAACCTGATGGCGACTGCGGCGCATGCCCAGCAGGCCCGCAATTGCGGCCCGCGCGACCTGGTGGTGACCCGCCTGGCCGAAGGCTATGGCGAGACGCGCCAATCCATGGGCCTGGGCGCCAACAACTCGGTGATCGAGGTCTTTGCCTCTGAGGAATCGGGCAGCTGGACCATCACGGTGACCTCGCCCAACGGCGTGACCTGCCTGGTCGCCAGTGGCCAAGCCTTCGAGGAATTGGCCGAAGCCCTGCCCGCCAAGGGCAACGACGCCTAAGATAGAAGGGCACAGGCCCCACGTCAGGCGCACTTGAACGTGCGCCTTTTTTATCAGGTCAGACCGTCCCAGATCAGCTTGGCTCCGGTGACCACCAAAAGCACATAGGTCAGCAGGAAAAACGCGCGCTCGGGCACCATGTGGTGCGCTTTGACGCCCAGCCAGGCGCCGATCACCGCAAAGGGCGCCAGCGCCATATTGGCGATGGCCGTCTGGGCGGTGAACATGCCCAAAAAGGCGTAAGGCACAAATTTGAACACGTTGACGGCCGTAAAGATCAGCACCGTGTTGGCCTGGTATTCGGTCTTGCTGGGCCTCAGCGACAGCAGATAGACCGCCGCGGGCGGCCCGCCCGCATGGCTGACAAAGCTGGTAAAGCCCGCAACCGTGCCCGTGACCACCCCCACCCAGGACGGCAAGGCGCGCTGCGCCAGGCGGATCCAGCCCTGCGCGCGGCCCACCTGCCAGATCACGAACCCAATCGAAATCACGCCGATCAGCACCCGGAACACATCCGCATCCGTCCGCGCGTACAGCAGCGCACCCAGCGCCACGCCCGGCAGGCTGCCCAGGATCATCAGTCCGGCGACCCGCCAATCCCATTTGCCCCAATAGGGCCCCAACGTGGTGGCGTCGATCAGCATCAACAGCGGCAAGATCACCCCCAGCGCCAGCCCCGGCTCGATCACCAGCGCCAGAATCGAGGCCGAGGCAAAGGACGCGCCCGACCCGAAACCGCCCTTGGAAATGCCCGCAAAAATGACGGCCGGGGCGGCGATGGCGAAAAACCACAGGTCCAGTTCCAGCATGCTCGCCCCTTCCAAAAAGCCCGCGTTCCCTGTCCTTTACCGCGCAACCGGCAGGCCCGCCAGCGCCGCAAAGGCCAGGTGCCGCAGTGCAGCACACTTGCGCGACGCGTCCTGGCGCGCTACCCACCCGGCCAACCAAAACCTACAGTGCGGAGACTTTCACCCATGGCCAGACCCAAGATTGCCCTGATCGGCGCCGGTCAGATCGGCGGCACGCTTGCCCACCTCGCAGCTTTGAAAGAGTTGGGGGATGTGGTGCTGTTCGACATCGCCGAAGGCACCCCCGAGGGCAAAGCGCTCGACATCGCGGAATCGGGCCCCTCCGAAGGGTTCGACGCCAAGCTGAAAGGCACACAGTCCTACTCGGACATCGCAGGCGCCGACGTCTGCATCGTCACCGCCGGTGTGCCGCGCAAGCCGGGCATGAGCCGCGATGACCTCTTGGGCATCAACCTCAAGGTCATGAAATCCGTGGGCGAGGGCATCGCCGCCAACGCGCCCGACGCCTTTGTCATCTGCATCACCAACCCGCTCGACGCGATGGTCTGGGCGCTGCAAAAATTCTCGGGCCTGCCCGCGAACAAGGTCTGCGGCATGGCCGGTGTGCTTGACAGCGCGCGCTTCCGCCACTTCCTCGCCGACGAATTCGACGTGTCGATGAAGGACGTCACCGCCTTTGTTCTCGGCGGCCACGGCGACACGATGGTGCCCTCGGTCCGCTATTCGACCGTTGCGGGCATCCCCCTGCCCGACCTGATCGACATGGGCTGGACCACGCAGGAAAAGATGGACGCAATCGTCCAGCGCACCCGTGACGGCGGCGCCGAAATCGTGGGCCTGCTGAAAACCGGCTCGGCCTTCTACGCCCCCGCCACGGCAGGCATCGAGATGGCCGAGGCCTACCTCAAGGACCAAAAGCGCGTGCTGCCCTGTGCGGCCCATTGCGATGGCGAGTTTGGCCTGAAGGGCATGTATGTGGGCGTGCCCACCGTCATTGGCGCAGGCGGGATCGAGCGGATCGTGAACATCAAGCTGACCAAGGACGAGCAAGAGATGTTCGACACCTCGGTCAAAGCCGTGCAGGGCCTGATGGAAGCCTGCAAAGGCATCGACGACAGCCTGGCCTAAATCGCCACAGTCGTGACTTTTTGGGCCGGATGCCGTCGCGTCCGGCCCTTTTCATGTTTATATGGTTCACATGCCACAGTCGCGCCCCATCGAGCGAAAGCTGACCACGATCCTGGCCGCAGACGCCGCCAATTACTCGGGCCGCATGCGCCGGGACGAGGAAGGCACCGTGCGCGCCCTGCGCGCCGCACGCGACGTGATCGACCGGGCCATCGCCGGGGCGGGCGGGCGCATTGCCAACACCTCGGGCGACGGGCTGATCGCCGAATTCCCGTCGGTCGTGTCGGCGGTGCGCTGCGCCATTGACATTCAGGTCGCCTTGAACGCGCGCGACGATCTGCTGCCCTTTCGTCTGGGCGTCCACCTCGACGACGTGGTGGTCGAGGGCCAAGACCTGCTGGGCGACGGCGTCAATCTGGCCGCCCGGCTGCAAGAGATGGCGGATGTCGGCGGTATCCTGATCAGCCAGCAAGTACGCGACCACGTCCGGGGCAAGATCGCGGGGACAGAGCTGCGCCCCCTCGGCCCCGCAGCGCTCAAGCATCTGGGGGATGAGGTGGGCCTTTATGCCGTGGTCACGGACGGCGTGGCCGCCCCCCGCCCACTCGACAACCTTGGCCCCAAGGTCGACATCGCGCCCGATGTGCCGACACCGCAGCCGCCAGACATGCCCCCCGAAGTCGTCGAAATGCGCGCCAAGTTCGTCAAGGACCGCTGGCGCATCGGCGGCGTGATCGTCGGCATGGCCGTCATCGACATCGCCGCAGGCCTGCCCGCACTGGTCACCGGCATCCCCACCATCGCGCTGGTCTATGTGCTGTATCGCAAGTGGAGCAAGCTGCGCGCCGCCGAAGCCTCAGCGGCCTGAGCGCATCATCGGCGCAAACCACGGGTTGCGCGCGTGCAACTCCGCATCAAAAGCTGCGACAGACAGGTCCGGCACCGCCGCGCCCAGCACCGCCCGCGGATCAAACCGCGCCGCCTCAAACAACCCAAAGGCGTCCAACTGCGCCCGCCGCTCTGGCGTCAGGGCAAAGAGGTCGCGATGCGCCCCCAGCGCCGCCGCCAACGTCTCGCCCCGTTCGACCATCCAGTCGATCTGCGCTGCGCGGTGCGGCTGCAAGATCGCCTGCTGCACCTTGGGCGGCGTCAGGCGATAGCGCACGGCTTTCATCACCCAATGCAGCGGCGTCAGCCCGTCAAAATGCAACAGACGCGCGGTCTGCGACACGTGTTTGGGCGCACGGCGGGCGGGTTTTGTCCCCCGGATCGTCGCGTTGTGCACACCCAACCGAAACCGGCCACCAACCGGCACACCGCTTTTGCCCGCGCCATGCGAATACTGCCCGCGCTTCATAAAGCTCTCGAACGGACCATAGGCCGCGCGGGCGTCAATCCCGTCCGGCGCCGTGGCCCGAAAGGCGCCATCGAACAGGTCCGCTTGGGGGCCGGGATGGGGAAACAGGCGCTCATAGGCGGGCAGGTTCACCTCGACCCCGCCCGCCGCCTGCGTCGCCAGTTCGGCGCGCAAGTCACCGGTTTGCAAAATAAATTCATCCGCATCGACATGGAACAACCAATCGGCGGCACAGCGGTCCTGCGCGATGTTGGCATTGATCGTCTGGCGCCGCATCTGCGAGGCGGGGCGCGCCGCGCGCCCAACCGTATCCCGCCAATACAGCCCATCGCATATCTGCACATGACACCCCGGCTCGGCCCCCAAGGCCGCCGCCGCCGGATCGTCCGGGTCATCGACAAACACAAACACCGCCGCGGCACCCGTCGCCAGGTGCCAGCGCACGTTCGTCAGCACCAAGGCCAGCGGCTCGCACACCGTCATCACGACGGCCCAACTGGGCCCGCGATCCGGGCTTTGGCCTGTCTGCACTTGATTCCCCTTCCTACCCGCCTACGGATTTTGTGATCACACTATTTTGGCCAGTGATCACAAATGTCGCTTTTCGCCCCCGAAAACCCGTACTGCGACATAATACCCGTTTACGCCATGTTTGCGGATGGTCGTATAGGGCCAATCCAGATGCATTTATACGGGACCGACCAGCCATGAACATCCACGAATATCAGGCCAAAGCCCTTTTGCGCAGCTACGGGGCCCCGGTCTCGGACGGGCGCGTCGTTTTGCGGGCCGAGGACGCTAAAACGGCGGCGGGTGCGCTTGACGGGCCGATGTGGGTGGTCAAGGCGCAGATCCACGCAGGTGGTCGCGGCAAAGGATCGTTCAAAGAGGCCGACGCCGGCGAAAAAGGCGGCGTGCGCCTGACCAAATCGGTCGAGGAAGCCGCCGAGGAGGCCAAAAAGATGCTGGGCCGCACCCTGGTCACGCACCAGACCGGCCCCGCGGGCAAGCAGGTGAACCGCATCTATATCGAGGACGGATCGGGCATCGAGACCGAGTTGTACCTCGCCCTGCTGGTGGACCGCCAGACCAGCCGCGTGTCCTTTGTCTGCTCGACCGAGGGCGGCATGGACATCGAAGAGGTCGCCGCCAACACCCCCGAAAAGATTCTGAGTTTCAGCGTCGATCCCGCCACCGGCTATCAGGCCTATCACGGCCGCCGCATCGCGTTTTCGCTGGGGCTGGACGGCAAGCAGGTCAAGCAATGCGTGAGCCTGATGGGACTGCTGTACAAAGCATTCATCGAAAAAGACATGGAGATGCTCGAGATCAACCCGCTGATCGTCACCGACAGCGGCGACCTCAAGGTACTGGACGCCAAGGTCAGCTTTGACGGCAACGCCATCTACCGCCACGCCGACATTAACGAGCTGCGCGACGAGACCGAGGAAGACCCCAAGGAACTCGCCGCCTCGAAATACGATCTGAACTACATCGCCTTGGACGGCGAGATTGGCTGCATGGTGAACGGCGCGGGCCTGGCCATGGCGACGATGGACATCATCAAGCTTTATGGGGCCGAACCTGCCAACTTCCTCGATGTGGGCGGCGGCGCGACCAAGGAAAAGGTGACCGAGGCGTTCAAGATCATCACATCCGACCCCAACGTCAAAGGCATCCTTGTCAACATCTTTGGCGGCATCATGCGCTGCGACGTGATTGCCGAAGGCGTCGTGGCCGCGGTCAAAGAGGTCGGCTTGCAAGTGCCGCTGGTTGTCCGCCTGGAAGGGACGAACGTGCAGCAGGGCAAGGACATCATCAACAACTCCGGCCTCGACGTGATCGCCGCCGACGACCTCAAGGACGGCGCGCAAAAGATCGTGACAGCGGTCAAAGGCTAGCCCGTCATGCGTGCCGGACTGACACTGCTTGCCGCCCTGGCGCTTGGGGCCTGCGTGGACGGGCCGCGCCCGGACCTGCCCGCGCAGGTCGAACTGCCGCCCATCAGCCTGGGCGCCACGGCCGTGTGGCTGGAGGAACGCGAGGGCGCCCTGCCCCGCGGGGCCTCCGCCTCTGCCATCGCGACCAAAGACCTGTGCCAGATCGTGCAAGACTGCGTGCCTGGCACGGGCCATCCCGCGTGGTGAGACAGCCGCTGATCATAATGGCCGCCCTTTGGGCGCTGGCCGGTGCGCCCGCACAGGCGCATCCGGCGATCCAGGCGTTCACCGACTGGTGCTTTAAGGCAGGTCAAACCCCCGCCCAAGCGCGCCGGAATATGGAGGGGGACGCAGGCACGCCCCTGCCCTTCACACTCACCTTTTGGGACACGTCCCTGGAACCGGCCGCGCAAGCCCCCCGCCACGCCGAACGGCGGTGCGAGGTGTCGTTCGACGGCGACCATGCGGCCCAGGCGGTGACGGATGTGCAGGCCAAGATGGCCACGCCGCCTGTGTTCGGCACCCCCATCCCATTGCCCGCCCCCTACCAGGCAGAGCCGGGCACCGCCTATATCGAAGGGCGCGCACTGCTGCGCGGGCGCGTGGCCGTGGTGCATATCGGCACGCGCGGCGCCCAGACATTCATCGGGGTCGACCGCCTGCCCGCAGGCATGGGGCTGCCCGAATGACAGACCTGCGCCCCTGCCCCAACTGCACCTCGCCCGACGCGACCCCCTGGGGTGACTATTCGCCCGACCCGTGGGTCATCGCGCGCTGCGGCACCTGCGATCTGACCTACCTGCGCAACCCGGTCGACTACGTCGCGCTCGAGGAAGACTTTGCCTGGGAAAAGACCTTTGAGGACAAGAAAGACGCCTCCAAAGGCTCGACCGCCCTCAGCCCCGCGATCCGCGCGATGCGCAAAAAGCTCAAGCTGACGCACAAGAGCAAATCGCACCGCATGGCCGACTGGTTCAACAACGGTCACGTGCTCGACATCGGCTGCGGCAACCTGATGAACGTGCCCGAACCGATGACACCCTACGGGATCGAGCTGAGCCGCGCGCTGCACGCCTATGCCGACGACTGGATGCAGGCCCGTGGCGGCTATTGCGTGCATGGCGCGGGCGCCGAGGCGATCTGGGACTTTGACCCCGACACCTTCGACGGCGTCGTCATGCACAGCTATCTCGAACACGAGGTCGACCTGATGGGCGTCCTGCGCGGGGTCTGGCGGGCGCTGAAACCCGGCGCCCCGGCCTATGTGCGCGTGCCCAACTTCGGCTCGATCAACCGCCGCGTCGTGGGCGCCAACTGGTGCGGGTTCCGCTATCCCGACCACGTGACGTACTTCACCCTCGACACCTTGCGCGACGCCGCCGCCCGCGCAGGCTTTCGCGTTGAACTGGTGAACCGCGTGGGCCTGCCCATCGACGACAACATCAAGGCGCTCTTGCGCAAGGGGCCCGCCCCCGCATGACCCGCCATTCCCGCATCACGAACACCCCCGAAGGAGACGACCACAATGGCCGTATTGATTGACGAAAACACCAAGGTGATCTGCCAGGGCCTGACCGGCTCCCAAGGTACGTTCCACACCGAACAGGCCATCGCCTACGGCACCAAAATGGTCGGCGGCGTCACCCCGGGCAAAGGCGGGATGACCCACCTCGACGTGCCCGTCTTCAACTCGGTGCACGAGGCGATGGACGTGACCGAGGCCAACGCGAGCGTCATCTACGTCCCCCCGCCCTTCGCCGCAGATTCCATCCTCGAGGCCATTGACGCCGAAATGCCCCTGATCGTCTGCATCACCGAAGGCATCCCCGTGCTCGACATGATGAAAGTGCAGCGCGCGCTCGAAGGCTCCTCCAGCCGCCTGATCGGCCCCAACTGCCCCGGTGTGATCACGCCCGACGCGTGCAAGATCGGCATCATGCCCGGCCACATCCACAAACGTGGCAGCGTGGGTGTTGTGTCGCGCTCGGGCACGCTTACCTACGAGGCTGTGAAACAAACCACAGATATGGGCCTGGGCCAATCCAGCGCCGTCGGTATCGGGGGCGACCCGATCAAGGGGACCGAACATATCGACGTGCTGGAGATGTTCCTGGCCGATGACGAAACGGAAAGCATCATCATGATCGGTGAGATCGGTGGTTCGGCGGAAGAAGACGCCGCCCAGTTCCTCGCCGACGAGAAGAAGGCAGGCCGCTGGAAGCCCACCGCCGGTTTCATCGCGGGCCGCACCGCCCCTCCGGGCCGCCGCATGGGCCACGCGGGCGCGATCGTCGCCGGTGGCAAAGGTGGTGCCGAGGACAAGATCGAAGCCATGCGTTCCGCTGGCATCGTGGTGGCCGACAGCCCCGCAACGCTGGGCGAGGCCGTGATGGAGGCGATCAAGGGCTAATGCGCAGGCAATTCGGCAAACTTGCATCCATCAAAGGCCTCTTGGCGCTGGTCATGGCGTTCGCCGTTGTTGCGAACGCCGCCGCGGCGCTGGACATGTCACCGTTGAAAGGTGTCGCATGGGGCAAGGGCACAAGCACGCTTGTTGTCATCCTGCACGGGGACAGCGGGCCAAGCTCGTCTTACGAGAAGTCGGCCAAGACCCTCGCCAGCCGTTTGCCCAATGCGACTGTGGTCGCCCTGACCCGTCCCGCCTTCACCGGCCCCACCGGGAAAAGCCCCGGACAAAACCCGCAGAAAGATCACTTTACGAGCAGAAATAACAAGCTGCTCGCAGAGTCCCTGCAGTCCATGAAATCCTCGCTGGGCGCGAAAAAGCTGGTGGTCATCGGGCATTCCGGTGGTGCGGGTCAAATGGGAACGGTCATCGGGCGGTTCCCCGGCATCGTCGACGTGGCCATCTTGGCGGCCTGTCCCTGCGACGTGCCAAACTGGCGCATCCACCGGCGGGGCAAGAACAACTGGAAACAAAGCCAGTCACCACACAGCTTTGCCAAGCGCATTCCCAAAACCACCAAAGTGGTGCTCATTACCGGATCGGCGGATGACAACACATTGCCCCGCTTCGCCCAGCGCTATGCCGGGATCGCACAGAAATCCGGCGCAAATGTCACGTTTGTCGTGCCGCAGGGCGTGACGCACAAGTTCAGTTCGCTGCGCCCTTACGTTCATCAATACGCCCTGGAGCTTGCAAGATAGCCATCTTGCCAGCGTCCCGACGCAGGAGACAAGAATGACCGACCAATCCCCCAACGACCAGTTCCATGCCTCCTCCTTCATGCAGGGGCACAACGCGGAATACCTCGAACAGATGTATGCCCGCTATGCCAATGATCCTGCGGCGGTCGATGAGTCGTGGCAGGCGTTCTTCAAGGCGATGGGGGATGACGAGGTTAGCGTCAAACGCGAGGCCGAAGGGCCGTCCTGGGCGCGCGCCGATTGGCCGCCGATGCCCGGCGATGACCTGACCGCGGCGCTTACCGGCGAATGGGCGCCCGAGCCTGAGGTGAAAAGCGCGGGCGACAAAATCAAGGCCAAGGCCGCCGAGAAGGGTGTTGAGGTCAGCAACGACCAGATCAAGCGCGCCGTGCTGGACAGCATCCGCGCCCTGATGATCATCCGCGCCTACCGCATCCGGGGCCACCTCGTCGCCGATCTGGACCCGCTGGGCATGCGCGACCAGACCCCGCACCCAGAGCTGGACCCCAAATCCTACGGCTTTACCGAGGCCGACATGGACCGCCCGATCTTTATCGACAAGGTTCTGGGCCTCGAGGTGGCGTCGATGCGCGAGATCCTCGACATCGTCAAACGCACCTATTGCGGCACCTTTGCGCTGCAATACATGCACATCTCGAACCCCGAAGAGGCCGGATGGCTCAAGGAACGGATCGAGGGGCTGGGCAAGGAAATCCAGTTCACCCGCGAAGGGCGCAAGGCGATCCTGAACAAGATGGTCGAGGCCGAAGGCTTCGAAAAATTCCTGCACGTCAAGTACATGGGCACCAAACGCTTTGGCCTGGATGGCGGCGAAAGCCTGATCCCCGCGATGGAGCAGATCATCAAGCGCGGTGGCGCTCTGGGGGTCAAAGAGATCGTGATCGGCATGCCGCATCGCGGCCGTCTAAGCGTTTTGGCCAACGTGATGCAGAAACCCTACAAGGCGATCTTTAACGAATTTCAGGGCGGCAGTTTCAAACCCGAAGACGTGGACGGCTCGGGCGATGTGAAATACCACCTGGGCGCCTCCTCCGACCGCGACTTTGACGGCAATTCCGTACACCTCAGCCTCACCGCCAACCCCTCGCACCTAGAGGCGGTGAACCCCGTCGTGCTGGGCAAGGCGCGGGACAAGCAGGACCAGCTGAAAGACCACGAACGCACACGCGTGATGCC
>JBCBHS010000011.1:0-104380 GCA_038525395.1 Pseudomonadota bacterium | reverse complement strand
GCCCAGCGACACCCCCGCCAATCACCCGGCCATCGATCTCGAACACCGGCGTCTGCGCGCCGAAGGTGCCGGTGAGGAAGGCTTCGTCGGCGCCGTAAGTATCGACCAGCGAAAAGTTTCGCTCGAACACGGGGATGCCCTCGGACCGGCAGAGGTCGATCACTTTGGCGCGGGTGATCCCGTTCATGCAGTAGTCGCCGGTCGAGGTCCAAACGGCCCCCTTGCGCACGGTGAAAAAGTTGCACGCATTCGTTGTGTTCACAAAGCCAAACGGGTCCAGCATCAGCGCCTCGTCTGCCCCGGCGCGCACGGCGTGGTTCAGGGCGATGATGCAGTTCAGCTTGGAATGCGAGTTCAGCTTGGCATCTTGGGTCAGCGGCAAGCCGCGGTGGTGCGGCACGGTGTGCAGGCGGATGCCGCGGGTGATGACGCTGTCGTCAGGCTTGGAATGCTCGGCGATGATCACGACAGTGGCGCCAAAAAGGCTCAGATGCGGGTGCTGGAACGGTTTGGACTTGCGCCCGCGGGTGACCATCAGGCGGATGTGCACGTCTGTGTGCATCTCATTGGCGCGCAGGGTCTGCCACACGGCCTCTTTCAACGCGGCGCGGTCGAGACCGATGTCGATTTCGGTGTACAGCGATGCCTCGAACAGGCGGTCGAGGTGGTCGTCGAAAAACGGGATGTGCCCGTCATAAAGGCGCAGCCCCTCCCATATCCCGTCGCCCAGCAGAAAGCCGCTGTCATAAACAGACACAACCGCCTGGGCGCGCGGCAGCAGGTGGCCGTCGACATAGATCAAAATGTCCTCGTTGCGCGCATCTGCGGCGGCGTCGTGGGTTGAGATATGGGTGTCTTGCATGCGGTGCCCCCTGCCCGTTTGCCGCATCAGGGCGCTTGCACCGGGCGGCGTCAAGCGCAAAGGCTGGTGCAGGTGCCGCGGCTTTGGCATGGTGCCGGAATGACCATTCCCCTGACCCTGTCCACTGCTGAGTTGACCGCCACAATTGATCCCCAAGGCGCACGGTTGCAGACGCTGTCCTTTCGCGGTGGCCCGTCATTGGTGCTGCACGCCGATACGACAACGCACCCAGCTTGGGCCGCGACCTATGCGGGGGCCGTGGTGGGGCCTGTGGCCAACCGGGTGCGCGGCGGGCGGGTGCCGATTGGCGGTGTTGTGCACCAAATGCCGTGCAATGAGAACGGGCAGGCGGCCTTGCACAGCGGCCCAGATGGGCTGGACCAGCAGGTATGGCAGGGTGTGGCGCAGGCGCGCGATCACTTGCATCTACGGTGCCAGATGGCGGATGGCGCAGGCGGCTTGCCAGGCAATCGGGTGTTTGATCTGCGCTATGGGCTGGAAAGCGCGTGCCTGACGCTCGAGATCAACGGGACGTCGGATCAGGTGACGCCGATGGCACTGGCGCACCACCCCTACTGGCGCTTGGGCCGTGCGTCTGATCATCTGTTGCAGGTGGCGGCCACGCGTTACTTGCCCGTCGATGCGGCCAATATCCCGACCGGAGAGGTCGCGCCGGTTGCGGGCACTTGGCGCGACCATCGCACCGCGCACGCACCCGATGCGCGGCTGGATCACTGTTTTTGCACAGACGACGCGCCCCATGCGCAACCCCGCCAGGTGGCCAGCCTGCGCGGCAGCGACGGGCTGGTCATGCAGATCGAGACGACGGAACCGGGCCTGCAAGTCTATGCTGGCGCGTTCCTGCCTGCCCTACCTCAGACAGATATCGGCCCCTGCGCCGGTCTTGCCCTGGAACCGCAGGGCTGGCCAGATGCGGTCAATCAGCCCGCCTTTCCCAGCGTCCTTTACGGCCCCGCGCGCCCGTACCGCCAGGTGACGCGCTACCGGTTTAGCCAGGTCACATAACGGTCACGCCCGCGCCCTGACCCCGGCACGAATCTGTGGTGCGCTGCATGCACCGCGAACGTGCGCGGCAGAGCAGAGCAATGAGGTTCCCCCATGGCCCGGAAAGAGACGCCAACACAACCACAACCGCCCAAGAAAGAGCCCGCGCCGACGCCGGTCTTTACCGACTTTGCAAGCATCTGAGGCCGGTGACAGACAGGCCGCGCGCCGTTAATCTGCGCACATGACCGCGCCCGTCTCTTCGATCCGCAACCTAGGTCCCGCGATGGACGCCGCCTGCGCCGCTGCGGGCATCCCGGATGCGGACAGTCTGCGCGCCCTTGGCCCGGACGAGGCCTATCGCCGCCTGCTGCGCGCGGGCACAAAGCCCCACTTTATCGGCTATTACGTGATGGTCATGGGGCTGCAAGGGCGGCCCTGGAACGACTGCAAGGGCGCCGAGAAAAAGGCGCTGCGCCAACGCTTTGACGCGATCAAGGACGAGGCGTTCGATGCGGATCGGTCGGCTTTTGAACGCGCGCTGGACGAAATCGGCGTGATCGCCAAACCCTGACCTCACCGACCGCTGCTTGGAACCATCGCCGCTGCGCTGCCGTTGTCCCTGCACACGCAACGCAATGCAAAGGACATCGCGATGGACCTTCTCCGCATCATTCTCTCGGTCATCCTACCGCCGCTGGGCGTCTTTCTGCAGGTCGGGCTGGGCAAGCATTTCTGGCTGAACATCCTGCTGACCCTGCTGGGATACATCCCGGGCATCGTCCATGCCGTCTGGATCATTGCCCGCACACCCAAACATGCCTAACCCGCATGCGGCGCGGTTGGACCGCCTGGACCGCATTGCGCGCCGGATGGACCGGGCCGTGCGCTTGCCCATCGTGGGCGTGCGGGTCGGCTGGGACAGCCTGTTGGGCCTGATCCCCGGCGTGGGTGATGTGCTGACCCTCGGACCGGCAGGCTATATCGTGGTCGAAGCACACCGTATGGGCGCCCCTACCGCGCTAAAGGCGCGCATGCTGGGCAACATCGCGATTGACGCGGCCATTGGTGCAATCCCGCCGGTGGGTGATCTTTTCGACATCGGTTGGAAGGCGAACACGCGCAACGTCGCGCTGCTGCACAGGCATTTTGGCCGGCCCGTATCCAAAACAGCCACGCCGCATCCTGAGACACAACCGCAACGCTGATATGGCCCCTGCGCACCAAAGAAAAACCGGCGCCTCTGTCCAGAGCGCCGGTTTTCATCATTTACTCAAACAGCTTGCGGCTTAGCCCACCAGCTCCAGGCCCGAGAAGAAATAGGCAATCTCGACCGCAGCGGTTTCCGGCGCGTCCGACCCGTGGACAGAATTTTCGCCGACGCTTTCGGCGAACTCCGCGCGGATCGTGCCCGGTGCCGCGTCTGCAGGGTTGGTCGCCCCCATCACTTCGCGGTTCTTGGCAATGGCGCCTTCGCCTTCCAGCACCTGGGCGACGATCGGCGCAGAGGCCATGAATTCGCACAGCTCGTCATAAAACGGACGCTCGGCATGCACGGCATAGAACACACCGGCCTGTTCCTTGGTCAGATGGATCCGCTTTTGCGCAACGATGCGCAGGCCCGCCTCTTCGAACTTGGCGTTGATGGCACCGGTCAGGTTGCGGCGGGTGGCATCGGGTTTGATGATGGAAAAGGTGCGCTCGAGAGCCATGGTAATCTCCTGTCGTCAGCGCCCGGGACCGTCCCGGGGGCGCAATTTCACCGGCCACGTATCATGGGGTTTTGGGCTTGGGAAGCCCTGTCTCACCCTGCTCCCACCGGGCTGCGGCAAGCGCTGCGACCAGGGCCAGGGTCAGCGTTCCAAGCATCAAGAGCAAAAGCGCCTGCGGCGTGGCCGAGGCCCCCAAGACCGCCGTCGTGGCCCAGCTAAGACCGGCGCCCAGCCCCAGCGCCACCGCCCCGTTCAGGCCCGAGGCGCTGCCCGCCAAATCCGGGCGCACCGACAGGGCACCGGCATTGGCATTGGCCAGCGACAGCCCGTTGCCGATGCCCACCGTGATGGTGCTGACAAACAGCGGGATCACCTGCGCCCCGCCGCCCGCGTAATAGGCATAGGCCGCCCCCAGCCCCGCAATCGGCAGCGCCCGCCCGATCAGGATCAGGCGCATCGGCCCCAGCCGGTAGACCAGCCGCGCCGACAGCGCCGCCCCCAGCATGAACCCCGCAGTCGTGGTGCCCAAGGCAATCCCGATCTGCGCCGGACCCAGCCCAAACACATCCGCCGCGACAAAGGGCGCGCCGGTCAGAAACACATAGAATGTCCCCACACCCAACGCTTGCAGACCCACATAGGCCCAAAAGAGCCGCGCACGCAGCAACGCCCCCACCGCCAGCCGCTGGCCCGGCCCGGCACATGCGTCTCGCCCAGATCGCGCAGGCACCAGGCCAAAAGGCCCGCGCCAAGCAACGCGTACGTTACAAACACCGACCGCCAGCCAAAGGCCGTCTCAAGCAGCCCGCCCACCATGGGTGCCAGCATCGGCGCCACCGCCATGGCCGAGGCGATCAGCGACAGCTTGGCCGCCGCCGTACGCCCTTCGAACAAGTCGCGCACCACGGCAGAGGCAAGGATACCGCCCCCCACCGCCACCGCCTGCGCGGTGCGCGCGACCAGAAAAACGGTGATGTCCTGCGCCAGCAGGCATACGGCAGAGGCCAGCACATAAAGCGCCAACAGCCCCAGGATCACAGGCCGCCGCCCCACCCGGTCCGACAGCGGGCCCAGCACCAGTTGCAGCACCGCCGCCGCCAGCATGTAGAGCGAGATCGCCCGCCCCATCACCGCCTCGGACACCGCAAATTCCGCCCGCATCGCTGGCAGGGCGGGCAGGAACATATTCAGCGTCAGCACAGTCAGCGCGGTCAGCAATACGAGGGTGGCCAAATGCGGCGCGGGGCGGGTCATCCGCGGGGGCTAGCACGCCCTGCCCCCCTCTGCTAGAGCGCGCCCATGTTGCGCATCTCAGACATCAGCTATGCCGTCGCAGGCCGCCCCTTGCTCGAAGGGGCCAGCGCCGTGATCCCCGAGGGCCACAAGGTCGGCCTTGTCGGGCGCAACGGCACGGGCAAGACCACGCTCTTTCGCCTGATCCGGGGGGAGTTGGCGCTGGAAGGCGGCGATATCTCACTGCCCTCGGGCGCCCGCATCGGGGGCGTGGCCCAAGAGGTCCCCGCCTCGGCCACCTCGCTGATCGACACGGTGCTGGCCGCCGACACCGAACGCGCAGCGCTGATGGCCGAAGTCACGGATGACCCCGCGCGCATCGCCGAAATCCAAACCCGGCTCGCCGATATCGACGCCTGGTCGGCCGAGGCGCGCGCGGCCACGATCCTCAAGGGCCTGGGCTTTGACGACGCCGAACAGCGCATGCCCTGTTCCGACTTTTCCGGCGGCTGGCGCATGCGCGTGGCCCTTGCCGCGGTGCTCTTCTCCCAACCCGACCTTCTGCTGCTGGACGAACCGACGAACTACCTCGACCTCGAAGGGGCGCTGTGGCTCGAGGCGTATTTGGCCAAATACCCCCACACGGTGGTCATCATCAGCCACGACCGGGGCCTGTTGAACCGGGCCGTGGGCGCGATCCTCCACCTCGAAGACCGCAAGCTGACCTTCTATCAGGGCCCCTACGACCAGTTCGCCCGCCAACGCGCCGAAAAACTGGCCGTCGCCGCCGCCCAGGCCAAGAAACAAGAGGCCCGCCGCGCCCACCTGCAATCCTATGTGGACCGCTTCCGCTACAAGGCCGACAAGGCGCGCCAGGCGCAATCCCGGCTCAAGGCGCTGTCCAAGATGCAGCCCATCACGTCGCCGCAAGAGGCCGGGCTCAAACGTTTCGACTTTCCCGACCCCGAAGAGCTGTCACCGCCCATCGTCCACCTGGATGGCGCCAGCACCGGCTATGGCGACACGACCGTGCTGCGCAAACTGTCGCTGCGTATCGACCAGGACGACCGTATCGCGCTGCTGGGCAAGAACGGCATGGGCAAATCCACGCTGTCCAAACTGCTGTCGGACCGGCTGCCCGCGCTGTCGGGCAAGATCACCAAATCGAACAAGCTGCGCATCGGCTATTTCGCCCAGCACCAGGTCGACGAGCTGTTTGTCGACGAAACCCCACTGGATCACCTGCGCCGCGAACGCCCAACCGAAGGACCCGCCCGCTGGCGCGCACGCCTGTCGGGCTTTGGCCTGATGGCCGATCAGGCCGACACAGTGGTGGGCAAGCTGTCGGGCGGACAAAAGGCGCGGCTGTCGCTGCTCTTGGCCACGCTCGATGCGCCGCACATGCTGATCCTGGACGAGCCGACCAACCACCTCGACATCGAATCGCGCGAGGCGCTGGTCGAGGCGCTGACCGCCTATACCGGCGCGGTCATCCTCGTCAGCCACGACATGCACCTGCTGGAACTGGTGGCCGACCGGCTGTGGCTGGTGTCGAACGGCACCGTCACCCCGTTCGAGGATGACCTCGAAGCCTACCGCAAGCTGCTGCTCAGCGACGCCAAACCTGCCAAAGACCGCAAAGAGGCCCCCGCACCCAAACCCAAACGCCCCACGCGCGAGGCGCTGCTGGCGCTCAAATCCGAGGCCCGCAAATCCGAGGCGCGTGTGGAAAAGCTCAACCAGATGCGCGACAAGCTGGCCACGAAACTGGCCGACCCCGACCTCTACGAGCATACTAAAATCGGCGAAATGGAGGTCTGGCAAAAGAAATACGCCGAGGTGATGGAGGCGCTGGACCGCGCCGAGGCGCTTTGGATGCAAGACCTCGAAAAACTCGAAGCCGCCGAACATCCCTGATCTTCTTCTGACCCAAAATACCTCGGGGGGTCGCGCCAGCGACGGGGCAGAGCCCCTAAAACATGTCATGCGCCGACAGGCGCTCCTTTTGAAAAACCCGAATCCAGCCACCCCATGATCGACACGGCCTTTCTCATCACCGCTTTCGTCACCATGTTCGTGGTGATCGACCCCATCGGCCTCGCCCCGCTGTTCGTGGCGCTGACCCAAGGCATCCCCCACCGCCAGCGCCGCAACATCGCCCTGCGCGCCTGCGGGCTGGGCATGGTGATCCTGATCGTCTTTGCACTGTTTGGCGAGGCGGTGCTGGGCTTTATCGGCATCTCGATGCCTGCCTTCCGGGTCGCGGGCGGGATCCTGTTGTTCCTCACCGCGCTCGACATGCTCTTTGAACGGCGCACCCGGCGGCGCGCGGATCAAAGCGAGGACGAGGGCGACGATCCTTCCGTCTTCCCCCTTGCCATCCCCCTGATCGCGGGGCCCGGCGCCATCGCCTCGGTCATCCTGCTCACCGGCCAGCGCCCGGGGATCGAAGGGTTGGGCCTGGTGCTCGCCATCACGGCGCTGGTGCTGACCGTCTGCCTGGTGCTGTTTCTGGCCGCGGGCGTGCTGGAACGGGCCCTGGGCAAGACGGGGATTACCGTCGTCACCCGGCTGTTGGGCATGCTGCTTGCGGCCCTGTCGGTGCAGTTCGTGCTGGACGGCCTGCGCGACTTTGGCCTCGCCGCGGGCTGAAATCCACAGGGCCGCGCCCTATTTCCTGTCCATGACCAGCGACAACATTGCCCAACTGATCTATCTCGGCGTCCTTGCCACCGTGCTTGGCGGCGCCTTTTTCCTCAGCCGCCGCTTGCGGCTGGGCCAGACCCTGCAAATGGCCGCGATCTGGGCGCTGATCTTTGTCGGCGCCGTCGCCGCCGTGGGCATCTGGGACGATCTGCAGGACGAGATTTACCCGCAACAGACCCGCTTTGCCGATGATGGCGCGATCACCCTGCCCCAGGCGCGGGATGGGCACTTCTATCTCACGCTCGACGTCAACGACACGCCCATCGACTTTGTCGTCGACACCGGCGCCACCGACATCGTGCTCGCGCGCGCCGATGCGACCAGGGCCGGGATCGATCCCGCCACGCTCAACTACTTTGGCCGCGCATTGACCGCGAATGGCGAGGTGCGCACCGCACCTGTCCGCCTCGACACCGTCAGCATCGGCAGCCACCAGGACACCAACGTGCCCGCCGTGGTCAACGACGGTGATCTGGGCATTTCGCTGTTGGGGATGGGATACCTGCAACGCTGGGGAAGGATCGAGATTGCTGAAGGCGAGATGACGCTCTTTCGTTAGGTGCGCGCCCTCAGGTCTGCGCCTTCATCTCCCAGCGCCCGCTTTCCTCTGACCAATATTGCGCCGCGGCCCCGGCCTCGTTCAGCGTTTTCCACTGCCCGCGGGCCACGTCCAATGCGCCTGGATCGTTGCCGTCGAACAGAACGCACACCCGGTCAAGCTGCCCAACCTCCTCTGCCGCCACGGTTGCGCCATCCACGCTCATCACACAGTGCGGCGCGTTGGCCGCCGGGCCGGTGGTCAGAAGGATCGGCTGATCCGCATCATGCGGGCCACCCGCAACACCGTGGGGCAGAAACCCGTCATCGGCCCCCAGCCACAGCCGCTCGTCCAACCAGGCCAGCCGCGCCGCATCCGTGCCGCGCACCGCCACCCGCCAGCCATTGGCCGTGGCCTTGCCCAAGAGCATCGCCAGCGTCTCTTCCATCGGGCGGCGGGTCAGGTGGTAGAAATAGGCGGCCCCCATGTCATTCCGTCTCGTACCCGTCCGCGACCAAGCGGTTCAGCGCCATCACACCCCAGCCCGTGGCCCCTGCAGGCGCCAGCGCCGTGGCGGACTTGACCGACGCGACGCCGGCAATATCCAGGTGGATCCAAGGCGTGTCGTCCTTGACAAAGCGTTGCAGAAACTGCGCCGCCGTGACCGACCCGGCGGGCCGCCCGCCAATGTTCTTCATATCCGCGATGCGCGACTTCAGCAGGTCGTCATAGGCCTGGCCCAGCGGCATACGCCAGGCGCCCTCGTCCTCCCGCTCTGCCGCTTTGAGGAAGGCGTTGCAGAACGCATCATCGTTCGAAAAGACACCCGCATTCTCGTGCCCCAGACCAATGATGATCGCGCCCGTCAGGGTCGCAAGATCGATCATGCCCGCGGGGGCAAAGCGGTCTTGGGCGTACCACATCACGTCGCACAGCACGAGGCGCCCCTCGGCATCGGTGTTGATCACCTCGACCGTGTCGCCCTTCATCGTCGTGATCACGTCCCCGGGCCGCGTTGCATTGCCCGAGGGCATGTTTTCCACCAGACCCACCAGACCGACCACATTGCCCTTGGCCTTGCGCAGCGCCAGCGCGCGCATGGTGCCCGCAACGACGCCCGCGCCACCCATGTCCATGGTCATGTCTTCCATGCCGCCCGCAGGCTTGAGGCTGATGCCGCCCGTGTCAAAGACAACCCCCTTGCCCACCAGCGCCAAGGGCGCCGCATCCGCCGCACCGCCTTTCCACTGCATCACGACCACTTTGGACGGGCTATCAGACCCCTGGCCGACAGACAAAAGCGTGCGCATTCCGAGCTCTGCAAGCTGATCTTCATCCAAGACTTCAACTTCCAAACCCAGCGACGTCATCTCTTCCAACCGGTTGGCGAACTCGGTGGTGGTCAGCACATTGGCCGGTTCGTTGATCAGGTCGCGGGTCATGAACGTGCCCTCGGCCACTGCCAGCAGCGGGGCCGCCGCCTCGGCCGCGGCGTCGGGTTTCGAACACATGACGCTCAGCCCGCCCTCGGGCGCGTCGGCCTCGGTCTTGTGCGCGGTAAAGGCATAGTCGCGCATGACCAAGCCAAAGACAATCTCGGCCACCCGGCGCGCGCCATCGGCAGCCAGCAGCACCGGCTTGCCCCCGCGCAGCTTGCCCAGGGCCGCACCGGCCTTGCGCGCCTCGGCGACCGAGTGATTGCGCGCCAGACACACGACATCGACGGCGACCGCCGCCATGCCCACAGGCCAGGCCATCGACGTCACCTGTCCCGGCTTGACCTTGCCAAAGGCGTCACTGTCGACAAAGCGCTGCAGCGCCCCCTTTGTCAGCCGGTTCACCCGGCGCGCCGACTGCTCCAGCTTGCCCTCGGGCGTGACGATCACGGCCACGCGTCCGGCATGCCCCGCAATCGCATCAAGGTCGGTATCGGCAAAGGTGACGGGGGTCAGATCGGTCATCGGGGGCTCCGCTAGATGAAATACCCAACAGAGGTAACGCGCAATGCACCGGCTGACCAGCGCTTGCACCTATGATTTGACGTTTTCCCCCTGCCCTCAATGCGGTAGCGTGACGGCACCGCTGCCGCGATATATAGTAGAGTGCACGTCACAAGGGGGATCCGTTGGTCAGATTCGACCGCTATATGCTGTCGCAACTGCTTTGGTTGTTTGGCTTTTTCGCCCTTGTCCTGGTGGCCGTGTTTTGGATCAACCGGGCGGTGCGCCTGTTTGACCGGCTGATTGCAGACGGCCAATCGGCGCTGGTGTTTATCGAGTTTTCCGCCCTGGGCCTGCCGCGCCTGATCATGACCGTGCTGCCCATCGCCACCTTTGCCGCGGTCATCTATGTGACCAACCGGCTAAACAACGAAAGCGAGCTGACGGTGATGAAGGCCACAGGCGCGTCACCCTGGCGGCTGGCCCGGCCCGTGCTCGTCTTTGGCCTGATCGCAGCGCTGATGATGAGCGTGCTGACCCACATCCTCGTCCCCGCCGCCACCCAGCAACTCAGCGAGCGTGAGGTCGAGATTTCGCGCAACGTCACCGCCCGCCTGCTGACCGAGGGCACGTTTCTCAGCCCCGCGTCCGGGGTCACCTTCTACACCCGGTCGATCAGCGATGACGGCGTGCTGAACGACGTGTTCCTGTCCGACCGCCGCATGGCGCAAGAGCGGATCATGTACACCGCATCCCAGGCCTATCTGGTGCGCAACGACGCCGGCACGTCGCTGATCATGGTCGACGGCTTGGCCCAACGGCTCGAGGTTGCGACCGCGCGCCTGTCCACGGCCAAGTTTCAGGACTTTTCCTTTGACATCACGACCCTGATGAAATCGGACGACGACAGCACGCCGTCGCTGCGCACCACGTCCACGCCCGACCTGCTGTCGGATTGGGCCGCGACGGCAGAGCAGACCAAATCGTCGCCCGGCGCCGTCGCGGACGAATTGCACAGCCGCATCACCCGCGCGACCTTCTGTTTCGTCACTGCACTTATCGCCTTTGCCACGCTGCTGGTGGGGGGATTTTCCCGCTTTGGCGTCTGGCGCGAGATCGTGATCGCCTTTTTCCTTCTGGTCGCGCTCGAGGGGATGCACAGCAGCCTGTCGCAGCAAATCGTCAACGACGCGCGGCTGTGGCCCATCCTTTACCTGCCATCGATGGCCGGCGGCGTGCTGGTGCTGGGCCTGCTCAGCCGCGCGGCTGGCGATCAAAGCAGCCTGTGGCGCAGGTTCAGGCGGGGTGCGGCATGATCCTGCACATCTACTTTGCCCGCCGCTTTCTCGGGGCGCTGGCCCTGATTGCCACCGTGCTGGTCACGCTGGTTATCCTTGTCGACATCATCGACCAGACCCGGCGCTTTGCCAGCCTGGGCGTCAGCTTTGCCCAGCGGATGACGCTGACGCTGCTGAACGTGCCCGAGACGGTGAACCAGATCCTGCCGCTTATCATGATCCTGGCCACGGTGGCGCTGTTCCTCTCGCTCGCCCGCTCGTCCGAGCTGGTGGTGACCCGTGCCGCGGGCCGGTCGGCCCTGCGCGCGCTGGTGGCCCCGGTGACCGTGGCGCTGATCATCGGCGTCTTTGCCACCACGGTGCTGGGACCGATGGTGGCCGCCACCTCGAAACGCTATGCAACCCTGGCGGAATCCTACCGCTCCGACGGCCCCTCGGCGCTGTCGGTGTCCGAGGAAGGGTTGTGGCTGCGCCAGGGCAGTGCCGCCGGGCAGACGGTGATCCGCGCAGGCCGGTCAAATGCCGACGCCTCGGTGCTCTATGACGTGACCTTTGTCGCCTATGCGCCCGGCGGCGGGCCGATCCGACGGATCGAGGCGGCCAGCGCCGCGCTGCAAGACGGCGCCTGGTCGCTGCGCGGCGCCAAAGTGTGGCCGCTGACCACGGGCCTGAACCCCGAGGCCAACGCCGTCGTCCACGAGGTTCTGGCCGTGCCCTCGACCCTCACCCTGGACCGCATCCGCGAAAGCCTGGGCACCCCTGCGGGCGTGTCGATCTGGGACATGCCCACCTTTATCGCGCAGCTAGAACAGGCCGGGTTTTCGGCGCGCAGGCATTACGTCTGGCTGCAGTCCGAACTGGCGCGCCCGCTGTTTCTGATGGGCCTTGTTCTGGTTGCCGCAGCCTTTTCAATGCGCCATACCCGCTTTGGGGGGACCGGCACCGCGGTGTTGGCCGCAGTGCTGTTGGGGTTTGGATTGTACTTTATTCGCAGCTTCGCGCAGATCCTGGGCGAGAACGGGCAGATACCCGTCATGTTCGCCGCATGGGCCGCGCCGGTGGCCACGCTGCTTCTGGGCCTCGGGTTGCTGTTGCAGGCCGAAGATGGCTAGCCGTCTGCGCCCTTGGCTGATCGCCATGGCGATCTGGCTGGCGGCCGCGTTGGGCGGTCCGCAGGCCATGGCGCAGGATGACGCCGGGCCCGCCGTCCTCGTCGCCGACGAAATCCAGGTGACCCGCGACCGGCGCCTGATCGCACGGGGCAATGTCGAGGCGTTCCAAGGCACCACGCGCCTGACCGCGTCCGCCATCGAATACAACCCCGACACCGGCGGGCTGACCATCACCGGGCCGATCACCCTGGATGACGGCACCGGCGTGCGCATCCTGGCCAACCAGGCCGACCTGGACAAAGACCTGCAAAACGGGCTGCTGACCGGCGCGCGGCTGGTGCTGAACGACCAGTTGCAACTGGCCTCGGTCCAGATGAACCGCGTTGGCGGGCGCTATACGCAGCTTTATAAAACCGCCGTAACCTCTTGCCAAATATGTGAAAACGACCCGCGTCCACCGCTGTGGCAAATCCGTGCCCGCACCGTCATCCATGATGAAGAGGCGCGCCAGCTCTACTTTGAACACGCCCAGTTGCGCATTCGCAACACGCCGATCCTGTACCTGCCCCGACTGCGCCTGCCCGACCCGACCCTTGACCGCGCCACCGGTTTTCTGATCCCGGAATTGCGGATCAACTCGCTTTTGGGGACAGGTATTCGCCTGCCTTACTTCATCAAGCTCGGCGATCACCGCGACCTGACCCTCACGCCCTATCTGGCCAACGACACCCGCACGCTTGAATTTCGCTACCGCCAGGCGTTCCGCACCGGGCGCATCATCTTCGAGGGCGCCTATTCCGAGGATGACTTGCAACAGGACGAACAACGCGGCTATCTCTTTGCCGCGGGCGAGTTCGATCTGCGGCGCGATTTCGTGCTGCAATTCGACATCGAAACCGTGTCGGACGACGCCTATCTCAGCGACTACGGCTATTCGGGCAAAGACCGCCTGGACAGCCAGATCCAGGTCAGCCGGGCGCGGCGGGATGAATATGTCCGCCTGTCCTACATCAACTTCAAATCGCTGCGCGATGACGAGGATGACGATGTCTTGCCCTCGGACGTGGCCGATGTTCTGTACGAACGCCGCTTTTTCCCCAGCGTGATCGGGGGCGAGCTGCGCCTGGCTGCGGCATTCCACACGCATGAACGGCAGTCGGACGTGACGACGGACGTGAACGGCGACGGCATCGTCGATGGCCGCGACGGGCTGCGCTTTAACGTGGATGCGGAATGGCTGCGCACCTATCTGGTCGGCGGCATGCAGGTGCAGACGCGCCTGGGGATCGCAGGCGATTCCATCAAGATCAGCGATGACGACACATTCGATGGCGGCGACAGCGGGCTGGCGCCCAGTGCGGCAGTCGTGTTGCGCTATCCCATGGTGCGGCGCAGCGCGGGCGGGGTCACCCAGTTCCTTGAGCCGTTCGCCCAGTTTTCCTGGGTCGGCGGCGACGGCCTGCACGTGCCCAATGAGGAAAGCACGCGGGTCGAATTTGACGAGGGCAACCTGCTGTCCCTGTCCCGCTTTCCCGCCACCGACCGGCGCGAACGCGGGTGGGCCGTGGCCCTGGGCGGCACCTGGGCGCGGCTCGACCCCGATGGCTGGTCCAGCAGCCTGACCCTGGGCCAGATCCTGCGGCAAGAGGTCCAGGCCGATTTCAACGAAACCTCGGGCCTGTCAAGCACGACCTCGGATTTCCTGTTGGCGGGCAAACTGGACTTTAACGGCGGGCTCTCCGTGTCCGGGCGCACGATCTTCGACGAAACCTTTGACGTGGCCAAGGCCGAGGTGCGCGGCGATTGGAGCAATGACAGGCTGGATATTGGCGGCAGCTATATCTGGATCTCGGAGGACGCCGATATCGACCTGACCGAGCCGATTGGCGAGTTCACCTTTGACGGCGCCTACCGGATCGACAAGT
Organism: Pseudomonadota bacterium; assembly: GCA_038525395.1. Taxonomy (GTDB): domain Bacteria; phylum Pseudomonadota; class Alphaproteobacteria; order Rhodobacterales; family Rhodobacteraceae; genus Tateyamaria. The sequence continues at coordinate 90,049 of JBCBHS010000011.1, read as the reverse complement.
TCTGGACCGCAAGCGTCGATTGGCGCTACGACCTTGAAGAGGGGCGCGCCGCCACCGCGGGGGCGGGCCTGACCTATACCAACGAATGCGTGCGCGTGGGCCTGTCGATCAACCGCAGCTTTGCGGACTCAACGACTATTGAGCCCTCCACCTCTCTGGGGTTAACAGTGTCCCTAAGGGGCTTTTCAGCCGATACAGGCACGCGCACCGAAGTGAAATCATGCGGAAAGCAGGTAAGATGAGCGGTATGACGATAAAACAGCGCAGTGTGTCGCTGATGGCCGCCGCCGTGGTGGCGGTTGCGGGCCTTGTGACCCCTGCGACAGCGCAAAACCTCTTTGCCCCCGTGGCGCAGGTCGACGAGGCGCTGATCACCGAATTCGAAGTGCAGCAGCGTATGCGCTTTCTCCAGGTCCTGGGCGCGCCGGGCGGGTCCCGCACTCAGGTGCTCGAAGAGTTGATCCGCGACCGCCTGCGCGAAGCGGCCACCGCACAGGCGGGCATCCGCCTGTCGCCCGAAGGCTTGCAAGCGGGCCTGAGCGAATTTGCCGCCCGAGCGGAACTGAGCGCCGAAGAGTTTGTCGAAGGGCTGGAAAGCGCCGGTGTCGCGCGCGAGACGTTCCGCGATTTCGTCGCCACGTCTCTGGTGTGGCGCGACTACATCCGCGCCCGATTTGGCGGCCGTGTCCAGATCACCGAACGCGAGATTGACCGCGCCCTCGCCTCGGCCCAGGGCAACAGCGGCATCGAAGTGCTGATTTCCGAGATTATCATCCCCGCCCCGCCACCCCGCGCCGATCAGGTGATGGCGCAAGCCCAGCAGATCGCGGAGGCGCAGACCGAGGCGGAGTTCTCCAGCTTTGCCCGCCGGTTTTCCGCCACCGCCTCGCGCGGGCGCGGTGGACGCTTGGACTGGGTGCCGATCACACAACTGCCCGCACCGTTGCGCCCGCTGCTGCTGGCGCTGGGGCCGGGCGACGTGACCGCCCCGCTGCCGATCCCCAATGCGGTTGCCCTGTTCCAACTGCGCGACATCCGCGAGACCGAAGCACCGGCGCGGTCCTTTTCCGCCATCGAATATGCGGCCTATTACATCGACGGGGGCCGGTCCGAACAGGCGCTGTCGCGCGCGGCGGCGATTGCACAGCGGGTGGACCGCTGCGACGACCTCTATGGCATCGCCAAGGGCCAACCCGAAAGCGTGCTGGACCGGGGCAGCCTGCCCCCGTCCGAGATCCCGCAAGACATCGCGTTTGAACTGGCCAAGCTGGACCCGGGCGAGGTGTCGACCGCGCTGACGCGCGCCAATGGCCAGACGCTGGTGTTCCTGATGCTGTGCGGGCGCACCCCCGCGCTGGCCGAGGAACAAGAGATCGACCGCGATGCCATTGCCTCGGAACTGCGCAACCAGCGCCTGAACGCGTTTTCGGAAAACCTGCTGTCGGAACTGCGGGCCGAGGCCACGATCCGCATCCTGGAATGACCCAAGCCCCCATCGCCCTGACCTGTGGCGAGCCTGCGGGCATCGGGCCCGAGATTGCAGTGGCGGCCTGGCGGGCCCTGGGCGCGCAGGTGCCGATGGTTTGGATCGGCGATCCGCGCCATCTGCCCGTGGGCACGCCGCTGGCCGAGGTCGCGGACCCCGCCGCTGCGGCTGATCTGTGCGCCACGCACCTGCCCGTGCTGGCCCACCGCTTTGCCGCCCCCGCCACGCCGGGCACAGCGACGTCGGCCAATGCCCAAGGGGTGATCGACGTGATCGCGCGGGGTGTCGACCTGGTGCAGACGGGCGCGTGTTCCGCGCTGGTGACGGCACCGATCCACAAAAAGGTGCTGATGGACGGGGCCGACTTTGCCTATCCCGGTCACACGGAATACCTTGAGGCGCTCACAGACGCGCCGCGCGCCGTGATGATGCTGGCCTCGGACACCTTGCGGGTGGTGCCGACGACGATCCACATCGCGCTTCAGGACGTGCCGCAGCACCTGACACCCGCCCTGCTGCGCCACACGCTGAACATCACGGCCGCAGGCCTGCGCACGCAATTCGGCCTTGCCGCACCGCGCCTGGTGGTGGCGGGCCTGAACCCGCACGCAGGCGAAGGCGGCGCGATGGGGCGGCAAGAGCTGACCTGGATCGCGCCTCTTGTGCAAGAGGTGGCAGCCACCGGCATCGACGTCACCGGCCCCTGGCCCGCCGACACGCTGTTTCACGCCGCAGCACGCGCGCGCTATGACGCGGCGGTGTGCATGTATCACGACCAGGCGCTAATCCCGATCAAGACGCTGGATTTTGACCGCGGTGTGAACGTGACCCTGGGCCTGCCGATCATCCGCACCTCGCCCGACCATGGCACGGCCTTCGACATCGCCGGTCAGGGTATCGCCAGGCCCGACAGTATGATCGAGGCGATCAAGCTGGCCGCGCGGATGGTGGGCCGGTGACGCCTCCGGCGGGCATATTTGGGGAACAATGAAGATGAGCGGTATCGACGATCTGCCCCCCTTGCGCGCTGTGATTGCGACCCATGGGCTCAGCGCGCGCAAGTCGCTGGGGCAGAACTTTCTATTGGACCTGAACCTGACGGCCAAGATTGCGCGGCAGGCCGGTGATTTGTCGGGGGTGGATGTGCTGGAGGTCGGGCCCGGGCCCGGGGGGCTGACCCGCGGGCTGTTGTCCGAGGGGGCGCGCAAGGTCCTGGCCATTGAGAAGGACGCGCGTTGTCTGCCGGCCCTGGCCGAGATTGCGGCGCGCTATCCGGGGCAGTTGCAGGTGATCGAAGGGGACGCGCTCGAGGTGGATGCCCTGGCGCATCTTGCGCCGCCCATCCGGGTCGCGGCGAACCTGCCCTATAACGTTGGGACCGAATTGTTGGTGCGCTGGCTGACGCCGCCCGTTTGGCCGCCGTTCTGGCAGTCGCTGACCCTGATGTTTCAGCGCGAGGTGGCGGAGCGGATTGTCGCCCAGCCGGGCGGCAAGGCCTATGGCCGCCTTGCGGTACTCGCGCAATGGCGGTCGGACGCGCGTATCGCGATGTCCCTGCCGCCCGAGGCGTTTACGCCGCCGCCAAAGGTGTCGAGCGCGGTCGTGCATCTGACCGCCCTGCCCGCCCCGCGTTTTGAAGCGGACCCCGAGGTGTTGAGCCGTGTTGTCGCAATGGCGTTCAACCAACGCCGCAAGATGCTGCGCGCAGCGCTGAAAGGGCTGACCGCGGATATCGAGGATCGCCTGCGCGCGGCAGGTATTGCGCCGACCGAGCGGGCCGAACAGGTATCGGTCGAGGCGTTTTGCGCCTTGGCCCGCGCCGTGGCGGCGCGCTAGGCCGGGTTACTCGGCGGCTTCGGGGGCGCTGCCGCTGTCGCTGGCTGGGGTGTCCGCGGCCTCGGCCGGCGCCTCGGCAGCGTCGGCCGGGGGCGTCTTGGGCTTGCGCGGGGCGCGGGTGCGGGTGGTTTTGGGCTTTGGCTTGGGCTGGCTTTCGGGTGTTTCCACCAGACCGCTGTCGCTGGTGGCCTCGACCACGTCCGGCTGTGGCGCCTGGGCCGGGTCGGCATTGCCCTCGTGCTCTTGCCGGGCGGCGCGTTCGCGGTCACGCTCTGCCTGGCGTTCGCGGTTCTGGCGCTCCTGCTCTTCGCGGCGGGCATCAATCTCGCGCTGTGCCTCGCTCAGCAAGCGCAGGTAATGTTCGGCGTGCTGCTGAAAGTTCTCTGTCGCCACCCGGTCGCCGGACAGCTGCGCGTCGCGGGCCAATTGGTTGTATTTGTCGATAATCTGCTGCGGCGTGCCGCGCACTTTGCCTTCGGGGCCGGAACTGTCGAACACCCGGTTGACGACGTTGCCGCCACCCCCGCTAGAATTGCGGTTACGACTGCTCTTGGACCGGGACCGTGATCTCGAAGATTTCATGAATGTGTTCAGCTCTCTGGCGTGTCTTTTTTGATCTGCCGCGGCGCGTCATGGGCACCAGTTCACACTCTCTCGGCGATCTTGTGGATGGGACGCCGTCGCGAGGCCGTGGCCTGCATCTGTGCGTCTGAAGCATGAATAAGCATGCAAGCGGGTCCAGAACAAGTACAAAAGGCCGATTTTGCGTATTTTTGCCCGGCTCACGCCGGTTTTCGCGCAACCAGAACACGGTCGCGCCCATCCAGATCGGGCAAGATGTGGATATCTGCCCAGCTGTGGCGATGAAACACCGCGCGCACCGCCGCCCCTTGGGTCGCGCCAAATTCGCAGATCACCCGACCCTGGGCGGTGAGATAGCTGCCCGCCTGCGCCGCGATGATGCGGTAGGCCGACAGGCCATCGGCCTCGTCCGTCAGCGCCATGCGCGGTTCGTGATGGCGCAGTTCGGGGGCAAGGCCCGCCATCTCGGAACGCGCCAGATAGGGCGGGTTGGACACGATCAGGTCAAACCGGCCTTCGACAGGGGCAAACCAATCGCCCTCGGTCACCTCCAGCCGGTCCGCCACACCGTGCAGCACCGCGTTGGCACTGGCCTGCAGGCAGGCGGCGGGGCTGAGGTCGATGGCACAGCCCGTGGCGTCCACACGCTCGGCCAACAGCGTGACGATCAGGCAGCCCGACCCGGTGCCAAGGTCGAGCACGCGGTCAAACTGTTCGGCCAAGGCCGCCTCGATCAGCGTTTCGGTCTCTGGCCGGGGGTCCAGCACATCGCCACTGACCTTAAAGCGGCGGCCATAAAAGGCCCGCTCGCCAATCAGGTGGCTGACGGGCACGCGCACGGCGCGCAGGGCCACCAACTGGTCATAGCGGTCGGCAATCTCGGGCGCGATGTCTTCGGGGGCGATCAGGGTGACGCGGGTGGCGTCCACGCGCGCGGCATGGGCCAGCAAAATCCGCGCGTCCCGCGCAGGGTCGGGCACACCTGCCGCCCGCAGCCGTGCGGTGGCGGCCACCATCGCCTGGGCGGCGGTAGTCATGTGCCCATCTCGGCCAGCAGCCGGGCCTGATTGTCGGCGGTCAGCGCGTCGATTACCTCGTCCAGGTCGCCCTGCATGACCTGATCAAGCTTATACAGCGTCAGGTTGATGCGGTGATCGGTCATCCGCCCTTGGGGGAAGTTATAGGTCCTGATCCGCTCTGACCGGTCGCCAGAGCCGACCTGCGCCGCCCGGTCGGCAGACCGTTCGCTGTCGACCCGGCTGCGTTCCAGATCGTACAGCCGCGCGCGCAAGACCTGCATCGCCTTGTCCCGATTGCGGTGCTGGGATTTCTCGCTGCTGGTCACCACGATGCCCGTGGGCAGGTGCGTGATGCGCACGGCGGAATCGGTGGTATTCACGTGCTGCCCACCCGCACCAGAGGACCGCATCGTGTCGATGCGAATGTCTTGCGCATTGATCTCGACATCCACCTCTTCGGCCTCCGGCAGCACCGCGACCGTCGCGGCAGAGGTGTGAATGCGCCCGCCGCTCTCGGTTGTCGGAATACGCTGCACGCGGTGCACGCCGCTTTCGAACTTCATCCGGGCAAAGACGTTGTCGCCGGTGATGTGGGCCACCACCTCCTTGATCCCGCCCAGCTCGGTCGCCTGCTCTTCGATCACGTCCAGTTTCCACCCGCGCGCCTCGGCATAGCGGGCGTACATGCGCAACAGATCACCGGCGAACAGCGCTGCCTCGTCCCCGCCGGTGCCAGGCCGGATCTCCAGCATGGCCGGGCGCGCATCCGCCGCATCCTTGGGCAACAGCGCCAGTTGCAGCGCCGCCTCTGCCTCGGGCAGCGCCGCCTTCAGGCGCGGCAACTCCTCTTGGGCTAGGTCCGCCATTTCGGGGTCATCCAGCATCCGCGCGGCCTCTTCCATATCGCTGACGATCTGGGTGTAGGCGGCAATCTGGTCCACCACGGGCTTGAGGTCGGAATACTCCTTGGCCAGCGCGGCAATATCGGCGCTGCCATCGGCCATCGCCGCTTCAAGATATTGAAAGCGCTGCGTGATCTGTAAAAGGCGGTCCTGCGGGATCATGACGCGGGTGTGATCCAACCAGGGGCTTTGGTCAAGAGGCACGCTGTGCTACATTTCCATCATGATACGCGTAGCCATTCTTTCCTTCGCCATGGTCAGCCCGGCGCTGGCCGACGTCACATCGCCCTCTGGCAAGACGGTCGAATGTTATTGCACCGACCGCACCGGCAGCCGCATTGAACTGGGCCAAACGATCTGCATGCAGGTCGATGGGCGCATGTTCATGGCCCAATGCCAGATGTCGCTCAACTCGCCCATGTGGCGCGAGGTCGAACAGGGCTGTCTCAGCTCATCCTTGGGCGGCGGCGATCAACCGCTCCAATCGTTTGCGGTTGACGCCCAGATCTGACCGGCCAAACCGCAGCCGCGCCAACATCTTGAGCATGCCGTCCGCATAGTCCACCGTGGTGTAATCGGGAAAGCCGATGACGGCGGATCGGGTGATGTAGGTGATCCGGCCTGCCTCGACCGACCCCGCCAACACCGTTGTCCGGGGCAAAGCGCGCGCGGCCGCGTCCACCCGCGCCAATGCGCCCGGTGCGGCCTCGATCACGCGGGTCGCACGGCCCGGCGCATCCGAACTGGACGTGGCCGTGATCGGTTGATGCCACCGGCCCGGCTCTGACGGTGCCAAGCGGACAAAGGCCACAAGGCCAGCGATCAGAAGAACTGAGAAAACAAGTAGATACATTGCAAGCCTCATCTTATCTCTCATTGTTCCCTAAATATGCACGGCACACCGCCTCAGCGATAGGCCACGCCCGGCAGGATGCACAGCAGCTCGAACAGCAGGTTCGCCGCGGTCAGCGCCGTAGTGCCGGACGTATCGTAAGGCGGTGACACTTCAACCATGTCGCAGCCAATAACGTTGATGCCCCGCAGCGCCCGGATCAGCTGCATCGCCTGCGGCGTGGTCAGCCCGCCAATCTCCGGCGTGCCGGTGCCGGGGGCAAAGGCGGGGTCAAGGCTGTCGATGTCATACGAGATATAGGTGGGCGCGTCGCCAATATCGCGCCTGATCTCCGCCCCCAGCCCGCTCAGGTCCCGCCCCCACAGCTCGGGTGCCAAAAAGTGCTGAAAGCCCCAGCTTTGCGCCTCGGTAAAATCCTCCGCCGAATAGCCCGTGCCGCGCAGGCCGATCTGATAGGTCTTCTCGGCCTGGATCAGCCCCTCCTCATAGGCGCGGCGAAAGACGGTGCCGTGGGTTTCCCGCTCGCCGAACATCTCGTCATTCACATCCGCATGGGCGTCGATATGGACCAGCGCAACCGGCCCGTGCCGCTTGGCAATGCCGCGCAGGATCGGCAGCGTGATGGCGTGATCACCGCCAATGGCCACGGGCACCGCGTCATAGTTCAGGATCGCGTCATAGCTTTCCTGAATGATGCTCAGACTGTCCGACAGCGAAAAGGTGTTGATCGCCAGATCACCCACATCCGCCACTTGCAAACTGTCAAAGGGCGCCGCCCCCGTCTGCAAGTTGTAGGGCCGGATCATCGCCGATTCCGAACGTACCTGCTTGGGCCCAAACCGCGTGCCCGACCGCCACGAGGTGCCGATGTCCATGGGCACGCCCAGCACCGCCACGTCCAGCTTGTGCAGCTCATTCGAAAACGGCAGACGCATAAACGTGTTCGGCCCGGAAAACCGGGCCAGGTCATTGCCGCTGATCGGCTGGTTCTTAGGCGCCACCGCGCATCCTCCATCCCAAAAGGCAACAGATCTCCGTCGCCACATGCGCCCCCGCGATGGCAGTCGCCCCCGTCGGGTCAAAGGGGGGCGATACCTCGACCACGTCACCGCCCTGAATATTGATGCCCGCCAGCCCGCGCAGCAGCGCCGCCGCCTGGGCCGATGACAGCCCACCCCAAACCGGCGTGCCCGTCCCGGGGGCAAAGGCCGGGTCCAGCCCGTCAATGTCAAAGCTCAGATAGACAGGCCGGTCACCCACAATCTCGCGCGCACGCGCGGCCACCGCCTCTGGCCCGATCCGGTGGCACTCCGCGGCATCGATGATGTGTACGCCCAGCGTGTCCTCATTCGTGGTCCGAATGCCGATCTGCACGCTGGTGGCCGGGTCCACCAAGCCCAACTTGATCGCCTTGTAAAACCCGGTGCCGTGGTCCACCCGGTCCATGTCATCGTCCACCCAAGTGTCGCTATGCGCGTCGATCTGGATCAGCGACATGGGCCCAAACCGCGCCGCATAGGCCCGCAGGATGGGGAAAGAAATATAGTGATCGCCCCCCAACACCACGCTCGCCGCACCCGCCGCCAGGATCGCCTCGATATGCGCGGTCACACGGCCCGGAAAGGCCGGGATATCGGCATAGTCAAAGGCCATATCGCCGTAATCCACAATCGCCCGCTCGCTGACCACATCAAACGGCCAGCCATAGGGCGCATCAGGCGCCTGCAAGGTCGACGCCTCCCGGATCGCCCGCGGGCCCAGCCGCGTGCCGGGCCGGTTCGTCACCGCCTGGTCAAAGGGGATGCCGGTCACCGCAATGTCCACACCCGCCAGGTCCTTGGTATACCGACGGCGCAGAAACGACGTGGCCCCGGCAAAGGTCAGCTCAAAAGACGGCCCGCGCAGGTCGCTGCGCGTAAACGCATGGTCGATCTCGCTCTTCGCCTGGTCCAGGGTCATGGCGCCTGCGTCCTTCTACTTCTCTGTTCTAAAAAAATCCCGGGGTGAGGCCGCAGGCCGAGGGGCAGAGCCCCTATACCACCGGTTGTGCCGTCTCGACCAGCCGCGCAAAGAACGACGCCCCAATTGGCGCGATCTCGTCATTGAAGTCATAGAGCGGGTGGTGCACCCCCGCCCCCGCGCCCTGGCCCAGCATCAGATAGGCGCCCGGCCGCGCCTCCAGCATATAGGAAAAGTCCTCGGCCCCCATCACCGGGGTGATGGCCGTGTCCACCCCGTCCGGTCCAGCCACCTCTGCCGCCACTTGCGCGGCAAAATCCGCCTTGGCCGCGTCATTCACCGTGGGCGGATAGCCAAACTCGATCTCCAGCTGCGCGGTACAGCCATAGGCGGCGGCCTGGCCTGCCACGACCTCCTCCATCCGGCGCACGACCATGGCCTGCACCTCCTTGTCAAAGGTGCGGATGGTGCCGTTGATATAGGCCGTCTCGGGGATCACATTGTCGGTTGTCCCGGTGTGGATCTGCGTGGCCGAGATCACGAGGCTGCCTGCCGTGTTGTGATTGCGGCTGACGATGGTCTGCAGGGCCGTCACGATGCCGCAGGCCGCCACCACGGGGTCAACGCAATCATAGGGCCGCGCGCCATGCCCGCCCTTGCCTGTGACGTGAATATGGAACGTGTCCGCCGCGGCCATGATCGGGCCTGCCGTCGTGTGGAACTTGCCAAAATCCTTGCCCGGCGCGTTGTGGATGGCATAGACCTCGCCGATGCCGAAACGCTCCATGATGCCCTCTTGCACCATGACCTCGCCCCCGCCGCCCGCCTCTTCCGCAGGTTGAAAGATCAGCGCCACGCGGCCCGCAAAATTGCGCGTCTCGGCCAGGTACTTGGCCGCCCCCAGCAACATGGCCGTATGCCCGTCATGCCCACAGGCGTGCATCTTGCCCGGATGGGTCGAGGCATAGGGCACGCCCGTCTCTTCGGTGATCGGCAGCGCGTCAAAATCCGCGCGCAGGCCAATGGTCGGCCCATCGCCCTGCCCCTCGATCAGCGCCACAATACCCGTCTGCGCGATGCCATCGTGCACCGCGTCCACCCCGATCTCCTCCAGCCGGTCCTTGATAAACGCCGCCGTCTTGGGGCAGTCAAAGGACAGTTCGGGGATCGTGTGCAGATGCTGGCGCCAGGCCGCCATCTCTGGCCCCAGATCGCCGATGCGGTTGATTATGGCCATGGGTGGACTCCTGCCGGTTGGTTGCGTCACATGTCAGCAAACCCCAAACCGCACGAGGCCGCAATGGGCACCGACCAAAACGCCGACCTGATCCACGATCAAAGCGCAGGGATCGCGCGTTTGCTCGAGATCATGCGCCGCCTGCGCGACCCCGACACCGGCTGCCCCTGGGACATCGAACAGACGTTCCAGACCATCGCCCCCTACACGATCGAAGAGGCCTATGAGGTCGCGGACGCCATCGAACGCGCGGCCTGGGACGAGCTCGAGGGCGAATTGGGCGATCTGCTGCTGCAATCGGTCTATCACACCGCCATCGCCGAAGAGGCGGGGCATTTCACCTTCCAAAGCGTGGTGCGCACCATCTCGGACAAGATGGTAGCCCGGCACCCGCATGTCTTTGGCGACGAAAGCCGCGACAAGTCCGCCGCCCAGCAGACCCAGGATTGGGAGACGATCAAGGCGCAGGAACGCGCGGGCAAGGCGCAGCGCGGCACGCTGGATGGCGTCGCGATGAACCTGCCCGCGCTGCTGCGTGCGCTGAAATTGCAAAAACGCGCCGCCCGCGTGGGCTTTGACTGGCCCGACACCGGCCACGTGCTGGACAAGATCACCGAAGAGGCCGCCGAACTGGTCGAGGCGCGCGATACGATGGGGCGCGAAGAGATGATCGACGAGATGGGCGATCTGCTCTTTGTCGTGGCCAACCTCGCCCGCCACCTCGACATCGATCCCGAAGAGGCGCTGCGCCGCACCAACGCGAAATTCACCCGTCGCTTCAACGCGGTAGAGGCCGCACTTGCGGCGCAAGGTCAACGGCCCGAGGACAGCACCTTGGAAGAGATGGACGCGCTGTGGGACATGGTAAAGGCACAAGAGAAGGCTAGCCGAACGTGACGCCCGGCATCCATTCGATCTGCTTTAGGTCTGATGCGTAACGCCCTGCCAGTTCAGCACTTTCCGCCTCGGTAAAGGCGGCGAACCCGCGCGGCGCGCGGTCTTCGGCATAGGCACGGATCACGGCCTTCCACTTGGCACGGGGCAGCTTGTCGCCCGCGTGATACACCGCCTGCAACGCCTCCAGCCCTGCGTCCGTCGCACTCAGGTTCACGACCCGGTCGGGTTCGATCAACGCGCCACCGGGAATGCCGGGGACCAAGCGGCCCACCAGGTCGGCACTGCTGCCGCGCCGGGCGTAGGGGATGACCGTCATCGCCTCGGGCCGCAGGATGTCCATCATCGCCGTCACCAGCTCGGGCCAGCCGCGATCCATCGCCATATAGGCCGGGCGCAGGCTGTCAAAGGACGGCACGGCGTTGTCCTCGGCCCGCTTGCGAAAGCCTGACATGTACATCTGATCATAGGGGCGCACCACGAACAGCAGATGCGCAATAGGCCCGCCCCAGGCCGCGCGCAGCACGTCGCACCGCGCCTCGGCCAGCGGATAGAACTGACCTTTCATGAAATGGTACATGCGGCCCGGAATGTTCTCCTCGGACAGGATCAGGGGCCTGTCCCCGGCGTGATCGTCCAGCGTCTTTTGCGCCCGCGCGACAGCGTCGGGTTCGGTTACGCCAATCGTGCCCGGCAGCCGCAGGGCCAGGGTGCCCGACGGGATGCCATCGCGCCCCGGATAGGCCAGGGCAAACCCCGCCTGCCCCAAAGCATCGCGATTTTCGTGTAAACACATCTGCAAAGAGGACGTGCCCGTCCGGTGCGCGCCTGCGTGGATATAGATCGGAGCGTCGGTCATCCCCGCCCTTATGCCCAGGCGGCGCCGCGGTGCAAGGATTTGCGCAAACAGCAGGCACAGTTCTGGACAAGGGGTGCCAAAGCCGCCACGGTGCGCGCAACCAAAAACCGGAGGCAGCATGGCGCCGCGCAAGATCATTATCGACACCGATCCTGGGCAGGACGACGCCGTCGCCATCCTGCTGGCGCTGGCCAGCCCTCAAGAGGTGGACGTGATCGGGATCACGGCTGTTGCGGGCAACGTGCCGCTGGACCTGACGGCCAAGAATGCGCTTATTATCTGTGAGTTGGCGGGAAAAGTTGATGTGCCGGTTTATGCAGGCTGCGACCGCCCGATGGGCCGCGATCTGGTCACGGCAGAGCATGTGCACGGCAAGACCGGCCTGGACGGCCCCAACCTGCCCGACCCGCAGATGATGCTGGCCGAGGGGCACGCGGTCGACTATCTGATCGACACCCTGCGCACAGAACCACCGGGCTCCATCACGCTCTGCCCGCTCGGGCCGCTGACCAACATCGCCACCGCCCTGCAACGCGCGCCCGACATCGCCGACCGCATCCAGCAGATCGTGCTGATGGGCGGCGCGTATTTCGAGGTGGGCAATATCACACCCGCGGCCGAATTCAACATCTACGTCGATCCGCAAGCCGCTGATATCGTGTTCAAAAGCGGCGTTGACATCGTCGTCATGCCACTGGATGTCACGCACAAGGCGCTGGTGACCCAAGCGCGCAACGACGCCTTCCGCGCCCTGGGCACGCCCGTCGGCACCGCCGTGGCGCAGATGACGGATTTCTTTGAACGTTTCGACAAGGAAAAATACGGCTCCGCCGGTGCGCCTCTGCATGACCCCTGCGTGACCGCCTACCTGATCCAGCCCGATCTGTTCTCGGGCCGTCACATCAATGTCGCGATTGAAACGACCTCTGACCTGACCCTCGGAATGACTGTCGCCGACTGGTGGGGCGTGACCGACCGTGCGCCCAATGCGACCTTTATCGGGGACATCGACGCCGACGGCTTCTTCGCCTTGCTGACCGACCGATTGGCCCGATTGTGAGCGCCGTTCTCACCCTGGCGCAGCCCGACCATGCCGACCGCCTGCTGCCGCTGATCGCGGCCTTTCACGCCGAAGAAGGCATCGACCAGACCGACGCACAGCGCGCCCACGCCGTGGCCCCCCTGCTCGAAGGTATTCCGCATGGCGCCGTCTACCTGATCGGCCCGCCCCGCGCGCCCATCGGCTATATCGTGGTCACCTTCGGCTGGTCGATCGAATTCGGCGGCATGGACGGCTTCGTGGACGAGCTCTATGTGCGCCCCGGCGTGCGCGGGCGCGGTATCGCGTCCGAGGTGCTGCTCAGCCTGCCCCGCGCCCTGGCCGAGGCAGGGCTGAAGGCGCTGCACCTCGAGGTGTCCTCCGAAAACGCCAGCGCGCAGCGGCTTTACGCCCGCGCAGGCTTTGGCCTGCGCGCGGGCTATCACCTGATGACGCGCCGCCTGTGACGGGCGCGGTTACAGCAACCGGACCACGATGATCATCAGCAGCGTATACAGCGCGATACCGCCCCCGATCAGCCACACCGCATAGTTGCGCGCCAGCGATGCGCGCGCAAGTTGCGACGCCTGGTACACCAGGTCCGGCCACGTATAGCTGACAAAGTCGCCTTGGGTGAACACCGCCTTGATCCGCCCCTCCTGATCCACGACAGGCAAGCGGCGGAATCGGTCGTTGGACATGATCCGCAGCCAGTCGACCACATCGTCCGTCTCCCGTGCCACACGCGGCTCATGGGTCATGATGTCGGTCAGCTTGGTGGTTTTGGCGTCAAGGCCGGGATGGACGATCTTGCGCATCACATCCCGCTCGGTCATCACACCAACCACCTTGTCATCCCCGTCGACAACAATCACGGAACCAAAGTTCTTCTTGCACATCGCATCGACCGCGTCGGCAACGGATGCCTCCGGCGAAAAGGTCAGGGGCTTGGGCTTGTTGGCATATTCCGGTCTGTCGCGCAGTTGCATCCCGACCCGGTTTGAGGTGGCCATGTCATGTCTCCTGTAATGATTGCGTTACAGGAACGATAGCCCGCCTGCGCCAATCTCAACCTTTCAATGGTATTCGGGGCCATCCAGACCTATGTGCCCTGCATGAGCCTGCACATTCCCTTCGACAACAGCTATGCCGCGCTGCCGCCGCTGTTCTACACCCGCCTCGACCCCACGCCGGTATCACAGGCGCAGACGCTTGCCTGGAACGATGCGCTGGCGGCTGAACTGGGGATCAAGGGCACCGATCCTTCGGTCTTTGCCGGCAACACCGTCCCCGACGGTGCCGCCCCCCTGGCGCAGCTTTACGCCGGGCACCAGTTCGGCACCTACAACCCGCAACTGGGCGATGGGCGCGCGATCCTGCTGGGCGAGGTGATCGACCAGACCGGCACGCGCCGCGATATCCAGCTGAAAGGGTCCGGCCCGACGCCCTATTCGCGCATGGGCGACGGGCGGGCCTGGCTGGGCCCGGTGCTGCGCGAATATGTGGTGAGCGAGGCGATGCACGCCCTGGGCATCCCCACCACCCGCGCGCTGGCCGCCGTTGCCACAGGCGATCCGGTCTACCGCGAGCAAGGCGCGCTGCCCGGCGCCGTCCTGACCCGCGTGGCCGCCAGCCACCTGCGCGTGGGCACCTTCCAGATCTTCGCCCACCGGGGCGAGATCGACGCGCTGCGCACCCTGACCGACTATGCCATCGCCCGCCACCACCCGCAGGCGACGGGGCCGATGGACCTCTTGCGCGCGGTCTGCGCGGCACAGGCCGACCTGGTGGCGGCCTGGATGGCGCACGGCTTTATCCACGGGGTGATGAACACCGACAATTGCACCATTTCGGGCGAAACCATCGATTACGGCCCTTGCGCCTTTATGGACACCTATGACGAGGGGCGCGTGTTTTCCTCCATCGACCAGATGGGCCGCTATGCCTATGGCAACCAGCCGCGCATCGCGGTGTGGAACATGGCGCAACTGGCCACAGCGCTGATCCAGCTCTTCGACGACAAAGAGGCGGCAGTGGCCGAGGCGACCGAGGTGGTGCATGCCATGCCCGCGCAGCTGCAATCGGCCTGGCTGCGCCGCTTTGGCGCCAAGATCGGGCTTGCGGCCCCCACCGCCGACGATCAGCCGCTGATCGAAGGGCTGCTGGCGCTGATGCAGACAGACGGCGCCGATTTCACCAACGTCTTTGCGACGCTGGGCCGTGACAGCGCCCGCGACCAGTTCACCGACCGCGCCGCATTCGATGCCTGGGCCGCGCAGTGGCAGGCCCGCGGTCCCGATGCCGCCCTGATGGCGCGCAGCAATCCACAGATCATCCCGCGCAACCACCGGATCGAGGCGATGATCGAGGCCGCAGTCGCGGGCGACATGGCCCCGTTCGACCGGCTGATGACCGCGCTGGCCACGCCCTATGCGGCCACCGACACCGAACTTCAGCGCCCGCCGACGCCGTCAGAGGTTGTGCCCGCCACCTTTTGCGGCACCTAGCGGCGGTTGATCAGGATCAGCCCCGCCGCGACCAGCCCCAGGGCGACCCAGATGCCCAGGCCAATCGTTTCGCCCAGCAAGAGCCAGCCCAGCAGCACCGAAAACACCGGCGACAGAAAGCTGAACGAGGCGACGCCAGAGGCGGGATAGACCTTCATCAGCCAGAACCACGCCAGAAAGCCAAAGCTGGCGATGGCCAGGATCTGATAGGTCAGGCCCGCGACATGCCCCCAAGCCAGATCGCGGATCAGGTCCCCAAAGAAGGCCGAGGCAAGCAGCAAGAGCGGGATCGACACCAACAGCTGCCACAGCAACTGCTGCTCGGCCGGCACATCGCTTAACGGGGTGACGCGCACGCACAGCGCGATGCCCGCCCAGCACATCGCCGCCATCAGCGACATCAGATCCCCCAGCAGATTGCCCTGCCCAGTGCTGCGGTCGGCCACCGCGATGATGACCCCGGCCATGGCCAGGCCCAGACCCAGCAGCCGGGTCCGCGACAACCGCTCGCCCGGCAGCAGCACATGCGCGGCCAGCGCCAGCCACACCGGCATCGAGTAAAACAGGATCGATGACCGCGACACGGTCGTCAGGTCCAGCGCGTTGAACAGCAGGATGAACTCGGCCGCAAACAGCACACCGGCAATGACACCGCCCACCACACTGGCCCGCGGCAACCGGACAGAGATGCCGCGCATCCGCATCCACGCCAGCAAGACCACAACCGCCCCAATCGACCGCAGCGCAGCCATGAACACCGGCTGAAACCCGCCATTCGACACTTTCACCACCACCTGGTTCAGGCCGAAATTCAGCGCAAACCCGGTCAGGGCCAGCGCGCCCAGCAGGTCGATATGGTCTTTGCGCGTCATCGCCCGCACTTGGGCGCCTTTGCCCGGTGAATGTCAATTGCCGCCAAACTTTCCCGGCGGCAATGCGGATGTTCTGTGCCAAAGTGGCCGGAGCGGTCCAAAGATGTGGGAGGGACGTAGAATGAGCTTGATGAAAACACTGGCCAAGGTGGCCATCGGTGTGGCGGTGGCCAAGGGCGCCAGTGCGATGATGAAAAACCGCAGCGGCGCGGCCACCGCGGGCGCGGGCACGGGCGGTGGCCTTGGCGGCCTGCTGGGCGGGCTTGCAGGCGGTCAGACGGGCGCGGGTGGCGCTGGCATGCAGGACATGCTGGGTGGCCTGATGGGCGGCGGTGCGGGTGGCGCTGCGGGCCTGCAGGATATGCTGGGCGGCCTGATGGGCGGCGCTCAGGGGGGCACCTCTGCGGGCCTCGGCGGCCTGCTCGAATCGCTGGGCGGTGGCGGTGCGTCGTCGGGCGGTCTGCAGAACATGCTGGGCGGGCTGGCGGGCGGCGCCGGGGCTGCCGGTTTGCTGGGCGCCATGGGCGGCAAGATGGCAGGGCGGCCCGCGGATAACGGCGCCAGCTTTGGCCAGGTGCTCAACTCCAACTTCGACCAGACGCCGCAGGACCCGATTGAACCCACAGCGGATCAAGAGGCCGCCGCCGCGCTGATGCTGCGCGCCATGATCCAGGCGGCCAAGTCCGACGGCCAGCTGGACGATGCCGAACAGGAAAAGCTGATGGGCCAGCTGGGCGGCGACATCGACGCCGAAGAGGCCGCGTTCCTGCGCACCGAGATGGCGGCACCCGTGGATGTCGACGCGCTGGTCGCGCAAGTGCCCGCAGGCCTGGGCCCGCAGGTCTATGCCATGTCCGTGCTGGCCATCGACCTCGACAGCCAGGCCGAGGCGCAATACCTGCACAAGCTGGCCCAAGGCCTCGGGATGGACGCCCACGCGGTGAACGATGTGCACGCGCAGCTGGGCGTGCCGTCGCTCTACACCTAGCGCGCTGCCGGGGCTAGCTGCTGGGGCCTTTGGGCCGGGGCTTGCGGCGGCGGCGGTTGGACGGCTTGGCCGTGCCCGGTGCCGCCGCAGGCCGCGCAGGCCCCCGGCCCCGCCGCGCGGCGGGCTTGGCAGGCGCCGCGCCCGGCGCAGGCTCCCACGCGCGGCCAGAGGCCACGGGAATGGTGATCTTCATCACCTTTTGAATGTCCTTCAGCTGCACCATCTCGTCAGGTGCGCAAAAGGCGATGGCGGCGCCGTCCTTGCCCGCCCGCGCGGTCCGGCCAATACGGTGCACATAGGCCTCGGGCACATTGGGCAGCTCGTAGTTGTAGACATGTTTGACGTCGGGGATGTCGAGGCCGCGCGCGGCCACATCCGTCGCCACCAGCACACGCACCTCACGCGCCTTAAAGGCCGCAAGCGCACGGTCACGCTGCCCCTGCCGCTTGTCCCCATGGATCGCCGCCACCGCATAGCCCGCCCGGTCCAGCGCCTTGGCCAACCGGTCGGCACCGTGTTTGGTGCGGGTAAAGACCAGCGCGCGTTCCTCGCGGTGGGCATCCAGCAGCTCGATCAACAGCGCCGACTTCTCGGCCTTGGCGATAAAGTGCACGGCCTGCGTGACCTTGTCGGCGGCCTTGCCCGGCGGCGACACCTCAACCCGGATGGGGTTGCGCAGGTAAGACCCGGCAATCTCTGCCATCTGCTTGGGCATGGTGGCCGAAAACAGCATCGTCTGCCGGTCGTCGCCCATCAACGCCGCGATCTTGCGCAGCGCATGGACAAATCCAAGGTCAAGCATCTGGTCCGCCTCGTCCAGGACCAGAAACCCAGTCTGGTCCAGCTTGACCGCGCGCCGGTCCACAAGGTCCAGCAGACGGCCCGGCGTGGCCACCAGGATATCGGCCCCCTTGGACAGGCGCTGGATCTGCGGGTTGATCGACACGCCGCCCACCACGATCTGCACCTTCAGATCGGTCAGCGCACGCAGCACCTGCGCGATCTGGCCTGCCAGCTCACGGGTGGGTGCCAGCACCAGGCCGCGCACCGTCTTGGGCGCGGGCCGCCCGCCCTCTTCGATCAGGCGCGCCACCAGCGGGATGCCAAAGGCCGCCGTCTTGCCCGTCCCGGTCTGCGCCAGGCCCATCACATCGCGCCCGTTCAGCGCGTGCGGAATGGCCTGCGCCTGAATAGGCGTCGGCTGGGTCAAGCCCATTTCGCCCACACGCGCAGCCAGCGCGGCGGGCAGGTTCATCATGTCAAAATCGCTCATGGCCCCCAGTGAACCCATCGCCCGCCAGCGTCAACCGCAATTGCCGACACGGCAAAGCTTCGCTAAACCAACGCGCATGAGCAGACCGCACCACACCATCATCCGCCGCAGCGAGGCCAAAGGGCTGCGCATGACACAGCCGCGCCGGGTGATCGCCCAGGTTCTGGAGGACTCGGACGACCACCCCGATGTCGAAGAGCTGTACAATCGCGCCAGCGCCGTCGATGCGGGTATCTCTATCGCCACCGTCTACCGCACCGTCAAACTGTTCGAAGAGGCGGGGATCCTCGACAAGCTGGAATTCGGCGACGGGCGCGCCCGCTACGAGGACGCCGAACGCGAACACCACGACCACCTGATCGACATGAACTCGGGCGAGGTGATCGAATTTGTCGACGCCGAGATCGAGGCCCTGCAAGTCAAGATCGCGGAAAAGCTGGGCTACGAACTGCGCGGCCACCGGTTGGAACTGTACGGCGTCCCGCGCAAGCGCTAAGGCTGCCGAACAGGCGCCCAAAAGGAACATCCCATGGACAATCTGCGCGGCGCCGCCATCATGGTGCTGGCCATGCTCGGCTTTGCCGTCGAGGACGCGATTATCAAAGGCCTGGCACAGGCGATGCCGGTGGGGCAGATCATCGGCTTTCTGGGCTTTGGCGGCGCGCTGGTCTTTGCCATCATCTGCCGGGCGCAGGGCCTGGCGCTGTGGGACCGCGCGTTCCTCGCCCCCGCGATCCTGCTGCGCAACGTCGCCGAGCTGCTGGGCACCATCGGCTTTGTCAGCGCCATCGCCCTGATCCCGCTGTCCACCGCCTCTGCCATCTTGCAGGCCGGGCCGCTGCTGGTCACCCTGGGCGCGGCGGTCTTTCTGAACGAACCGGTCGGCTGGCGGCGCTGGGCCGCGATCCTCGTCGGTTTCTCCGGCGTGCTGCTGATCATCCGGCCGGGCACCGAGGGCTTCAATTGGCTGTCGCTGCTGGCGGTCCATGGCGTGATCGGCCTTGCCATCCGCGACCTGGCCACGCGCCGGGTCAAGGCGGCGGTGACCTCGACGCAGCTCAGCTTTATGGCGTTCCTGATGGTGATCCCCGGTGCCGCGCTCTTGCTGGCGCTGAACGGTGTTGCCCCGGTGCGGCCCAACATGGGCCAATCGGGTCTGCTCGCCGCCGCGGTGCTGATCGGCGCGGTCAGCTATTACGGCATCACCGCCGCCATGCGCGTCGGAGAGATCAGCTTTGTCACGCCCTTCCGCTACACCCGCATGATCTTTGCCCTGATCCTCGCCGTCACGATCTTTGGCGAAATGCCCGATGCGCTGACCCTGATCGGTGCGGCGATCATCATCGGCTCGGGCCTCTATACCCTGTGGCGCGAACAGCGGATCAAAAAGGCGGCCCGCGCCTAAACCCCCTTTTGCTGACCGGCCCGCCGCGCTAGACGCTGCGTAACGTCTGATTAACTGGAGTGGCCCCATGAGCACGATCATCGACATTCACGCCCGCGAAATTCTCGACAGCCGGGGCAACCCCACGGTCGAGGTCGACGTGACGCTTGAGGACGGCACCATGGGCCGCGCCGCCGTGCCCTCGGGTGCCTCGACCGGCGCCTATGAGGCGGTGGAAAAGCGCGACGGCGACGCCGCACGCTATAAGGGCAAAGGTGTGTTAGAGGCGATTGCCGCCGTGAATGGCGAGATTGCCGAGGCACTGGTCGGCATCGACGCCACCGAACAGGTCGAGCTGGACCAGGCGATGATCGAACTCGACGGCACCGACAACAAGGGGCGGCTGGGCGCCAACGCGATCCTGGGCGTGTCGCTCGCCACCGCCAAGGCCGCCGCCGATTGGACGCAACAGCCGCTCTATCGCTATGTCGGCGGCACGTCGGCGCGTGTGTTGCCGGTGCCGATGATGAACATCATCAATGGCGGCGAACATGCTGACAACCCCATCGACATCCAGGAATTCATGATCATGCCGGTCGCCGCGGACAACATCCGCGAGGCGGTGCGCATGGGCTCCGAAGTGTTCCACACGCTGAAGAAAGAGCTAAGCGATGCGGGCCTGTCGACCGGCATCGGCGACGAAGGCGGCTTTGCACCCAACATCAGCTCCACCCGCGACGCGCTTGATTTCATTCTGAAATCTATCGAAAAGGCAGGCTATGCGCCGGGCGAGGACATCTATCTGGCCCTCGATTGTGCCGCGACAGAATACTTCAAGGACGGCAAGTATGTGCTTGCAGGCGAAGGCAAAACGCTGTCCTCAGAGGAAAACGCGGCCTACCTCGAAGCGTTGGTAAACGACTATCCCATCATCTCGATCGAGGATGGCATGGGCGAGGATGACTGGGACGGCTGGAAGGCGCTGACCGACGCCATCGGCGACAAGGTACAGCTGGTGGGCGACGATCTGTTCGTGACAAACCCCACCCGTCTGGCCGAAGGGATCGAACGCGGGTGCGCCAACTCCATGCTCGTAAAAGTCAACCAAATCGGCAGCTTGACGGAAACACTTCAAGCGGTCGATATGGCCCACCGCGCGCGCTACACCAACGTCATGTCCCACCGCTCGGGCGAGACGGAGGATGCGACCATCGCCGACCTCGCCGTTGCCACCAATTGCGGTCAGATCAAAACCGGCTCGCTCGCACGGTCGGACCGGCTCGCCAAGTACAACCAGCTGATCCGCATCGAAGAGATGTTGGGCACCAGCGCCGAGTATGCGGGCCGCTCGATCCTGAAGTGACGCAGAAACCGCGCGTGGGCAGCGCCTCCGCGCGCGCCGCCTTCATCCAGGCCGTGGGCGGCCAGGTCGCCCACGTCACCGCCGCATCGAACCTGCCGTCGATCCGGGCCACCGGGCTCCACCCCGCCGCCGCCCTCGCGCGTGCCGCGGGTCTGGCGCCCGGCGACATCATCCTGCGCGATCACCGCCGCATCGTCGGTCTGGCCACCCTCAACCACCAGCGCCCGATCCTGCGTGGCCTGACGGCTGCGCGCCACATGCTCGACGGCCACACGGCAGAGAGTTGGGCTGCACAGTTGGACACCCGCGTGTTCTTCTGGCCCGCCCGGCGCGGTGCAGCCTTTGCCGCCAGCGTCGCGCGCGATGTGGAGATCGCAGTGCTGTGGCTGGACGCCGGTGCGCTCTTTGACGCCTGCGCCGACCGGCTCGACCTGTGCCCGATCAACAGCGGCAACTTCACCCAAGGCGGCGCACGTGCCCGGCGCGGCGATTGGATCTATGTCCCCGCCTCTGCCGGCTTTGACACCTTCCGCCAGAACCGCCTGCGCCGCGGTCTGGTGCGCAGCCCAGACGCAGTGCGCGAGGTGTCGGTGCGCGGGGCCCTGCCCGCACGCCTGATGGCCCAAGCCGCGACCCAAGCCTAGCGCTTGTCCTTGCGCCTTGCCCCGCCTACGCTTCGCCCCATGACAGCCGATCAGATTATCGCCCATCTGGGCCTGCAACCTCACCCCGAGGGCGGGCATTACCGCCAAACCTGGGTGGCCGAAAACGCGGGCCGCCCCACCGGCACCTGCATCTACTTCCTCCTGGCCGCGGGCGAGGCGAGCCATTGGCACCAGGTCGACGCGACCGAGATCTGGCTATACCACGCAGGCGCACCCCTGGTCCTCAGCCTGGCCGCCAGCGCCGACGGCCCTGCAACAGATCATCTGCTGACCCCGGACCTGACCCAAGGCGCGCCGCAACGGATCGTGCCCGAAATGCACTGGCAGGCCGCGCGCAGCACCGGCGACTGGACGCTGGTCAGCTGCACCGTATCGCCCGGGTTCCAATTCGACGGGTTCACCCTGGCGCCACCCGGCTTCGACATCCCCCGTCAGCGCTAGCTGACGATTACCTCGCGTCACGGATAGCTGACGACGCCACCCCCCACCGCGGCCCGCACCCCCGTCGTGCCCGGGCAAGACGTCGGCAACCCGCGCGCCACGCGCACCGCCAGATAGGCAAAGGCCTGCGCCTCAAGCATGTCACCGTCCAGGCCAACCGCCTCGACCGGCACCACCGGACAGTCAAGCGACACGGCCAGCATACGCATCAGCACCGGGTTGTGCCGCCCACCCCCCGTCACCAGCACGCGCGCGGGCGGGCGCGGGCAGTGCTGCATCGCCTCGGCCACGCCCGCCGCACACATGGCCGTCAGGGTGGCGGCGGCATCGGGTGTGCTCAGCTCTGCCACCAACCGCACCATCTCGGCAAAATCGTTGCGGTCCAGGGACTTGGGCGGGATACGTGCGAAATAGGGCTCGGCCAGGAACAGCTCTAACGCGCCGGTCTCGACCGTCCCCGTGGCGGCAATCGCGCCGTCCTTGTCAAAAGGCAGCCCCAGACGCGCCTGCAACAGATCGTTCAGCGGCGCGTTGGCAGGCCCGGTGTCAAAGGCCAGCACCGCGCCGGGCACCTCCGGCGCCCCCGCCTGCGGGTCGAGCCAGGTCAAATTCCCCACCCCGCCCAGGTTCAAAAACGCAACCGGCCCATCGGCCCGGGTCCACTTGGCACAGGCAAAATGGAAAAACGGCGCCAGCGGCGCGCCCTCGCCGCCCAGTTCGACATCCGCGCTGCGGAAATCCCAGACCACGGGCACCCCAAGCGTCTGCGCCAGGGCCGCCCCGTCGCCCAGTTGCAGCGTGCCGTGCACCCGCGGCGCATGGGCAACCGTCTGGCCGTGAAAACCCAGCACATCGACCCCGTCGAAGCCGCGCAACAGCGCCCTATGCACGTCCATCACCACCGCGGCCGCAGGCGCCAGCGCCGGGCCGGACCAACAGCCCAAGGCCGCGCGCAGCACCTCGCGCTCCGCCTCCGTATAGGGCTGGTATCCGCTGGGCCCGAACCCGTGGATCGCCACGCCATCCGTGTCGATCACCGCCGCATCGACCCCGTCCAGCGACGTGCCCGACATCGCCCCCAGCGCACGCACCACCCGCGCCTTGTCTCGGAGCTTCTCCATGCTCTTTTCCTTTGCCCCAACCCGCCGTATAGACTGCGCGACGCCCGCCCCAAGGACAAGCCTTATGACCTACTCTCCCCGATCCGATTTCCTGCACGTGATGCAGAGCCGCGGGTTTCTGGCCGATTGCACCGACCTGCAAGCGCTGGATGACGCCCTGCTGACACCGGGGCAGTCGGCCTATATCGGCTTTGACGCCACGGCCAAGTCGCTGCATGTGGGCTCGCTCATCCAGATCATGATGCTGCGCTGGTTTCAGCAAACGGGGCACAAGCCGATCACCCTGATGGGCGGCGGCACGACCAAGGTGGGCGATCCGTCCTTCCGCGCCGACGAACGCCCGCTGCTGGATGGCGCCGCCATCGATGCCAATATCGCGGGCATCAAACAGGTGTTTTCGGCCTATATCGACTACGACGCGGGCGCGCAGATGCTGAACAATGCCGAATGGCTCGATGGGTTGAACTACCTCGATTTCCTGCGCGACATCGGGCGGCATTTCTCGATCAACCGGATGCTCAGTTTCGAGTCGGTCAAATCCCGGCTGGATCGCGAACAGTCGCTGTCCTTCCTCGAATTCAACTACATGATCCTGCAAGCCTACGATTTCATGGAATTGCACCGCCGCTATGGCTGCATCCTGCAAATGGGCGGGTCAGATCAGTGGGGTAATATCGTCAACGGCATCGACCTGACCCGCCGCGTGATCGAGGGCGAGGTATATGGCCTGACCTCGCCGCTGCTGACCACGTCGGATGGCAAGAAGATGGGCAAATCGCAATCCGGGGCCGTCTGGCTGAATGGCGATATGCTGTCGCCTTACGAATTCTGGCAGTTCTGGCGGAACACGACGGACGCGGATGTGGGCCGGTTTCTCAAGCTTTATACCGAGCTGCCGCTGGACGAATGCGACCGCCTCGGCGCGCTCGAAGGGTCCGAGATCAACGAGGCCAAGGCCCGCCTCGCGACCGAGATCACGACGCTCTTGCACGGTGCCGAGGCCGCAGCGGCAGCGGCACAGACGGCGCGCGATGTCTTTGAAAAGGGCGGCGTGGGGGATGACCTGCCGACTTTGACCTTGTCCGCGGATGATCTGGGCGACGGTATCTCGATCGTGCAGTTGATCGTGAAATCCGGCCTTGCCGGATCGGGCAAAGAGGCCAAGCGCCTGATCGCCGAAGGTGGTGCCAAGATGAACGACGCCCCCCTGACCGAGGCGGGCACGATGATCGACCGCGCCGCTTTGTCGGCCCCCATCAAACTGTCCGCCGGTAAAAAACGGCACGCGCTCGTGCAACTGGGCTAAGCGTTAACCAAGAGTTACGGGCGCCGCGCAAAGGTTAACGCGCGGCGTGGGTTGCCAGGGCGTTAACGCGCGTGAGCATGGCAAATGGCGCAGTTTGCGCCCGAAACTGCGCATTTGTCGGAAACAGGCCCAAATCATGCGGTTTCCGCGCTCTGAAATTGCGCGTTTTGCCCGTCATACTGCGCAGTCTCGGCAAAACCGGGCAGCGTACGCTGCATTAACCCATGCGCGCCAAAACCGCCCGCGCCGCGCGCAGACCGGGGTCCTCGCCGCCGCGCCCCAGCCGGTCCATCGTGCGTTCCATCTCGGCCAGCTGCGGTGCTGGATCGGCCAACAGCGCCTCCATCGCCGCCACGACCTTGGGCGTGGTAAAGTCGGTGCCGACGACCTCGGGCACCACACGCGTATCGGTGACCAGGTTGATCAAGCTGCCCGTGTCCGTGATCGCCATCCGGCTGATGATCGCGCGGCTCAGCCAGTGCATATCATAGGCGCTGACCATCGGCGTGCCTGCCGCCGCCAATTCCAGCGCCACGGTGCCAGAGGTGGCCAGCGCCACCTCGGCGGCGGCAAAGGCAGCGCGCTTTTCCGCAAGGCCCGCGTCCAGCGACACCGCCCTGTGGTCAAGGACTAAGGGCTTGATTTGCCAGTCTTTTACGGTCTCCTGCACAAGGTCCGCGACAGCACTTGCCGCGGGCAAAACCAGGCGCATTCCAGGCCGCGCCTGTGCAATCTGTGCCAGCGCCTGGCCAAAGACCGGCCCCATGCGCGTCACCTCGCCCTGCCGCGATCCGGGGAGGACCAGAACCAGCGGATCAGCCGCTGTCAGGTCGTGCGCTGCGCGAAAGGCTGCGACCTCTGCCGGGCTTGCGCGCGGGACCGTGGCGGCAGGGTGGCCCACGAAATCGCAGGCCATGCCAGCGGCCTCCATATAGGGCGGCTCGAACGGAAACAGCGCCAGCACATGGTCGATCATCCGCGCCATTTTCTTGGCCCGCCCGGGCCGCCACGCCCACACGGTGGGGGCGACGTAATGCACGGTGCGGATGGCCGCGGCGGCCTTGACCAGCTTGGCCACCCGCAGGCAGAAATCGGGGCTGTCGATGGTGATCAGCACGTCAGGCTGTTCATCGATAACCTGTTGCGCCGTCTGGGTTATTCGGCGTTTGAGGTGGCGGTATTTGGGCAGCACCTCGGCAATGCCCATGACCGACAGTTCCGACATCTCGAACCGGCTGGTCAGCCCTTGCGCTTGCATCAACGGGCCGCCGATGCCGTCATAGACAACGCCCGGCGCCAGCTGGTTCAACCCCGCCATCAGCGCCCCACCCAAGGCATCGCCCGAGGGCTCGCCCGCGATCACAAAGACCTTTAGCGCACCCACAAAAACATCCCCGCCGCGTCCAAGATTTCCAGCGTGCGCGGCTGGTCCAGCACCATGACCCCGCCCGCAGCGATCACCAGGCCCGCAAGCCCGGCCTGGGCCGCGGCCTGCGCGGTGCTGGGGCCGATCGTGGGCAGGTCGGCGCGCAGGTCCTGGCCGGGTTTGGGCGCCTTGAACATCACCCCGCGGCGCGCCGATGCGCGCGCCTCGGCCTCGGGGCCCGACAGCCAATCGGCGGCCATGTCAAGCGCATCGCCCACCATGTCCAGCGCGGCACCAAAGGGATCGTCGCTGGCCGGACGGCGCCGGGTCAGATCGCGTAACATCGCGTCGGTGCCCGCGCGCCCCTCGCGGGCCGTGACGTCGGTGCCAACCACGACGCAGCATTGCCCCAGATCCTGGCGCGCTTGCTCCTGCAGGACCGCGTCCGCGACCTGGGCGGATTGCAGGATATCAGACGGTGTCTGGACGCGGGTCGGCACGCCGCGCGCCAGCAATAGGTTCGGCGCCAACTCATGCGCCCCTTTGATTTCAAAGCCTTTTTGTTCGAAAATCCCCAGCACGATGCGCAGCGCGCTATCCTCGCCCCCGCCAATCGCCTTGGACAAAGCCGGCAGCAAGGTCAGCGTGCGCGCGTCCAGCTTTTTCATATCCAGCTTGGGCCGCTCGATCGCCCCGCAAAAGCAGACCTGGGTGATATCCAACTTGCGCAGCCGATGCAGAAACCCGCCCAGCCGTTCGACGCTGAAATACATATCGACCGGCAGGTCGTCAGGCACATGGCCATCCAGCGCGCAGACCAGTGGCGGTTCGGCCTGGGCGGCCGCTACCGCTTGCGGCAGCGCGCCGCGTCCCACGATCAGCGCCAGCATTACCGGGGCGTCAGGAACGACCTGTCGCTGTCGCCCATCACAAACGCCACAATCTCGCGCACATAGGCGCTGTCGGTTTCTTTGCCCAGACGCTCGGCCCGGTCGTGAAAGGTGCCCTCGCCCTGCGCCAGCATCTGAAACGCAGCCCGCAGCGCGGTAATATCGGCCCGCGCAACGCCCCGACGTTTCAGGCCCACAAGGTTCAGGCCATCCAACTCGCCCCGCGGCGCCTGGACCAGGCCATAGGGGATCACGTCGTTGGTCACCATCGTCACCGCCCCGATGATGGCCCCACGCCCGATGCGGACGAACTGGTGGATGCCCGACAGGCCGCCCACGATCACGTCATCCTCAAGCACGCAATGGCCCGCCACCGCGGCGGAATTCACCACAATCACCCGGTCGCCGATATGGGCGTCATGGGCGATGTGGCAACCCGCCATGAAAAGACCGTCGTCGCCAATGCGCGTCACGCCGCCCCCGCCCGCGGTGCCGCCATTCATCGTCACATGCTCGCGGATGCGGTTGCGCTGGCCGATGACCAGCTGACTCGTCTCGCCCTTGAATTTAAGGTCTTGGGGCACCTCGCCAATCACAGAGAAGGGAAAGATCACCGTGTCCGCGCCAACCTCGGTCTGGCCGGTCACGACCACATGGCCTTTCAGCTCGACCCCCGCGCCCAGGGTGACCTGCGGCCCGATCACGCAGAACGGACCCACCTGCGCGGTGGGGTCGATGCGCGCCTCGGGCGCGACCACGGCAGAGGGGTGGATCAGCGGATCGCTCATGCGCCAGACATATCCATCATCGCGGTAAACTCTGCCTCGCAGGCCATCTCGCCCTCAACCTCTGCAATGCCGTTGAATTTCCAGACCTTGCCGCCCGGCTTGCCCCGCGTCGTCGTCAGTTTCAGCAGCAGCACATCGCCCGGCACGACCTTGCGCCGGAACTTGCATTTGTCGATGGCCATGAAATAGACCAGCATGTTTTTGTCCACCATATCAAGCGCGGTGCCCACCATCACGGCAGCCGTCTGCGCCATCGCCTCGACGATTGTGACGCCGGGCATAATCGGCTCTCCGGGGAAATGGCCCTGAAAGTGCGGCTCGTTCATGGTCACATTCTTGACGCCGGTCGCGGCGCTATAGCCGTCGATGTCGATCACCTTGTCCACCAGCAGGAACGGATAGCGGTGCGGCAGGATGCGTTGGATCAACCCAATATCTGCTGTCTTTAGGTCTTGTGTCATGGGATGCCCGGGCCTTGGTGTTGGTGTCGTTTGCTGCCTTTGCCTATCAAGCGCCCGGCTGTGCCGCAAGCGCGTGGGCGCGCCGCATCAGTCGGGGACTGGCGCACCATCGCCCAGCACGTCGTTGATGCGTTTGATGGCCTGTTCGGTGATGTCGATCACATTGGCACTGATGAAAACGCTGCGCCGTTCCAGAACCACCGCGGCGCCTGCATCGCGCATGATCGCCTCGAGCACGGGCGCCGCCGCCTCTAGGAACCGGTCACGGTTGTCTTCCAGCTGCGCCGCGATTTCCTGCCCTTTCGCCTCGCGTTCCGCCCTTATGGCCTGCACGCGGGCGTCAAAGGCGTCGGCCAGCACGCGGAATTCTTCGGGTGTCATGTCGGCGCGTTGTTCGGTCAGCGCGCGCTCTTCATCTTCCAGCTGCTGTTCAAGGGTTTGGTTTTCTTCGATCAGGGCCCGCGTTTGGCTTTCGATCTCTTCCAGAACGCGCATGCCAAAGGCGCTCGCACGGTAAAGCCGGTCGCTGTCAATGGTCAGGATCGGGCTGCGCAGGTCCTGCGCAACCGTCGCGCTGGCCCAGGTCAGGGCCAGCAGGACAGCAACGGTGCGCAGCCATCCGCCCATGCAATCAGAACGTCGTCGAGATCGTCAGATCAAAGGTCTGTTCTTTGTCGAAATCCTCTTTCTTCAGCGCGTTGCTGAAGTTCAAGCGGAGCGGTCCGACGATGGTGTCCCAGAAGATGGAGAAGCCGACGACGTGACGGAACGACCCGCCCTCGCCCACGACCGTACCGCCAGTGAGGTCCGCGTCGCTCAGATCCCACAGGTTGCCCACGTCATAGAAGACACCGCCAGTGATCCCCAGTTCCTCGGGCAGGCCCAGGGGAAATTCCGCCTCGAACCGGGCCGCGACGTAGAGGTTGCCGCCCAACGGATCGGAATCGCCCGCGCCAGAGGTGTCGCGCGGCCCGATGCCGCCGGGTTCGAACCCGCGCAGGATGCTGGGGCCGATGGTAAAGCGGTCGATGGTGCGGTTGGCGCCACCGGACCAGGCCAGGATACCGCCCTCGAGCGTGGCACGCAGCGTGACCTCGTTGAAGGCCAGGCGCTGTGCCACGACCTTGCCGGTGGTGCGGATAAACTCGGAATCCCCGCCAATCCCGGCAAAGTCCTGACCAAACTCAAACAGGAAACCCGCATCAGGGTTCAGCCCGGACGTGCGCGTGTCGTAGGAATAGGTATAGCCGATGGACGATGCGGCTTGGGCACCCACGTCAATCTCGGTCTGCACGATGGTGCCGTGTTCAATCGGATCGCGCGCTACCTGTTCGTTTTCCAAGTAGGTATAGCGCAGGCTCAGCCGCCCGTTTTCGCTGATCGGAAAGGTCAGGCTGGGGCGAAAGCGCAGGGCCTCGGTGTCGTAGTTGGTGAAACTCGAATCCGTCTCGGAATATTGCAGGTTCAGGCCAAAGGCGACATCGCGGCCCAGGAACGCGGGTTCGATAAAGTTGATCCCGTATTGCTCGGATTCCTCGGCGGTGGAGAAGTTGAAGCCAAGCGTCTGACCGCGTCCCAAAAAGTTGCGCTCGGTAAAGCTGATCACCAGGCCAAAGCCGTCATCGGCGCTGAACGCCCCACCAAAGTTCAGCGAGCCGGTTGGCTTTTCCTCGACATCCACGTCGATGACCACCTGATCCGGGCGCGACCCCTCGCGGGCGTTCACGTCGGCGGCGGTAAAGTAGTCCAGCGCACGGATGCGCTCAGCCGCATCGCGGATTTCGCGCGGGTTGAACGGGTCCCCTTCGGCGATCAGGAACTGGCGGCGCAGCACCCGGTCCAGCGTTGTGGTGTTGCCCTCGATGTCAATCCGCTCGACAAAAACGCGGGGACCGCGGCTGAGCGTCAGTTCGACATCCAGGGTCAGGTCGCGGTCGTTGCGGATGACCCGCGGCTCGACCCGCAGGAAATCAATGCCCTCGCGTTGCGCCTGGCGTTCCAGACGCGCAATCTCGGCATCGACCAGGGTAGGCGAATAGACAACGCCGGGGCGGACCTTGACCAGTTCCTGGTACGCATCCGCATCGGCCTGCCGCATTTCACTGATGACTGTCACCTCGCCAAAGGTGAATTGCTGGCCCTCTTCGACATTGAAAACAAGGAAGAAGCCGTCGCGCTCGTCGGTCAGTTCGGCGTTGGTAGAGAGGGTGCGGAAATCGACATAGCCGCGCGAGTTGTAGAAGTCGCGCAAGACCTGCTTGTCGAACTCAATGCGGTCCTCGACCAGCGTGTCGGTGCGGATCAGCTGGCGCAGCAGGCCCGCCTGTTTGGTCTGCAGCACGCGGCGCAGGCGGCGGTCGGTAAAGGCACGGTTGCCGACAAAGCTCAGGCGCTCGACCTCGACCACGTCGCCTTCGAAGATCTCGTAAATCAGGTCGACGCGGTTGTCGCTGCGCCGGATCACACGGGGTGACACGCGGGCGGCGATGCGGCCCTGGGCCGAATAGGCCTCGGCAATGGTGCTGGCGTCGCGCTCGGCCTGGGCCGGGTTAAACACGCGGCGTTCCTGACTTTGGATCAGCGCGCTCAGCGCTTCGTCGTCGATGCGCCGGTTGCCTTCGAAATTGATGCGGTTGATGGTCGGAAACTCGACCACGGTGATGCGCAGGGTGGACCCCTGCGGCTCGACCGCGACGCTTTCGAACAGGCCGCTTGTCTGCAGATTTTGCAGCGCGTCATTGACCTGCCCCGCGGTCACCGTCGCACCCGGCGCGATTCCGGCGCGGGTGATGATCGCGGCGTCGCCGACGCGCGTATTGCCATCCACAACGATGTTGGCAAATCGGAAATTCTGCGCCTCGGCCGTGCCAGCGTAAGCCAGCCAAGCCATTGAAATCATAGCGCCAAAAATCAATGCTCGTGCGGCGCTGCGCAGGCATGACAGTGCCTGCTTATCTGCGCCCCATATCCCCAGTCCCATGGTTTTGCCCCACGTGTTCAGACATCCAGTGTCGATGTGAGTAACGGCAATGTGCGGGGTTGTCAAAACCACAAAAGCCCGCGCGAAGCGCGGGTGGCGGTGGTGCACCTGTGGATAAGTCGGCGGCCTAGAGGCTGCCCACCCACGCCCCTGCCAACAGGGCCGCGACGATGGTCGCGCAGTACAGCGCTCGGTCCCAATTCAGCATCATAAGCAGGCTTAGGCCGCGATATCCGCTTTGAATCGTCTGCATGGTCTCATCCTCTGGTTGGCCAGGGGATACGCTACGATTGCGGCGCCAAGTGGGGCCAATTGTGGCGAAACTGTGGCATCCCGCGCAGGGCGGCAGGTTTCCGCCCGCCTAGGGGCAGAAAATATCGTTGCCCAAGGCAAACAGCATCAGCGTCAGCACCAGCGCGAGGCCCGTCGCCATCAGCACCTTCAGCGCATTGTCGCTGGGCGGGCGGCCCGTGACAGCCTCGTAGGCGTAAAACACCAGGTGGCCGCCATCCAGCGCGGGAATCGGGAAAAGGTTCAGAAGGCCCACGGCCGTCGACAGGACCGCGATGAACCAGATGAACTCTGCCGTGCCCTGGCTGGCCATCGTGCCCGCCACCTGCGCGATGCCGATGGGCCCCGACAGGTTGCAAGAGCTGATCTGCCCCGTGATCATATAGCCAAGCCCAGAGATCGAGCCGGTAATGACCCCAATCATCCGGTCATAGCCCGTCGTGATCGCATCCAACACCGGCGGCGCCTCGCGGCCCGCGTCAAAGGCGGTGGCAGCGGCGAGGCCGATCCGCCATTTCTTGGCAAATCCGCCATCGGCGGTCGGCTCGTCAATCAGCTTGGCCGCCAGTTCCATTTCAAGCGTTTCGCCGTCGCGCCAGACGGAAAGGGCCACAGGCGCGCCATTGGACACCTCAATAATCTCGGGCAGTTGGCCAAAGCGGAACACAGGATCGCCGTTGATTGCGGTGATCACGTCGCCCTCTTCAAACCCTGCGGCCAGTGCGGCACTGCGCGGGCTAACACTGCGCACAAGCGGCGGGAAGTAATACGGACCTTCGACCGTCATCTCACGCCCATCACGGCGCACGGTATAATCCAGCGTCGGCGTTTCTGGCAGGTCTTCCAGGAACGGGCCATATTCCGGTGCGTCCAGGCTGGGCACGGGCGTGCCGTCGATGGCCAGGATCACGTCGCCGGTCTGCAGCTCATACGCCCCGCCCGGCAAGGGCGCGATGTCGCCCACCGTCCACGGATCGCGCGGCACGCCGTTGGAATAGACCACCATCGCAAAGACCGCGATCGACAAGGCAAAGTTGAACAGCGGCCCCGCCGCGACTGTCGCCGCGCGGGCCCAAAGCGGCGCGCCGTGCATGGTGCGGCGCAGGGCGGCGGCGTCTGTTGCAGCCTCTGCCATCGCCGCGTCATCCTTGCCCGACGCTGCATTGGCGTCGCCTGCAAACTTGACATAGCCGCCGAACGGCAGGGCGGCGATCTGCCACCGCGTACCGCGCCTGTCCACGCGGCTGTAGATCACCGGGCCAAAGCCGATAGAGAACACATCCGCATGAATGCCCGACCAGCGGCCCACGATGTAGTGGCCGTATTCGTGGATGGCGACGATGACGCTCAGCGCCACCACAAAGAAAAAGATCGTCCAGGCCAGGCCGCCAAAGGCGGGAAGAAGGGCAAAGATGTCCAAGGTGTTATCCTGTTTTGTGCTCGATCAGATCGCGTGCCGCCTGCCGTGCCATTTGGTCCGCAGCCAGCACGTTATCAAGGGTCATTTGGGCATCAATATGGCTGGGGTCGATGCGCTGCAGCACCTCTTCGACCACCTCGGCCATGGCGGGAAAGCGCAAGCGCCCGGCGATAAAGCTGTCCAGCGCCGTCTCTTTGGCTGCGTTGAACACGGCCCCCGCAAGGCCCCGCCGGTGCATCACCTCGCGCGCCAGGCGCAACGCGGGCCAGCGCACCTCATCCGGGGGGCGAAAGGTCAGCGATCCGATCTGTGCCAGGTCCAACCGTTCAACCGGCAGCGACTGCCGTTCGGGCCAATGCAGCGCGTAGCCGATGGCGTGACGCATGTCGGGCGGGCCGACATGGGCCATCAGCGCACCGTCCCGAAAGCCGACCATCGCGTGGATCATCGATTCGGGATGTACAAGCACCTCGATCTGATCCGGGGTAACGCCGAAATACTCTCGCGTTTCAATGAGTTCGAGCGCTTTGTTAAACATGGACGCCGAATCGATGGTGATCCGCTGCCCCATATCCCAATTGGGATGCGACGACGCCTGATCGAGGGTGGCATTTGCCAGCTCTGCCAGCGGCCAGTCGCGAAAGGCCCCACCACTGGCGGTGATTATGATCCGCTCAACCGCATCCATATCCTCGCCCACCAGCGCCTGGTAGACGGCGGAATGTTCGCTGTCGACGGGCAGCAGGCGCGCGCTGTGGCGCCGCGCGGTGTCCAGCATCAACGCCCCGGCGCAAACCAGCGATTCCTTGTTGGCCAGCGCCAGCGTCGCCCCCTGCTGCAGCGCGCGCAGACCGGGTGCCAGACCGGCCGCACCGACGATGGCCGACATGACCCAATCTGCCGGGCGGCTTGCCGCCTCGATCACCGCATCGGGGCCTGCCGCCGCCTCAACCGAACTGCCCGCCAGGGCCGCGCGCAGATCATCCAGCCGTGCAGGATCGGCCGTCACCGCCAGTTGCGCGTTCAAACGCCGCGCATCGGCGGCCAGTTGCGCGATGTTCGACGCGCCAGTCAGGGCAACGACGTCATATAAATTTGGCGCCCGCGCGATCAGGTCGATTGTGTTCTGGCCAATGGACCCCGTCGCGCCCAGGATCGACACCCGGCGCATCACAGCACCCCAACGGGAAAGCCCGCGACCTGGCCCAGCATCAGCAGAAAGACCGACGCGCCCAGCATCCCGTCAAAGCGGTCCAGCACGCCACCGTGACCGGGGATGAGAGACGAGCTGTCCTTGACCCCCATCCGCCGTTTCATCGCACTTTCACCGATGTCGCCCATCTGGCTGGCCATCGACAGCGCGACCGAGACACCGATCAGCTGCAGCGTCGCCTCGGAGTTGACGGCAAAGACTGTACCGACGGCCCCTGCCCCGATCCACCCGGCGACCGTGCCCGACCACGTCTTTTTCGGGCTGACACGCGGCCAAAACTTTGGCCCGCCCAGCATGCGCCCGGCAAAGTAGCCGACCACGTCGGTGACAACGACCACCATCACCAGCCAGACCATCCACCCAAACCCAAGTTCGTCACGGACGTTCATCATGCCAAAGCCCGCCATCAGGACAAGCACGGTAAAGATCATATAGGTCGACCGGTTGCGGGCCAATTGGCCCAGGCCAACCATGCAAGGCGCCAGAAGGATCGGCAGGGCAAAGCCCGCGGGCAGGTAGACGGCCAGCAGCACCGCAACGCCAGAGACGGCCCCCAACTGGATGGCCAACGATGCTTGGGTCGGCGATAGGATGCGCACCAGTTCCCACACCATCAGACCGCAGATCAGGGCCACGAGGACATGAAAGATGTCGCCGCCCATCCAGATACCCCAGACGCCCACCATCACCATGATCAGGCCGGATCCCATGCGGGCGGCAAGGTCTGACCACCTTTCCGTCATCGCTTGATCCCGCCAAACCGGCGTTCGCGCCCGCCATAACTGGCGCAGAGGGCGGTGAACTCTTCCCGGGTAAAGTCGGGCCAGAGCGTGTCGATGAACTCGTATTCGGCATAGGCCGACTGCCACAGGAGAAAATTCGAAATCCGCGCCTCGCCACTGGTGCGGATCACAAGGTCGGGATCGGGCAAAACATAGGTATCCAAGTACCTTGGCAGCGTTTCTTCATCCACGTCATCGGGGTGCAGCTTGCCATCCGCCACGTCCTGGGCCAGCCGTTTGGTGGCGCGCGCCACCTCGTCGCGGCCACCGTAGTTCAGGGCAATCGTGAGGTTGACGCGGGTGTTATGCGCGGTCAGCGCCTCCAACTCGTCCATCAGCGTGATCAGCTTGGCGTCCAGGCGCACCCGGTCGCCAATGAACCGCACGCGCGCGCCGAATTCATTGAGCGCCCGGGTTTCCTTGGTGATGTAGCGGCGAAAGAGGCTCATCAGCCCCGCAACTTCCACCTGCGTCCGCTTCCAGTTTTCGGTCGAGAAGGCAAAGATCGTGAGGTATCCAACGCCAATATCCGGGCAGGTCTCAACCACTTCGCGCACCCTGCGCGCACCCGCATGGTGACCAAACAGGCGCGGACGCCCCCGCTGCGTGGCCCAGCGGCCATTGCCGTCCATGATGATTGCGACATGGCGCGGGCCGGTATGGGCGGTGTCAGCGATGGGGTGCACCTTGGGGCCCGCCGGACCGATTGGGCAGCAGATCGCTGCCGGATCGTTGATGCGCAACGTCACGGCGCCGACGGCGCACACCTGCGCTCAAAGCGGTTGCTGGGCTAGACCTCGTATATATGCGCTTCATTGCCATTCGGGGCTCCGCCCTTTGACACCCCAAACGCTCTGCCAGAGCGTTTGCCTGCGCCAGGGGCGCAGGTGCGGGTGTCAAACCTGCATGATCTCGGCTTGTTTGGTCTCAAGGGCGGCGTCAACAGACTTGATATAGGTGTCCGTCATCTCCTGCACCTCGCCCTCCCACAGCTTTTGGTCGTCCTCGGACATCCCGTCGGCCTTGGCCTTCTTGATCTGGTCCATCCCGTCGCGGCGCACGTTGCGGATGCTGACGCGGGCGTTCTCGGCATAGCTGCCCGCCACCTTGGTCAGCTCGCGGCGGCGTTCCTCGTTCAGCTCGGGGATGGGCAGCATGATGATCGTGCCGTTCAGCTGCGGGTTGATGCCCAGCCCGCTTTCGCGGATCGCCTTTTCGACCTTGTTCACCAGACCCTTGTCCCAGACGTTGATGGTGACCATCCGCGGCTCTGGCACGTTGACGGTGCCCACTTGGTTGATCGGCGTCATCGACCCATAGGCGTCCACCATCACCGGCTCGAGCATCGAGGCCGAGGCCCGGCCCGTGCGCAGAGAGGCAAATTCGGTTTTCAGGTTGGCCATCGCGCCGTCCATGCGGCGTTCCAGGTCATCTGTGTCGAGCATAAAGTCGTCAGACATCGTGTTCCCCGTGTTTTTCTTGGGCCCGTCGGGCCGCAGTTCTTGATGGATATAAAACAGCCCGTGCGCAGATTGCCAGCAGGAGTTGCGCAGACTAGCCCTGGACGCGCGTAAAGGTGCCCTTGCCTTCCAGGATCGATTTGAACCCGCCGGGCGTGTCCAGCGGGAAGACGAACAGCGGCAGGTTGTTGTCGCGCGCCAGCGCAATGGCGCTTGCGTCCATCACGGCAAGGCGCTTGGCCAGAACCTCGTCATAGCTGACGGTGTCATAGCGCACCGCGTCGTCATGCTTTCTGGGGTCTTTGTCATAGACCCCGTCGACACCGTTCTTGCCCATAAAGATCGCCTCGCACGACATCTCGTTCGCGCGCAGGGTCGCGGCGGTGTCGGTCGTGAAATACGGGTTGCCGGTGCCTGCGGCAAAGATGCAGACCCGCTTTTTCTCCAAGTGGCGCACCGCGCGGCGGCGGATATAGGGCTCGGCCACCTCGTTCATGGTGATCGCACTGATCACCCGCGTGAAAACACCTAACCCTTCGAGCGACGACTGCATCGCCAGCGCGTTCATCACCGTGGCCAGCATGCCCATATAGTCGGCAGTCGTCCGCTCCATCCCCTGGGCCGACCCTTGCAGCCCGCGAAAGACGTTGCCGCCGCCGATGACCATGCAAATCTCGACCCCCATGTCGTGCACCGCCTTCACCTCGCCTGCGATACGTTCGACGGTCGGCGGATGCAGGCCATAGCCCTGATCGCCCATCAGCGCTTCGCCTGAAATCTTGAGCATGACCCGTTTGAAGGTGGTTTTGGTTTCGGTCTCGGTCATGCTGCGGCCCCGCTCTTTGATTTGGGCGCAACCTGTCCTAAAAGAGCCCGGTTTTCAATGGATCACAGGCCTATGATTGGCGACATTATCGCAGGACTGCCCGCAGACCTGCCCATTCTGATTGCGGGGCCGACCGCATCGGGCAAATCCGCGCTGGCGCTGGCCATTGCCGAGGCGCAAGGCGGCATCATTGTGAACGCCGATGCAAGCCAGGTCTACGACTGTTGGCGCGTGCTGACCGCCCGCCCTGCGCCCGAGGAAGAGGCGCGCGCGCCGCATCTGTTATACGGTCATCTGCCCTATGACGCGCCCTATTCCGTCGGCCACTGGGTGCGCGACGTCACGCCGCTGTTGCACGGGCCGCGGCCGATTATCGTGGGGGGCACGGGGCTGTACTTTGCCGGTCTGACCGAAGGGTTGGTCGATATCCCCGCCACACCGCCCGATGTGCGGGCGCTGGCGGACGGGATGCAGCA
Source organism: Pseudomonadota bacterium (assembly GCA_038525395.1). GTDB lineage: Bacteria > Pseudomonadota > Alphaproteobacteria > Rhodobacterales > Rhodobacteraceae > Tateyamaria. The sequence continues at coordinate 52,510 of JBCBHS010000011.1, read as the reverse complement.
CGCCGCAATGACGGCGGATTTGGACGCACCAACCGCGGCCCGGATTGATCTGGCCAACCGCGCACGGGTGCAACGCGCGTGGGAAGTGTTGCACCACACCGGGCGTGGCCTGGCCGCCTGGCAAGACGACACCGCCCCGCCGCTTTTGGCCGCTGGGTCCTATGCGGGCGTGGTGCTCGACAGCCCCAAGGATTGGTTGACCCCACGGATCGAGGCCCGCTTTGACGCGATGCTGCGGGGCGGCGCGTTGGAAGAGGCCGCAGCCATGCAAGCCCGCTATGACCCGCATCTGCCGTCCTGTCGCGCGATTGGGGTGACCCAGGCGCTGGACCTGCTTGCAGGCCGGATCACTCATGCAGAGGCAGTCACCTCGGCCACCATCGCCACGCGGCAATATGCCAAGCGGCAGCGCACCTGGTTTCGGGCGCGGATGGGCGATTGGCAGTGGGTACCCTCGGACACAGTTACATAAATTTGACAAATCCGGGCTTTGAGATCGTGCATGCCCGTGAGATACCCCAACCAGCTTGACGGTTTCGAACAATTCCATAGGTGCCATGGCCCTCGCCCCCGTTCAGATTTGCACGATTGCCCAGCTGACCGCCGGTCAGGATTGGCGTCTGTCCCTCGCCCATGACCGGCCCGCGCATCTGGTGCTGTGGATCACCCGCGGCCAGGGGCGCATGCTGCTGAACGGCACACGGCGCGGGGTCAGCACGCACAACGCGCTGTCGATCCCGCCGCGCACGCTGTTTGCGCTCGAGCTTGGGCGGCAAAGCATGGGCTTGGCCGCCGTCATCCCGGATGGCACCGACGTGCGCCTGCCCGAGGGGCCGCGGCAGTTGCGGATACGGGACGCCGCGGCGATCACCGAACTGACCGGCCTGTTCGAGGCCGCGCAGCGCGAGGCACAGAACAGCCGCGCGCTGTCCCAGGACGCGCTGGACGCGCATATCGCGCTGATGTCCGTGTGGCTGCGGCGTCAGATCACCCTGCCTGAACACCTGCCGCTGGCGCTGAACGCAGCGGCGCGGCTTAGCACGCGGTTCTGCGCCAGGGTGGTGCACCACCATAGCGAAGGGCTGAGCATGTCGGACCACGCCGCAGCCCTGGGCGTGACGCCCACGCACCTGACCCGCGCCTGCAAGGCCGCGACGGGACGGACGGCCGCGGATTTGCTGACCGAGCGTATTCTTTACGCAGCGCGCGTGGCCCTGATCGAAACCGATGCCGCGATCCAAGATGTGGCGCGGCACCTCGGCTTTGGCTCTGCCGCCTATTTCACCCGCTTTATCCAGCAGCACACCGCGCAGACGCCGTCGGCCCTGCGCCGCGCGGCACGCTAAACCCGCGAAAACCGCCTTCGCCGGGTAACGGACGGACGATGCGATTTCGGACCATCGGCCCGCCAATGTCGCTAACGGAATAGTCATATGTCGCAAACGTGTGACGATTCCTTGTTGCGCCCCGTTGACCTGCGTCCGGTTCTGTTGCCTCATAGCCGCCAGGGAACAACACCGCCGCCGCTGCCTTGGCCTGCGCAGACCATCCATTGCGCTTTGAAAAGGCAAGACGCCGCCCGCGTCCAAGGCGCCGACCGGGGAGATAACGGTTAAGCACGACCGCAACAGACGACGACGACCGGTCCGCACAGGGCCAATGCGAGGCGCAGACAATGTGGCCCGCATACAAACAATCACCGGCAGCAAAAGACTGCTTCAAGCCACCCAACAGGGGCGATAAATGGGACTATTCATTCTCAGACGACTGGGCGTGATGTTGTTGACGGCGCTGTGCCTGACCTTCATCGTGTTCTTTCTGACCAATCTCTATCCAAACCTCGAAAAGCTCGCCAAAACCCAAGGGAACTTCCGCATGTCCGACGAGGCTGTGGCCAGTTGGCTGGGGGATCGGGGGTATACCGACAACACTTTCGTCAAATATGGCCGCTGGCTGGGCGTGGCGCCCGGCTGGGTCACCGAAAAAGACGACGGGACTGTGACCGGCCAATGCTTTGACGACGACGCGCCCGCCGACGACCGCGACCGGTTCTGCGGCATCTTGCAGGGCGATTGGGGCACGTCTTTGGTGTTCAAGGACGAGGTTGCGGGACTGGTGGCCACGCGCCTGTCGGCCACGGGCAAGCTGATGGGCTTTGTCCTGCTGGTCATGGTACCGATGTCGCTGATTGTTGGTGTGCTTGCGGGCATGCGCGAAGGGTCGGGGCTGGACCGGACGCTCTCGACCTTTTCCATCGCGACGACGGCGACGCCGGAATACGTGTCGGGGGTCATCTTTATCGCGGTCTTTGCCTCATCCGCCTTTGGCCTCAAATGGTTCAAAGGGTCGGCCACCCAAGCGGTTGAAAACGCGACGTTCGAGAATTTTGCCCTGCCGGTGATCACCATCGCGCTCTACGGCATGGGGTACATTGCCCGCATGACACGCGCCTCGATGACCGAGGTGATGACGGCGCAGTATATCCGCACGGCCCGGCTCAAAGGCGTCAGTTTCGGCAACATCGTCCTGAAACACGCCCTGCGCAACGCGCTGATCGCGCCCTTTACGGTGATCATGCTGCAAATTCCGTGGCTGCTGAACGGCGTCGTGATTGTCGAGACGCTCTTCAACTACAAGGGCTTTGGCTGGCTGCTGGTCCAGGCGGCAAGCAACAATGACATCGAACTGCTTTTGGCCGTCTCGGTCGTGTCCGTGATCGTGGTGCTGATCACGCAGCTGATATCCGATATCGGCTACGTGTTCCTCAACCCACGCATCCGCATTTCATAAGGGGACCCGGAGATGGAACAACTGACATGGACCGGGCCCATGGGGGCCTTTCTAGACATGGTGCTGTTTGGGCTGGCGGCGGTGTTTGTGATCGCCCTGCTGGTGCAGATTGTCCTGGGCGTCGCCACAGGCGGCACACGGGTGGTCACCAACCCCGACGGCACGCTCAGCACAGCGGGGGGGCCGTATGACCTGGCCACAACCGCGACGCGGTGGTCGGGGCTGGCGCTGCTTGCGGTCATCCTGATCTACCTCCTGGTGGGTGCGGTGGCCGGTTCGGGCACCGTCGGCATCATCGGCGGGATGAGCCAACAGCTCATCCCCGTCTGGATCGCGCTGATCGCCACCTTCGTCGTGTCGATCCGCTACAAGCGCAAGCTGGGCCTGTACGGCAAGCTCTTTGACTCGACCGTGGGCATGATCGGCTTTGCGCTGGTGATGTTCTGGGTCTTTGCCGGGGTGATGGCGGGTGTGTTCGACTGGATCACCACCCATGACAGCCTCAGCCAAGTGTCGGGGATGAAGAACAAGGTGCCCGGCACACCCCTGCGCGGCGCCGAAGACGGCGATTATGCCTGGTACCTGCTGGGTGGCGACAACCTGGCGCGCGACGTCTTTAGCCGCCTGTTCAAAGGGGCGTGGGTCGTGGTGCAGATCGCGCCGCTGGCCACGCTGTTTGCCTTTATGGTGGGCATCACGCTGGGTCTGCCTGCGGGGTATTATGGCGGGCGCCTGGACACGATCCTGTCGTTCCTGGCCAACCTGATCCTCGCCTTCCCCGTCATCCTTCTGTTCTACCTGCTGGTCACGCCCGAGATCGTGGCGACGGGCATTCCGAACTACATGGCGACCGTCCTGTTCATCTTCCCGCTGATCTTTGTCGCGGTGCTGCTGAACTCGCGCTACTACACGCAGCCGTCGTTCCGCACGCCGCTGCTGGTGGTCGTGCTGGGTGTGCTGGCGTGGATCTACCTGTCGCTGATCTCGACCAACGGCGCGATCGTGTCGGCGCCCACCTACACCATCCCCGGACTGCCCAGTATGATCGACCTGTTCGACATTGATGCGGGCATTCTGGTGGTGTTCGTGTCGGTCGTCTTTGTGAACGCGCCCACGGTCTTTCGTATCGTCCGGGGCCTCGCGCTGGACATCAAGACGCGGGACTATGTGGCGGCGGCGCAAACGCGGGGCGAAGGCCCGTGGTACATCATGCTGTGGGAAATCCTGCCCAACGCGCGTGGGCCGCTGATCGTCGATTTCTGCCTACGCATCGGCTATACCACCATCCTTCTGGGCACCTTGGGCTTCTTCGGCCTGGGTCTGGAAAGCGAGAGCCCGGACTGGGGGACCACGATCAACGCGGGCCGCCGTCTGCTGTCGATCTATCCGCACGCGGCCATCGCCCCTGCCCTGTCGCTGTTGACGCTGGTGCTGGGGTTGAACCTGCTGGCGGACGGGCTGCGCGAAGAAAGCCTGAAAGACTAAGCTCAAACGGTGGGACCGGGGGCCAGCCCCCGGACCCCCGAGGTATTTTTGGTCAGAAGAAACGCAAAAAAGCGTGCGATCTGACGGGGAGAACAAAGATGGCGAAACTGGATTATGACGGCCCGATCCTCGAGATCGACAAGCTGAGCATTTCCTTCTTTACCCGGTTGCGGGAGATCCCGGCGGTCATGGACTTTTCCGTCACCGTGCAACCGGGCGAGGCGGTGGGCCTTGTGGGCGAAAGCGGCTGCGGCAAGTCGACCGTGGCGCTGGGGGTCATGCAGGACCTGGGCAAGAACGGTCGCATCGTGGGCGGGTCGATCAAGTTCAAGGGGCGCGACCTGCAGAAGATGAGCACGGAAGAGCTGCGCGACATCCGCGGCTCCGAGATCGCGATGATCTATCAGGAACCGATGGCCTCGCTGAACCCGGCGATGAAGATTGGCAAGCAGCTGATGGAAGTGCCGATGATCCACCAGGGAATGGGGGAGAAGGAGGCCTATGACCGGGCCTTGCAGGTGGTGACGGACGTCAAGCTGCCCGACCCCAAACGGATCCTCAATTCCTTCCCGCACCAGCTGTCTGGTGGCCAGCAACAGCGCATCGTGATCGCCATGGCGCTGATGTCAGAGCCATCGCTGCTGATCCTGGACGAACCAACGACCGCGCTCGACGTGACGGTGGAGGCGGCGGTGGTCGAGTTGGTCAAGGACCTGGGGAAGAAGTACGGCACCTCGATGCTGTTCATCTCGCACAACCTTGGCCTGGTGCTGGAAACCTGCGACCGCATCTGCGTGATGTATTCCGGCGAAGCGGTGGAGCGGGGCAGCATCACGCAGGTCTTTGACGACATGCAGCACCCCTATACCCAAGCGCTGTTTCGGTCGATCCCGCTGCCGGGGGCTGACAAGAACGCGCGGCCCCTGGTGGCCATTCCCGGCAACTTCCCCCTGCCCCACGAACGCCCGCCGGGCTGCAACTTTGGCCCGCGCTGCGACTATTTCGAGGCCGGGCGCTGCGATGCCCAAGCGTCGATCAAGATGGCGCCGGCCAATGCCGATGGCAGTCACGAAACACGCTGTCTGAAGTTCCAAGAGATCGACTGGAACGCGCCGCTGGAACTGGCCGAGGTCAAGACCAAGGGCGAGATCGGGGATGTGGTCCTGAAGATGGACAACCTCAAGAAGTATTACGAGGTCGCGGCCTCGGCCCTATTCTCGTCCGGTGAAAAGAAGGTGGTCAAGGCCAACGAAACGCTCAGTTTCGAGGCGCGCGAAAGCGAGACGCTGGCCATCGTGGGCGAATCCGGCTGCGGCAAGTCGACCTTTGCCAAGGTGCTGATGGGCCTGGAGACGGCGACCGAGGGGACCATCACCCTGGGCAACAAGGCGATCCAGGACATTCCCATCGAAGACCGCGACACCCAGACCGTCGCGGATGTGCAGATGGTGTTCCAAAACCCGTTTGACACGCTCAACCCGTCGATGACCGTGGGCCGTCAGATCATCCGCGCGCTCGAGATCTTTAAGATCGGCAATAACGAGGCCGAGCGCAAACAGCGCATGTTGGAGCTGCTTGACCTGGTCAAGCTGCCCCGCGCCTTTGCCGACCGCATGCCGCGCCAGCTGTCGGGCGGGCAAAAGCAACGTGTGGGCATCGCCCGCGCCTTTGCGGGCGACGCGCGGATCGTGGTGGCGGACGAACCCGTGTCGGCCCTGGACGTGTCGGTGCAGGCGGCGGTGACAGACCTGCTGATGGAGATCCAGCGCGAGCATAAGACGACGCTGCTGTTCATCAGCCACGATCTGTCCATCGTGCGTTATCTCAGCGACCGCGTGATGGTGATGTATCTGGGCCATGTGGTCGAGTTGGGCAGCACCGACCAGGTGTTCTCGCCCCCCTATCACCCTTACACAGAGGCGCTGCTGTCGGCCGTTCCCATCGCGGACACCTCAGTGGAAAAGCAGCACATCGTGCTCGAGGGCGATATCCCGTCGGCCATGAACCCGCCCCCGGGTTGCCCGTTCCAAACCCGCTGCCGGTGGAAGTCGGACGTGCCGGGCGGCCTGTGCGAGAAAGAGGTGCCGCCGGTACGTCACCTGGCCGAAGGGCACCAGGTGAAATGCCATCTGGCCGACGACATCCTGGCGCGCATGGAACCTGTGATCAAGATCGCCGCCGAATAGGCGCCTGTGGGCCGCGTCACGGCGCGGCCCCTGTGATCAGCCGGTGGGCGCCATCAGGATATAGTAGAACGTTTGCAGGTCTGCCGCGTTCGCCGCAACGACGCCGCCCAGGTAGCCGATCCAAAACTGCCAACCGCGCGGGTTGCTGCGCGAAAATATCTGGCTCATGACAAAGCCCAAGGGCGCGACGGCCACACCGGCAATCAGCGCGGCCTTGGTGTAATCGGCCAGGATCAGTTGATACAGCGTCGTCACATCCAGCGCGGTCAGCAACAACAGCCCCACATTCATCGCAAAGAGGGTGCCGACGATACCGCCGGCCACGCCGCCCGCGGCGATCATGTCGAAATGCAGCCTGCGCGGGCGCTTTTTGTCCTGCACCAGTTGGTCGGGCCGGTACGCGTCTCCACCCCCCACCGTGGTCTGGGTTTCGATGCGCTGAAGGCGTTCGGAAAAGGTGCTTTGGACTTTCATAGGGGCTTCCCGTTTGCGACCCGGCTGCGGCGGGCTTTGTGACTGCTGCGCCATTGGAATTGGCACGCAATCGGGGCGGGAATATGACCGCAAAACGAAAGACGCGCCCCATTGCTGGGACGCGCCTTCGGCGTGTGAATGCGTCATGATACCTGTTAGTTAACAGCTGTGACCACGATTTTCTCGGGCATCAGGCGCACAACTTCGTCGGCGGCACCTGCGATCAGGGCGCGGTAGAAGTCGGGGGCCTCGGGGTCAACGACCTGAAAGCCTTCGGGCGCCACAAAATCCATTTCCTCGGCGTTCAGGAACGCGGGGTAGATTTCCGACACGAACTTGTTCTCGGGATGCGAATAGTTGGCGGTGATACGCATCTGGTTGAACTCTTGGCTGTCGGGGATGGCCGTGTCGCCGTCCAGATACACCTCGATGATCTTCACTTCGATCAGGGCATCCGTGTCCAGGCCGGTGGTGGGCAGCCGGGCTTCGATTGCGTTCTCAAGGTCTTTCTCCATGTTGGGAAAGAATGTGCCTTCGGCATTGCCACCGATGCTGGCGTCGCGGGTTTCGACAACCACGTCACCCAACGGGAATTCGGCGGCGGCGGGCACAGCGGCCACACCCATAGCAGCGACAAGAGCGGTCGAGGTCAAAATGCGGGTCATAAAATGATCCTTTCTGTCTGCACCGCGGGCTTGGCCCACATGGCCCGGCCTATTGCGCGGCGTCTTCGGGGAAAGAACACCGGCTCGACTGAAAGGTTCCGAGAAAGTTAAGGGCGCGGGGTCAGCTGCCCCAGATCACCTTGACGTAGTTGCGCGTTTCCTTGAATGGCGGCACGCCGTCGTACTTTTTGACCGCGCCCGGCCCCGCATTGTACGCGGCCAAAGCCAAACGCCAGCTGCCAAAGGTGCGGTACTGCTGCTTGAGATAGCGCGCGCCGCCTTCCAAGTTTTCAGCCGGGTCTTTGCGGTCGACGCCCAGGGCGCGGGCGGTGGCGGGCATCAGCTGGGCCAGCCCATAGGCGCCTTTGTGTGACAGGGCCTGTGAATTCCAACCGGATTCCTGTTGGACCAGGCGCAGGAACAGGTCCTCGGGCACGCCGTGTTTGCGGGCCGCATCCCGCGCCATGTTCAGGTAGGGCCCTTTGTACTTGCCGCGGTATTTGGGGCTTTGCGTGTCCCATTTCGTGGGGGTCACAACCTTGGGCGGCTGCAAGCGGACCGAGTTCGAATATTGCTTGGACGCGCGGTTATCCAGAACGCTGGTCTGTGATTTGAACAGGTTCGACCGGTTGCGGGTCGACAGGCTTTGCGCCATGCTCGCCTCTGCCACCAGCGCCAGTATGACCGCGCTTGCGAAAACTGCCCGCATCTGCCCCAAACCCCACACGTTCAGCAACCTGTCCCTTGCGGCGCAATATACGGTATTTCACCCAAGACGCCAGCCTCTTGCCACCCTGCCCGCTTAAGACGGCTTTAACCATGTTTGCCCCATGTGTAGGCTGGCGCGCACAACGTCTGTCGCGCGGAATCAGCGCCACACCACCAAGGCAAGGGGAACAACAATGGCAGGGTCCGTTAACAAGGTCATTCTGATCGGCAACCTGGGGCGCGACCCAGAGGTGCGCACATTCCAAAACGGCGGCAAGGTGTGCAACCTGCGCATCGCCACGTCCGAGACGTGGAAGGACCGCAACACAGGCGAGCGGAAAGAGAAGACCGAGTGGCATTCGGTCGCCATCTTCTCTGAACCGCTGGCGCGCGTGGCCGAGCAGTATCTGCGCAAAGGCTCCAAGGTCTATATCGAAGGCCAGCTTGAGACCCGCAAATGGCAGGACCAGAGTGGCCAGGACAAGTACAGCACAGAGGTGGTGCTGCGCCCCTACCGGTCCGAACTGACGATGCTGGACGGTCGCGATGGCGGCGGCGGTGGCGGCGGCAACTTTGGCGGCGGCGGTGGCGGTGCGGACCAGATGGGTTACGACGACCGCGGCGGCGGCTATGGCGGCGGCAGCAGCGCGTCGGCCCCCGCGCCCAGCCGCGATCTGGACGACGAAATCCCGTTCTAAGCAACGCATTGCGCGGTGGGCCATGCGCGGGCCCATCGCCCCCCCTAGGCGTGCGACAGCGCGTCGTCCAAAACCGCGATCACCGCAGCCTCTGGCACGTCCGACGTGACAAAGGCCGCGCCGATCCCGCGCGCCAGAATAAAGTTCAGCGTGCCCGCCACGACCTTCTTGTCCTGCCCCATCAGGGTCAGCAGGCCCGCCGCATCCGGTAGATCGCCGGGGATATCCCCGACATCCCGCGCCATCCCCATCTGCGCCAGATGCGCACGCACGCGGCTCGGGTCCTCTTGACTGCACAGGCCCAGCCGCGCCGACAGCTCGAACGCCAGGGCACAGCCGATCGCGACCCCTTCGCCGTGCAGCAGCCGGTCGGAATAGCCCGTCGCCGCCTCGAGCGCGTGACAAAAGGTGTGGCCCAGGTTCAACAGCGCCCGGTCACCCTGTTCGGTCTCGTCGCGGGTCACGATCTCGGCCTTCATCTCGACCGACCGTTTGACCGCCGCCACCCGCAGCGCCATGTCACCCGCGGCCATGGCCGGGGCATGCTCCTCCAGCCAGGCAAAAAACGCCGCATCGCCCAACAGCCCGTATTTCATGACCTCGCCGTACCCCGCCAGAAAATCGCGCGGCGCGAGGCTGGCCAGCACATCGGTGTCCGCCAGCACCAGGCTGGGCTGGTGAAAGGCACCGGCCAGGTTCTTGCCCTGCGCGGTGTTGATCCCCGTCTTGCCCCCGACCGAGCTGTCGACCTGCGCCAGCAGCGACGTCGGCACCTGCACGAACCGCACACCGCGGCGCAGGATGGCACAGGCAAAGCCCACCAGATCGCCAATGACGCCGCCACCAAGGGCAACCACCACATCACGCCGCTCGACCTTCTGATCCAGCAACCATTCCGTCACCTGCGCCAGATGGGCCCACGACTTCGTCGCCTCGCCCGGCGGCAGTTCCAGCGCGACCATGTCGATGCCCGCCGCCGCCAACCCGGCACGCAAGGCGGGCAAATGCAGCTGCGCCACCCGCGTTTCGGTCACCACCGCCACCCGCGGGCGCGGCAACAGCGGCAGGATCAGCCCCCCCGCCTCGGCCAGCAGGCCCGGCCCAATCAGCACGTCATAGGCCCGGTCGCCCAAGGGCACATGCACCGTCTCACGCATCCGTTTTCTCCAACACATCCGGGCGTTGCGCACAAAGCGCGGCCAACACCCGGTCCACCATCTCTTCGATCGACAGGTCGGGCAGCGACTGCACCGCCACATCCGCCAGCGCATATAGCGGCACGCGCGCGGCATAAATCTCGGCCAGCGTTGCGCGGGGATCGGCGGTGCGCAGCAAGGGCCGCGTATCCTTGTGCCGCACCCGCTGCCACAGCAGATCCAGATCCGCCTGCAGCCACACCGACACGCCGCTGGCCGAGATGTTGTCGCGGTTCACCGCCGCCAGAAACGCCCCGCCGCCGGTCGACAGAATACCGCGTTCGTCTTCCAGCAGGCGGGCAATCACCTGGGTCTCTTTGGCGCGAAAGAACGCCTCGCCATCACGCGCAAAAATCTCTTGCACGGTCCGGTCGGCGGCCGCCTCAATCTCGACATCACTGTCCAGGAACGGCACCCCGATGCGCGCCGCCAACGCGCGCCCGACGGCGGTTTTGCCAGCGCCCATCATGCCCACCATCACAACCGTCTTTTTCAGGCGGTAGCGATCCGCGTCCTGATGATTTTGCTGTTTTTCGCTCATTGCGCTGTCAATGACGTGATTTTGCAAAAAAGGCCATATATGCTTTGGGCAAAACAAAGAATTCCTCGACGCAGTATTAGGGCAAAAACATCCATGGGCCGACTATTCAAGCTGTTGATCTTCTTGTTGATCATCGGGTTCATCGGCCTTGTGGGCTATGCCTATGTGGGCGAATTTTTCGGCGCGAACTTCTCGCCCCCGCAAGAGGAAACGCGCCTGCCCGTGACGCTTGATGTCGAGTAGGCGCGCGGCCCTGTGCCTGATCGCCACGCTGGCGGGCACCGCTGCGTGGGCGCAAGACGCAGGAGCCCCGCCGCTCAGCGTCATCGACTGGCTCGACAGCCAAAGCCCAACCCCCGCCGCCCTGCCCGGCCCGACAGAGCCGGATGTCGCCACCTCGGCCACGGTGCCCGAGGTGTCGGTGCTGCCGCTGGACGGTGCGGCCCCCCGGCGGGTGGGCCTGGCGCCAAGTGCGGTGACCGGCCTGCCCGATACGCTGTGGGCGGGCACGGGTGGGCAGCGCCTGGCCCGGCAGATTGCGCAGATGCCCGACTTGCGCTTGCCCGCCTTGCAATCGCTGTTCTACACGCTGCTCCTGGCCGAGGCGCTGCCGCCGTCGACGGGCGCCGATGTGTTTGACCTGGCGCGGGTGCGCGCGCTGTTGGACCTGGGCGCGCTCGACCCGGCCCAAGCGCTCTTGGATCAGGCGGGCGTCGACACCACGCCTGCGCATTTCGCCCTGTCGATGGATGTGGCCCTGCTGGTGGGCAACACCGCCAGCGCCTGCGCCATTGCCCAAGCGCAACCGCGCCTGTCACCCGGCACTGCGCATGACGTGTATTGTGCCGCACGTGCAGGCAATTGGGACACCGCCAGCCTGCTTTTGGGCACGGGCCGGGTGCTAGAACTGGTGACCGAGGCGGAAACCGCAGCGCTTGAACGCTTTCTCGATCCCGATCTCTTCGAGGACGACCCCGCGCGCGCCTCGCCCGATACCCCCGACCCGCTCCTCTTCCGCCTGTACGAGGCCATCGGCACTCCGATCCCCACCCGCGGGCTGCCGGTGGTCTATGCCAACGCCGACCTCAGCGACACCGCCGGCTGGAAAACGCAGATTGAGGCGGCAGAACGGCTCGCCCGCACCGGCGCCCTGCCCGACAACCGGTTGCTGGGCCTGTATACGCAACGCCGCCCCGCTGCCTCGGGCGGGGTGTGGGACCGTGTCGCCGCACTCCAACGCTTTGAAACCGCGCTGGGCACGGGCAGCCCCGCCGCGGTCAGCAAAACGCTGCCCGCCGCCTGGCGCACCATGCGCGGCGCACAGCTGTCGGTGCCCTTTGCCAACCTCTTTGCCGACCGTCTGGCGCAGATGATCCTCAGCGGCGCGACCGCCGACATCGCCTTTGAGGTGCTGCTGCTGTCGCCCCAATACGAGACCGCCGCACAGGTCTTTCCCGCGCGCGCGCTGCGCCGCCCGGTCTTGGCCGCCGTTGCGGCGGGGGACGTTCCCGCCACGCTCACCGCAGATGGGCAGGCGGGCGCGGTCCTGGCGGCCTTTCGCGACGCCCCGCCGGACCCCAAGATTATCGACACGGCCCAGACCGGCGCCTTGGGCCACGCCTTGCTGGACGCGCTGGCGCTGACCCATGCGGGCGGTGCGGGCGATGTGGCGCGGCTGACCACCGGCCTCGCCACCCTGCGCGCCTTGGGCCTGGAAGACGTGGCGCGGCGCACGGCCCTGCAGGTGCTGGTGTTGGAGCAGCGCGGATGAGTGCGCAGTGGATCGCCACGTTCCTGGATGCCCAGGCCGCCGAACTCGGCGCCGCACGCAACACGCTGCTGGCCTATGGCCGCGACCTGCGCGATGTCGAAACCTGGCTGGCTGCGCGCGGTACGGACTTTGCCGCGGCGGCGCAGGCGGATATCGAGGCCTATCTGATCCACTGCGACGCCCAGGGCCTTGCCAAATCCACCCGCGCCCGGCGGCTGTCGGCCATCAAACAGCTCTACCGCTTTGCGTTCGAAGAAGGCTGGCGCGCTGACAACCCGGCGATCCAGATCACCAGCCCCGGCCAGGACAAACGTCTGCCCAAAACGCTGGACGAGGCCGAGGTGGACCGCTTGCTCGCCGCCGCGCGTGGCCTTGGCCGGGGGCAACACGACCGGCTGCGCGACACCTGCTTGATGGAACTGCTCTATGCCACCGGCATGCGCGTGACCGAACTGGTCAGCTTGCCCGTCTCCTCCGCCCGGGGTGATCCGCAAATGCTGCTGATCCTCGGCAAGGGCGGCAAGGAACGCATGGTCCCGCTCTCGCCCCCGGCGCGCGCCGCCCTGGCGGCCTGGCTGGTCGCGCGGGATGCCGTGCAAGAGGCTGCGACGGCCAAAGGGCTTCCGCCCTCGCGGTTCTTGTTTCCCTCCCGCGGCGCCTCGGGCCACCTGACGCGGCACTGGTTCTATACCCGGATCAAGGCGCTCGCGGCCTTTGGCGACGTCAGCGCGGACAAGGTCACGCCGCACACCCTGCGCCACGCCTTTGCCACCCACCTGCTCGCAGGCGGCGCCGATCTGCGCGCGATCCAGACAATGCTGGGCCATGCCGACGTCGCCACGACCGAAATCTACACCCATGTGGTGGACGAACGGTTGACCCAGCTGGTGCTGGACCACCATCCGCTGGCCAAGGACGCGCCTGACGGCAGCTAAACACGCGGCATTTGCGCCGCTGCGCGCTCGTCTCTTGAATGCCGCTCACAGCGCCCCCATAACCCAGGACAGACCAAAGGATAGCGCACGCATGGACGATCCCGTAAACACAGTCGACGCCGCCTTCTGGATGACCAGCGGGGTCATCCTGTTTCTGCTGGTGCTGTCGGGCTTTTTCTCCGGCTCGGAAACCGCGCTCACCGCCGCCTCGCGCGGGAAACTGCGCGCCCAGGCCGACAAGGGGTCGCGCGGCGCCGAACGTGCGCTGCAGATCACCGAAGACAACGAACGGCTGATCGGTTCGGTCCTGCTGGGCAACAACCTGGTCAACATCCTGGCCGCCTCGCTCGCCACTGCCATCTTTACTCGCGCCTTCGGCGAAAGCGGCGTGGCGCTGGCAACGCTGGTCATGACGCTGCTGGTCCTGATTTTTGCCGAGGTGCTGCCCAAGACCTACGCCATCACCAATTCCGAAACCGCCGCCGCACTGGTGTCGCGCCCCATCTCGTTGGTGGTCACCGTGTTTTCGCCCATCGTCGCTGCGGTACGCCTGTTGGTGCGGGGCGTGCTGCGCATCTTTGGCGTGCAGATCGATCCCGACAGCCACATCATGGCGGTGCGCGAAGAGATCGCGGGCGCGCTGCAATTGGGCCATTCCGAAGGTGTCGTCGAAAAAGAGGACCGCGACCGCATCCTGGGCGCGCTCGACCTCGGCGACCGCACGGTCGAAGAAATCATGCTGCACCGGTCCGGCATCGAGATGATCAATGCCGAGGACGACCCGCAGGACATCCTGGAACAGTGCCTCAAATCCAGCCACACCCGCCTGCCCGTCTTTCGGGGCGAGCAAGAGAACATCACCGGTGTCATCCACGCCAAGGACCTCTTGCGCGCGATGTACAAGGTGATTGGCGGACCCGAAGGCGACGCGAGTGCCCTCAGACGCTTTGACATCAGCGATGTGGCGATGCCGCCCTATTACGTGCCCGAAACCACGACGCTCGATGACCAGATGCGTCAGTTCCTGCGGATGCGCACGCATTTTGCCCTTGTGGTGGACGAATATGGCTCGCTGCAAGGCTTGATCACGCTCGAGGACATCCTCGAAGAGATCGTGGGCGAGATCACGGACGAATTCGACCCCGATGGCGATCACCCGGTCAGCCGAGGGGAGGACGGCCACTATCTGGTGGACGGCGCCATGACCATCCGCGACCTCAACCGCGCCACCGACTGGAACCTACCGGACGAAGAGGCGAACACCGTCGCGGGCCTCGTGATCCACGAGGCGCAGATGATCCCGACCCAAGGCCAGGTGTTCAGCTTTCACGGCTTCCGCTTTGAGGTAACGGCACGGGACGGCAACCGGATCACCGGCCTGCGGATCAAAGCGCTGGAATAACGCTGTCCTGGCTGTCGGGCCGTGCCTCGGCGATCCACTGGCGCACCGCGTCCTGACGGCCCCGTGCAATGGGCACCTCGCCCCCGTCCTTCAGGATCAGCTTGGACCCTTTGATGTCGCGCACATTGTCCGCGGCCACCCAATGGGACCGGTGGGTTTGGATGCCGTCGGCGGGCGTCACCTGATCCAGAAAGGTCGCCATGCGCTCGCGCATGATCTTGGTCCCGGCAAAGCCGTGGATCTCCAGATAATGCTCGGCCGCCTTGACGCGGCTGATATTGGCAAGCGGCACCTTGCGCCCGGCAAGGGTGATGGTGCGCCCGGCATCCGTCTCGCCCCGGCGTGCGCGTTGCGCGGGCAGCAACCACAACAGGGCCACCGTCTCAAACACATGGGCCACCAGCACATTGCGCAGGTTCATCTGCCAGGTCATAATCTGCAGCGGCGGGCGCGTCGGTTCAAAAATCACGCTCAGCAACGCGCCGGTGGCGTAGGTCGAGGCCAGGACCAGGGGCGCCGACAGAATGATAAGTGGAATGGGCCCCCCAAAGACATATTTCCACAACCGACAGGTCAGTACGGAATAGGCCATCGACAGGACCAGATAGAAAAACAGCGCGATAAACCAAAAGGCCAGGCGCAGTTCAAAACTGTCGAATTGCGGCAGGGTGATCGGGTGCCCGGTGGCCATGATCAAAAAGCCAACCAGGATCAAAACCCACATCTGCCAGGACGTATAGAGGTGGTACATTTCACGTATCGTGAAATGCGCCACCGTCCCGTTCGAGACATAAACGTGCACTTCGTGCGAATAAGCCTTCCCCAACATGGTCCGGGTCTATCATGTGACGCTAAGTAGAGTAAACGTGACACATCGGCCTGACGGGATGCGGACGTGCGGCAAATACGGTATCAGTATACAGGCCGCTAGCGACCAGTGCGCCCGCGCAACCGCATCCCCGCCGCATTTCTGATGTTACATACGCAGCCGTGTACCGCTTGGATCAAAGGGCGGTGCATCCAGGATGGTGGCGCGGTGCGGCTGGCCTAGCACCATCACCTCAACCACATCACCCGGCCCCACGTCTTTGACATATCCCAAGGCCAGGCTCATCCCCACGCAATAGCCATACGCGCCCGATGTCACGCGCCCCACGCCGCGCCCTTGGTGAAAGATCGGCTCGCCCCCCGTCGCATCCGCCTGTGATGCCTGCGTCGCCGCCGCGTCCAGATGCAGCAGAACAAGCGATTCGCGCGCTGCGTGTGCCATCACCTCCGCTGCCGCATCACGGTTCAGGAACGGTTTGTCCAACTTCACCAGCCGGTCCAGCCCCACCTCTTGCGGCCAGTATTCAGGGCTGTATTCCCGGCTCCAAGAGCCATAGCCCTTTTCAACCCGCAGGCTCATCAACGCGCGGCTGCCCACGGGGCCGATCCCCATCTCGCGCCCCGCATCGATCAACGCCGCATACAATGCGGCCTGGTCTTCCGTCTTGCAGTGCAGTTCCCACCCCAGATCGCCGGTAAACGACACGCGCAGCGCCAGCACCTCGATCCCCGCCAGGGTAATGGTTTGCGAGCGCATGAACGGGAAGTCTTCGGTCGCGAGCGACGCATTGGTCAGCCGCTGCAACAGCGCCCGGCTGTCAGGGCCAGCCACGTTAAAGCCGCAGATATCCTCGGTCAGGCTGGCAAAGCGCGTGCCTTCGGGCAACGGCACCTCCTTGAAGAACCGCGCGTGATAACGTTCGGCCATGCCCGACCCGATGATCCAAAACCGGTCCTCGGCCAGGCGCGTGACGGTAAAGTCCCCCGCGATCCCGCCCCGCTTGCCGATCAGCGGGGTCAGGCACGACCGGCCCACCGCCGCGGGCATGCGGTTGGCAAATACGGCGTTCAACCAATCCTCGGCCCCCGGCCCGTCGCAGACGTATTTGGCAAAGTTCGAGATGTCGATGATCCCCGCCTTCTCGCGCAGCATCCGGCACTCGGCCCCCACCGGCGCCCACCAGTTCTGGCGGGTAAAGCCGTCGGTGTCCTCCACCCCCGGCGCGTCCGCGAACCACAGCGGATGCTCCCATCCGTAGTTCAGGCCCATGACCGCGCCCATCTCGCGCTGCATCTCATAGGCCGGGCGCGTGCGGACGGGGCGGCCCGCCGCGCGCTCTTCGTTGGGAAAGTGGATCTTGAACCGGTTGGCATATTGATCGCCCACCCGCGCCTTGGTGAACGCGGCCCCCGCCCAGGTGCCAAAGCGGGCCATGTCCCACGGGAACATGTCGTATTTCATCTCGCCCTCGATGATCCACTGCGCGGCCAGCAACCCCATGCCGCCCGATTGGGAAAAGCCTGGGATGATGCCGTTGCAGCAAAAATACCCCGTCAGCTCCGGCACGGGGCCAAAAAGGACGTTGCTGTCCGGTGACCAGATCATCGGCCCGTTGATCACCCGCTTGATCCCCGCCGTGCCCACGACCGGCACCCGGTCGATGGCGCGCATCATGTTGTCCTCGATCCGCTCCAGATCGTCGGCAAACAGCTCGTGGCCAAAGCCCTGCGGCGTCCCATCCTCGGCCCACAGGCGATAGTCCTTCTCATACGCACCGACCAGCAGGCCCTGCCCTTCCTGGCGCAGATAATATTCACCGTCGCGGTCCGCCACCGACGGCAGGCGGCGGTCCATCGCGGTGATGCTGTCGATTGTCTCGGTCACGAAATACTGATGCTCGGTCGGCTGCAAGGGCAGCGTCACGCCCGCCATCGCGGCCACCTCGCGCCCCCACAGGCCCGCCGCATTGACCACCCAAGGTGTGGCTATGTCGCCCTGTTCGGTGCGCACGATCCAGGTGCCGTCGGGCTGCTGTTCGGTCCCGGTCACCGGGCAAAACCGGATAATCTCGGCCCCGTTCTGCCGGGCGCCGGTGGCATAGGCGTTGGTCACGCCCGACGGGTCCACATTGCCGCCCTCGGGTTCCCACATGATGCAGCGGATGCCGTCGAAATCGACCAAGGGGTGCAGACGCTCCGCCTCGGCCCGGTCGACCTCGTAAAAATTCATGCCATAAAGCTTGGCCTTGGCCGCTTGCAGGCGCAGCTGGTGCACCCGCGCCTCGGTCTGCGCAAGGTACAATGACCCGGGCTGAAACACGCCGCAGCCCTGGCCGGTCTCCTGCTCCAACTCTTTGTAAAGGCCCATGGTATAGTGCTGGATGCGGCTGATATTGGTGCTGTCATGCAGCCCGTGAATGTTCGCCGCCGCATGCCAGGTGGACCCGGATGTCAGCTCGTCCCGCTCCAGCAGCACGACATCCGTCCAGCCCAGTTTTGTCAGGTGATACAGGATGGAACAGCCGATAACGCCGCCGCCGATCACGACGGCCTGTGCGTGGGTGCGCATGGGATTTGCCTTTGCAGTATTGTCAACTGCGGCCCAACCTGCGCCCCGCATCCGCGCCGCGGTTGCCCTTTGGCGACATCCCTTGTCGCGGACGCACCACCGCTAGCCACTTTCCTTGCGCACGCCCTCTGCCGCCTTGGCGCGCAGCCGGTCCTGATCCGGCGCCCAGTCGATGGCCGCAACCGCGCGTTCCAGAAACTCGGCGCCCAGATCCCGCGCCGCGTCGCGCAGCCCCGGATCGGGGTGCTGGATCAGGCCGGCCATGACCCGCTGCAGCCGCTGCTGCACCTCGATCACCCCGGCCCCATCCCGCGCGATCCCGGCAAAGGCGTCCACGATCAGGTCAACGGGGTCCAAGGGGCGCACATGCAGCCGGTCGTATTGTGGCGCTTCGTCCAGCTTGGTCTCGTCCTGATAAAGCGACAGGATGCGGCCCGAGCGGTTCAACACGTCGATGGCCGTGCCCGGATCGTTGATGCCCGGCGACAGCGCCTTCGACCCAATCTCGGACATCACCAAAAGGCCAAAGCGGGGGTCCTGGTCATAGGTGCGCACGTCCCCCAGCACCGCCAGTTCGCGCACCGCATTTGCCAAGGCCTCGGCATCGTCGGGCGTGCCGTCGACCCAGAAAAGCGGCTGGTTCACAAAGACAAAGCTGCCGATCTGGCGCGCAAAATACAGCGACACGTCGTGTTTGCAGGCCTCTTGCTGCAGAGCTTCGGGGTACAGATGCTGGACATAACCGCTCTGCGCCGCGCGGATCGGCTCTGTCCCTTCGGGCACGGCGCCATCCCAGGGGCATGCGCCGAGGCACGGCGTCTGCAACCGCTCTTCAAACTGGCGCCGCGCGATGTCTTCGACCTGGCGGGTGGTGTCCACAAGGCTGCCCAAGGTCTGCAAATGCAGCACCCAGCGGATCAGCGACCAGACGACAAAGGCCAGCACCAGAACCGTCAGCCAGAACAGGACCAACGCCCGGTCGTCCACGTAAATGCCCACCTCGCGCAGCACAATCGCCACCAGCGCATAGACATAGGCCCCGATAAATGCGGCCAGCGTGTTCTGCGTCACCGCATCCTGCATGATCAGCTGATGCACCCGCGGCGTCCACTGGGTCGAACTTGACTGGTACACGCTGACCATCACGGTCAGCGAAAAGGTGGTGACCGCCAGCATTGCATTGGCGATCAAGTTCAGCAGCCGGTCCGCGGCCGAGCCGGGCAAGCGTGTGGCCATGTCTTGCGGCACCAACGGCTCGACCAGCTGGCTCAGGCCCAGGGCCACAAAGGCAAACAGCCCCATGATCGTGACCCGCACCCACAGCTTGCGCCCATAATAGCGCACCAGCGCCAGTGCCGTTTCGGGCAGGTGTCTTATGAATTCCATGCGCACCAAACCCTCTCACACGCAGTACCGTTCCCATTACCGACAGAAGATGTCGCAGATAACCACTCCTTCCCCGTCATCTTGCCAAATAAACTCTCCCCGAAGGGTCGGCTCGCCACCCACAGCCAGGGATCAAATCATGCAAACCACCACCCGTGTCGCCGTGATCGGCGGTGGCGTCGTCGGCGCCTCTGTCCTCTACCACCTCACGAAACTCGGCTGGTCCGATGTGATGCTGCTGGAACGGTCCGAGCTGACCTCCGGCTCGACCTGGCACGCCGCAGGCGGGTTCCACACACTGAACGGCGACACCAACATGGCCGCGCTGCAGGGCTATACGATCAAGCTCTATAAAGAGCTGGAAGAGCTGACGGGCCTGTCCTGCGGGCTGCACCACGTGGGCGGCGTGACCCTGGCCGACAACCAAGACCGGTTCGATATGCTGCTGGCCGAGCGGGCCAAACACCGGTTTATGGGGCTGGAAACCGAAATCGTCGGCCCCGAAGAGATCCGGCAGATCGCGCCCATCACCAACACCGACGGCATCCTCGGCGCGCTTTACGACCCGCTTGACGGGCACCTCGACCCCTCGGGCACCACCCATGCCTATGCGCGCGCCGCACGCATGGGCGGCGCCACGATCCACACGCACACGATGGTGCAGGAAACCAACCAACGCCCCGACGGCACCTGGGATGTGGTGACAGACAAGGGCACGATCCACGCCGAACATGTGGTCAACGCAGGCGGCCTTTGGGCGCGCGAGGTCGCCGCGATGGCGGGCGTCTATCTGCCGCTGCACCCGATGGAACACCAGTATATCGTCACCGACGAGATCGCCCAGATTTACGAGCGTGACGCCGAACACCCCCACGTCATGGACCCCGCCGGCGAAAGCTATCTGCGCCAAGAAGGCCGCGGCCTCTGCATCGGCTTTTACGAACAACGTGCGCGCCCCTGGGCCGTCGACGGCACGCCCTGGGGCTTTGGGCACGAACTCCTCCCCGACGACTTTGACAAGATCGAGGACAGCATCGCCTTCGCCTACCAGCGCTTCCCGGTGCTGGAAACCGCTGGCATCAAATCGGTGATCCACGGCCCCTTCACCTTTGCCCCCGATGGCAACCCGCTGGTGGGCCCGGTGCCGGGGCTGCGCAACTACTGGTCGGCCTGCGGCGTGATGGCAGGCTTTTCCCAAGGCGGCGGCGTGGGCCTCATGCTCGCCCAGTGGATGATCCATGGCGCACCCGAACGCGACGTGATGGCCATGGATGTGGCCCGCTTTCCCACCTGGATCACGCAGGACTACACCCGGCCCAAGGTCATCGAAAACTACCAAAAACGCTTCTCCGTCGCCTACCCGAACGAAGAGCTGCCCGCCGCCCGCAACTGGCGCCGCACACCCATGTTCGACGTCTTCGACAGCATGGGTGCCGTCTGGGGCGCACAATACGGGCTGGAGGTGCCCAATTACTTCGCCGCCCCCGGCGAGGCCCGGTTTGAAACGCCGTCTTTCCGCCGCTCGAACGCCTTTGCCGCCACCGCGCGCGAGGTTGCGGCAGTCCGCGGCGGCGTCGGCATCAACGAGTTGCACAATTTCGGCAAATACCTGGTCACCGGCCCGCAGGCACGCGCCTGGCTTGACCGCATCATGGCGGGACGCGTGCCCGCACCGGGTCGGCTCAGCCTCACGCCCATGCTGTCCGAGGCGGGCAAGCTGATCGGTGATTTCACCATCTCCTGCCTGGGCCAAGACCGCTTTCAACTCACCGCCAGCTATGGCGCGCAGGCCTATCACATGCGCTGGTTCGACGCCCATGCGATGGACGGCGTGCAGGTCGACAACATCTCGGACGCGCGCAACGGGTTCCAACTGGCCGGGCCCCGCGCCCGCGACGTGCTGGCGGCGTGTACCCGCGCAGACGTGGCCGCGATGAAATTCATGGACGTGGCCGAGATCACCGTGGGCATGGCCCCCTGCATCGTCCAACGCGTCAGTTATACCGGCGATCTGGGGTACGAGATCTACACCCAGCCCATGTATCAACGCCACCTCTGGGACGTGCTTTGGGCCGCGGGCCAAGATCACGGGATTGCGCCCTTCGGCATGCGGGCGATGATGTCGCTGCGGCTCGACAAGTTCTTCGGCTCGTGGATGTCGGAATTCTCGCCCGACTACACGGCCGCCGAAACCGGCCTCGACCGCTTTATTTCGTGGAAGAAAAACACGCCCTTCATCGGCCGCCCCGCTGCCGAAGCGGAACGCGCCGCAGGCCCCGCACGCAGGCTCTGCCCCTTTGTTGTCGATGCCGATGACGCGGATGTGCAGGGCTATGAACCGATCTGGCTCGATGGCGCGGTGGTGGGCTTTTGCACCTCGGGCGGCTATTCGCACCACGCGCAGTGCTCGGTCGCCCAAGGCTTCGTGCCCAGCGACCGCATCGCCGACGGGCTACAGGTCGAGATCGAGATCCTCGGCCACATGCGCCCCGCCACCCTGGTCACCACCCCGCTCTTCGACGCCGACGGCACCCGTATGCGTGGCTGACCCCGCACGTGCGTCCCCCCGGACCACCAACCGGGGGCCGCCTTCCCCCCACCCCCCCATTTCTCTGTTCTAAAAAAATCCCGGGGTCTGGGGCAGAGCCCCAGGAATAGTTGCGTCTGGGGCAGAGCCCCAGGGATAGCCGCGTCTGGGGCAGAGCCCCAGGAATAGCCGCGTCTGGGGCAGCACCCCAGGACCAGTCGCATCTGCGGCAAAGCCCCAAGGCGCCTTCCCCAAAAAGCGCGCCAACAGCCCCGCAAAGCGCTCCCCGGCCCAACCGGCGGATCAAAATGTCGTCGCCGTCAGGCGGCCGTTGGATTACGCTGCCGCCCATGATGCCGATCCTGATCCTCGCCGCCGGGGCCGCGTCGCGCATGCGCGGCACCGACAAGCTGTTGCTGCATGTGGACGGCGCGCCGCTGCTGCGACGGATGGCGGCGCTGGCGCTCACACAAGGCGCGGATGTCCGGATCACCCTGCCCGCCGCCCCACACCCGCGCTACACGGTGCTAGAGGGGCTGCCGGTCCAAACCATCGCCGTGCCCGATGCCGCGCAGGGGATCAGCGCCAGCTTGCGGCGCGGGATCACCAGCCTCGGGCCCGAGGTCACCCATGTGATGCTGCTGCTCGCCGACCTGCCCGACCTCACCGCCCAAGACCTGCGGCAGGTCCGCCAGGCGGTCGCGGCGCATCCAGACGCCAGCGTGTGGCGCGCGGCCACGCCCGAGGGCAAAGGCGGGCACCCGATGATCATCGCGCGCCAGCTCTTTGACGCCTTCGCCACACGCACCGGCGACAGCGGCGGACACTCCGTGCTGCAAGGGGAGCGGGTACACCTGGTGACCCTCGCCGACGCACGCGCGCGCGCCGATCTGGATACGCCAGAGGCGTGGGCCGCATGGCGTGCGGCCCGCGCAGCGCTTACTTCAGCTGATCCACGATGATCTGCGCCTCGTGCCGCTTCAGCGACATGCGCGCGGCACCATAGCCTTCCAAACCGGCCAGCGTGTCCAGCTCGGGAAACAGCGACAGCACCTCGGCACGCTGATCGGCGCCAATCCCGCGCAGCGAATGATCGCCAGGCTGAAAGCTTTCGGACCAGGCACCATCGGCCAGCACAACCTCGTGCTGGTCAAACATCAGGTGCAGATAGCTGACCGCGCCCGTGCGCACCTGATCGATGCCGTCAAGGCCCGTCAGGTGCTTGGCCGCCACCAGCACTTCGCGTTCGTCAAACATCACCTCGGCCAGATCGGACGACACCAGCATCCGGTGTTGCGGGCTGACCAGCATGTCACGCTCGGGCAAGCCCTTGCCCAAGGCGCCCTGACGGATCAGCACCGGCTGCACCTCGGCCCGCATCTCTTGCGGTCCCAGATCGCGGCGGCCCACCCAACGCAGCACCTGCGCACCGTTGTCGCGGGTAAAGACCTTGTCGCCTGCCCGCAGCTTCTCGACCGGCACCTCGCCCTTTTGCGTGGCGATGCGCGTGCCGGGGGTAAAGCAGATGATGATCTGCTCAATCTCGGAATAAGTCACACGGCGGGCCACATTGCCCGACCCGTCCAGCAATTCGATGGTCCCCGATTCCGACCCAGGCGCATCCGGCAGCACATTGGCGTCGACGCCGGTCAGGTCGATGATGTCGATGTCCGTGCCATCCGCATCCTCGCCGCCCACGATGGTGTGGTTGCCCAAACCGTCAAAGGTGAACCGGTCCGACCCAAAACCGCCCGTGGCCTGGTCGTTGTCCGGGCCCATCACAATCTCGTCCGCGCCATCGCCGCCCGACAGCGTGTCATCGCCGGTGCCGCCGATCAGCGTGTCATTGCCCGCGCCGCCGATCAACGCGTCCTGGCCCTGGCCGCCGTCCAACACGTCATTGCCTTCGCCGCCGTCGATGTCGTCGTCACCGCCATCGCCCGACAGGCTGTCATCGCCGCCCTGGCCAAAGATCACGTCTTGGCCGCTGCCACCCTCGATCGTGTCATCCCCCGCCTCGATCGGGGTGACCACCGCATCGTCAATCAGATCGCCCGAGAAGGAAAAGCCCGAATTGCCCGACCGCGTCTCTAGCGTGAATTCGATGAACTCGCGGTTTTCAAACGAGGCCGAGAACCACGCCTCTTGGTCGTCGGGGTCGTTGTTGCCGCGGCCCTCGGCAGTCACGGTGCCGCCAGAGGTGATGACGTTCAGGACAGAATTGTCCGACGTCGCAAAGGACGTAAAACTGTTTGCGTCGATGGTCACCGCTTCTTGGTTGCCCACGCTCGACCGGTCCAAATCGTTGATCGTCGCGGTCGAATTCAGCGCGACAGGCGTACCGGTTGTCGCATTGGGGCTGTCGGGGATAAAGAATTCCATGCGGAACTCGGCCGTGTCGCCCGTCCCGAACCCATTCATCAAAATCTCGAACCCGTCGCCGCCGGTCAGGTCGACCGTCATGCGGCTGTCGGATTTCGACACCAGCACGATGCGTGCCGACACTTGCGTGCCATCGTCC
This sequence comes from Pseudomonadota bacterium, assembly GCA_038525395.1. Classification (GTDB taxonomy): domain Bacteria; phylum Pseudomonadota; class Alphaproteobacteria; order Rhodobacterales; family Rhodobacteraceae; genus Tateyamaria. Next base: position 27,828 of record JBCBHS010000011.1, on the reverse strand, counting down.
AGCTGCGCCACGTTCTTATACACGGCCGAGGCGCCGGGGTTCACATTGCCCTGGTTGGGCGACACGAGGTTGTTGAAATCGATGACTAGCGGCGTCGCATCCGCGCCGGCCGCCGTGCCCGCGCCCACATCGCCGAACAGCGTGTCATTGCCACCGCCGCCCAGGATACTGTCGTCACCGCCCTCGCCTGACACTAGGTCCTGGCCGTTAAACGCATTGATCGTGTCGTCTTCGTTCGTCCCGGGTAGGGTGTCGTTGTTCGACGTCCCGTTAATCGTGGCCATGGCAGCTACCTTCGCACTTGAATCGCACTCGTGATGGGCGAAATGACCCATCCCCCAATGGATCAACACGCCAGATCGGGTTTAATTCAAATTCAAAGTCAGATCAGGGGGAAAAACCCTGAACTGGTAAACTTGCCCCCATTTGACGTTACGTGGTGCTGCCCTGCAGCACTGCTGTTGCAGAAATGGAAACAGTTCAGGCACAGCCGCCAGATTAAACACCAAAAACGGGTGCAGCCCCCCTGCCCCGTTTCAAGTGTCCCCCGCGAATCACGCGGGGGATGCTGCACATATGTCTTGGAAAGGGCGCCGTACCTTACTGGCTCAGCAGTTGGGCCTCGTGCTTTTTGAGGCTGCGGCGGGCCGAGGCATAGGCCGCGACACCGTCCGCGGTGGCAAGCTCGGGGAACAGCTCCAGGATCTCGGCGCGTTGCGCGTCGCCCATGGCCCCCAGGGTCATGTCCCCAGGCTGGAAGCTTTCGGTCCAGGCGCCATCTGACAAGATCACCTCGTGGTGGTCGAACATCACGTGGATATATGTGGTGTCCGACACCTCAACCATGTCGATGCCGTCCATGTCCGTCAGGTGCTTGGCCGCGACCAACACTTCGCTCTCTTCAAAGTAAAGCGCCGTCTTGTCGTTCGAGATCAGCACACGGTGCTGCGGCGACACCAGCATGTCCCGCTCGGGCAGACCTTTGCCCAACGCACCCTGACGGATCAGGATCGGACGCAGATGCGGGGCCGAGGCCAGTTCTTGCCCGGTCATGTCCCGGTGCCCGACCCAGCGGATTTCCTGGATGCCGTTGTCGCGGGTGATCACCCGGTCGCCAGCCTTCAGGTCTTCCACCCGGCGCTCACCCATGGGCGTCGCGATCAGCGTGCCGGGGGTAAAGCAGGGGATGACATCCTCGATATCCGTGAACGTCAGGCTGCCCGCCGCGTTGCCGTCGCTGTCAAAGTAGTTGACCACACCGTCAAAGCCGTTGCCGTTGGCATCGGGGTTGGTGAACACAACCTTGAGCGAGCCTCCGGGCGGTGTCGAGCCGCGCAGATCCAGCGTGTCAAAGTCATCGCCGTCACCGCCGCCGTCAACCGCGTCACCTGCGGTCACGTTTACAAACGTATCCCGGTCGGCCCCGCCCGCGGCAACATCGCCAGCGCCGCTGTTGCCCAGGTCAATCAGGTCGTTGCCGTCGCCACCGTCAATCGTGTCACGCCCGGTCGAGCCAAAGATCGTGTCGTTGCCCGCGCCGCCATCCAGCTTGCTGTCGCTGCCCGTGCCACCGTCGATCAGGTCATTGCCTTCCCCGCCGTCGATCTCGTCTGCGCCGTTGCCGCCAAAGATGGTGTCGTCGCCGTCACCGCCGAACAGGGTGTCCTTCTGGTCGCCCCCGTCGATAAAGTCGGCGCCGTCGCCGCCTTCGATGGTGTCGTTGCCTTGACCGCCCAGCAGGCTGTCATCGCCGATGCCGCCGTCGATAAAGTCGTCGTCGATCTCGCCGTCGATGGTGTCGTTGCCTTCCTCACCAAACAGCTCGTCATCGTCGTCCGCGCCAAAGATGACATCGTTGCCGTCACCACCAAACACCGTGTCCTTGCCGTTTTCGGGCACAGGGTCCGCCGGGAACAGCGCGTTTGACCCATCGTCCTCGATGTTCAGCTGGTCCAGACCCAGCGCCGGGTCGTTGCCGGCATAGATGGTGTCGTTGCCGCTGCCGCCTTCGATCAGGTCGTTGCCCTCGCCGCCGACGATCAGGTCATCGCCGCTGGCCGTCGGGTCGGTCGAGTCGTCGCCCTGGATCACATCGTCGTCGATCCCGCCGTCGATGACGTCGTTGCCGTCGCCCCCGATGATGGTGTCCGCATCGTCGCCGGTCGAAATGGTGTCGTCACCGTCGCCACCGTCGACAAAGTCGAGGTCGTCGTCGGGGGTGTCATCCGCGGCAAAGCCGAAGGGGAAGCCCGGCGCAGGGGTGCCATCGTCGTTGGGGAAGCCCAGGTCAGGCAGGAACTCGCCATTGCCGGTGTCGATCAGGTCATTGCCCGTACCGCCCTCGACAGTGTCGTTGCCGTCGCCGGTGTTGATCTCGTCATCATCGGCACCGCCGTCGACGCTGTCATTGCCAGCACCGCCGTTGATGGTGTCCTCGCCCTCTTCGCCGTTCAGCGTGTCGTTGCCCGGACCACCATGCACCTGGTCATCGCCCGTGCCCGCATTGACGCTGTCGTCGCCTTCGCCCGCAATGATGGTGTCGTTGCCGCCACCGGCCTCGATGATGTCGTCATCGGCCTTGTCGGGATCGGTCGAAAAGATGTTGTCGCCGCCGTCCACAACGTCGCCCTCGGGGTCGCCGTCATAGTTGACGTCGATCAACGCACCCTCGTCGCCGTTGGACACGATCCCGTCCAGCGGATCGACCTCGTCGCCGACGATCTCCTCGATCTCGGTAAAGGTCAGTGTCAGGCCGGTTGGGTTGCCGTCGCTGTCGACAAAGACAACCGTCCCGTTAAACCCGTTGCCGTTGCTGTCGACGGTCTTGTTGTCGATGAAGAAACGGCCCTGGCCAGTCAGGTCCAGCACGTCAAGGTCGGTGTTCTTGGCCGGGTCGGTGTCAAAGCCGCCCGCGCCACCGTCGATCACGTCGCCCGCCCCGCCAAAGATCAGGTCGGCGTCGTCGCCGCCGTCGATGGTGTCGCGGCCCGTCGCGCCGATGATCGTGTCGTTGCCGGTGCCGCCCGACAGGTCGGTGTCGCCCCCGGTGCCGCCGTCGATGCTGTCGTCGCCCGCGCCGCCCTCGATGCTGTCCGCACCGTTGCCGCCCAGGATGGTGTCGTTGCCGTCACCCCCAAACAGTTCGTCCTTCTGTGCGCCGCCGTCGATAAAGTCGTCGCCGTCGCCGCCCATGATGCTGTCGTTGTTGTCGCCACCCAGCAGGGTGTCGTCGCCGTCCATGCCGTCGATGGTGTCGTTGCCGGTGCCGCCTTCGATCAGGTCGTTGCCGGGCGCACCCGTGTCGTCCTTAAAGTTGCCGTCGCCGAACAACAGGTCGTCGCCGGTGCCGCCGTCGATGGTGTCGTTGTCCGACCCGCCATAGATGGTGTCATCGTCCGCGTCGCCGTTCAGAACGTCCTTGCCCTGGCCGCCGTGGATGTTGTCGTTGCCGTCACCGCCATTGACCAGGTCGTCGTCGCCCGACGCCCACAGGTCATCGTTGCCAGCGCCACCGTCGATGGTGTCGTTGCCAAACGCGGCCTCGACCATATCGTCGCCTTCGCCACCGGTGATCAGGTCGGCACCGCCGCCGCCGCCAATCGTGTCATTGCCGTCACCGCCGTCCAGCACGTCCTTGCCAGAGCCGCCGGAAATCACGTCGTCGCCGTCTTCGCCAAAGATGGTGTCGTTGCCCGACCCGCCTTCCAGCGTGTCATTGCCCGCGTCGCCCGTATCCGCCACCGTTGCGTCAAAGTAGACGTCGGTGATGTTGATGCCGGAATTGTTGCCGCCGTCCTGGCTGTGCTCGATCACGATCTTGGCCACCGGGCCCGGGATGCTGACCAGCACGGAATATTCGGACGATGTATCGGGCTTGTACCCGCCATTGCTGTCGGCTGTGTCGTTGCCTGCGACACCATCGGTGTCCAGCATGGTCAGGTTCTCGCCACCTTCCAGGTTCACGACAATCTGGTTGCCATCCGCATCGAACGCTTTGACATAGACAACGCCGTCGCCGTCGATGTCGTTGATGCGGAACGACACGTCCTCGACCTCGTCCGAGAATTCCAGCTTGTAATCCGCCGAATTGCCGTGCCCGTTCAACACGTTGTCGAGCGAGCTGTTGTCGTCGATTGTGTTGCCGTCGCCATCTACATTGGCCACGTTTTGGTCGTCATTCGACTGAATGGTGCGCGACGCGCCCGACTGCTGGATGATGGAAAAGGTCACATCCACATTGCCGGTGTCCTGGGTAAAGCCGCCCAGGTTGTTGCCGTCCCCAAAGGGCGACTTTTCCCACTCGAACACTTCGCGGGTGGTCACACCTGCGTTTTCACCCGCATAGTTGCTGTCGCCATAGATCAGGTCGTCACCCGCGCCGCCTTGCACGCTGTCACTGCCCGACCCGGCATAGACGTCATCGTCGCCCTCGCCCGCCTTGACGGTGTCATCGCCGCCCAGGGCGTCCACGATGTCGTCGTCCTTGGCCTCGCCCGGCAGGATCTGGTCGTCGGCGTCGATGCGGTCGCCCTCGGGGTCGTCCACATAGTTGATGTCGATCAGGTCGTCGCCATTGTCGCCCTCAACAATCCCGTCGCCCGTGGTGGGGGCGAACACCAGGTTGTCGATGGCCCCCGACCCGTGCAGGACCACATCCATCCGCGCCACGTCGTCCACGTCGAAATCGACGATGATCTGGCCGTTATCGTCCGTCTTGTGAACGTCCACCGTCTTGATCAGATGGCCGTCCGCGTCAAAGAATTTGACCTTCGCGCCCTCTTCGATGTCGAGGAAGGTCAAGCGGTTGATCGACGACGGGTCGTCAAAATCAAAGCGCAGCGTGCCGCCACCCGCCTCGTCATCGGGGTCGTGGCTGTCGCCGTCCTCCGAAATGATCAGCGCCTTGTTCAGGTTGGTGGTCGCCAGGTCGTGGTCGTTGCCCGTGGGGTGCGCGGTGTCAAAGATCATCGCCTTGCCCGACCCGCCAGTGGCAGAGATGGTCACGCCGTCGGCGTTAAATTCGTTGTCGACAACAGTCCCGGTGGACAGGTCGTTAAAATCAATAAACTTGGTCATGGCGTGGAACTCCTAGGCGTTGTTGCTGACGGCGCGCAACGCGGCCGGATAAAATACAGATTTGGAAGCAGACGCTTGGACCGCATGCGACGGGCCAGGCGCTTGGCCCTGTCGGCGCAAGCGCGTTTTGCGCTGTTGCGGTTCAATACACATCTTGACGTCGTCCTCTTTCACTCACTCGTCACCCGAACACTGGCGCGATGCGGCAGGCGTCAGGCGACCCACACAGCCGGCTCGAACAGGAGGAAAATGGCAGACGACACGTCTACAGTGCGCACCGGATGACACCGACACACCATGCAGCACCGTTGCGCAGCAACGTCGCGAGCACACATCTTCCGTACCAATTCAGGCACGTCTTGTGCGGTCGCCCCCGTGACCTACAGACATCGCCCCCCAGTTGGGCAAGACCGTTCTTACGAGGCTGATTGAGGCAAACAAAGTGAAAAATGTCCGAAAAACGTCGCCAATACGGCCGCCGATGGTGCAAAATCCGGCAGGGCCGTGGACAATATTCAACCCCAAGTGGCAGCTTCCCGCTAAGCGATAAGGCCCAGATCGGCGGAAAAACGTCGAATACACAGTATTGCAACGCTTTGCGCCATTTTCTGCCGAAACGTCCATACAACGTCCGGTTTCCGGCCTAGAAACAATAGCGCCGTTAACCAAGTGGGTCAGTCTTGCCCGAAATGCGGGCAAGGCCGTTCTCGGACCGTGTTCAATCCCACCATTTGCCCAAAACTGGCCACAAAGGGGGCTTTGCAGCGCCGAAATGCGAATCACTGATCGGCGGATTTATGCTACCTAAGGTAGAATTTTTCATGCTGCGGGACGCAATATGCGGCGGCGTGATCCACCTGGTTTACATGCTGATCCGTATGTTTGCGCCGCGGTCAAATTGGATGATCCCGCGTGGCCGCATTGGCCCCGAACCGCGCGTGCCGCGACCGGGCACGGTCGCTTGTCCACATGTCTGTGAGGCTGGTACCCAAGGCCGGACTCGAACCGGCACGCCCGCAAAGGCGGGGGATTTTGAATCCCCTGCGTCTACCATTCCGCCACTTGGGCCTCGCGTCCTCCTACACCGGTGCGCAGGCATGGGCAAGCGGCCCCACCCCGGCGCCCGTGACATTTTTTCTGACCCAAGTCAGGACACTGGCACAGCCCCCGGCGATTTGATAGCCGGGGACAAAAGCGCAGGAGATGTCACCACCATGGCCCCCACGGCCCCCTCGCCCCCCTCGGCTCAGGACACCGCAATCTCGGACCAGTTGGCCGATCTGGTGGCGCAGACCGGTGGGCAGGCCGTGACGCTGGACTGGGTGCTCGGCCAATTGGACGCGCGGGCCTTTGGCCTGTTCCTGCTGATCCTCGCCCTGCCCTGCTGCATCCCGTTCCTCTACGGTCTGCCACAGATCGTGGCCCTGCCGCTGATGTTCATTTCCGCCCAGATCTTGCTGGGGCGCCGCACACCCTGGTTGCCCGGCCCGCTCAGCGCACGTCAGATGTCGTCCCAAGGGCTCGAAACCCTGTCGCGCCGCTCTGCCCCCTGGCTCAAGCGGATCGAAGCGGTCAGCCGCCCGCGCCTGCGCGCCCTGACACAAAACCCAATCGACCGGATCGTGGGCCTGGGCCTCGTCGTCTTCAGCGCATCGATCCTGGTGCCCCTGCCCGGCACCAACACCGTGCCCGGCCTGGCCGTTGTCATCATCGCCATGGGCCTCTTGCAACGGGACGGCATCCTGGTCCTGCTGGGCAGCCTGCTGGGCACCGCATGGATCGCAACATTGGTGGTTGCTGGCGTCACGCTGGCAAGCCTCGTGAAAACCTGGATCGGCCTATGACCTTCACACGCCACCGCCTTATCGCCGCCGCAGCCCTGGGCTCGGCCCTTCTGTTGGCGGGCGCCTTCCTGTTCCAGGCCCTCGGCTGGGCGCCGTGCAAGATGTGCATCTGGCAGCGCTACCCCCACGCCGTTGCCATCGCGCTGGGTGCGCTGGCCCTCTTTGTCCCCCTGCCCGCCCTTATCGCCTTGGGCGCGCTGGCCGCCCTGACGACCGCCGCCATTGGCGGCTATCACGTGGGGGTCGAACAAGGCTGGTGGGAGGGCCCGACCTCTTGCAGCGCAGGCCCCATCGGCGATCTGGACCCCGACGCGCTCTTTGATCAGATCATGACCGCGCCCCTGATCCGCTGTGACGAGATTGCCTGGCAGTTCGCCGGGCTCAGCATGGCGGGCTGGAACATGGTGATCTCGCTCGGGCTCGCGCTCATCTGGCTCGCCGCCCTGCGGATCAGGCCGACTTCCGCGTAGACAGCAGCAACGACGTCTCGCTCGCCACCACGCCGTCCAAGCGGCGGATGCGAAACAGCACCGCGTCAAAGCTTTCCAGCGTGTCGGTCCCGATCTCGGTGATCACGTCCCAGCGCCCGTTGGTCGAATGGACCGCGCGCACCTCGGTCATGCCCTGCAACTGGCGAATGATCCGCTCGGTCCCGCGCCCCTCGATGCCGATCATCATCAGCCCGCGCACCGGGTCGCGCAGCGTGTCCTCGCGCAGCACCACGGTAAAGCCCAGAATGTCGCCCCGCGCCTTCAACCGTTCGATCCGCGCCCGCACCGTGGTCCGCGACAGACCCAGCCGCAGCGACAGGTCAGACAGCGACGCGCGCGCGTCATGGCGCAAGGCCGACACCAGGCGATTGTCCGTATCGTCCACCTGAACCTCCTGATTGATCAAATGCTGCACGATATGCGCAATTTGATCCGTTGATTGCAACGCAATTCGCGCAGACATCCGACAGCACCAGCTGGCCGGAGGCACCATGACACAGACCGACATCACCCTCGTGGGCGTGCCCATGGACTGCGGCAAGCGCCGCCGCGGCTGCCTGATGGGCCCCGACGCCTACCGCACCGCAGGCCTTGCGCGCGCCCTGCGCGATCTGGGGCACGCGGTCACGGACAGGGGCAACGTCACCCCCAACGCACACGCAAGCGGCGACAGCAGCCACATATACGCCCTGCACGAAACCATCGCCTGGACCCACGCGCTGTCGGATGTCGCCGCACAGGTCAGCGCGCACAGCCTGCCCATTTTCATGGGCGGCGATCACGCGCTGTCGCTGGGCACGGTGCACGGGCTGGCCGCGCAGGCCGCCGCAGCGGACAGGCCGCTCTTTGTCCTCTGGCTCGACGCGCATACCGACTATCACACGCCGCAAACCACGGACTCGGGCCACCTGCACGGCACGCCCGTGGGCTACCTGACGGGACGCGCGGGCTTTGACGGCTTTCCGCCGGTGCCGCACCCGATCCCCCATGACCGCATCGCGATGCTGGGCCTGCGGTCGGTCGATGCCGCCGAACGCGCGGCCCTCGAACAGACCGCCGTCACCTATGTCGACATGCGCCAGATTGACGAGCATGGCATCGCCCAGCCCCTCGCCGCCTTTCTCGCCCGCGTCGCGGCCGCGGGGGGGCAGCTCCATGTGTCGCTTGATGTCGACTTCCTCGACCCGTCCATCGCGCCTGCCGTGGGCACCACCGTCCCCGGCGGCGCCACCATGCGCGAGGCGCATCTGGTGATGGAGATGATCTGCGACAGCGGCCTCATGACCTCGCTCGACCTGGTCGAGTTGAACCCGTTCCTCGACGAACGCGGACGCACCGCGCAAACCATGGTCGACCTCACCGCCTCGGCCTTTGGGCGCCGCATCTTCGACCGCCCCACCCGCGCCTTTTAAGGAGCCCGCATATGCAAGACCCCTCCGACAAGGCCCTCGTGCCGTTCGTGTCCGTCGATCACATGAAGCAACTGGTCCACCACGTGGGCCTGACCCAGATGCTGCGCGGGCTGGCCGACTATATCGCCGCCGACTTTGCCCGTTGGGACCAATTCGACAAGACCCCGCGCGTCGCCGCCCATTCCGCCGAAGGGGTGATCGAGCTGATGCCGACCTCGGACGGGGAAAGCTATGGCTTCAAATACGTCAACGGGCACCCCAAGAACGCGGGCCAAGGTCTGCAAACGGTGACGGCCTTTGGCCTCCTGGCGGATGTCGACACCGGCTATCCCGTGCTGCTGACGGAAATGACACTGCTGACCGCCCTGCGCACCGCCGCAACATCCGCCCTGGTCGCCAAAACGCTGGCGCCCGCCGGGGCCACGACGATGGCCATGATCGGCAATGGCGCACAGTCGGAATTTCAATCGCTCGCCATGCAGGCCATCGCAGGTGTGACCCACGTCCGTCTTTATGACATCGATGCCGCCGCCACGGCGAAATGTGCCGCGAACCTGGCCGGCACCGGCCTGACCGTCACCGCCTGCACCAGTGCCGAAGAGGCGATGATGGGCGCGCAGATCCTGACCACCTGCACCGCAGACAAGGCCCATGCCACCATCCTGACCGACAACATGGTCGGCAGCGGTGTGCACATCAACGCCATCGGCGGCGACTGCCCGGGCAAGACCGAAATCGCGCCCCCCATCCTGCAGCGGGGCGATATCTTTGTCGAATACCCGCCGCAGACGCGGATCGAAGGGGATATCCAACAACTGGCCCCCGACCACCCCGTGACCGAGATTTGGGAGGTGCTGGCAGGCCGCAAGCCGGGGCGCGTGTCGGACAAGCAGATCACCATCTTCGATTCCGTGGGCTTTGCGATCGAAGACTTCTCGGCCTTGCGCTATGTGCGCGACCAGATCGCGGGCAGCGCGTTCTATCACCCGCTCGACCTGCTGGCCGACCCGGATGATCCGCGCGATCTGTTCGGCATGCTGGCGCGCGCGCAAGGCTGACAGGGTTGGCGGTTGGGCGCCCTTGGGTGTAGACGGGGCTGTCGCCGCAGCCCAAAAGGTGCCCGAACCATGATTGCCTATGTCACCGTCGGTGCAAATGACATGACCCGCGCCGCGCGCTTTTACGGGGCGTTCCTGCCCGCGCTCGGCTATACGGTCGAGGGCTATCACGGCGATCTCAGCTATCTGCCGCCGGAGGTTCCGGGACAGCGGCCAGGCACCGAATTCTACGTCAAATCCCCGTTCGACGGCGGGGCCGCCTCGCCAGGAAACGGCGCGATGGTCGCGTTCGAGGTGCCCAGCCAAGCGCACCTGCGCGCACTGCACGCCGCCGCCTTGGCCGCGGGCGGATCGGACGCGGGCGCGCCGGGCTTTCGCGCCGACTACGGCGCGCATTTCTACGTGGGCTACCTGCGCGACCCGGACGGGAACAAGATCGCGCTCTTTTGCGACGACCCCAATGCGCCGGGCCGCGATGACACTCCGGGCCCGCAAGTGTCAACGCAGTCTTAACGCACCTTGCAAAAGGTTAACGCGGCCATGGTGGTTAACGAAACATGACCAGACGCGGCGTGGTCAAACTGCGCGTTTTGCAAAGCAAACTGCGCATGTTTACGAATATCGTGGTTTTTGAGGGGGAAATGGCCGCAGCACACTGTGCAGTTTGCGGCCCAAAATGCGCACAAGCGGCGGCACTGCGTGTCACAGCCCCACCGCACGCTGCGTTAACCTGTCAGTCGTCGCGGTGGACTTTTTCGCGCCGCTCGTGACGCTCCTGCGCCTCCAGGCTCATCGTCGCGATGGGGCGTGCATCCAGACGTTTCAGCGAAATCGGCTCGCCCGTCACGATGCAATAGCCATACTCGCCCTCGTCGATCCGGCGCAGGGCAGAATCGATCTTGGCCACCAGCTTGCGCTGGCGATCCCGGGTGCGCAGCTCCAGCGCGCGGTCGGTTTCCTCGGACGCCCGGTCGGCTACGTCGGGGATGTTGCGGGTGCCGTCTTGCAGCCCTTCGATGGTGTCGCGACTGCCCGCCATCAGCTCGGATTTCCAGTTCAGCAGCTTGCGGCGAAAATACTCGACTTGCCGGTCGTTCATGAACGGCTCGTCTTCTGCCGGGCTGTAATCGTCCGGCAGGAACACTTCCTGTTTCATTTGCTTCCCCTCAATTCGACTGATGTTGGCCATAGGTGTCCCCAAAGGTATCCTGCATATCGCCCCGATCAGTTCCCTGCCGCAGCGTCTATCCGAGGCACATAGGATTGTCACTACCCATTCCCGCCCCAGATTGGCTAAAAGCCTCGTGATGAACAATTGGCCGCAACAGGGTGAACACACATGAAATTTCAAGGCACCGACGCCTATGTCGCAACCGACGATCTGACCATTGCGGTCAATGCGGCCGTCACGCTGGAACGCCCCTTGCTGGTGAAGGGAGAGCCGGGGACAGGCAAGACCGAACTGGCCAAACAGGTGTCACGCAGCCTTGGGTTGCGGTTGATCGAATGGAATATCAAGTCCACCACGCGCGCGCAGCAGGGCCTGTACGAATACGACGCCGTCAGCCGTCTGCGCGACAGCCAGTTGGGCGAGGACCGCGTGCATGATGTGTCGAACTACATCAAAAAGGGCAAGCTGTGGGAGGCGTTCGAGGCCGACGAAAAGGTCGTGCTGCTGATCGACGAGATCGACAAGGCGGATATCGAGTTTCCCAACGACCTCTTGCAAGAGCTTGATAAGATGGAGTTCTTTGTCTACGAGACGGGCGAGACGATCCGCGCGCGGCAGCGCCCCGTGGTCATCATCACCTCGAACAACGAAAAGGAACTGCCCGACGCGTTCCTGCGCCGCTGCTTTTTCCACTACATCCGCTTTCCAGACCTCGACACGATGAAAGCCATCGTCGCGGTGCACCATCCGGGCATCAAGGAAAGCCTGCTGACCACCGCCCTCACCCAGTTCTTTGAGATCCGCGATCAGCAGGGGCTCAAGAAGAAACCGTCGACCTCTGAAGTGCTGGACTGGCTGAAACTGCTTTTGGCCGAGGATATGAGCGCGGAAGATCTGAAGTCCGACGGCGCCAGCGCCCTGCCCAAGCTGCATGGCGCATTGTTGAAGAACGAACAGGACGTGCACCTGTTTGAACGGCTGGCCTTTATGGCGCGCGGCCAGCGCTAGGTCATCCGGTTGATCACCGTCACACCAGGGGCCTGCGCACCGCTGTCCATGGCGCGCAAGGCCGCCTCGGCCTGGGCCAGCGGGATGGTCTGGGTGACCAGCGCCGAGGGGTCAAAGCGCCCCCCGTCGATCATCTGCATCAGCGGTCGGAAATCCGCCGCCCCCAGGCCCCGCATGCCCATCAGCGTCAGCTGCCGCGCATAGACAAGGTCGAGCAGCGGCAGCGGCACCGTGGCATGGACGCCTACCGGCATCCCCACCTGCACGTGCCGCCCCAGCTTGCGCAGGCCTGCAAGGCTGCCCGCAAAGGTCGCCGTAATCCCCAGCGCGTCCAGCGACACATGCGCCCCGCCCCCCGTCGCGCTCTGGATCGCGATGCTCAACGCCTCCGCGCCCATCGAGGCATCAAGCGTGACCTCTGCCCCGAACCCGCGCGCCTGGTCCAAAGCGCCCGCGCTGATATCAACCGCCACGACCCGCGCGCCCAGGGCCCCCGCGATCAAGATCGCCGCCAGCCCCACACCGCCACAGCCGTGCACCGCCAACCACTCGCCAGGTCGCAGGTCGGCCCGGTCCACCAAGGCACGCCAGGCGGTCGTCACCCGGCAGCCCATGCCCGCCGCAGACACCGCGTCCAGACCATCCGGCAAGCCCACCAAGTTGAAATCCGCCGCTGGGATCGCCACGGCCTCGGCAAAGCTGCCCCAGAAGGTAAAGCCGATCACCGACTGTGTGACACAAATGGTCGGCTGACCGCCCCGGCAGTCTGTGCAGTGCCCGCAGCCCAGGATGAACGGCGCCGTCACCCGGTCGCCCTTGGCAAAGCGGTTGCAGGCGGGGCCGACCTCGATCACCGTGCCTGCAAATTCGTGACCCATCACATGCGGCAAGGCCACATCCGGGTCCGCCCCGACCCAGGCGTGGTGGTCCGACCGGCAGACGCCGCAGGCCTCAACCGCGACAACCGCGCCGTCCGGCGGGCATAACGGATCAGGCACATCGCGCAGCTGCAAAGGGCCGGAAAATGTTTCCAAAACAGCGGCTTTCATGGTGCATCCTCCGATCCGTCGCGCTTTGATGTGCCCAGAACGGCAGCGCCCGGCATGCCCAAAAACGACATCAGCCACACCAGTCGAGTCATTTGTGCCACATTCCCCAGCTACCGCGCAGGTCCGGGCGCGGCTGTGGATAAAATGTCTTTCTTTTGCCTGAAATGCTCCATACCGTGACCTTGATGAGAGGCGAAAACGCCCACATCCAAGATGCTAAAAGGCAGGCAGGCAGTAATTATGACCGGTTCAGACGCACTGATTGTGCGCCCACTTTCCTTGTCGGATCGTCCGCAATGGAATGCGCTGTGGGCAGCGTACCTCGCCTTTTATGACACGACCCGCCCGAAAGAAGTCTATGACACCGCCTTTGCCCGGATGATCGGGGCCGACCCGCAGGATTTCAACGGCCTTGTGGCCGAGCAGAACGGCACCCTGGTTGGGCTCGCCCATTACCTCTTTCACCGGCACGGCTGGTCGGTGGAAAACACCTGTTATTTGCAAGACCTGTATGCCGCCCCGTCCGTGCGTGGCACCGGCGTGGGCCGCAAGCTGATCGAGGCGGTCTATGCCGCGGCAGATGCTGCTGGCGTGGCCTCCGTCTATTGGCTAACGCAAGAGTTCAACACGACCGCACGCACGCTTTATGACCGCGTGGGCACCCTCACCCCCTTTGTGAAATATCAAAGAGGATGAGTAAGATGCGCCGTTTCGTCCTGCCATTTGTGCTGTTGCTGAACGCGTGCGTGCCTGTGACGCCGGGCGACACGCCCACCCGCGCCTTGCCGTCGGCCAGCAACCTGCCGCCCATGAAAACCTTTGGCGCGCCGCGCCCGTCGGTGCCCATTCGGTCGAACAACGATCTGGCGCTGGACTTTATCGAGCTCAGCTTTCAACTGGAATCGGGTCGGGCGCTGCCGGTGTTCACCCGCTTTGAGGGGCCGATTTCCGTGCGTGTCACGGGCGCGCCACCTGCGTCCCTGGGCAGTGATCTGCGCCGCCTGATGCACCGTTTGCGGACCGAAGCCGGGATCAACATCTACGAATCCGCCCCCGGCACCGCCGCCAACATCACCATCCAAGCCGTCAGCCGGGCCGAGATCCGCCGCGCCCTGCCCCATGCCGCCTGTTTCGTGGTGCCCAACATCACCGACATCAAGGAATACAAGGCCAACCGCCGCAGCGTCCGCACCAGTTGGAGCCATCTGCGCACCCGCGACCGCCTCGCCATCTTCCTGCCCAATGACGCCAGCCCGCAAGAGGTGCGCGACTGCCTGCACGAGGAACTGGCCCAGGCCATCGGCCCGCTGAACGACCTCTATCGCCTGCCCGACAGCGTGTTCAACGATGACAACGTGCACACGGTGCTGACCGGCTTTGATATGATGATGCTGCGGGCCTATTATGCGCCCGAACTGCGCTCTGGCATGACGCGGGGCCAGGTGGCGGCACGCCTGCCCGCCATCTTTGCCCGGATCAATCCGCAGGGCGACCGCCTGCCCGCACAATACGCCACCCGCACCCCCCGCGCCTGGAGCGAGGCGGTGCAAACCGCCCTCGGCCCCGGTGCCAAGCCCAAAGCGCGGCGCGAGGCAGCTCAGCGCGCGTTGAACATCGCCCAAGCCATGGGGTGGAAAGACCACCGTCGTGCGTTTGCGCATTATGCAAACGGTCGTCTGCTCCTGTCCTCCGACCCCAAAGCCGCGCAATCGCATTTCCGTGCGGCCGACCAATACTATGCCGCCACGCGCGGCGCCGACCTGCACCGCGCCTATGTGGCCACACAATTGGCCGCCTATGCGATCACCCGCGGTGACGGTGACCGGGCGCTGGTCCTGCTAAGCCCGCATATCGACCAGGCCGCGCGCAACGAAAACGCGGCCCTCCTGTCCACCCTCCTACTGCTGCGCGCAGAGGCGCTGGATCTCGAAGGGCGCACGGCCGAGGCACGCACGGTCAGACTGGACAGCCTGGGGTGGGCGCGCTACGGATTCGGCTCTGACTGGGCGGTTCGGGCCAAGCTGAGAGAGATCTCTTCGCTGAACCCATTGAATGGATGAACTTGCCGCCCCAAGTGATTGAGAGGCAAGATAAATGATCGTCATCGCAGCAGCCCTGATCGGCGCGCTTATCGGCGGATTTACAGCACGCAAACGCGGTGGCAACCGGCTGGACATGGCGCAATACGCGGCAGGCTATGCCCTGGCCTTTGTCGTGGTCGGCATGATCGCCACCGTCCTTATCGACCGCACGCTGAGCGTTTAGGATGTTTCTGCCCTTTTTCGAAAGCCTGCGCAAACACGGGGTGCCCGTGTCCCTGCGCGAATTCCTGGCCTTTCTCGAAGGGATGCAGGCCGGTCTGGCCACCTATGATGTCGAGGCGTTCTATTACCTCGCCCGCACCGCGATGGTGAAGGACGAACGCAATATCGACAAATTCGACCGCGCCTTTGCCGCCGCCTTTGAAGGGCTGGAACAGATCAGCATCGAACAGGTGCTCGAGGCCGTCGATATCCCGCAAGAGTGGTTGGAAAAGCTGGCGGAGAAGCATCTGAGCGCGGAAGAGCGCAGGGAAATCGAAGCTTTAGGTGGCTTTGATAAGCTTATGGAAACGCTGAAAAAACGCCTTGAGGAACAAAAGGGTCGCCACCAGGGAGGCAACAAATGGGTTGGTACCGCGGGCACCTCGCCCTTTGGCGCCTATGGCTACAACCCCGAAGGTGTGCGGATCGGCCAGAAGGAAAGCCGCCATCAACGCGCCGTGAAGGTGTGGGATAAGCGTGAATTCAAGAACTTGGACGACACAGTTGAACTGGGCACCCGCAATATCAAGGTGGCCCTGAAGCGTCTGCGCCGCTGGGCCCGCGATGGCGCAGCGGAGGAGTTGGACCTGAACGGCACCATCCGCGCCACGGCCGAGCACGGCTATCTCGACGTCAAAACCCGGCCCGAGCGGCGCAATGCGGTGAAGGTGCTGCTGTTTCTCGATATCGGGGGCAGCATGGACCCCCATGTGAAAATCGTCGAAGAGCTGTTTTCCGCCGCCAAGTCAGAGTTCAAGCACCTCGAACATTTCTATTTTCATAACTGCCTATACGAAGGCGTATGGCGCGACAATCGCCGCCGCTGGGACGCGCAGACGCCCACGCAGGAGGTGCTGCGGACCTATGGGCCAGACTACAAATGCATTTTTGTCGGTGACGCCAGCATGTCCCCTTACGAGATCGCGTATCCTGGCGGCGCGAACGAGCATTGGAACCAAGAGGCGGGCCAGGTCTGGCTGGAACGCGCCCGCGACCAGTGGGCGTCGCACCTGTGGATCAACCCGGTGCCCGAAAAGTATTGGGGCTACACCCACTCGATCCAGATGATCCAAGAGATCTTTGGGGCCGAGGCCATGGTGCCAATGACACTCGAAGGCCTCAGCCGTGGAATGCGCGCCCTGACCCGTTAGGCCAGGATGCCAATCGTTTTCAGGAACTGATTGGTGTTTTGCGGCACTTCGAACCCTGGATCGTTCAGGATAATCGTCAGCTCATCGCCTTCGGTCCCGCTGAACACCTTTATGATGATCTGATCGGGGATGCCGTTCACGATATTTTGCAGTTCGACCGACACGTCACCGGTGCCGATGGCATTGTCCTTGTCATTCAGCAGCGCGCTGACGTCGAACATATCACCGTTTTCACCATTCGCGTCTGGTAGGGCAAAGCCGTTGACCTCGACCTGCACGTACCCGGTTTCAAAGATGACCAGATCGTCCTCCTGCACCGCTTCGGTCAGGTCGATCAACGCGGTGGTGACGTCGGGCGTGCCAGAGACACCTGAAACTTCGATCACATCCGCACCGGCGCCGGCGGTGACATCGTCCAGGGCAGGGTCGGTGTCCGAGGTCACGTCAAGCTTGATCACATCATCGCCCGCGCCCGCATCCATCGTGTCGGACCCCAGACCGCTGATCAGCGCGTCATTGCCGTTGCTGCCAAGCATAAAGTCATCGCCGTCACCGCCGTTCAGGGTGTCAAAGCCGGTGCCGCCAAGCAGCGTATCGTCACCGCCGCCGCCCGAGATGTCATCGCCTTGCGCGCCGCCCTCAAGCACGTCGTTGCCCGACCCACCGTCGAGGGTGTCATTGCCGTCACCGCCGACCAACGCGTCGTCGCCGCCATTGCCGAACATCTGGTCGTCACCGGCCTCGCCAAAGAGGGTGTCTTGGGCAAATCCGCCGAACTGGGTGTCGTCGCCATCGCCGCCCAACAGTTCGTCATCGCCCGCGCCGCCGTCCATCAGGTCGTCGCCCAGACCGCCCAGCATGGTGTCGAGCCCCGCATCGCCATAGAGCGCATCGTCGCCATCGTCGCCAAACAGCAAATCGCGTTCGTCACCGCCAAAGAGCGTATCGTCGCCCGTGCCGCCGCCGACAGTGTCAGCCCCGCCGCCGCCTGCGACCAGGTCGTCACCGTCTTCGCCTTCGACGACGTCCGCGCCGTTGCCGCCATCCAGGCTGTCATCGCCCTGACCACCGAACAGCAGGTCGGTTCCCGCCCCGCCGTTGAGGTCATCATTGCCTTGCTGGCCCTCTAGGTTGTCGTCACCGCCGCTGCCGTTCAGAACGTCGTTGCCCTTGCCGCCGAGGATGTCGTCGCTGCCTTGGCCGCCACCCAACAGGTCGTTGCCGCTGCCGCCGTTCAACGTGTCGTCGCCCGCATTGCCGCGCAGCCAGTCGGACCCGGCCTGCCCGTCCAGCAGGTCGTCGTCAGCGCCCCCCAGCACGATGTCTTGCCCCGTGCCCGCCTGGACCGTGTCAAAACCCGCGCCGGCGTCGATCACATCGTCATTTTGCCCGCCCTGGATCAGGTCGTCGCCGTCGCCGCCTGCGACCGTGTCGTGACCTGACCCGGCCTGCACGGTGTCGTTACCCAGGCCCGCATCGATGATGTCCGACCCGCTGCGCGCGTTTATAAAATCGTTTCCATCACCTGCATCAATCACATCTTCGGCGGACGTGCCTTGGATGTCGTCATCATCCAGCGTCCCCAGAATGGTCGCACCCGCGACCCCGCCCATCAAAAGCGCCATCAAACCAAGCATTATAAATCCCCCAGAATTAACGCAGGTTAACGTCAAATCGTCTGTTTCCAAACACATTAATGCCACAATTCCGGCAACGTCCTGTTTCGGATTGCGCAACAATGAAGCTGGTCAGAGCCAAGCTTGGCGGCTAGCCTGCGCCCATGTCGTCCGCCCCCACATACGCCATTGACCCGGCGGCCTTTCACGCCGACCCCTACCCTGATCTGGCGCGGATGCGGGCCGAGGCGCCAATATGCTATGTGCCGCAGCTGGGTGCGACGTTGCTGACCCGGCGCGATGACATCCACCGGCAGGAAAAGCGGACAGAGGTGTTTTCCTCACACCAGCCCGGCGGCTTGATGACCGTGCTGATGGGTGAAAACATGATGCGCAAGGACGGGGCCGACCATATGGCCGAGCGGCGCGCGCTGTTCCCAACGCTTAGCCCGCGCACAGTGGCGCAGCATTGGAAGCCGATCTTTGAACGCGAGACGCAGGCGGTGCTGGAGGCGCTGGCGCCGCAGGGCCAGTGCGATCTGGTTGCCGAGTTTGCGATGCCCGTTTCGGCGGCGGCGCTAAAGGCCATCACCGGCCTGACGGACATGCAGCATGCCCAGATGGACGCGGTCAGCCAGGCGATGATCGACGGCTGCGCCAATTACGCGGGCGATGCGCAGATCGCGGCGCGGTGCCATGCGGCCACGGCCCTGATTGATGCGCATATCGACCAAATTTGGGATCACGCGGCACCGCAATCCGCCTTGGCCACCCAGCGCGCGGCGGGTCTGCACAAGGCGTCGATCCACGCCAATATCAAGCTGATCATTTCCGGCGGTCAGAACGAGCCGCGCGATGCGATTGCCGGGACGATCTATGCGCTGCTGGCCAATCCCGACCAGTTGGACCGGGTGATGCAGGGCACGGCCACATGGGCGCAGGCCTTTGCCGAATACGCCCGCTGGATGTCGCCCATCGGCATGTCACCGCGCCGGGTGGCCATCGCCGACACGGTTGCAGGCGTCACCTTTGCCCCCGAAGACCGCGTGTTCCTCATGTTCGGCTCTGCCGGGCGGGATGCCGCACATTTCGAAGCCCCAGACACGTTCGACCTGCGCCGCGATACCCAAGCCGCCATCAGCTTTGGCGCGGGCCCGCATTTCTGCGCCGGTGCGGCGGCAAGCCGGTGCTTGATCACCGAGGTGGCCTTGCCCCTGGCCTTTGCCCGCTTGCCAAACCTGCGCCTGACCGGGCCGGTAGACTTTGCCGGATGGGCCTTTCGCGGACCGCGCGCGGTACCCGTGGCCTGGGACGTGTAATACGCCTTGCCGCGCCCCCCGCGCGGCCCCATATCCAACTCATGTTGAAATTCGCTCCTATCCTGCTGGCGCTGGCCTATGGCCTGGCGATGTACCGGTTTTCCGTCTGGCGCACCGGGCGCGAGCTGGACGCCAAATCGACCGAGCTGGCGGACCCGATGCTGCGCCAGATGTGCGATCAGATGGCCGCGGCCCTCGAAATCGACCGCATCCGCGTGCACATCTACGAGATCGACCCGGTCAACGGGTTGGCCGCCCCCGACGGGCGCATTTTCATCACGCGCGGGTTTTACAACAAGTTTCGCCATGGCCAGGTGAGCGCCGATGAGATGGCCAGCGTCATCGCGCATGAGTTGGGGCACGTGGCCTTGGGCCATAGCCGGCGTCGGATGATCGACTTTTCCGGCCAGAATGCGCTGCGCACAGCCCTGGCGATGGTGCTGTCGCGGTTCATTCCGGGCGTCGGCGTTTGGATCGCCAATATCCTCACCACACTGCTGGCCGCGCGCCTGTCGCGTGGCGATGAATACGAGGCCGACGCCTACGCCGCCGCGCTGCTGACCAAGGCAGGCATCGGGATCGCGCCGCAAATCTCGTTGTTTGAAAAGCTCGAGAAGTTGACGCAGTCCAATTCCGGTGCGGCGCCCGCGTGGCTGATGAGCCACCCAAAAACCACGGCGCGGATTAAGGCGCTGCAGGATTTGCAGGCCAAGTGGCAGGTCACCAGCTAACCCATCCGCTCGACCGCCTTACCAAACCGCGGCAGGCGCGCCTTTTTCATCAAGGCGCGCAAGGTCCAATCCTCACCCGATAGGCGCCGCGCCTCGTCCACAACGGCCATGGCAACGCCCCGCGCCACCTCTGGATGCGCCTCGGCACAGCCTTGCAGATAGCTGTCGGGATCGACCCGCACCAGGCCTTCCTCGGCCAGGATGTTGCGCGGGAAATCCTTGGCGTTCACCGTCATGATCGCGTCTGCGGACCCCGCAATCGCCGCCGCCAGAACGTGGACATCTGCGGGATCGGGCAGCCACAACCGCTGCTCCAATTCGGGCGCATGGCGCTTGCTTGCGGTGGGCCACGCGACCTCGAGCATCGCGATTTCGCCACGCGCCTGCGCTTCGCCCTCTGCGCCCAATTTGGCAGCGGCGCGCGCCCATTCCTCTAGGATACGAGGCGACCATTGGGGCTGAAACAGCCCGGCGCGGGCCATGCCCAGCACGACCTCGCGCATCACGGTCGGATAGAGGACATTGGCGTCGATCAGGATTTTCATAGCCGAAAGAACAGCGCCTTGAGATACCCGCTTTCGGCCAGTTGCGGCAGCAGCGGATGGTCCGGCCCGGCAAAGCCGGTGTGGATCAGCGCCGCATCGCGCCCTGCCCGCCCGATGCCGCGCGCGGATGCCGTGCGAAAGCGGGCCAGATCAGCGGCGTGCGAGCAACTGCACAGGCCCAGGATGCCGCCGGGCGTCACCAGCGGTGCGGCCAGTCGCGCCACACGTTCGTAGGCGCGCAGGCCCGCGTCCAAAGCGGATTTGGCCGGGGCAAAGGCGGGTGGGTCACACACCACCAGGTCAAATGTCTCGCCCGCGGTGCCGAGGTCGGTCAGCACTTGGAACGCGTCGCCCTGCCGTGTCTCCAACTGCTCTGCCATGCCCATCGCGGCGGCGCCTTGCGCGGCTAGGTCGAGCGCTGGCGCCGAGGCGTCCACGCACAGGGCAGACTGCGCGCCCCCGGCAAGCGCAGCCAGGCCAAAGCCGCCCACATGGGAAAACACATCCAACACGCGCGCATCCTGCGCCAGGTTGCGGGCAAAGGCGTGGTTGGGGCGCTGGTCAAAGAAGAGGCCAGTTTTCTGGCCGCCCATCACATCCGCCATATAGGTGGCACCATTCATGGGCACCGGCACAGGCCCCGCAGGTGCGGCGCCACGCAAAACCGCATGCGCGTCATCCAGCCCTTCCAGCCCGCGCGCGCGTCCGCTGGCGTTTTTCAAAATGACCGTCGCGCCCGTCACCGCGGCGGCTGCCGAAGCGAGCGCGTCCAGATGGACATCGGCCCAAGCCGCGTTGGGCTGGATAACGAGGATGTCGCCAAAGCGGTCGATGACAACACCGGGCAGGCCATCCGCTTCGGCGTGGATCAGACGGTAGTTTGGCGCGTCAAAGAGCTGCGTGCGCAGGGCCAACGCGCGCGACAGGCGCCGTGCGAACCAATCTTGGTCCACCGCAGCCGCGACATCGCGATCCACGATGCGGGCGAAGATTTTTGAGGCGGGATTGACTGCAGCCAGCCCCAAGGCCACGCGGTTTTCATCCTCGAGGACCGCCAAGGCGCCTGGCGCCAGCGCCTTGGTCCGCCGGTCGGTCACGACCTCGTTCGCGTAGGCCCAAGGGAAGCCGTGGCGGATGCGGCGCGCGTCGGTTTTGGGACGCAGGCGAATGGTCGGGCGATCAGATGCAGAAAAGGGCGCTGTCATAGCGCCCTCTCCTAGTCCGTTCACTTGGGTTCTGAAAGGTCAGATTTGGTTCATCGCCTGCAGCAGACCCAGCTTGGGGTTCTTGAACCCTTGTTCGGTCGTCAACTCTTGGCGGATGACCTCGGCCAGGTGATTGGTGATGCGCACCTTTTGGGTCAAACCGCGGGCTTCGGCTTGCAGCGCCTGTTGGCCGCCAAAGGCGTCCAGGTCGGCGCGGATGCGACGCGGCTCACCCAGCGGCGCACCTGTCTCGGCGTCGCGCAGGGTCAGCAAAAAGTTGATGTTGTGCACGCCGCCGGTGGTATAGCGCGCCTTTTCGGTCAGGGCGTGAAACCGCGACACCTCGATATCGAGGTTGACGGCGCGGTCACCGTCCAGCGCTTCGGTCCCCTTGACCATGGCGCCGTAAAAGATGGTGGCCACCTGCGCATGACGGTCCCCGATGGGGTCCTCGCGCCAGACGATGTCGCCTGTGGGCAAGTAGCGGTTGGCCTCGGACACCGAAAGGCTGCGCGGCACGCGGACCGTGATCTGATCGACGCGCACCTGGGCGGGCGCCACGATGGTTTCGACCGGGACAGGTGCAGCCAGCGGCGGTGCCTCGAACGGGGCGTTCCGGGACGCGACGTTCGTGTTGGCACAGGCCGAAACAAGGCCACCCATCAAAAGCAACATCACCAGTTTCATGCGTTTCATCTCTGTCTCCAGTTGCGCGGCATTTCCCGCTGCACGTTGTTAAACTGGAGGTAGAGATCGCCTCAGACTTGGGCGGAATTGAGACAATTTAGGATCAAATGCAGGATTGTTTTAAGGCGTGGCCCAATCACTGCGTCCGGTCGCGGCTGCGCCACCCGCCCCTGCGGCGGGGTTTGGACATGCCAATCTGCCCTTCCTGCAAGACCGCCGTCATTGGGTGTTGCCCATCTTGCATGGCGCCATACCGGTCAAGCAGCGCGGCGATTGCGTCCCCCGCTGCGACACTGTCAGGCAGGCTGAGCGCCCAATCCAGAAAGATCGTGCGGCATTCCGGCTTGGTAATGTTGTCGATCCGGTAGGCCTCGTAGATCAGCCCTTTGGGATCGGATGTGTCGCCCTTGCGGATCATGTTGCCTCCTTCGGTGCGCCTGTGGCTGTGGCGCGGTCGATGATCTGGGCCGCCGCGCGTTTGGCCTGCACCAGTTTTGCCTCTGCCGCGTCCAAATCCGCAGCGCCCACTGCACGCACCAGCACCTGGCGCCCCCCATCGCCCACATCTGCGGGATAAATGGCGCCGGTGCTGAGCAGCCGAACGGCCATCTGAACACGCCACAACATCGCATAAGTGGCCGAGAGGCGTTGTGCGCTGGCGTCATCCAACAGCCCGGCAGCGACGCACGCGGCCAGCCCGCCCGGCACGTCGCGGGCCGCGCAATCGGTTGAGACGACGCCAGATTGGGCCAACAGCTCGATGTCTTGCAAACAGCCTGCGCCCATCTTCACCTGCCACACCGCAGCACTGGCGGCGGCCTTTGCCGCAGCGATGCGGCTGCGCATGGTGCGCAGCCCTTCCAGCACAGTGCCGGTGTCGCGCGGCTGGGCCAGGATGTCGATGCGCAACGCCGCAACGTCGCGCGCCAGGTCCGCTGGCCCCGCCATCACTCGCGCGCGGGTCAGGGCGAGGTGTTCCCACAACCACGCATCATTGCGCTGATAGCTGTCGTAAGACGCCCAGCTGGTTGCCACCGGGCCTTGGTTGCCCGAGGGCCGCAACCGCATGTCGATGTCATACAGCCGCCCTTGGGCCGTTTGTGCAGTCACGGCGGTGATCAAGGCTTGGGTCAGCCGGGCATAGTAGGTGCGGCTGGGCAAGGGGCGTGGCCCGTCGGATGCGTCTGCGCCCGCGGCATCATAGATCAGGATCACATCCAGGTCAGACTGCGCCGTCAACTGACCCGCGCCCAGACTGCCCATGCCCAAGATCACCGCCCCCCGCCCCGGCGGCGGTCCAAAGCGGCGCGCGAACTCGGCCTGCACGGCGGGCCAAAGCGCGCACAAGGCCGCTTGGGCCAGATCGGCATAGTGCGTGCCCGCCTCGGCCGCCGGGATCAGATCGCGCAGGTGGTGGACACCGATGCGAAAGTGCCAGTCCTTGGCCAAGGCGCGCAAGGCGTCCAGCTTGCCCTCGTAATCCGGTGCCGCAGCCACCTGCGCCTCGGCCTCTGCGCGCAAGGCCGCTTGGCCGGGCCAAGGCGCAAAGAAGCGCCCGCCAATGACGGCATCCAGCACACCCGCATTGCGCGACAGATACCGCGCAAGTGCCGGAGAGGTCGACACGATGTCGACAAGCAGGTCCACCAGATGCGGGTTCGCATCGAAGAGCGAGAAAAGCTGCACCCCGGCAGGTAGGCCCGACAGGAACCCGTCGAAGGCCGCCAGGGCCTCGGCCGGTTTGGCCGCATGCGACAGCCGTTCCAGCAACGCAGGCTCGATCCGTTCAAACAGCGCAGCCCCGCGGGCACTGCGCAGCGCGGGATAGCTGCGCCAGCGCGCCTGGATCGCCGGGTCCATCACCGGCTTTGGGCTGGTCTGTGCCCCGTTTGGGGCAAAAAACCCCTCGGTCGCACTGTGCACGGCGTCCAGACGGCTGTGTAGCTCCTGCTCGAGCGTGGGACGATCACAGTCCATCATTGCCGCCAAGCGGTCAAAGCCTTCTTCGGTGTTGGGCAAACTATGCGTCTGCGCGTCCCGCACCATTTGCAGCCGATGTTCGACCGTCCGGGCAAAGCGGTAGTGACCCGCAAGCATCTGGGCGGTGTCGGGGGTGATCCACGCCTTCTCTGCCAGCCGCTGCAAGCCCTCCACCGTCCCCCGCACGCGCAGATCAGGATCGCGCCCCCCGGCGATCAGCTGCCGCGTTTGGGTGAAAAATTCGATCTCGCGAATGCCACCCCGGCCCAGCTTTATGTTGTGGCCCGGCAAGGTGATGGGCCCGCCGGTGCCCTTGTGCTGGCGGATGGCCAGGCGCATGTCATGCGCGTCTTGCACGGCGGCAAAGTCCAGATGCCGCCGCCAGACAAAGGGGCGGATATCCTCAAGAAACCGCGCGCCCGCCGCAACATCGCCCGCGCAGGGCCGCGCCTTGATATACGCCGCGCGTTCCCAGGTGCGGCCCAGGCTTTCGTAATACCGCTCTGCCGCCCCCGTCGACAGCACAACAGGCGTGACCGCCGGGTCGGGCCGCAACCGCAGGTCGGTGCGAAAGACATAGCCGTCGCTGGTGTTGTCGCTCAGCAACGCGCACATGTCCTGGACGGCCTTCACGCAGGCCCTGCGGATCTGGGCGTGATCGCCCGGCGCGTGCCGCGTTTCGTCGAACAGGCAGATCAAGTCGATGTCCGAGGAATAGTTCAGCTCCCCCGCCCCCGTCTTGCCCATGGCCAGCACAAAGAGGCCCACATCGTCGCTGGGCAAGCGGCCCCGCCGGACTTGGGCAGCCAACCCGGCCCGCAACGCGGCGTCCGTTGCCATATCCGAAAGGGCCGTCAGCGCGCCGGTGACTTCTTCCAACGACCAGACACCGCCCAAGTCCGCAAGGGCGGCCAGCAGGGCCACACGCCGCTTGGCCTGACGCAGCAGCGGCGAGAGGGACGCCAGGTCCCCGGCCACAGGTGCCGTTGCAGCCGCCAAGGCCCCATCCACATCGTCGAGCGCGCCGGGCAGCCACGCCGCCTCGCGCGTGATCAGACCGGCCAGATACGGGCTGCACCCCGCGACCCCCACGATCAAATCGCGCACGGGCCCCGTCAGCGCAGGCACAAGTCCCGCGGCCTCGTGGCCACGTGCGGCCTCGAACGGGCGCGGGGTGCGGGTGATGGCGTGGGCAAACTCCATGGCCGCACCATCAAAGCGTGCCGCACCTGCGTCAATGCCCCTTGCACTGCCCGCGCGTCCCCGCCAATTTCCAGACCATGAGCAAAAGCCTAAAACGCGTCCGCGCCGCCCTGGCCGCGGCAGAGATCGACACCGAGGTGGTGGAAACGCCCCTCGCGCGGACCGCTGCTGATGCGGCCACGGCCCTTGGCTGTACCGTGGACCAAATCGCCAAATCCATCATCTTTCGCGGCGAAACCAGCGGCCAGGCGATCCTGTTCATCACTGCCGGCGGCAACGCGGTCGACCCGGACAAGGCGGCGCGCCTCGCAGGCGAGCCGCTGGGCAAGGCCGATGCCGCGCTGATCCGGGCGCAAACCGGCTTTGCCATCGGCGGCGTCTCTCCCATCGGGCACATCAACCCGATCCAAGCCTTTGCTGACCCGCGTCTGTCGGAGTTTGACACGGTTTGGGCCGCCGCAGGCACGCCGCACCACGTCTTTTCCGCCGCACCGCGGGACCTTTTGCGAATTTCCGGCGCACAAGTCGCTGATTTCACCGCCTAAACCAAGGTTATGTGAAAAAGATTTACATTAGCCCTTGTCTCACGGCCCCGTGATGCCAATCTATTCAATGTGAAGAGCATTCACATACATCATCAGCCGCCGGGGCCACCTGCCCCGCCTTTGCGAAAGGTTTGAAAATGACGTCCATGTCCACAACCGCCCCCGTCCAGCCCAGCTCTGGCGGTTGGTTTACCAAGACCGAGCGCTGGCTTGACGAAAAGGGCAAAGGTGCCTGGATCGCGGCCATGGTCCTTGGCTTCATCTTCTTCTGGCCCATCGGCCTCGCCCTTCTGTTCTATATGATTTGGAGCAAACGCATGTTTTCGAAATCCTGCACATCCCGCCGTATGAGCAACCCGATCACCACCATGCGGTCCACCGGCAACTCGGCCTTTGACGCCTACAAGGCCGACACGCTGCGCCGCCTGGAAGAAGAGCAACACAACTTTGAGGCATTCCTGGAGCGTCTGCGCGAAGCCAAGGACAAGTCCGAGTTCGACCAGTTCATGGACGAACGCGCCAAGGCCGCCAAAGCCGAAGACTAAACCCCGCCCTCCCGCGGCCCCTCAGCCCTGAGGGGCCGCATGTGCACATTACGGAGCCTGCCCATGCACCTCGCCGATCCTGTCACACAGCCACAATTTTACCGCGACGTCGCTGCCAAGCGCTTGGTGGCCTGGGTCATCGACACCGTCCTCGTGCTGGTGATTTGCGTGATCATCGTGCCTTTCACCGCCTTTGTCGCTGCGTTCTTCTTTGTGGGCTTGATGGCCATCGTGGGCTTTCTCTACCGCATCATCACCCTCACGGCCGGATCTGCCACATGGGGCATGCGCCTGATGGCGATTGAGTTTCGCGATGCCTCCGGCGCACGCTTGGACCTAGGCCAGGCCTTCTTGCACACTCTGGGCTACACGCTCAGCTGGGCCTTCACCCCGCTGCAGCTGATCTCGATCGTGCTGATGGCCACGTCGGCCCGCGGCCAGGGACTAACAGACATGGTGCTGGGCACCGCCGCGCTCAACCGGCGTGCCCGGGCGTAAAGGCGGCGTTACACTCTTGCCTCGCGGCACAGCCTTGCTATCATCCGGCGCAACCCAGACAGGACCATCATGCGCCACACGCTTCCCCTTGCTCCGCAGTTCTACGTAACTGCGCCACAGCCCTGCCCATATCTGGACGGGCGGATGGAGCGGAAGCTGTTCACCGCGCTGCAAGGCGAAAACGCGGAAAAGCTGAACGACAGCCTCAGCCAGCAGGGCTTTCGCCGGTCGCAAAACGTACTCTACCGTCCCTCCTGCGCCGAATGCTCGGCCTGCCTGTCCGCGCGCATTGACGTCTCGGCGTTCCAAGCCAAGAAAAGCCAGAAACGCACGCTCAAACGCAACGAGGATCTGGACAGGCGCGCCACATCCCCCTGGGCGACCGAAGATC
>JBCBHS010000010.1:0-109862 GCA_038525395.1 Pseudomonadota bacterium | reverse complement strand
TGGCGCGGGATGGAGCAGCCCGGTAGCTCGTCAGGCTCATAACCTGAAGGTCGTAGGTTCAAATCCTACTCCCGCAACCAAAAAACCGCCCTTCTGGGGCGGTTTTTTTGTGGGCTAGGCTGGGTTTGGCGACGGGGATGCGGTGGTGCGAATGATCTCTGCCACCTCGCGTAGGGCAGGGGCAACCGGGCTCGACTTGCGCCAAACCAGACCGACGGTGCGCGTGGGCGCTGGGTTTTGAAACCGGGTTGCGGTCACGGGCGCCGACTGTGTTTCGACCGCGATGGCCATGTCGGGGATCAAGGTCACGCCCAGTCCCGCACCCACCATCTGCACCAGTGTCGAGAGGGAGCTGCCGTCCAAACCGTCGCGGGGCCGGTTGGCGTTGATGTTGCAAAACGCGAGCGCTTGGTCGCGAAAGCAATGCCCCTCTTCGAGCAGCAGCAGGCGCATGGACGACAATGCGTCCACGTCGACAAGCGTCTCGCCCTCGTGATCTTCGGGGCGTACCAGCACCATTTCTTCAACGAACAGAGGCACTTCGGTCAGCGCCGGTTCATCGGTTGGCAGCGCGACCAGGGCGGCGTCCAACTGGCCGTTCAACAGCTCTTGTAACAAACGGGGTGTGATGCTTTCGCGCACGTGCATGTCCATCCCGGCGTGGGCTGCGGTCAGGGCCGGGATAATCTTGGGCAGCAGGTAGGGCGCGATGGTCGGGATGACGCCGATGCGCAATTGGCCCAGCCCCCCTTGGCGCGCGGTGTCCGCCCAATCGCCGATGTCATCCACGGCGTTCAGGATGGCTTGCGCGCGCTGCTCGAACTCTTCCCCCCGGCTGGTCAGACGCACCTTGCGCGGGCTGCGTTCGAATAGGGGAAACCCCAGCGCCTCTTCCAATTCCTTGATCTGAACGGACAGGGCCGGTTGCGAGATCGCGCACCGCTCTGCTGCGCGGCCAAAATGCCCTTCGCGGGCGAGCGCGATGAAATAGCGAAGCTGGCGCAGGGTGAGCGTGTTCATAATCTGAAGTTATGCCTGTGATTAGTAAATGCAACTTAATCCAATCGCCTAGGCTTGCTAACCTGCACCCATATCGACGCTGCGTCCGCGCCGACGTTCCCGAATCGCAGTCTTGGCCCGCGAATTTCAAGTTATCGCGTTGCAAGACTAGAATGATTCCAGAATGCGGTTAGATGCAGATCTGACACCCAAAAGATCGGAGATCAAAATGGACGGAAGTGACAGCGGCAAATGCCCGGTGATGCACGGCGCCCCAATGAACATGACGCTGAGCGCGCGGTCGAACAAGGATTGGTGGCCCAATGCCCTCAACCTCGACATCCTGCACCAGCACGGCGCGCGCACCAACCCGATGGACCTCGACTTTGACTATCGCGAGGCGGTCAAGGGCTTGGACTTTGACGCGGTCAAGGCTGACCTGAACGCGCTGATGACCGACAGCCAGCCCTGGTGGCCTGCCGACTGGGGGCATTACGGCGGGCTGATGATCCGCATGGCCTGGCATGCCGCGGGCACTTATCGCATTTCCGATGGTCGCGGCGGTGGCTCGACCGGTGATCAACGCTTTGCGCCGCTGAACTCCTGGCCCGACAACGCCAGCCTGGACAAGGCGCGGCGTTTGCTGTGGCCGATCAAAAAGAAATACGGCAACGCGCTGTCCTGGGCGGACCTGATCCTGCTGGCGGGCAACGTTGCGTACGAGTCGATGGGGCTGAAAACCTTTGGCTTCGGCTTTGGCCGGTCAGACATCTGGGCGCCCGAGATTGACATCCACTGGGGGGAAGAGACCGAGTGGTTGGCCCCTAGCGAACAGCGCTATGAGGACCTGGACGATCCGTCAACCATGGCCAGCTCGCTTGCTGCGGTGCATATGGGCTTGATCTATGTGAACCCCGAGGGTGTGAACGGCAATCCCGATCCGGCGCGCACAGCGCTGCACGTGCGCGAGACATTCGCGCGCATGGCGATGAACGACGAAGAGACCGCGGCCCTGACCGCCGGTGGTCACACCGTCGGCAAGGCACACGGCAACGGTGACGCAGGCGCGTTGGGGGCCGAGCCCGAAGGCGGCGGCATCGAAAACCAAGGCTTTGGCTGGATGAACCCCAACCAGACCGAGACGGCGGACTCGCTGGTCACCTCCGGGATCGAAGGCGCGTGGACGTCCGAGCCGACCAAGTTCGACATGGGCTATTTCAAGCTGCTGTTCGGCTATGACTGGGAACTGACCAAGTCGCCCGCCGGTGCGCATCAATGGGCGCCCATCGACATCAAGGAAGAGGACATGCCCGTGGACGCGGGCGACGGCGTCACCCGCCGTATGCCCATGATGACCGATGCGGACATGGCGATGAAGGTCGATCCGATCTATCGCGAGATCTGCGAGAAGTTCATGGCGGACGAGGCCTATTTCCGCGACACCTTTGCCCGCGCTTGGTTCAAGCTGACCCACCGCGATATGGGGCCGAAGGTGAACTATATCGGGCCCGAAGTGCCGCAAGAGGACCTGATCTGGCAAGATCCGGTGCCCGCCGGTGCCACCGATTATGATGTGGATGCGGTCAAAGCCAAGATTGCTGACAGCGGGCTGAGCCACGCGGACATGATCGCCGCCGCCTGGGACAGCGCGCGGACGTTCCGCCGGTCGGACAAGCGCGGCGGCGCCAACGGGGCGCGTATCCGGCTAGAGCCGATGCGCAGCTGGGCCGGGAACGAACCCGAACGTCTGGATGCCGTGCTGGCGAAGCTGGAGCCGATTGCGGAAGAAACCGGCGCCTCGGTCGCGGATGTGATCGTGCTGGCGGGCAATATGGGTGTCGAGGCGGCGGCCAAGGCCGCTGGGTTCGACATCGACGTGCCCTTTGCCCCCGGTCGTGGTGACGCGACAGAGGATCAGACCGATGGGCCGTCCTTTGCCCCGCTGGAGCCTGTGACCGACGGTTTCCGCAACTGGCAAAAGCAGAAATACAACGTCAGCGCCGAGGAATTGCTGCTGGATCGTGCGCAGCTGCTGGGCCTCACAGCCCAAGAGTTGACGGTGTTGCTGGGCGGTTTGCGGGTGCTGGGCACCAACTATGGCGGCAGCAAGCACGGTGTGTTCACCGACCGCGAAGGGCAACTGACCTCGGACTTTTTCGTCAACCTGACTGATATGGCCAACAGCTGGCACCCGGTCGACGATGACCTCTATGAGGTGCGCGACCGTATGTCGGGCGAGACCAAGTGGACCGCCACGCGGGCCGACCTGGTCTTTGGCTCGAACTCGATCCTGCGCGCCTATGCCGAGGTCTATGCCCAGGACGACAATCGCGAGAAGTTCGCGCGCGATTTCGTGACCACCTGGACCAAGGTGATGATGGCCGACCGGTTCGACCTGGTCGCCTGATCCAACCCGTTGAGGATTGCAAACGCGGGCCATGCTGTGGCCCGCGTTTTTCTTTTGCGCGCAGCCTGCCCCTGTCCTTGACTTTCCACCCTGTGCCCGGTGTATCTGCGCCGATCTTGACGCCACGCCCGAAGGGACCGGACCCATGCATTCTTATCGCTCTCACACCTGTGCTGCACTGACGTCGGCCAATGTGGGCGATACCGTGCGCCTGTCTGGCTGGGTGCACCGGGTGCGCGATCACGGCGGCGTTTTGTTCATCGACTTGCGCGATCACTACGGCATCACGCAGGTGCTGTGCGACCCCGACAGCCCCGTCTTTGCCGAGGTTGAAAAGGTGCGCAGCGAATGGTGCATTCGCATCGACGGCACAGTCAAGGCGCGCGATGCAAGCCTGGTGAACCCCAAAATCCCCACCGGTGAGATTGAGGTGTTCGTGCGCGATCTTGAGGTGTTGGGCCATGCGGGCGAACTGCCCTTGATGGTGTTCGGCGATCAGGAATATCCCGAGGAAACGCGGCTGACCTATCGCTATCTCGATCTGCGCCGCGAAAAGATGCAAGAGAACATGAAGCTGCGCTCGGACGTCGTCGCGTCCATCCGCAAGCGTATGTGGGATCAGGACTTTCGCGAGTATCAGACCCCGATCATCACCGCCTCGTCCCCCGAGGGCGCGCGCGATTTTCTGGTGCCCAGCCGCCTGCACCCCGGCAAATTCTACGCCCTGCCGCAGGCGCCGCAGCAGTTCAAGCAGCTGTTGATGGTGTCGGGCTTTGACAAGTATTTCCAGATCGCGCCCTGTTTCCGCGACGAAGACCCGCGCGCCGACCGCTCGCCCACCGATTTCTACCAGCTCGACCTCGAGATGAGCTTTGTCACGCAGCAAGACGTGTTTGACACTGTCGCCCCCGTGCTGGCCGGCGTGTTCGAAGAGTTTGGTGGCGGCAAGAAAGTCGACGCGCCCGAGACGTGGGAGCAAATCAGCTATCGCGACGCAGCCCTGTGGTATGGGTCGGACAAGCCCGACTTGCGCAACCCGATCAAGATGCAGGTCGTCAGCGAGCATTTCGCGGGCTCAGGCTTTGCCATCTTTGCCAAGCTGCTGGAACAGGACGGCACCGAAATCCGCGCGATCCCCGCGCCGACCGGCGGCAGCCGCAAATTCTGCGACCGCATGAACGCCTATGCGCAGAAGGAAGGGTTGCCCGGGATGGGCTATATCTTTTGGCGCGACCAGGGGCAGGGGATGGAAGCGGCAGGCCCGCTGGCCAAAAATATCGGCCCCGAACGGACCGAGGCGATCCGCCAACAGCTGGGCCTGGGCGTGGGCGACGCCGCGTTTTTCCTGGGTGGCAAGCCCAAGGCGTTCGAGGCCATCGCAGGCCGCGCCCGCAACGTGATCGGCGAAGAGCTGGGGCTGATCGACCAAGACCGCTTTGCCTTTGCCTGGATCGTTGATTTCCCGATCTACGAGCGGGACGAGGAAAGCGGCAAGATCGATTTTGAGCACAACCCGTTTTCGATGCCCCAAGGCGGGATGGACGCGCTGGGCGGTGATCCGCTGGCTGTGCTGGGCTATCAGTATGACCTGGCCTGCAACGGCTATGAACTGGTGTCGGGCGCCATTCGAAACCACCGGCCCGAGATCATGTTCAAAGCGTTCGAGATCGCGGGCTATGATGAGGCCGAGGTGCGCAAGCGGTTTGGCGGGATGGTCAACGCCTTTCAATACGGCGCCCCGCCCCACGGCGGCTGTGCGGCAGGCATCGACCGGATCGTCATGCTGCTTGCTGGCGAACAGAACATCCGCGAGGTCATCCTGTTCCCTATGAACCAGCGAGCCGAAGACCTGATGATGCACGCCCCGTCGGAACCCACGAGCGACCAGATGATGGAGCTGGGTTTGCGGGCAATCCCGCAAGATTAAGCAAGGATTTGCGCACATTGACCCGGCTGCAGGTGCAACTGCAGCCGGGTCGTGATAGTGTTTGCAACAGTGATAACTGGGGCAGGCCAGGATACTCATGCGCACATTCGACCCACACCTTGCGGAAATCAGATTTGGCTATGGGCTGTCGCCCCTGGTGGCACCGCCGCAGGACGCAGCAGCCGTTTTGGCGGGCCTGACCGGGCCGGACGTCATGGTGGACACCTTCCCGACCGAACCCTTTCCCGTGTTTCGCGAACGCATGGTCAAGGCGCAGGCGGCGCAGCGGCGGCGCCGCGAAAACCGCGGGACCGCGATTGCCGAGGCCGCGCGCAAAGAACGCAATAAGATCAACGGCGAGGCCCGCAGGGCATGGTCCGCTTGGGGTATGCAGATCCTGTTGCGCCGCACCTATACGGAGACTGCGTTCCGCGAACGGCTGGCCACCTTTTGGGCAGATCACTTTACCGCCCATGGCAAGCGCGGCGTGATGCGGCGTGCCACCACGCCTTATATCGATGCGGTGGTGCGTCCGTTCATTACTGGGCGCTTTGCAGACATGCTGCAGGCGACGGTGATGCATCCGGTCATGCTGGACTACCTCGACCAATCTCGCGCGGTTGGCCCCAACAGCGCCATCGCGCACAAGCGTGGACCTGGCAAGGCGGCGGGACTGAACGAAAACCTCGCCCGCGAAGTGCTGGAGCTGCATACGCTGGGTGTCGACGGCCCCTATACCCAAGACGACGTGCGCGAATTGGCAGAGCTGTTCACCGGCATGACGTTCGAGGCCAAGAACGGGTACAAGTTTCGCAAGGATTTTGTCGAACCCGGGGCCGAACAGGTGCTGGGCCAAAATTACGAAGGCGATCAAAACGACAAAGCGATCCGCGCCGTTTTGGCCGATCTTGCAGCACACCCCGCGACGGCCCGGCATCTGGCGTGGAAGCTGGCAGTGCACTTTACCTCTGACACGCCGGACCCTGCGTTGATTGACGCGCTGGAACAGACGTACATTGATACCGATGGCAGCCTGTTCGCCCTTTATGAAATCCTTCTCGCGCATCCCTCCGCGTGGGAGCCGTCGCTGAACAACTTCAAACCGCCGATCGACTATATGAGTTCGGCGATGCGCAGTCTGGCCCCCCCGGCGGACGCGCTGCAATCCATGGAAGAAAAGCAAGTCCGCGCGTTTTTCAACAGGCCTCTGCTGGCCATGGGACAAGAATGGGAGCGGCCGATTGGCCCCGATGGCTGGCCCGAGGAAGACGAAAACTGGATCACGCCGCAGGGGCTGGCGGGGCGCGTGGATTGGGCGATCCAGGCCCCGGCCACAGTGATGGGGGCGCTGCCGGACCCGCGGGATTTTGTGGACAGCGCGCTGGGTCCCTTCGCAAATGACGCCGTCCGCTTTGCCGCCGGCGCCGCAGAAAGCCGGTCAGAGGCCATCGCACTTGTGCTGATGGCCCCGGCCTTTCAACGCAGATAGGAGAGCACGGGCCATGAGATCGACGACGACACGCCGCCAATTCCTGCTGCGCTCTGGCGCGCTGGGCTGTTCGCTGGCGGCCAGCCCGCTGGTCACCCCGGTCAGCTTTGCCGCGGCACCCTGGGACACCCGGCTGGTCGTGATCATTCTGCGCGGCGGGATGGACGGGCTGGATGCGGTGCAGCCCTATGGCGACCCCGCCTTGGCCGGGTTGCGTAAAAACCTGTCGGTTGGCCCCGGTGAAGGCGCGATTGACCTTGATGGGTTTTACGCGATGCACAGCGCGCTGGCGCCGCTGATGCCGATGTGGAAGGCGGGCCAACTGGGGTTCGTCCACGCCGTATCCACGCCCTACCGCAACAAACGCAGCCACTTTGACGGCCAGGATATGTTGGAGGCAGGTACATCCGCGCTTCAGGGTGCGCGCGACGGGTGGTTGAACCGGATGTTGCAGGCGGTGCCAGGGGTGACCGCGCAAACGGCCTATGCCATTGGCAACGAAGACATGTATTTGTTGCGCGGTGCGGCAGAGGTGGCGAATTGGTCACCGCAGGCCCGCCTATCGCTCAGCCCGCAGGCCGAGCGTTTGTTGGACCTGGTGTCGGAATCCGATCCCGCGATACATGCGGCCCTGGCCGAGGCCAAAGTGCTGTCGGAGGCGAGCGAGGGCCTGACGCGGGCTGACGGGGCGGGACATATCCAAATCGCCGAGTTTGCGGCACAGCAACTGTCCGATGAGGCGCGTGTGGCGGCCTTTTCATTGAACGGCTGGGACACGCACTTGGCGCAGGCCAACAATCTGGACAAGGCGCTGACCCGCTTGGCCGAAACGCTCATCACGCTTCGGGCCAAGATGCGCGGAAACACCTGGCGCAAAACGGCCTTGATTGGGATGACCGAGTTTGGCCGAACGGCGCGTGAGAATGGCACGAGGGGCACGGATCACGGGACCGGTGGGTTAATGGTTTTGGCGGGCGGCGCGATCAAGGGCGGCATGGTCCACGGCACCTGGCCGGGACTGGGCGAGGGCAACTTGCTGGACAATCGTGACCTGATGCCGACGGGTGATGTGCGCGCCCAGGCGGGCTGGATCATGCGCGGCCTGACAGGGCTTGACCGGTCGGTCCTCGAATCGGTTGTTTTCCCCGGCGTCGATATGGGTACGGACCCTGGCCTGCTGCTCTGATCCGCGTCGTTGAAAGCGCTTGGCCTTCGGCAGAACTGCGCCTAACGTCCTGCCATGACGGGAATTTACGAGATCAACGCGGCCCCCGTGTCGGGGTGGGCGCCGCCAGAGGCCCCGGACGCGCGTTTGGTCATGGACGGCGCTTATTGCACGCTGGACCCCTTGTCGGCAGAACGCCACGCCGCGCTGCTCTATCGTGCCTACGCGGGCCAGGACGCCGTATGGGATTATCTGCCCTACGGTCCGTTTTCCTCATCGGCGCAGTACCACCGCTGGGTGCGCGAGATGGAGCAGGCCGCGGGCCTGCAATTCTTTGTCGTGCGCAACCGCGACAGCGGCGCTTATGAGGGCGTGCTAAGCTTTCTGCGGATCAACCCGGCTGCGGGCAGTATCGAGGTGGGGCACATCAATTTTAGCCCATCCTTGCAAAAGACCCGCGCCGCGACCGAGGCGTTGTATCTGACGATGTCGTGGGCGTTTGATGCAGGCTACCGGCGGTTTGAATGGAAGTGTGACGCGATGAACGCGGCGTCGCGGCGGGCCGCACAGCGCCTTGGCCTCAGCTACGAAGGTGTGTTTCGGCAGGCCACAGTGGTCAAAGGGCGTAATCGCGACACGGCGTGGTTTGCCGCGATTGATGCAGAGTGGCCCGCGCTGAAAGAAGCGTTTCGCGTGTGGCTCGCCCCCAGCAACTTTGGTGCCGACGGGCAGCAGCGCGAGAGCTTGGCCGATTTGACCCGCTTGGTCCGTGTGGCGGATGATCCGACGCTTTAGATCGCGATCTTGTCCGCCAGCCGGTTTTGCACCAGGCCCGCCACCGCGGCGACCTCGGACGCGGCGGGATCACCCCGCGCGCGCACTGCGGCCAGCGCATCTGTCGCATGGGCCAGTTCGGTGTCCCTGGCACTGCGCGCAACGCCGCCCAGAAACTGTGCGACATAGTCGAGGGTGCGCGCATCGCTTGCTTCCTCCAACACGTCTGCAACATGGGCCATGTCATCGCGATAGGCGATGGGGTCTGGGGCGACCAGTTCCTGCGTGACCGACCGGGGGCCAACCGGGCGCCGGTCAGCGGGCAGGTGCGACAGGATCGTGTCCTGAAACACCGCCAAGGACAAAACAGGCTTGTCCATGAACCCGTCTGCGCCCGCGTCCAGCACAAGTTCTTCGCTGTCGACATCGCCGGAGGTGCCCAGAATCACATCTGGCCGCGCGTGCGCCTCTGCCAAATCGCGGATCAGGTCGGCGCCGTTGCCGTCGGGCAGGCCGACATCCACGATGGCAACCGACGGGCGGTAAACCCGCAAATGCCGCCGGGCTGCGCGCAATGTATCGGCGCGCCGTATCCGCGCCCCGCTGCGCAAGCACAACAGGCGCATCGCTTCGCACGCGAATCGGCTGTCCTCGATCACCAGCACCGTAAGACCCAGCAGGGGCCGCATGGCGGTTGGCGCAGGGTAGTTTGGCTTGAACGGGTCCGTCGTATCCATCACTTCCTCCGGCATATCACTGGACCTATCGTTACGGCCCGTTACCTAACAGGTCGTTAACGCCCACGACTTGCACGCATCACGCGCCGCAGCGATAAGGGCGGACAGCTGAAATAAAGGAGCATTCGATGATCGGCCGCCTGAACCACGTTGCCATTGCCGTCCCTGATCTTGAGGCCGCGGCGGACCAGTACCGCACCGCGCTGGGCGCGCAGGTCGGCGCGCCGCAGGACGAGCCTGACCACGGCGTTACGGTCATCTTTATCGAGCTGCCCAATACCAAGATCGAGCTGTTGTACCCGCTGGGTGACAACAGCCCCATCAACGGTTTTCTGGAAAAGAACCCCGCCGGGGGCATCCACCACGTCTGCTATGAGGTTGATGATATCCTGGCCGCGCGCGACCACCTCAAGGCCAGCGGCCTGCGCGTGCTGGGCGATGGCGAGCCCAAGATCGGCGCCCATGGCAAACCCGTCTTGTTCCTGCATCCCAAGGACATGAATGGCACGTTGACCGAGCTGGAACAGGTCTGATGGGCGTCACCTCGGCCCTCGTTTTATACGCAGTGATTTGGTGGATGTGCTTTCTAATCGCGCTGCCGATCAAGGTGCAGACCCAGGGCGATCTGGGCAAGATCGAGCCGGGCACCCATGCCGGTGCGCCCGAACATCACCACACCCGCCGCAAGGCTTGGATCGTCACGTGGGTGGCCCTCGCCATCTGGGTGGTGGTGGCGGGCATTATCCTGTCGGGGTGGATTTCCCTTAGCGATATGAGCTGGTTCGACCGGGCGCTGCCGCCGCTGTGAGGCGGTGAAACAGGTGGGTAAAGGTTGCGGCCCCGATGATCGGGATCAGCAAGTTCACCAGCGGCACCGATAGCGGGATCGCCATCAGCGTTCCCGCCAACCAGATGGTGCCGGAATGGGCGCTGCGCAGCTCTTTGGCGCGGGCCCGGCCCACGCGGCGCATGGCAGCAAGGGTGAAATATTCACGGCCCAGCAAAAACCCGTTCAGCCCCCAAAAGATGAAAATCGCGGCGGGTGGGAACATGACATAAAGGATCAGCGCCAGGATATTGGCGCCGATCAGGATGCCGAGAAAGTTGATCGTATCGACGACCGCATCGCCGAAGGGCACGGGATCTGCGGGCGGTAGATGCGGATAGTGCCGGTCCTCGACCGCTTGCGCCACCTCTTCGAGGAACATCGACGTGATGGCCGAGGCGACGGGCATCATTAGAAAGACCGACAAGCCGAAGAACAGAAAGAACGACCCCCAGCTGATAATGTCATCCAGCCACGTGATCTCGCCCACCCAAGGGACGGTGACCACATCTGCGGTCAGCGTACCGATCAACCAGACAAAGCCTGAGGTCGCCGCGATCAGCAGCGCGATCGTCAGGGCGATGCCCAAAAACAGCACCCGGCGAAATCGTGGATCGCCGATTTGGCCCAGGGCGGCAAAGAAGGACGCGAGAATCATGCGTCGACCCAGGTGGTCAGCGCCTCGACATCCGGGCGCGGGCGTTCGGGCGGGGCGCTTGTTTCGGTGCCGATGTGGATCAGGCCGGCGATACGTTCGTGCGGCGCCAGGCCCAGGCCATCGGTCATGAACCCGCGGTCGTGGCTGGGCCACCCGCTCAGCCAATTCGCCCCCCAGCCTGCCGCCAGGGACGCGTTCAGCAAGGCCAAGCACACTGCCCCAGCTGAATAAGTCTGCTCGAGGGCGGGGATCTTTTCCGACCCCTTTTGCACTTCGATGACCGCAACGGCCAGGTGGCCCTGATCAAACTGGGCGCGCCCTTTGGTGATCTGTTCGGGGTCAAGGTTCAGGGCCGCGCCACGTGCCGCAACGAGCGCAGCAAGGCGGGGCATGGCGGTCTTTCCCAGAACGATAAACCGCCACGGTTCCAGCTTGCCATGATCGGGGCTGCGCGCGGCGGCGGTCAGCAAAGGGGCCAGGGCCGCCCGGTCTGGCACGGGTTCGGCCAAGGTCTTGGCCGGGCGCGACCGCCGTGTGTGCAGGAAATCAAGGGCGGCTTGGTTCAGGTCGGGCATATGTTACGCCTTTTTACATGTTGCAGGTCATGTCGTGGCGATGGGCTGCGACGTCAAGAGGTTAGAGGCCAAGTTCCTCAGCCATGCGGTCAATCTCTGCCCGCAGAAAGGCGTCAAAGCGTGGCCCGGGCTGGCGCGAGGTCAGCGCGCGGTGCATCGGGTCGGGCGCTGTGATGGCGCTGCCCGACAGGGCCTCAAGCGTGGCATGGCCACAAAAAGGAACGTAGACCTCGGAATAGCCGCCCTCGTGACACAGCACCAGCTTGCCGTCACACAGGCGGCGCGCCAAGTCTTTGATCTTTTGTGTCATATCCCGGAATGTGTCGGCCATGGCCAGCATGCGGGCGAGGGGGTCGATGGCACCGGCGTCATAGCCGCAGGCGACGATGATCAGATCAGGTTGAAACGCCTCAATCGCGGGGAGGGCGACCCTGTCGATGGCGTGCAGATAGGCGGTGTGCCCCGCCCCTGCTGGCAGTGGCAGGTTCACGTTGCATCCCGCGCCCGCGCCGGTGCCGCGATCGGCCAAGGCGCCGGTGTCCAGCGGGTAGTTCCCCTCTTGGTGAAAGGATAGGGTCAGAACATCGGCGCGGTTATAAAAGATCGCCTCGGTCCCGTTCCCGTGGTGCACATCCCAGTCAAGCACGGCGACGCGCAGGTCGGGACGGGTGGCCTTGGCCGCCTCAATCGCCACTGCGATATTGGCCATCAGGCAGAACCCCATCGGCCCGGTCGCGAGACAGTGGTGGCCCGGCGGTCGGGTCAGGGCATAGGCGTTTTCGTAAGCGCCACACAGCACCGCATCGACTGCAGCCACGGCCAGCCCTGCGGACAAGGCCGCCAACTCGTACCCGCCCTTGGCAAAGGGCGCGTGATGGCCCAACTCGCCGCCGCCCGCGTCCGACATCTGTTTGAACGCATCCAGATAGTCCGCGGGGTGCACGCGCAGCAGCTGCTCGGCGTTCGCGGCGTCGGCGCTGGTCACGGCCAGATCGGATGTCAGCCCGGTGACATCCATCAGGTTTTTCAGCCGCCGCTTCGTCTCTGGGCTTTCGGGCAGGCCACCGGCGGCCAGGGGTTGCACCAGCCCGCCCAAGGGCACGGTAAAGGCATAGTTGCCGCCGCCGTGCCACATGGTGCGTTCATCCCAAAAGAATCCGGTGCTCATCATCCCCTCCGCATTTGCGCCAAAGTGGCGAAGCGGTGCGTGCTTGTCCATGCTGGCGGCTGTGCCCTGCGCTTATGACCCTGACTGCGCGGCCTCAGCCAGCAGAGCGCCCACATCCAGCGGCGTGTTGACCATCGCCAGCGTGCC
Organism: Pseudomonadota bacterium; assembly: GCA_038525395.1. Classification (GTDB taxonomy): domain Bacteria; phylum Pseudomonadota; class Alphaproteobacteria; order Rhodobacterales; family Rhodobacteraceae; genus Tateyamaria. Next base: position 96,990 of record JBCBHS010000010.1, on the reverse strand, counting down.
GTCCGCATTGCGCGGCCAGTCCGCCTGCGGTCGGTCGCGATACAGCTCAATCCCATTGCCATCCGGGTCGCGAAGATACACAGCCTCGGACACGCCGTGATCCGCGGCGCCCTCCAACGGCGTGCCGTGGTCCAGCACCCGCTGCAACGCTGCACCCAGCGATGCGCGGTCGGGAAAGACAAAGGCCACGTGGTACAGCCCCGCCGCCCGATCCGGCGCTGGGCCCGCACCCTGCGAGTGCCAGGTGTTCAGGCCGATATGGTGGTGGTAGCTGCCCGCCGACAAAAACGCGGCCTGCGTCCCGTAGCGCCAAAGCCGAGCACGTCGCCGTAGAAGGCAACGGCCCGGTCTAGGTCGGTGACCTTTAGGTGGATATGTCCGACACGTGTGTCGGGGTGGATTTTTGCGGAACTCATGCTGCGGCACCTCCTGTCGATGTCGACAATAAGGTCGGGGCTGGGCCGCCAAAACCCGCATAGGCGCACAGCAAACGTGTGCGGCGGTTTGCAGTGGCGACGCCGGGCGCGGCGCCTTGAGGTCACCGCCGATTGCGGTAAGGTCGCGCCACGTCCTGCAGAGAAGATCCGCACGTGAAACCACGCACTCTGATGATCGCGATTGCCCTGATCGCCGCCCTTGCAGTGGGCGTCGGCGCCGTGCTGCTTGGCCCCACGGGCACGGACCAAACGCGGGCCTACACCGTGCCGGGCCTGGACCCGATGACCATGGACGAGGCGCAGACCGCGTTCTACCGCATCACGCCCGCGCTTTTGCTGGTGGTCTATGACGCCTTTGGCCGGACGGGCGAGGCGGACATTTACGACACCCTCGCCCGTGTCGCGGGTGCGGATGCCCTGGAACAACTGTACCTCGAACGGGTGGGCGCGATGGCAGGCGGCGGGCTGGAAGAAGCAGACCAGACCATTCACGAGATCAAGCTGCTGACCTCATCCCTCGACACCGCTGGCGACGCGCTGGTGATCGACGCGTCCTGGCAGGTGATCGGAACGGTGGGCCATGCCGAACACCTGCACGTCCGCGGCAACACCTATAGCGCAGACCTGACCATCGCGCCGGTCGATGAGGCCTGGAAAATCACCGCCTTCGAGCTGTTGGACGTCAACCGCGACACCGCTGGCGAAACCTTTCTGGCGCCGCAGACAGACTGATGGTCGAGATCGAGAACCTGAGGTTTGGCTATGCGGGTGGCGGGTTTCGCCTGGCGGTGCCGTCCCTGTCGCTGGCCGCGGGGGAGCGCCTGGCCATCGTGGGGCCAAGTGGCAGCGGCAAGACCACGTTGCTGAACCTGATCGCGGGTATCCTCACGCCTGAGGCCGGGCGCATCGACGTCGCGGGCACCGAGGTGACCGGACTGTCCGAGGCGCAGCGGCGCCGGTTTCGCGCCGGGCACATCGGGTTCGTGTTTCAGGATTTTGCGCTGCTCGACTATTTGCCCGCGCGGCAGAACATCCTTTATCCCTACCGCATCTCGCCCGGCTTGCGCCTGGATGCCGAGGTGCGCGCGCGGGCCGAGGCGCTGGCAAACGCCTGTGGCATCGGCGACAAACTGCACCGCCATCCCACAGCGCTCAGCCAAGGCGAACAGCAGCGCGTCGCGATCAGCCGCGCGCTGGTCACGCGGCCCAAGCTGGTGCTGTCAGACGAGGCAACGGGCAACCTGGACCCCGAAAGCAAGGTGCGCATCCTCGATCTGCTTTTTGCCCGGGCGGAAGAGGCCGGTGCGCCCGTTCTGGCCGTCACACACGATCACGACCTGCTGCCACGGTTCGACCGCGTGCTGGATTTCAACACATTTCGCGAAGGGTCCAGCCCGTGAACGCGCTGTTTTTGGCCTATGCCTATCTGCGCTATAATTGGGCGCGCAGCCTGGTCATGGTGCTGGTGGCCGCGCTGATCCTGTTTGTGCCCGTGGCCACGCAAATCCTGTTGTCGACCAGCGAACGCACGTTGACAGCCCGCGCCGATGCCACGCCTCTGATCCTGGGCAGCCGGGGCTCGGCGTTCGACCTCACCATGGCCGCGCTGTATTTTTCCGAAGAACGCCCCACGCCGGTCGAGATGCGCGCGGTTGAGGATGTGTGGGACAGCGGATTGGGCGTGCCGATCCCCGTGCACACCGCCTTTGCCTCGGCAGGTTTTCGCATCGTGGGCACGACGCTCGATTACTTTGACTTCCGCGCGTCGACACTTGCCGACGGGCGCGGGCTGGCCGTGTTGGGCGAGGCGGTGATTGGCGCCAATGTCGCCGCGCAGCTGGACAAGGGGCCGGGGGACACGCTGGTCTCTGCCCCGCAGAACCTTTTTGACCTCGACGGCGTCTATCCGCTGGAAATGCCGATTGTGGGCGTGTTGGCGCCGACCAACACGTCCGATGACGATGCGATTTTCGTGGATATTAAAACGGCTTGGGTGATCCAGGGTATTGGCCACGGGCACGAGGACGTGGTGACCGCCACCGACGTCGCCGCAGGCCTGGATGTGGCTGCCAACGCCGCGGTGGTCGAATATCAGCGGATCACGCCCGAGAACCTGGATAGCTTTCATTTCCATGGGTCCGAGGATGGATATCCCGCCACAGCGGTGATCGTCGTGCCCCATGATACGCGGGCCGGCACCATCCTTAGGGGGCGGTATCTGGACCCCGAGGGCGGGCTGCAGATGTTTGAACCGGCAACGATCGTGCAAGGCCTGGTCGACCGCATTTTCCGCATCAAGACGCTGCTGGATGTCGTCACGGGGATCATTGCGCTAGCGGCCCTGGCCGCGGTGGGGCTGGCCGTTTTCCTCAGCTACCGCTTGCGCGCGGGGGAAATCGCGACGGCGGTCAAGCTGGGCGCGCGGCGCGGGATGGTCCTGCGCCTCTTGGCGGCAGAGACGATGACGCTACTGTTACTAGCAGGCGGTATTGCGGTTGGCGCGGCCGCCTTGGTCGCACAGAATGCCGAGGCATGGGTGGGTTGGTTGCTTGCCCTCGGCGCCTAAAAATGACGGGGAAGTTTACGATGACATCAAAGACTTTTGTCGCGCCGCTGGTGTTGGCCTGTGTGGTCGCCGCCCCCGGTTTTGCCCATTACGGGATGATCATCCCAAACGACCCGATGATCAGCCAAGAAGACGGGCGCAGCGTGTCCCTGACCATGTCATTCTCTCACCCGTTCGAGATGGACGGCATGCTGCTGGAACGGCCCACGGCGTTCAGCGTCACGCACGAGGGCGAGACGACCGACCTTTTGGGCAGCTTGCAAGACGCGACCGTCATGGACGCACAAGGCTATACGCTCGACTACCCGCTAGAGCGTCCCGGCACCTACGTGTTCGCGATGGAACCCGCCCCCTATTGGGAACCTGCCGAGGACGCATTCATCATCCACTACACCAAGACCTACGTGACCGCCTATGGCGATAACGCAGGCTGGGACACCGAACTGGGCCAGAAGACCGAGATCGTGCCCCTGTCCAAGCCCTTTGCCCTGTGGGAACACAATGTGTTCCAGGGCATCGTCAAGATGGATGGCGTGGCCGTGCCCTATGCCGAGGTTGAGGTCGAGTTTCTGAACGAAGACGCAGGCGCGACGGCCCCGGACGCGCTGATGATCACCCAAACGGTCAAGGCCGATGCCAACGGTGTCTTTACCTACGCCCCGCCCGCAGGCGGTTGGTGGGGCTTTGCCGCGCTAAACACCGCCGACTACACCTTGCCCCAGGACGGTGAGGAAAAGGCGGTCGAACTGGGCGCCGTGATCTGGGTGCATTTTGAAACCTGGACGGGCAAGTGACCGCTATGCGTTTGTGCCTGGCCAGCCTGGTGATCTGCCTGCCGCTCGCGGCAGGTGCGCATCAGTTGAATGTCTTTGCCTCAGTCGATTGCCAATCGGTGCTGGTCGAGGCGAAGTTTTCCAACGGCAAGGCGCCCGTCGCGGGCCAGGTGCGGGTGCTGGACGGCGACAATACGCTCTTGTCCACGCTCGACCTTGCCCCCGACGGCACACGCCGCGTCCCGTTGGACAGCATGGATCATTCGGGCGGATTGGTGATCGAGGTCGATACCGGCAGTCACGAGGACTACTGGATCGTCACGCCCGAGGATATCGCCCGAAAGTGTGGCAGCTGATGGGGGTCGGGTTGCGCACAGTCTTGGCCGTCATTGCGCTGCTGCTGACAGCAAGCGTTGCTGCGGCGCAGGACAAGCCGCGCGTGGTCGTGGTGAACTACGCGCTGCAATACATGGCCGAACGGTTGCTGGGGGATAGTGCCGATGTCGTCTTTCCCGTGCCCGCGGGCGTTGATCCGTCGTTTTGGCGCCCGTCCATCGCGGATATCAGCGCGGTGCAATCGGCAGACCTTATCCTGCTGAACGGCGCTGGGTTTGCAACCTGGACGGCCAAGGTGTCCTTGCCACGCTCAAAAATCGTGAACACGGCCCGCGGGCTCGAGGACCGGTTTATCGCAACGGCGACCATCACCCACAGCCATGGCGACGGGGGCACGCATTCGCATGACGGCACGGCGTCTTACCTGTGGTTGGACCCAACGCTGGCCATCGCGCAGGCCGAGGCGATTGCGGGGGCGGTGTCAGCGCGCGGCTTGGGCGATGCGGCGACAGTCTATGCGAACCTCGACGCGCTGCGGGATAACCTGCGCGCGCTTGATGAAACGACCAAGGCAACGCTTGGGGGGCTGACCGACACCGTCTTTATCGCGACGCACCCGCGCTACCAATATCTGGCGCGCGCCTATGGGCTGACTGTCTATGCGCTGGAATGGGACGCAGGGGCGATGCCGACGGCGGATCAGCTTGCCGACCTGCAGGCCAAGATCGACGAAACCGGGGCCAGCGTCCTGATTTGGGAGGCCGCACCGGCGAAAGAGGCGCGCGCGCAGGTGGCGAACCTGGGCTTGGTCGACCTTGTCTTCCCACCCTTGGCCGTGCCGACCAAAGAGGCCCCATTCCTCGACGCCTTCCGCGCAGGTATCACCGCACTCGCCGACGCGGTGGCACAGGCCGAAAACCGCTAGGCCCGCTGCGCCGCTGCGGCCTCAAGCACCTCGCGCACCAGCGGGTTCGGGAACTTGCGCGCGATGGTCACCGCCACGAACACTTCCTTGATGTCATCAAGGCGCGCGAACTCCTTCAGCCTGCCGCCCGCCAATTCGTCCTGCACGACGATAGGCGGGATCACCGCCATTCCCGCATCCGACCGCGCCAGCAAACGCAGCATCGCCATATCGTCCGCCTCTGCCGCGATGACGGGCACCACGCCCAGCCGCTCGGCCAAGGCATCAAACCCGGCCCGCAGCGCGGTTTCAGGGGTTGGCAGGACCAACCGTTCCACGGCCAAGATATCGCGCAGCGTCGCATCGGGCGCGATGGGCAGATCGGGCCGACCCACCAGGCTGACCGGTTGGTCCGCGACCGGGTGCACCAGATAGGGGCTCGCCCCATCGCGCGCCGGGGTCAGGTTGGTCAGGACAATGTCCAGCGACAGCGCCTCAAGCCCGCGCAGCAGCGCCTCTTGGGTGCCGGACCGCAAGATGACCTCGACATCCTCGCGCCCCAGCAGAGGCTCGACAAAAGCGATCTGAAAATTGCGCGACAGCGTGGCCAGCGCCCCGATCCGCAGCACACGCCGCTTGGTCCCTGCCTGGTTCAGCGTGGCGGTCAGGGTTTCCGCCGCGCGAAAGATCTCATCGGCGTGATCGAGGGCAATCCGCCCTGCTTCGGACAGAACCAGATTGCGCCCGCGCCGTTCGAACAGGTCATGGCCCAGCGACGCCTCCAACGCCTTGATCTGGATCGAAACGGCGGATTGCGAGATGTTCAACAGCCGCGCCGCACCCGTAAGGGTCCCGTCCCGGGCAACAGCGCGAAAGAGGCGGAGGTGATGCAGGTTGAGCGTCGACATGGTTCTATAAAACAGAATGCTTTCCAAAAATATATGAAATTTTATTCATATACACCCCGAGCTATCTGCTGGCCTGCACAAGGTTCGGAGGAAAATCATGTCGTTGTCATTTCTCGCCCCACTGGTCCTGTTGGTCGCCGCTGCCCTGTTGTGGCGCCAGCCCGGCATGCGCCCACGCGGGCTGTCCCACGCGTCGGAATACGCGGCGCTGGGCGCGCTGGGCCTTGCGGTTTTGGGGGCTGTGCATCTGGTCCTCGGTCATCCCGCCGACGCCACATGGCTGCGCGCCGATGCGGTCAGCGTCACGCTTGTTCTGCTGGTCAGCTTTATCGGCTGGATCGTCATGCGCTACAGCCGCACCTATCTGGACGGCGAGGCGCAAGAAGGCTGGTTTCACGCCTTGATGCTGCTGACCTTGGCTGCGGCCCTGGTGTTTTCCCTTGCGGGCAATCTGTGGGTGATGATCGGAGCCTCGGCTTGTGTCGGCGTCAGCCTGCGGCACCTGCTGCTGTTCTACCGCGACCGGCCAGAGGCGCGGCGCGCTGCCGCGAAATTCGCCCTGGTTTGGCACGGCGGCGACCTCGTGCTGGCGGTTGCTGCAGGTTTGCTGATGATGACCTATGGCACCGCCGGATTTGCCGCGCTTGCCACTGCGGTCGAGGGCCAAGGGCTGACCACTACCGCCACCATCGCCACCGTCCTGATCGTGCTGGCCGCTGCGCTCAAGACCGCTGCCTTCCCCCTGCACGGCTGGTTGACCGAAGTGATGGAGGCGCCAACGCCCGTTTCGGCGCTGCTGCACGCCGGGATCATCAACGCAGGCGGCGTCATCCTAATCGCGCTGTCGGCTGTGGTGCAGGCCAGCCCGGGTGCGATGGCCGCGCTGGTGATGATCGGCGGTTTTACGGCGCTGTTTGGTGCGGCGGTTATGCTGACGCAAAGTGCGATCAAGACCTCGCTCGCCTGGTCCACCGTCTCTCAGATGGGCTTTCTGCTGCTGCAATGCGGCCTCGGCCTTTGGGCGCTCGCGCTTTTGCACATCGTGGCCCACGCGCTTTACAAGGCGCATGCCTTTCTGTCTTCGGGCGGTGCGGTGCAGGCGGTCGCGCAGGTGCGCAGGCCCGGGCCGATTGCGGTGCCCAGCGTCGGTGCGGTGCTGAAATCCTTTGCGCTGGCCTTGGTGCTCTACACCGTCATTGCTGCCGTCTTCACCGCGCTTATCGGGCCGAAATCACCGCAGGCACTGGCGCTGGGCGCGATCCTGATCTTTGGCGTCGCGTACCTGGTGGCCCAAGGGCTGGCCGATCTTGCCCCTGCCGCCCTGACGCAGCGCACAGCGCTTGCGTCATTGGGCACCGCCGTCGCCTATTTCGCCTTCCAAGCGGTGGCAGAGGCGCTTTGGGCGCCGATGCTGCCCGCCGCACCGGTGCCGGGGCCACTGGAATGGGCGTTGATTGTCCTGGCTGTCGCCTCCTTTGGTCTGGTGGCCTTTGCGCAGGCGCTGTTTCCGCTTTGGGCGCACCACCCATCGACCGCGGGGCTGCGGGTGCATCTGGCGAACGGGTTTTACCTGAACGCGCTGCTTGACCGCGCCATCGGCGGCTTTGCCTCCTCGAAAACGACGTAAGAGAATGGAGATTGATATGTTCATCAAGCATGCGCAGATAGCCCCGCCCGCCCCGTCGGCTGTCCTGATCGCGGCAGACACAGCGGCGCGGCGCGTCCCGCCCGCCTTTCCGTTGGATGCAACTGTGGCCGTGAACCCGTTCCTGGGTCAAATAGGTGAAGATTTGGCCACAGCCTCCGCCCGGCTGCACAGGGTCACAGGCGCGCGCGCGACCCGCAGTGCTGAGGCCTACAGCGCGGCGTTGACCGATGGCACGATCACCGATGCCGACCTAAAGGCAGCGCTGGCCGCCTGCCGCTCACCCCTCAAACCCGTCAGCCTGGGCGCCTTGAAAGAAATCCTGTCGACGTCCCCATCACAGACGTCCCCAGCCCCCTTGCCAACCATCGCGGACTTGGCCGCGCAGGCCACTGGCACAGACTGGCCGTCGATCATCGAAAAGACCATCGGCCTATGGGCTGCCGGGCACTTCGATGCGGGCCAAGCGCTGTGGTCGCCCGCGCCAGGCGTAGCCGCCTATGCCGCCTGGCGGTCTTGGTCCACGCATGACCTGACGCCAGAGATCGCGGGCTTGCACGGCTTTTGCGCCCATGTCGCGCACGTGCCCGACACGGCCGACCGCGCAATCCTGCGCGCCGCCGCCGCGCTGGGGGTGGACGATGCAGCAGCAGAGACGGTGTTTCACAGGCTCTATATGGACCTCGGCGGCTGGTCCCAGCACGCCCGCTGGCTGCTGTGGCAGGCCGAGCTGTCCGAGGCGACCGACGGCACCTTGCACGATCTGCTGGCCATCCGCCTGATTTGGGAAGAGGCGCTCTTGGCCCATGTGCCAGAGGTCGCGACCCCCTGGGCCGAGGCTGTGCGCGCGCATGCCGAACCGGTGGCGCCCACCGCGCACGACGTGGCAATGGGCATCTTCCAAGACGCGACAGAGCGGGCGCATCAGCGCAGCCTTATCGCGGCGCTGGCTGGTGCCACCGCCACCGCCACTGTCGACCGCCCAGCGGTTCAAGCGGCCTTTTGCATCGACGTGCGGTCCGAAGTGTTCCGCCGCGCGTTGGAAAGCGTTGATCCCTCCATCGAAACCATCGGTTTTGCGGGTTTCTTTGGTCTGCCCTTGGCGCACACGGCCCAAGGGTCCGACGTGGTCGAAGCGCATCTGCCGGTGCTGTTGAACCCGGGAATGCACACATCCGGCCATGCGGATGCGCAAACTGAACAGAGGCACCGCATCGCCGCCCGCACAGCGCGCGCATGGGGCCGGTTCCGGCAGGCGGCGGTGTCGTCCTTCGCCTTTGTCGAGGCGGCAGGGCCGCTCTATGCGGCCAAGCTGGTGCGCGACGCGCTGGGCCTGGCGTCCAGTCCAGGCGGGTCAGAGCCGACACCGCAGATCGTGGGCGGATTGGACGCCGCGGCAAAGGCCGATACCGCCGCCGCGGTCTTGGGCGCGATGAGCCTGACGCAGGGGCATGGCGAGATCGTCTTGCTCTTGGGCCACGGCGGTCACGTGACCAACAACCCGCATGAAAGTGCCTATCATTGCGGCGCCTGCGGCGGCCATACGGGCGAGGTGTCGGCCCGGCTGCTCGCCGTGCTGCTGAACGACCCCGAAACGCGGACGGGCCTGGCCGAACGGGGCATCACGCTGCCGCAAGACACGCTGTTTATCGCCGGGCTGCATGACACGACAACCGATGCCATCACGGTGTACGACGACGGGCTGCCCACAGACCGCGCGGGCGACATCCGCCGCCTCAAGGGCTGGTTAAGCCAAGCGGGGCAGATCGCACAGGCGGAACGCGCGGGCACGCTGCCCGGTGCGACGCCTGCCACTGTCAGGGACCGCGCACTGAACTGGGCCGAGGTGCGCCCGGAATGGGGGCTGGCCGGGTGCGCGGCGTTTATCGCGGCCCCGCGTGCCGCAACCAAGGGCAAGGACCTGGGCGGGCGGGCGTTCTTGCACAGCTACGACTGGCAGGCCGATGACGGCTTTGGCACGCTCGAACTGATCCTGACCGCGCCTGTGGTCGTGGCCAGCTGGATCAGCCTGCAATATTATGGATCATCCGTGGCACCCGAGGTGTTCGGCGGCGGGAACAAGCTGATCCACAATGTCGTCGGCGGTATCGGCGTGATCGAGGGCAACGCGGGCCGCCTGCGTCCGGGTCTGCCATGGCAAGCGGTGCACGATGGTGACGCGCTGATGCACGAACCATTGCGCCTAACGGTGATGATCGAAGCGCCGCGCGCGGCGATTACAGACGTGCTGGCCCGCCACCCAGATGTGCAATCGCTGTTCGACAACGGCTGGCTGCACCTTTTTACGATGAAAGACGGGGCGGTCGACGCGCGCTACGTGCCAGGGTTGTCCTGGACACCCGCAGACACGGCGCGCGCCGCGTAAAGCGCACGGCTCGGGCACCCAGCCCGAGCCGATCATGCGTTCAGCCGCCAACCATGCCCACGATGTCATAGGTCTGTTTCAGGATCGGCACCGTGATCTCGCGCGCTTGGTCCGCGCCGCGCGCGAGCAGCTTGTCGATCTCGGTCACGTCATCCATCAGGCGCGCCATCTCTGACGAAATCGGCGCCAGTTTTTCAACCGCCAACTCGGCCAAGGCCGGTTTGAACGTGCCGAACTGCGCGCCGCCGTGCTGGGCCAGCACCTGATCCACGCTCATCTCGGCCAGGGCCGCGTAGATGTTGACCAGGTTGCGCGCCTCGGGCCGGTCGTCCAGGCCTGCGGCCTCCGACGGCAGGGCGTCGGGGTCGGTCTTGGCCTTGCGGATCTTCTTGGCGATGGTGTCGGCATCGTCGGTCATGTTGATGCGGCTGGCATCCGACATATCGGATTTCGACATCTTCTTGGACCCGTCGCGCAGGGACATGACCCGCGTTGCCGCCCCTTCGATCACAGGCTCGGTGATGGGAAAGAAATCGACGCCGTAGTCATGGTTGAACTTGGTCGCAATGTCGCGCGTCAGTTCCAGATGCTGCTTTTGGTCATCGCCCACAGGCACATGCGTGGCGTGATAGATCAGGATGTCGGCGGCCATCAGGGCGGGATAGGCGAACAGACCGAGCGAGGATGCCTCGGCATTCTTGCCCGCCTTGTCCTTGAACTGCGTCATCCGTTGCATCCAGCCGATACGGGCGACGCAGTTGAAAATCCACGCCAGTTGCGCGTGTTCTGGCACCTGGCTTTGGTTGATCAGAATGGATTTTTCCGGGCTGATGCCGCTGGCAATGAACCCCGCGGCCAGTTCGCGCGTGTTGTGGCGCAGGGTGGCGGGATCTAGAAACTTGGCGGTGATCGCGTGCAGGTCGACCATGCAATAGATCGTCTCGAAGGCCTCGTCCTGCATCTGCACAAAGCGTTTGATCGCACCCAGATAGTTACCAAGGGTCAGCCCGCCCGACGGCTGGATGCCCGAGAACACGCGGGGGGTAAATTGGCTGTCTGTCATGGCGCACTCTGAACGATGTCTGGGCAAATCTGCCCGGCTGGCTTACCCATGGGGGCAGCGACCGTCAAGCAGGCCCCATCCCATGTCCCACCCTCACGATTCCAGCCCCGTCAACCCGCTGCCGCCTGCCGTCTGGCTGCTGTTTGCCGCCGTGGCGCTGCCCGAGCTGATCTTTAGCGCCGGGGCCGGGGGCCTTGCGGGCGGGCCGGGGGCGGTTGGGTGGCGGCTCAACGCGCTCAACAGCTTTGCCTTTTCCGGCCAGGCCTTTGACTTCATGCTGGAAAACGGGCGGTTGATCCCTGAACATATGCTACGCTTCGTCACTTACCCGTTCGTGCACGGCGCCTTTACCTCGACCCTCTTTGCCTGCGTGATCCTGCTGGCCATGGGCAAGATGGTGGGCGAGGTCATGGGCGGCTGGGCAGTTGTGCTGATATTCGTCCTCTGCGGTATCTTCGGCGCGCTGATCTTTGGCCTGCTCACGGACCAACCTTGGCTGGTGGGCGCCTATCCCAGCGTCTATGGCCTGATCGGCACCTATACGTTTCTCTACTGGCAGCGGCAGGTGGCCAGTGGTGGGCCGCAAGGCCAGGCCTTTATGCTGATCGGGGTGCTGATGGGCATTCAGTTGATCTTTGGCGCGCTCTTTCAGGTGGGGTATGCTTGGGTGGGCGAGCTTGCGGGCTTTGTCGCCGGGTTCTTGCTCACAGCCTTTGTCATGCCGGGCGGGATGGGACGGCTGTTGGCGGTGTTGCGACGGCGCTAGCGGCGGCGCACCGCGCTGCGGATGTCCGACAGGCGCAGCGCACCCGTGGCCTGCGCCGCGCCAAAGTAACTGGCCGCCCCCAGCGCCACCAACCCGATCAGCGCTGCGTAACGTACGTAATCTGTCCCCAGCGCGGGTTTCAATAGGATTGCGGCACCCCACAACACGGCCCCCATGATCAGGGCCGATAGCACGATACGCGGCAGCCGCTGCTTGTACCGCGCGTCCAGCCGCACCACGGCGCCCATCCCGCGCAGGCCCCAGAACAGCAGGCCCAGCATCGCCCAGCCCGCAACGGTCGTCGCAATCGCGGGCGCAATCCACCCGACCACGGGCGACAGGCCCACGGCGATGGCGGCGTTGATGATCATGGCGACAACGGCAAAGTGAAACGGGCGGCGCGTGTCGCCGCGGGCGAAATACTGCGGCTGAAGCACCTTTTGCAGCACAAAGGCGGGCAGGCCCGCGCCATAGATCGCCACCGCCACTGCAATCGCGGCCGCATCATCCGCCCCCGTCTCGCCCCGTTGAAACAGGACCGACACCAGCGGCAGCGGGATCACCATCAGCGCGATGGCCGACGGCAGGGTGAGGGCCATGGAAAACTCCGTCGCTCGCGAATAGGCTGCGCGCGCGCCGTCGGTGTCCGCGGCCTTCAGCCTGCGCGACAGGTCCGGCAACAGAACGATGCCCACCGCAATGCCCACGACGCCCAAGGGCAGCTGATACAGGCGGTCGGCTGCAAACAGCCAGCTGACCGCGCTGTCGTAATGCGAGGCCACCAGCTGGCCCACCACTAGGTTGATCTGCATCACGCCCGTAGCCAGCGCCGCAGGCACCGCCGTGCGCAGCATCTGCGCCATATCCGGCGTCCACCGCGGCAGGCCCAGGCGCAGGCCAAAGCCCGCGCGCGCCGCCGCACCCCAGGTCAGCGCCAATTGCGCCACACCGGCCAGCGGGATCGTCCAGATCAGCCACGTGATCGCCGCCCCGCCCGTGGCCCAGGCCAGCGTCATCGCCACAATCACCAGCACGTTCAGCAACACCGGCGCCGCAGCTGCCGCGGCAAAGCGGCCCGTGGCATTCAGCACACCCGAGAACAGCGCCGAGAGCGACATGAAAAAGATGTAGGGAAAGACGATGCGGCCAAAGCCCACCGTCATATCAAACCGCGCGCCCTCAAACCCGCCCGCAGTCGCCCAAACCAAACCGGGCATAAAGATCATCGCCAGCGCCGTCAGCGCCAGCGTCACCAACGCCAGCCCGTTCAGCGCATCCCGGCCAAAGCGGGCGGCGTCCTCGTCCCCTTCCAGCTTGGCCGAAAACATCGGCACAAAGGCCGCGTTAAACGCGCCCTCGGCGAAAAACCGGCGGAACATATTGGGCAGGCGAAAGGCTGCGACAAAGGCGTCCATCAGCGGGCCAGGGCCGATCAGCGACAGGATCATAATCTCGCGCACAAAGCCCAAGATGCGGCTGGCCAGCGTCCAAAAGCCCACGGTCAAAAAGCCGCTGATTAGCCGGATTGGTTTCATATCCGACGCCTAGCGCGTGGCGCGCGGCGGCGCAACACGGCTGCGCATTGGCTGCATCCCCGGCCAGCGGGGGGGGGCTCGGCTGATCGCCCACGCTCAGGTGATCGCGGCTTGTAAACCCGATCAGGGGTGACGAGACGGTCAAGAGGTGAAGCGTCGGGAACCTTCTCATGTCATCCGCGTTAACCAGACACAAACATTGCAACACCAAAGAAAAGGGCGACACGCCATGAACAGACTTATTTACATCATCGGCCTGGTTGTCGTCATCGTCGCCGTTCTGTCGCTGGTTGGCTTGGCATAGCGCTAGGCTCAACAAGCACATTTGGGCCGCGCAGTTTCTGTCGCGGGATAGGAGGCGGTTTTGTTTGGACTGCGCAGTGTATGATGCACATGCTTATACGCTACTTTCCAGCCGCCCGCTCTACGCCCTCATCAATCGCAGCGCGCAGCTTTTTCTCCAGCGTGCGCTGCTTGCTCGCCGCGTGGTATTTCAGCCCAAACATGTCTTTGACATAGAATGTGTCGACAACCTGCTCGCCATAGGTCGCGATCACGGCGTTGGCGATATACACGTTTGACGCCGCCAATGTCCGCGTCAGGTCGTGCAGCAAGCCGGGGCGGTCACGTGTGTCTACCTCGATAATCGTGTAGATGTCGGACCCGTCGTTGTCGAAGGTGATGTGGGTGGGTACTTTGAACGCTTTCTCGCGCTTTTTCACCTTGTCCCGGTCGCGGATCGCGTCTGTGGTCACAACCTCGCCCGCCAGCGTGCGCGCGATCATCTTGCGCAGGCGTGGCAGACGCGCGGGGTCATACGGATTGCCTTCGGCGTCCTGGATCCAGAACGCATCGGTCACGTAGCCGTCCGAAGTCGTATAGCTGCGCGCATCCACCACGTTGGCACCGACCAAGGCCAGCGCGCCGGTTAAACGTGCAAAGATACCGGGATGGTCGGGCATGACAAAGCAGGCGCGCGTGGCGTCGCGGTCTTCGTCCGGGTGCAGGTCCATCACGATCTCGTTCTCGCCGATATCGCGCAGCAGGTGGGCAAAGACGACGTGGGCCGTGACGTGCAGCCCCTGCCAATAGGGCGCATAGTGCCGAGCCGTTTCGGTCTGCACATCCTTGCGCGGCCAGTCGGCAAGTTCTGCGCGCAGGGCTTTCTTGGCCTCGGCCCCGCGACCCTCGCGCGTCAGCGCCTCCATCCCGTCCTCCAGCGCGCGGCGCGTCTGACGGTAAAGCGCGCGGATCAGCACAGCCTTCCAGTTGTTCCAAGTGGTCGGCCCGACCCCGCGGATGTCGCACACGGTCAGCACGCACAGCAGGTCCATCCGCTTGACCGTTTGCACCGCCTTGGCAAAGTCGCGGACGGTGCGCGGGTCGGCAATATCGCGCTTTTGCGCCATGTCGGACATCAGCAAGTGATAGCGCACCAGCCATTCGGCGGTGTCCACCTCGTCCTGCTTCAGCCCCAACCGCGGCGCGATCTTGCGCACCATCTGGGCGCCCAGGATCGAATGGTCTTCGTCCCGCCCCTTGCCAATGTCGTGCAGCAGCAGCGCCACATACAGAACCCGCCGGTTGACCCCCTCTTGCAGGATCGACGATGCGACCGGCAAATCCTCGATCAGCTCGCCCTTTTCGATCATCGCCAGTTGCGCGATGCACTGGATCGTATGCTCGTCCACCGTATAGGCGTGGTACATGTTGAACTGCATCATCGCGACCACGGGTTCGAATTCGGGGATAAAGGCGGCCAGCACCCCCAATTCGTTCATCCGCCGCAGGGCGCGTTCCGGGTTGCCGTGTTTCAACAACAGATCAAGGAACAGCCGCTGCGCCTCGGGCGTGTCGCGCAGGTCGTCATCGATCAGGTGCAGGTTCGACTTGATCGTCCGCATCGCATCGGGGTGGATCAACATGCCCGTGCGCAGCGCCTCTTCGAAGATGCGCAACAGGTTCAGCTTGTCGTCCAGGAATGCGGCGTCGTCTGCGATGGCAAGGCGGTTGTGGATCACCTCATAGCCGGGTTTGACCCGCGGCTTGCGCTTGAACAGCCGCTCCAGCAGCGGTTCCGCCTTCAGGTGGTCGGCCTCTAGCTTGGTCAGAAAGATGCGGGTCAGGTCGCCCACTTCGGTCGCCTGGCGAAAGTAGTCCTGCATGAACACCTCGACCTCACGGCGCCCCGCGCGGTCGGTATATCCCATGGCTTGGGCGACCGACACTTGCATGTCAAAGGTCAGCTGCTCTGTCGGTCTGCCAGTCAGCAGATGCAAGTGACAGCGCGTGGCCCACAGAAAATCTTCGGCCTCGATAAAGGCGTCAAATTCGTCTTCGGTGAACAGACCCAGCGGCACCAGATCGGCGGCATCCTGGACCTGGTGGATGTACTTGCCGATCCAGAACAGCGACTGCAGATCGCGCAGGCCGCCCTTGCCCTCTTTGACATTGGGTTCAACGACATAGCGCTGGCCCTGGCGTTTGTGCCGCGCGTCACGTTCGGCCAGCTTGGCCTCGATAAAGGCGCGCTCGGTTCCCTTGAACAGCTCGTTGCGCAGCCGTCTGTCCAGTTCCTCCGCCAGCGCCGCATCGCCATGCAGAAACCGGTGTTCCAACATCGCGGTGCGGATCGTGAAATCCTCTCCGCCCAGCCGCAGACAGTCGCGCACAGTGCGGCTGGCATGCCCGACCTTCAGCTTGAGGTCCCACAGCATATACAGCGTGCTTTCGATCACGTTCTCGGCCCATGGCGTGATCTTGTAGGGCGTCAGAAACAGCAGATCGACGTCCGAAAACGGCGCCATTTCGCCCCGGCCATAACCGCCCACCGCCAGCACCGAAATCCGTTCGCCGCTGGTCGGCGTGACGTTGGGGTGCAACAGCTCTTGCGCCGTGCGCAGGGCGGCGATGACAAGGCAATCGGTGAGGTAGGTGTAGGCCTGCGTCGTGGGCCGCGACTGAAACGGCTCTGCGCGAAAGGCGTCCGCGATGCGCGCCCGACCTGTGGTTTGCGCCTCTTTCAGATGGGCCACGACGGCAGCGCGCCCCGTGGCATCGGGTGCAGCGCCCGCCAGCAAGGCGTCAAACCCCGCCAGATCAAAGATGTCGTCAGGCGGGCAAATCAGCTTGACCGGGGGCGCGTCGGGCATTTGCAGGGCGGGTTCAGTCACTTGGTCGTCCTGCACATGCCCCAGGCTTAAAAGCCTGCGCCGCCAAAGCCGCGCGGCGCGGGGTTGATGATGGTCACCTGGTTGTTCTGCACGGTGGCCACGGCCAGCCCACGTTCGTTCGTGCCGTCGTTGAGAAAGCGGAAAATGCCGGTTGCCCCTTGAAAGCCTGACCCTTGCGTCAGCGCCGCACCGGACAGCGCATTGGGGTTGCCCCGGCTGACCAGCGCGCCGATGGCCGCGATCCCGTCAAAGGCCAGACCCGCCAGAGGATGCGGCGCACCGCCATAGGCGGCCTGGTACTGGGCGCGGAAGGCGTTGCTGCGGGCGGGGTCGGGCATCGCGAACCACCCGCCTTGCACGCCGGGCAGTTCCAGCGTCTGCGGCGGGATATCCCACCGGGTCAGGCCGATATATTGGTTATTGGCGGGGGTAATGCCCGCCTCGGGCAACAGCTGCGTCAGCAGCGGCAACCCGGCCGAGGTGGGCGCGGTCATAAAGACCGCATTGGCCGCGCCATTGTCCACGGCGGACTTGATCCGCGGCACGGCGGCCACAACCCCCTGCTGCGACAACGGATAGTCCACGGCCCCCACCAGCGTGGCACCGCTGCGCGAGATCGCCTTTTGGATCGCGTTGCGCCCCAACTGACCCGCGATATCTTGCGCATGGACCACCACAATGCGGTCGCGCCCCTGTGCCGCGGCATATCTGATCAGGCGGTTCGCGGTATTCTCGAATGTGGCGCCCAGTACAAAGACGTTGCCGCCCGCAATGGTCGTGTTGTTGGAAAAGGCCAGCACGTTCACGTTGGAGGCAGAGACAGCTACGCCCGCCGCATTGGCCGCCTCGGCATAAAGCGGGCCAAGGATGATCTTTGCGCCGTCATTGACCGCCTGTGCCGCCTGGCTGGCGGCAGTTTGCGCGTTGCCGGCGGTGCCATAGACCCGCAGGTCAATCTGCACGCCGTTCAGATCTCGCATCGCCAAACGGGCTGCGTTTTCAAGGTTTTGCGCCAACAGCTCGTCACTGCTTTGACCCGATCCGCGGGGGATCAGCAGGGCCACGGGCACCGGCTGGCTGGCGTCGATCCGCGGGCCGCTGCCGCCGATTGTGCCGCCGGTGAGGTTGCCCAAGGCCGCCGGATCGCAGGCCGCAACCGCTAGGGCCGCACATAGGACCGCGGCGCGGCGCGCCGCCTTGCGCGCAGTGGTGAAAAACGCAAACATGGTTACTGTCACTCCCAACATGGCGGGCTTGGGTGCGGGCCCGCTTCATTGCGGCGGATAATAGACGGAAGGTTAGGCGGGTCCAGCGTTGAATTATATCAAGACCGCTTTGAGCGGCGGAGTTTGGTTTGTGGGCGTGCCCATCGGCACCGCGCGCGATATCACGCTGCGCGCATTGGACGTGCTGGCCGCCGCAGATGTGCTGGTGGCCGAGGACACGCGCAGCCTGCGCAAGCTGATGGACATCCACGGCGTCCCCCTGGCCGGGCGCCGGATCGAGGCGCTGCATGAACATTCCAGCGACGCCGTGATCGCGCGCCTGCTGGCCCGCGCGGCCCGAGGCCACAGCGTCGCCTACGCCTCCGAAGCGGGCATGCCGCTGATCGCCGATCCCGGCTTTGAGCTGGCCCGCGCTGCCCGCGCGCAAGGCGTGCCAGTCACCTGCGCGCCCGGACCATCTGCCGTGCTGACCGCCCTGGTGGTGGGTGGCCTGCCCACCGATGCCTTCCACTTCGCCGGGTTCCTGCCCAACGCGCGCAGCGCCAGGCAAACCGCGCTGCGCACGCTGGCACAGGTCCAGGCCACACTGGTCCTCTACGAATCGCCCAAACGGCTTGGCGCGCTGCTCAAGGACGCCGCCGAAATCCTCGGCCCGGACCGCCCCGCGACCGTCTGCCGGGAACTGACCAAAAAGTTCGAAGAGACCCGGCAAGGGAGGCTCCAAGACCTCGCAGACCAGTATGCGACCCAGTCGGTCAAGGGCGAAATCGTGGTGCTGATCGGGCGCGCCGCAGAAGAGGCCGTAAGCGATTTGGTAATCGAATCGGCGTTATCTAAAGCCCTTGAAACCATGTCGGTGAAAGATGCGGCGGCTTTCGTGGCCGAAAGTTTTGGCGTTCCAAAACGCCAAGTGTATCAGCAGGCTCTGGCGCGCGACCGCGACGACTAGGCTCTGCGCCGTCAAATGACAGGGGAATGTTGATGACACGTCTTGCGCATGAGAGTGATTTTGCAGGTGCCGCACCCGTCCATCAGGCACGCCGCGCCCGCGGTCAGATGTCCCATGCCGCCGGGATGGCCGCCGAGGGCAGCGTTGCGGAACTGTATGCGCGGCAAGGGTACCGTTTGCGCGACGCGCGCTGGCGCGGCAGACGTGGTGAAATCGACCTGGTCTTTGATTGCGGTGACGGCGTCGTGTGCGTTGAGGTCAAAAAAAGCAAGTGCTTTGACCGTGCCCTGGCCAGCCTTGGTGCCGCCCAAGTCCGTCGTTTGTTCACCGCAGCAGAGGAATACGTAGGCGCCATGCCCCGTGGGTCCCTGACAGATATCCGCTTTGATCTGGCGCTTGTGGATGCACAGGGACAGGTGCGTGTGATGGAAAATGCCTTTGCAGGCTAGGCCCGGCCTGCCCACGTGCATAGGCGCACAGCCCCATTGTCATTGCGCGCCAGGCGCGGCTACTTCATTTAAGACGCAGTTGCAGCCGGAGACGCGCCATGAAGATCGCCTTTCAAATGGACCCCATCGGGGCCGTGGACATCACAGCCGACAGCAGTTTCCGCCTCGCGGAAGAGGCACAAGCCCGCGGTCACAGCCTGTTTTTCTACACACCCGATCACCTTGCCTATCAGACCGGGCGGATCACAGCGCGCGGCCATGATCTGACGGTGCAGCGGGTGCAAGGCGATCACGCGCACCTTGGCCCGGAACGCGAGGTTGATCTGAGCAGTTTCGACGTGGTGTGGCTGCGCCAGGACCCGCCCTTTGACATGCATTACATCACGTCCACCCACCTCCTCGACCGCCTCAAAGGCGCGGCGCTTGTGGTCAACGACCCGTTCTGGGTGCGCAATTATCCCGAAAAACTGCTGGTGCTGGATTTCCCTGAACTCACACCGCCCACGACCATTGCCCGCGATCTGGAAACGATCAAGGCGTTCAAGGCCACCCATGGCGACGTCATTCTCAAGCCGCTTTACGGCAATGGCGGCGCGGGTGTTTTCCGCCTTGATGCCAACGACCGCAACCTCACCTCGCTGCACGAGCTGTTCACCGGATTTTCCCGCGAGCCGTTGATCGTGCAGAAATTCCTGCCTGACGTCTCAAACGGCGACAAGCGGGTGATCTTGGTGGATGGCGCGGCCGTGGGTGCAATCAACCGTGTCCCGGCAGAGGGCGAAACCCGGTCGAACATGCATGTGGGCGGCCGTCCTGAAAAAATCGGCCTGACCGACCGCGACCGCGAGATCTGCGCGGCCATCGGTCCGCTCTTGCGCGACAAAGGCCAGGTGTTCGTGGGCATCGACGTCATCGGCGACTACCTGACCGAGATCAACGTGACCTCCCCCACCGGGATACAAGAGCTGGAACGCTTTGACGGTGTCAATATCGCCGGAAAGATCTGGGAGGCGATCGAGGGCAAGCTGGCGTGAGCCTGCTGCGCCCCGTCCTCAACAGCTATTTGCGCCTGCGGGAAAAGCCGCACCTGCGCCGCGCGTCCGACCCTATCGAGCTGCGGCGCAGTTTTGAGGCCAAGGCCCGGCTGTTCTTTCATCCGCCCTGGTCGATGACCCTGCGCTGGCGCCGCCTGGCCACGGGAGACGCGCTTTGGGCGCAGCACCGCCGCACGCCGCACAATCTGACGATCCTGCACTTTCACGGCGGCGGTTTCGTCTTTGGCAGCCCGCGCACCCATGGGGCGATGATCGCGACGCTGGCCGCGCAGGCCGGCGCGCGCGCGGTGCTGCCCCGCTATCCGCTGGCGCCAGAGCATCCCTATCCCGCCGCCATTGATCACGCGCTTGCGGTGTATCACGCGCTTCGGGCCGAACCCGGGCCGGTTGTCATTGGCGGCGACAGCGCGGGCGGCGCTTTGGCGCTGTCGCTGTTGGCAAGGGTGTTGGCCGATGGCGCGCCGCTGCCTGCCGCGGTCTATGCCTTTTCGCCGCTCACCGATCTGACGTTTGGCGGTGCGAGCTTTGACACAAACGCCGCCGCTGACGTGATGCTGCCCGCAGAACGGGCCAGCGAGATGGCGCAGATGTACCTCGCGGGCACCGATCCCACCGATCCCTTCGTCAGCCCACGCTTCGCGGACTTCACCGGCGCGCCGCCTGTTTGGATCACCGCAGGCAGCACAGAGATCCTGCGCGATGACAGCCGCGCGGTTGCAGCGCGGATGAGGGCGCAGCGCGTCGATGTCACCTATGTCGAAGAGCACGATCTGCCGCATGTCTGGCCGATCTTTCACAACACATTGCCCGAGGCGCGGGCAACCCTGTCGACGCTCGCGCGCTGGCTGCAGGATCACACCGGGACGCGGGCGCCGACGCGGTAGCTGACAGCCTCGGCCACATGCGGCTTGCGCACGGCCTCCGCCCCATCCAGGTCTGCGATGGTGCGCGCGACGCGCAGCACCCGGTGATAGCCCCGCGCGGACAAGCCAAAGCGGTCGGCCACCCGCGTCAGCAGCGCGCGGCCTTCGGCGTCTGGCAGGGCGTGTTCATCCAAGGCGCCGCCGCTCAGATCGGCATTGCTGCGCAATCCGCTGCCCTCGAACCGTGCATGCTGCACCGCGCGGGCCGCGGCCACGCGCGCGGCCACCTGGGCCGAGCTTTCGCCCGAGGCAGGCAGATCGAGATCGGCAAAGCTGACCGGCGGGACGTCGACCCGCAGATCAAACCGATCCATCAACGGGCCCGAGATGCGGCCCATGTAATCCTCGCCGCAGTTGGGCGCACGACCGCAGGCCCGCGCGGCGTCGCTGAGATAGCCGCATTTGCACGGGTTCGCGGCGGCCACCAGCATGAACCGGCAGGGGTATTTGATGTGATTGTTGGCCCGCGCGATCATCACCTCGCCCGTCTCAATCGGCTGGCGCAGGGTTTCGAGGACGGTGCGCGGAAATTCGGGAAATTCGTCCATAAAAAGTACGCCGTTATGGGCCAGCGACACCTCCCCCGGTTTGGCCCCCCGCCCGCCGCCGATGATGGCGGCCATCGACGCGGTGTGATGCGGCTCGCGAAACGGGCGGTCCATCGAGATGCCGCCAGCATCCAGCAGACCCGACAGCGAATGGATCATCGACGTCTCCAGCGCCTCCATCGCGGTCAGCGGCGGCAGGATGCTGGGCAGCCGGGCGGCGAGCATGGATTTGCCGGACCCGGGCGTGCCGATCATCAGCAGGTGGTGGCGCCCGGCGGCGGCGACCTCCAGGGCGCGCTTTGCCCGTTCCTGGCCTTTGACGTCGGCGAGATCGGGCAGCCCGGTGCCGCCCGCGATCTGGCCCGCTTTGGCGGGTTCCAGCGGCACCTGGCCGGTGAAGTGTCGCACCACGTCGCCCAGGGATGCCGCCGCAATCACGCGGGTGGCATCGACCCACGCGGCCTCGGACCCAGAGCCTGCGGGGCACAAGAGCCCCCGCTCTTGCTCTGCCGCGGCCATGGCGGCGGGCAGGGCGCCGAGGACGGGCACCAGCGTGCCGTCGAGGGACAATTCGCCCAAAGCCACAGTGCCTTCGACCGCGTCCTCGGGCAGGATGCCCAGGGCGGCCAGCAGGGCCAGGGCGATGGGCAGGTCGAAATGCGAGCCTTCCTTGGGCAGGTCGGCGGGCGACAGGTTGATGGTGATCCGTTTCGACGGCAGCGCGATGGACATCGCCGACAGCGCCGTGCGCACCCGGTCGCGCGCCTCGGACACGGCCTTGTCCGGCAGGCCCACGATGGAAAAGGCGGGCATGCCAGGGGTCGTGGCGCATTGCACCTCGACCTCGCGCGCGTCGACGCCCTGAAATGCCACCGTATAGGCCCGTGCGACCATGCGTCCTCCGTTCGCCAATGGTTAATGGCTAGAGGCGGCAGGTTTACGATTGGTTAACGTAGGCACGGTTGGTGGGCGGAGTGTGTGCATATTTTTGGAACAATGAAGCAAGCGGTGCTGCATTATGCAGGCCAGGGCGCCTTTGGCAGGGGAAGGTCATAGGGGAAGGGGTCGTACGTGACCTTTTGCCCGTCGTGCCGCCATTGTTGGAAGGCGGGGTCCATGATGGTGGTTGTGCAATAGCTGCGCGCGGCCTCGGACACGGTCAGGTCGTAGCCGATGATGCGGGCGCAGACCGGGGCGTAAAACACGTCTGCGAGCGAGTAGCGGCCAAAGAGCCAGGGGCCGTCTGTTTTGAATTGTGCGGCATGCGCCCACAGCGCCTCGATCCGGGCAAGGTCGGCGCGGACGGGGGGCGACGGGTCGAAGCCTGTGTTCACGTGCTGCAACTGCATGGGGCAGGCACTGCGAAGGGCGGTAAAGCCGCTGGCCATTTCGGCGCACAGCCAGCGGGCGGTGGCGCGGGCGGCGGGCGCTGCGGGCCACATCTGCGCCTCTGGATGCGCCTCGGCCAGGGTTTCGGCCATGGCGAGCGTTTCGCCCACGACCGTGCCATCGGGCAAGCGCAGCACAGGCACCAGCCGCGCGGGTGTCAGCGGGGCCAGGTCGTCGGCCATGGTGCCCGCATAAAGCCCCACCATATGCACGCGGTGGGTCAGGTTGAATTTTTCCAGCATCAGCCAGCCGCGCAAGGACCAGCTCGAGAAGGTGCGATCGCCGATATAGAGGTCATAGGTCATGCCCGCAGGCTAGGCCGCGGCGAGGCCCGGTGACCAACGGCAAATTGTGAGGGGGGCATCACGGACGGTGATTGATGCACGCGGCGGTGCCCGTGGCCGGCACCAGCGTGGTGACCGAAAGCGGATCGATCTTGTGCGCCAGCACCTCGGTTGCGGTGATGCCCAAAACGGCCTGCACCTGCGTCAGGATCACGCCGAAATGCGCCACGGCCACGATATGCGCCTGCGGATAGCGGGCGCTGATCCGACCAACCGCCATCGCCACGCGCGCCGCCGACATGTCCCAGCTTTCGCCCCCCGGTGGGGTGTGCGGCCCGGGCGCTTCCCAATAGGCGCGGCTTAGCGCGTCGTGCCGCGCGGCCACTTGGGAAAAGTGCACGCCGTCCCAGCTGCCGAAATGAAACTCGCGCAGGGCCGGGTCGTGGGGCAGGCGGGTGCGATGGGCCTGCAGGGCGCTTGCAGTGTCCACGGACCGGGTCAGGTCTGAGGAGATCACCAGCGCATCCTCCGGCAGGTGCGCCGACAGCCGCGCAATCGCGGCGCTGTCCGACAGGTCCGCCGCCACATCACGCCAGCCGGTGAACGTCTTTTGATGCGTCGGCCCATGGCGGACCCAGTGCCAGGTGGTCACGGCATGTGCCCCTTCAGCACTTGGGGCAGGCCAGCCACCACATGCAGCACCGTGTCGGCCTGTGCGGCCAGCGCGATGTTCAACCGCCCCTGCGCCTCGCGAAACCGGCGCGACAGGGCGTTGTCGGGCACGATGCCCTGGCCCACCTCGTTCGACACAACCACGACAGGCGCTGCACATGCCTCCAAGGCCGCCAGCAGATCGGCTTGGGCCTGATCGAGGTCAAGATCGTCCAGCATCACATTGCTCAGCCACATCGTCGCGCAATCCAGCAGAACGGCCTGGTCCGCTGTGGCCGCGCGCAAGGGCGGGTCAATCCGTGTCGGCGCATTCACAGTTGTCCACGTGATGTCGCGGCGCGCGCGGTGCAGATCAACCTTGGATTGCATCTCTTTATCCCAAATGCGCGCGGTTGCCAGGTACACAGGACGTAACCCACTGGAAAGCAGTACTTTCTCAGCCACCTGTGACTTGCCCGAGGCAGCGCCACCTAGCACGAAGGTCAGGGCGGGCAACATTTTTTCATCTCTTGAGTGAACCAATACCGGATGCTGTGCGTAAACAAGACAAGTGCGCAAAACAAGCATAACCATCCAGGGGGATGATCAATGGCATTGGACAATGTTCGAGACATGTCTTTGTCGCGCGTTGCGATGAAGGCCGAGTTACTTGATGCAGAGACCGAATTGCGTCTGGCCTATGCGTGGCGGGACAAACGGGACGAGGCCGCGCTGCATCGGCTGATCACCGCATATATGCGCCTTGCGATCTCGATGGCGTCCAAGTTCAAGCGTTACGGCGCCCCCATGAACGACCTAATCCAAGAGGCGGGGCTGGGCCTGATGAAGGCCGCGGACAAGTTCGACCCCGACCGCGGCGTACGCTTTTCCACCTATGCCGTCTGGTGGATCAAGGCGTCGATCCAGGATTATGTGATGCGCAACTGGTCGATGGTGCGCACCGGGTCCACATCTTCGCAGAAATCGCTGTTCTTCAACATGCGCCGTGTCCAAGCGCGGCTGGAGCGTGAAAGCGCGGCTGCGGGGGAAACCCTAGACAAGCACCAGCTGCGCCAGATGATCTCGACCGAAATTGGTGTGCCCCTGCACGATGTCGAGATGATGGAAGGGCGCCTGTCGGGCTCTGATTATTCGCTGAACGCCACGCAATCCGTTGATGACGAAGGTCGCGAATGGATTGATGCGCTCGAAGACGACAGCGCCCAAGCCGCGGAAACGGTGGAACATTCTCACGATACCGAGCAGTTGCGCGAATGGCTGCTGATGGCGATGGCCGCGCTGAACGACCGTGAACGCTTTATCGTGCGCGAACGCAAGCTGCGAGAAGAGCCGCGCACGCTGGAAAGCTTGGGTCAAGAGCTGAGCCTGTCGAAAGAGCGCGTGCGCCAGCTTGAGGCGGCGGCATTCAACAAAATGCGCAAATCGCTCGAAACCCAAAGCCGTGAGGTGCACCACTTCCTCGTATGAGCGCTGTGTTGCAAACCGCGCGTTTCGCCGCCGTGGCCCTCTGGCTGTCGGCGGCGTGTGCATTCGGGGCGACGGACTGGTCCGATTTTTCCGGCGATGTCCTGCTTTTGGGCGAGTTTCACGACAACCCCACCCACCATGCCGTCCAGGCAGACGCCGTGCGCATCATCGCACCCAAAGCCGTGGTGTTCGAGATGCTGACGCCGGACGAGGCCCAGGCGCTCACCAATGTTGCGCGCAGTCCAGCTGCGATGCGCGGGGCAGTCGGTGACTTTCACTGGTCCAACATCGCGGATTATGCCGACATCTTGTCGGCTAGCCCCGTGATCGTCGGCGCGGCCCTGTCGCGCGATCAGATGCGGGCGGCGTTTTCGAACGGCGCCGCACCCGTCTTCGGACCTGAGGCACAGCTTTATGGCCTCACCACCCCCCTGCCAGAGGACGAACAAGACATACGCGAGGCCCTGCAGTTCGATGCCCACTGCGGTGCCATGCCCGCCGAGATGATGGGCGGCATGGTCGCGGCACAGCGGCTGCGCGACGCGTCCTTTGCCCGCAGCGTGATCGCAGCGCTGGACAGCTATGGCAGCCCTGTTGTGCTGATCACCGGCAACGGCCATGCCCGCATGGATTGGGGCGTGCCCGTCTACCTCAGCCGTGCGCGGCCCGATCTGGCCGTCACCAGCGTCGGCCAAGGCGAACGCGAGGAACCGCCGGCGGGCCTCTATGCCTGGACGCTCAACAGCGCCCCTGCACCCGACCGCGGCGATCCCTGCGCGGCCTTCGGGCAATAGGGCACTTATTACATGCCCGCACGCCCGCCCCGAAATCCCGCGACACACCCCGATCCGCCACCCGGGCGCATCGTTGCCCCACCGGGCACACCCCTGTCCTTTCTCTGTTCTGAAAAAATCCCGGGGGTTTGGGGGCTGGCCCCCAATAAAATCCATTCGGTTTGGGGGCTGGCCCCCAATAAAATCCATTTGGTTTGGGGGCTGGCCCCCAATGGAAGCCTATCGGCTTGGCGGCTGGCCCCCAAGGGCGCTAGGTCTGGCCCTTGGCGCAGCACGCGCCTATGGTCACCCCGGTGACAGCCAACCGGACAGGCCCCATGCTGCAAGACAAACGCATTCTGTTGATCCTCACCGGGGGCATCGCCGCCTATAAGGGCCTCGATCTGATCCGCCGGTTGCGCGAACGCGGCGCGCAGGTGACCCCTGTGCTGACCCGTGCAGCAGAGCAGTTTGTGACGCCGCTGTCGGTCGCCGCCCTGGCCGGGTCCAAGGTCTACCGCGATCTCTTTGACCTGACGGACGAGGCCGAAATGGGGCATATCCAACTGTCCCGTTCCGCCGATCTGATCCTGGTTGCGCCCGCGACCGCGGACATTATGGCCAAGATGTCGCAGGGTCGCGCGGATGACCTCGCCTCGACCTTGCTCTTGGCGACGGACACGCCGGTGATGATCGCGCCCGCGATGAATGTCCGCATGTGGGACCACCCCGCGACCCAGCGCAACCTGGCGCACCTGCACGCTGATGGGGTCACGGTCGTCGGCCCCAATGACGGCGACATGGCCTGTGGAGAGTTCGGGCCGGGCCGCATGGCAGAGCCGTTGGAGATCGCAGAGGCCGTCGCCGCCCATTTCGGCCCGCGCGCCCTGGCAGGCAAGCATGTGCTGATTACCTCGGGCCCCACGCACGAACCCATCGACCCCGTGCGCTATATCGCCAACCGCTCCTCCGGCGCGCAGGGCACCGCTATTGCGGACGCGATGCTCGGCCTGGGGGCCAAGGTCACCTTTGTCACCGGACCCGCTGACGTGCCCCCGCCTGTGGGTGCGACCGTGGTCGCGGTGCAAACAGCACAGCAGATGATGGAGGCCGTGATGCACGCGCTGCCCGCCGATGCGGCTGTGTTCGCCGCCGCCGTCGCCGATTGGCGCGTGGCCAGCGCCAGCGACCGCAAGCTGAAAAAGTCGAAGGACGGTCTGCCAGTGCTCGATTTCGCGGAAAACCCGGACATCCTGGCCCATGTGGCGCAAATGACGACAGGCCGCCCCGGCCTCGTCGTGGGCTTCGCGGCAGAGACGGATGACGTGATCGCCCACGCCACCGCGAAACGCGCGCGCAAGGGCTGCGACTGGATCGTGGCCAACGATGTTTCGCCCGGCACCGGCATCATGGGGGGGACAGAGAACGCGGTGACGCTGATCACGTCCGATGGCGCGGAAAGCTGGCCGCGGATGGCAAAGGGCGAGGTCGCGGCGCGCTTGGCGGCGCGGATCGCCAAGGCGTTGGCCTAAGCGCGCGTTGATGTGTTGGACTTGCATATTTTTGGAACAATGAAGATGGATGTGGTGCCTTTGAAGGTGATGCGTGTCGCGGGGTCGGACGGGGATGTGCCGCTGCCGGCTTATGAGACGGTTGGGGCCGCGGGCGCTGACCTGCACGCGAATTTTCCCGACAGGCGTCCCGTGCGTGTCGCACCCGGTGCGCGGGCATTGATCCCGACGGGTCTGGCGATGGCGGTGCCTGCGGGGTTCGAGGTGCAGGTGCGTCCCCGATCGGGGCTGGCGTTGAAACATGGGATCGCGCTGGTCAACAGCCCCGGCACCATCGACAGCGACTATCGTGGCGAGGTGGGGGTGATTGTGCTGAACACCTCTGCCGAGGCTTTTGAGGTCACCCATGGCATGCGCATTGCGCAGATGGTGCTGGCGCCGGTGGTGCAGGCGACCTTTGCCGCCGTCGATACGCTGGATGATACGGCCCGGGGTGCGGGCGGCTTTGGTTCGACGGGGCGCGGCTGATGGTGTTTGTACTGATCATTGCCGGGGTTCTGTGGGGCGTCGGCGCGGCCATGAAGACGCCAAAGCGGGCGCGCTGGCTGATGATTGGCTTGCTCTACATCGCGGTGCTGGCCTTGCAAATTGCACTGCCAAATGGGCACCCGGTGCGCATGGCCACGGGAGAAAGCCCGGCCTTGTGGCTGATCCTGGGCGGCTTTGCAGCGTTGGTTGTGGCGTATCGCGCCGTGCTGGCGCAGCTGAGGGGCCGGGTGCAGGGCGATGCCACACAGGCACCGCCCGCCGCAGATGGGCCGTTTTCCGACACCGAACTGAACCGCTATGCCCGCCACATCGTGCTGCGCGAGGTGGGCGGCGGTGGCCAACGCGCGCTGAAGGATGCAAAGGTTCTGGTGGTGGGCGCCGGGGGCCTTGGGGCGCCGGTGCTGCAATACTTGGCCGCGGCCGGGGTTGGCACCATCGGTGTGATCGACGACGACGTGGTCGAAAACGCCAACCTGCAGCGCCAGGTGATCCACAGTGACGCGCGCATTGGCATGCCCAAGGTCTTTTCGGCCCAGGCGGCGATGGAGGCGCAGAACCCCTTTGTGACCGTGCGCCCCTATCACCGGCGCCTCACCGACGACATCGCGGCGGACCTGGTGGCCGAATATGACGTGATCATCGACGGCACCGACAATTTCGACACCCGCTACCGCGTCAATGCCGCGGCTGTGGCGGCGGGCGTACCGCTGGTGTCGGGCGCCTTGACCCAATGGGAGGGGCAGTTGAGCACCTTTGATCCGGCCCAGGGCGCGCCGTGCTATCGCTGTGTCTTTGCCCAGGCGCCCGCGCCCGAACTGGCCCCCAACTGCGCAGAGGCCGGGGTGATCGGCCCCTTGCCCGGCGTTGTGGGAACGATGATGGCGCTGGAGGCGGTCAAGCTGATCACCGGCGCAGGCACGCCGCTGCGCGGTGAGATGGTGATTTACGACGGGCTTTATGGCGAAAGCCGCAAAATCGCGGTGGCCCGCCGCGCCGATTGCGAGACCTGCGGCAGCGCCGCCCCGGCCCCAAAGGAGACAGACATATGACCAACGTGCTTTTGCAAGACTGGGACACCCCGTTCCAGATCGCCCCTTTCGACGCGATCACCGATGACGATTTCGCGCCTGCCTTGGATGTGGCCCTGGCCAACCACCAGGCAGAGATTGATGCGATTGCGGATGCCAGCGCCCCCGCCACCTTTGCCAATGTGATCGAGGCGTTGGAGGCGGCGGGGCATGACTTGGACAAGGTCCTGGGCACCTTTTACACCGTTGCGGGCGCCGACAGTAACCCCGCGCGCGAGGCGTTGCAGCGCGACTTTTCCCCCAAGCTGGCGGCGCATTTTGCGGGGATTTCGGCGAACAAGGCGCTCTTTGCCCGGGTGGCGGCGGTGTACGATCAGCGGGACGCGCTGGACCTGACCGACGAACAAGCGCGCGTTTTGATGCTGACCCACCGCGGCTTTGTCCGCGGGGGCGCGGCCCTGACCGGCGCGGACGAGGCGCGCATGAAGGAGATCAAGGGGCGGCTGGCCGAGCTGGGCACGGCCTTTACCCAAAACCTTCTGGCGGATGAGCGGGACTGGTTCATGGACCTGACCGAGGGTGATCTGGCGGGCCTGCCCGATTTTGTCATCGACACCGCCCGTGCGGCGGGGGCGGAAAAGGGTGTGGATGGCCCGGTGGTGACCTTGTCGCGGTCGCTGATCGTGCCTTTCTTGCAGTTTTCGACCCGCCGCGACCTGCGCGAGGTGGCGTACAAAGCCTGGGGCGCGCGGGGCGCCAATGGGGGCGACACCGACAATCGCGCCATCGCGGCCGAGATCCTGGCCCTGCGCGCTGAGCGCGCGGCGCTTTTGGGCTATGACAGCTTTGCCGCGTACAAGCTGGAAACCGAGATGGCCAAGACGCCCGAGGCGGTGCGCGGCCTGTTGATGGATGTCTGGGCGCCCGCCAAGGCGCGGGCAGATGCGGATGCGCAGCTGCTCGAAGAGATGATGCGCGCCGACGGGGTGAACGGGCCACTGGCGCCCTGGGATTGGCGGTTTTATGCAGAGCTGCGGCGCAAGGCGCTGCACGATCTGGATGAGGCCGAGGTAAAGCCGTATTTTCAGCTCGACCGCATGATCGAGGCGTCATTCGATTGCGCGACGCGCCTCTTTGGCCTGGCGTTCACGCCGCTGGACATCCCGCTCTATCATCCTGACTGCCGCGCCTGGGAGGTGACGCGGGACGGGCAGCATGTGGCGGTGTTTATCGGCGACTATTTTGCCCGTGGGTCAAAACGGTCGGGCGCCTGGTGTTCGGCGATGCGCGCGCAGGCGAAGTTTCCGCAGGTTCAGGCGCCTGTGGTGATCAACGTGTGCAACTTTGCCAAGGGCGATCCGGCGCTGTTGTCGTACGACGATGCGCGCACGCTGTTTCACGAATTTGGCCATGCGCTGCACCAGATGCTGTCGGATGTAACCTATGAAAGCGTGTCCGGCACCTCGGTCGCGCGGGACTTTGTCGAGTTGCCCAGCCAGCTTTATGAGCATTGGCTGGAGGTGCCCGAGGTCTTGCGCGCCTTTGCGGTGCATGCGGAGACGGGCGCTGCGATGCCGCAAGAGTTGCTGGACAACGTGTTGGCTGCGGCGACCTACGATATGGGTTTTCAGACCGTGGAATACGTGGCGTCGGCCATGGTCGATCTGGCCTTTCACGACGGGCCGGCGCCTGCCGATCCGATGGCGAAACAGGCCGAGGTGCTGGCCGAGATGGGCATGCCTGCGGCCATCGGCATGCGTCATGCCACGCCGCATTTTGCCCATGTCTTTGCGGGCGATGGGTATTCGTCGGGCTATTACAGTTACATGTGGTCCGAGGTAATGGATGCGGATGCCTTTGCCGCCTTTGAAGAGGCCGGTAGCGCCTTTGATGCCGAACGGGCGCGGGCGCTTGAGACGCATATCCTGAGCGCAGGGGGCAGTGCGGATGCGGCGGAGCTGTACACCGCATTTCGCGGGCGGCTGCCGGGGGTTGAGGCCCTGTTGCGTGGCCGCGGGCTGGCGGCGTGATCCAAAGGACGCTGGCGCGACGCGATTCATTTTTGTGAATGAGGGGGCGCTGCCCCCTCAAACACCCCCGAGGTATTTTTGGTCAGAAGAAGATCAGTAGCCTGCGTGCCGGTCGACCAGGTGCAGGAAGGGTGCGTTTGCTTCGCCCCTGCGGATGTTTTCGGCGATAGTTTTGGCGGCATAGGCGGCGCGGGTTTCTGAGGCAACGTGCGGCGTGACCGTGACATGGGGGTGCGTCCAGTAGGGATGGTCCGCGGGCAGCGGTTCGATGCGAAAGACGTCGAGCGTGGCGTGGTCGATCTGGCCTGCATCCAGTGCGGCCAGCAGGGCGTCGTCGTCGATCAGCGGGCCGCGGCCGGGGTTGAGGATGCGGGCGCCTTTGGGCATCCGGGCCAGCGTGTCTGCGTCAAGCGTGTTTTCGGTAGCAGAGGTGCTGGGCAGCAGCAGCACGCAATAGTCGGCGCGTTCGAGCGCTGCGGTCAGGCCATCCGGGCCGGAGAGGCAGGTGACGCTGTCCATCTGCTTGGGCGACCGGCTCCACCCTGTGACATCAAAGCCCAAGGTGGCGAGGACGGTGGCGCAGGCAGCGCCCAGTTCGCCCAGGCCCAGCACCGTGACGCGGGTGTCGAAGGCGAGGGGCGGTGCCTTGGGTGCCCAGGTGCCGGGGGCGGCGGTGATATGCGCGTCCATCCCCAGATGCAGGCGCAGGATGTGGCCGGTGACCCATTCGACCATCCCTTGGGTCAGGGCCGGGTCGACCATGCGGCACAGCGGCAGGTGTAGCGTGGGGTTGTCCACGACCGCCTCGACCCCGGCCCAGAGGTTCAGCACCGCCTTGGCGCGGGTGAAGGGGGTGAAATCCTGCACCTCGGAATTGGGTGCGTAGACGATGTAATCGGTGTCCGAGGCCGCGATATCCGTCGCGATATGGGCGTCGATCCCGGCGGCGGCAATCTCTTGGCGCAGCGGGTCTTCGTATTCTTGCCAGCGGTTGTCCGTGGCGGCGAACAGGACGTTGACGGTCATGTGACGAAGGCCGCGTCGAGGCTGGCCATCCCCTTGATCTCGATCGGGTTGCCCGCGGGGTCGGTAAAGAACATAGTGCTTTGCTCGCCCGGCTCACCTTCGAACCGGATCTGCGGGGCGAGGATGAAATCGACACCTGCCGCCGTCAGCTTGTCCGCCAGCGCGCGCCAGTCGGCCATGGGCAGGACTGCGCCAAAGTGTGGCATCGGCACATCGTGATCGCCGACCTTGCCCGTGGGCGCGCTGGCAAAGGGGGCGCCCAAGTGGCAGCTAAGCTGGTGGCCGAAAAAGTCGAAATCGACCCAGGTGTCGGTGCTGCGCCCTTCGGCACAGCCCAGCAGGTCGCCGTAAAAGGCGCGGGTGGCGTCAAGGTCGCGCACGTTGAAAGCGAGGTGGAAGAGGGCCATTGGGGGTCTCCGATCTGCACGTCTTGAGGCCGATGTAGCCGTAGTTTGCACCGATGCACAATGGCGGGTGTTACGTGGCCTTTTGGTCCAGATAGGCGGCGGCGCGGGCGGCAGGCGTGCCTTGGCCCGACAGCATCGTTCGGCGCCAGGCGTCGATTTCGAAGGTGACGATATCCATCTCCCACACGCAGCCTATGACCTGTGCCGCGCCGTCGCCAAAGGCGGTGGGGTTGGTCCAGGGCGCGCGCAGCTGGTCGGCCCGGGCCAGGACGCTGCCCCATTGCCAGTAGAACAGGGGGGCGACCACGGCAGTCTCGGCAAAATGCACGATCTGGATGCCGATGCCGTGGTTGCCGCTGGCCTCTGTCAAAGGGCCGGGGACGGGCAGGCGGCGCAGGGCCTCGGCCAGGGCGGCCTCGGTGATGGCGGTGTCGAAATGGCGGTCTGCGGCCAGGATGGCGTAGCGTTTCAGCGCCCAGCCGTCCCGCTGCACCACGGGCAAGGGACGCAGATCGCGCGGCGCGAATGCGGCCAGGTGATCAGCGGGGGCGGTGGACATGCGCGCTTTGTGCCAGGCCAAAGGCCAGCATCAGGACCAGCATGGCCGACCCGCCATAGCTGACCAGCGGCAGGGGCACGCCGACCACGGGGGCAAGGCCCATGACCATCGACATGTTGACCGCAAAGAACAGAAAGAAGTTCAGCGCGATGCCCAAGGTCAGAAGCGACGAAAACCTGTCCTTGTTCGCCAGCGCCGAGACGACGCAAAAGAGGATGATGAGCGCATAAAGCACCAAAAGCGAGACCGCGCCGACAAAGCCGAACTCTTCGGCGAGGGTGGTAAAGATGAAATCGGTGTGCTTTTCGGGCAAAAAGTTCAGCCGCGATTGCGTGCCCTGCATAAACCCGCGCCCGGTCCAGCCGCCTGACCCCAGGGCGATCTTGGACTGCGTAATGTGATAGCCCGCGCCCAACGGGTCCGAGGACGGGTCGAGGAAGGTGTCGATGCGGCGAAACTGATAGTCCTTGAGCAGTTGCCAGGACGTGCCGCGCGATTGCAGCACGGCGGTGATCAGCCCCGCACCCGCTGCCAGAACGGCGGCGAAATAGGCCCAGTGCACGCCCGCCAGAAACATCAGCCCGCCGCCCGCGGCCAACAGCAGGATCGACGTGCCCAGGTCAGGCTGGCGCAGCACCAGGGCGGTGGGGATCAGGATCAAAAGGACGGGCAGCAGCACCCAAAACGGCTTGGACTTGCGCTGTGGCGGCAGCCAGTCGTAATAGGCGGCCAGCATCAGGACCAGCGTGACCTTCATCAGTTCAGACGGCTGCAGGCGCATGAACCCCAGGTCGATCCACCGCTGCGCGCCCATGCCGACAGAGCCGAAGAATTCGACCGCAAGCAGCAGCAGCAGAGAGCCGAGATAGGCGACCGACGCCATGCTGCGCCAGAACCAGATGGGCACCATCGCGATCATGATCATCAGCACAAAGCCTACGGCAAACCGCTTCATCTGCGGCTCGGCCCAGGGGCTGTACGACCCGCCCGCGACGGAATACAGCATCAGGAACCCAACGCCTGCCACGGCCGCCAGCAGCAAGGCCAGCGGCCAGTTCAGGTACAGGATCTTGCGCGGCCCCACGGGGACGTGTTTGACCGTATACTCAAGATAGCTCATGCCTGATCCTTGCCCGGGATGTTGGCAAGCGGTTCGATCCCGCGCAGTACGCGCTGTTGTTCGCGGATGCGGTCGCGGTCCTTGGTTGGGTAGGCCTCGAGCGGCGGCTCGTCGCCATAAAGCGCCTGCAGCGTCACGTCGCGGGCGATGGGGGCCGCGGCCTTGGACCCGCCGCCGCCATGTTCGACCACCACGGCCACCGCGATCTTGGGGGTGTCATAGGGGGCAAAGTTCACGAACAGCGCGTGGTCGCGCCGTTCCCACGGCAGGTCCTCGTTCTTGGTCACGCCGCGCGCGCGTTCGGCGGCGGTGATGTTGCGGACCTGGCTGGTGCCGGTCTTGCCCGCCATGCGCATCGCGTCGTCGATGATACGGCTGCCATAGGCGGTGCCGCGCCGGTCGTTGACGACCTCGTACATCGCGCGGCGCATCTTGCGCAGGTTGTTTTCGTTCATCCCCAGGCTTTCGCCCGCGCCCGAGGGTTGTTCGATGCCGTCGATGGATTTGATCAGCCGCGGCGTCACCGCCGTGCCGCTCGCCAGCCGCGCGGTCATCACCGCCAGCTGCAAGGGCGAGGACAGCATATAGCCCTGCCCGATCGAGGCGTTGACCGTGTCGCCGATCACCCAGTCCTGGCCATGGGTGCGCAGCTTCCAATCCTTGGTCGGTGTCAGGCCGCGTGCGACGGCGGACATCGGCACATCATGCCGCTCGCCCAGGCCAAAGCGGTTGGCCATGGCGGTGATATTCTCGATCCCGACCTTGAGGGCGAGGTCGTAGTAATAGACATCGCAGGACTGTTTCAAAGAGTTGCGCAAATCGACCCAACCATGGCCCGCCCGCTTCCAACAGTGGAACCTGCGGCCCGCCACCTCCAGGTGGCCGGGGCAATAGACCGTCTCGTCCGGGCCGATCAACCCGGCCTCAAGGGCGGCCATGGCCACGATCATCTTGAAGGTGGACCCGGGTGGATAGGTGCCCTGCACCGATTTCGACGCCAGCGGGCGGTATTTGTTGCCGGTCAGCGCGTTATAGTCGGCGGTCGAGATGCCGCGCACGAACAGGTTCGGATCAAAGGTCGGCGCCGACGCGATCGACATCAAATCGCCCGAGGTCACGTCCATCACAATCGCACTGGCGCTTTCGCCCACCAGCCGCGCCTGGACATAGCTTTGCAGCTTGGCGTCGATGGTCAGCTGCAGGTCAGCGCCCGCTGTCCCCTCTTGGCGGTCCAGCTCGCGCATGACGCGGCCCGTCGCGTTGACCTCGACCCGCTTGGCCCCGCCCTTGCCGCGCAGCAGGCTCTCGGCCTTGGCCTCGACCCCGACCTTGCCGATCTGAAAGCGGGGGATGCGCAGCAGCGGGTCCTGATCCTCGATCCGGTCTAGGTCATAGTCACTGACCGGGCCGACATAGCCCAGCACGTGCGCATAGTCCGACCCCAAGGGATAGACGCGGCTCAGCCCCACCTCGGGCGTGACGCCGGGCAGGGCGGGGGCGTTGACGCTGACGCGGCTCAGGTCTTCCCAGCTGACCTCGTCCGCGAAGGTGATGGGCAGGAACGGGGCCGAGCGTTTCATCTCGGCCATCGCGCGGGTCACATCGTCGGGGTCAAGTGTGACGATCTTGGACAGCCGTTCGACGACCGCCTCAACATCGCCCGCATCCTCGCGCACGATCACGATGCGATAGCTGGGCACGTTGCGGGCCACGGGCACACCGTTGCGGTCGAACACCTCGCCGCGGGCGGGCGGGATCAGGCGGATGTTGATCCGGTTTTCCTCGGCCAGCAGGCGGAACTGGTCGGCCTGGTCGACCTGTAGGAACTGCATCCGCGCGCCAAGCGCGCCGACAAAGGCCAGCTGCACCCCGCCCAGCAGTGCGGCGCGGCGGGTGATCTGGCGGTGGTTCGCCTCGGTATCGACGCGGGGCCGTTTCACGACCGCACCCCCTTGCCGCCCATGTCATTGGGCGCGGCCTTGCGCACGCCCATCAACGCGTGGGTGACCGCCACCACCAGCGGGTAGGTCAGCAGGGTGACGACGATCTGCACGGCGGCGAGGCCCAAGGGCGGCGCCTGCACCAGCAGGATCGCTTGGACAACCTGATAGGCCACGCCGACGCCGACGATCCAGGCGGCGACCGACATCATCTCGGCCACGAGGGTGGCATCCCGCAGGCTGCGCGACTGGGCCTTGACCTGCTCGCAGGCGATCAGCGCCAGGGCGGCCCACAGGCCGGGCGGGCGTTGCAGCAGCAGGTCGGCCATCAGAAACACGCCTGCCAGCAGGACGGGCGGCACATATTCCGGCCGCCGCACCGACCAGGCCATGGCAAAGGTCAGCACCAGGTCGGGCCAGATCAGCCCGCCCGTCGCCGTCTGCAAGGGCAGCAGGTGAAAGAACAGGATCGCCACGACCAGGGCCACAAAGGCCGTGCGCATGACCCAGAGGCGCGAGGGTGTGTTTTCGCTCATTCCGCGACCTCCGGCGCAAAGAGGGCGGCGGCATCGGTGCCGACCACATCCGTGGTATCCGACACAGGTTCGTTCCCGTAATGGCGCAGCACCCGCAAAAATTCGAGCCGTTCGTAATCTGCCGCCAGCCGGACGCGCAGCCGCCCGCCGGGGTCGGCGGCCACCTGGCCGATCAACAGGCCCGCGGGAAACACGCCGCCATCGCCGCTGGTCACCACCCGGTCGCCGGGGCGCACGAGGTCGGGATTTTCCAGAAAGTCCACGGGCGGGGCGGCGGTGTTGTCGCCCGCCACAATCGCGCGCTGGCCCGAGGGTTGGATGACCGCCGGAATGCGGCTGGATGCATCCGTCGTCAAGATCACCCGCGCCGTGTTCTGCGCCACGCCCGAGATGCGGCCCACCAGCCCGATGCCGTCCATCGTGGCCCAGCCTTCAACGATGCCGTCGCGCGCACCGACGTTCAGCAGCACCGATTGGCGAAAGGGGGATCCACTGTCAGCCAGCACCACGCCGGTGATGTAGGTCAGGCGCGGGTCCAGGCGGACGTTGTTCAGATCAAGCAACCGCGCGTTTTCCTGTTCCAGTTGCAAGGCCGCCTCTTTCCAGGCCTGCATCTGGCGCAGCTCGCGCCGCAGCTCGGCATTCTGTTCCGCGATGCGGCGATAGCTTTGGAAATCGCGGGCCAGGTTGATGGTGCCGGTCACCGGCGCCATGGCCCAATCCATATTGGGCACGATCCGGTCGGTCACCTGGGCGCGAAACCGTTCGACGCGCGGGCTGTCGATGCGCCACAGCAGAAACATACCCGCCAGCGCCAGCACCAGCACAGCCAGCACCAGCCGCCGCAGCGGGCCTGCATAGTCGAACTGTCCGCGGTCCTTGGCCAAGGCGATCTGACCTCACGTTTGGTCCGTTTGAACGATGGTCTGACATTTGCCAGAGCGGGGCAAGTCAACTCTTTGTCCCCGCGGGGACACATTATGTTAAATTTTCAGATGGCCGCGCATCAGCTGTCGTAATCAATCGCGTGGCGCAGCTGTTTTTCGTATTCCAGCGCCTTGCCGGTGCCCAGGGCCACGCAGTTCAGGCTTTCATCTGCGATGGACACCGCAAGGCCGGTTTGTTCGCGCAAGGCAAGATCGAGATCACCCAGCAGCGCCCCACCACCGGTCAGCATCACGCCGCGGTCGACGATGTCGGCGGCGAGGTCGGGCGGCGTGGTTTCCAGCGCGGTCATCACCGCCTCGCAAATCTGTTGCACGGGCTCGGCCAGCGCTTCGGCCACCTGGGCTTGGCTGACCTCGATCTCCTTGGGCACGCCGTTCAGAAGGTCGCGGCCCCGGATCTGCATCGAGGTGCCGCGCCCGTCATCGGGCATGCGGGCGGTGCCGATGCTGGTCTTGATCCGCTCGGCGGTGGTTTCACCGACCAGCAGGTTTTGCTGACGGCGTAGGTAGGAAATGATCGCCTCGTCCATCCGGTCGCCGCCGACGCGGACCGACCGGGCATAGACGATGTCGCCAAGGCTCAGCACCGCGACTTCGGTCGTGCCACCGCCGATGTCCACGACCATGTTGCCGGTGGGGTCGGTGATGGGCATGCCCGCGCCGATGGCCGCGGCGATGGGTTCGGCAATCAGGCCCGCGCGCCGGGCGCCTGCGGACAGCACCGACTGGCGGATCGCGCGTTTTTCAACGGGGGTTGCGCCGTGGGGCACGCAGACGATGATCTTGGGTTTGGAAAAGGTCGAGCGTTTGTGGACCTTGCGGATGAAGTGCTTGATCATCTCTTCGGCGGTGTCGAAATCGGCGATCACGCCCTCGCGCATGGGGCGGATCGCTTCGATGCTGCCGGGGGTCCGGCCCAGCATCAACTTGGCGTCTTCGCCCACGGCGAGGACCTTTTTCACGCCGTCCTTGACGTGATAGGCGACCACTGAGGGTTCGGACAGGATCACGCCCCGGCCCTTGACGTAGACCAGCGTGTTGGCAGTGCCCAGGTCAATCGCCATGTCTGACGAGAACAGCCCACCCAGATTTCCGAAGATCGACATTTGCTCAGCACCTCAAATGCTTTGAGCGCCCCGACTCGGACGCTTTGATTGACGCCTTATAAGGTTGGGGCAGTGGGGATGAAAGGCCATATTCTGTTGGCCTCCGGCGCGAAGACGCCGATCAGGCGGCGCGGATTTGGGCCAGGAAATCGGTCAAAATGTCTTGGCCGTCCAACGGCATGACATGGGCCACGTATTGATCCGGCCGCACCAGGATCAGCGCGCCTGCGTCGCGGTCGATGCCGCGCATGTCGAAAATATCCTGCGCCGGGTCCGGGCAAAACACCGTTTCGAGGTTGCGCAAGCCCAGGGTGCCTGTGGCGGGAAAGAGGCTGGGGTCGGTGGGGTCGAGCACGGTCTCGCGGTGCCCGCTTTGCAAGATCAGGAGCGTGTCATGCGCGGGGTCGCGGGCAGTGCCGCGCAAAAGGTCGAAGGCCTGGGCCGGGTCCTGACCGGCAAAGACCATGAGGCGCCATCGGCCATCGGCGGTGATCGCGTGGCCTAGTTCCATCCGCCGTGCGTCGGACCAGCGGATCACCGGGGCCGAATGGAACCGCATGCCCAGCGGATACCCCTGGGCCAGGGGCTGCCAGGTGTCGGGGCCCACGAGAGGGCCGGGCGCGTAGCGCGTTTCGACCCCGGCAGTGTAGCGCCCATGCTGTTGAAAGCGGTCCTGGAACGCTTGCG
Source organism: Pseudomonadota bacterium (assembly GCA_038525395.1). GTDB lineage: Bacteria > Pseudomonadota > Alphaproteobacteria > Rhodobacterales > Rhodobacteraceae > Tateyamaria. The sequence goes on along the minus strand of JBCBHS010000010.1, from coordinate 57,317 downwards.
GGTCGGCTTCGCGGGCGGCAAAGACGCGGGCAAAGTCGCGGTCGAAATCAATCAGCTCTTGGGCGATGGCCTGCCGTTCATCCGAATAGGTCTGCAGGATCGCCGGGCCTGCGTGCCCTTCGATTACCGCCTGCAGTTTCCAGCCGAGGTTGAAGGCGTCGGCCATCGACACGTTCATCCCCTGCCCCGCCTTGGGGCTATGGGTGTGGCAGGCGTCGCCGGTGATGAACACGCGCGGGGGCGTGTGGGCATCGCTGAACCGGTCGCTGATCCGCTGGCCGATCTCATAGACCGACCACCAGGCGACCTCGGCCACGTCAAGCGTATAGGGGTGCAGGATGCGCCGGGCGGCGGCGATCAGGTGGTCGGGCGTGATGTCGCGGTCGGCCACGCGCTCGGTCGGGTTCAGCTTGGCCAGTTCGATATAAAGCCGGACGAGGTGCCCGCCTTCCCGCGGGATGATCAGCACGCTGCCTTCGCTTGCGGACTGGATCGCGGATTTCAGCCGGATGTCGGGAAAGTCCGTACGGCAGAGGATGTCCATGACGCCCCAGGCGGCATTTGCGGCCTCGCCCCGCAGTGCGATGCCCAGCGACCGGCGCACTTGGCTGCGCGCGCCGTCGCAGCCGACGACGTAGCGGGCTTGGGTCACTTCGGTCTGGCCATTCTGTTCGAGCGTGACGGATACGGGAGCGTTTGGCGCGTCCGGCACCGTCAGATCGATCAGGCGGGTGCCGTAATCTGGCGCCAGCCGTGTGGGCGCCAGGGCCATCTGTGCGAGGTAGAAGTCCTGCACCCGGGCTTGGCTGAGGATGACGTGGGGCATTTCCGACAGGCCGTCCTCGGTGTCTTGGATGCGCCCGGCGCGGTGGATGCGGTCAGGCGCTGTGGGATCGGGACGCCAGAAGGTGGTTTCGTTTACATAGTAGGCCTCGTGCAGGACCTTGTGGGCAAAGCCGAAGGCCTGGAACATCTCCATCGTGCGGCAGGCGATGCCGTCGGCCTGGCCCATGATCAGCGGGCCGTCGCGCCGTTCGACCAGACGGGTACGGATGTGGGGGAATTGGGCCAGATAGGCGGCCAGCGTCAGCCCTGCGGGGCCGGAGCCGACGATCAGGACGTCGGTTTCTGTGCCGGTAGGGCGCTGGGCCTGTGGGTGCAGCGCGGGATCGCCGGGGCGAAAGCCGTTTTGGTGGTATTGCATGGGGCCACTATAGACGGTGCGCGGTGAACGCGCACCCTACCTGCGGCGGGTAGGGTGCGCATTTACTGCGCACCTTTGGATTAGCTCACGTCCTTGTAGCTGACCTCGCGCTTGTCGGTGCCACCCTTTTCGCGCCGCACCAGCAGGCGGTTCAGCGCGTGGACATAGGCCTTGGCCGAGGCGACGACGGTGTCGGTATCCGCCGATTGCCCGGTGACGATGCGCCCGTCCTCTTCCATACGGACCGATACGGTGGCTTGGGCATCGGTGCCTTCGGTGACCGCGTGGACCTGATACAGCTGCAGCCGGGCGGCGTGCGGAAAGAGCGCCTTGACCGCGTTGAAAGTCGCGTCGACAGGGCCGTCGCCGGTTTGCGTGGTCATCTGGCTGGCGCCGTCGATGGACATCACCAGATCGGCCACTTGCGGGCCTTCGGTGCCGCAGCGCACGGCGAGTTTTTCGATCTTGAGCCGTTCGTCTTCGGGATCGGACGAGGTGCGCATCAGCGCGATCAGGTCGTCGTCGAAGATCTCCTTTTTCCGGTCGGCCAGCGCCTTGAACCGGACAAAGATGTCCTTGAGCTGGTTATCGCCCACCTCGAAGCCCAGTTGTTCGAGCTTGTCGCGCAGGGCGGCACGGCCCGAATGCTTGCCCATGACGAGGTTGGTGGCGCTGAGACCCACGTCCTCGGGGCGCATGATCTCGAACGTTTCGGCGTTTTTGAGCATGCCGTCCTGGTGGATGCCGGATTCGTGGGCGAAGGCGTTCTTGCCCACGATGGCCTTGTTGAACTGGACGGGGAAACCGGAGACAGCCGCCACACGGCGGGAGATGTTCATGATCTTGGTGCTGTCGACGCCGGTTTGGTAGGGCATGATGTCGTTGCGGACCTTGAGGGCCATCACGACCTCTTCCAGGGCCGTGTTGCCCGCGCGTTCGCCGAGGCCGTTGATCGTGCATTCGATCTGGCGCGCGCCTGCCTCGACGGCCGCCAGCGAGTTGGCCGTCGCCATGCCCAGATCGTTGTGGCAGTGCGTTGCGAAGGTGATGGTGTCGGCGCCGGGGACGTTTTCCAGCAGCTTGGCGATCAGGTCCGCGCTTTCGCGCGGGGCGGTGTAGCCGACGGTGTCGGGGATGTTGATTGTGGTGGCGCCGGATTTGATCGCGATTTCGACAACGCGGTAGAGGTAGTCGAGTTCGGTCCGGGTGGCGTCCATCGGTGACCACTGCACGTCGTCGCACAGGTTGCGGGCGTGGGTGACCGTCTGTTCGATGCGTTCGGCCATTTCGTCCATGGTCAGGTTCGGGATGGCGCGGTGCAGCGGCGAGGTGCCGATGAAGGTATGGATACGGGGCCGTTTGGCGTTTTTCACCGCCTCCCAACAGCGGTCGATGTCGCCGATCTGGGCGCGGGCGAGGCCGCAGATGACCGCGTTTTGGGTCTGTTTGGCGATTTCGCTGACGGCGTTAAAGTCGCCCTCGGAGGCGATGGGAAAGCCTGCCTCGATGATGTCGACGCCCATGTCGTCGAGCAGGCTCGCGATCTCGAGCTTTTCTGCGTGGGTCATCGTGGCGCCGGGGGATTGTTCGCCGTCGCGCAAGGTCGTGTCGAAGATAACGACGCGATCCTGAGAGGTCTGATCTTGGGTCATGTGGGGTCTCTTTTTTCTGTCCTAAGGCCTTGGCGCGACCGGCATCCTCTGAGCGGTCGCGCCGACGGGCACGCTCAGAGGCGGGTTAGGAGCAGGAGGCCACGCAGGGCTACGCCGGTGGGGCGCGCTTCGGGGATATGCGTGGCGTTGGTCATGGGGGTAGTTATACGCGCTGCGCTCGAAATGGGAAGTGGGGAATCCGGGCATCGGTGGATTGCATATTTGAGGAACAATGAAGGTGGAAGCATCTGCGCCGTGATCTAGGTCAGCGCGGATGGAGAACGTTTTGATTTTAGGCGCGTCGGGCGGGATCGGGTCGGCGTTGGCGGCCGGGTTCGAGGGGCGTGGGGCTGATGTGCATCGGCTGTCGCGGTCGGTGGACGGGTTTGATGTGACGGATGCGGGGTCGGTGGAGCGGCATCTGGCGGGGCGGGGGCCTTATGGCTGCGTTGTCGTGGCGACGGGGGCGCTGGAGATTGACGGGGCGGCGCCGGAGAAGACGGTGAAGGGTTTGGATCCGGCGGCGATGCTGGATCAGTTTGCGCTGAATGCGGTGGGGCCTGCGCTGGTGTTGAGCCATGCGCATCAGCTGCTGGACCGGGCAGCGCCGGGGGTGTTTGCCGTGTTGTCGGCGCGGGTGGGATCCATCGGCGACAACAAGATCGGCGGCTGGGTGTCCTACCGGGCGGCCAAGGCGGCGGTGAACCAGGTCGTGCGCACCGCGTCGATTGAGCTGGCGCGCAGTCATAAGCAGGCGGCGGTGGTGGCCTTGCATCCTGGCACGGTGGCCACGGCCTTTACCGAGAAATATTTGGGGCGGCATCCGTCTGTGGCGCCCGCGCAGGCGGCGGAGGCGTTGATTGCCGTGATGGACGGTTTGGGGCCGGAGCAGACTGGCCGGTTCTTTGACTATTCGGGTGCGGAGGTGCCGTGGTGAGCCGGTTGGTTTTGGTGCTGGGCGATCAGCTGTCCGAGGGCGTTGCGGCGTTGAAGGCCGCCGACAAGGCCAGCGATATTGTGGTCATGGCGGAGGTGGCTGAGGAGGGGTCTTATGTACCCCACCACCCCAAGAAGATCGCGTTGATCCTGGCCGCGATGCGCAAGTTTGCGGCGCGGTTGCGGGATGAGGGGTGGACCGTTGATTATTCGGAGTTGGATGGCACCGAGAACAGCCAGTCCATCCCGGGCGAGTTGCTGCGCCGGGCCGAGCAGCATGGCGCGTCGGAGGTGATCGCGACGCGGCCCGGAGAGTACCGGCTGATAGCCGCGCTTGAGGACTGTCCGCTGAAGGTGACGCTGCTGGAAGATGACCGGTTTATCGCCTCCCATAAGGAGTTCGAGGACTGGGCCGCGGGGCGCAAGGCGCTGCGGATGGAGTATTTCTATCGCGATATGCGCCGCAAGACGGGCCTGATGATGGAGGGCGACACGCCTGCGGGCGACAAGTGGAATTACGACCATGACAACCGCAAGCCTGCGCCAGATGACGTGGATTTCGGCGGGCCGATGCAGTTTGCGCCGGACGAGACGGTCGAGGCGGTGCTGGACCTGGTGGAGCGCCGCTTTGGCAACCATTTTGGCGACCTGCGCCCGTTCTGGTTTGCCACGGATCAGGGGCAGGCGCGGCACGCGTTGGCGCATTTTGTGAAGCACGCGCTGCCCAAGTTCGGCGACTTTCAGGATGCGATGCTGGCCGAGAACCGGTTTCTGTATCACGCGGTTGTGGGCCTTTATATCAACATCGGCCTGCTGGATCCGCTGGAGGTGTGCCACGCGGTCGAGCAGGCGTGGAAGGACGGCGATGCGCCGATCAATGCGGCCGAGGGGTTCATTCGCCAGATCATCGGCTGGCGCGAATATGTGCGCGGCATCTATTTCCACGAAGGGCCGGACTATCCGCGCCGCAATGGGCTGAACCACCAGCGGAAGTTGCCGGAGTTCTATTGGGGTGGCGAGACGCGGATGCGCTGCATCTCGAAGGCCGTCGAACAGACGGGGGCCGAGGCTTATGCCCACCACATCCAGCGGCTGATGGTGACGGGGAACTTTGCGCTGCTCGCCGGCCTGGACCCTGCGGAGGTGTCGGAGTGGTATCTGGCCGTCTATGCCGATGCGTTTGAATGGGTGGAGGCGCCCAATGTCGTGGGCATGTCGCTGTTTGCAGATGGCGGTGTGATCGCGTCAAAGCCCTATGTGTCGTCGGGCGCCTATATCAATCGGATGTCGGATTACTGCAAAGGCTGCCACTACAAGGTCAGCGTGAAGACGGGCGAGGGGGCGTGCCCGTTCAACCTGCTGTACTGGCATTTCCTGGACCGCCATCGCGACCGGTTTTCGAACAATGCGCGGATGGGCAACATGTACCGGACCTGGGACCGGATGGACGCCGACAGGCGGGCCACGGTGCTGGCCGAGGCCGAAGCATTCCTGGCCCGCATGTCGGACGGTGAACTGGTCTGAGCCTTAGGCGAAGAGGTCCATCACCGGGTCTGCGGGGATCGGGCCGCTGAGGTCGTTGGGGTCATAGGGGCTGTCGAACACGGTGTCGTAGCCCATGTCCCCGAGCGAGGCGATGGTCATGTCGGACACGAAGGCGTCGGGGTCGACAAAACCTGTCATGATCTCTGACCCGAACAGCGCCTCGTCCCAATGCCCGCCTGCGGTGCCGGGGCCGCCGTCGGTTTCGACCGGGATGCCAAGGGCGGATCCAGCGTCGCCTGCGGCGATGTCTGCAAATTCGGTCAGGTAGGTGTCATAGGCGTTTTGGCCGGTAAAGCGGATGTCGCCGCCCGCGACCGACCCGGTGGTCAGACCCAGGTCGTCCCAAAGCGTGCCAAAGCCCAGGGCGTGCATCATCTCGTGCAGGACGATGTTGCCCCATTGCCCGATGCCCAGCTGGTTTTCCGCGTCTGCGATGTCAAAGGTCATGGCGCCGGTGGCGGGCAGGAACGTGCCGTCGTCGCGCAGCGCGCGCGTGCCTGCGCTGCCCAGGACGCCGCCGACCCCGTCGATGCCTTCGAGCGTGGCGGAGATCGAGATGTCGTCGATGGCCACGCCATTCACGACCGCATCCGGCAAGTCGCCCAGGATGATCGCGCTGAGGTAATCCGCGGCGGCGATAAACGCGTCTTGGAGCGTTGCGGTCCAGTTGCTGCCTTCGAAATCGATCGTGACGTTGTATGAGGTGCTGGCGTCGCCACCGCTGGTGTAGCTGTCGACCGGGGCGTCGGGGACAGGGCCGGGTTCGGCACCCGGCGCGCGGCCATAGTCGGCGTTGGTATCGCCGGGGGCCGGGCTGGGGGGTGTGGTGGTTGGCGTGCCGGGCGTGGCCCCGTCCGGGCGGCCCATTGCTGTGGGCGCGGCGGGTTCCTCTGGCTGCGCAATCGGTGCGGGGGCGGGATCGGGGTCGGCGTCGTCGGCTGCGGTTGGGGTGGGGTCCGGGTCGGGGCGCCCATCGCCTGCGTTCAGGACAATCCCCCCGTCGGACGCCGCGCCGCCGCTGGCGTCCCGGCCGTCGGCGCGGGCAAATTCAAAGTGATCGGCGGCAGGCGCGGCGCCGTCTGCGTCACTGTCGTCGCGAGAATTGGAGGGCGCACGCCCGTCGGCGTCGGTGCGGGAACGGAAGGACATTTGGAAAACCTGCTGCTAAGCTATAGCGGGAAGCCTAGCATGCCCATCCGCGTGCGGATACGGTTTCGTTGCCGCGACGTGGCGCGATTAATGCGCGCCGCCGCCTGCCAGGCCCACACCAGATACCAGCGATCCCCAGACCTTGATCCGCAATCCAGCGGCTTTGACCACGCCGGTGGCGGCGATGATGTGGCCAAAGACGCCGTGCATATCGTTGCTGTAGGTCTGCACCAGGCAGCCGCTGCCGTTCAGCATCAGCGCCTCGTGTTCGGGGTGTTCCAGTTGCAGATAGGCAAGGATCGAGCCGCGGACCAAGCCATTGTTGGGCTCGCGCAGGGTGCCGCCGGGCACGATTTGGCCCGTGGCAATGGCGGGTTGGATGGTGACCACGCGGGCGGGCAGGATTGCGTTGCGAAAGCCGATGTTGACGTTGGTGTCGCAGGCGACCTCGGCTGGCATGCCGTCGTAAAGCGTGGCGCGGGCCACCTGGGAAAAGCCTGCCGTCACGCGCACCGGGTGGTCGGCGTCGCGGTCGGGGATGATGACCATCGCAGGGCTGAGGATCAGTTGCGAGGCGGGGCTGCCCACGCTCATCGCCAGTTGCGTCACGGTGCCGGTGGTAAAGGCGCGCACCTCGGTCTTGTCGAGGGCGGCTTGGGCCCCGTCCAGGGCCGCTTGAGCGGTACTGCGCTGAGCGGGAATAGCCTCTTCCACGTCCAGGCGCGCCAGGTCCACTTGCGCTTGGGTGGCGACGACACCGGCCTCTGCCGAGGCAAGTGCGGCCTCGAGCGCGCGCACATCGTCGGCGCGGCCCACATTGCGGTCCAGCAGCGTTTGGGCGTTTTGCAGGTCAACCACCAGCTTGTCACGCTCGGCCTCGGCCTGGGACACGCTGGCCTCGGCCACGATCAGACGGTCGCGGGCCATGTTTTCGGCGGCGTCAACTTGGGTCAGTTGCGCTTGGGCCTGGGCAACGGCGGCTTGCTGGCTGCTGTCCTCGATCCGAAAGAGCAGATCGCCTGCGGCCACGCTTTGCCCGTTCAGCACGGCAATCTCGGTCACCGGGCCGCTGGTTTGGGCCACGACGGACACGGTGCGGAAGGGCACCAGGCCCGAATAGCTTTTGGGGTGGAAGTAGAAGATCACCAGGAACAGGGCAAAGGCCATGCCCGCCCAGGCAAAGACTGCCGCGCGCATGTTCCAGACGGTCATCGCCTCGCCCCGGCGTTTCAGTTGGTAATAGCGGATGACGACCGGGAACGAGGTGAGGAGCAGTTCAAACATCGGTCGCCTCGGGTCGGTCAGTGTGGTCCTTGGCGGGCGCACGGTTGAGATGGAAGCGGGACCAGTCCGCCATCAGCGCGATCAGGATCGCCGTGATCGGCAGCAGGATGTTGAAGTGCCCCAGCGGGAACACCTCGTAAAGCAGCGCGATGGTCAGCAGCGTCGGGATCGTTTTGGCCAGCGGCGTGCCTTCCGACTGCCGCTCGGCCCAGCGGTCAAAGGCGGCGTACAGCGTGACGAGGCCAAAGAGCGCCGCGGCCAGGAGGATCAGCGAAAACCAGGCCAAGAAATCCCCACTGTCCGGTGCGACAAACCAGCTGGGCGAACTGTGTGTTTCGGTGGCCATCGCGGTCTCCTGCAGGCTGGCGGCGTTTCGCTTGGCGTACCCGAGGTGCCTGGCCCTTGTCTATTGCGTCTGTGCGTGACGCTGGCGTTTTTGTGGCCCATGGGCAGCGGGGGGCCGGGTCACTGTGCGGCGACGCAGGCCTCGAACCCGTCGATGTCGCGGTCATCGCTGATTTTGGCGCTGCAGGCGGTGACCTCTTGGACACAGATAACGTCGAGCTTGGGGAACTGGCAGGCTGTCATGGCCGCCAGCAGCGATTGCGCGGCGGCGTCCTCCCACTCGGCACCTGCGGGAATGCCGCCGGTCGATATGCCCAGTGCCTGCGCGATGGGGCGCGCGGCACTGTCCATGGACCAACTTGTTTCGGCGCTGGTCCCGTCGGCCAGCGTGAAGGTCACGGTGATCGCGGGTGCTTGCAGCATGTCGTGGAAGGTGCCGAAGGCGGGCGCCTGCCCCTCGCCATGCCACAGACGGTCGCGCAGGGCCCGGCCCGTGCTGGTCGCGTATTCGACGACGCGGCCCTGTTCGCGGCGCGCCTCGATCTGTTTGGGGGCAAAGCCCTGCGGTGTCAGTGTGGCGACTGTGCCTTCGGTCAGCAGGTCGCCCGCGCCTTCGGGCAGGGCAAAGCGGGCGTATACGCGGCCAATCGGGTTGCGGTAGAGGTGCAGGCTGTAGCCGTCGACATTGGTGTTTGCCGCCGCGCGTGTGTCATAGCCGTCTTGAGGTTCGGTCCATTTGGGCAGGAATGTCCAGTCGGCCCAGGCCGCCGATGCGAACAGGCATAAGGCCAGGCAGCACGCTGCGCGCATCAGCTGTCTTCGTTCAGCGCGCCGCTTTCCCACTCGCCCGTTGCCTCTTCGCCGGTGGCATAGCGCATGGTGCCGGTGCCCTGGCGCTTGCCGTTCTTGAACATCCCCTCGTAGACGTCGCCGTTGGCGTAGGTCGCCATCCCTTCGCCGTCGATCTCGCCCTGCATCCAGGCCCCGTCGTAGACAAAGCCCGACGCCATTTCGATCTTGCCCGTGCCGTGGCGCTGCCCATCGGCAAAGGTGCCGACATAGACGGTGCCATCGGGATAGGTCGCGGTGCCCGTCCCATGGCGCTGGCCGTTGAGCCATTCGCCCTCGTACCGGTAACCGTCGGCATAGGTCATCACCCCCATGCCGTGGTTGCGCGCGTTTTGAAAGCCGCCCTCGTAGGTGACGCCGTTGGGGTAGGTGGCCTTGCCCTGCCCTTCGATCACGCCCGCGACCCAGTCGCCTTCGTAGGTGGAGCCGTCGGTGTAGGTGATCTTGCCCGTGCCATCGGCCAGGTCGTCCTTGAACGTGCCCTCATAGACCGCGCCGTCGGGATAGGTCACGCGGCCTTCGCCTTCGATCTGGCCCCCGACCCAGGCGCCGATATAGGTATAGCCGTCATTGCCGATAAACGTGCCCTGGCCGTGGCGGCGGTCGTCGGCGAACTGCCCTTCGTAGACGTCGCCATTGGCATAGGTGACGCGGCCCTTGCCCTCGCGGCGGCCCGATACGAGGTTGCCCTCGTAGACGTCACCATTGGGCTGGGTCAGCGTGCCGGTGCCGTCGATCTGACCGTCGTTCCACAGGCCCACATAGACCAGGCCGTCGGGCATGGTCAGCGTGCCGGTCCCCTGCCGCTTGCCCGCCTCGATCTGGCCGTCATAGACCGCGCCATCGGGATAGGTGATCACGCCCATGCCCTGTTTGATGCCGTCGATCCAGTCGCCCTTGTATTCGTAGCCGCCGGGGGACTGCATGACGCCCTTGCCGTGATGCTTGGCGTTGCGAAACTGCCCCTCATAGCGGACGCCGTTGGCATAGATGGCCACGCCCTCGCCGATGATCGCCCCGGCCTCCCACGTGCCTTCATAGGTGCCGCCGTCGGAAAAGGTGATCTTGCCAAAACCGTCGGGCTTGCCCTTGGCAAAGTTGCCTTCGTAGATCGAGCCGTTGGGAAAGCGCGCGGTGCCGGCGCCCTTGATCTCGCCATCGACCCAGGCGCCGGTATATTCGTAGCCGTTGGGCAGCCGGTAGGTCCCCTCACCGTGCTGCAGGCCGCCGCGAAAGGTTCCTTCGTAGATGCCGCCGTCGTCATATTGCTTGGTCAGCACTGCGCCCGATTGGGCGGCTGCGGTGACGGGGATCAGAGCAAGGCAGACGATCAAACTGCGCAGAAACATGGCTCACCTCTTAGATTCGTTGGCCGACAACAGCGCTGCGGGCGCCGAAAAGGTAAGACAGGGCCGCGCGCGGGGCAATGGCCTTAACCATTTGTGAACCTGTCCGCGGCGCACGAATTTTCGACGAAAATTCGTGGACGTGCCGAATGTCGCGGGTGGGTTCCCTTGGTCCCGCTTTCTGCTACATGGCCCGAGACGTTGAAGGAGCGCCACGATGGCAGACACATTCCGCATCACGCTGGGCCAGTTGAACCCCACCGTCGGCGACATCCCCGGCAACGCGGCCAAGGCGCGCGATGCCTGGGCCGCGGGCCGTGACGCAGGCGCCGACCTGGTGGCGCTGCCCGAGATGTTCATTGCGGGTTACAACGCGCAAGACCTGGTGATGAAACCCGCCTTTCACACCGCGGCCATGGACGCCGTGCGCGCCCTGGCCGCCGACTGCGCCGACGGGCCTGCGCTGGCCATTGGGTGCCCATGGGCCGAAGGGACGGAGCTGTTCAACGCCTACCTCATCTGCAAGGGCGGCAAGATCGCGAGCCGGGTGCTCAAGCACCACTTGCCGAACGAGACGGTGTTCGACGAGGTCCGCATCTTTGACGCGGGCCCCTTGGGCGGTCCCTATTCCGTGGGCAACACCCGCGTGGGCAGCCCGATTTGCGAGGATGCCTGGCACGGCGATGTGGCCGAAACGCTGGAGGAGACGGGGGCCGAGTTCTTGCTGGTCCCCAATGGCTCGCCCTATTACCGCGGCAAGTACGAAACGCGGCTGAACCACATGGTGGCCCGCGTGGTCGAGACGGGGCTGCCGCTGATCTACCTCAACATGGTGGGCGGGCAGGATGATCAGGTGTTTGACGGGGGCAGCTTTGCCCTGAACCCCGGCGGGGCGCTTGCGGTGCAACTGCCGGTATTTGACGCCGTGGTGAGCCATATCGATCTAACCCGCGGTCCCGACGGCTGGTGCGTGGTCGAAGGCGACAAGGCGCAGCATCCGGACAGCTGGGAACAAGACTACCGCGTGATGGTCACGGCCTTGCGCGACTACTGCTCCAAGACGGGTTTTGGCCAGGTCCTCTTGGGCATGTCGGGCGGTGTGGATAGCGCGCTGGTGGCCACAATCGCCGCCGATGCGCTGGGTCCGAAAAACGTGCGCTGTGTCATGCTGCCGTCGGAATACACCTCAGCCGAGAGCCTGGAGGACGCCGAGGCGTGCGCGAAGGCGTTGGGCTGCCACTATGACTATGTGCCGATCGCGGACACGCGCGCGGCGGTCACGGGCACCCTGGCCCCGCTCTTTGAAGGGACCGAACCGGGCCTGACCGAGGAAAATATCCAAAGCCGCATCCGTGGTCTGCTGCTGATGGCGCTGAGCAACAAGTTTGGCGAGATGCTGTTGACCACCGGCAACAAATCCGAGGTCGCGGTGGGCTATGCCACGATCTATGGCGACATGGCGGGTGGCTATAACCCCATCAAGGACCTGTACAAGACCCGCGTGTTCGAGATGTGCCGATGGCGCAACGCGCACCGCCGCGATTGGATGATGGGCCAGACGGGCGCCGTGATCCCCGACCGGATCATCACCAAGCCACCCAGTGCCGAGCTGCGCGCGGATCAAAAGGATAGCGACAGCCTGCCCGACTATCCCGAGCTGGACGTGCTGCTGGACATCTTGGTCGATCAGGACGGGTCTATCGCCGATTGCGAGGCGGCGGGGTTCGACGGGGACACCGCGCGCAAGATCGAACGGCTGATTTACCTGAGCGAATACAAGCGGTTCCAATCCGCCCCCGGCGCGCGGCTGTCAAAGCGGGCATTTTGGTTGGACCGGCGCTATCCCATCGTCAACGGCTGGCGCGACCCCAGCTAAGGCCGGAATGGCGGGCCAAGCGGCCCGCCGTCCTGTGCATGCGTGCTTGGCTTACAGCATCAGTTGATAGCTGTGCGCCTCGTACCGATAGCCGCCTTCGCCGTTCTTGACGACATAGCCGATGCCGGGCCACGGCATGTGATAGCCGATGAACGCGGTCTTGTCGGTCGCCATCATGTCCAGCAGGGACTTGCGCGTGGCCGCGGCGGCGGCTTTGTCCATGTCAAAGCGGACTTCCCAATCCGGGTGCGCCAGGGACCAGACGTAGTGGTTGGCGAAATCCGCGCCGATCACCAGCTGGGTGCCGCCGTCCTCGACCATATAGACCATGTGACCGGGCGTGTGGCCAAAGGCCGCCATGGCCGTGATGCCCGAGGCGGGGTTGCCGCCGTCGTCGAGCATGGTGAACTGCTCGGCCAAGGGGGCGATCTTGCCGTCAAAGTTCTCGTTCCCGGTGCCGGACCAGGCGTCGAATTCAACTGCGCCGGTCATGTAGGCCGCATTGGGGTAGGTCGGCGTGCCGTCGGTTGAAATGCCGCCGATATGGTCGCCGTGCATGTGGGTGATCACCACCTTGTCGACCTGATCCGCGGTATAGCCTGCGGCCTCGATTGCGGCGGTGGTGCCTGCGCCGGACAGGCCGGTGTCAAACAGCACCAGCTCGGACCCGGTGTTGACCAATGTGGGGGTAAAGAAGAACTGCGCCGCTGCCGTGGACAGGCCCGCATCGGCCGAGACGGTGTTGAACGTCTCGTCATCCACGTTCAGGCCAAAGATCTGATGCGGGTTTTCCACCGCGCGGGTGCCTGCAAGCAGGGTTGTCACCTCAAAGCTGCCGACCTTGACGCGGCGAAAGTTGGACTGGGCAACGCCCAGCATGGGCGCGTCGGCACGCGCGGGTTTGACCGTTGCGGCGGCCAAGGGGAGGGCCGCGGCGCCCATCAGCGCGGTGCGGCGGGAGAATTTGGGGGATGTGGACATCGGTGTTATCCTTGCTGTCAGAGAGCCATGACATAGAGCGCCCAGCCCCGTGTCACGGGGTATCACGCAAAAATTATCGATTTTTTTGAGCCGCCTTCAGATGTCCGATGCCAAAACCCAGCCACTTGCCACGGAATTTGACAGTTGGGTCACGTCCGTCGCGCCCGAGGCGCGCAAAGAGGAGACGATTGCACTGGACGCCCTGTTTCGGGCGGCGACCGGGTTTGCGCCGCGTGTTTGGACGGGGGGTATCGTCGGCTATGGGGCCTACGACTACACCTATGCCTCAGGTCGCAGCGGCACCTGGATGGCCACCGGGTTTGCGCCGCGCAAGGCCAAGCTGAGCCTTTACATCATGCCCGGCTATGCCGATTTCGGGGATATCCTGACGCGGTTGGGTCCGCATCAGATGGGCAAATCCTGCCTGTATATCACGCGGCTGGCGCTGGTTGACCCGGCGGTGCTGGCCGAACTGGTGCAAGCCGGGTTGCGCAACCTGGCGACCCACTGGCCGGTGCGCGACAGCGTCTGAGCCCTGCGCAACTGGACAAGATGCTGGCCCTGTGACAAGGCACAGGCAAGAGCCCCGGAGAGCACCAGATGACCACGACACGCTTTGCCCCGTCGCCCACGGGATATATCCACATCGGCAACCTGCGCACGGCGCTGATGAACTATCTGATCGCGCGCAAGGCGGGCGGGACGTTCATCCTGCGCATCGACGACACCGACCCCGAGCGGTCGAAAGAGGAATATGTCGACGGGGTCAAAGAGGACCTCGACTGGCTGGGCCTGCACTGGGACCGGGTCGAACGGCAATCCGAGCGGCTGGACCTCTATGCCGCGGCGGCGGATGATCTGCGCGCCAAGGGGCGGTTTTATGAGGCGTTCGAGACGCCGGTCGAACTGGACCTGAAGCGCAAGAAACAGCTGAACATGGGCAAGCCGCCGGTCTACGACCGCGCCGCCTTGGACCTGAGCGACGACGCGCGCGCCGCGCTGCGGGCCGAGCGGGGGCAGGGCGTGTGGCGGTTCAAGCTGGATCACGCGCGGATCGAATGGACCGACGGCATTCTGGGCGACATCAGCATTGATGCCTCCAGCGTTTCTGACCCGGTGTTGATCCGGCAGGACGGTCAGGTGCTGTATACCATCGCGTCGGTTGTGGACGACACCGAAATGGGTGTCACGGACGTGGTGCGCGGGTCGGACCACGTGACCAATACGGCGACACAGATCCAGATCATCGAGGCGCTGGGCGGCACCGCGCCGCGCTTTGCCCACCATTCGCTGCTGACAGGCCCGCAGGGCGAGGCGCTGTCGAAGCGGCTGGGCACCTTGGCCTTGCGTGACCTGCGCGCGCGGGGCGTGGAGCCGATGGCGCTGTTGTCGTTGATGGCGCGGCTGGGGTCGTCGGACCCGGTCGAGCTGCGCACCGACATGGCCGAGCTGATCGAGGGGTTCGACATCAGCCGCTTTGGCGCGGCGCCGACCAAATTCGACGATGCCGACCTGTTCCCGTTGACGGGCAAGTACCTGCAAACGCTGCCACTGTCGGCGGTTGCGGACCGCCTGGCCGGCTTGGGCGTGCCGGACGAGATTGCAGAGGCGTTCTGGACCGTGACACGCGACAATATCGAGACGTTGCACGACCTGGACGGCTGGTGGGCCCTGTGCCGCGACGGCGCGGACCCGGTGATCGAAGACGAGGATGCGGATTTTGTGGCCCAAGCGATGGCGCTACTGCCCGAGCGGCCGTTTGATGCGACGACCTGGGGCACCTGGACGGCCGCGGTCAAGGCCGAGACGGGGCGCAAGGGGCGTGGGTTGTTCATGCCCTTGCGCAAGGCGCTGACGGGCCAGGCGCATGGGCCGGATATGGCCGCGCTGCTGCCGCTGTTGCAGGTTGTGAAGGCGCGCGGATGATCCCGGCGGGGGGGCCAGGCTGTACCCGGCCCTCCGGGGGGGATTTTTTTGGAACAGAGAAGGAGCGGGCCCTTGGCTGACGCGCAGGCGAAATTCCTGTCGGGGTCGCTGATGCGTCACGTCACGGTGATGTCGCTGACCTCGGCCGTGGGGATCATGGCGGTGTTTCTGGTCGATTTTATCGACATGGTGTTCATCGCGATGCTGGGCAAGGCGGAACTGGCGGCGGCGGTTGGCTATGCCGGGGCGATCTTGTTTTTCACCACATCGTTTTCCATCGGCATGGCCATCGCCGTGGGCGCGTTGGTCGCCCGGTCGCTGGGGGCGGGCGATGTCGCAGGCGCACGCGACCGCAGCACGACGGGGTTGACATATGGAGTGCTGTTTGGCTGCGCCTTTGCCCTGTTTGTGTGGCTGAACATCCCGCTATTCGTGCGCTGGATTGGGGCGGATGGGGAAACCGCCGCGCTGGCCGAGGGGTATTTGCGCATTATCGTGCCGTCGCTGCCGTTTTTGGTGGTGGGCATGATGGGCGGTGGCATTTTGCGCGCCCACGGGGCGGCGCGCCAGGCGATGATGGCCACGATCTATGGCGGCGGCGTGAACGCCGTGCTGGACCCGATCCTGATCTTTGGTCTGGGCCTGGACCTAACCGGGGCCGCGCTTGCGTCCGTCGCAGCGCGGGTGGTGATTGCGGCGACGGCGCTGTTGCCGATCTTGCGCCACCATGGCGGTTTGCCGCGCCCCAGTGTGCCCGCGCTGCTGCGCGATTTCGTGCCCTTGGTCACCATCGGCTTTCCCGCGATCCTGACGCAATTGGCCACGCCCGTGGGCCAGGCCATCGTGACCCGGTCGATGGCGCAATACGGGCTGGAGGCCGTGGCCGGGATGGCCATCGTGGGCCGTTTGATGCCAGTGTCCTTTGCCGTGATCTTTGCGCTGTCGGGGTCGGTGGGGCCGATCCTGGGCCAGAACTTTGGCGCGCAGAACTATGATCGGGTGCGGCGCGGGTTCAACGCCGCGCTGATCTTTTGCGGGGTCGTGATCGTGGTGATTGCCGCGCTTCTGTTTGGCCTACGCGGCCCCATTGCCGATCTGTTTTCCGCGACAGGGCTGACGCGCGATCTGGTATTCTTGTTCTGCGGCCCGCTTGCGCTGCTGTTCTTTTTCAACGGCATGCTGTTTGTCGCCAATGCGACCTTTAACAACCTGGGCCACCCGTTTTATTCGACCTGGATGAACTGGGGCAAGAACACGGTCGCCATGATCCCGATGGTCTGGGTTGGGGCGGTCCTGTTTGGTGCGCCTGGGGTGCTGATTGGCCAGGCGCTGGCGGGGCTGGTCTTTGGCTGTTTGGCCTGGCTGCTTGCGCGGCGGGTGATCGCCCAGGGGGGCGCTGCGGCGCCGAAGGACCAGTTTGCCCGCGAGGGACGGCTGTTGTCGCTATTGAACCTGCGCAAGTAGCCGGTCGGTCAGGGCCTGTTCCGCTGCTGTCAGCATTTGGGCCCGGGGATAGATCGGGGCGGCGCGGTCGTCGTGAATGGGCGTGTCCCACCCGTCGGTGCTGGCAAAGAACGCCTCGGCCCCGGCGGTGCCGAACACATCGACAAAGCCCTGCACAACCACGTCGAGATAGCTTAGCAGGATGTGGTGACCGCCGTCCGGGCGCTGCGCCTGTGGTGGCACGCGGTAGGCGGCAATGGGGCCGGGCGCGCCGTCGTGATCCACGTTCGGCGTGGTGTCGAACCGGTCATAGCCGGTCTCGCGGATGTCGAGGGCGGCCCAGTCGGCGCCGGGCACGTCGGCGATCAGCCCTTTGATCTGGTGGCCGGGTGCGGGGTGGATCGACAGGAACACCACATCGCGACGTGCGGTCCGCACCCAGACCCGGCGCCACCCCTGCAAGGTCGCCGGGTGCGCGTTGGGGTAGCTGTGCGTGGCGCGGTTCACCAGGCTGCCATAGCCAAAGAACCGTGGCGTCATGCGTCCGACAGCAGATCGTTGAAATGCGCGGCCAGCGTGTCCCACGTTGCCTCGGACGAGGCGCACAGAAGGTAGCCTGTTTTGATCGTCGCATCATAGGGCGTGCCGTCCAGCATCGCGACCTTGCCGCCCGCCTGTTGGCAGATCAGGGCGCCCGCCGCGTGATCCCAGGGGTTCAGCGTGCCGGACATGACGAAATCGACAGCGCCTGTGCCCAGCAGACGGTATTCATGCGCCGAACAGCGCAACGCGCCGACAAAGGCCAGTGCGCCCACTTTGGTCCACATTAGCGCCCGGTCTGCGGGAGGCATCAGGCGGATGTGCATATAGCCTGCGATTTTTTCCAGCGGCTTGGCCGGGGCCGTCTTGATCGGGCGGTAGCGGCCGGTGCGGGTCTGCCACAGGGCGTCGGTCATATTGTCGGTCATCACCGCGTCATCGCCAACCGGGTCATAGATCAGGCCAAAGACGGGCTGGCCAAAGCGGCACACGGCGATGATCGTGCCAAAAAGCGGCATGCCCTTGGCAAAGTTCCAGGTGCCGTCGACCGGGTCGATGATAAAGCACAGCTCGGCCGCGCCGATGCCGTCCAGCAGGTCAGGCTTGGCCGCGACAGCCTCTTCGCCGATGATCAGCGCATGGGGGAACGCCATTTGCAAGCCGCGGGTGATCATCGCCTCGGCTGCGGTGTCGGCTTGGGTCACCAGGTCGTTTTCGTCGGCCTTTTGATCAATCTCGCCTGCGTCGAGGCGGCGAAAGCGGGGCATGATCTCGGCCCGGGCGGCGCGTCGGACAAGGTTGATCAGCTGCGTCTTTTGCGCGGCTGTCAGCGGCGCTGTGACGGGCATGGGCAATTGGTCGGTCATGGCCGGGCCTTTCGTGATTCCATGGCTTACCAGACGGTGTGGCATGGTGTGCGGCGTCTCGCAACGGGACTTATTCGCGCCCGCGCAGCACTTGGGCCGGGCGCGCGGCCAGTGGCGCCCAGGCAAAGGCGAGGCCTGCCAGCAGGGTCGCGGTCACGCCGCCCAGCACGATGGCCAGGGCCGATGGCCAGATCACGCTGAAATCCGTGTCCATCACAAAGGTGCTAACGGCCCACCCGCCTGCGATGCCTGCGGCCAGGGCCACCGCCCCCGCCCCCAGGCCCAAAAGGGCCGCGCGGGTGGCAAAGCTGATCAGGATGCGCTGGCGCGTGGCGCCCAGGGTTTTCAGCACCGCCGCCTCGTATGTGCGCGCGCGGGTGCCTGCCGCGGCGGCGCCGATCAGGACGAGGAACCCGGTCAGCAGCGTGGCGGCGGCACCATAGGACGTGGCCGCGGCCAGGCCCGCCAGCACCTCGCTTACCCGGTCGATGGCGTCGCGCACCCGGATTGCGGTGATGTTGGGATAGGCCCCCGCGATGTCGCGCAGGATCTGCGTTTCCGCCGCGTCCTCGGCATAGACGGTCGAGATGAAGGTGTGCGGCGCGCCCTGCAATGCGCTGGGGTTCATCGACAGGATAAACCCGATGCCCGCGGTGGAAAAATCCACCTCGCGGAAGGACGTGACGGTGCCGGTGATGTCACGGCCCAGGATGTTCAGCGTCAGGCTGTCGCCAAGTGCGAGGCCCATCTCTTCGGCCTCTTCGGCGGCAAAGCTGATCTCTGGCGGGCCTGCATAGTCCTCGGGCCACCATTCGCCTGCGGTGATGCGCGTGTTCTCCGTTGGCTTGGCCGAATAGGTGATGCCGCGGTCGCCCGACAGCACCCAGTGATCCCCTGCGACGTCCGCGGCGCGCTGGCCGTTGATCTGGGTGATGATGCCGCGCAGCATCGGCGCGCTGTCGACACGGCTGACTGCGGGGTCGTTTTCCAGCCGTTCGGTATAGCCATCCATCTGGTCCCGCTGGATGTCGACAAAGAAGTAGCTGGGGGCGACCTCGGGCAGGTTGCCCGAGATGGCGTTGCGCAGGTTGCCGTCGATCTGCCCCACGGCGGCCAGCACCGACAGGCCCAGGCCCAGCGACAGCACAACCGATGCCGCCCCTTCGCGCGGGCCAGAGATCGCGCCCAACGCCCACCGCAGCGCAGGCCGCCCCTTGGCCCGCGGTGCGGCAAAGCGCGACAACCAGCGGATGGCGACTGCCGCAACCGCCAGCAGCGCGAGGGCAAAGGCGATGCCGCCCGCCGTCCACAGCGTCAGCATCCAGGTGCCGGAAAAGAGGCCGGCAAGCCCAATGAGCGCGACCAACCCCGTGCCAATCCACGCCAGATAGCGCGGTGCGGGCAACAGGCGGGTGGTTCCCAGCGCGTCGCGGAACAGGGTCGCGGCCCGCACATCCTCGGCCCGCGCAAGCGGCCAGAGGGTAAAGACAAAGGCGGTCAGCAGGCCATAGATCGCGGCCTCGATCAACGGGGCGGGATAGATGGCAAAGCTGGCCGGGATCGGCAGCCGCGCCTCGATCAGCGGGGACAGCGCCAGGGGCGCCAGCGCGCCCAGGGCCAGACCCAGCGCGATACCCACCAGCGACAGCGCGCCGATTTGCAAAAAATAGGTCTGAAAGATCACGCGACGTTCCGCGCCCAGCGTGCGCAGGGTCGCAATCACACTGGTCTTGTCCGCCAGATAGGCCCGCACAGCCGCCGACACACCCACACCACCCACGGCCAGGCCCGACAGACCCACAAGGACCAAGAATGCGCCCAGCCGGTCCACAAACTCGCTAACCCCGGGCGCGCCATTGCGCGCGTCGGTCCAGCGCATGCCGCTATTTTCGAATTGGTCCCGCGCCTGCGTGGCAAGCGTGGCCAGGTCCGTGCCAGGCGGCAGTGTCAGGCGGTATTTCGAATTAAACAGCGTGCCCGGCGCCAAGAGCTGCGCGTTTTCCAGCGCCGTGCGGAACACGATGGTCCGTGGCCCCAGGCCAAAGCCACCCGCGGCGCTGTCGGGCTCTCGCGTCAAAGTGGCGGACAGCACAAAATCCTGCGTGCCCAGGGCAAACACGTCGCCAATCTGTAGGCCCAGCCGGTCGATCAACGCGCGTTCCATCACCGCGCCCGGCAGGCCATCGGCGCCGGCAAGGGCGGTGGCCAACGGCATCTCCGGCTCTAACGCCACGCTGCCGATCAGGGGATAAGCGCTGTCCACCGCTTTGATCTGGGTCAGCCCGCGTTCGACCGCGCCACCTGTGTCCACGACGGCCATGGACCGGAAATCTGCAATCTCGGACACGTCGGTCGCGACCGTGTCCATCCAGGCACGCTCGTCCTCGGTGGCAAAGCGGTAAGTAAAGTCCAACTCGGCATCGCCGCCGAGCAGGGCCGCCCCCTCGCGCGCCAACCCCGCCTCGATCGCGGACCGAACAGTCCCAACGGCTGCGATGGCGGCCACGCCCAAGGCCAGACAGGCCAGAAAGATGCGAAACCCCCGCAGGCCCCCGCGCAATTCGCGCCGGGCAAAGCGGGCAGAGGTGGCCAGGCTCATTCCGCTGCCGCCTTGACCGGTTGATCAGGGGCGATGCGGCCATCGGCCAGGCGGATCACGCGGTCGCAGCGTGCCGCCAGTTCGGGCGCGTGGGTCACCAGCACCAGGGTTGCCCCGTGCCGGTCGCGCAGTCCAAAGAGCAGGTCCATGATCGCCGCCCCGTTGACGCCGTCCAGGTTCCCCGTCGGCTCATCCGCCAGCAGAATGTCAGGCCGGGTGACCGAGGCGCGCGCGAGGGCCACGCGCTGTTGCTCGCCCCCCGACATCTGGCTGGGATAGTGCCCGGCCCGGTGGCCAAGGCCCACCGCCTCCAGCTCTGCCGCGGCACGGTCAAAGGCATCGCGCACGCCCGCCAGTTCCAGCGGCGTGGCCACGTTTTCCAGCGCCGTCATCGTCGGGATCAGGTGAAAGGACTGGAACACGACGCCCATGTGATCGCGCCGAAACCGCGCCAGCGCGTCTTCGTTCATTGGCGTCAGGTCCTGGCCCAAGGCGTGGATCGTCCCGCCCGTTGCGCGCTCCAACCCGCCCATGACCATCAGCAGCGACGACTTGCCCGACCCAGATGGCCCTACCAGGCCCACCGTCTCGCCCGCGGCGATGTCCAGCGAAATCCCGTGCAAGATATCGACCCGCCCGGCATTGCCATCCAGGCTCAGCGCTGCATTTTTCAGGGACAGGACTGGATCGGACATGGGTGCTCGCCTTTATAGTCGCCCCAGAGGGGTGTATTAAGTGTCGCCTAAGAGGGGCGGGTCTTGGGTCGTCCAAAGCATGGACGTATCTGTTGTCGTCTACGGGGTCATATGGAGACTGGATCAACATGGGCAAGGTGATCAGCGCGATTGTCATGATATTCTGGGCGGGTCTGGCCTGGGCCGAAACCGTTACCATCGCGGCGCTGGGCGACAGCCTGACCCAAGGCTACGGCCTGCCCGCCGAACAGGGCTTTGTCCCGCAGCTTGAGGCCTGGCTGGTCGCGCAAGGCGAAGACGTCACGCTGATCAACGCAGGCGTTTCCGGTGACACGACCCAAGGGGGCCTCAGCCGCGTGGGCTGGACGCTGACACCGGATGTGGACGCGTTGATCGTGACGCTGGGCGGCAACGACCTTTTGCGCGGGATCGGGCCCGAGGTCAGCCGCGCCAATATCGACGGCATCGTGCGCACCGCCCAAGAGGCGGGTGTTGCCGTGCTGCTGATCGGCATGCAGGCGCCCGGCAATTACGGCCCCGACTACAAGGCCGCGTTCGACGCGATGTACCCCGAGATCGCCCAGACCTACGGCACGCTCTACCTCGAAAGTTTTTTCGAAGGGTTGGGCGGCGCAGGCACCGACCCGGCCGAGGTGCGCGCCTTTATGCAGGCCGACGGCATCCACCCCAATGCCGAAGGTGTCGCGCGCATCGTCGAAGGGATCGGGCCGACGGTGCAAGAGCTGATCACGCGGGCGCAGTGACGTGCCGGGCCGGTTCTTTCTCACCGACCCCATCGCCGACCTGTCGGCAGCCTTGGTGGGACAGGCCGCGCCGCCAATCAACGAACCCGCCCGCCACAACATCGCACCAGGGCAAGAGATACTGGTCTATGACGGCCAGTTGACCCGCATGCGCTGGGGCATCGTGCCGGTGGGCCGTGTCAACGCCCGCGGCCGCCCGGTGATGGAGCAGATCATCAACGCCCGCTCGGAAACCGTCTTTGACAAAACCGCTTTTGACGGGGTGGGGCGCGCTGTGATCCCGGTAAACGGCTGGTACGAATGGACGGGTGAGCGGCGCAAGAAAACCGCCTGGCGCATTGCCCCCAAGGGCGGCGGGTTTCTCTACTTCGCCGCCATTACGGATGTCTGGACCGCGCCGGGTGGGCTGCGCGTGCCGCAGGTCGCGGTCGTCACGTGTGCGCCCAACGGCGATGTGGCGCCGATCCACCACCGCATGGGCGTGCTGCTGGCGCAGTCCGACCTCGACACCTGGATGGGCCCCGACCTTGAGGCCGCAAAGGCGCTGATGCAGCCCTGGCCCAATGGCCGACTGACGATCCAAGAGGCCGCAGACGTCAACTGGGACGGGCCCTAGGCGAAGAAACCGCCGAGGACGACGCCCTATCCTCATTGTTCCAAGAAATATGCCGGGGGGCGCGCAGCGCGGGGGCTGGCCCCCTCTGCCCTCTCAAAAAAAAGGCGGCGCATTCGACATGCACCGCCCCAAATCGGATCATCGCAGCGGCGTTAGGCCAGGGCGATGTTCACAGCGCTTTCGCGGCCGTCACGGCCAGCTTCCAGGTCATATGTGACCTTCTGGTTGTCGGCGAGGCCGGTCAGACCCGACCGCTCGACTGCTGAAATGTGGACGAAAATGTCCTTGCCGCCGGACTCAGGCGCGATAAAGCCGTAACCCTTTGTAGTGTTGAACCATTTGACGGTGCCATTGGCCATCGTCTGTCTCCTAGAAATATGCTGCCCGCAGCATGCGGCAGCTTGGCGTCGTCAAAAGATCGAATGACTGAGCCGGTAGGAGCAGTGGGTCGATAGATGAGGTAGCACGCTCAGATATGGTACTTTGCCGCCTTAATGCAAGTCATTCGGGAGGGAAGGGGCCGCTGCGGCGGAGTGCCGCTTCTTTGTGCAGGGGCGGGAAATCTACCAGCAGTCCTGTTTTTTACCAGTTGATAAAAATCTAACCCTGTGAGAGCGTTTTGACGAACAATTGTTGCGACGGAGCGGATATGACGCAATCTCCTTTCTCTCCCGGTGTGGTGGCCGGGCGCCTGGATGACGCGGCCTATGCAGAGAATTTTTCCGACCTGCACCCGGCCATGGACGCGCACGCGGCGACGGTGGCCGCGGACCGGTGTTATTTCTGCCACGATGCGCCCTGTATCACGGCCTGCCCCACGGATATCGACATCCCGCTCTTCATCCGCCAGATCGCCACGGGCACGCCCGACGCCGCGGCCAAGACGATTCTCAGCCAAAATATTATGGGCGGCATGTGCGCCCGCGTCTGCCCGACCGAGACACTGTGCGAAGAGGCCTGTGTACGCGAGGCCGCCGAGGGCAAGCCGGTGCTGATCGGCCAGCTCCAACGCTATGCCACCGACCATTTGCAGGCCCAGGGCATCCACCCGTTTTCCCGCGCTGCGGTCACCGGTAAAACGGTGGCCGTGGTGGGGGCGGGGCCTGCGGGGCTGGCCTGCGCGCACCGCCTGGCAATGCTGGGCCATGACGTGGTGGTCTATGACGCGCGGCAAAAGCCGGGCGGGCTGAACGAATACGGCATCGCCGCCTACAAAACGCCCGAAGGGTTCGCCCAGGCCGAAGTGGATTGGCTGCTGCAAATTGGCGGGATCACCCTGCACTACGGCAAGGCGCTTGGCGCGGATGTGACGCTGGCGCAGCTGCAAGAGGATCACGACGCGGTCTTCCTTGGCATGGGTCTGGGCGGCGTAAACGGCCTGGAGGTCACAGGCGGCGACAAGGACGGCGTGATCGACGCCGTCGACTTCATCGCCGACCTGCGCCAGGCATCCGACGTGGCGCAGATGCCCGTGGGCCGTGACGTGGTGGTCATCGGTGGCGGCATGACGGCTGTGGACGCGGCGGTGCAGTCCAAACTGCTGGGCGCGTTGAATGTCACGCTGGCCTACCGCCGTGGGCGCGACCGAATGAACGCAAGCGTGTTCGAGCAAGACCTCGCCGCCTCAAAGGGCGTGCGCATCATGACCCACGTGGTGCCCGTTGCCGTGCACGGCAACGGCGCGGTGCGCGAGATCGAGTTTGAATATGTGCACGACGATATGTCGGGCACGGGCGACACGGTGCGCATTCCCGCGGACCAGGTGCTGCGCGCCATCGGTCAGACGCTGGTGGGTGCGGATGTGCCCGCGCTGGACCGCGGCAAGATCGCCGTGACCAGCGCGGGGCGCACCAGCCTGGACGGTGTCTGGGCCGGGGGCGACTGTGCCACGGGCGGCGACGATCTGACAGTAACGGCGGTGGCCGAAGGGCGCGATGCAGCGCAAGACATTCATGCAGCCCTGACGGGCGGTGCGCAGTAAATGCGCACCCTACGGAGGACGTGATGGCAAATCTTCACAGCAACTTCATCGGGATCAAATCCCCCAACCCCTTCTGGCTGGCCTCGGCCCCGCCCACGGACAAGGAATACAACGTCCGCCGCGCCTTTGAGGCGGGTTGGGGCGGCGTGGTCTGGAAAACCCTGGGCGAGGCGGGCCCGCCCGTCGTCAACGTCAACGGCCCGCGCTATGGCGCCGTCTATGGCGCCGACCGTCGCCTGCTGGGTCTCAACAATATCGAGCTGATCACCGATCGCCCGCTCGAGGTCAATCTGCAAGAGATCAAGGCGGTCAAGCGCGACTATCCCGACCGCGCCATGGTCGTCAGCCTGATGGTCCCGTGCGAGGAAGACCCCTGGGCCCGCATCCTGCCGCTGGTCGAAGACACAGGCGCCGACGGGGTCGAGCTGAACTTTGGCTGCCCGCACGGCATGTCCGAGCGTGGCATGGGCAGCGCGGTGGGCCAGGTGCCCGAATATATCGAGATGGTGACGCGCTGGGTCAAGAAACACACCCGCATGCCCGTCATTGTCAAACTGACGCCCAACATCACCGACGTGCGCAAACCGGCCCAGGCGGCCAAGGACGGCGGCGCCGATGCGGTGTCGTTGATCAACACGATCAACTCGATCACCAGTGTCGATCTGGATCTGTTTGCGCCCGAGCCGACGATTGACGGAAAGGGCGCGCATGGCGGCTATTGCGGGCCTGCGGTCAAGCCCATCGCGCTGAACATGGTGGCCGAAATCGCCCGCGATCCCGACCTGCACGACATTCCGATCAGCGGCATCGGCGGTGTCACGACCTGGCGGGACGCCGCAGAGTTCCTGGCGCTGGGCGCGGGCAATGTGCAGGTCTGTACCGCGGCGATGACCTACGGCTTCAAGATCGTGCAGGAGATGATTTCGGGCCTGTCCGATTACATGGACGACAAGGGCCTGACCTCGGTCGATCAGCTGGTGCGCAAGGCGGTGCCGAACGTGACAGACTGGCAGTATCTGAACCTCAACTACGTGAGCAAGGCCAAGATCAACCAAGACCTCTGCATCTCGTGCGGGCGCTGTTATGCGGCGTGCGAGGACACCTCGCACCAGGCGATTTCGATGTCCCAAGACCGCGTGTTCGAGGTGATCGACGCCGAATGCGTGGCCTGCAACCTGTGCGTCAACGTCTGCCCGGTCGACAATTGCATCACCATGGAAGAGATGGCGGCAGGCACCGTCGATCCGCGCACGCAAAAGGTGGTTGAGCCGGAATACGCAAACTGGACGACGCATCCCAACAACCCGAGTGCGACGGCAGCGGAGTAGGTGGGCGCGTCACGCGCAAGCCTTCAGTCGGTTGACGGTTTCTGTACGTGGGGGAAGTCGCCGGTCGCGATATACGTTTCTTCATCGCGGCTAGAGACCCGGCCATAGATCGGGTTGCGGTGCGGGTGGCGGCCGAACCGTTCGATGATGCCGCGCACACGCGTGTTCTGGGCGCGTAACCGGTCTGCCACATAGGCAAGCGGTGGCGGCAGATCGATGATGAGGCCTTCGGTCAAGGTGTCGATGATATCAAAGCGCGCAAGATGGTCAGGGCCTTCGCAATGGCCCAGTGCAATGACGAAGAACAGGCGTTCCCAGGGGGCGTATTCCTGGATATGGCCGTTGTCGATCGCCCCAAGAACGAGGTGGTTGGCCTTGATGTCCTGGGCAAAGGCGGCAGGCGTGTCGCGCCAGAGCGAGCGGGGGAACTGATCAAAGGCGATGAGCAAGGCCAAGCGCCCGCGGGCTGTATCGGCCCAGTGATCCAGTTCGCCGCGCGCAGCGGCGCGTGTCAGGTCGGCAAAGCGCGTGATGATCGCGTCGTCCATACCGCCTTGCATGCGCTGGGTAAGCCACGCGCTATAGCGCTCTTGGCTGGTCCAGAACCCGTCATCGGGAAACCAGAAATCCAGCACGGTTTTGGCGGTAAATTCGGTGTTCGATTGGGCCATCGTGGGCTTTCGAAATACAATTGGAAAAACAATAAGCCCGGTCACAAAACGGCAAAATTGTCGTGAAGGCAACGGTGAAATCAGCCCTCAGGGCTGTGGGCTGAGCACCCGACGAAAAAGCGTGTCGAGATACCGCCGTGCGCCTTCCATCGGGTCCTGGCCGGACAGCACCTGAACCTGCGCGTCGAAATCGGCATAGTGCTGCGTGGTGGACCAGATCGAAAAGATCAGGTGGCGCGGATCAACTGGCGCCAGTTTGCCTGCGTCGATCCAGCCCTGGATGACGGCGCATTTTTCGTCAAACAGCGGTTTGAGATCAGCCACAAGATGCGGGCGCATCCGCGGCGCGCCTTGCAGGATCTCACCGGCGAACAACCGGCTTTCGCGGGGCAGGGCGCGCGCCATGTCCAGCTTGCGCTGGACATAGCCCAGCAGCTCTTCCATCGGGTCACCGCTTGCGTCCATCTCGACCAGCGGGTCCAGCCAGGTCTCCATCAGCTGGCTTAGCAGCGTCACATGGATCTCTTCCTTGCCTGCGAAGTAATACAGAATGTTTGGCTTCGACAGGCCCGCGGCCTCGGCGATCTGGTCCAGCGTGGCACCGCGATAGCCATGGGCCGAAAACACGTCGAGGGCCGCGTCGAGGATCAGCCGCCGGTTGCGGGTCTGGATGCGGCTTGGCTTTTTCACGCTGCCATCGGGCATGAGCGGACCTTTGATCTGAACTGCCGCAAGTCTAGGCAGAACGCCCCGGGATGGGCAATCGGGGGCAAAGCAGTTCTTGACAGAAATGCGCGCACTGGCAATCGTGGCTTTACCAATTGGTCAAAAAGCAACCAGTGCAGCACGAGGACGGGACATGGCAGCACCGGGTGAAAACCTGCGCATCAACGGCGACCGGCTGTGGGACAGCCTGATGGAGATGGCCAAGATCGGCCCCGGCATCGCGGGCGGCAACAACCGCCAGACCCTCACGGACGAGGATGCCGAGGGCCGCGCGCTGTTTCAGTCCTGGTGCGAGGACGCGGGCTGCGAGATGGGCCTGGACCAAATGGGCAACATGTTTGCGCAGCGGCCCGGCACCGACCCCGACGCGCTGCCCGTCTATGTGGGTAGCCACCTCGACACGCAGCCGACGGGGGGCAAGTACGACGGTGTCTTGGGCGTGCTGGGCGGGCTTGAGATCATCCGCACGCTGAATGATCTGGATGTCAAAACCAAACATCCCATCGTGATCACGAACTTCACCAACGAGGAAGGCACGCGCTATGCGCCGGCGATGCTGTCCTCGGGCGTGTTTGCAGGCGTGCACACCCAAGACTGGGCCGAGGCGCGTGTCGATGCCGAGGGCAAAGCCTTTGGTGACGAGTTGAAACGCATCGGCTGGCGGGGCGAGGAAGAGGTGGGCGCGCGCAAGATGCACGCCTTTTTCGAACTGCACATCGAACAGGGCCCGATCCTGGAGGCCGAGGGCAAAGACATCGGCGTCGTCACCCATGGGCAAGGCCTGTCCTGGACCCAAGTCACGATCCTGGGCAAGGACAGCCACACCGGATCGACCCCCATGCCCATGCGCAAGAACGCAGGCCTTGGCATGGCGCGGGTGCTGGAAAAGGTGAATGAGATCGCGCTCAGCCGCGCGCCGCATGCCGTGGGGGCCGCGGGCCATATCGACGTCTCCCCAAACTCGCGCAACGTGATCCCGGGCAAGGTTGTGTTCACGGTGGATTTCCGGTCGCCCGACCTGAGCGTTATCGAGGATATGGAGGCCCGGCTGCGCACCGAAGGCCAAGCCATCGCCGACGCGATGGGGCTCGAGATCAGCTTTGAGAAGGTGGGCGGCTTTGATCCGGTGGCCTTTGACGACGGTTGCGTCACGGCGATACGCGCCGCGGCGGAACGGCTGGGCTATAGCCACCAAAACATCATCTCGGGCGCGGGGCACGACGCGTGCTGGATCAACCAGGTGGCGCCCACGGCGATGGTGATGTGCCCCTGCGTCGATGGGCTGAGCCATAACGAGGCCGAGGAGATTTCCAAGGAATGGGCCATGGCCGGGGCAGACGTCCTGATGCATGCGGTTGTGGAAACGGCGGAGATTGTCGGGTGATCGACCCTGATCTGAGCCTGGGCGAACGGATCGCGGACATGGTCGCCACCGAGGTGGCCGACGCCCCCCGCGCCACCGAAACCGACCGCGCCACCGTCGCCGCCTTTGCCGACGCGCTGGTCGCCCCGTTCGAGACCACGGTGAATTTCAGCGGCGGCATCACCCAACGGTGCTGGACCGTGACGCGCAGCGACGGCGCCTACCGCGTGGTGTATCTGCCGCGGGCGGGGTACTTTTCGCTTTGTGCCGAGAGTGACTTTGGTCCCTTGGACATCGGGGTGCATGGGCCAGCGTTGGGGTGTTTTGCATCTGTTTGACCCCCGGGGCTCTGCCCCGGACCCCGAGGTATTTTTGGTCAGAAGAAACAGCTGACGCAGGAGAGATGACATGAGCAAAGTGATCAAGGGCGGGATGGTCTGCACCGCGGACCGGACCTGGAAAGCCGACGTGCTGGTCGAGGGCGAGGTGATCAAGGCCATCGGGACGGACCTGGTGGGCGACGACTATATCGATGCCGAGGGCGCCTATGTCATCCCAGGCGGGATCGACCCGCACACGCATCTGGAGATGCCGTTCATGGGGACCACTGCGGCCGAGACGTTCGAGAGCGGCACCTGGGCCGCGGCCGTGGGCGGCACCACGATGATCGTGGATTTCTGCCTGCCCGGCGCGGACGGCTCGATCAAGAACGCCATCAACGAATGGCACCGCAAGTCGGCGCCGCAGATCTGCTCGGACGTCGGCTATCACATGGCGATCACGGGCTGGGACGAGAGCATCTTTAACGAAATGAAGGACGCCGTGGACATGGGCGTCAATTCGTTCAAGCATTTCATGGCCTACAAGGGCGCGCTGATGATCGAGGATGACGAGATGTTCGCGTCCTTCAAGCGCTGCGCCGAGCTGGGCGCGCTGCCGATGGTGCATGCCGAGAACGGCGACCTGGTGGCCGAGATGCAGCAGAAATACTTTGACCAGGGGATCACGGGGCCGGAGGGCCACGCCTATTCCCGCCCGCCCGAATTCGAAGGGGAGGCCGCGAACCGTGCGATCACCATTGCGGACGCAGCGGGCGTGCCGCTGTATATCGTGCATGTCAGCTGCGAGCAGGCGCATGAGGCGATCCGGCGCGCGCGGCAGAAGGGCATGCGCGTCTATGGCGAGCCGCTGATCCAGTTCCTGACGCTGGATGAGGGCGAATATTTCAACACCGATTGGGACCACGCCGCGCGCCGCGTGATGTCGCCGCCGTTCCGGTCCAAGGATCATCAGGATTCGCTTTGGGCCGGGCTGCAAGCGGGGTCGTTGCAGGTTGTGGCGACGGACCACGCGGCGTTCAACACCGAACAAAAGCGCGCAGGCCGCGACGATTTCCGCATCATCCCCAACGGGTCCAACGGGCTGGAGGAACGGCTGGCCGTGCTGTGGACCGAAGGGGTCGAGACGGGGCGCCTGACGCCCAATGAGTTCGTGGCCACGACGTCGACCAATGTGGCCAAGATCCTGAACATCTATCCCAAAAAGGGCGCCATCGTCGAAGGGGCGGATGCCGACCTCGTGGTGTGGGACCCCAAGATCACCAAGACAATCTCGCCCTCCAACCACCATTCGGTGCTGGATTACAACGTGTTCGAAGGGTTCGAGGTGAAGGCGCAAAGCCGCTATACGCTGAGCCGGGGCGAGGTGATCTGGGCCTGGGGCCAAAATTCGCAGCCGCAGCCAGGGCGGGGCAAATTCGTGCCGCGGCCCGCGTTCCCTTCGGCTTCGGTGGCGTTGTCGAAGTGGAAGGCGCTGACGGCGCCCAAGATGATCCAGCGCGATCCGTTGAACATTCCGGCGGGGATTTGATAGCTGATGCAGGTCGAACGCATTTGTGCGCATCTCAGCTGCCGCGATGTCGATGCCAGCGCCGATTGGTTTGCGGGGTTCTGGGGCCGCCCTGCGGACGTGGCGCCGATGGATGGCCTGCGGGAATGGCATATGGGGCCTGCGGGGTTTCAACTGTGGGGCGACCCGGATCAGGCGGGGGCTGGTACCATGACGGTTATCATTGCCGACCTAGAGGCAGAGCGTGCGCGTTTGAGACACGCGGGCTATGAGCCAAGTCCGATCACGCCGGGAGGCGATGGGCGTTTGTGTCAGATGCGGGACCCGGACGGAAATCTTGTGGTTTTGGTCGGCGCGTGACGGTCATTTCGGCACAGTCCCTCGACCTGACGTTCCAGACGAATGACGGGCCGGTCCATGCGCTCAAGGGCGTGTCACTGGACATCGAAGCCGGGGACTTCGTCAGCTTTATCGGGCCGTCGGGCTGTGGCAAGACGACGTTTTTGCGCTGCATGGCGGATCTGGAACAGCCCACCGGGGGCAGTATCACTGTCAACGGCGTCACTCCTGCCGAGGCGCGGCAGGCGCGGGCCTATGGTTATGTGTTCCAGGCGGCAGGGCTGTATCCCTGGCGTACGATTGGCAAGAACATCTCTCTACCGCTCGAGATCATGGGCTATGCCAAGGCGGACCAGGCCGCGCGCGTGGCGCGGGTGCTGGATTTGGTGGAGCTATCGGGGTTCGAAAAGAAGTACCCCTGGCAGCTGTCCGGCGGGATGCAACAGCGCGCCTCGATTGCGCGGGCGCTGGCCTTTGACGCTGACATTTTGCTGATGGACGAACCCTTTGGCGCGCTGGACGAGATTGTGCGGGACCACCTGAACGAACAGCTGCTGCAGCTGTGGGCGCGTACGGAAAAGACCATCGCTTTCGTCACCCACTCGATCCCCGAGGCGGTCTATCTGTCGACCAAGATCGTCGTCATGTCCCCCCGCCCCGGCCGCATCGCCGACGTCATCGAAAGCCCCTTGCCCAAAGAGCGCCCCCTGGACATCCGCGAAACGCCCGCGTTCCTAGAGGTCGCGCACCGGGTACGCGAAGGCCTGCGAGCAGGGCATGCACATGTCTAACCCCCGCCCATCACCGGCGCAGAGCACGCGCCTCGCCCGTGCCCTGCCACCGAGCCGCATCTGGTGTAAGGGCGCGGCCACCCCCATCTTCATCGTTCACGGTCATCGGCATGCCTGCCTGTACCGTGCGGGCAGAGTGCCTCCACTTCCTTTCATTGTTCTTAAAATATGCAAAAAACTGTGCTTACCGCTGGCGGTGGCTTTTGCATATTTTTGGAACAATGAAGCACAGGGCGGGCGCGGATATGCGTAGCGTTGTGCCTGTTCTGACTGTCGTGGGCGCCATTTTTGTGCTCTGGTACCTCGCGGCCATCTGGCTGAATGCTGCCTGGGCCTATGACAAGGCGACGCGGGCCGGGGTGACGTTGAGCGCGTCCGAGCTGGTGGCCGACACCTGGGCGCAGGACAAGCCAAAGCTGCCCGCGCCGCATCAGGTCGGGGCCGAGATTTGGAAGACGACCGGGGCGATGGTCGCCAAGGGGCGCGCCTTTTCCAAGCGGTCGTTGATCTATCATTCCTGGGTCACGCTCAGTGCGACGCTGTTGGGCTTTGCCTTGGGCACGGGGCTGGGCGTCCTGCTGGCTGTGGGCATTGTCTACAACACGGTGATGGACCGGTCGGTCATGCCGTGGGTGATCACCAGCCAGACGATCCCGATCCTGGCCTTGGCGCCGATGATCATCGTGGTGCTGAACGCCGTGGGGATCTCGGGCTTGCTGCCGAAGGCCATGATTTCCATGTACCTGTCCTTTTTCCCCGTCGTCGTCGGCATGGTCAAAGGGCTGCGCAGCCCCGAGGTGATGCAGCTGGATCAGATGCGCACCTGGAATGCGAGCCCGTCGCAGACCTTTTGGCGTTTGCGCCTGCCGGCCTCGATGCCCTACCTCTTTGCCTCGCTCAAGGTTGCCATGGCAGCGAGCCTTGTGGGCGCCATAGTGGGCGAGTTGCCCACGGGCGCCGTGGCGGGGCTGGGCGCGCGGTTGTTAGCGGGCAGTTACTATGGTCAGACCATTCAGATCTGGTCGGCCCTGATTACGGCGGCGGCGTTGGCGGCAGCGCTGGTGGCGCTGATCGGGGTGATCCAGCGGGTCACCTTGCGGCGCATGGGGATGGCGTGATGGGCTGGCTTGTCTTTGCGGCGGCGGCCTGGGCCGGGGGCTGGGCGTTGAACATCTGGCTCGCACGGCAGCCCGCCTCGGCGCTTGTGCGCCTGGCCATGCCGGTGGTCTTTGGCGTGACACTGATCGCAGTGTGGGAAGGGGTTGTGCGCGGCCTGGACGTCTCTGCCGTGCTGCTGCCTGCGCCCTCGGCCATCGGGCAGGCATTTGTCGGGAATTTGGCCATACTTTGGGAAGATTTCGTACAGACAGTGATCAAGGGTGCTCTGACCGGCTATGTCATCGGCTGTGGGGCCGCGGTGCTGACGGCCATCGCCATCGACCGGTCCGATTTCCTGAAACGCGGCCTGCTGCCGGTGGGCAATTTCGTGGCGGCCCTGCCCATCATCGGCATGGCGCCCATCCTGGTCATGTGGTTCGGATTTGACTGGCAGTCCAAGGCGGCGGTGGTCGTGGTCATGGTGTTCTTTCCCGTGCTGGTGAACACGGTCGAGGGCCTGCAAGCCTCGGACCAGATGCAGCGCGACCTGATGCGGACCTATGCCGCGTCGTCCGCCGCCACCCTGGCCAAGCTGCGGATGCCCATGGCCATGCCGTTCATCTTCAACGGGCTCAAGATCGCGACGACACTGGCGTTGATCGGGGCCATCGTTGCCGAATTTTTTGGCTCTCCCATCCGCGGCATGGGCTTTCGCATCTCGACCTCGGTGGGTCAGCTTGCGCTGGACCTGGTCTGGGCCGAGATTGTTGTCGCAGCCCTCGCCGGATCGGCCGCCTATGGCGGTGTTGCGCTGATCGAGCGGGCCGTGACATTCTGGCATCCATCCCAACGGGCCCGCAGCTAGAGGCCTGACTTCAAGACCATCAACAAGGAGTACACAATGATGAAGACCCTTCAATCCCTGGCCGTCAGCGCCGCCTTTGGCCTGTCGGCGATGGCCGCCCAGGCCGCAGATGACGTGACGCTGCAGCTGAAATGGGTGACCCAAGCCCAGTTCGCAGGTTACTACGTCGCCCTCGACAAGGGCTTTTACGAAGAAGAAGACCTGAACGTGACCATCAAGCCAGGTGGCCCCGATATCGCGCCCACCCAGGTGCTGGCCGGTGGCGGTGCCGACGTGACGGTCGAATGGATGCCCGCGGCGCTTGCCGCTCGTGAAAAGGGCCTGCCGATGGTCAACATCGCCCAGCCCTTCAAATCGTCGGGCATGATGCTGACCTGCCGCAAGGATGCGGGCGTGACCAGCACCGACGACTTTGCAGGCAAGACGCTGGGCGTTTGGTTCTTTGGCAACGAATTTCCGTTCCTGTCCTGGATGAGCCAGCTGGGCATTCCCACCGACGGCTCGGACGGCGGTGTGACTGTGCTCAAGCAAGGGTTTAACGTCGATCCGATCCTGCAGGGGCAGGCGGCCTGCGTGTCGACCATGACCTATAACGAATACTGGCAGATCATCGACGCGGGCCTGACGCCGGAAGAGCTGCAGGTGTTCAAGTACGAGGACCAGGGCGTCGCCACGCTCGAAGACGGGCTGTACGTGCTGGAAGAAAACCTGGCCGATCCAGCGTTCGAGGACAAGATGGTCCGCTTTGTCCGCGCCTCGATGAAAGGCTGGAAATACGCCGAAGAGAACCCGGACGAGGCGGCAGAGATCGTGCTGGACAACGACGCCTCTGGCGCGCAGACCGAAGAGCACCAAAAGCGCATGATGGGCGAGATTGCCAAGCTGACCGCCGGGTCGAACGGCGCGCTTGAGCCCGCGGATTACGAGCGCACGGTGGCCTCGCTGCTGTCTGGCGGGTCGGATCCTGTGATCTCGGAACCCCCCGTCGGGGCCTGGACACACGTGATCACGGACAAGGCGCTAAACTGATCTCCGCGCCATGGATCGGCAAAGGCCAGCCCACCGGCTGGCCTTTTTTCATGTTGGCTCTGGACGCGTGGGCAAACAGCCCCATTTTACAAATAAAATCTGGGAGTGTGCGACGTGACACGTATGGAAAATTTGCAACCAAACCTCGACGAACAGGCCCGCCAGGACGCGGTCTATGAAAACGCGATGCGGTCAATCAACGCCAAACGGCGCGGGACCGAACGCAACGGCTATGTCGTCATGTCCAGCGCGATGGGCTATGGCGAGGGTGCCTTGGGCGACGGCCTGCTCGGCAAGGCCAGCCACGCGGCCAAGCTGTTTATGATCGGCTTCGGTTGCGCCGTGCCGCCGTTTTTGGTGTGGTGGGTGCTGTTGTAAGCGCTGATCTGCTTTTGAGATTTTTGAAAGCCGCGCCTGTCGCGGCTTTTTTCGTGGGTGGGACAGGTGCGCATGACATGCACACCCTACGTTAACCCGCTCGGCGCCATGCTGCGGCTATGTCGCAATATCTCAGGCCACGGGTTCCCGGGGCGTCTATCTTTTTCACAGTGCGGTTGGCGCGGCGCGGCTCGTGCACGCTGACCGAACATATTGAGGTGTTGCGCCTGGCCGTGCGGCAGACGCGGGCCGCGCATCCCTTTGACATTGATGCCTGGGTTGTCCTGCCTGATCATATCCACGCGGTGTGGACCCTGCCCGCGGGCGATTGTGAGTATGCGACGCGGTGGAGCGTGATCAAAGCGCGGTTTTCGCGGCAAATGCCCGCCGGGCCACGCCGCGACAGTCACATTCTGCGCCGGGAACGGGGCGTGTGGCAGCGCCGGTTTTGGGAGCATCATTTGCGGACGCCCCAGGATCGGGACAGCGCGGTGCGCTACTGCCTGTTCAATCCGGTGAAACATGGGCTGGTCGACGTGCCAGAGGCATGGCCCTACTCCTCGATCCACCGCGATATGCGGCTGGGCCGGTATGCGGCGTAGGGTGTGCGTTTATCGCGCACCTGGGGTGGGGTGCGGTGCGCAGTAAATGCGCACCCTACGGGGTTGCCGCGCACCTATTGAATTTCACCGTGTAAAAATTTTTTAGTGTCCAAAGCTTCGGCTCTCGTGCCGGGCACACTCACTGCCACCGGGTGCCGCAGCGCGCGTTTGCTGTGCAAACGCGCTTTCGCGCACGCCTTGAACCCAAACGGAAACACAAGAAACTCGTTTGGCATCCGGCGCGCACCATTCTCAACTGGGTGCGAACCCGCCCGCTACGCGGACGCTGCCTCGCACCCGTTGATTTTGCTTTGCAAAACTCAACGTACGAATTTTTTGTGCTTGAGCCTTTTGGGTTCAAGGGCATCCGCCCCCAGCCGCCGTTTCTTGTCTTCCTCGTAATCCTCGAAATTCCCCTCGAACCACTCCACATGCGCCTCGCCTTCAAAGGCCAAGATGTGGGTGCAGATGCGGTCAAGGAAGAAGCGGTCGTGGCTGATCACCACGGCGCAGCCTGCGAAATCGACCAAGGCGTCCTCAAGCGCGCGCAGGGTTTCGACGTCCAGATCGTTGGTCGGCTCGTCCAGCAGCAGCACGTTGCCGCCCGACTTCAGCAACCGCGCCATGTGCACGCGGTTGCGTTCGCCGCCGGACAGCAGGCCCACCTTTTTCTGCTGATCCCCGCCCTTAAAGTTAAACGACGAACAATAGGCGCGGCTGTTCACCTCGGCGTCGCCCAGGGTAATCAGCTCGGCCCCGCCCGAGATCGCCTGCCACACGTTGTCATCGGGGTTCAGGTCGTCGCGGGACTGGTCGACATAGGACAGCTCGACCGTGTCACCAATCTCGACCGTGCCGGCATCGGGTTGCTCTTGCCCGGTCAGCATCTTGAACAGGGTCGACTTGCCCGCGCCGTTGGGCCCGATCACGCCGACGATCGCGCCGGGGGGCAGGCTGAAATCCAGCCCCTCGACCAACAGCTTGTCACCCATGGCCTTGGTCAGCCCTGTGACCTCGATCACCTTGGCCCCCAGCCGCTGGCCGGTGGGGATGACGATCTGGGCATATGCAAGCTTTTCGCGTTCGGACTGCTCGGCCATCTCGTTATAGGCGTTGATCCGGGCCTTGGACTTGGCCTGGCGCGCCTTGGCGCCCTGGCGCATCCACTGAAGTTCGCGCTCCAGCGTCTTTTGGCGGCTCTTGTCCTCGCGCGCCTCTTGCTCCAGGCGCTTGGCCTTCTGCTCCAGCCAGCTGGAATAGTTGCCTTCCCAAGGCACGCCCTTGCCGCGGTCCAGCTCTAGGATCCAGCCGGTGATGTCATCCAGGAAATAGCGGTCGTGGGTGACGATCAGGATCGTGCCCTTGTAGTTGATCAGGTGCTGCTGCAGCCACGCGATGGTTTCGGCGTCCAGGTGGTTGGTCGGCTCGTCCAGCAGCAGCATCTCGGGCGCTTCCAGCAGCAGCTTGCACAGCGCCACGCGCCGCGCCTCGCCGCCCGACAGCTTGGTCACGTCCGCGTCGTCAGGGGGGCAGCGCAGCGCCTCCATCGACACGTCGATCTGGCTGTCGAGGTCCCACAGGTTTTCGGCGTCGATCTGGTCTTGCAGTGCGGCCATCTCGTCCGCGGTCTCGTCCGAATAGTTCATTGCCAGATCGTTATAGCGGTCCAGCACGGCCTTCTTCTCGGCCACACCCAGCATCACGTTTTCACGCACGCTCAGCGCCGGGTCCAGCTGCGGCTCCTGCGGCAGATATCCAACCTTGGCGCCCTCGGCCACCCAGGCCTCGCCCGAGAAATCGGTGTCGAGGCCCGCCATGATCTTCATCAGTGTGGATTTCCCCGCACCGTTCACCCCGACCACGCCGATTTTGACGCCGGGCAGGAAATTCAGGTGAATGTTCTCAAAGCATTTCTTGCCGCCCGGATAGGTCTTGGACACGCCGGACATGTGATAGACGTATTGATAGGCGGCCATGGAACGCTCCTTGCTGGTATGGGGAAGTCTTTGGTGCCAGATACAGTCGCAACTGCCCGCGCGCAATGGGGCGCGGTGCGGCGCATGGGGGATCGGATGCAGACGCTGGCAGAGATGATCGCGCGCTGGGCGCAGCCGGGGGCGGTGGCGTGGATCGGCCTGCGCCCGGCGCGCCGCGCCGCGATGCGGTCGGTAGAGGTCGCGCAGATCATGCAGGCGGGCCTCGACGGCGACCGGGCGCGCGCGGGCAAGCGGGCGGTGACCCTGATCCAGGCCGAACATGTGCCCGCCATCGCCAGCTATCTGGGCCGCGATGCCGTGCCGCCCGAGGTCCTGCGCCGCAACATCGTGGTGCGCGGGCTGAACCTCGCATCGCTCAAGGGGCGCGAGGTGGCCGTGGGCGATGCGGTGCTGGCGATCACCACGATCTGTGCGCCCTGCAGCCGGATGGAAGAGGCGCTGGGCCACGGCGGCTATGCCGCGCTGCGCGGCCACGGCGGGTGGTGCGCGCAGGTGATCCGGCCCGGGCGCGTCGCCCTGGGCGATGCGGTGCGCCCTGTCGATTGACATCTGCCGCGTTCTGCGGTCCGGTCGCGCCCTCGACCGCTGCGCCATCAGGACCGCCACACCATGCGCCACGCATTCCCCTTGGCCCGCCCCGGGCAGGTCATCGGCCTGTTGGGCGGCTCGTTCGATCCGGCCCACGAGGGGCATGTGCACATCACGCGCGAGGCGATGAAACGCTTTGGCCTGGCGCGCGTCTGGTGGCTGGTCAGCCCCGGCAACCCGCTCAAGGCGCGCGGCCCTGCCCCGCTGGCCCAGCGGCTGGCGCGGGCGCGCGACGTGATGCAAGACCCCCGCGTGACCGTCACGGATATCGAGGCGCGCCTGCGCACACGCTATACCGCGCAGACCCTATCGGCGCTGATGGGGGTCTATCCCGGCGTGCGCTTTGTCTGGCTGATGGGGGCCGACAACCTGGCGCAGTTTCACCGCTGGCAGGACTGGACCTGGATCATGGAACACGCCCCCGTGGGCGTGCTGGCCCGCCCCGGCGACCGCATTTCGGCACGGATGAGCCCGGCCGCAAGGCTCTATGCCCCCTACCGGATTTCGGGGCGCGCCAGCCAGATGCTGGCCCGGGCCGACGCGCCCGCCTGGTGCTTTGTCAACGTGGCGCTGTCGGGGCAATCTTCCAGCGCGATCCGGGCGGCGGGCGCGTGGGGCACAGCGGCGGAAAAGTGATGCGCTGACCGCTTGTTTGCGCGGCACAGCTGGGGTTACATGCGCCCATGTTGCGCGCGATTTCGAGACGAGTATTTCTGGCAATGGCCAGCGGCACAGTGGCCGGTACGGCCCTGGCAGCCCCCCCATCCGCATCCCTGCGCCCCGTGGTGCGCGGGGCGGGCCATTTCAAGAAAGCAGTCCCCGACCCCCAGGCCATCATCGCGGGCGCGCAGCTGGGCGGGCGTGTGTGCTATGCCGTGGCGGATGCCGCGACGGGCCAGATGCTGGAAGGGGCGAACCCCACGGTCGGCACGCCGCCCGCCAGCGTGGCCAAGGCGATCACCGCGCTCTATGCGCTCGACGTTCTTGGGCCCGGCCACCGCTTTGCCACGCAGCTGGTGGCGACGGGGTCGGTGTCGGGCGGCATTGTCTCGGGCGATCTGATCCTGGTGGGCGGCGGTGATCCGACGCTTGACACCAACACGCTGGCGCGGATGGCGCAGGCCCTCAAAGACCGCGGCATTCGCGAGGTGCGCGGGGCGTTCAAGGTTGCCGATGGCGCGCTACCCTTTGTCAAAAGCATCGATCCCGATCAACCCGATCACGTGGGCTATAGCCCCGCAGTCAGTGGTATCGCACTGAATTTCAACCGCGTGCATTTCGAATGGCGCCGGTCGGGCAGCAATTACGGCGTCACGATGGACGCGCGGTCAGACCGCTTTCGCCCGGATGTGGCGATGGCCAAGATGCAGATCGTGGCGCGCGACCTGCCTGTCTACACCTACAAGGACGGGGGCCGCGTCGACAGCTGGACCGTGGCCAAGGGCGCGCTGGGCAATGGCGGGGCGCGCTGGTTGCCGGTGCGCAAGCCCGCGCTTTATGCGGGCGATGTGTTTCAGACCCTGGCGCGGGCGCATGGGATCGTGCTGCAAAACCCGCGCGTGATCGACCGCGCGCCGGGGGGCACCGTGCTGGTCAGCCAGGCCAGCGCTGATCTGCGCACGATCTTGCGCGACATGCTGCGCTTTTCCACCAACATCACCGCCGAGATGGTCGGCCTGGCCGCCACGATCAAGCGGACGGGCCGGGCCGCCGGCCTGCGCGCCTCGGCGTCCGAGATGAACCGCTGGGCGGCGGCGCGCCTTGGTGCGCGCGACATGCGTCTGGTGGATCATTCGGGGCTGGGCGGCGCCAGCAAGATGACTGCGGATGCCATGGTGCAGGCCCTGGTCAGCGCCCACCGCAACGCGGTGCTGCGCCCGATCCTCAAGCCCGTGGCGATGCGCGACGCCAACCGCCGGGTGATCCAGAACCACCCGCTCAAGGTCGACGCCAAGACCGGGACGCTGAACTTTGTGTCGGGCCTGGGCGGCTATCTGACTGCGCGGGACGGCACGGTGATGGCCTTTGCCATCTTTGCCGCGGACGAGGCCACGCGCGCCCGCATCTCGCGCGCCAACCGCGAGGCGCCCCGCGGCGCGCGCAGTTGGAACCGGCGGGCCAAGGCCATGCAGCAGGCGCTCTTGGAACGCTGGGGCGTGCTCTACGGCTCGTGACCCGCCGAGGTACCGTAGGGTGCGCGTTTACCGCGCACCTTTGGCCCGGCCCGAGGTGCGCGGTAAACGCGCACCCTACATTGTCAAGCGGCGTTCTTCATCCGCGCCGCATCTACCACGTCTGACACCGCCTGCGCAGTGGCCGCCGACAGGGTCCAGCCCAGGTGCCCGTGGCCGGTGTTGTAATACACCCCCGGCTTCGACCCCGGCCCGACCCGTGGCATCATCGACGGCAGCATGGGCCGCAGCCCCGCCCAGGGCACGCAATGCTCGGTCGACACGTCGGGAAAGAAATCCTCGCACCAATCGCGCAGGGGCCGGATGCGGTCGTCGCGGATGTCGAGGTTGTAGCCGTTGAACTCCGCTGTGCCCGCGATGCGAAACCGGGTGCGGCCCAGGCGCGAGGTCACGATCTTGGCCTCGTCATCCAGCAGGCTGACCCAAGGGGCGGCCGCCTGGCTGTCCACGTCGTCGAGGTTCACCGTGATCGAATAGCCCTTGACCGGATAGATATTCACCCGGTCACCCAGCTGTGCGGCAATGGCGCGGCTGGCCACGCCTGCGCACACGACGATGCCGTCAAACGCCTGGCCCTCGGTCCCGTCCTTGGTCTGCCAGTCCAGGCGCACACCTGCACCGGTGTGCCGGATCTCGGTCACCTTGGATTTATAGTGAAAGGCCACGCCCATCTTCTCGCACCCATCACTCAGCGCGCGGGAATAGCGGTGGATGTCGCCGGTAAAGTCGCTTTCGGTGTAAAATCCGCCCAGCGTGCCGGTGCGCAGCGCCGGTTCCAGCCGCGCGACCTCGGCCGCGGACACCTCGCGCCGTTCCAGCCCGGCGCGTTCCAGCAGGCCGTTGACACGGCGGGCGTGGTCGAACTCCGACTGCTTTTTATAGACGTGCAGGATGCCGCGCTGCTCCATGTCGAACTCGACCCCGACCTCTTTGGCAAACTCCAGCAGATGCGCGCGCGCCTCGATGGCCAGTTTGGCCGTGGCAATCGTATTGGCCTCATAGCGAAGAATGTTGCCCATGAACTCCAGCATCCAGGACAGCTTGTGCCAGCTGGGCGTGGGGTTCACCAGCAGCGGCGCGTCGGGGTTGAACATCCACTTCAGCCCCTTCAGCACCGTGCCCCAGCGGGTCCACACCTCGGCATTGCTGGCCGACAGCTGGCCACCATTGGCAAAGGACGTCTCCATCGCGGCATAGCGATTGCGGTCAAACACGCTGACCTGATAGCCCCGGCGCGCCAGCGCGTAGGCGGTGGTGATGCCGGTGATACCGGCGCCGATCACGGCGATATGGGTCATGGTGGGGGCCTCCCCTCTGGATGACGCATGCAACACGGATCCGCCCGGCGCCGCGCCGGGTCGCATCCCCATCTGTCGCATAACCTGAGAGTTTGACGCCGATGGCCTGGCGCTTTCTCCTTCGGTGGGCCGGGCGCGTCAGGTCCCGGCCGCTCTCCAGATCGTCACCTTGCCCAAAAAGGGGGGCACAGCCAACACGGTTCATCGTGCCTGAGAGTTTCCGGGGCGTTGCTCCTTCGGCGGCGGGGCGGGCCCCGCGCTCTCCCATGTCGGCTTGGCGACTGCGTTTCGTATAGGAAACACGCCCGAGTCGCGCAAAGGAATTCCTGTCACAACCGATCAGGCCCGCGTGACTGTGCATGTGA
This sequence comes from Pseudomonadota bacterium, assembly GCA_038525395.1. Classification (GTDB taxonomy): domain Bacteria; phylum Pseudomonadota; class Alphaproteobacteria; order Rhodobacterales; family Rhodobacteraceae; genus Tateyamaria. The sequence goes on along the minus strand of JBCBHS010000010.1, from coordinate 15,242 downwards.
GGCCACGATTGATGAAAAAATGGGCTAAAACTGGTTGAGGAAGGCGTTCAAATCGCGTTCGGCCTGCGCGTTTCCCGCGTTGCTAAAATAGACGACCACGACCACCTGGTCAGGAAAGCAGGCAAAGGATACCGATCCGTCCGAAAAGAGGATTATGCGCGTGAATTGGCCTGACACGACGCGCAAAAATGTGCTGGCGCGTCGTTCGGCATCGACCACCTGGTCAACACGCGCCAGGCAAGCCCGATCGCTGAGCCCCCCGAGCGATTTCGCCTCGGACGCCACGCCTTCTGCGTTGGCTTGCTCGGACATTGCGATGAGTGAAAAAACGAATGGGATCGCGTAAAATAGGCGAAAGAGCCGGGTTCCTAGCAACGGGGTATCCTCTGATCAAATTGTCGCAAACAATACCTCAGATCATGCCCCGCCCACAAAGCATTCGCAACTCTGTTTGACCAAACCGGTCTGCGCCTAAAGGCCATTTTTTAACGCGCAAGCTTTGCCCGATGCGTGGGGAAAGTGACTGCGCTGGCGGTGATATGGGCGGTGTTTGGGCAGGCCGCGGCACCCGGCGGCGGGGGGCAATGCGGCGGTTGTGTCGTCCTTGCGGTTGAAATCGCCGCATCCGGGCTATGTCACCATCCAATGCCGCATGGCACCCGTTCGCACCGCGCCAAATGCTGCGCATCGACACACCCTTCCCCCCCACTTCATTGATCGAGACGGATATGACACAGAACAATACACTTCATCCCGCGGCCCATAGCTATGCGGCCGAGGTTGCCGCAGGCACCCTGTCGCGCCGCGAATTTCTGACGCGGGCCACCAGCCTGGGCGTCACGGCCAGCGCGGCCTATGGCCTGCTGGGCCTGGCCCAGCCGGTGCGCGCGGCGGCCCACGCGCAGGGCGGCGGCACGTTGCGCATCGAATCCACCGTCAAGGCGCTGAAGGACCCGCGGACCTATGACTGGCCGCAGATGTCGAACTTTACCCGCGGGTACCTGGAATATCTGGTCGAATACCAGATCGACGGCAGCTTTATCCCGATGCTGCTGCAAGGGTGGGAGGTGAACGCGGACGCGACCGAATACACCCTGTCCGTGCGCCCCGGTGTGACGTGGAGCAATGGCGACGCCTTCACCGCTGCCGACGTCGCCTTCAACATCGCGCGCTGGTGCGAAAAGGGGGTCGAGGGCAACTCGATGGCCTCGCGCATGGCGTCGCTGGTGGACGAGGACACGGGCCTGGCGCGCGAGGGGTCGATCACCGTGGTCGATGACAGCACGGTCAAGCTGGTGCTGAACCAGCCCGACATCACGCTGATCGCCGGGTTCTCGGACTATCCGGCGGCGATTGTGCACCAAAGCTTTAACGGCGATCCGCTGGACACCCCCATCGGCACCGGCCCCTACCTGCCCGGCGATTTCGAGGTGGGCGTGAAGGCGGTTCTGGAAAAGAACACCGATCACACCTGGTGGGGCGAGGGCGCCTATCTGGACCGGATCGAGTATCTGGATTTCGGCACCGATCAGGCAAGCATCTTTGCCGCCGTCGACTCGGACGAGGTCGACATGATCTATGAAAGCCTGGGCGAGTTTATCGACCTCTTTGACAGCGTCGGCTGGACCAAGTCCGAGGCGGTGACCGCCAACACCGTGGTGATCCGGCCCAACCAGGTTGCCGAGATCGACGGCCAGACGCCTTATGCCGATGCGCGGGTGCGCCGGGCGCTGGCGATGGCCATCGACAATGCGGTGCTGTTGGAACTGGGGTTCAACAACAATGGGCGCATTGGCGAAAACCACCATGTGTCGCCGATCCACCCCGAATATGCCGAACTGCCTGCACAGGTGCATGACCCCGAAGGCGCTGCCGCGCTGATGGCCGAGGCGGGCATGGCGGATTTTGAGCACGAGCTGATCTCGATCGACGACACCTGGCGCAAGAACACGTCGGATGCCGCTGCCGCGCAGCTGCGCGATGCGGGCATTCCGGTGCGCCGGACGGTGCTGCCCGGGTCAACCTTTTGGAACGACTGGGCGAAATACCCGCTGTCGACGACGGATTGGGCGCAGCGGCCCCTGGGCGTGCAGGTGCTGGCGCTGGCCTATCGGTCGGGCGAGGCGTGGAACGAAAGCGGCTTTGCCAATGCCGAATTTGACGGGCTGCTGTCGGACGCGCTGGCGATTGCGGACGCCGATCAGCGGCGCGATGTGATGGCCAAGCTGCAGCAGATCATGCAGGACGAAGGTGTGGTTGTGCAGCCCTATTGGCGGTCGATCTATCGCCACCACAAGCCCGAGGTCGTGGGCGCCGAGATGCACCCGACCTTTGAAATTCACGTCTCGAAACTGGGTTTTGCCGCCTAAACCCCTTGGGGGCGGCGCCTGATCACAGGGTCAGGTGCCGCGCCCGCGCGCCGCGTTCGATGGCGGCGGCGTGCAGCCGGTCGATGTTCAGCTCGTACCGCATCTCTTCCAACAGGCGCAGCTCGGCCTCTTCCAGCGTGCCGTCGGCGGCGGCCACGTCGCAGGCCAGGGCATAGGCGGTCTCGAACAGCCGCTCGGGCAGCGCGTCGCGCACCAGGCCAAAGAGGGCGTCAAGCCCGTCTTCCTGCTCGAACAGGTCGAACACGGTTTGCGCGGTCACGTTCAGCCGGTCGAGGTCATAGTCGGCAAAAACGGGCAGGTGGTTGACGGCGGCGTTGATCTTGACCAGCTCGGCGGTGCGGATGTCTTCGTCCGAGGCCGAGATGGCGATCATCATGGCCACCAGCGCATCCTGGGGCGTAAGGGCAAGCTGTTCTGTGTCGGACATCCGGCGGTTCCTTTGGGCGCGTTGCGTGCCCCCTCAATATTGACGGCTGCGCGCGCCCGCAATAGGTAGCGGCGGGATCACGCCCCGCGGGGACATGTGATCGTTTTGGGCGTGCATGGTGCGCGCCCGCCGCATTGTTAGGACACCCTGATTATGTCGACACTCCGCGACGCCGCGATGACGAGCAAGGCCTGGCCGTTCCAAGAGGCGCGCCGGGTGCTCAAACGCTATGAAAAGGCGCCGCCGGAAAAGGGATTTGTGCTGTTCCAGACAGGCTATGGCCCGTCGGGCCTGCCGCATATCGGCACCTTTGGCGAGGTGGCGCGCACCACGATGGTGCGCCGGGCGTTCGAGGTGCTGTCGGACATCCCGACCAAGCTGGTGTGCTTTTCTGACGATCTGGACGGCATGCGCAAAGTCCCGGGCAATGTGCCGCACCCCGAACGGCTGGAGCAGCACCTGCAGCGTCCGCTGACGGATGTGCCCGACCCGTTTGGCACGCATGAAAGCTTTGGCCACCACAACAACGCCATGCTGCGCCGGTTTCTGGACACGTTCGGGTTTGATTACGAGTTCATCTCGGCCCGCGACTTTTATGCGTCGGGCCAGTTTGACGAGGTCCTGCTGCGCTGCGCCGAACGCTATGACGATCTGATGAAGATCATGCTGAAGTCGCTGCGCGAAGAGCGGGCGTCGACCTATTCGATCTTTCTGCCGCTGCACCCCGAGAGCCGCCGGGTGATGTACGTCCCGATGAAGCATGTGGACGCCGCCGCGGGCACCGTGACCTTTGATGACGAGACCGGCAAGGAGTGGACCGTGCCGGTCACCGGCGGCCATGTAAAGCTGCAGTGGAAGCCCGACTTTGGCGCGCGCTGGGCAGCGCTTGGCGTCGATTTCGAGATGTACGGCAAGGAACACGCCACCAACGAAAAGATCTATGATGCGATCTGTCGGACCCTGGGCGCCCGCCCGCCCGAGCATTTCTCGTTCGAGCTGTTCTTGGACGACCAGGGGCAGAAAATCTCGAAGTCGAGCGGCAACGGCGTGAGCATCGACGAGTGGCTGACCTATGCCAGCGCCGAGAGCCTGTCGTATTTCATGTATCAAAAGCCCAAGACCGCCAAGCGGATGTATTTCGACGTCATCCCCAAGGCGGTGGACGAGTATCACCAGCAGCTGCGCGCCTATGCCGGGCAGGACGATGCGGCACGGCTGAACAATCCGGTGTGGCACATCCACGGCGGCGATGTGCCGCAAAGCGATATGGTGGTGCCCTTTGCCATGCTGCTGAACCTGGCGTCGGTCAGCGGGGCAGAGACCAAGGATACCTTGTGGGGCTTTATCCAGCGCTATGCGCCTGACACCGGGCCCGAGACGCATCCGGGGATGGACCAGGCCGTGGGCTTTGCCGTGCGGTATTACAATGACTTTGTGAAACCGGCCAAGACCTACCGCCTGCCCACGGATGCCGAACGCGCAGCGTTGGAGGCGTTGCGCGCGGCGCTTGTCGCCTATGACGGGCCGCTGCAGGATGAAGAGCTGCAATCGGTGGTCTATGCCGTGGGGCGCGACCGGTTCGATCCGCTGCGCGCCTGGTTTACCGCGCTGTACGAGGTGCTGCTGGGGGCGAGCCAGGGGCCGCGCTTTGGCGGGTTTATCGCGCTTTATGGCTTGGACGAGACGGTGGCCCTGATCGACAAGGCGCTGGCGGGCGCGTTGGCGGACTGATCTGTCCCCGCGGGGACAGGGTGTTCTGGCCCTTTACCCATCCTTTACCGATCTGTGAAAGCGTCGCGCAATCAGCGGGTTGCGCGGCGCACGCGGCCTTTGCCGGTTGGCAAGGATACATCACCCGACATGTTGCCGCTTGCTGTGTTCCGCTGCAGCCCTACCCTTTTGTTCAGGCAAAACAGAGGTGGCGATATGCGCAAGTGGATGATGGGTGCGGTTCTGGCGGTTGGCTTGGCCAGCAGCGCCGTGGCGCAGGGGACCGAGATCGAAGGCGTGATCGGCAACCAGATTGAGGCGTTCAAGGCGGATGACTTTGCCTCGGCCTTTGAATTCGCGTCGCCCTCGATCCGGGGGATGTTCCAGACGCCCGAAAACTTTGGCCGGATGGTGACCCAAGGCTATCCGATGGTGTGGCGCCCGGCCGAGGTGACGTATCTGGGCCTGCGGCAAGAGGACGGTGCCTATTTCCAGACGGTGCGGATCGTGGATGCCGAGGGCAACGTGCATCTGCTGGATTACCGGATGCTAGAGACCGCGGATGGCTGGAAGATCAACGGCGTGCAAGTGCTGCGCGCGGCGGGCATCAGCGCCTGAGACCACGCGCCGTTCCCGCAGGAAACGGGTCGCGCGATTTTGGCCGTTGGATTACGGTTGGGGCATGGAACATACAGCGATTGACCCCACCGAAACCGGCTATCATTTCCACGTCATGCGGCGTGCCATCGACCTGATCGACAGCGCCGAGGCGCCGCTGAGCCTGGAAGGTTTGGCGGGCGAGATGGGCATGAGCCCCGCGCATTTTCAGCGCGTGTTTTCCCGCTGGGTCGGGGTGTCGCCCAAGCGGTATCAGCAATATCTGGCGCTGGGTCATGCCAAGGCGCTGCTGACCGAACGCTTTACCACGCTTGAGACTGCGCATGCCACGGGGCTAAGCGGGTCGGGGCGGCTGCACGATCTGTTCTTGCGGTGGGAATCGATGAGCCCGGGTGATTTTGCCAAGGGCGGGGCCGGGTTGACCATCTATTGGGGCTGGTTCGACAGCCCCTTTGGCCTGGCGCTGGTCATGGGGACCGACAAGGGGATTTGCGGCCTGGGCTTTGCCGCCGAGATGGGCGAGGACTGGGCCATGCAGGACCTGGTGCGCCGCTGGCCCAAGGCGGCCTATGTCGAGGACCCGATGCGCCTGCGCCCGTGGGTCTTGGCGGCCTTTGGCGCCGAGGATGCCGCATTGAAAGAGGCGCCGCTGTACCTGATCGGGGCGCCGTTTCAGATCAAGGTGTGGGAGGCGCTGTTGCGGGTGCCGTCGGGCCACGTCACCACCTATTCCGAGATTGCGGGCAGCATCGGCAATCCGCGTGCGGTGCGGGCGGTGGGCACCGCCGTGGGCCGCAACCCGGTCAGTTGGTTGATCCCGTGCCACCGGGCGCTGCGCAAGTCGGGCGGATTGGGGGGCTATCACTGGGGATTGCCGGTCAAACGCGCCCTTTTGGCCTATGAATCGGCCCGAGCCGAGGCGTGACAGCCCATGCGCGGGTTACCGCTTAGTCGTTTTTCCCCCTATGTCTAGGAACACAGCGCACCTATCTTGCGTTGACAACAAGGCCGTGCCCGAATGCGGCCCCCGTTTTGGAAGGCAGTAGGACAAGACATATGCTTAAATCCCCCTCTATTTTTGCCATTGCGGCGGTTGCGGCGCTGGCTGCATGCACCGACCCCAATGCGTTGGGCACCACCGGCCCCAGCGGCGAGCCGATCAACGAAAACCGCAACCGGGGCGCCGCGATTGGCGCGGTGTCGGGTGCGCTGGTGGGGGCGGCCGCGGGCGACCGCAACACCGCCTTGGCCGGTGCGGTCGTGGGCGGCCTGATTGGCGGCGCCATCGGCTATGACCTGGACCAGCAAGAGGCCGAGCTGCGCCGCGATCTGGCCAGCGGTGTGACCATCACCAACACCGGCGACCGGTTGATCGTGTCCTTCCCCGAGGCGATCCTGTTTGCCGTCAACAGCTTTACCGTGCGTCCGGGCCTGCAATCGGACATGGCGGCGCTGGCCGGCAGCCTGCAGCGCTATCCCAACTCGACCGTGCAGATCATCGGCCACACCGATTCCGATGGCGATGCCGCGTTTAACCAGCAGTTGAGCGAACGCCGTGCCAATGCCGTGGCTGACGTGCTGCGCGGCCAGGGTGTGCCGCCCAGCCGCGTGCAGGCCTTTGGCCGGGGCGAAAGCCAGCCGGTGGCCACCAACCTGACCGCCGAGGGCAAGGCCCAGAACCGGCGCGTTGAAATTGTGATCTTGCCCAACGCCTAGGGCCTAAATTGCGCGCCTTACGGCAGAAAGGCCCGGGATGTTGTCCCGGGCCTCTTGCTTTGCGGCTGCTGCGGCGCAGGTAATGGCGCCAATGAGTGACTGTTGAGGGCCAAGCCATGACCACGCCGATTTTACTTGGGATTTCGGGTTCGTTGCGCGCAGGTGCGACCAACCGCAAGCTGCTGCGCGAGGCGGCGCGCCTGTTCGGCACCTGCACCTATGTCGAGGGCGATTTGCAGATGCCCCTCTATGACGGCGACCTGGAAGCGGCAGAGGGCGTGCCCGAGGCCGCCGAGGTGCTGGCGGGCCAGATTGCCGAGGCGGATGCGGTCCTGATCTCGACCCCGGAATACAACAAGGGGCCGTCAGGCGCGCTGAAGAACGCGCTGGACTGGGTCAGCCGGGTCGAGGGGCAGCCCTGGGCGGACAAGCCTGTGGCGGTCATGTCCTCGGCTGCGGGCCGCGCGGGGGGCGAGCGGGCGCAGCTGGTTTTGCGCAGCTTTATGGTGCCGTTCCGGCCACGGATTTTGCAGGGCCCCGAGATCCATCTGGCGCAGGCGGGCCAGCAGTTCGACGACAACGGCCAGCTGACGGGCGACATCTATGTGCGCGAGCTGGGCCAGTTGATGCAGGCGCTGCGGGCTGAAATCGGGCGGTGACCCCGCTGCGCGGTGTTCCAAATCACGCGGGCCTGGGCCATGGTGCGTTCATGCAAAACGCCCCACGTATCCCCGTTCGCAAATTCGACACCCTGGACCCCGCCCGCGCCCAGGCGATGCAGGTGCTGCTGGGCCTGCCGCCCACGTTGCGGGCCGGTGATGCGCTGCCGCCTTTTTTCCATCAGTTGTATTTCTGGGACCCGATCCCGGCAGATCGGCTGGGCCGGGATGGGCACCCGGCGGTGGGCGGGCTGATCCCCGACATGGGCCTGCCGCGCCGCATGTGGGCGGGCGGGCGTCTGCAGTTTCACGCGCCCGTGCGCCTGTCCACAGACACCCAGCGCGTCACCCATTGCGAGGACGCGGTGCGCAAGGAGGGCCGCAGCGGGCCGTTGGGCGTCGTGACCCTGCGCCACGAGATTTGGCAGGCAGAGCAGCTGTGCGTGACCGAGTGGCAGGACCTGATCTATCGCGCGGACCCGGACCCAACCGCGGCGCGCCCTGCGCCGCCCGTGGCCCCGGCTGAGGCGCAGGCGGAGGAGGAGGTGCGGTTTGATGCGACGACGCTGTTCCGTTATTCCGCGCTGACGTTTAACGGCCACCGTATCCACTATGACCAGCCCTATGCGCGCGAGGTTGAGGGCTATGACGGGTTGGTGGTGCATGGGCCGCTGCTGGCGCAGCACCTGATGCTGATGGCCGAGGCGGCGCTGGGGCCGCTGACCACCTTTTCCTTTCGCGCGACGGCGCCGTTGATGCACCACGAGGCGGCGACGCTGTGCTGGGCGGGGCGCGATTTGTGGGTGCGGGGGCCGGACGGGCGGTTGTGCATGCAGGCCGAGGCCTAGAGCGAGGCGGCAACCTCGAACCCCTGCGGGATGGTGTCGTGCCCGTCGAGGATGAGGTCGGCCATGGTATGGGCGACCTTGGGCGCCATGCCGAACCCGATCTTGAACCCGCCATTGGCGATGAAGTGGCCAGGCCGGTCGGGCCAGGGGCCAAGCATGGGTGCGCGGCTGCGGCTGCGCGGGCGCAGCCCGGCCCAGCGGGCGATCACGGGCGCGTCCTGCAGGGCGGGGATGGCGGCGCGGGCGCGGGCGATCACGTCGTCCAGCAGCGCGTCGGGGTCCGTATGGTCATAATCCCGCTCGGTCGTCGAGCCGATGGCGGTGGTGCCGTCGGCATGCGGGATGATGTGCAGCGTGTCGGCAAAAAGCTGTGGGGCATCCGGTGCCGCATAATCAAGCAAGGCCGCCTGCCCCTTGATCCCGGCGCCAACCAGGCGGGGGTTTTGGGCGTTGAGGTCGGTCAGGCCCGCAACGCCGGTGGCGTGCACGGTCACGGCGGTATCTGGCACTTCGGCCATCACGGGAACGCCCTTGGCCCTCAGCGCGGCGACGAGCGCCATACAGGCCTGCCGTGGGTGGATGCGGGCGCTGAGCGTATCGTGGATTTCCATGCCCGTGGGGCTGTGCGCCCCCCAATGCGCATCCGAGACGGGCCGGACCGTCCATTGCGCGGCCGTGCCCCAAAGCTGCGCCGCCGTTTCTGCCCGGCCCCGCGCCAGCGCGAGGGCTGCGGCATCGGCGATGGGCTGTGTCCGGCCCAAACGGCCATAGCCAGCGGCGGTGCTGCCGGTCTCTTCGACCGCGTCCCAGAACGCCTGCGCCATCAGCAGGCTTTTCAGCTGGAACTGCTTTTTCGGGTTCCAGTTTTCGGGCACATGTGGGGCCAGGGCGCCCACGATCCCGCCCGACGCACCCGCGGCGGGCCCGTGCGGATCGACCACCTGCACGCGCGCGCCGCGCTGGGTCAGGACCCAGGCGATGGACAGGCCAAAGATGCCCGCACCGCGCACGGTGATGTCTGCCGTTGCCATTCCAGATGCCTTTCGCCAAGGTCGCGCCGATATCCTTTACAGGGGCGGCGGATGCAGGACCAGCGGGCTGAGTTGGAATGGCGCGATGGGGCGGTGCCGCAGTCTATCCCCGTATCGCTGCGTTTTGACGATCCGTATTTCAGCCTGGACAACGGGCTGGACGAGACGCGGCATGTGTTTTTGGACGGCAACGCCCTGCCTGCGCGGTTCTGCGACGGGTTTCACATTGCCGAGTTGGGGTTTGGGACCGGGTTGAATTTCCTGACCGCCTGGGCCGCGTGGCGGGCGGCGGGGGTGCCGGGCACGCTGCAGTTTACCAGTTTTGAGGCCTATCCGATGGCACGGGACGACATGGGCACCGCCCTTGCGGCCTTTCCGCAGTTGGAGGCGTTGGCGGCAGAGTTGCTGGACGGTTTGGTGCTGGATCAGGTCATCCAGTTGGAGGGCGCGCGGCTGCACGTGATCACCGGCGATGCGCGGGTGCGGTTGCCGGGCTGGGACGGGCGGGCCGATGCCTGGTTTCTGGATGGGTTTTCGCCCGCCAAGAACCCAGAGATGTGGGGCGCGGACCTGATGGCCGAGGTCGGGCGGCATACTGTCCCCGCGGGGACAGCCGCGACATATACGGCTGCGGGGTTCGTGCGCCGGGGGTTGGAGGCTGCGGGATTTGACGTCGCCCGCGTGCCCGGCTTTGGCCGCAAGCGGCACATGACGCGTGCGGTGCTGCGGTGAGTGCCGGCAACAACACGCGGCTGGGCATTGCGCTGATGGTGGCCACGTCGGTCGTGTTTGCGGGGCAGGACGGCATCTCGCGTCACCTGGCGGCGGAATACAACGTCTATATGGTTGTGATGATCCGCTATTGGTTCTTTGCAGCCTTTGTCATCACCATCTCCGCGCGCAAGGCGGGTGGGATTGCGGTGGCGGCACGCACCTCGCGCCCGGTGATCCAAAGCTTGCGGGGCGTGCTGCTGGCCGCAGAAATTTGCGTGATGGTCACCGGCTTTACCATCCTGGGCCTGGTCGAGAGCCACGCGGTTTTCGCCGCCTATCCGCTGCTGGTCGCGGCCCTGTCGGGGCCGATCCTGGGCGAGCGGGTGGGCTGGCGCCGGTGGCTGGCGATTGGCGTTGGGTTTGCGGGCGTGTTGGTCATTCTGAAGCCCGGTCTGGGCGTGTTCAACCCCGCGGCCATCATCCCGCTGATCGCGGCCGTCATGTTTGCGACCTATGGTCTGCTGACCCGGTACGTGGCGCGCGATGACCGGACCGAGACAAGCTTTTTCTGGACGGGCACGGTGGGCGCGGTGGCGCTGACCTGCGTGGGTGTCTGGTTTTGGGAGCCGATGAGCCAGGCCGATTGGCTGTGGATGGGGGCACTGTGCCTGACCGGCGCCAGCGGTCACTGGCTGCTGATCCGCTGTTACGAGGTGGCGGAGGCGAGTGCGGTGCAGCCGTTCGCCTATTTCCAGATGGTGTTTGCCGCTGCCGTCGGCATCACCGTCTTTGGCGAGGGGTTGGAGGTGAACGTGCTGATCGGCGCGCTGATCGTGGTGGGCGCGGGCCTATTCACCCTGTGGCGCGAACGGCAGCAGGGTTGAGCCGATGAGTTCCGCGCTGAACGGCACCGGCAGCGCGTCGCGCCCGAGGCGGGCGCGGTAAATAGGCAGGCTTTCGGTGACGCGCATCACGTAGTTGCGGGTTTCGCGGAAGGGGATGTGTTCGATCCAGTCGACGATAGTGTCCGCGTCCCGCCCCCGCGGATCGCCGTATAGGCTCATCCAGCGGATTGGGCGGCTGGGGCCTGCGTTATAGGCGGCGGACATCATCACCACATTGCCGTCAAAGCGGCCTGCCAGCTGGCTGAGGAATGTGGCGCCAAGGTCTGCATTGTAGACGGGATCGGTGGTCAGCCGCCCGGTGCTGTGTTCGCCACTGCGCCCGAGGCCTGCCGCGACTTCGGCGGCGGTGGCGGGCATCAGTTGCATCAACCCGCGTGCGCCGACACCGGATTGGACCACCGGGTCAAATTCGCTTTCGCGCCGGGCGATGGCAAGGTTCATCTCTGCCGCCATGGGCAGGTCGGCCTGGGCCAGCGGGTGCAGGGCATAGTAGGGCGCGTGCAGGGTGAGGCCGCGTTGGGCGGCGCGTTTGCCGATCATCACGGCAAGATGCGGCTGGCCTGCATCGATGGCGGCCTGGCCCAGCTGGCCTGCCTGCGCGCGGCTGAGGGTTTCGGTGAGGTGGGTCCAGAAGCGTTCGGCAAGGTTCAGCTCGCCCGAGGCTTGCAAGAGCAGGCCCGCCTCGAAGAGGTCGCGGGTTGCCAGATCAGAGCCGCGCCAGTCGCCGAAATCTTCGGCCCCGTTCAGGTTGGGATCGACCGGCAGGCCGCCACGTTCGGCGGCGAGCAGCCCGTAAAACGATGTTTGGAACTGGGCGCCGTCTGCGTAGGAGGCGGCGGCGGCGCCCGCGTCGCCCATCGCCTCGTAGGCGCGCCCGATCCAATAGCCCGCGCGCCCCCGCGATATCGGCGAGCGGATGGCGGCGCGGTGGTTTTTGAAGTGGCCCAGGGCCAGTTCTGGATCGTCCAGCTTGCGCAGGGCGATAAAGCCTGCGAGCCATTCGAGGTCGGCGTAATGCGACCCTTCGGTCAGAAAGTGGCGCGCGGCGAGCTGGTAGGCGCGGGCGGCGTCGCCATCGCGCATTTCGTCCCGGGCCATGGCGCGGCGGCGGTTTGACCACCCTTCGGGCCGCCCCAGCGCATCGGCAGAGCGGGACCGGTCCAGCAGCAGCGCCTTGGCGTCGGCCCAGCGGCCCTTGCGGATCCGCCATTCGAACCGGTCGTGGGCGAGGCCGGGGGCAGATTGCAGCGCCTCGGGCACGGCGGCGATCAGGGCGTCGACGTTGCCCGCGGTGGTCTGCAGGCCGACACGGGCGCGCACCAGGGCCTGCTGGCCCGCGTCCAGCAGCGCCAGCATGCGGTTCGCGTCCGCGCGCGAGCGGTTCCACAGCATCGCGTTGGCGCGTGCGGCGTGGTGCGGGGCCAGAAGGGCGGCGTGGCGGGCCACATAGGTGGCTTGGGTCGAGGCGGACATCGGCATGCTGCGCCAGGCCAGGACCAGCGTCGCCTCTGCCTCGCCCTGGTTGCCCGCGGCCAGTTGCGCGGTGGCATAGTCGAGCGCCCCTTGGGCGGTTTGCGGACCTTGGGTGGCGTAGAAGGACAGGATGGCCGCATTGCCCGCATCGGCCACGGCGTCCTCGGACCGGCGGCGCAGCAGCGCCTCGCCCGGCCAATCGGGGCGGCGGTCGAGAAAGGCGGTTACGTCGGCATAGCTGCCGCGGCCCGCGCGCAGGCGGTGCCATTCGATGATGTCCGCCGCCACCGCGCCGTCGCGGGCCGCGATATTGGCCGCCGCACCCCAGTCGCCGCTGCGCAGCGCGTCCATCGCCCAGCCCAGGGGCCGGGGGCGTTCGGCCATCGCGGTCACAGACCACAGAAAAAGCACCACAAGGGTCAGGGCAATCCGGCTCATCACTTGCATTTCCCTTATGTGCGCGGCTAGAGCCTCTGAGCATATGCTGGGCCTGTCGCGTTTCAACACACGTTTGCGGGCGCAGGCATAATTCATCCCAGGCCACTGCCTGCCACACGTAAAAAAGGAGCTTCGAGATGTTCAAAGGTTCAATGCCTGCCCTCGTAACGCCGTTTCGTAACGGCGCTTTGGATCTGGAAACGCTCAAGAAGCTGGTTGAGTGGCATGTGGGCGAAGGCAGCCACGGGCTGGTCCCGGTTGGCACCACGGGCGAGAGCCCGACGCTGAGCCATGAAGAGCATGAGACGGTGATCGAGACGGTGGTCAAGGCCGCCGCGGGCCGCGTTCCGGTGATCGCCGGGGCGGGGTCGAACAACACGGTCGAGGCCATCCGCTTTGTCGAATATGCCGCGCGCATTGGTGCGGATGCGGCGCTGGTGGTGACGCCCTATTACAACAAACCCACGCAACGCGGGATGATCGCGCATTTCACCGCGCTGCACGACTGTGCCGACATTCCCATCATCATCTACAACATCCCCGGCCGGTCGGTCGTGGATATGACACCCGCCACGATGGCCGAGCTGGCCAAACTGCCCCGTATTGTGGGCGTCAAGGACGCCACCGGCGATCTGGCGCGCGTGTGCGATCAGCGTATGGCCTGTGGGCCGGAGTTTGTGCAGCTGTCGGGCGAGGATGCGACGGCGCATGGGTTCAACGCCCAGGGCGGTGTCGGCTGTATCTCTGTCACCGCCAATGTGGTGCCGAAGCTGTTGAGCCAGATGCAAGAGGCGTGCCTCGCCGGGGATTACGCCACGGCGCTGGAAATCCAGGACAAGGTGATGCCGCTGCACAAGGCGATCTTTACCGAGCCGGGGCTGGCGGGCGCGAAATACGCGATGTCACGTCTGGGCTTGTGCGCCGACGAGGTCCGTTTGCCGCTGACCTGCCTTGCGGATGAGACAAAGGCGCTGGTCGATGCCGCGTTGGCGCATGCGGGCGTGATGTGAGGGGCGGTGCGCGCAGAGCGCACACCCTACGGCGTCGTTTGTTCAGGTGAGGATCGGAGGCGTTGTCTGCCCGTAGGGTGCGCATTCACTGCGCACCTTCGCTTACCGTTTCCCGTAGTAGAGACCGACCACATGTTCCGCCTCTGCAAAGAACAGCCAGCGCGCCGCGAGCGCGCCGGCCACATGGCTGACCACCGCCAATGCTGCGACCACATGCGAAAACGGTGCGGCGAGCAGCACCAGCGGCAGGACGGCCATCAGCACGATGGCGATCACGCGCAGCTTGAGGCTGTGCTTGCGGCCTACGGTGTAGGCAAATTCCTTGAGCAGGTAGTTGGTGCCGGTATGGGGCGGTTCGAACGCGCGCACGGTGCCATCACCGCCGAGGCCCGTGGCCGTGGCAAGCGTGGTGTCCGCACCTGCAAAGGCGCCGTCGCCTTGGGCCCAGAGGACAATCTGCACCGTGCCCGCCACGGCGAGCAGCACCATCGCATAGGTCACTTGCCCGGCCAGCAAAGCACCGCCTGCGAGGCTGTAGCTGAGGAACATGGCTGGTGTCAGGGGCGAGTTCCAGCGCGGGATCGTTTTCAGCTGGGTATAGATCATCGACGTGGTGAAGACGGTGAGCAGGGAAAAGAGCGCGCCGATGAGGCCCAGGAGCGGCCAGCGTTGGCCCAGAAACACGAGGCCCGCGCCATAAAGCGCCATGACGACAAGCGCGATCACCGCGCACCACCCCTCGCGGCTGAGCCAGGAGGAGCGCCATTGCGTGAACGCCTTGAGCGCGCGTTCGGGGTGGCCCAGGTGGAAGGTAGAGGACACCAGTCCGCCGACGGCGCAGAGATAGGCGATGGCAAAGAAGGCAAAGGCCACCCATCCGGTGACGTTTGGCATGCCGAGGCCGAGAAAGATCAGGAGGCCAAAGCCCAGGCCGGAGAAGACGGTGAAGAAGATGACGGACGGGGCGGGATGCATCAGATCTTCTCCAGCGCTTTGTCGAGCCAGCCGAGGAAGCCGCTGGCCTCTTGCGCGACGGGTTCGAGATAGGGGGCGAGGATGTCGATATCGCCTGCGGGCACCGACAACGTGTCCTTGGGCCGGGGCGGCAGGTATTTGTTCACCGGCTTGGTGCCCTGTTCCGGCATCAGGTCCATCCCGCCGCGCTCTGCGCTGAGTTTGGACACGTGGCTTTCGGGGTCGGCAAAGTCACCGAAGTGCCGCGCGCCTGCGGGGCAGGTGCGCACGCAGGCCGGTTCGCGGTCTTCCTCGGGCAGGTTTTCGTTATAGATGCGGTCGACGCAGA
>JBCBHS010000009.1:0-116758 GCA_038525395.1 Pseudomonadota bacterium | reverse complement strand
TCGGGAGGTTACCTCCCGATCTTTGCATGTAGGTCTTTAACTTCCGCCTCAGACGGGCCTGTCGGCTTACCCCCGCCAGAGAAGACATCCGCCATTCCATCTATGGCCAGTCGTTTCCACGTGCTGACCTGGTTCGGATGCAATTGGTGCTTCGCTGCGATCTCCTGCACGGCCTTGTCGCCTCGCAACGCTTCCAACGCCACCTTGGCCTTAAACTGATCTGTAAAGTTCCGGCGCTTCGCCATGTTCGTATCCCTTCAAAGGTTTGGGATACACCTTAGCTGACGGTCCGAATTTCTGGGACCACTTCAGGCTGCGGCGGACCGCGCCGCCGAACGCCTGGCCGAAGACTTGGGCATTGAAGCGGACCGGATCCTTCAATCCGCGTCGGTTGCGATCGGCTTTGCGCCCGGGTCGGGCAGTCCCACAGGCGGGGGCAGCGGGTCGTCCAACCGCGCCACCGTCGACATCCGCATTCAGGATTCAGAGACCCGGACATTCGCGGCGGGCCAACTGGAAGACCTGTGGCGCGAAGAGGCGGGCGAGATTGCCGGGGCGCGCGAATTGTCCTTCTCCGCGTCGCTGGTGGGGGTCGGGGCGCCTGTCTCGCTGCAAGTGTCCGCCGGGTTCGAAGCGGCGCGCGATGCGGCGCTCCAGCGGATCAGCGAAGCGCTCGAGGGCCGCGACGGTGTCTTTGCGATCCGCAATTCGGCCTCTTTTTCCGCGCAGGAGGTGCAGATCACGCGCACCCAGGAGGCCGAGGCGCTTGGCGTGCCGCTGGGACAGATTGCGCAGGCCGTGCGCGGCGCGGTGTTCGGCGTCGTCGCCGCCGAGATCGTGCGCAATCGCGAAGAGGTCGAAATTCGTGTCCGGCTGCCCGAGGACGAGCGCATGACGCTTGCCGACATTGCCCGGTTCCGCGTGCAGGTCGGCGACGCGCAGGTGCCGCTGTCGACCCTCGCCAATCTGGACCTCGCCCCGGCGCCCACCACCCTGACGCGCATCGACGCGCGCCGGATCACGACCGTGGAGGCCGATGTGAACACCGCCGTCACCTCCGGCGGGGCGGAGACGTCGTTCATCGTGGATGAGGTCTTGCCGGAGATCCAGCAAGACGCGCCCGATGTGCAGATCTCGTTGGGCGGCGAGCAGGAAGAACAGCAGCGCTTTGCGGGTGCTCTGGGGCAGAATTTTTCGCTCGCGCTGTTTGTGATGTTCGCCATTCTGGCGCTGGCGTTTCAGTCCTTCACCAAACCCTTCATCATGCTTTTGACGGTCCCGTTCGGGATCATCGGCGCCCTGGCGGGCCACGCCCTGTTGGGGCTGAACCTGACATTGCTGTCGATGTTCGGCATCATCGGACTGTCCGGCATCATGATCAACGCGTCACTGCTGATTTTGAACGAGTTCGAGGACCTAAGTAAAGAGGGGCGCGTTGATGAAGAGGACACGGATGCCTTGGTCGACCGCATCTCGGCGGCGGTCGCCTCCCGCTTCCGTCCGATTTTCCTGACCACGTGCACGACGTTCCTGGGCATCACGCCCCTGATCCTCGAACAAAGCCTACAGGCGCAGTTTCTCATCCCCACGGCGGTGTCGCTTGGCTTTGGGATCCTCGTGGGCTCCGTCATGGTGCTGCTGCTGATGCCGGCCTACTTGCGGATACACAACTGGCTTGGCCGCCAGGCGCGTCGGGTCATGTCATCGGGCGGCGACGCGCGGGCGGATACGCGCAGTGGGCCGGAAAAGGTCGACGCCTGAGCGACCGGGTAACGGGCGGAGCACCTGTCCATTGTGACAGTCAAAATTTGCTCCTCGTCGCGCGCATCGAAGACGCCCTTTAGGAACTGGCTGAAACCTTCGCTCTGGCGCATTGCGTCCAGGCATGGCTGCGTCAGTTCCATCATTGCGCGGACGGTTTTCGGCAGCGTTGGCGCGGCGCCTTGGTGCTATTGGGGTCCCTGCTGGGCCAGCACATGCTGGGCAGCCCGGTCTGACTTATCCAAGTTGATTTTCTGGCGAAAACGATCACCGATCTGCGCACGCTTCTGCGTTTCCTTGTTCCTTACTCCTGCAAAATCGCGCTTTCCCATTCGCTCAGGAACGCGCGCTTTTTCAGCTGGTCTAGGAACACCAGCAGCCCCGGGCCGATGCGGATACGGTTGAGCGCGGTTTCCACGCGGCTCAGGTCGGGGGCTGTGTGCAGTGGTGGGGCGGCGCCGTAGGCCTGGGCCAGCAGGTGGTCGACAAAGGCACCGGCCAGCGCGGGGGCGGCAGCGGTGCGCGGGATGATCGCGGTGCGCAGCATCACGGTGGTGAAATCCGACGGCAGGATGATGGCAAAGGCATCCTGATCGTCGCGGTTGGCCACATAGCTGCCCAGCACATTATAGGCCAACAGCAGCTCGCCCGTCTTGACCGCCTCGATCATATCGGACGAGCAGCAATACAGCCGCGCGTCGAGGCCGCCCATCACCTCGGTCAGCCGCCAATAGGTGTCCGACACCCGCCGGTCTTGGGTGGCAAAGAGGTATCCCAGCCCGGATTGCCGCACGTCATAGGTGCCGATGCGGCCGCGAAACCGCTCGGGCTGCGCGCGCAGCAGGTTGATCAGCGCGTTGCGGTCGCGGGGCAGGGCGCCGGTGTCAAAGCTGTCCTTGGCCACCACGATGGCGGCGGGTTCTTGGGTAAAGGCGAACAGCATGTCGTTCCACACCGCCCAGTCGGGCAGGCCGCCCGCCAGCGCGGGGCTGTGGCGCAGGGCGTGGCCGTCATTGGCCAGCTTGGTCTGCAGGTCCATCGCGCTGGAAATGGCTACGTCGAACGCCGCACCCTCGTCCTGAATGGCGCGCATCAGCTCGGTCGAGCTGGCGACGACATAGTCGATGCCGACCTCGGGGTTGGCGGCCAGAAAGGGGGCGATCATCGGCGTGATAAAGCGGATGTCGGCGGTGGACACGATGCGCAGCGTTTCGGTCGCATCCTCGGGGCCGAACCGCGCGCGGTCTTCGACCTCGAACCCGTAGGCGAAGGGCGCACAGCAGATCAGGACAAGGGAAAACACAAGGTGACGCATGCGCCTGCTCCGTCTTTGTTGTGGGTTTCCAGGTGGCCGCCATGGGCCTGGATCACCTCGTCCACGATGGTCAGCCCCAGGCCAGAGCCGACAACACCCGCGGCGTTTGTGCCCCGGGCAAAGCGGCTGCGCAGCCCGTCCAGTTCCGCCTGGGGAAAGCCGGGGCCGGTGTCGGTCACCGCGATGCGGGTGCCTTGCGCGTTGCGGCGCAGGCTGATGTCGATCTGCGCGCCGGGTGGGGCGTATTTGATGGCGTTGTCGGCGATGTTGTGCAGCGCGCTTTGCAGCAGGATCGGATCGCCCTGCACGACCGCCTCGTCAATCCGGGGGGCGTTCAGGGTGATGTCCTTCAGCTCGGACATGGGCCGCAGGCGTTCGACCGTGTCGCGCACAAGCAGCGACAGGTTCACATCCTCGCGCGCCAGCTGATCCAGGCGAAAGGTGACCATCGCGTGATCCAAGAGCTGGCCCGCGGTGCGCGAGCTGTCGTCGATGGCGTGGATCATCTCGCGCACGACGCCTTTCATTTCGGGGTCTTGGGCGCGGCGTTGCAGGATTTCGGCCTTGGTCCGCACGATGGCCAGCGGCGTGCGCACCCGGTGCGCGGCCTCGGCAATCAGGTCTTCGGACCGGTCGAGCGAGGTTTGCAGCCGCGACATCAGGTTGTTGAGCGAGGCGACAAGCGGCACCATTTCCGAAGGAAGGGGGGCGGCGACCGGGCGCAGGTCCTTGGGCCCGCGGCGCGAGACGGATGCGGTAAGCCGGTCGAGCGGCCGGATCGTGCTGCGCGAGATCACGGCAGCCAGCAGGACCGACAGCAGAAAGAACCCCGCGCCCACGCCCATGGCGCTGCGCGAGATGCGGGCGAGCGTTGCCTTTTGCCCCGACCGGGTTTGCGCGACCGACACCTCAAGATAGCTTTGGCCGACATCCGTGGACACCGCACGCCGGATCGAGGCGATGCGCACCTCTTCGTCCAAAAAGACGGCGGATAAGAACCCGGCCTCGCCCAAGCTATCGACCGCCGCCTGGGGCAGATCGGCATAGCCGCTGAGGAATTCAGTCTCGAGCCGGATGGCATAGAACACCCGTTCGTCCGACACGCTGTCCAGCATCGACAGGGCGGAGTAGGGCAGATCGAGGCTGACCTCACCCCCCGAAAACCGTGCGCTGTCGAGGATGGACAGGGCCGAAGCGGCGAGGATGTTGTCCTGGCTTTCTTGGGCGACCTGGCGGGCGACCGACTGGACCATAAAGAACACAACGACGGCCAGCAGCGCGGCCCCCGCCAGCAGCGACAGTTGCAGACGCCGCCGGATGGAGCCTTGGGGGACCGGCGCGGTCACGCGGTCTCCAACTTATAGCCAAGGCCCCGGACGGTGACGATGCGCACGTCCGATGGATCGAGATGGCGGCGCAGGCGGCCCACATAAACTTCGATCGCGTTTTCCGAGGCATCCTCGTCATAGGAAAACAGGCGGTCCACCAGGCTGGATTTCGAGAATATCTGCCCCGGCGCTTTGGCGAAAATCTCGAACAACCGCAGCTCGCGGTTGCGCAGCTGCACGTTGTCGCCTGCAATGTGCAGGGTGCCGGACCGCGAATCAAAGGCCAGATCGCCCAGGCGCATGAGGTTCTGCGCCTCGCCCCCGCGGCGGCGCATCACGGCGCGGCAGCGGGCCTCAAGCTCGGAAAAGTCGATGGGTTTGACCATGTAATCGTCGGCCCCCAGGTCCAGAATGCCGACCCTGTCGGACACTTCGGACCGGGCGGTCAGCACGATGATTGGGGTCTGCATGTGCTGCGCCCGCTGTTTGACCAGAAAGGTGCGGCCATCGCCGTCGGGCAGCATAATGTCCAGCAATATCAGATCATAAGCCGTGGTCGCGACAAAGTCCCAGGCGGTTTGCAGATCCGGGGCCTGATCCACCACGTGCCCGTCCAGACCCAGCCGCTCGGCCACGGCCTCGGCCAGGGTTGTGTTGTCTTCGATCAGCAGGAACCGCATGCGCCTCTTTTGTCCTTCCTACCCGGTCATGTCAGCTTTGTGTCAGGTTTAGCCGCCAGCCTGCGCCTTGATGAGCGGCGTAAGCCGCCATTGTCAAATGGGAGGAACATCACATGACATTCGCAATGGGCCGTCGGGCCCTAATGGCTGCGGCTGCGGCATTCACATTTGCTGGCACATTTGCAGGCCCTGCGCTGGCCGATGGCCACCAGGTCGTCGACAGCATCCACTTTCTGATCCCCGGCGGCGCTGGCGGCGGTTGGGACGGCACTGCGCGCGGCACGGGCGAGGCGCTGACAGGCGCGGGCCTGGTGGGCAGCGCATCGTATGAGAACATGTCGGGCGGCGGCGGTGGCAAGGCCATCGGGTTCCTGATTGAAAACGCCGACAGCAACCACGGCACGCTGATGGTCAATTCGACCCCCATCGTGATCCGGTCGCTGACAGGCGTGTTCCCGCACAACTTCCGCGACCTGACGTTGGTGTCGGGCACCATTGGTGACTATGCGGCGCTGGTTGTGTCTGCGGATAGCGATCTGAATTCGATGGCCGACCTGCTGGCGGCCTATGATGCCGACCCGTCGGACACCGCCATCGGCGGCGGTTCGGTGCCGGGCGGCATGGACCACCTGGTCGCGGCCATGGTGATGGAAGCGGCGGGCAAGGATGCGCTGGGCGTCAAGTACATCCCCTATGACGCGGGCGGCACCGCCATGGCGGCCCTGCTGTCGGGCGAGATCAAGGCGCTGTCCACAGGCTTCTCCGAAGCGGTGGCGCTGGCCCAAGCGGGTGAGGTCAAGATCCTGGGCGTCACATCCGACGCGCGCGTCGACGCCTATGCCGACGCCCCCACGATGATGGAGCAAGGGATCGACACGACCTTTGTCAACTGGCGCGGGTTCTTTGGTGCCCCCGGCCTGCCAGCCGAGCAGTTGGCAGCCTACCAGGACGCGATTGCCAAAATGTACGACACCCCCGAGTGGGAAGAAGTCCGCGCACGCAATGGCTGGGTGAACATCCACAACTCCGGTGACGACTTCAAAACCTTCCTGGAAAACCAGGAACAGGTGATTGGCGACCTGATGAAGAAGCTCGGCTTCCTCTAAAACACGACCACTCACGACCGCGCCCGGCCTTGGGGATAGGCCGGGCGCACCGCATATTTTCCGGGGGAGGAGACTATGGCACTCGATCGTTGGATCGCATTTGTCATCCTGTGCGTCACGCTGGCCTATGGCTATGGTGCGTTTTTTACGATGGATCAGCTGTTGCCGCCGTTCATGCAGCGCAACCCGATCTGGCCCAGCACCTTTCCCAAGGTCTTGGCCGTGCTTGCCATCCTCACCTCGCTTGTCATTCTGTTCGGCCTCGAAAAATCCTCGGGTCCAGAGAAGACACCCGACATCGATTACCGCCGCTTGGGCGATTACAACCTGGGCCAGGCGCTGATGCTGCTGGGGCTGATGGTGCTGTATGCGCTGATGCTGCGCCCGGCGGGATTCCTGCTGGCCACCTTTGGCTTTCTCGCGCTGGGGGCGGTCGTGCTGGGCGAGCGCAAGTTCTACATCCTGCTGCCCGTCGCGGGCGTGGCCAGTTTTGCCGTGTGGTACCTGGTCGACCAGGTGCTGGGCATCTTTCTGCGGCCCTGGCCGTTCTTTATCTGATCGGAGCGCGTTATGATCGAAGGTCTTTTGATCGGCTTGGGCGCCGCATTCTCTGTCCAAAATCTGTTGATGGTCGTCGCGGGCTGCCTGATCGGCACGTTCATCGGCATGCTGCCCGGCCTGGGGCCGATGTCCATCATCGCCATCATGATCCCGGTGGCGATCACCATTGGCGACCCGTCCGCCGCCCTGATCCTGCTGGCGGGCGTCTATTACGGCGCGATCTTTGGCGGGTCGACCTCGTCCATCCTGTTGAACGCGCCAGGGGTCGCAGGCACGGTCGCGTCCAGCTTTGACGGCTATCCCATGGCGCGCAACGGCCAGGCGGGCAAGGCGCTGACCATCGCCGCCATCGCGTCGTTCTGCGGCGGCACCATCGGGGCGGTGCTGTTGATGATCTTTGCGCCCATGCTGTCCTCGGTCGCGCTGCTGTTCCATTCGGCGGAGTATTTCGCGCTGATGGTCGTGGGCCTGTCGGCCATCGCCGCCTTTGCGGGCACGGGCAACGTGGCCAAGGCGGTGCTGATGACCCTGCTGGGCCTGATCATGGCCACCGTGGGCGAGGGCGCGCTGTTTAACATGCCGCGCTTTACCATGGGGCTGATGGACCTGCAGTCGGGGTTTTCCTTTATCACGCTGGCCATGGCGATGTTTGCCCTGCCCGAGGCTCTGTTTCTGGTGCTGAACCCGGGCCGCACGGTGCAAGGCGGCGATGGCGGCAAGATCGAAAACCTGCGCATCACCCGAGAGGAAGGACGAAAGATCGCGCCTGTGATCGGGCGGCAATCGGTCCAGGGCTTTTTCATCGGCGTGTTGCCGGGGGCGGGGGCGACCATCGCGTCGTTCCTTGGCTATGCCGTCGAACGCAACCTGGCGACCAAGGACGAGCAGAAAGAGTTCGGCCACGGGTCGATCAAGGGGCTGGCCGCGCCCGAGACGGCGAATAACGCGGCCTGCACCGGGTCTTTCGTGCCGCTCTTGACGCTGGGCATCCCCGGCTCTGGCACCACGGCGATCTTGCTGGGGGCGCTCTTGGCGCTCAACGTAACGCCGGGCCCGCGTCTGATGGTGGACGAGCCACAGATTTTCTGGGCGGTCATCATCTCGATGTATATCGGCAATCTGGTCCTGCTGTTCCTGAACCTGCCGCTGATCCCGTACATCGCCAAGGTGCTGTCGATCCCGCGCAATTACCTGATCCCCTTCATCCTCTTTTTCACTTTGATGGGCAGCTATATCGGCCAGAACAATTCGACCGAACTGCTGTTCCTCGTTGGCATGGGCGTGATCGCGACGGTGCTGCGCTTTGCCGATTATCCGTTGGCGCCGCTGCTGATCGGGTTCATCCTGGGCCGCATGCTCGAGGATAACTTTGCCCGGTCGATGCAGCTCTATGACGGTATCGGCTTTGTCCTGGAACGGCCGATGACCATGGGGCTGATGGGCATTGCCGTGCTGCTGGTGATCATTCCCAGCTACCGCGCGCGCCGGGCGCGGGCGCGACAGGCGGGGATTGCCGATGGCGACTAAGCCGCTGGCGGGCATCCGGGTCCTGGACCTGACCAATGTGCTGGCGGGCCCCTATTGCTGTTACCAACTGGCGCTGATGGGCGCCGAGGTGATCAAGGTCGAGCGTCCCGAGGGTGGCGATCTGGCCCGCGTGCTGGGCGCTGATCCGGCGCGCAATGCCGACGGGATGGGCATCAGCTTTCTGGCGCAGAATGCAGGCAAGGCGTCGGTGACGCTGGACCTAAAGGCGCCGCGTGGTAAGGCGCTGTTCAAGCGGTTGGTGGCCGAGGCCGATGTGGTGGTCGAAAACTTTCGCCCCGGCGTGATGGACAGGCTGGGCCTAGGTGCCGATGTCCTGCGGGCCGAAAACCCCCGCCTGATCTACTGCGCGATCAGCGGGTTTGGCCAGATCGGCCCGCGCAAGGACGACCCGGCCTATGATCAGATTGTCCAGGGTGTCAGCGGTGTCATGTCCGTCACCGGCACGCCCGAAACGGCCCCGCTGCGCGTGGGCTATCCGCTGGCAGACACGGTTGGGGGCCTCACGGCGGCCTTTTCCATTGCGACGGCGCTGAATGCGGCGCCGCGGGGCTGCACGCTCGACATCTCGATGACCGAGGCGGTGTTGTCCTCGATGGGCTGGGTCGTGTCGAACTACCTTATCGGCGGTGTGGCGCCTGGGGCGCATGGCAACGAAAACACCACCTCGGCCCCGTCGGGCACATTCCAAACCGCCGACGCGCCGATCAACATCGCCGCAAACCGCGACAGCCAGTGGCAGGCGCTGGCGCGGCATCTGGGGTTAGAGGCGCTGTTGGACGACCCCGCCTATGCCACCCGCGAAGACCGCAAACGGAACCGCGACGCCTTGCGCGACGCGCTTGAGGCTGTGTTGATGACGCGGCCCGCGGCGTCCTGGGTGGACGCATTGAATGCCCTCGGCGTGCCGACCGGCCCGGTGCTGACTGTGCCGGACGCGCTGGCCGACCCGCAGATGCAGCAACGCGGCCTGATCGGCGCGGTCCCGTTTGGGCACGAAACCTTGGACCTCGCAGGCAGCCCCGTCGTCATCGACGGCGCGCGCCCCATGCCTGCCACCCCGCCGCCCGCCTTGGGCGCGGATGCGCAGCGGGTGTGGTCGGCGCTGGGCCTGTCAGAGGCAGAGATCACCGCACTGGCCGAGGAGGGCGTGATATGAGTGACGTCGCAGATTGGTGGTCGACCGCGATCATCGACATGGAACCTGGGCGCATCCACCTGCGCGGCCACCCGATCCAAGAGCTGATCGGCACGCTCAGCTTTGCCCAGATGATCTGGCTGATGGTGCGCGGGGACATGCCCAGCACGGCGCAAGCGGCCTTGTTCGAGGCGGCACTGGTGGCCGCCGTCGATCATGGCCCCCAGGCGCCGTCGATTGCTGCGGCGCGTATGGCGGTGACCTGTGGCCTGCCGTTGAACAACGCGATGGCCAGCGCGGTGAACATGCTGGGCGATGTGCATGGCGGGGCGGGGGAACAGGCGGTCGAGCTTTATCACCATGCAGTGGCGTATGAGGGCGGGATGGACGCGGCAGTGGATGCGTGGATGAAGGCCCGTGGCCCTTACCTGCCAGGCTTCGGCCACCGCTTTCACACCCCAACCGATCCGCGCGCGCCGCGGTTGATGTCGCTGGTGCGCGACGCGGTCGAGGCGGGCACCTGTGCGGGCCGGTTCCTCGCCTGCGCGCAAGAGATTGAGGCGGTGTTGGCGACGCGCAAAGGCCGCCCCATCCCCATGAACATCGACGGCGCGACCGCGGTGATCTATGCCGAGCTTGGCTTTGCCCCCGCCCTCGCGCGCGGTCTGTTCTGCCTGTCCCGTTCCGTCGGCATCCTCGCCCACGCGTGGGAGCAGACGCAGCAAGGCGGGCGCAACAAGGGACCAACGCCCCCCGGCTATCGCTGGACCTATACGGGCGCGTAGGTGGCGAGCTGCGCCAGCAGCCAGTCGGCAAAGGCCGCTGCCTCTGGATGCCCGTCCTTGACCCACAGATAGTACCCTTCTGGCGCAGGCAACTCCGCCGGATGCGCCCGCTCCAAAACGCCAGACGCCAGCGCATGGCGCGCGAGCAACGCGCTGGCCAAGGCAATCCCATTGCCCTGTGCGGCCAGTTGCAAGGCCATGCCATAACTGTCGGCAAACAGGCTGGGCTGCGGGTCACCGCCCACAGCCTCGGCCCAATGCCGCCAACCGACGGACGTGCCCACCGCCTCGATCAACGGCGCGTCCGCAACGGTGCCCATCACCCCCGCCGCCTTTACCGCGATCAGCCCGTCCGGGGTCAGCGCGCGGGCGTTGTGACCCACCTGCTTGGCCGAGCCAAAGCGCACCTCGACATCCGCCCGTTCGGAGTGAAAGTCATCCGGCCAGATCGCACTGAGAAAGCGCAAGCGCAAGTGCGGGTGCTGGCCGGTAAAGCTGCGCAGATGCGGCGCGATGATCCACTGCGCCACGCTGACAGAGGTCGCAACGCTCAGCAGGTTGCGTGACGGCCCAGCCTCGAACCGGCGGGCGGCGCGCGACAAGGTGTCGAGCGCGGCCCCCACATCCGGCAACAGCCGCCGCCCGTCATCCGTCAGCGACAGCCCCCGCGCACGCCGGGTGAACAGCGTGACCTGCAACCGCGTCTCCAACAGCTTGACCTGCTGGCTGACCGCCGACTGCGTCATCCCAATCTCTTCCGCCGCCGCGGTAAAGCTAAGGTGCCGCGCCGCCGCCTCGAACGCGCGAAACCAGGTTAGGGGAGGAAGCGATTTTGCCATGCGTAGAAGCGAGCCATAAGTAACACTAATAGCTAAGCGCATAATTCAATCATTTGTCAAAAGACACCGTTCCTTTGATGGTTTTGCAGCCCATCGCAGGAGAGCCGAACGTGCAGCCCGACATCCGCAAAATCGTAGCCTATGACGAAGAGGTGCTGATCGAAGGGTTCCGTCCGGCCGATCCGCCCTGGCGCATGTTCGCTGTGGCCGCCGTCGTGCGCAACCCGTGGGCCGGGCGCTATGTCGAGGATTTAAAGCCGGAAATTCAGGCCTATGGCCCGATCCTGGGCCAGATGATGAGCGACCGGATGATCGCGCTGGCAGGCAGCGGCGACGCAATCGAGGCCTATGGCAAGGCCGCCGTCGTGGGCCTGAATGGCGAGGTCGAGCATGCCTCGGGTCTCATCCACACGCTGCGCTTTGGCAATTTCTACCGCGAGGCGGTGGGGGCGAAATCCTACCTCGCCTTTACCAACACCCGCGGGCCTGCGAACGCGCCGATCATGGTGCCGCTGATGGACAAGAACGATGCCGGGCGCCGCTCTCACTATCTGACCATCCAGTTCGCAATCCCCGACGCGCCGCGCGATGACGAGATCGTCGTGGTGCTGGGCGCGGCCACGGGCGGGCGCCCACATCACCGGATCGGCGACCGGTACCAAGACCTCAAGGACCTGGGCCATGACCTGGACAACCCAGCCGCGGTCTGACCTGCACGGCCTTGCGGCGATTGTCGCTGGGGCCGGGCCGCAGGTGCTTCTGTTCCATGGCGTGGGTCTGCGGGCCGAGGCATGGGGCGCACAGATCGACGCCCTGTCCCCCGTCGCGCGCGTGGTGGCCGTGGATATGCCAGGTCACGGGCACAGCCCGCTGCGCGCAGACCTGCAGATGTTGGCCGACTACACAGACGCTATCGCGGCGCTACTAAACCAGCCGACGGTTGTCGTGGGCCATTCTATGGGGGCGATGATCGCGCTGGACCTTGCCGCGCGGCATCCGCAACACGTCATCGCTGTGGCGGCTCTGAACGGCATCTACCAGCGCAGTCCCTCCGCTTCTGCTGCGGTTCAGGCGCGGGCGCAGGCCCTTGACGGCGTGACCGTGCAGGACCCAGAGCCAACGCTGACCCGCTGGTTCGGCAGCGATGCCGCGCCCGCGCGCACCGCCTGCGCCACCTGGCTGCGCGCTGTTGATCCCGCAGGCTACCGCGCGGCCTACACCGTCTTTGCCCATACCGATGGCCCAAGCCCCACAGCGCTCGAAAACCTGCACTGCCCCGCCCTGTTCATGACCGGCGCGGAAGAGCCGAACTCCACCCCCGCTATGTCACGGGCCATGGCCCACCGCGCGCCGCAGGGTCGGGCCGAGGTCGTCGCGGGCGCCGCGCACATGATGCCGATGACCCACCCGGGCGCGGTCAACGCCGCCCTCAGCACATTGCTGCACGACACTTGCCCTGCAGAAAGGACCTGACCGATGGACTTCTCCCTCTTTGCGCATATGGAGCGGCTGACGCCGGATCAGCCCCATGACGACCTGCACGACGAATTCATCGCGCTGTGCAAGATGGCGGACGATGCGGGCATGCGCGCCGTTTGGACGGGCGAGCATCACGGGATGGAGTTCACCATCGCGCCCAACCCCTTTCTGACGCTGGTCGACGTGGCGCATCACACCAAACACATCCGCCTGGGCACCGGCACGGTCGTGGCGCCGTTCTGGCACCCGATCAAGCTGGCGGGCGAGGCGGCCTCGGCCGATCTGATCACCGGCGGGCGGATCGAACTGGGTCTGGCGCGCGGGGCCTATTCCTATGAATACGAACGCATGATGCCCGGCATGGACGCGTGGGAGGCGGGCCAGAGGATGCGCGAAACCGCGCCGCTGATCCCGCAGCTATGGGCCGGGGACTGCGCGCATGAGGGCGCGTTTTACAGCTTTCCCGCTACCACCTCGGCCCCCAAGCCGCGCCAGGCTGGCGGCCCGCCCATCTGGATCGCCGCGCGCGATCCCAACAGCCACGCCTTTGGGGTCGAAAACGGGTTCAATATCCAGGTGACGCCGCTCTGGCAGGGGATCGAAGAGATCGCGGTGCTCAAACAGCGCTTTGACACCGCCTGCGCCAGCTATGACGGCCCGCGGCCCAAGGTCATGCTGCTGCACCACACCTATGTGGGCGCTGATGCCGCGGATGTGGACCTGGCCGCGCAGGAACTGTCGCGCTTTTACTGCTATTTCGGGGCTTGGTTTCAGAACAAGCGGCCCGTGACCCAAGGGCTGATTGCGCCCCTGTCGGACGATGAGCTGGCGGGCAATACCATGATGTCGCCGCAAAATATGGCCCGCGACCTGACGATTGGCACGGCCCGCGAGGTGATCGACCGGATCAAGCGGTACGAGGATATGGGATATGACGAGTACGCCTTTTGGATCGACAGTGGTATGAGCTTTGATCGCAAGCGGGCGTCGCTTGCGCGTTTCATTGACGACGTGATGCCAGCATTCCAGTGAGGACCCGATGACCGACTTGCCGCACTACCAGCTTTATCTCGACGGGCACTGGGTTGACGGGGCCGAAGGGCAGGTGATGGCCTCGGAAAACCCGGCGACGGGGGCGGACTGGGCAACCTTTGCCTGCGCTGGGGCGGCAGATGTGGACCGTGCCGTTGCTGCCGCGCGGCGGGCGCTGGGCGATCCGGCCTGGCGCGACATGACGCAGACGCAGCGGGGCAAGCTGCTGTATCGCCTGGCCGACCTGATCGAGGCGCACGCGGCCGAAATTGGGCGGGTCGAGACCACGGACAGCGGCAAACTGCTGGCCGAAACGGCCAGCCAAACCGCCTATGTCGCGGATTACTACCGCTACTATGCGGGGCTGGCCGACAAGATCGAAGGGGCCGTGCTGCCCATCGACAAGCCCGACATGCACGTGTTTACCCGCCGGGAGCCTATCGGCGTTGTGGTGGCCATCGTGCCCTGGAACGCGCAGATGTTCCTGACCGCGACCAAGCTGGGGCCAGCCCTGGCCGCCGCGTGTTCCGTGATCCTCAAAGCGTCCGAAGTCGCGCCGGCGCCGATGTTCGAATTTGCCCGGCTGATCGACGCCGCGGGCTTTCCCCCCGGCGTGGTGTCGGTGATCACCGGCGATGCGGAAAACTGCGCGATCCCGCTGACGCGCCACGCGGATGTGGACCGGATCGCCTTTACCGGCGGGCCGGAAACCGCGCGCCACGTGGTGCGCAATTCCGCCGAAAACTTTGCCGTCACCACGCTGGAACTGGGCGGCAAGTCGCCCATCCTCGTCTTTGATGACGCCGATCTGGATGGTGCCGCCAACGGGCTAATCGCCGGTAATTTCGGCGCCTCTGGCCAAAGCTGTGTCGCCGGATCGCGCGGGCTGGTGCAGCGGGGCATCTATGACGCGCTGGTGGGCAAGATCGAGGATAAGATGGCCCATGTCGTCGTGGGCGACCCGCTAGAGGCTGCGACCCATATTGGCCCCCTGTGTACCCGGGCGCAGGTGGACCGCATCCAGCACACGCTGGCGCGGGCGATCGAACAGGGCGCGCGCATCCGCTTTGGCGGCGCGCCGCTGGACCGGGCGGGCAATTTTATGGCACCGACGCTGGTCGACTGCGCCAACCCACAGACCGAAACGCTGGCGGTCGAGATGTTCGGCCCGGTCATGTCCCTGCTGCCCTTCGACACCGAGGATGAGGCGATTGCCCTGGCGAATGCCACGCCCTTCGGCCTCGGCTCGGGCGTGTTCACGCAGAACCTGGCGCGCGCGCACCGGGTGTCGGCGCGGCTGAAGGCAGGCATTTGCTGGGTCAACACCTACCGCGCCGTGTCGCCCATCGCGCCCTTCGGTGGTTATAACCAATCGGGCTATGGCCGCGAGGCGGGGCTCGAGGCGATTCACGACTACACCCGCACGAAAACCAGCTGGATCAGCACCTCGGACGCGCCGATGGCGAACCCGTTTGTGATGCGGTAGGGGTAAAAGTTTTCACAGCGCACACTTGCGCGGCGCGATTTTCGCTGCAATGCTCATTTTATGAGCGGAATAAAAACGATAATGCTCTGCGCCATGATCGCGACAGGCACACCGATAACAGCATCAGCGCATGATGACCTGCTGGGCCTGTTTGCGGGCTGCACCGGGCGCATCTCGGCCGAGATGGAACATGCCTGGCTGATGAATGACGACCGGGCCGACGCGCTGCAGGCGCAACGGCTCAAGTTCGTGTCGATCCTGCGCGCCATCCAGCCCGCAGACCAGGCGCGACAGGCCTTGGCCCAGCGGATTGACGCAAAACTCGCGCACTCCGCGATGCTTACCACCGCCACATTCGGCACCGATCCGCGGCGCGCAAAACTGGCAAAACGCCAGGCCGCCTGGCAGATCGCGCAATGCCAAAACCTGCTGCTCGACGGCTAGACCAGCGACAAACCGCCCCTTTTATGCCGAAAAATGCGGCACACCTTGGGGTATTTGTCCAAAAAACAGACGATTTCAGTTGTTAGCACAACTTTTGCGCAACCCGGACTCGGTCATGGACCGCAAAAAATATCTAGATGTCACCGCGGCTGATTGGGCCGTCTGAATTGTGCGGCAGTGTTGGCCTGGAAACCTGAACACCGCCGCACGCGGCAACATGAATGCGCCGGATGGGTGGTATGAGGGCAATCTGCTGCTTTCGCAAGACCACCGGCGTGATGCGCTAGAGGAAACGCAATGAAAAAATCCCTTCTCGGTTCTACCGCAGCCATTCTGCTGGGCACCACTCTGCCCGCACTGGCCTGCGACGCCCCCATTAAGGTCGGCGTGCTGCACTCGCTGTCCGGCACAATGGCGATCTCTGAAACGACGCTCAAAGACACGATGGAAATGCTGGTCGACCAGCAAAACGCCGCAGGCGGCCTGCTGGATTGCCAGCTCGAAGCTGTTGTCGTCGACCCAGCCTCTAACTGGCCGCTGTTCGCTGAAAAAGCACGCGAACTGCTGACCGTGCAAGAGGTTGATGTGATCTTTGGCTCTTGGACGTCGGTGTCGCGCAAATCCGCTCTGCCCGTGCTCGAGGAACTGAACGGCCTGATGTTCTACCCCGTCCAGTACGAGGGCGAGGAATCGTCCAAGAACGTGTTCTACACCGGCGCTGCGCCCAACCAGCAGGCGATCCCGGCGACTGATTACTTCCTCGAAGAGCTGGAAGTCGAGAAATTCGCGCTGCTGGGCACCGACTATGTCTATCCCCGCACAACCAACAACATTCTTGAGGCGTACCTTCAGGACAAAGGCATCGCCGCCGAAGATATCTTTGTAAACTACACGCCCTTTGGCCACTCCGACTGGTCCAAGATCGTCGCGGACGTTGTGGCGCTGGGTGCAGACGGCAAGAAGGTCGGCGTGATCTCGACCATCAACGGCGACGCCAACATCGGTTTCTACAAAGAACTCGCCGCTGCTGGCATCTCTGCCGATGATATCCCCGTCGTCGCCTTCTCGGTCGGTGAAGAAGAACTGTCCGGCCTCGACACATCCGACCTGGTGGGCCACCTGGCCGCCTGGAACTACTTCCAGTCCGCCGATTCCGACGCCAACGAGGCATGGGTCGAAGCGTGGAAAGCCCGCATGGGCGAAGAGCGCGTGACCAATGACCCGATGGAGGCGCACTATATCGGTTTTAACATGTGGGTGAACGCGGTGACCGCGGCAGGCACCACAGATGTCGATGCCGTCCGCACCGCCATGTACGGCCAGGAATTCCCGAACCTGACCGGTGGCACAGCCGTGATGCTGCCCAACCACCACCTGGCCAAGCCGGTGCTGATTGGCGAAATCCAAGCCGACGGTCAGTTCGACATCATCTCGGCCACCGATCCGGTGCCGGGCGACGCGTGGACAGACTTCCTGCCCGAATCCGCTGTGCTCGTCTCGGATTGGAAAGAGCTGGGCTGCGGTATGTACAACACCGAAACCAGCACATGCGTGCAGATCGAATCCAACTACTGATCCGATCCACGTGATTTTCCCGGGGGGCGGCGCCGTGTCGCCCCTCGGCCTGTCAGGACAGGTGCGCATGCGACGATTTCTATTCTTGGTCTTGTGCGTTTTCTGCGCGTTGCCCGCCGCCGCCCAGGATGCGGAGGCCCCGATCCAGCAGGTGATGCAGGCCCACGCCGCCGAACTGGCCAAGGCCTCGCGCCGCACGATCCAACCCGCCATCGACGCGCTGACCGCCAGCGGCCTGCCCGCGGCGCAGACGGTGATGGAACGCTGGCAAAACAAAGAGATGTGGCAGGACGAGACCACCGGCCTGTTCGTCTTTGCCGAAGAGATTGACCGCAGCACCATCCGCATCTTCGACGTCTCGGACGGGTCCGAGATTGGCGTGGTGCCCGATGACGACTACAAACAGCTCAAACCCAATTCCGGCGTCCGCGGCCTGATTGCCGCCGCCTTGGTTAAGTTTCAGTTAACTGATCCCAGCGTCGATGTGCGCCGCACCGCACTAGACGCCATCGCCCGCGACCCCGACGACACGCACCTGCCCGCCCTGCGCGAGGTGATGGTGGGCGAGACGGATGGCGATTTGTCGGCCCAGATGCAACGGCTCGAACGGCTGCTGACCATTGAATTCGGCGCCGACGACGCGGAAAAGATCGTGGCGATCCAATCCTTTGACGGCGATCTGGGCGTCGATGCCCGCGCCGCCCTCAACCCGCTGGTGCGCACCCGCATCAACGTGGCAGAGGTTGCGCCCGACGACCCCGCCCTGGTCCGCCTGATCACGCCCGGCGACGCCGCCCTGCCCAAGACCGAGGCCTATAGCCTGCTGGTCGACAAGGGCCTCGCCCCGCCGCTGATCCCACCCAGCGAGGTGCGCGAGGCGCTGATCCGCAACATCGACGGCGACCGCGTCGCCGGGGTCGAGGTCGCGAGCCTGTCTACAGACGCCGCCCGCAACGCCGCCTTCGCCACCTTGGTGGACCAAGGCCTCGCCGAACCCGCCGCCACGGTGGCAGAGATGGACGCCTCCCTCGACGCCTTCCAGTTCTTCGAGCTCTATATCGGCGCCCCGCCCGCCGTCGCGCTGGCCGCCCAAGAGGTTCTCAGCGGGATCGAAGCGAGCGTGGCCCTCAACCAAACCGCCGATCTGGCGCTTGACGCCATCTCGCTGGCCTCGATCTACTTCCTCGCTGCCATCGGGCTGGCCATCACCTTCGGCGTGATGGGCGTGATCAACATGGCCCATGGCGAGTTCATCATGATGGGCGCCTATACCGGCTATGTGGTCCAGCTTTTCGTGCCTGACCACACCCTATCGATCCTGCTGGCCATCCCACTGGCCTTCCTGGTCACCTTCGCCGCTGGCGTCGCGATGGAACGGCTGGTGATCCGCTGGCTCTACCACCGCCCGCTCGAAACATTGCTGGCCACCTTCGGCGTGTCCATCGCACTGCAACAGCTGGCCAAGAACATCTTCGGCACCCAAGCGCGCCCGCTCACGGCCCCCGGCTGGCTCGATGGGTCGATGGTGATCAACGACATCGTCTCGATCAGCTATATCCGCATCGCCATCTTCATCCTGGCCCTCATTTTCCTGGCCCTGTTCCTCATCGTGATGAACCGCACCCGCCTCGGGCTCGAGGTGCGCGCGGTCACCCAAAACCCGCGCATGGCCGCCTCCATGGGCATCAACCCAGACCGGATCAACATGCTCACCTTCGGCTTCGGCTCAGGCATCGCGGGTATCGCAGGCGTCGCCATCGGGCTTTACGCCAAGGTCACGTCGGAAATGGGCAGCGACTACATCGTGCAAAGTTTCATGACCGTGGTCGTCGGCGGCGTCGGCAATATCTGGGGCACGCTCCTGGGCGCCACCATGGTCGGCTTCCTGCAAAAAGGCATCGAATGGATGAACCCGTCGAACACCCTGGCCGCACAAACCTACATGATCCTCTTCATCATCCTCTTCATCCAATTCCGGCCCCGCGGCATCATCGCCCTCAAGGGCCGCGCGGCAGAGGCGTGACATGACCGACACCACCTCTTCATTGTTCTCCAAACATGCCGGGGGTCTGGGGGCTGGCCCCCAGTCCCGCAGCTTCGTCGCGCGCCATCCGTCGGTGCTGGTATTCCTCGCCTGCCTCGCGGTCTTCACCCTGGGCGTCACGATCTTGGCCGAAGGGTTCGGGATCGGCGTGATCTCCACCAGCTTCGTCAAGACGCTGGGCAAGACGCTCTGCCTCTGCCTCGTCGCCCTCGCGATGGACCTCGTTTGGGGGTATTGCGGCATCCTCAGCCTGGGTCACATGGCCTTCTTTGGCATCGGCGGCTACGCCATCGGCATGTGGCTGATGTACGCGCGCACGGAAATCATCGTGGTGCAAAGCCTTGCCGCAGCGCCGCTGCCGCCGACGCCACAGGAAATCTCCGACGGTATCGCCACGCAAATCTTTGGCGTCGTCGGCGCCTCGGAATTCCCGCCCATCTGGGCGGTCGCGCACTCGCTGCCGCTACAGCTTGCCGCGGTCGTCATCGTCCCTGGCCTCCTCGCGCTGGTCTTTGGCTGGCTCGCCTTCCGCAGCCGGGTCACCGGCGTGTACCTGTCTATCCTGACCCAGGCCATGACCCTTGCCCTCTCGCTGTACCTCTTTCAAAACGACAGCGGCCTGCGCGGCAACAATGGCCTGTCGGGCCTGCAAAACCTGCCGGGGATGGGCGACGTGCCGCAAGCGACGGTGTCGATGTACTTCCTCTGGGCCTCCGCTCTGGCCCTGGGGCTGGGTTACCTGCTTTGCGCCTGGGTCGTGTCGGGCAAGTTTGGTTCGGTCATCCGCGCCATCCGCGATGACGAGGCGCGCGTGCGGTTCCTGGGCTACTCGGTCGAGGCATACAAGCTGACCATCTTCACCCTCACTGCCATCATCGCTGCCATCGCGGGCGCGCTCTATTACCCGCAGGCGGGCATCATCAACCCGGCAGAGATTGCGCCCATCGCCTCGATCTACCTCGCCGTCTGGGTCGCCATCGGCGGGCGCGGGCGCCTTTATGGCGCGGTCATCGGCGCGGCCTTCGTTTCGCTTGTCTCCACCTGGTTCACGGGCGGGCAGGCGCCCGACATCAGCTTGGGCTTTTACACCATCTCCTGGGTCGACTGGTGGACGGTGCTCTTAGGCTTTTCCTTTGTCGCTGTCACGCTCTTTGCCCCCAAGGGCATCGGCGGTCTGATCGACCTTGTCCCCGCGGGGACACCCCACCGGCACGGCGCGGATCTCGGCCCCGATGACAGCGCCCTGCGCGAGAAAGAGGCGGATAAATGAGCTCTCTTCTCGAAGTCTCTGGCGTGTCGAAATCCTTTGACGGGTTCAAAGCGATCAACAACCTGTCCTTCCAGATCGGCGAGCCCGAGTTGCGCGCGGTGATCGGACCCAACGGCGCGGGCAAGACCACCTTTATGGATATCATCACCGGCAAGACCAAACCGGATGAGGGGCGCGCGATTTTTGGCGAAAAATCGGTTTCGCTGCTGTCGATGTCCGAAAGCCAGATCGCCCAAGCAGGCATTGGCCGCAAATTTCAGCGCCCCACCGTGTTCGAGGACCAGCCGGTCCGCGACAACCTGATGATGGCGCTCAAGAAAGACCGCACGCCCTGGGCCGTCCTGCGGTTTCGCCCCGTCCAAGAGGACTACACAGCGGTTGCGCAACTGGCCGAAGAGATCGGCCTGACCGACCATCTCGACCGGAAATCGGGCGAGCTGAGCCACGGCCAGAAACAGTGGCTTGAAATCGGGATGCTGCTGGCCCAAGACCCGCGCTTGCTGCTGGTCGATGAACCCGCCGCAGGCATGACCCCGTCCGAGCGTGAGCACACCACCGACATCCTGGTCGAGGCCGCCAAGACCCGGGCGGTGATCGTGGTCGAACATGACATGGAATTCGTGCGCCGCCTGAACTGCAAGGTGACCGTCCTGCACGAAGGGTCGGTCTTGGCCGAGGGGTCGCTGGACCATGTGACGGCGGATGAGAAAGTGATCGAGGTGTATCTTGGCCGGTGACCTTTTGCAGATTGAGGATTTGACGCTGCACTATGGTGGCAGTCAGATCCTCAACCGTGTCAGTCTCAGCGCGAAACAGGGCGAGGTGACTTGCGTGATGGGCACCAATGGCGTGGGCAAGACCAGCCTGCTCAAGGCGATCTCGGGCACGCATCCCCGGTCGGGTGGCACCTACCTGCTGGACGGTGCCCAGATCGGTCGGGCCAATGCACATCAACTGGCACAGCAGGGGGTGGCCTATGTCCCCCAGGGGCGCGAGA
Organism: Pseudomonadota bacterium; assembly: GCA_038525395.1. Lineage (GTDB taxonomy): Bacteria > Pseudomonadota > Alphaproteobacteria > Rhodobacterales > Rhodobacteraceae > Tateyamaria. Next base: position 95,373 of record JBCBHS010000009.1, on the reverse strand, counting down.
TTTTTCCGTTCCTGACCGTGCGCGAGAACCTCGAGACCGGATTTGCCTGCCTGCCCCGGGCCGAACGGTCGATCCGCGATGAGGTGTTCGAGCTGTTCCCGATCCTCAAGGATTTCCTCAGCCGCCGTGGTGGCGACCTGTCCGGCGGGCAGCAGCAACAGCTGGCCATCGCCCGCGCGCTGATCACCCGGCCCAAGCTGCTGTTGCTGGACGAACCGACCGAAGGCATTCAGCCAAACATCATCCAACAGATTGGCCGCGTGATCGAACAGCTGCGCGCCCGTGGCGACATGGCGATTGTGCTGGTCGAGCAATATTTCGACTTTGCCCGCACCCTGGGCGACCAGTTTTTGGTGCTGGAACGCGGCGCGGAAAAGCTGCGCGGCAGCGCAGCCGACATTCCGCGCGAGACGTTGCTAGAGGCGGTATCGGTCTAGCGCAGGCGCACGGGACGGGCCGCGGCACCGGTCAGGCTGTCCGCAACGGTTTTGCCGATGTCAGGCGTCAACAACGCCGCCCGAGGCGCCGGGGCATCCGGCACAACCACCGCGCGGCGGGCGCGGAACCGCCCGTCATAAGGCCCGAAATACACGGCACGCTGCGCCGCAAAGGGCGTGAGCGCCAGGCGCGGATCAAAGCTGTGCCCCAGCCCCGACAGGCGGAACCCGGGGGCGGCGGCGACGGGTTCCAGATACCCCTCGACCGCGAGTTGCCGCAGCGTCCCGCCCCCCTGCCGGAAGCGGCCCATTTGCACGGTGTCCGCGCGGAAAGCGGTGCCGGCAAACTGCCCCTCGGCCACGGCATATTGCCCGGCGGTCAGCCGGTTCCGGGCGGTGGTTTGCAGGCGGGTCTGCCCGATGGTCCATCCCTTCTCCGCCGATCCGACCAGTACGCCCGCCACATTGTCTGGCCCGTCCGTTGCGCGGCGGATCAGGCTGGTTTGCAATCCTCCGTCCCGCCGCCAAAGGCCCCAGGCCATCACCCGCTGCCCGACCAGCGCCGCTGCCGCGATGCCTTGGTCCAGGGACAGTGCGGTGCCGTTGATCGCATAGCCCGCGCCGTGCCGCGCAAGGGGGCCGATCAGCGGCGTGTCGACGTCGATAAACTGCGCCTCGAACCGGTCGCGCCGGGCGTTTGCCACCATGCTGAGCGTCACGCCCGGCATCAGCAGGCGGTCGCTGGCGGCGCGACCGTTGGTGGTGATGCGGGCGCGGTCAGGCACCTCCACCCGCAAGCCGTTGACCAGGACGCTGCCAGTGCCGGTCATGACCCCCACGATGCCGGTGCCGCCGATGCCGCCCTCGAACGGGTCGTCGCCCAGTTGGGCCATGGGGATCGCGGGGGCGCAGCCGGTCAGGGCGGTGGCGCCCAGCAAGCCGAGGGCGCGGCGTCTTTGGATTGGTTTCACGGGTCTTTGGGCCTTTGTCCTGCATCGGGCGGCGGGGCGTCCGGGTCAGTGTCTTCGCGGTAAAAATAGATGCCCAGCCGGTAGCGTTGGCGCGGGCCGGGGGCGGCGGCATCGCGCCGGTGCAGCGCGCTGCTTTGCTGGTTCAACTCTTCCAGCAGGCGTTGTGCTTGGGCGCGCGCCGCCGCTTCGACCTCATCAACAGCCTCAGGCGTCATCTGGTTATAGAACACTGCCCGCTCGAAATAGGGCGGGGCGTCCGACAGCAGGTTTTCGGTGGCGGCCGCCAGGTGGTCGCCAACATTGGCGGCAAAGAACGCCTCTTTGTCCGGTGCGCGGGCGGTGCCGACAATCGCCTCGGCCTCAAGCCGCAAGAGGCCGTCGGCCCCCGCCACCACAAGGCCCGCATGCAGCAATTCGTCCAGCACCGTGCGCGGGCGGACATCTTTGCTAAGCGACATCACGAGGCTGTCAAAGCTGGGGCCGTCGCCTTCGGACCGCGGCAAGGGGCGTGGCGCGCCGTCTGCGTCGGTATAGTCCGGGTGCGACATCCACTGGCCGATGACGGTGGCCAGCAGCGCGCTTTTGCGCCGCGCCTCTGCCGGTGGCCCGCCGCCTTCTGCACGGATGGTGCGGATGTCCTTGCGGTGTACACCGGTCAGCATCGCGATGCGGCTGTCCGTCAGCGGCTTGTCGTCCAAGCGAAAGGCGTCCTCGGCCACCTCGACAAACACCCGTTTCAGCAGGCCATAGATCACAGGCGCTGTCAGCCCGCGCGCGATCATCGTGCGCACAAGCGGGCGCAGCAGCCCGCGCAGCACGCGCAGGAAGGCATCCGATGGCCCTGGAGGAGTTTCGCCTGTCATCAGAGAATATTAGGACCCCGTGGAAAATTTTTCCACGCCTTTCCTTGAAAACCTGGGGATCTGCGTCATTTCGTCGTGGGTGGGAAATATTCCCACATACTTCCTGGCCGCCTGCGCCCTACAAATGAGGAGATCATGAACATGAAACGCCGCTCTTTCCTGCAGCTGACCGCCCTTGGCACCACCCTTGCCGCGCTTGGGGCCTGTGCCGAAATGTCGGGCACGCCGGACATCGTTGATACCGCTGTCGCTGCGGGGTCGTTCAACACGCTGGTGGCTGCGGTGCAGGCCGCTGACCTGGTCGATACGCTGAAAAGCCCCGGGCCCTTCACCGTCTTTGCGCCGACCGATGCCGCCTTTGCCGCACTGCCCGCGGGCACGGTCGAGACGCTGTTGCAGCCCGAGAACAAGGACCAGTTGGTCGCGATCCTGACCTATCACGTGCTGCCGGGGCAGACCCTGGCCGCTGATCTGGCCGGCCAGCGTCTGAGCGTGGCGACGGTGAACGGCGCCAATGTGCATATCGATGGCCGCAACGGTGTGCGGGTTGAGCAGTCGAACGTGATCCAAGCCGATATCCTGGCCTCGAACGGTGTGATCCACGTGATCGACAAGGTGCTGATCCCCTGATGCCGCATCCGGCGCGCGCTGCGCATTTCCGCGTGGCGCGCCCGATAAGGTTTTGCAACCGCGCCGGGGCTGGGCGACAAACGGGTCATCCCAGTTTGGTCGTTGCCGAGTCGCCCCATGCCCTTCACCACCCGCCCTGAGCTGTCCGGCACCTTCGGCATGGTCGCCTCGACCCACTGGCTGGCCTCTGCCGTGGGGATGAAGCTGCTGGAGGCGGGCGGCACGGCCTGTGACGCGGCGGCGGGCATGGGATTTGTCCTGAACGTGGTCGAGCCGCATTTGAACGGCCCCTTGGGCGACATGCCCGCGATCTTGCGCATCGCGGGCGAGGCGCCGGTGGTCGTCTGTGGCCAGGGCGTGGCACCTGCGGGCGCCACGATCCGCCACTACGGCGACGAAGGGTTGGACATGATCCCGGGCGCCGGGCTGCTGTCCACCGTGGTGCCGGGCGCCTTTGACGCCTGGATGTTGATGTTGCGCGATCACGGGCGGTTGCCCCTGCGCGATGTGCTGGCGCCCGCCATTCACTATGCCCGCGCGGGCCATCCGCTGTTGCCGCGCGCCGCTGCGACCATCGCCGGTCAGGCCGCGTTCTTTGCCGCCGAATGGCCGAGCTCTGCCGATGTCTGGACGCCGCAGGGGCAGGTGCCGCAGGCGGGCGCGCTTTTTGCCAATCCGACGCTCGCCGCGTTCTGGGAACGTTTGGTGCACGAGGCCGACGGTGCCGATGGGCGCGTCGCAGGGATCGAGGCGGCGCGGCGGGCGTTTTCCCAAGGGTTTGTGGCGCAAGCGATTGATGATTACCTGGCCGAGGCCTGTGTGATGGATGGGGCGGGCGCGCGGCGCAAGGGTGTGCTGACGGGCCAGGACATGGCGACCTGGCAGGCCAGCTATGAGCCGCCGCTAAGCGTGCATCACCACGGCTGGGACGTCTACAAATGCGGAGCGTGGAGCCAAGGGCCTGTGCTGCTGCAAAGCTTGCAAATGCTGCGGGGCGATTCGCTGGCAGAGATGGACCCGAACGGCGCGGATTTCGTGCATCTTACGACCGAGGTGCTGAAACGCGCCTTTGCCGACCGCGAGGCGTACTATGGCGACCCGGACCATGCCGAGGTCCCGGTCGAGACGCTGCTGTCCGACGCCCATGCCGATGCCCATCGTGCGCAGATATCGGACACAGCCAGCCATGCCCTGACCCATGGGGCCATCCCCGGTTATGAGATCCAAGCGGCAGCCTTTCACGCCCGGGCCCGGCAGGGGGTGCCGCTGGCCGCAGGTGTCGGCGGGGGCGAACCGACGATGGCGCACCTGGCCAACCGCAAGGGCGATACCGTGCATATCGACGTGATTGACCAGTGGGGCAACATGGTGTCGGCCACGCCCTCGGGTGGGTGGTTGCAATCGAACCCGGTGGTGCCGGGCCTGGGCGTGCCGCTGAACAGCCGGGCGCAGATGTTCTGGTTGCAAGACGGCCTGCCCACCTCGCTGGCCCCCGGTCGCCGCCCGCGCACGACCCTGTCGCCATCGCTGGCGCTGCACGGTGATGGCCGCGCGCTGTCCTTTGGCACGCCGGGTGGCGATCAGCAGGACCAATGGCAGCTGGCCTTTTTCCTGCGCTACGTACATCACGGGCTGAACCTGCAAGAGGCGATAGACGCGCCGCTGTTCCACACCGGACATCTGCAGGCGAGCTTTTATCCCCGCGGCCTGCGCTTGGGCCACCTGATGGCGGAACCCGCCTTTGGCGAGGACGTGTTGCAAGCGCTGCGGGACAAGGGCCACGCCCTTGAGGTTGCCGAGGCGTGGTCCGTCGGGCGCCTGACCGCGGCACTGCACCAGCCCGATGGGGTGATGAAGGCCGCAGCGACCCCGCGCCTGATGCAAGCCTACGCCATTGGGCGGTAGCGGGCGCTAGGGCCGCGGGCCGTCCTTGGCAAAAATCACGGCGCCGTCGGCATCCGCCACGATGTAGCCGCCGCTTTGCACGCGCGCGGGACCTATCTGCAGTTCCAGGCCCACCTGGCCCTCGCCCCGGCGGGTGCCCGGCATCGGAATATGGCCCAAGGCCATGATGCCCAAGGGCAGCTGCGCCATCTCGGCCACGTCGCGCACCGCACCCCAGATCACGATCCCGGCCCAGCCGCTGTCGGCCAGCGCGCCCGCGATCATGTCGCCCAGCACGGCGCGGCGCAGCGATCCGCCCGCGTCGACCACCAGCACGCGGCCCGCACCGGGCGTGGCCGACAGGTCTTTGATCCGGCTATTGTCCTCAAAGCATTTGACGGTCTCGATGGGCCCGTGAAACGTGCCCGCACCGCCATAGTGGCGCAGGCCAAAGGGCAGGGGCGTGATCGCGTCCTTGAACACGTCGCACAGGTCACAGGTGTTTTTCATGCCGCCAGCCTAGCCCGTCGCGCGGGCGATGGCCACGCCTAGGCCACCTGTGCCCCTTGGCCCCAGACTTGGCGGGCCACGGCCACACCGTCCAGCACGGAAAAGCGCACCACATCGGCCCGCTTGCCCACCGACAGCACGCCGCGGTCGTGCAGGCCCACATGTTGCGCGGGGTTGCCCGTCACCGTCGCGATCCCGCGCGCCATATCGCCCCACATTTCCCCCAACTGCACGGCGGACATCAGCAGCGCGGCGGGCACGTAGTCCGACGACACGATGTCGAGCAGATCGCGCGCGGCCAGGTCCGCCGCGGCCACATTGCCGGAATGCGAGCCGCCCCGCACCAGGTTCGGCGCGCCCATGATGATGGCGATGTCGCGCGCGCGGCAGGCCTCTGCCGCCTCGACCGTGGTGGGGAATTCGGCCACCGCCACCCCATGCCCCGCCGACACCGCCACCTGATCGGCGGTCGTGTCATCGTGGCTGGCCAGCACCGCACCCAGCCGCAGGCCCTCGGCCACGGCGGCGGCCTCGTGCTTGGCGCCCAGACGGTCTTGCAAGTCCTGCAGGCGGGCCACGTGTTCGTCGAACTCGGCATCCGTCAGGTTGTTCTTGCCCATCACATAGGCCTTCATCTTCGAAATATCGCGGAACTGCCGCTGGCCCGGCGTGTGGTCCATCAGGCTGACAATGCCCACCCGGTCGTCCGGCGTGAACTCTGCCAGCTCTTCGGGCAGCGTTTCGGAACAGATTTCGGCCCGCAGGTGCAAGAAGTGGCTGATCTTGAGCACCCCTTGGGCGCGCAGGGCCAGCAATTCGGACGACAGATCGCGCGCGTATTTCAGGTAGCGCCCCTTGCCCGACGGGATCGACCCCACGCGCATTGCGTCAAACACGGTGGTGATGCCGCAGCCTGCCAGTTCGCGGTCATGGGCCAGGATCGCAGGCCCGTGCGGCCAGGGCACCTTGGGCCGTGGCGACATATGGCGTTCCAGGTTGTCGGTATGCAGCTCGATCAGCCCCGGCGCGATGTAATCCCCGTTGCAGTCAATCGCCCCCGTGGGCACCGCCGCCCCGTGGTCAATGGCGGTGATCTGCCCGCCGGACAGGGTCAGGCAGCCGGTCACGACCTCGTCCTTGAGGATCAACTGGGCGTTGGCGAGGATCGTCTCTTGTGTCATGTGCCTGTCATCTCGAACTGGAAAGGGGTTTTGGTATGTACGCGCGTTACGCCATCTATTACACGCCCGCGCCGGGCAGCGCCCTGGCCGATTTCGGTGCCGGCTGGCTGGGCTGGGACAGTGCCGCAGGCGCACCCGTGCCACACCCCGCTATGGGCGATCTGGATGTGCCAAGCATCACGGCCACGCCGCGGAAATACGGTTTTCACGGGACGATCAAGCCGCCCTTCCGCATGGCGGATGGCCAAACGCCCGAGGCGCTGCAAGCGGCACTGGCCGCCCTTTGCACCACCGCGCCAGCCGTTACGCTCGACGGCCTGCGCCTGGCCCGTTTGGGCAAATTCCTGGCCTTGGTGCCCGATGGCGATGCCAGCGCGCTGGCCCACCTTGCCGCGCGCGCGGTGCAAGAGCTGGACAGCTTTCGCGCGCCCCCGACCGAGGCTGAACTGGCCAAGCGCCGCGCCGCGCAACTGACGCCCGAACAAGACGCCTATCTGGTGCAATGGGGCTACCCTTATGTACTGGACGCCTTCCGCTTTCACCTGACGCTCAGCGGTCGGTTGGAGGCGGATGTGGCCGCCGACACCGAGGCGGCCCTGACAGGCCTGCTGGCCGATCTGCCGCTCGCGCCCTATCAGATCAGCGGGCTGACCCTGTTGGGCGAGGATGCGGACGGGCGATTTCACCAACTCCACCGCTACGCGCTCACCGGATAAAGCGCTGCGAGGGCCGTGGCCACGGTGCGCGCAAGGTCGCCGGAATTGTCGATCTCAACCGCGTCGATGCCGTCGGGCAGGCCCGACCCCGCCCGTGCCAGGCGGCGGGCAATGTCATCGGCATCCTCTCGCCCCCGCGCCGCCAGCCGTGCTGCCAATACCGCGGGGTCTGCCGTCAGGGACAGAACCACCAGACCTGGAAACCGTGCCCGCGCCTGCCGCAAGGCGCCCCGGGACAGGTTGGCAAGCAGATCGCGCCCCGCCGCCAGATCCGCGTCAATCGCAGCCGGAATGCCATAGAAGAGACCATGCGCGCCCCAGGACAGGGCAAAGTCACCCGCCGCCTTGCGCGCCTCGAACGTGGGCACAGTGACCCCGTCAAAATCCTCGCCACCTGCATCGCTGGGCCGGGTGATCACCCGGCGGACCAGGCCCAAGCGCGGGTCCGCGGCGGCAATGGCCTGCATCACCGTGTCCTTGCCCACGCCCGATGGGCCAACAACCGCGATCAGCCGGCCAGTCATGCGGCCGTCGCGGGGGTAAAGGCGCTGACATCCACCTCGCGGTCACAAACCTGCGCCCGGGCGGCCTCGTCATGAAAGATGCCCACGATGGCCGCGCCACGCGCCTTGGCCGCCTCGATCAGGCCCAAGACGACGGCGCGGTTGGTGGCATCCAGGCTCGCCGTCGGCTCATCCAGCAACATCGCGGGATAGTCATGGGCAAAGCCGCGCGCGATGTTCACCCGCTGCTGCTCGCCCCCTGAAAAGGTCGTGGGGCTCAGGGCCCACAGCCGTTCGGGGATGTTCAACGCCTCCAGCAGCGCGCGCGCGCGGGCCTCGGCCTCTTCGGCGCCGACCCCCACTGCGCGCAACGGCTCTGCCACGACATCCAGGGTCGGCACCCGCGGCACGACGCGCAAAAACTGACTGACATAGCCCAAGACCGACCGGCGCAGCGCCAAAACCTCGCGCGGCGGGGCCGAGGCGACATCGACGTCGCCCACCAGGATGCGCCCCGCCTGCGCGGTGTAATTGCCATAGATCATGCGCATCAGCGTCGACTTGCCCGCGCCCGATGCGCCCACCAAGGCCACACATTCCCCCGGCGCCACAGACAGGTCCGCCCCCTGCATCACAGGGATCACCGCGCTGCCCTGATTGTGCAGGACAAAGGATTTCGCAACACCGCTGACGTCAATCATGCTCATTTTCACTTTGCCAAATAAACTCCGGGGTCTGGGGCAGAGCCCCAGGGGACTTACACTTGCAACACACTCGACACGAGCAGTTGGGAATAGGCATGCTGCGGGTCGTCCAGCACCTGATCGGTCAGGCCCGTTTCCACCACATAGCCGTCTTTCATCACCATCAACCGGTCCGCCAGCAGACGCACCACCGCCAGGTCATGGGTCACGATGATGGCGCTCAGCCCCATCTCGCGCACCAGCCCGCGCAGCAGGTCTAGCAGGCGCGCCTGCACCGACACGTCCAGACCGCCGGTCGGCTCGTCCATGAACACAAGCCGCGGGCCGGTCACCAGGTTGCGCGCAATCTGCAGGCGCTGCTGCATGCCGCCGGAAAACTGGCGCGGGCGGTCGTCGATGCGGTCCTCGGCAATCTCGACCCGGCCCAGCCAATCGATGGCCGCACTGCGGATGTCGCCGTAATGCCGCGCGCCCACGGCCATCAGCCGCTCGCCCACATTGCCGCCCGCGCTTACGTTCATCCGCAGCCCGTCCCGCGCATGTTGGTGGACAAAGGCCCAGTCGGTGCGGCCCAGCATCCGCCGCTCCGGCTCGCTCATCGTCACGGTGTCGCGCAGACCGTCGGCGCGGGTGTCAAAAAGGACCCGGCCCCTATCGGGCGGCAAATGCCCCGCAAGACAGTTCAGCAGCGTCGACTTACCCGACCCGCTTTCGCCCACAATCCCCATGACTTCACCGGGATAGAGGTCAAATTGCACATCGGCACAGCCGATCCGCTGGCCATAGAATTTCGACAGGCCCTCGACCTGCAACAGCGGTGTCATATCGTCCTCCACTCGGTGGGCGCTGTGGTCATGGACCGGTCAAAGGCAAACCAGTTGCCGCCGCCGCCATTGGGCCCGCCCGCGTCTTGCGTGATGTTGCAGCCCAAGAGATGACAGCGCAGCAAGGTCGACACGCCCCCGTGCGACACGATCAATATGTCGCCTGGCGGCGCCTCGGCCACGATGGCCCGCACCGCATCAACGATGCGCGTCTGCGCATCGCGCGATGTTTCCCATCCGCGGACGGACACGTCGGGGCAGTCAAAGAACTGATCGACCACCGGCCAGAATTCATCTGGTGGCAGGAACCCTGTTGCACTGCGGTCGTTTTCACCCAAATCGGCGCGTTGATGCAGCGGCAGGTCCCGCTGCACGACCACTGGCTGCGCGCCGTCCACCGCCTTTTGCTCGTCACTGCTGTAGATCGACGTGACCTGCGACAGCGCATCGTCCGCAGCAAATCCGGCGTGCCGCGCGCGGCCCACGTCATTCAGCCCCCATCGTGGTACGGGCACCGTGGGGTCAATCACGACCTCCGCATGGGTGAGAAAGAGAACGGACCCGGTCACGCGGCACCCGCCCCGGCTTGGGCAGGGGGCACACCCTGCGCGCCCACATGTCCGGCTGCGCGGCGCGTGCTGCAATAGTCGGTGTCCGAGCACATGAACATCCGCCCGCCCGCGTCGTCCACGATCAGCTCGTCCAGATAGCTGTCGGTCGCGCCGCACAGGCCGCAGGCGTGGTCGGCCTTGCTAGGCTCGAACGGGAAGTCGTCGAAATCCAGGCTGACCACCTCGCAATAGGGCGGCAGCGCGTAGATCCGCTGTTCGCGTCCGGCGCCGAACAACTGGATCGCGGCCATGCCCAGCTTGGGGTTGTCGAACTTGGGAATGGGCGACGGGTCCATCACGTACCGCCCTTCGACCTTGACCGGATAGGCGTAGGAGGTGGCGATGGCGCCATGGGCGCTGATGTCTTCGTACAGCTTGACATGCATCAGCCCGTAATCCTCTAGGCTGTGCATCTTGCGGGTTTCGACCTCTGACGGCTCGAGAAAGCGCAAGGGCTCGGGGATGGGCACCTGGTAGACGAGGATTTGATCCGCGCTCAGCGGCTCTTCGGGGATGCGGTGGCGGGTTTGGATGACGGACGCCTCTGCCGTCGCTTCGGTTGTCGCCACGCCCGCGGTGCGTTCGAAAAAGCGGCGGATCGAGACGGCGTTGGTGGTGTCATCGGCGCCCTGGTCGATGACCTTGAAAACGTCGCTGGCCGTCATCACCGCCGCCGACACCTGCACCCCGCCGGTGCCCCAGCCATAGGGCATCGGCATCTCGCGGCTGGCAAAGGGCACCTGATAGCCGGGGATCGCCAACCCTTTCAGAATGGCGCGGCGGATCATCCGTTTGGTCTGCTCGTCCAAATATGCAAAGTTGTAATCAGACATGGCAAACGGCTCTTGAGATATGACGGGGATGGACATTGCACTTGGGGTTTTGATCGGCCTGGCGGTTCTGGCGGCCGCTTGCGCTTGGGCGCTGTGGTCCGGTCGTGACGCGGGGCCGCCGCGCCACGACATTCGCGGCAATGGCGATCACACCGACGGCTGGATCGGTCCCCGCGGGCGCCCTGGTTTCGATGCGGGCGACGACGATGGCGGTGCCGACTGAACCGCGTCCGTAGGCGACCTTGCTCCGGTCGGACGCAGCGCAGGCCGCGGCTGTCCGGCGCGCGCTCATTCCGCGGCCTCCTGATGCCTGGCACTCATCGCCTCGCGCCGCAGTTTGCGCACCAACTCCAGCTCGGACTGGAAATCGACGTAATGGGGCAGCTTGATATGCTCCAGGAACCCGGTCGCTTGGATATTGTCGGCGTGGTACAGCACAAATTCTTCGTCCTGCGCGGGGGCGCCCACGTTGTCCTCGCCCAGCTCTTTCCAGCGCAGCGCGCGGTCGACCAGGGCCATCGATATCGCCTTGCGCTCGCACATCCCAAAGACCAGCCCATAGCCGCGGGTAAACTGCGGCGGTTCGGTTTTTGAGCCCTGAAACTGGTTCACCGTCTCGCATTCGGTCAGCTCGATCTCGCCCAACTCGATGGCAAAGCCCAGCTCGGGGATCTCCATCTCAACCGGGCAGGTGCCGATGCGCAGCTCGGCCACAAAGGCGTGGTTGCGGGCATAGCCGCGCTGGGTCGAATAGGCCATGCCAAGGACAAAGCCTTCGTCGCCGCGGGTCAGCGACTGCAAGCGCAGGCTGCGCGCGGCGGGCAGTTCAAGCGGCTCGCGGGTCAGGTCGGAGGGCGTGTCGGGGCCGGTGGGTTCGTCCTGGATCAGATCCTCGCGGTCCAGAAAGGACATGATATGTGGCTTGGGTCCGGGCTCTGCCGTGCGCGTTGCGGCCTCTGGCACCTCGCCATCGGCGGCCAGTTTGAAATCCAGCAGCCTGTGGGTGTAATCAAAGGTCGGACCCAGCACTTGCCCGCCCGGCGCGTCCTTGAATGTGGCCGACACGCGCCGGTCGCAGGCCATGGCACCGGTGTCGACCGGTTCTGACCCGCCAAAGCGGGGCAGGGTGGTGCGGTAGGCGCGGATCAGAAAGATCGCCTCGATCATATCGCCCCGGGCCTGCTTGATGGCGAGCGCGGCGAGGTCGGGATCAAAAAGCGAGCCCTCGGCCATCACGCGGTTCACGGCCAGTTTCAGCTGGCCCTTGATCTGATCCACCGACAGTTCGGCCACGTCCAGCGGGCCGCGCCGTTCCTCTGCCAGCCAGCCATGGGCCGCGTCGATTGCCTTTTCACCGCCTTTGACAGCCACATACATGGTCAGGACACCTTTGTGCTGCGGGGCAGGGCAGCGATCTGCGCCCCACATGTGAACATGAAATCGAGGCCTAGGGGGAACAGCGCCGCATTGCGCTGAAACGCCACCAGGTCGGGCAGGTTCAGCGTGGCTGTGTCCTTGATCCCCGGGCCGCGCAGGGTGGCGCCCGTGGGCGTCAGCGCGGGCATCTCGACAATCACGGTGGCCGACCTGTCGGGGTATTCCGATGTGCCCAGGGGCAGTGCGCCCAGGTCTAGGTCTGCCCAACTGCCCAAAACGAAAGACGCTTGCGCTGCGTCCACGATGGGCGCGCCGGTGTGAAAGGCGATCCAGTCGCGCACCGCTGCGCTGTTGCAATCGCCTGTTAGGTGTACGCCGGTGTCCGGGTCGCACAGGGTCATCAGCGCAGTGCCCGCCGCGACAGAGACCGGCGCCGGGGGCACGGCGCCCGCGAGGTCATAGATGGTGCCCGGACGGGCCATGGCCTGCATCAGGCTGCGAAAGGCGTTGGCCGCCTGTTGCGGTGGGTCGGCAAAGCCGCCGGCGAGGCTTGCGTGATCCATCAGTCCTCTCCTCGCACCATGGTGAAGAAGTCGACCTTGGTCGCTGCGGCCTTGGCGGCGCGGCTGGCTTTGCGCGCCTCGGCGGCGGTGCGCAGTGGGGTCAGGATCGCGTCCTCGACCTGTGTGGCCGCATCGGTTTGCATCAACGCGTCCACCAGGGCGGCTTGCAATGCGTGGTCCTTGCTGCGCCCTTGGACATAGCCATGGCCAACCTCGCCCGTGTCCAAACGGATGGCGCAGCGGGTCACGGTCATCTCGCCCAAATTGAACGGCGCGCCCACAGCGCCCGCCCGGCCACGCACCATGACGGCGCCGATCTCCGGCGCGCGCAACACGGTATGGGCGGGTGCGAGGGCTGCCGCCTGCCAGGCGGCGTTCACCGCACCTGCGGGCGCCTTGGCCAGCACCGCCAGCCAGGCTTTGCGGGCGGCGTTAGGGTCTTGCGATCCGTCCATCTATACACCTTGCGAAGTTGTCGGCATTACTATACAACTAGACAAATCATAGACGACTCACCCCACTTCGTCCATCCGCTTGATACGAAAGTTTTGTGACAGATGGCGCGTACCCCGATCTGGAAGTCGATTGCCCAAACCTTGTCGGCAGAGATTGCCGATGGCCTCTATCGCCCTGGTGACAAGCTGCCGACCGAGGCACAGCTGTCCACCCGCTTTGGCGTCAACCGCCACACGGTGCGCCACGCCCTGCGCGCGCTGGTCGAGGCGGGCACGGTGCACACCCGGCGCGGCGCGGGGGCCTTTGTGGCGCAGACGCCGACGGATTATCCCATCGGCAAGCGCGTTCGCTTTCATCGCAACGTCGCCGCCGCCGGGCGCACGCCGGCGAAGGAGGTGCTGTCGATCGAGACACGCCTTGCCAGCGCGCAAGAGCGCGACGCGCTGGGCCTGGCCGAGGACGCGCAGGTGCACGCCTATGAGGGGTTGAGCCTGGCCGATGGGCAGACCATCGCGCTGTTCCGTTCCGTCTTTCCTGCCGCCCCCTTTCCCGACTTGCCTGCCGCGCTGCGCCGGTCAGGGTCGGTCACCGCCGCGCTGGCAGAGGCGGGCGTGGCCGACTATACCCGTGCGTCAACCCGGCTGACGGCCAAGGCGGCGACGGCGACGCAAGCGCTGCACCTGCGCATTGCCGAGGGCGCGCCGATCCTGCGCAGCGTGGGCATCAACGTGGACGTCGCGGGGCGGCCTATCGAGTATGGGCGCACGTGGTTTGCGGGTGACCGGGTGACGCTGACCCTGGACGCAGAGGCCTAGAATAAAGGGGAAAACTGTCACGAGACCGACATATCCACAGGGTAGACGTCCGCGAACCATCTCTTGCAGATCACAACCAGGCCGAGCAGCCCGATGCCATTTTTCCGCCCCGCCTTGCGCCTTACCGGTGCCCGCGTCCTTCAGGATGGCGCCATGGTGCACACCGACATTTGTGTGGCCGACGGGACCGTTACAGAGACCGCGCGCGCGACGCTGGACCTGTCGGGCTATCTGGTGCTGCCGGGGATCATCGACCTGCACGGCGATGCGTTCGAACATCATATGGCGCCCCGGCCCACGGCGCCGTTTCCGTTGCAGACGGGCCTTGTGGGCACCGACCGCGATGCGGCTGCGAATGGCGTGACGACGGCGTGGATGGCGCAAAGCTGGTCTTGGGAAGGCGGCCACCGCGGTCCCGATTATGCCGAGGCGTTCCTGGCCGCCCACGCCGCCTATGCCCCGCAGATGCAGACCGACCTGCGCGTGCAGATCCGGTGCGAGACGCACACGATGGACACCGAAATGCGTTTGCTCGCTGCGATTGACGCTTATGGCATCGACTACGTCATCTTCAACAACCACCTGGACGAGGCCGTGGCCCTGGCCGCCGCGCGCCCCGAAGAGATCGCCGTTTGGGCCAAAAAGGCCGGGCGCTCGTCGGACGAACACATGGCGCTGGTGACAGCCGCCAAGGCGCGCGACAAAGAGGTGCCGCGATACCTGTGCAACCTCGCCTCGGCCTTTGACCGCATGGGCGTGACATATGGCAGCCATGACGACGCCGATGGCGCCACACGCGAACGGTATTCGATGATCGGCGCGAAGGTCTGCGAATTCCCGACCTCGATGGGTGCGGCAGTCGTGGCGCGCACCTGGGACGATCCGGTGCTGATGGGCGCCCCCAACGTGGTGCGCGGCGGCAGCCAGTCGGGCAACATCGCCGCGATCAACCTGATCGCCGAGGACGCCTGCGACGCGCTGGTGTCCGACTATTACTATCCCGCGCTGGCGGCGGCGGCCTTTGCCCTGGTGGACAAGGGGATGCGGACGCTGCCCGAGGCTTGGGCCATGATCTCGGCCCGGCCGGCGCAGATCATGGGCCTTGCTGACCGTGGTGTACTGGACATCGGCAAGCGCGCGGACCTGACGATCGTCAACGCAGACACGCGCCAGGTCGAAGGGACGATGGCCGGGGGCCGCTGGACCCACCTATGCGGCGAGGTCGCGGGCCGTTTGACACAATTGCGCGCGCCGCTGTCCGTGGCAGCGGAGTAGCGCGGACGACACGTCCGCCTTACGGGGGCATCTGCGCGTAAGGCGTACCTGTGGTACGCGGTGGCTAGGGTTCGTATTTCTCTAGAAACGCTTCGGCGCGCAGGCTGCGGAAATCATCCAGTCGCGCGCGCAGGGTCGCATGATCCCAATCCCACCAGGCCAGTGCCATCATCCGGTCCGCAACCCCCGGCGCATAGCGGTCCCGCAGCTTGGTCGCGGTCACGCCGCCCACGATGGTGTAGGGGGCCACATCCTTGGTCACGATGGCGCCCGAGGCGACAACGGCGCCGTGGCCCACCGTCACCTCGGGCTTGATCTGCGCATTGTGCCCGATCCAGGTGTCGTGCCCGACACTGGCGCGCCGGGACGCGCGGTGTTGGAACCAGGCGCTGTCATCCTCGGCATCCGACCAGTAGCTGGCGGAGCGGTACATGAAATGGTGCAGCGACGCGCGGTCCAGCGGGTGATCCGTGGCCCCGATGCGCACAAAGCTGGCGATGTTGGCAAACTTGCCCACGGTCACGTTGGCCAGATCGCAAAAGCGGTCGCAATAGCTGTAGTCGCCCATCTCGACCTGGGCCAGGCGCGTGCCCTGGCCCACCTCTGTATAGCGGCCCAGGGTCGTGTTGACCTGCGCCACATCCGAATGGAGCAGGGGCGTTTCCGACAGGGCTGGCATCAATGCCCGCCTTCGTCGCCCTTGATCAGCTTGCGGCGCAGCATGCCCGACACCCAGTCCATAAAGATCACCATGATCACAATCAGGACGATGTAATAGGTGACCTCTTCCCAGTCTTTCTGGGTGATGATCGCCTGGGTCAGCAGCAGGCCAATGCCGCCCCCGGTGATGGCGCCGATGACGGTGGCCGAGCGGGTGTTGGATTCCAGGAAATAGAGGATCTGACTGATGAGCACCGGCGTGATCTGCGGGATCACCCCAAAGCGGTAGCGTTGGATCGGCTTGGCGCCGGTTGATTGCACGCCCTCAATCTGCTTTTTGTCCACGTTCTCCAGCGCTTCGGAAAAGAGCTTGCCAAAGGTGCCGGTGTCCGTGATCAAGATCGCCAGCGCGCCGGTCATCGGCCCCAGGCCAAAGGCCCGGCTCAGGATGATTGTCCAGATCAGCGCATCCACCCCGCGGATAAAGTCAAAGACACGCCGGGTTGCAAAGCGGATGGCCACCAGGGGCGCAAAGTTCTTGGCGGCCAGAAAGGCCAGCGGCAGGGCCAGGATCGCGCCGCCCATCGTGCCCAGAAAGGCCATCAGGATCGTCTCGAATATGGCCCAGGCGACGTCCTTGTGCCGCCACATCTTGTTGTCCCAAAAGTCCGCGGCAATCGCACTGGCCTCACCGCTGAACGCGCGGCTGATGACCTCGCCCACGCCCATCCCGTGATAGGGGCTGTCGAGGGTGAAAAAGAACAGCTCCCACCCCACGAAATAGCGGAACACCTCGGTCCGGTTGCGGGTGATCGACAGGCGGCCTGCGTCGGTGGTGATGGCCACCCGGTTTTTCGACGCGTTGATCCATTCGGGGATTTCGTCGCTGGGAAAGTCCTGGACAACGCCTTGGCTGCGCGACACCTCGAACGACATCAGGCCATAGCCGGGCACGTCATAGGTCACGCCGTTGTTGTCGGGCAGGTAGGTCACCACATGCCCGTCCCCCAGGTCGATCACCGTGGTCTCGCCCAAGCTCACCCAATCCGGGCCCTCCCCGGCCTCATAGGCGCCCTTGCTCTCGCCCTCGATGGCAACGCGGACCTCGCCGTTGCGGTTGTCGCGCGTGACGTGGACCTTGTGGCTGTAGGTGTCGGCCATCAGGGCCCTGGCGTTGTCGCCACTGGCCTTTTGCAGCAGTTCGGGCACGCCAAATGCAAAGAATACGTATGTCAGATAGGCCAGAACAAGCCCCGGCAGGGCAAAGGACATCAGACGCTTGCGCGCCATCACGCGGTCGGCGCTGCCCTTAAGGTCGGCGGTGTCGAGCATGGTCATTGGGGACGCTCCGATTTGGCGCCATGGGTCAGGCGGTCGCGGTAGTGGCTGGACACTTGGTCGATGGCGACGATGGTCACGAACAGCAGCAAAAAGATCGCCGCTGCCTCGTCATATCGACCCTGGCCCCAAGAGATCGCGTTCTTCAACTCATACCCAAGGCCACCGGCGCCGACAAAGCCCAGGATGGCCGAGGCGCGCACGTTGATCTCGAACCGCAGCAGCGCATAGCTTAGCCAGTTCGGCGCCACTTGGGGCACGATGCCCAGCACCATCTTTTGCCCCCAGGTCGCCCCGACCGAGGACAGCCCGTCAATCGGCTTGAGGTCGGCGTTTTCGTTTACCTCGGAAAACAGCTTGCCCAACGCGCCCGCCGTGTGGATCGCAATCGCGATCATCGCAGGCACCGGACCGCCGCCGAGGATAAAGATCAGCACCAGCGCCACCACGATCTCGGGGATCGCGCGGCTGATGTCCATCAAGCGGCGAAAGACAGGGATCAGGCGCGGAAAGCGGGCGAGACCTCGGGTGGAGAGGAGCGATAGGAAGATCGCGGCGAGTGCGCCCAGCAAGGTGGCCGCGGCGGCGATGTTCACCGTCTCGACCAGCGCCGGAAAGAAGGTCACGAAATGGCCCGGCAGCTCAACCAGCTTTTGGCTGGCCTCGATCACCAATTCGGACGGGTAGTCAAAGAAGTTGTCGATGCCGCCCCAGAATGATCCGGCGTTGCGCTGGGCGGCGGTGTTGAACCCGGCCACCATCAGCGCGATGAAGACAATCAAAAGGATAAAGGAATATAGACGCTTATGCCGCGTCAACGCCATATAGTCGTCGTGGATACTGCCCAGATCGCGCGCGCTTGCCGTGGTCTCTGCCATGCCCTACCCCAAGAAAAACGGGGCGGCCCCGCGGCCTGACCCCAAAAAATAACCGGGCCCCCGAAGGGACCCGGCAGAGACGCACTTAAATCAGTTGGATTTTGCTTTACGTGCTTCAATCACGGACACATACGCCTCGTGGGTGATCGGGTCGAAGCCCAGCGATTCACCGGCAGAGATCGAGTATGTGCAGTCCTTGTCTGTGTCGAACATGTTGTCGACCAGCGCGATCATGGTCGCTTTGACGTCCTCGGGCAGGTCCTTGCGCAGAACGATCGGACCTTCGGGGATGGGCTTGGACTTCCAGATTTGCACCAGATCGTTCATGTCGATCAGGCCCGCGTCCACGGCCTTGCGCAGCGCGCCAGAGTTATAGCCGTCTTCCCAGTCGCCCTGGCCGTCGGCCCAGGTCACGCCGCCGTCGATGTCACCGTTGTTCACGGCAACGATGGTCTGCTCGTGACCGCCGGTGAATTTGACTTCGCCGAAGTACTCGCCGGATTCCATGGTCACGCCGTCTTTGTACTGCGGGATCTCGATGGAGGGGATCAGGTAGCCCGAGGTCGAGTTCGGGTCGCCAAAGCCGAACACTTTGCCTTCCATGTCGTCGATGGAGGTGATGCCGGCCTCTTTGCGGGCAAAGCCGATCGAGTGGTAGCCGTACGAGCCGTCGAGGTTGATCTTGACCAGCACGGGCTCGACCGCGTCGGGGTTCTGCAGGTAGGTCGCCGCGTAGGACGAGGCACCCAGCCACGCCATGTCCAGCGTACCGCCGACGAGGCCCTGGATCACACCGGCATAGTCAGCAGGGGCAAACAGCTTGGTTTCAACACCCAGTGCTTCCTCGGTGTAGGCGCGCAGGCACTCGTTCGAGTTCAGGCGGTCCTGGGCGTTCTCGCCGCCCAGCAGGCCGATGCGGAACTCGGTGATCGCGTGGCCATCTGCCATGGCAGCAGTGGTCAGCGCGGTTGTTGCCAAAGCGGCAGCGATGATCTTTTTCATTGGTCTCTCCGTTGGAACGAAAAAGCCCCGCCAGGATAGGCGGGGTGTCAAAGTCAGACGTAGGCCTCGGCCTCCATCTTGGCTTTCTCCGTTGCATCCAGGGTCTCGATCTCGGTCGAGGTGGCCGCTTCGGAAAACTCTTCGCCCGCGCCGTAAATCTCGCGGGCCATATCTGTTGTCAGCTTGTCAGGGGTCGCGTCAAAGACGATGCGGCCTGCGCGCATGCCGATCACCCGGTCGCAATAGCGCCGCGCGGTGTCCAGCGTGTGTAGGTTGGCGATGACCATGCGGCCGTCTTCCTCGTGGATGCGGCGCAGGGCTTGCATGACGACCTGCGCGTTCATCGGGTCGAGGCTGGCGATGGGTTCATCCGCCAGAATGATCTTGGGGTCCTGCATCAACGCCCGCGCAATCGCGACCCGCTGTTGCTGCCCGCCCGACAACGCCTCGGCCCGCTTGGGCGCATGCTCGGCGATGCCCAGCCGGTCCAGGATGTCGATGGCGCGGTGGATGTCGTCGTTGGGGTACAGATTAAACAGCGTGGCCAGGGTCGACCGGCGGTTCAGCGTGCCGTGCAGCACGTTGCTGACCACATCCATGCGCGGCACAAGGTTGAACTGCTGAAAGATCATCGCGCACTGGCTCTGCCAGGCCCGCATCTCTGCGCCCTTCAGCGCGGTGATGTCCTGACCTTCGAAAATGATGCTGCCGGATGTGTGGTCGGTCAGCCGGTTGAGCATGCGCAAAAGCGTCGACTTGCCCGCGCCAGAGCGTCCGATAATGCCAATCATCGCGGGCTTTTCGATCTCAATTGACGCGGCATCAACCGCCACGTTCTGGCCAAACGACTTGGTCAGGTTATCGATCTTGAGCATCCCATCCCCCGGCTTGCACGTCGCGGTGTATCGGTGGTCAGGGACTCAGTTTTGTATCAGTTTTGTGAAAG
Source organism: Pseudomonadota bacterium (assembly GCA_038525395.1). Lineage (GTDB taxonomy): Bacteria > Pseudomonadota > Alphaproteobacteria > Rhodobacterales > Rhodobacteraceae > Tateyamaria. The sequence goes on along the minus strand of JBCBHS010000009.1, from coordinate 75,396 downwards.
TTTTGTAACGCAGCGGGGATGTGATGCGTTTGCCGAAGGAGGCCTAATTTCGTCGGTTTCGCCATGCTCGTGCGATGGGCGATTTGAGAATGCGGGCCGCAAATTGCGCATGGATTTTGAGCGGTTTGTGAACCGTAAGAAGGCCTGCCGCGCATCGGCCAATGTCGTAATAATCCATTACGCTAGATGAAAAGGCGCATCGACGCCGCCCACCGTCGCTGCAAGCGGTCAATCTTCGGACGTGAAAGCCGAGATGGGTCTTTGGGCTAAGACGCACCGGTGCCGAGCGAAAGTATTGAACGCACGAACTCAGCGCAGCCTCCAAGGATGCACGTAAGTCGCGCCCGGACGGTTCTCTTACCTGGCACGAAACAGTGTGAATCAAGAGGTCTGGTGCTGTGAGAGAGGATTGAACGCGCGCACTCAGCGTGGCCCGCAGGGGTGCGCGTAAGTCGAGACCAGACGGTTCTCTTGATTGATACGGATCGGTGGGAATTGAAACATCTGGTGCTGTGAGAGAGGAAAGAACGCGCGCACTCAGCGTAGCCCGCAGGGATGTGCGTAAGTCGAGACACGACCTTGCGGCTGGGTGCCGTCCGTGGTTCGGGAATTGAAACATCTGGTGCTGTGAGAGAGGATTGAACTCTCGACCTCACCCTTACCAAGGGTGTGCTCTACCACTGAGCTACCACAGCGCCGTGCTCGGGTGATTAGCGACAATCGCACAGGCGTGCAAGCCCATTCTGGACGCCCATTCCCCCCTGCGTTACAGAGGCTGCATGGCAGATAAATCCGCATCCACCCCGCCGCCGAAACCGGGCGCGCAGACGGACCGAGACGCGCGGCTCAAGGCGGCGCTCAAGGCCAATCTGGCCCGGCGCAAGGCGCAGGCGCGGATGCGCAACACCGCCGAAAAGGGCGCAGGCACCCAGAAAGAGCAGGACAATGGATAGTATCGTCGTACGCGGGGGCGGGCCCCTGAACGGGCAAATCCCCATCGCAGGGGCCAAGAACGCCTGCCTCACCCTAATGCCCGCCACGCTGCTCAGCGACGCGCCGCTGACGCTGACCAACGCGCCGCGGCTGTCCGATATCACCACCATGACCCAGCTGCTGCAGTCGCTGGGGGCCGAGGTGACCTCGCTTAACGACGGCAAGGTGCTGGTGATGTCGAGCCACGGGTTGAACAACCACACCGCGGATTACGACATCGTGCGCAAGATGCGGGCCTCGATCCTCGTGCTGGGGCCGATGCTGGCGCGCGAGGGGCACGCGGTTGTGTCGCTGCCCGGCGGCTGTGCCATCGGGGCGCGGCCGGTGGATCTGCACCTGACCGCGCTCGAGGCGATGGGCGCCACGCTGGACCTGCGCGATGGCTATGTGCACGCCAAGGCGCCCAGCGGCGGGCTGCGCGGCGGCACGGTCGATTTCGCCTTTGCCTCTGTGGGTGCCACGGAAAACGCGCTGATGGCGGCGACGCTGGCCAAGGGCACAACCGTGCTGAACAACGCCGCGCGCGAGCCCGAGATCGTCGATCTGGCCACCTGCCTGCGGGCCATGGGTGCCCAGATCGAAGGCGACGGGACGCCCACCATCACCATCCAAGGGGTGGACAGCCTGCACGGCGCCACGCACCAGGTCGTCACCGACCGGATCGAGCTGGGGACCTATATGCTGGCACCCGCCTTTTGCGGGGGCGAGGTCGAGCTGTTGGGCGGGCGCATCGACCTGGTGGGCGCCTTTTGTGAAAAGCTGGACGCGGCGGGCATTTCCGTCACCGAAACGGATGCAGGCCTCAAGGTCGCGCGCAAGAACGGGCGCATCCGCGCCGTGGACGTCACGACCGAACCGTTCCCAGGCTTTCCCACCGATCTGCAGGCGCAGATGATGGCGCTCTTGTGCACGGCAGAGGGGACATCGGTGCTGGAAGAGAAAATCTTTGAAAACCGGTTCATGCATGCGCCCGAACTGGTGCGTATGGGCGCCAAGATCGACGTGCATGGCGGCACCGCGACGGTGACCGGTGTGGAAAAGCTGAAGGGCGCGCCCGTGATGGCGACGGACCTGCGCGCCAGCGTCAGCCTGATCCTGGCCGGGCTCGCGGCGACGGGCGAGACGCGCGTGGCGCGGGTCTATCACCTGGACCGCGGCTATGAACACGTGGTGCGCAAGCTGTCGGGCGTGGGCGCGGATATCGAACGGGTGCACGGCGCATGACCGAGGACGCGCGTTTCGAAGACGGGCGCGAGGCGCCGCTGAACCTGGGCGCGCTCGATGCCGATGACCTGCAGGTGCTGTCGTCGCTGGCCCAGGACGCGGTGTTTCCGATCACCGAAATGCAGTGGAACGCGCGCGCGCGCCGCTTTGGCCTGCTGCTGAACCGCTTTCGCTGGGAAGACGAAGGGCAGGGCCGCCATGCCCCCGAACGGGTGCAGGCCGTGCTGGCCTTTGACCACGTGATGAACGTCGCAAGCCAAGGGATCGACCGGGGCGACCGCGACACGATCCTGTCGCTGTTGTCCGTCACGTTCGAACCTGGGGCGGACGGGGCTGGCGACATCCTGTTGACCCTCGCGGGCGACGGGGCGATCCGCCTGTCGGTCGAGGCGGTCGAGGCCACGTTGCGCGACGTCACGCGCCCCTATGTGGCGCCGTCGAAATCGGTGCCGCGCCACGATGACTGAGGCGGGCCTGGTCCGCCCGGCAACGCCCGAGGATGTCGAGACCTGGCGGCAGTTGCGCTATGACGGGATCCTGGCCAGCCCGCAGGCCTTTCTGGTCACGGCGGATGAGGCAGCGGCGTTTTCCGTGGATATCGATCTGCGCCAGTTGGCCGAAGGCGGGCGGTTTTTGGCGTTTCAGGGGGAAACGGCCGTCGGTCTGATTGCGCTGAACCGCAACCGCATCCCGCGCGCGGCACACCGGGCCGAGATCGGGCCGTTTTACGTGGTGCCGGCTGCGCGGGGCACCGGCACGGCGGATGCGCTGATTGCGGCGGTGTCGGACTATGCCAGCGCCGCGGGCATTTGGCAGCTCGAGCTTTACGTGAACCAGGACAACGCCCGCGCCATCGCCTTTTACCGCCGCCACGGCTTTGTCCCTGCGGGGACAATCCCGAACGCGATCCTGGGGGCAGACGGGCTGGAACATGACCAGATCATGATCCGCAGCGACGCGCCCTGACCCTGCGACCCCCGGCACCTTGAGGCCCGGCCTGCGGCCCGCTATGTCCCGGCGGGACGCGAAAGGAATGACATGCCCCAGTTTCTTGACTACGGCGACGCCGATTTTGAGGCGCGGTTTACCGGGCTGCTGAACGCCAAGCGCGAAGACAGCCCCGATGTGGACGCCGCCGTGGCGGACATCATCGCCGACGTGCGCGCCCGTGGGGACGCCGCCATCATTGACCTGACCGAACGGTTCGACCGCATCGCGCTGACGCCCGAGACACTGCGGATCAGCGCCGCAGAGATGGACGCCGCAACCGCCCAGGTGGGGCAGGCGGACCGCGACGCGCTGACGCGCGCCGCCGACCGCATCCGCGCCTATCACGCCCGCCAGATGCCGCAGGACGCGCAGTGGACCGATGATGTGGGCGCGACGCTGGGCTGGCGCTGGACGCCGGTGTCGGCGGCAGGGCTTTATGTGCCGGGCGGGCTGGCCAGCTATCCGTCGTCGGTCCTGATGAACGCCATCCCGGCCAAGGTGGCGGGGGTGGGCCGCCTGACCATCACCGTGCCCACGCCCGACGGGGTGCTGAACCCTCTGGTCCTGCTGGCCGCACAGCTGGCCGGGGTGGACGAGGTCTACCGCATCGGCGGGGCGCAGGCGATTGCGGCACTGGCCTATGGCACGCAGACGATCCCGCCGGTGGACAAGATCACCGGGCCGGGCAACGCCTTTGTCGCCGCCGCGAAACGGCGGGTGTTTGGCAAGGTGGGCATCGACATGATCGCAGGCCCGTCCGAGATTTTGATCATCGCAGATGGCGACAACGACCCCGACTGGATCGCGCTCGACCTGCTCAGCCAGGCGGAACACGACGAAAGCGCGCAATCGCTGCTGATCACCACCGATCCTGCCTTTGGCCGGGCCGTGGCAACGGCGGTCGAGGCGCGGCTGGAGACGCTCGCGCGCCGCGCGATTGCCGGGGCCAGCTGGCGCGACTTTGGCGCGGTGATCACGGTGCCGGACCTGTCCGTGGCCGCCGCCCTGTCGGACCGCATCGCGCCCGAACACCTGGAACTGTGCGTGGCCGACCCCGTGGCCCTTTCCGACCAGATCACCCATGCGGGCGCGATATTTCTGGGCCAGTGGACGCCCGAGGCCATCGGCGACTATATCGGCGGTCCGAACCACGTGCTGCCCACCGCGCGCTCTGCCCGGTTCTCGTCCGGCCTGTCGGTGATGGATTTCGTCAAACGCACGACCCTGGCGCAGATGACGCCGGATGCGCTCCGGGCCATTGGGCCGGGCGCGGAACGGCTGGCCGCGTCAGAGAGCCTGGAGGCGCACGGGCTGTCCGTGACGGCGCGGCTGCGCAAGCTGAACGGGTAGAGGGGGGGCCAGCCCCCCGGCCTGCGGCCTCCCCCCGGGATTTTTTTGGAACAGAGAAAGGGACGGTCCGGCCTTTGCCGCCAGCCGCCCCATTGTGTTGCAGGCGGGGCTTGCGTAAGCATCGAACGATCACAGCAATTCCCGGACCTGGGGCCCATGACCCGCATCACCAAGATCACCCTCGACGACGCCAACCTGCCGCCGCCCACGCCCGAGATCGAGCAGGAGCGCAAGGTGGCGATGTTTGATCTGCTCGAGGACAACACCTTTGTCCTGCCAGCCCGCGAGGGCCGCCCGGTGCCCGAGGGGCCGTATCACGTGGGCCTGTCGATCCGCGAAAAGCGCCTGGTCTTTGATGTCGAGACGGAAGCCGCCGAGAAGGCGGGCGAGTTCCACCTGTCGCTGGGCCCCTTCCGCCAGGTGGTCAAAGACTATTTCCAGATCTGCGAAAGCTATTTCGACGCGGTGAAGAAGCTGCCCCCCAGCCAGATCGAGACCATCGACATGGCCCGCCGCGGCATCCACAACGAGGGCAGCCGCGTGCTGCAAGAGCGGCTGGAGGGCAAGGCCCATGTCGACACCGACACCGCCCGCCGCCTCTTCACCCTGATCTGTGTTCTGCATTTTGGCGGATAGATGACCCAATCGCTGCCGCAATCCGTGCTCTTTTGCTGCGATCACAATGCGGTCCGCTCGCCCATGGCCGAGGGCATCATGAAAAAGTTCTATGGCACCGGCACCTATGTCCAATCGGCGGGGGTCAAGAACGACATGGAAATCGACGGCTTTTCCATCGCCGTGTGCCAAGAGATAGATGTCGAACTGTCGCGCCACCGCTCGCGCAGCTTTGACGAGATGGAGGATTGGGGCGACGATCTCGGCTCTTTCGATCTGGTGGTGGCGCTCAGCCCGGCCAGCCAGCGGCGCGCGCTGGAACTGACGCGGTTTTACCACCTGGACGTGGCATACTGGCCCATCCTCGACCCCACCGGCCTGGGCGAGACGCGCGAGGCCAAGCTGGACAGCTACCGCGCCGCCCGCGACCAGATCATCGCCCATCTGACCGCCCATTGGGGCGCCCCAAAGGAGAGCCCGTGATGGATGTCGTCGCCCGCTATTTCGAGGCCTTCAACGCAGGCGACGTGGCCGCCATGCTGGACTGCCTGACGGATGACGTGGCCCACCATGTGAATGAGGGCGCGGTGCGCGTGGGCAAGGACGCCTTTGCCGCCTTTTGCACGCATATGAACGCGCGCTACGCCGAGACGCTGACCGACATGGTCATCCTGACCGATCCCACCGGCACCCGCGCTGCGGCGGAATACGTGGTCAACGGCACCTATCTGCAGACCGACGCGGGCCTGCCAGAGGCGCGTGGCCAGACCTATTGCCTGCCCGCCGGGTCGTTCTTTGACATCGCCGATGGGCGCATCGCCCGTGTCACGACCTACTACAACCTCGCCGACTGGGTCCGCCAGGTCTCTGGATGAAGATCAAAACGCTCACCGGGGCCGCCGTGGCCGAGGCGCTGGATGACGTGGCACGGCTGCGCCTGGCGGTGTTTCGCGACTGGCCGTACCTCTATGACGGCGACTATGCCTATGAACGCGCCTATCTGGCCGCCTATGAACACAGCGACCGCGCCCTGATCGTGGCGGTCTATGATGGCGACTGGCTGGTCGGCGCCTCGACCGGGGCGCCGCTGGCCGAACATGCCGACGACTTTGCCGAGGCGTTTTCCGAGGTCGATATCGACATCGCGCGCACGTTTTACTGTGGGGAAAGCGTGCTTTTGCCGCGCTATCGCAGCCGCGGGATCGGGCATACGTTTTTCGACACGCGCGAGGCGTTCGCCCGCGGCCTGGGGTTCGACCATATCTGCTTTGCCTCGGTCCTGCGCCCCCAGGACCACCCGCTGCGCCCCGACACCTACCGCCCGCTCGACACGTTTTGGGAGGCCCGCGGCTATGCCCGCCTGCCCGGCGTGCTGGCCTATTTCCCGTGGAAAGACGTCGATCAGGTGGCCGAGACGGAAAAGCCGCTACAGTTCTGGATGCGCGCCCTTTAGGTGCACAGCCGCGCGGCGCTGTCGCTGTAGCTCTTCCACTTCAGCCAGAACCGTTCGTCGGACAGCCGGTCCGACTGGCGCACGACCTGGGCCTGATGCGGATCGGCAAAAAAACCCGCCCCGCGCCGCTGCTCGCCCTCCGACAGGCTGCGGTCGGCCACCGCCTGCACACAGCCACAGCGCGCCCGGCTGGCCTGCCTGCGGTCCGACGCGCGACAGGCCGAATAGATCGGGCCGGTGGCAAAAAGGACGGTGGGCGTGGTGGTGATGCGCGTGCTGTTCGAACTGCCCGCGCAGGCGGCCAGCAAACAGGCAGCGCCTGCGATCAGGACGAGGGGTGCTTTCATGGCGGTCTCACTGCTCTGGCGGGTTATGCCGCTCTGGGTAAGGTGAGTATGGCGCAAGTTTGGGAGGGGGGCAATCGCGTGTGGGCATCCGACTGGCGCAGCGCCTCCTGGGGCCGATCAAAGGTTCGCGATTAGGTAAGGGCAGCGGAAGGCGTGCTAGGCGAAGGGGGCCAACGATCGCTTTGGCAAAAGACGGCGCGGAGCTAACGTCGCGGCTTGTCGCGTACGTTTTCTATGCAGACCAAACCAAAGCACGGATTGTGCGCGAAAGTTAACACTTACCCCAACGCCATCATCAGCCGCAGATCACTCATCTTCCAAATCGGTAAACCGCAAATGCGCTTTGCCAGGGATGACATACGTCTTTTCCGGGTGAATCTTTGACCAAAGAAACGCCAATTCTTCTGCGGTATTATTCCAACGACCCTCACCATCAAAACCGTCGTCAGAAATCGTCCAAAGCGACAGTCCAATCGCAGACAGCACACTGCCAGCGAATAAGGCACGCGATTGCATAAACCAAGGTTTCTGGCGCAGCGTTTCAATCTCGGCATGCGCTGCTGATAAGTCCCGTTTGAGCTGCTCAACCTCGGCCCGCAATCGTCCGATTTCTTCGGCCAAAGCCGCCTCGGCGCCTGGTTCGCCGCGCCCTCGTTCCAAGATGTCCAAGATGCGCTGCGCCGTCTGTGGCATGTTTTGCAGCGTTTCGACAAAATTGATCCGCTCGTTCGGACGCGCGATGGATGAAAATGCGTCAAGCCGCAGTGATACAGCTTCCGAGAGTGTTGCCATGCTGGCTTGAACGACAGGTGCGCGATCAAACAACTGTTGGACGTTGCTTAGGGCAACCGGCTCTGGTGTTATGCCAGGCTCAGTGCGCGCGCGTTGCGCCTCAATCCCCCGGATCGCCGCCGCCACCTTGGCCAGCGCGTCCTCGCCCTCCCAAGTGTGGTCGGGTATCAAGGCTACCTCAATCGCAAAATCCCAGTCGGTGAATGTCCCCGCCCACATCTCGCTGTACCAGCGGTGCCAAAAGGCCCAGTCGTCGCCCGCAGCGAGGAAGGCCAAAAAGGCTTCGTGGTTGTGAGCAATGGGCTCTGGCACAGCCACACTGCCCCAGACGGCCTGGCGCATCAGGTCCGATGCAGATAACGCGGCATCGTGAGTCAATGCGGAGCGCGCGGCGGAGGCGGAGCGGGCGGCGGAGGCGGAGCGGGCGGCGGCAGAGTCGGAGTCGGCGGAGAAGGCGGCGGCATCGGCGGAGGCGACGGAGCGGGCGGCGGAGCGGGCGGCGGAGAAGGCGGCGGAGTTGGCGGCGGAGTTGGCGGAGTTGGCGGCGGCGATGGCGGCGGAGTTGGCGGAGTGGGCGGCGGAGCCGGCGGCGGAGTGGGCGGCTACACCCAAACGCGCCACATCTGCGGGTCGGCCCAAGCCTCGACCCGCAGATGTGAGGATCGCACGCAGACTGGTCAGGACAAGCCTTTCTTTGTGTCGAGGTTCCGTCAGGCATAGATTCGCCGCCACGCGCACTGCCGCGCGGCTGGTCATCACGCACCGCATCTCCGGGCTTTGCACGTCAAACCACGCCGTTGCGCTATCTAAGTCCGAAAAATCAACCTCAGCCATCCCGCCCTCTCAACCAATCGGCCAAGGCCCCCTCGTCCACATGCCCCTGCGCCACCTCGGTGATCCGCGGCCCAACCTCTGCCACCATGGGGCGGTGTACCACACCGTTCAACTGCAAACAGATCACCATCGTCTCATACGCCGTGCGCGTGTTGGCATCGTTAAAACACTGCCCCGTCGCCACCGCGACCGCATAGGCCGCCGCCAGATCAACGCATCCGCGATCATCCCATAGGCCAGCCTGTTGTCGATGCGCGCCAATGCGCGGTCGCGCGATGTGTCCCGCGCCAGACCGGGCAATGCGCCGGGGTTCAGAACGGCATTGTGGATCGCCGCGACCAGGGGCGCATCCAGCAGGCGAAACCTCATGTGTCGCGCAGGTCGTCAAGCACGGGCTGGTCCATCGCGCGCCGCGCCTCCAACGCCGTCCTCACCGCGTCCAGGCGTACCACCTGATGCGCACCGGGGGCGGCCACCGCCGCGGCCGGCACAAAATACCCTACCAGATTCGCGTTTTTCACCACCGCCACAGGCTGCCCCTTGGCGCGGTCCAGCACCTTTTGCGGCGCGCGCATCTCGGTCATCGTGGCGATGTGGGTGGTCCGCAGGCGGGTCATGGCGATGTGTCTGAAAATGTGCGCGGAAATATATACTGCATCGCACAAATCGCAAACATTGACGTCCACCCCGAACCGCCGCATATCCACCCCATGACACCGCTTTCCCATATCCGCAATTTCTCGATCGTCGCCCATATCGACCACGGGAAATCCACGCTTGCCGACCGCCTGATCCAGTCCACCAACACCGTGGCGGACCGCGACATGAAGGAACAGCTGCTCGACAGCATGGATATCGAACGCGAGCGGGGGATCACGATCAAGGCCAACACCGTCCGCATCGACTACACCGCGCAAAACGGCGAGGCCTATGTGCTGAACCTGATCGACACGCCCGGCCACGTCGACTTTGCCTACGAGGTCAGCCGGTCCATGCGCGCGGTCGAAGGGTCGCTGCTGGTCGTGGACAGCACCCAAGGGGTCGAGGCGCAGACGCTCGCCAACGTCTACCAGGCCATCGACGCCGACCACGAAATCGTGCCCGTGTTCAACAAGATCGACCTGCCCGCCAGCGACATCGACCGCGTCGCCGAACAGGTCGAGGACGTGATCGGCATCGACGCGAGCGGCGCCATCGCCGTGTCCGCCAAAACGGGCGAGGGGATCATGGAGACGTTGGAGGCCATCGTCACCCAACTGCCCGCACCGACCGGCACCGAGGACGCGGACCTCAAGGCCATGCTGGTCGACAGCTGGTATGACAGCTATCTCGGCGTCATCGTCCTGATCCGCGTCATCGACGGGCGGCTGAAAAAGGGCGAAAAGATCAAGTTTCTGTCCAACGGCACCGTGCACCACGTGGACCGCATCGGCGTCTTTCGCCCGGCAATGCAGAACGTCGACAGCCTCGGCCCGGGCGAGATCGGGTTTCTCACCGCCTCGATCAAACAGGTGCGCGACACCCGCGTGGGCGACACCATCACCCACGACCGCAAAGAGGTCGCCGCACTGCCCGGCTTCAAACCCGCGCAGCCTGTGGTGTTCTGTGGCCTCTTCCCCGTCGACAGCGCCCAGTTCGAAGACCTGCGCGATGCCATCGACAAACTCGCGCTGAACGACGCCTCCTTCAGCTTCGAGATGGAAACCTCCGCCGCGCTCGGCTTTGGCTTCCGCTGCGGCTTCCTCGGCCTTTTGCACCTCGAGGTGATCCGTGACCGGATCGAGCGCGAGTACGACATCGAACTGATCACCACCGCGCCTTCGGTGATCTATCACGTCTACATGCGCGACGGCGACATGATCGAGCTGCACAACCCCGCCGACATGCCCGACCTGACCCATGTCGACCACCTGGAAGAGCCGCGGATCAAGGCCACGATCCTGGTGCCCGACGAATTCCTCGGCGACGTGTTGAAACTGTGCCAAGACCGCCGCGGCATCCAAGAAGACCTGACCTATGCCGGCACCCGCGCGATGGTCGTCTATGACCTGCCCCTGAACGAGGTGGTGTTCGACTTCTATGATCGCCTGAAATCGGTAACAAAAGGTTACGCCAGCTTCGATTACCAACTGACGGGCTACCGCACGGACATGCTGGTCAAGATGTCGATCCTGGTAAATGACGAACCGGTCGACGCCCTGTCGATCATGGTCCACCGCGACCGCGCCGAAATGCGCGGCCGCGCGATGGTGGAGAAGCTGAAGGACCTGATCCCCCGCCACATGTTCAAAATCCCGATCCAAGCGGCCATAGGCGGCAAGGTGATCGCGCGTGAGACTTTGTCAGCAATGCGCAAAGACGTGACGGCGAAATGCTACGGCGGCGACGCGACGCGGAAGCGCAAGCTGCTGGACAAGCAGAAGGCGGGGAAGAAGAAGATGCGCCAGTTCGGGAAGGTGGATATCCCGCAGGAAGCGTTTATTTCAGCACTTAAAATGGACGGCTAGCCGTCCATATCGGGTAGGCACCATGGAAATCTGCGAAAGCCGTATTGCGAAGTGTGCCCTGCTGTTGAAGTCATCTTGCCGGTGTGGAGATAGTAGTACGCTTGCCTTGATGCGTTCTGATAAACGCAGTGCCGTATCTTAGCCACGTGACTGCGATGAGCCAACGTTCTTACACGCAATACTTTACTTTTGATCAAGGTTAGGCTCTCCTAAAACTTGTTTTAACGGATTCTTCGGCGCGTAGGGGGACGTGATGACCCGTATAATGGTAGTTTTGGCTCTAAGTTTCTTGCCAGTCATTGGTGTGGCGCAAACTGTCGACGAAATTGCCTTCCCTACTCCAATCGACATTTCGACGCAGAGAAAATTGTTATCTGAGACTTTCCCGAAGATTGATAACTCTCTAAAAACTATAGACGGATTAAAAAAATACCGAAGAGACTTGGAAAACTATCGCCTCACTCAGCTTGAAGAGTTTAATGATAGAATACTCAAAATTTGCAAAGAGTTAAAATCTACAGAGAGGGTAGTTAATAAGTCGTTTCAATCTGGTGATATGTCGCCTAATGAAAAAAAGTCGCTAGACTCCAAAATTGCTGCCGAAAGAGCGAAGTGTATTGTGCCAAAACTAGCGGATAGCGACTATTGGAAACTGTATGACAACTGGTTGGATTTTTACCGGGAGCAATCCAAAGAATCCCAAAAGGACCTCGCAAGCTGTAATGCGAGTAGTCCTTGTCGGCTTCGCCAAGTATGACGTTAGGCGAGTCTATTGTTAACCTTGAGGTGGCTCTAGAGAAGTTTATTCTTTCGCTAATTAATCTAGTACCTGTTTTGATTTTTTCATACATAGTTGTTATCGTTGTGGTGAGTATAGGGAGTTTTTCAACCTCATCGAATAGAATTGTTCGTCAACAAGTAACTTTCTTTTCTCTGGCTGGTGTTCTTATCGCCTATCTAAGCTCGCTGACCTCAAACACTATAATTGAGAGCCTTTTGCCGTCATTCTTGGTGCTTCTAACATTTTTCTTTCAACTCTTTAGAAGCGGTGGGGAGCAAAAAGGCGCACCACTGAGTTCGCGGCTAGCTTTTGTTTCTGGCAGTACTACAGTGTTCACTTTCCTTATATCGTCTCGATATTTTAGCTTGCTATTTCAGTCTTAGAACTTGATGTGAGTGGAAAAATTGCTCCGAAGCTCGGCAAGTCATTCCAATGCACACTCGAATGCGCCCAATCTTCGGGCCGTTCCACAAATCCATGCTTCACCGGGTTCATCCAACAATACCGCACATGTGCTGGGTAGTCGGCTTCGTGCCGAATGTTACGCTCCGCCCGTCCGACACTCAAAACGTCTCACCGACGATTTATCGCTGCGCGACCCGGGTCTCACTCCCAAAAACTGACGCTGCCACACTGAGCCGTCTCCCTCCACGACCTTGTTCACCAAATTCCGAAAGTTAGAGATCAACCTAACCGGAGTCACGCCGAGCGCGGGCCCATCGCCAAGCGGGCACCAACCCCTCACCCCTCCCCACCCGTCACCCCTTTGATCGGATCGATCAACCGATGCTCCACCTTCCACGCGCGGTAGGTTGCGTCGTCTAGGCCGACGTTGGGATAGTCTGCGCCGGCGGGCATCACCTGTTGCATCCGGTGTTCGGTGATCGCGCCGACCATCCGGTCGGCGGCCACCAGGGCGCGGTGCATGGCTTCGGTCGGGTTGATGCCGATGGCGCGGTGCAGCACTCGTTCGTGCGCCATGGGGATCACCGCGCAGGTCGGTTTGCCGTGAAAGGTCAGCCACAGGTGCCCCGCCTCTTCGGTGACAAAGCGCAGTGCGGGCGCGCCCTGCCGCCGCAGTCCGGTGAAAGAAATTAACCGCATTTCGGTTGCCATGATGTCGCACCTTGTGTCGCCAAAACCAAATTGCGCGTTTTACGGGCCAAACTGCGCACGGCATGAAAAACGGCCCCGAAACCAGGTCTCGGGGCCGTTTGAAACTGTGCGTATCGGGGCCGAAACTGCGCGGTTTTGACCTTAGCGGCTGCTGCTGAGCCTGCCGTTAAGGGCCCGTGCGGTGCCGTCACCTGGTCTTTACTTATACCCAAACGCCGAATTCGGCATCCAGTTTGGCGCGCCCTTGCCCGCCCGCATGTGCAGGCACGCGGTGCCCACGCGCTGGAAGTACGTGATATCAACGGGATACCACCCGGCCTGGGGCACCTCGACCTGCACGGCGCGGGTGGCTTGGCACGTCTGGCGCCCGTCGAAATACCCCACGGTCTGGCCGCCGATCTTGGCGTCGAGCCCGTCATTGGTAAGGAAATCAATGGTATAGGTGCCGGGGCTGTCGAACTTGACATACCCGCTGATCGCGGCGGCCACGTGGTGGGCCTGTTTGGACGTCATCGTCTTGTCGCCATTGGCGGTGTCGCGGTGGTCAAGGCCCTTGAGCGCGGGGCCGGCCTTGGCCTTGCGCAGCGCACGTTCGGCCTGGTTTAAGCTTTTGACATCAAGCGGATAGGCGTATTTCACGGCCAGGCCCGACTTCAGCCCGCTGGGCTGTGGGCTGGCGGGTTTGAGCTTGAGCGGGGCTGCAAACGCGGCAGAGGCCACACAGATTGCAGCAGCGGCCAAAGCGGCCGTCTTCATGATCGTCATCCATTCACTCCCCTTGGACCGGCCGCCTGATGCGACCTTGAATCGGGGTGAGTTTAGGTGACAGCGCCCCCGCATGACAACCGCTGCCACCCCAAACGTCACGAAACGGTCATGCACCTACGCGTTGCGATAGAACAAGTAGCGTTCGGGATCGATCGTGTCCGGCCCTGCGATCTGGGTCAGGCCCACAAGGGGCTGCTGCGACAGAACCAGGCCGCCGCGCACCATCACGGCCCTGATCAGCGGGCTCAGCGCGGCCCCCTCGGCCACGTCCAAGTCTTTGACACCATGGCCAAAATCGTAATGCGCCAGCGCCATCTGCGCGCCGGTTTGCGCCAGGTGCCGCAGCATCGGCTCGGCCTCCCCTTCCAGAAAGTCCTGGGCCGGGGGCACGCAGCTGGGGTGCGGTTTCAGCACGCGGTCGATGACCCAGATGCGGCGGTCGGGGATCTCTTGGCGCAGGTGGTCATAGGTGCGCCCGTTGCCCAGGCCCATTTCCAGCACGTCGCCGGGGATATCCGCGATCTGGGCGGCGGCCCAGTTGATCCCGTCGATCTGCGCGCTCAGCCTGCGGCGCATCGATTCCAGTCTGCTCATTCGTCCGTCTCCATCGTCCAGGGGGCCGCGCCCCCGTCTTGCATTTCCTGCACAAACCTCTGAACAAACGCCCAAATTTGCGGGCTGTGCACCAGGTGGTGGGTCAGCAGACCCAAAGGTTCGTGCCCGTCCTCGTCGCCCTGTCGCCGCGCGTCCAGATGGGCGGCGGCCTGCGTGATCAGCTGGTCCGGGTCCACCAGATCGCGGCTGCCACGCCACCAGATCGGGTCGATATGGGTATTGATCTGCGTAAGGCCCGGGGCGGCCAGAGGTGCCGTGCGCGCGCCAAAGGTCGACAGCGCGCGGTAGCCCAGGGCGGGCAGGGCGGCCATGACCTGGGCGTTGATCCGGTTCCACGGGGGCACGAACATCGGCGTGAGCGCGGTGCCGAACAGGGCGCTGGCGGTGTCTAGCGCGCGCGCGGCCTCGGGCACCGCACCGCTGCGCGTGGTAAGAAATTCGTTTTTCTTCTCATGGGCTTGGCTGTGATCCGCATGCGCCCAGCCATGGACCACAGGGCGCATCCACGCAGGATCCAGCGCGCGGGCCAGCTGTGGATCGGCCAGCGACGGGATCACCGCCAGATGCACGGGCACGCCGCAGGCACGGGCCATGTCGGTCAGCCGGTCCAGTGCGGGCGTCGGCGCGACTGCATCGTCGTCACGCCACCAGAACGGCACGGCGATATTCTGCGCCCGGCAGGCCACCAGCGCATGGCGCAAGGGGGTCCAATCGGCGCTCATTGCGAGCCACCCCGGACCAACCGGTGGACGATCCGCGCAGTTTCTCCTGCGCCGTCCATGCCGTCTGTTCGCGCGAGGCGCGGCCCCGACATGCGTGCGGATTTCACCGCGTCCAGCAGGGCGTCGCCGGTCAATCCGTCTTGGCGCAGCACCGCAATGCCGGGCAGGGCGGCCAGCGCATCTGCGCGCAAGCCCTGTTCGACCTCGCCGCCATCGTCAAAGGGGATCAGCACCGCCGGAACGCCGGTCTGCAGAACGTCGAGTGCGGTGTTATAGCCGCACATAGACACCGACGCCGCCGCGCCGGTCAAAAGCGTGCGAAAATCGGGCGTGGGCGGCTCGACCACCACATTGTCCGGCGCTGCGGCGGCAAAGCGGGCCCTGCGGGCGGCATCGCCACCGATCAGCAGGCGCCAGGTCCGCATGTCTTGCCGCGCAGCCGCCAAAGCCGCGTCAAAAATCCCATCGCCCACGGTACCGCCGCCTGCGCTGACGATCACCGCGCCATGGGCAGGCGCCGGGGCCACAACCGGCGGTGCGACGAACCCGGTGTAGTGCAGCGCGCGCGCCAGGGTGTCCGACACGGGCCAGCTGCGGTCCAGCGGGACAACCGCCGGATCGGAATGCACCAACACGCTGTCATAAAGGTCGCGCACCGTCGCCTCGGCAAAGGCTGCTTTGCTGGGTTTGCTGGGCGGCGCCAGGATGTCGCGGATCGACGACAGCACCAGGGGGGCGGGCCGCAGGGCGCGCGCGGCGGTCAACAGCGCGCCGAACTCTTGCCGCAGGATGCGACGACCAAAGGGGAACAGTTCGGTGATCAGCACGTCGGGCTGGCCCTGGTCCAAGGCGCCGATCAGGGCATCGGTGCGGGCCTGCATATAGGCGGCGGACGCCGGGGCACCGCTGTCGTCCAGCAGGGTGGTAAAGTCCGCCCCGTTCGAGGCCACGGGCGGCAACTGCACCAGCGTCACGCCGCCGGTGTCAAAGTGGGGCACGGGGCGCCCCCCGCTTACCACCGTCACCGCGTCACCGGCGGCGACAAAGGCGCGGGCGAGGGTCAGCGCGCGCGACAGGTGCCCGGTGCCCAGCAGGTGCGTGACGACGATCATCACCCGCATCACGCGCCCCGTTCCAGGCGCAGGGGCACCGGGTCAAACCGCCAATCCGCGCCATCGATTTGCAGCACAAACAGCCGGTCCCGCTTGATCCGAAAGGGGGCGGGGCCGTCGAAATCCCAGCCCGTGGCATGGGCCAACAGCACGCGCATCACCCCGATATGGCAGACCGCGAGCGTATCGGCGCGCAGGGCGCTGACCCAAGGTATCAGCCGCGCGCGCAGGTCGTCGGGCGCCTCGCCCTCGGGCGGGCGATAGTGCCAGCCCCAGTGCTCGATATCACGAAATCCGGCCTTTGCATCCGCGCGCAACGCAGCGCCATGGGCCCCTTCCCAGGCGCCCCAATCCATCTCCATCAGCGCGGGTTCGGCGCGGGCCGGGGCGCCGGTGACCAGCGCTGCGGTCTCCAACGCGCGGGACAGGGGGCTGGCCACGACGTCGCAGCCTTGCCACGCGCCCGGCAGGGACAGCTGCGCCAGATGCGCGCGGGCCTCTGCGTCCAGCGGAATATCGCTGCGGCCTTGGATCTTGCCCGCCCGGTTCCACGCCGTATGGCCGTGGCGCAAGAGGGCGAGGCGGATCATGCCGCACCCTCAAGCACAGCCGTCAGCGTATCTGCCGCGGGGCCAATCAAGTGGCGCGCAGCGACCGCCTGCCTGGCGGCTTGCCCTGCGGCCCAGCGGGCGCTGTCGTCGCGCAGCAGCGTTGTGATCATGGCGGCCATGGCGCCGGGCCCTGCGGATACTTGCGGCTGCGCGCCGGTCACCACGTCGCGCACGCCGGGCCGGTCCTGGGCCACGACCGGCAGCCCCGCCGCCCGCGCCTCGAGGTAGACGAGGCCAAAGGCCTCATTCACACCCGGCCACAGGAACAGGCTGGCCCGCCTATACGCGGCGGCCAGCGCATCGCCGTCCAGCGCGCCCAGCAGCCTGACGCGGTCGCCAAAGCGGGCCATCATCGCCGCCACCTCTGCCCGCGCCGCACCATCGCCCGCGATGTCGAGCCGCCAGTTCAAGTCGGCAGGCAACGCGGCGAGGGTCTGCGCGATCAGCGCGTAGGACGCGCGCTTGTCACCCGCCCGCATCATCCCAACGCTCAGCATCGGGCCGCGCAGATCGCTTGCCACGGGCAGGCTTTCGGTTACCAGAAACGGCGGCAAATGCCGCAGCACCTGCCCGTCAGGCGCATCCCGGCGCAGCGTTTCGGCGTCGCGGTGGGTCAGGTAGAGGATCGTGTGCGCGGCATCGCTGGCGGCCTCTGCCGCGGCGGCGAATCTGGCCCAGGGGCCGTTCAGCCGCTTGCGCGCGCGGGTGCTTTCGATTTGCAGATATGGGATGCCGAGCGCGCGACTGATCCGTGGGCCCAGCAGGTCGGGCGCCTTGTAGTAGTTGTGATAGGTGATCCAAGCCTCGCAGTCGCGCGTCTGCGGGTCCGTCGATAGGCGCGTCACCTCCGCCGCGGCGGTGGCAAACACAGCGTCCTGCGCCTGCGCATCCCCCGCCCCATCGCGCGCCTGCAGGGTCGAGGCAAGGTGCACCGCGTGCCCCCCACGCGCCAGCGCCGCCATCACCGCGCGCGCCATCGCCCGGTCGCCCGAGGGCACGGGGTGATCCGGCGGCTTGAGCGGGGCATAGAACGCGACCTTCACGGCGCCGCACCGCCCTGCATCAGCGCGCGCAGGCGCCGGGCCAGGTGATCGATCCCCGGCTGCATCATAAACTCGCTGTGCAGGCGCGCATAGGCGGCCTGGGCCAGCGCCGGGCCCAGCTCTGGCTGCTGCGCGACGCGCGTCATGTGGGCTGCCAACGCGTCTGGCGCGTCTGACGACAGGATGCCGTGCACGCCGTCCTCGATGAATTCGGGGATGGCGGACACGGGCGTGGACAGGATGGGCAGCAACTGGCTTGCCGCCTCCATCAGCACGTTGGGCAGCCCGTCGCGGTCGCCATCCGCGGCCACGCGGCTGGGCAGCACAAACAGGTCCGCGGCGCGCATCGCGTCAATGACTTCGGGCTGGTCACAGGCGCCGCGCCAGGTGATCCGGTCACCCACCCCTGCCGCGTCCGCCTGCGCGCGCATCTGCGCATCCAGCGCGCCGCCGCCGATATGCGTCCAGTGCCAGTCGATACCGGCGGGCAGCAGCGCCAGCGCTTCGATCAGCCGGTCAAACCCCTTCTTTTCCACCAACCGCCCCACTGACAGCAGGGCAAAGGGCGCGCCGGGCGCCCGCAGGCGGCGCACAGGGGGCGCGGGAAAGCGGGCCAAATCCAACCCGTGATAGACGAGGTCCACAGGCGAATCACGCGCCAGGCTGCGCAACTGCGCAGCGCCATAGGCCGTGC
This sequence comes from Pseudomonadota bacterium, assembly GCA_038525395.1. Lineage (GTDB taxonomy): Bacteria > Pseudomonadota > Alphaproteobacteria > Rhodobacterales > Rhodobacteraceae > Tateyamaria. Next base: position 56,829 of record JBCBHS010000009.1, on the reverse strand, counting down.
AGGTCGCGCCAAAGGCCGCACCCGCCGTGGCGCTGTCCAGCTTTTCCTGCAGCTCCCAATCGGGCGAGGTCCAGATATCCTTGGCATGGGCCGAGAAGGACCAGGGGATGCCCCGCAGCATCGCGGCATAGCGCGCGACCGAGGATGGGGTGTGCAGGAAATGGGCATAAAGCGCCTGCGTGCCCGCAGGCAGCTCGCGCGCCATCACGCAGGCCTGGCCCACGCGGCGGATGCGGTTGCGGCTGTGGTCGCGGCGCAGATCGCGCAGGGCCTGGGCCGCCATGCGCCAAAACCCGCGACGCGTCAGGGCCGCCACGACCGCGCGCAGCACGCGCACGGGTTCCCGGTGCAGGTATTCGGGCAGGTAATGCACCCGCGCGCGCAGCTGGTCGTGCAGCGGATGGGTCTTGGCATCGGTCGGGTGGCGCAGGGACCAGATCGCAAAATCGACGCCCGCGCGTTCCAGCGCCACAAGCTCTTGGGCGATAAACGTCTCGGACAGGCGCGGCCACCCCTTGACTGCGACCGCCAGGCGGGGTGCGGGGGGCGTCATTCGGCGGCGTTGCTTAGGCTTGGGCCCATCAACTGGTGGGCGCGGCGGTTCACGACCTCCAGACCGTCCAGCAGCCCGTCGGCCCCCGCCTCTGACGGGCGCGACTGGTGCGGCAGATCGCGGATCGCGGCAATCATCGCCTGCGGGGTCAGCCCATCGCGGAACTGATCCAGGTTGCGGACCAGGCCCAGCTCTTCGGCCCGGTGCGCCCGGATCCACTGTTCCAGCCGCGGCTTGGTGCGGGGCACGATCACCGCCCGCTGGTCAAAGGACAGCACCTCGCAAAAGGTGTTGTAGCCGCCCATGCATATCACGCCCTGCGCACCTGCAAACAGCGACTCAATCCGGCTGTCAAACCCGGTGGTGGTCACACGGCCCGCGAGGGCGGCCACCCGCGCCTCGAACGCGTCGCGCGTGTCGCCGGACAGAAACGGGCCATAGACCAGCACCGCATGTGGGGCGAGGGCCGCGTCCTGCTCATAGGCTTGCAGCACCAGATCGACCATCGCCGCCCCGTCGCCGCCACCGCCGGGGGTGATCAGGATATAGGGCGTATCCGGTACCTCGGCCGGGTCGACGATGGCGCGGCGCAAATAGCCCGTCCAATGGGTGCGCGCGCGCACCGCGTCGGTCAGCGGCAGGCCTTCGGTCGGGTCATAGACCGACCGGGGGCCGTACACCCACAGCTCGTCATAATAGGTCTCGGTCGCGGTCACGGCGCCCTTGCGCGCCCATTCGCTGGCCAACACCTCCGGCTCGTCCAGCACATCGCGCAGGCCCAGCACGATCCGGGTGCGCCCGGTCTGCGACAGCACGTCCAAGGTCGGCAACAGCTCGCCCCGAAATCCGGTCGGTTCCTTGTCGACGATCAGCAGGTCGGGGTCGTATTGCTCGATGGTCGAGCGGATCAACCCCTCGCGCAGGGCCGTGGTCGCGTCGATGTCCATGCCCGAGGTCTGGCTGACATAGGACCCATCGGCCAGCTTTTTCACCCCCGGCAGGCGCACGTGATCCACCGCGCGCGGAAAGGTAAAGCGGCCCGCCACCGGGCTGCCCGTCAGGATGATGGCCGACGACACCGTGCCCGATTGCGTCAGGGCCGATGCCAAGGCCCGGCTGCGTCGCAAATGGCCCAGGCCAAACGTGTCGTGGCTGTACAGAACCACGCGCCGTTCCGGTGCGCGCGTGCCCTCTGCTGGCGAAGGTGTGGAAGGTGCCATCGTCGTCGTCTTACCCCAAGCTCTTTGACCGCTGGCGCACACCAGGGCAAAGAATCCGTCTCAGCCGTATAGCACAGCCGCGCGCTTTCCCAAGTCACCCGGCCTGCCGCCTCACGCGGCATGGGTGATCTGTGTCGCCCATGCCCCGGTTTTGCCGCCCTATCGCATGGATGACCGTGCTTTGCAAAACACCGCCGCTCACATTTGGTTGGCGGGGAATTGTCATCGCGTGCCCCCTGGCATAGCCTTTCGCGGGTCGGGCGTGGGGTGAAAGACGTGAAAAGATCTGGACTTGGTGCATTGGCCCTGACGCTGCTGATCTGGGCCGTCACATGGTGCGCCGCACCGGCCCAGGCCCAGGGCCTGAGCACCCTGTTGCCCACCGCCCCGGCGGAAGAGGCCGACAGCCAAGATATCCAAGAGATCATGCGCAGCGCCGCCGAAAACGGTGTGAGCGTGGTGGTCATCGACACCAACGGCCAGGTCCTGACCGAGGTTGCCGCATCCGCGGGCACGCCAGCCGCCGCAGTCGATCAGGGATCGACGCTGATGTCGGTGCAGGACGACGCCGTGGCCTTTCGCGCCGCACTGGTCGACCGGTTCTTGAACCTGCCCACCGCGTTTAACGAGGTGATCTATATCCTGCGCGCCACCAGCCCCGATGGCACGATCTTTGCCTATGTCAAAGTGCTGATCTACAGCCTCGTCCTCTTGGGCGTGGGCATGCTGTTCCAAAAATACGTCTATGGCCGCTATCTGGTCAAAAGCTTTGTGATCGGCCGCATTCGCACCGCACCCGAAGGCTATGCCGAAAAGATGCCCTTCCTCGTCTTTCGGTTCCTTATGGGCGTGATCGGCATTCTGGTGTCGATGGCGGTGGCCTATGTGCTGGGCGCCGTCATCTTTGGCCCGCTCGAGGATTCCGCGCTGCAATTCACCGTGACGCTGATCAACGTGGGCTACTTTGCCGTGCGCGTCGTGACGGCCACCTGGCGCATGATCCTGTCGCCCTATCTGACGCAATACCGCATCCCGCGCTTTTCTGACCGTGACGCCACGCGGCTGCACCTGTGGCTCAGCGGCGGCACGGCCTTTGCGTTTTTCACCATCCTCTTTGGCGTCTGGATCGAGGAACTGGGGCTGAATTACGAGGTCTACGCCTTTCTCTTTTCGCTGCTTAGCCTCGTGGTGATGCTGATCAACATCGCGCTGGTGTGGGTCAACGGCCCCGCGATCACCGCCGCGATCCTGAACGGCACCCCGGCGAAAGAGGCGACCTGGGTCCTGCGCATGCTCTCGCGGCTGTGGGCGCCGGGTGCGACGCTCTACTTCCTCTTTGCTTGGTCCGACCTGACCTACCACCTGGTGCTGGGCGATCCGCTGGGGGTGCCGCTGCTCGCCGCAGGCTGGGGCATTCTGACCACCATCATCGTAGTCTACGGCGTCATCAACTTTTTCATCGAACGCACGTTCGAGCGTGCCCGCGCCCTGCGCGTCCAGAACGAAACCACGGACGAGGACCGGCCCACGCCCGCCGATCCCGGCCTGGCCCCCACCCCGCGCATCACCACCTTCGAAGGGCTGGCGCAGCGGGTGGCGGGCGTGCTGGCCTTTGTCGCGGGCAGCTATGCCTTTATCGCGATCTGGAGCCCCGACACCAACATGATGGGCGACAGCTGGTCCGACCGGCTGCTCGACATCATCGTGGTGCTGTTCCTGGGCTACATCGCCTATAACAGCTTCCGCATCTGGATCGACAACAAGATCCGCGAAGAACAGGGCGACGTGGTCGAGGCCGAACTGGGCGACGAGGGCGGCGGCTCTTCCGCCTCGCGGCTGGCCACGCTGCTGCCGCTCTTTCGCAACGTGGTGCTGATCGTCATCATCCTGACCCTGCTGCTGATCGTGCTGATGGAGATGGGGGTGAATGTCGGCCCGCTCTTTGCAGGGGCGGGGATCGTGGGCGTCGCCATCGGCTTTGGCTCGCAATCGCTGGTGCGCGACATCTTTTCCGGCGCGTTCTTTCTGTTCGACGACGCCTTTCGCAAGGGCGAATATATCGACGTGGGCGGGGTCAAGGGCACGGTCGAAAACATCTCTGTCCGCTCGTTCCAGTTGCGCCATCACCTGGGCGCGCTGCACACCATCCCCTTTGGCGAAATCCAGGTGCTGACCAACTATTCCCGCGACTGGGTGATCATGAAACTGCCCCTGCGCGTGACCTACGACACCGACGTCGAGAAGGTGCGCAAGCTGATCAAGACCCTCGGGGTGACACTGCTCGACGACCCGGTCATCGGCGACAACTTTATCCAGCCGCTGAAATCCCAGGGCGTGATCGAAATGCAAGACAGCGCCATGATCATCCGGGTCAAGTTCATGACCAAGCCGGGCGATCAGTGGCTGGTGCGCAAAAAGGTCTACGAGGAAATCCGCGCCCTCTTTGAACGCGAGGGGATCAAGTTCGCCCACCGCGAGGTGACGGTGCGGCTGGCCGATGGGCAAAAGGCCGACGACCTGACCGACGACGACCGCAAGGCGATCACCGCCGCCGCCCAGGCGTCGATCGAGGAAGAGATGCTTGAGGATGCGGGGGACTTTGCTGACGACCGCTAATGGCCCTCGACTCCGCCCGCAAAAGGGCATAGGCGCGCAGGCTTTGGGGCCGCGTGCCCCGCTGCCAGGACCGTTCCCTTGATCACACCGCTTCAAACCGCGCTGACCGCACGCGGCTATACCACGTTGACCCCCGTGCAAACCGCCGTCACCGACCCCGACCTGGCCCAGGCCGACCTGCTGGTGTCGGCCCAGACCGGGTCGGGCAAAACGGTGGGCTTTGGCCTTGCGCTGGGCCCCACTTTGCTGGGCGCCGAAGAGCTGTTCGAGCTGGCGGACGCGCCCCTTGCGCTGATCATCGCGCCCACGCGCGAACTGGCGATGCAGGTCAAACGCGAACTGGCCTGGCTTTATGCCGAAACGGGTGTGGTCATGGCGTCCTGCGTTGGCGGCATGGACATGCGCGACGAACGCCGCGCGCTGGCCCGCGGCGCGCATATCGTGGTGGCCACACCGGGCCGCCTGCGCGACCACATCATGCGCGGGTCCATCGACCTCAGCGCCATCCGCGGTGTCGTGCTGGACGAAGCGGACGAGATGCTCGACCTCGGCTTTCGCGAGGACCTCGAATTTATCCTGGGCGAATGCCCCGACACGCGGCGCACGCTCATGTTCTCGGCCACGGTGCCCGCACAGATCGCGCGGCTGGCCAAGACCTATCAGAAGGACGCGGTGCGGGTCACAACCACCACCGGCGCCACGCAACATGCCGACATCACCTATCAGGCGATGAGCGTCGCCAATCACGACGGCGAAAACGCGATCATCAACATCCTGCGCTACCACGAGGCGCCCAATGCCATCGTGTTCTGCAACACGCGCGCCATGGTCAACCGCGTCACGACACGGCTGTCGAACCGCGGCTTTCCCGTGGTGGCCCTGTCGGGCGAGCTGACGCAATCGGAACGCACCAACGCACTGCAAGCGATGCGGGACGGGCGCGCGCGGGTCTGCGTGGCGACGGATGTGGCGGCGCGCGGGATCGACCTGCCCAACCTCGATCTGGTGGTGCATGCCGAACTGCCCTCGAACCACGAAACGCTTTTGCACCGGTCGGGCCGCACGGGCCGCGCCGGACGCAAGGGGACCAGCGCGCTGATCGTGACGCCCAAGGTCCGCGCCAAGGCGCTGCGGATCCTCAAGGGCGCCAAGCTCGAGGTCGCGTGGACCGACGCCCCCAGCGCCGACGCCGTGCGTGCGCAGGATGAGGCGCGGTTGATGGATGACGCGATCTGGTCCGACGCGATCACCGACAGCGAGGCCGAGATGGTCGCCAAGTTCACCGCCCGCTTTGCGCCAGACCAATTGGCCGCCGCCGTCCTGCGCCTGCACGGCGCACGCCATTCCGCGCCCGAGCATCTGTCGCCGGTCACCGGTGAAAAAGCCCCCAGGGCGCGCGCGCCCTTCGGGCCTAGCACCTGGTTTTCCGTCACCGGCGGGCGCGACCAGGGGGTCGAGGTCCGCAGGCTCTTGCCCATCCTGTGCAACGCTGGCGATATCACTAAGGACGACATCGGCGCGATCCGCATCACCGGCGATATGTCTTACGTGGAACTGAAGACCGAGGCGGTGGCAGGTTTTGTTCAAAACCTGGGCCCCGCGATGCAGGTCGAAGGGGGCGCGCAGGTGGCGCAGCTCGAGGCTGTGCCTGCCGCCGCCAGCCAGCCAAAGCCCAAATTCGCAGCCAAGCCGCAGGGCAAAAAGGTCTGGGACAAACCCGCCAAACCCGCGCAGCCCAAGGCCGAGGCGCGGCCAACCGACTGGAACGACGCGCCCACGCCCAAGCCGCGCAAGCCCAAGCCCGGCGCCAAACCCGCACCGGCCAAGCCGCGCGCCAAGGCGCCAAGCGCGCTTGACAAAGCGATCCAAGACGGGGCGGTCACAACCCCGAAAAAGCCGCGGCACAAGACCGCGCAAAAGGCCGGGGCGAACGCACCGCACAGGGGTAAACCCGGCAGTGCGGCGCCAAAGGTCGGCAAGTTCAGCAGCAAGAAGAACAAGGCCCGGCGCGCCGCCACCCAAGGGGGCGGGATGCCGCCCAAGCGCGGCACGTCCTAAGGCCGCGCACTTAGCCACACGCGCACCACAGGTGCGCCTTACGCCGCGCGGTGCCGGACGACTTTCTCGCTGTCCCAGGTGGTGCCCAGGCCCGGGCCGCGCGCGGTCACCCTGCCATCTGTCAGGGCATAAGGTTCGATCATCAGCCCGCCCGCCACATCCAACTAATCCAGGTCATGCGCCTTGGGCGCGGCGGGCAGGATGTGGGCCGAGGCCTCGGTGAACAGATGGCCCGGCACCGGCACCGCAGCGGCCTGCGCCATGGCCGCAGCCCAGCACCAGTCGGCAATGCCGCCGATATTCACCATATCCCGCATCGCATAATCCGTGGTGCCGGCCGCCAAGGCACGCGCGGCGTCCGCCGGGTGCCACCAGTTCTCGCCCGATTGCAGCGGCGTGTCGACCGCCGCACGGACGGTCTGGTAGGCGGCCAAGTCTTCGGCGGGCACAGGCTCTTCGATCCAGGTCAGGTCAATCCCCGCATCCTCGATGGCGTGGATGCGGGCAATGGCTTGGGGCACCTCAAAGGCTTGGTTATCGTCCAGCATCAGCGCCCGCTGCGCCCCGATCATGTCGCGCAGGGCGGCGATGTCTTCGGCCACGGTTGGAAAGCCCAGCTTGACCTTGATCGCCAAAAAGCCGCGGGCGAAAGACGCGGCAATCACCGCCTCGTCCCGCCCCGGCACAAACCCGCCCTGGCTGTCATAGCACCGCAGCGCTCGCGGCGAAGCACCCAGCAGCGCTCACACAGGCTGCCCCGCCGCCTTGCGCTGAGTGTCCCGCAGAGCCATGTCGAGGCCCGCGCGCGCCATGCCCACCATCCCTTGCCGCCCCAGCAGCCGAAACGGCGCGACACCGGTGCGCGCCACATCGGCAGGGGTGGCGGTGTGGTCGGTAAACAGCTCTGACAGCGCGTCTAGAAACTGGACCAAGAGGGTCAGTATCAGAGGCGTGCAGGCAAAGATGTAGGCCGTGCCGGTGATGCCCTGATCAACCTCGACATCCACCAACACCAGGGGTGCCGCAGGGATGACGGGCTGCGCGGCGCTGATTGGCGCCGCCAGGGGCGCCATGACTGCGCGGGCCTTGACGCAGGTGATGCGGATCAACCTTTGTAGGGATCCAGGCTGTCGCGCAGGCCGTCGCCGAGGAAGTTGAACGCCAGGACCACGATGATGATCGGCAGCATAGGGATCGCCGTCCACGGATAGATCTCGATGCTCGCCAGGTTCTGCGCGTCGTTCAGCATCACGCCCCAAGACACCGCAGGCGCCCGCAGACCAAGGCCAAGGAACGACAGCGCCGTCTCGCCCAGGATCATCGCCGGGATCGACAAGGTCGCACTCGCGATCAGGTGGGACATAAAGTTCGGCAGCAAATGCCGCCGGATCACCCGCCCGGGCTTGGCCCCCATCATCTCTGCCGCGCGCACATATTCCTCCTCTCTCAGCGAGAGGAACTTACTTCGGACCGCCCGGGCCAGCCCGGGCCAGTCCAACAGGCCCAGGATGATACTGATGATAAAGAAGACCGACACAGGCCCCCAATTCGACGGCACCGCCGCCGACAGCGCCAGCCACAGGGGCAGCTCGGGCAGCGACCGCAAAATCTCGATCGCGCGGTTCACGACCCAGTCGACCCACCCGCCGAAATAGCCCGCAATCGCGCCAAACCCGATGCCCAGGATGAACGACACCGTGATGCCGATCAGCCCCACAGTCAGCGACAGCTGCGCCCCGTAAGAGATGCGCGAAAACACATCGCGGCCCAGCCGGTCCGACCCAAAGATAAAGATCGTCGCCCCCTCGGGCGCGCAGAACAAATGCCGCTCGGTCGGGATCACGCCAAACAGGTTGTACTCCGTCCGTTTGCAGAAAAACTGTAGCGGCATGGGCCGGGTCCTGTCGGTGGTGTAGGTCCAGCGATAATTCTCCAGGTCCGCCACCGCCTCGGTCGGATAGACGAAGGGGCCGATATAGTCGCCCTCATGCCAGAAATGGATGGCTTGCGGCGGGTGGTACAGGTAATCCGCGCTGCGCTCATTCGGGGTGTAGGGCGAAAAGAAACCGGCAAAGGGGATCGCCATATAGGCCAGCAGCAAAAAGATGCCCGAAATCAGGCCCAGCCGGTGCTTGCGGAACTTACGCCACACCAGCAGCCAGTTGGGCGCGTCCATATCCGTGCGGTCGATGGCGGACAGGTCCACATTCGGGTCATAGGGCGCGTCGTCGATATAGCGACCGTCGGGCAGGGTGCTCATGGGTCTATCCTTCTCGCGCGCCATAGCGGATGCGCGGATCAAGCAGCACCAGCAAGAGGTCGGAAATCATCGTCCCAATCAACGTCAGGAACGCGACAAACATCAGAACAAAGGCGGCCAGGAACTGATCCTGGCTTTTCAACGCGGTCAACAGCGCCGGCCCAATGGTCTGCAGGCCCAGCACGACAGACACCAGAACCGACCCCGACACCATCGCAGGCAGCAGGTTGCCGATATCGGCCACAAAGGGGTTAAAGGCCATGCGCAGCGGGTATTTCGTCAGCAGGCGCGACGGGGCCAGACCCTTGGCCATCCCCGTCTCGACATAGGGCTTCGACAGCTCGTCCAGCATGTTGGCGCGCAGGCGCTGCATCATCCCCGCAGCGCCCGAGGTGCCGATCACAAAGGTCGGCACGATCAGGTGCACCAGGATCGACTGCACCTTGGCCAGGCTCATCGGCTCGCCCTCAAATTCGGGCGCCATCAGACCGCCGATGGGCAGGCCCAGGTACTTGTGGCCATAGTAAAACAGCATCAGCGCCAGCAGAAAGTTCGGCGTCGCAAGGCCCAGATAGCCGATAAAGGCGGTGGTGTAATCGACCCAGGTGGCCGACTTCCAGGCGGCGAGCACCCCCAGGGGCAGCGCCACCAGATAGACGAACAGAACCGCGGCCAGGTTGACCAGCACGGTCAGCCACAGCGCGTCGCCCACGATATCCGCAACCGGTGCGTCAAATTCAAAGGACCATCCGAAATCGCCCTGGATCAGGCCGGAAAACCCCTGCGGGCCGGGGATCACACCCACCCAGATCAGGTATTGCTGCCACAGGGGCCGGTCCAGCGCGTATTCCTGGCGCAGGAACTCGGCCTTGGCGACGCCCTCGGCCTGGCCGGTGGCGCGCAGCTCGGCAATCTGGTTCGACAGATAGTCGCCGGGTGGCAGGTTGATGATGATGAAAATCAGCATCGACACCACGATCAGCGTCAGCACCATCGTCAGCAGACGATAGGCGGCATAGCGCAGAAACATCATTATTCGGTCACCTGCGCCAACTCATCCGGCGCGAAAAAAAACTCGTCCACCCGGTGCACCCCAAAATGCGCGCCCGGGTCCCAGGCCCATTTGCCAAACTCGGGCACATTGCGCAGCCGGTTGGACACGACCACGGGCTGCGGGGCCTCGGACAGCACCCCAATCCCGAACTGCTGATCGGCGTGGATGTCCAGCATCTCGCGCCAGATGGCGGCGCGGCGGTCTGTGTCCTGCGTGTTCATCCAGTCTCGGCTCAACTCCATCAGCCGCGCGGCCTCTGGCACGTCCACAGGCTCGCCCGCGGCCCCGTGGGTCTGGTAATACTGCCCCCATTTGGGCCATGCGAAAAACACCTGATCGGTGGGCGCAAGGTAGGTGGGCGGCGTATAGGTCTGCGGAATGCCGTTGTCCCAACCGTACCAGACCGCCGCCATGGTCACGCCGGAAAAGACGCGGTTGCGCAGAATGTCCCGGTCCAGCGGGCGCATGATCAGCTTGATCCCCAGATCGCGCCAGGTGTCGGTGATGATGGCCAGCGCGTTTTCGACCTCTTGCCGCTCGCCCGCGGTTTCGATCACAAACTCCATCGGGCGGCCATCGGGCAGCAGGCGAATGCCCGCCGCATCGCGGTCGGTCAGGCCCATCTCGTCCAGCATGGCGTTGGCGGTGGACAGGTCGTAAATCGCCCATTTGGTCAGGTTTTCGGCGTCAAAGAACGGGCTTTTGGCCAGCGCGGTCATCCCGCCCTCTTTGCCCAGGCCGAAATACAGCGCGCGGTTGATCATGCGGCGGTCGATGCCCATCGACAGGGCGCGGCGGAACCGCGCGTCGCGCATGACGCTGCGCCAGACCGGATCGGCAAAGTTCAGGTTGGGGTAGATCGCGATCTGACTGGCCGCGCCGTTGGACCACAGATAGGTGCGATAGGGCGCGCCATCGGCCTCGCCCTTCTTCAGGATCGACACATCGCGGAAATCGAGGCCGCGGGCCTGCAGATCGCTTTCGCCCGCATTCGACTTGGCCGCCACCAGGCCAGAGCCCACGATATTCATCTCGACCACGTCGATATAGGGCAGCTGCGTGCCCTGCGCGTCAACGCGGTGGAAATAGGGGTTGCGCACGAACATCTGGCGCGACTGGCCGCCGGTGCTGGCGGGCATCCAGGGCTGCAGGGTCGGCAGCTCGTGATTGTCGAACTGGTACATGTTGTCCAGCTTGTTGTGCAGCGGCGCCCAGCTGCGCACCCGCTTGGCGTCGATCATCGCCTCCATCGCCTCGGGCGTGTTGAAATCGACGTGGAACTGTTTGAGGTAATGCGCCGGACGAAAGATGAACGGCGGCGCGGCCTGGGCCAGCGACTGCAGGAACATCGGGTTCGGCCGCGGGAATTCAACCACAACCGTATGCGCATCGGGGAAGGACATCGTGCCCACCTCGTCGCCCACGCGCATCACCTCCGGCGGGCCGTTGGGGCTCAGCTCGGGCTTCAGCGCGACGTGGTTCCACCAATATTCGAAATCGGCGGACGTAAAGGGCGCGCCATCCGACCACCGGTGGCCCGGGCGCAGATGCAGGGTAAAGATGCGGCCATCCTCGACCTCGACATCGCGCAGGATGTCCGGCGCCAGCTCGTAATTCTCGTCATAGCCCACTAGGCGGGCATAGCCGTAAACGACCATTTGGCGCACGTCCTTGGACCGCGTGACCATGGTGCGCAGCGCGCCACCCTGGGTGCCAAATTCGCGGCCCTTCGCCGCTAGATCAACGATTAGGGGCACGTCCGGGATGCGGTCGGGGGCGGCATCCATCTGGCCCTTGGCCACCTCGGGCGCCCAAAAGGTGCTTTCGTTCACTACAGGCTGGGCAAAGGCGGGCAGGGCCAGCAGCATCAGCGCTGCGGCGGTGGTCAAACGGTCAAACATGGCAACGTACCTTGTGTCCGGGTTCAATCTGAATGAGGTCGGGCGCATCCAACCCCTCAAAGCGGAATTGTTCCGGCCAACTGGCCGAAGAGCCCGCGCCTTGCGCCACCTGCGCAAGGTCGATGGGGCGCTTGAGGTCCGGCTCGGGCTGGGCGGCGATCAGCGCCTTGGTATAGGGGTGGCGCGGGCTGTAGAACAGCGTGTCGGGCGGGGCCTGTTCGACGACCACACCCTGGCGCATCACCGCCACCTCATCCGCGATGCGGGCCACCACGGCCAAGTCGTGGCTGATAAAGAGGTAACTCAGGCCCATACCGTCGCGTATGCGCTCGAGCAGGGTCAGGATCTGCTCTTGCACCGACACATCCAGGGCCGAGGTCGGCTCGTCACAAACCAGCAGCACCGGGTCCAGCGTCAACGCACGGGCAATCGACAGACGCTGGCGCTGACCCCCCGAAAAGGCATGCGGGTAGCGTTTCAGCATATCGGGGTCCAGCCCGACCCAGCGCAGCATCTCGGCGGCCTTGTCGCGGCGCGCGGTGCGGTTGCCGATGCCGTGGATCTCCATCGGTTCGGTCAGCGCCTCCTGGACCCGCATGCGCGGGCTGAGCGAGGAATAGGGGTCTTGGAACACCATCTGCGCCTGGCGCTGAAACGCCACCTTCTCGGCGCGGCTCAGCGCGTCGATCTGCACTGGCTCCGCCCCCGGCGTGGCGCGAAACAGCACCTGCGATCCGGGGTCCGGCATCTCGGCGCCCAGGGCGATGCGGGCGCAGGTCGTCTTGCCCGACCCGCTTTCGCCCACCACGGCCAGCGTCTTGCCACGCGGCAGCTTGAGCGACACGTCGCGGCAGGCATGGACCTTCTTGCGCGCGCGCCACCCGCCCGCCCGCACCGTGTAGGTTTTCGACACGGTCTTCAGCTCCATGATCAGATCGTCATCGCTGATGGGGTCCGCAGGGGTCGCCACATCTGGGATCATCGGGGCCGCGGCAAACAGCTTTTGCGTATAGCCATGCCCCGGCGCGCCCAGCACGGCCGCCGCCGGGCCGCTTTCCATCACATGGCCCTTGTTCATCACGACCACATGATCGGCCATGTTGGCCACCACACCCAGATCGTGGGTCACCAGGATCATCGCCATGCCGGTGTCGCGCTGCAGGTCCTTCATCAGACCCAGCACCTGCGCCTGGGTGGTCACGTCCAGCGCCGTCGTCGGCTCGTCCGCGATCAGCAGATCGGGCTTGGCCACCATCGCCATCGCGATCATCGCGCGCTGGCGCATCCCGCCCGACATCTCGAACGGGTAGGCGCGAAAGGCGCGCTCGGGGTCGGCAAAGCCCACGCGCTCGAATGTGCGCAGCACATCCTTCCTGGCCTCGGCGGCGGACATGTCGCGGTGCAGGGTCAGCACCTCTGCCACCTGGTTGCCGATCCGGTGCAGGGGCGACAGCGACCGCATAGGCTCTTGAAAAATCATCGAGATTTGATTGCCGCGCACTGCGCGGATCGCCTTGCTGGGCAGCTTGAGCAGATCGGTCCGGGACGCGCCGGTGCCAAATTCAATCGCGCCGTTGCGCAGCTGCGCCGTGCCCGGCAGGATGCGCAGGACCGACCGACAGGTCAGCGTCTTGCCCGACCCGCTTTCGCCCACCAGCGCCAGCGTCTCGCCCGCGTTGACGGCAAAATTCACGCCCGCCACCACCGGCGGCGCTGTGCCGAAACCGATGGACAAATCTCGCACGTCGAGCAGAGGGGCCATACGCCGTCCTTTGTTGCACTTGCCTTGCCGGTCGCAGTCAACCCGATTCCAGTCACAACGTCTATACACGCCGTACTCTCGGTTTCGTGCTACACATTTCGCTTTTTCTGCCCCATCTACAGCGCAAAGCCAAAGGAATGATCAATGACCCAAAGCCGCCTAGACCTCTTTGTCGACCGGATGGTGTCGCAGCGGGCCTGCCTGGACCACGCCGCAGGCGCCATCGCGGAGCTGCCCGGCCCCGTGTTCGAGCTGGGCCTGGGCAACGGGCGGACCTACCACCACATGCGCCACATCCTGCCCGGGCGCGACATCTACGTGTTCGAACGCGCGATTGCCTCGCACCCCGACAGCACCCCGCCCGACAGCCACGTGCTGCTGGGCGATGTCTTTGACACGCTGCCGCAGGCGCTGGCCCGCTTTGGCGCCACCGCTGCCCTGATCCACGCCGATCTGGGCGGGCACAACGCGCACAAGAACGACCAATTCGCGCGGGCAGTATCGCCTCTGGTCGCGCCGCTGCTGGCCCTAGGCGGGCTGATGGTGTCGTCGGACCGGATGTATTTCGACGATCTGGTCGAACAGCCCTTGCCGTCAGGTGCGGTGCAGGGGCGGTGCTTTGTCTACCGCCGCGAACGCTGACCCACGCCGCGGGCTGCGGGGGCATATCGGGCCTCCGGGGGGGATTTTTTTAGAACAGAGAAGCGGGGGACGTGGCGTCCTTTGATCGGGCCATGTTCTGGGGCTTGCCCTTTTTCGGCGGCTGCCTAGGCTGTTGTTGTGTCCGGGGGAAAGAGGAGCCCCGGGGCGCGATCAGCAGCAGCGGAGGTTTCATGAGCGACAAGATTGCCTATGCACGGCACGGCGATATCGCGGTGCTGACGGTGCAGAACCCACCGGTCAACGCGCTCAGCCAGGCGGTCCGCCAGGGCCTGTGGGACCGGATGGACCAGGCCGAGGCCGAGGCAGAGACGGGCCTGCGCGCCGTGCTGATCGTGGGCGAAGGGCGCGCGTTTTTTGCGGGCGCCGATATCAAGGAATTCGGCAAGCCGCCGCTTGACCCGCATCTGCCCGATCTGATCAACCGCATCGAAGCCTCACCGCTGATCGTCGTCGCCTCGATGCACGGCGTGTCCTTGGGCGGTGGGCTCGAGGTGGCGCTGGGCTGTCACTACCGCATTGCGGTGCCGTCGGCCCGGGTGGGCCTGCCCGAGGTGCATCTGGGATTGATCCCGGGTGCGGGCGGCACGCAGCGCTTGCCGCGCCTGGCCGGGGTGGAACCCGCGCTTGAGGTGATGACCACAGGCCGCCCGATTGGCGCCGACAAGGCGCGGGCGCTGGGCATCATCGACCTGGTGCAGGACGGTGATCCCAAAGAGAACGGCATCGCCTATGCGCAGTCCTTGCTGGACGCGGGCGCGCCGCGCCGTGCGGTCAGCGCGCTGCCCTTGCCCGACCCCGTCGATTGGGACGCGGCCTTTGACGCGACATTGGCGCGGGCCAAGGGGCAGGTGTCGCCCGCCTGGTGCGTGCGCGCGATCGAGGCCGCCTACGGCACCGACTTTGCCGGGGGGCTGAAGGCCGAGCGCAAGATTTTCTTCGACCTCATGCAGACCGACCAGCGCAAGGGGATGATCCACGCCTTTTTCTCGGAACGGGCGGTGGGCAACCTGCCCGAGCTGAAGGGCGTCGACCCGCGCCCGGTGCAGCATATCGCCGTGATCGGCGGCGGCACGATGGGGGCCGGGATTGCCACGGCGACCCTGCTGGCAGGCCTGCGTGTTCACCTGCTAGAGATGTCGGCAGAGGCGGGCGAGGCCGCGCGCGGCCGCATCGCGGCCAACCTGTCGGGCGCGCTGAAGCGGGGCAAGATCAGCACCGATCAGCATGACGCGATCCTGGGCCAGGCCTTGCAGATTGTGACCGCCTATGAGGCGCTGTCGGATGTGGACCTGGTGATCGAAGCCGTGTTCGAGGATATGTCGGTCAAGAAGGACGTCTTTGCCGCGCTGGATCGGGTGTGCAAACCGGGCTGCGTGCTGGCGTCGAACACGTCCTACCTGGACATCAACGAGATTGCGGCGACCACGTCGCGGCCCGCCGATGTGCTGGGCCTGCACTTTTTCTCGCCCGCCCATGTGATGAAGCTGCTTGAGATCGTGGTGGCGGACCAGACGGCGCCGGATGTGGCGGCGACGGGCTTTGCCCTGGGCAAGGCGCTGGGCAAGATCAGCGTGCGGGCGGGGGTCTGTGACGGGTTCATCGGCAACCGCATCCTGTCGACCTACCGGACCTGCGCCGATCACATGATCCTCGACGGCGCCTCACCCTATCAGATCGACGCGGCGCTCGAGGCGTTTGGCTTTGCCATGGGCCCCTTTGCCGTGGCGGACCTTGCGGGGCTCGACATCGGCTGGGCGGTGCGCAAGCGCAAGCGGGCCGAGGGGTTGGACCCGCGGGCGCGCGACGCAGCCTATGCCGATCAGCTGTGTGAAGACGGGCATTTTGGGCAGAAGACGGGCAAGGGGTATTACGACTATGCCGCGGGCCCCAAGGCGCGGGTGCCCAACCCCGACGTCATGCCGCTGATCGAGGCGGAGCGGGCGGCCCAAGGGATCACCCCGCGCGCCTTTACGGAGGACGAGATCGTGCGCCGCTATATGGCGGCCATGGTCAATGAGGCGGCCAAGGTGGTGGGCGAGGGGATCGCGCGCCGCCCGCTGGACGTGGATATGACCCTGCTCTTTGGCTACGGCTTTCCCCGCTACCGCGGTGGGCCGCTGAAATGGGCGGATATCGTCGGGCTGCCGGGGCTTTTGGCCGACATCCAGACCTACGCCCAGGACGACCCCTATTTCTGGCAGCCCGCCCCGCTGCTGGAACAGCTGGTGGCCGAGGGCCGCACATTCGATGACCTCAACAAGGAAGGCTAGACCATGGACCTGACGTTTACGCCCGAAGAAACCGCGTTCGAGGCCGAGATACGCGCCTTTTTGCGGGACGACCTGCCCAGCGACATCGCCGACAAGGTGCGGATGGGCCAGGACCTGACCAAGGACGACATGGAACGCTGGCACGCGATCCTGAACGCGCGCGGC
Source organism: Pseudomonadota bacterium (assembly GCA_038525395.1). GTDB lineage: Bacteria > Pseudomonadota > Alphaproteobacteria > Rhodobacterales > Rhodobacteraceae > Tateyamaria. The sequence goes on along the minus strand of JBCBHS010000009.1, from coordinate 40,307 downwards.
TGGCTGGCGCAGAACTGGCCCCGCGCCTATGGCGGCGCCGAATGGTCCGCGGTCCAGCGGCACATCTATGATGTCGAGGCCGCCGCCGCCCACGCCCCGCGCATCGTGCCCTTTGGGCTGTCGATGCTGGGCCCGGTGCTGCAAAAGTTCGGCTCGAAGGCGCAGCAGGACCACTGGCTGCCGCGCATCCTGGACGGCACCGACTGGTGGTGCCAGGGCTACTCCGAACCGGGCGCGGGCTCCGACCTTGCCTCGCTGAAAACCAAGGCCGTGCGCGACGGCGACCACTATATCGTCAACGGCCAGAAAACCTGGACCACCCTGGGCCAGCACGCCAACATGATCTTCTGCCTCGTCCGTACGGACCCGGAGGTCAAGCAGCAGGAAGGCATCTCGTTCCTCCTGATCGACATGGACAGCCCCGGGGTCGAGGTGCGGCCGATCATCCTGCTGGACGGCTGTCACGAGGTGAACGAGGTCTGGTTCACGGATGTCCGCGTGCCCGTCGAAAACCTCGTGGGCGCGGAAAACAAGGGCTGGACCTACGCCAAATACCTGCTCACGCACGAACGCACCGGCCTCGGCGGTGTCGGCGCCAGCCTCGCGGCCCTGCAGGCGGTCAAACGCCTCGCCCGGGCCGAGGTGCAGAATGGCAAGCCGCTGCTGCAAAACCCGCACTTCGCCGCGCGCGTCGCACAGGTGGAAATCGACATGCGCGCGATGGCCACGTCGAACCTGCGCATCGTGTCGCAGGCCGCCGCCGGGGGTGCCCCGGGGCTCGAGGCGTCGATGCTCAAGGTCAAAGGGTCGATCATCCGCCAGGAAATCAACGATCTCGCCCGCCGCGCCGCAGGCCCCTACGCCATGCCGTTTGCATCCGAGGCGGTCGAGGGCGCCAACGACCGCATCCCCGACCCGCACCAGGCCGGCCCGGTCGCCGCGCAATATTTCAACAACCGCAAACTGTCGATCTTCGGCGGCTCCAACGAAATCCAGCGCGGGATCATCGCCAAAACCACCATGAGCGGCCAATGAACTTTGACCTGACCGAAGAACGCCAGATGCTGCAGGACACCCTGCGGCGCTACCTGCGCGACAAATACACCACCGACACCCGCAACCAGATCCTCGCCTCCGACGCTGGCATGTCGGCGGATATCTGGGGTGAACTGGCCGATCTTGGCGTGCTGGGCGCGCTCTTTACCGAGGATCAGGGCGGCTTTGGCGGCGCAGGCTTCGATATCGCTGTGGTATTCGAGGAATTGGGCCGTGCGGGCGTGGTCGAACCCGTGCTCGACAGCGCGCTGATGGGCGGGCGCCTGTTGGCCGCGGCAGGGCAGATCGAACTGGTGGCCGACGTGATTGCAGGCACGCTGCAGCTTGCAGTCGCACATGGTGAACCCGGCGGGCGCTATGACATGGACTATGTCCAGACGCAGGCGGATGGTGACAGGCTCACGGGGCGCAAGGCCGTGGTGATGAACGCCGAAGCCGCCGATCACCTCATCGTCTCGGCCCGGGCCGAGGGTACAATTGCACTCTACCGCGTCGACAAGGGCGCAGCAGGCCTCGATATCCAAGGGTACCCGCTGCTCGCAGGCGGGCGCGCGGGCGAGGTGACGCTGGAAAAGACCCCAGCCACCCCGCTGGGTGTCGGCGCGGACGCCTTGCAAGAGGTCACGGACCTCGCCCTCGTCGCCATCTCTGCAGAGGCGCTGGGCGCAATGGAAACCGCAACCGCGCTGACCCAAGACTACCTGATGACGCGCAAGCAGTTCGGGCGGCCCATCGGCACCTTTCAGACGCTGGCGCACCGCATGTCCGACCTGCTGATCGAGTTGGAACAGGCCCGGTCCGCCGTGATCAACGCCGCCGGATACCTCACCGCCCACGACGCCCAATTGCATCTGTCGGCCACCAAAAACCTGATCGGCCGCGTGGGCCGCCTGGTGGCCGAGGAATCGATCCAAATGCACGGCGGCATCGCGATGACGCAGGAATACGAACTGGCCCATATCGCCAAGCGGATCGTGATGTCCGACCACCGCTTTGGCGACACCGACTATCATCTGGAACGGTTCATTGCCCTCTCGGCCGCCTGATCCGCCGGACGGTCCGGGCATCATCCGGGACGAAACCGGGGCGCAGACGCTCTTGGGCTATGTGGTCGACATCTCGGCCCAGGACGGCAAGGGGCGGTGCCTCTTGGACATCGGCCCGCAGCACGGCAACCGCCACGGCGGCCTGCATGGCGGCATCATGTCCTGCATGCTCGACAACGCGATGGGCTTTGCCGCCTCGCTCACCGGCGATGCGGCGGGCGACACGCGGTTCATGACGATCTCGATGACCACGCAATACCTCGCGCCTGCCCAATCTGGCCTGGTGACGGCGGTGGGCGAAATCACCGGCGGGGGCCGCAGCCTCGTCTTTGCCGAAGGGGTCCTGACCGGCGCCGAAGGCCGCGTGCTCGCCACCTCGACCGGCGTCTACAAACGGGTCAAGCCATGACCGCGCGGGTCGAAGACGCGGGCGACCGGCTGATCATCTGGAACGGCAATGCCGCGCGGCGCGGCGCGCTGTCGCCCGCGCTTTATGACGCGATCCGCAGTGCGATGGCCCAAGCGCACGATGCCCGGATACGCGCCGTGATCCTCACCTCGGACGGCGGTTTTTTCTGCGCGGGCGGCGATCTGAACGTGCTGATCGAACGGCGCACCCTGACCGAAGACGCCCGGCGGGCCAAGGTGGATGATCTGCACGACCTCATCCGCGCCATACGGGCCTGTCCGGTGCCGGTGATCGCCGCGGTCAAGGGCGGTGCCGCGGGTGCGGGCGCCTCGCTGGCGTTGGCGTGCGATTTTATCGTGGCGCAGGCGGGCATCAACTTTACCGCGGCCTATGTCAAGGCGGGGCTGGTGCCCGATGCGGGCCTCACCGCGTCCCTGGCCCGCCTTGTCCCCCGCGCCCTCGCAATGGACATGTGCGTGCTGGGCCGCCCGGTCACCAGCGACCGGCTGGCCGATCTGGGCGCCATCACCGGCACCGCCCCCGCCGATCAGGTGCTGGCCGAGGCGCACGCCTTGGCCGACGCCCTGGCCAAGGGCCCGCGCACGGCCCAAGGGGTCATTCGCGCCTTGGTCGCGGGCGCCTATGACCAGACCGAGGCCGCCCAGCTTGACGCCGAACGCGACGCCATGGCCGCCGCCGCCGGGGGGGCAGAGGCGGCAGAGGGCATCGCCGCCTTCCTCGAAAAACGTCTGCCGGACTTCGGCTGATGCACAGCGTCGCCGCCCTCTTGGACAGCCAGTTGGCGCAACGCCCCGACGCCTTGGCGGTGACGGACGCCACCGGCGCCCGGTTAAGCTACCGCGCGCTTGACGCGGGGGCCCATGCATTCGCGGCAGAGCTTGCACAGCGCGGCGTGGCCCCGGGCGACCGCGTGATGATCGTGTCGGAAAACTGCGCCGCGGCGGTCGTGGCCCTCTTTGCCACCTGGCGCCTGGGCGCGACCGCCGTGCCCGTGAACGCCCGTCAAACCCAGGCCGAGATTGCCCGCGTGGATGCCCACGCCGCGCCAAAGGTCACGTGCTACACCGCACAGGTGTCGTCAGATGCAGCAAAACACAGCACAGCCGCACAAAGTTTTGGAGCACATATAGACGACATCACCCTATCCAGTGAGGCCGGGCATCTGTTGCTACACTGTCCCCGCGGGGACAGTTTCGCCGGGGACAGCGCCGTCGCCGTCCTGCTTTATACCACCGGCACCACCGGCGATCCCAAGGGCGTGATGCTGACCCACAGCAACGTCCGCTTCGGCGGCGCCACCTCCGCCGCGCTGCGCAGCATGACGCCCGACGATCTGATCTATGGCGTGCTGCCAACGACGCACGTCTTCGGTCTCTGCTCTGTCGTCGTCGCCGCCATCCACGCGGGTGCGCCCGTCCGGCTCGTGCCGCGCTTCGATGTGGCCGCGGTCTATGACGGGCTGCGCGACGGGATCACCCTCTTCTCCGCCGTGCCACAGATGCATGCGCTGCTGATGGCCCACGCCCGCACCCACGGGCTGACGCGGCTGGGGTCGGACACGCTGCGCTATGTCTCGTCCGGCGCCGCACCGCTGGACCCGACGTGGAAGCGGGAGGCCGAGGCGTTCTATGGCGTCGCGATCCAGAACGGCTATGGCATGACCGAAAGCACCGCGGGCACCGCCGCGACGCTGAACCAGATCGGCGACCCCGACACTTCGGTCGGGCCGGCGCTGCCGGGGATCGAGATCAAGATCGACGTGGATGTCAGCGGCGGTGGCGATGGCATGGGTGAAGTGCTGACCCGCGGCCCCCACGTCATGCGCGGCTACTTCCGCAATCCGGACGCCACGGCAGAGGTGCTGGACGCCGCAGGCTGGCTGCGCACGGGCGACTTGGGGCGCATTGACGCGCAAGGACGGCTGCACATCCTGGGCCGCTCGAAAGAGCTGATCATCCACGGCGGTTTTAACGTCTACCCGCCCGAGGTGGAGGCGGCGCTGAACGATCATGTCGACGTGATCCAAGCCGCCGTGGTCGGGCGCCGCGTGGCAGGGGATGAAGAGGTGTTGGCCTTTGTCCAGGTGCGGGCCGACACGGACCTGACCGAGGACGCCTTGCGTGCCTTCGTCAAAGCGCGGCTGGCCGGGTACAAGCGGCCCGCGCGGTATGTGTTTGCGCAGAGCCTGCCCGCAGCGCCGACGGGCAAGATCCTCAAGCACAAGCTGATCGAGACCTTTGCCGACAGGCTGGCTTAGGTCCAGACACCTTCGGCGGCAGCGCGGATGGCGCGGATGTTTTCGCCGTACGGATCCGGCTGTTCGGCCGAGCCGCCCCGGAAAACGGCGGAGCCTGCGACAAGTACGTCGGCGCCTGCGCGGGTGACAATGGGGGCTGTCGTCGGATCGATGCCGCCATCGATCTCGATATGCACGGGCCGGTCGCCGATCATGCTGCGCAGGGCGGAGATTTTGGCCGACATGTCGATGAACTTTTGCCCGCCAAAGCCGGGGTTGACCGTCATCACGCAGACCAGATCGATCATGTCCAACAGCTCGGCCACGGCGCTTGCCGGTGTGCCGGGGTTCAGGGCGACACCGGCCTTCATGCCTGCGGCGCGGATCGCTTGGCAGGTGCGGTGGATATGTGGACCAGCCTCGACATGGGCGGTCAGGATGTCGGCGCCTGCGTCGGCGAAAGCTTGGATATAGGGATCGACGGGCGCAATCATCAGGTGGACGTCCATCACGCCCTTGATATGCGGGCGGAGCGCAGCACAAGTCGCCGGGCCGAAGGTGATGTTGGGCACGAAGTGGCCGTCCATGACGTCCACATGAATCCAGTCGGCGCCTTCGCGTTCGACCGCAGCGCATTCGGCGCCGAAATTGGCAAAGTCCGCGGCGAGGATGGAGGGCGCGATCTTGATGGCGCGGTCAAAGGGCATGTGCAGGCTCCGCCTTGGATGGGTCGCGCCGCTATACCGTGCCGCCGGGCGGGCCGAAAGGGCGGGAGCCTCCGGCGGGGATTTTTTTAGAACAGAGAAGGGCGGACCGGCGCGCGCCGATCCAACGGCGTCGAAATGAGGTGCGTACATCATAATAAATTTGACAAGTGAATTAAGTGCGGCGAAGGTTGGGCCCAGGGAGGACTGCAATGTTTCTGGGGCTTGATCTGGGCACCTCGGGTGTCAAGGCGTTGCTTGTGGACGGCGAGGGCCGGGCCGTGGGCAGTGCCGATGCGACCTATGACGTGTCGCACCCCGCGCCTGGGTGGAGCGAGCAGGACCCGGCCCATTGGGTCGCGGGTGTCGCAGCCGCGCTGACGCAGCTGCGCGCAGACCATCCCGGGGCGTATGGTGCGGTGCGCGGTCTGGCCTTGTCGGGTCACATGCACGGTGCGGTGTTGGTTGATGCGCAGGGCGCGGTGCTGCGGCCCTGCATCCTGTGGAACGACACGCGCAGCCATGTGGAAGCCGCCGCGTTGGACGCCGACCCAAAGGCGCGCGTGCAGAGCGGCAATATCGTCTTTCCCGGCTTTACCGCGCCCAAGCTGGCCTGGGTTGCGGCCAATGAGCCGGACGTGTTTGCCCGCGTTGCCAAGGTCATGTTGCCCAAGGACTATGTCACCTGGTGGTTGACCGGGCGCTATGCGACCGAGATGTCGGATGCGGCGGGCACGGCCTGGTTGGACGTCGGCGCGCGGGTCTGGTCGGATGACCTGCTGGCGCTGGGCGGAATGGACCGGGCGCAGATGCCCGACCTGCTGGAGGGCACGGATGTGATTGGCCCTGTGCAATCGGTGCGCGCTGATTTGGGGTTGCCGCCCACTTGCGTCGTGGTGGCGGGGGGCGCTGACAATGCGGTTGCGGCCTGCGGTGTCGGGGCCTTGGGCGAGGGGCAGGGGTTCGTGTCGCTGGGCACATCGGGCGTGGTGTTGACCGGGCGCGACCGCTATGCGCCGATGCCCGCCAGTGCCGTGCACACGTTCTGCCATGCGGTGCCGGATCGGTGGTATCAGATGGGCGTGGTTCTGGCCGCGACCGACAGCCTGAACTGGCTGACCCGGATCACCGGGCAAAGTGCCGCCGCCCTGTCCGGTGCCCTTGGGCCAGACCTGCGCGCGCCGGGCGACGTGCGGTTTTATCCCTATCTGTCGGGCGAGCGGACGCCGCATAACGACGCGCAGCTGCGCGGTGGATTTACCGGCCTGTCGGTGGCCAGTGATGCCGCCGCACTGACCCATGCGGTGATGATGGGTGTCTGTTTTGCCCTGCGCGACAGCCTGGAGGCGTTGAAGGCCACTGGCGCGCAACTGGAAACGGCCCTGGCCATCGGGGGCGGGGCGCGGTCCGACTATTGGACGCAGATGCTGGCCACAGTGCTGGATATCCCGCTGGAGCGAACGGATGAAAGTGCCTTTGGGGCTGCCCTGGGGGCTGCGCGTATCGCCATGTGCGGGGCCACGGGGGCGGCGCCGGATGCAGTAATGACCAAGCCGCCCGTTGCCGCCACGATTGCCCCTGACCGCGCCCTGCGCGACGCCTATGCCGACGCCTATCGGGGCTTTGCCTTTGCCTATCCAACTTTGAAAGCCATGCCATGACCACAGGATTTTTCGACGCCGTCCCCGCCGCAACATTTGAGGGACCAGAGAGCACCAATGCGCTGGCGTTCCGCCATTACAACCCGGACGAGGTGGTTATGGGCAAACGGATGGAGGAGCACCTGCGCTTTGCCGTGGCCTATTGGCATTCCTTTGCCTGGGAGGGGGGCGATCCGTTTGGCGGGCCGACTTTTGTGCGGCCCTGGCATCCGCAGGACGATATGGGCCGCGCCAAGATGAAGGCCGACGTGGCGTTCGAGATGTTTGCGCGTCTGGGGGTGCCGTTTTTCTGCTGGCATGATGCGGATATCCGGCCCGAGGGCGCCACCTTTGCCGAGAGCCTGGATCGGTTGATCGAGATCACGGACTATTTCGGGCCGAAGATGGAAGAGACCGGTGTGGGCTGTTTGTGGGGCACGGCGAACATGTTCTCGGACCGCCGCTGGATGGCGGGTGCCGCGACCAACCCGGACCCGGATGTGTTTGCCTATGCCGCGGCCACGGTAAAGGGGTGCATGGACGCGACCCACAAGCTGGGCGGGCAGAATTACGTGTTGTGGGGCGGGCGTGAGGGGTACGAGACGCTGCTGAACACCGACATGCGGCGCGAGTTGGACCATATGGGCCGGTTTTTGGCGATGGTCGTCGAGTACAAACACAAGATCGGCTTTGACGGCCAGATCCTGGTCGAGCCCAAGCCGCAGGAGCCGTCGAAGCACCAGTATGATTTCGATGCGGCGACCTGTATCGGTTTTTTGCGCAAGTACGGCCTGGAGGGTGAGGTAAAGCTGAACCTGGAGCAGGGCCATGCGATCCTGGCCGGTCATTCGTTCGAGCATGAGATCGCGGTGGCCGCGTCCGAGGGGCTGTTGGGGTCGATCGACATGAACCGCAACGATTATCAGTCGGGCTGGGATACGGACCAGTTTCCCAACAACGTGCCCGAGGTGGCGCTGTGCTATTACCACATCCTGCAGGCGGGAGGGTTGGGCCGTGGCGGGACGAATTTCGACGCCAAGCTGCGGCGCCAATCGCTGGATGCCGAAGACCTGCTTGCCGCCCATGTGGGGGCGATGGACATCTGCGCCCGCGGGCTGAAGGCGGCGGCGGCGATGATCGCGGATGGCGGTTTGCTAGCGGCCCTTGAGGCGCGCTATGCCGGGTGGGACACGGCCGCGGCGCAGGCGATGTTGGAGAGTGATTTGGCCACGCTCTCGGACCGTGTTATGGCCGAGGGGATCGCGCCGCAACCGCGGTCGGGCCGGCAGGAGATATTTGAGAACTATGTCTCGCGTTTCGTTTAAGGCGCTTGCGGTTTGCCTGGTGGCGGCCCCCGTCTGGGCCGCCGATCTGGCGTTTGAAGAGCCGGTTTTTCCCGACCATGACAGTGCGCAGATCCTGCTGGGGCAGTTGCTGTTCTATGACCCGATCCTGTCGGGGTCGAAGACGGTCAGTTGCGCCACGTGCCATCACCCGGACTTTGCCACCGGCGACGGCGTGTCGCTGGGCCTGGGCGATGGGGCGCTGGGCCTGGGGCCGGACCGGGTGGCCGACCCCGCCAACCTGCCCGAACAGCGCATCCCGCGCAACGCGCCTGCGCTCTTTAACCTCGGCGCGACCGAGTTCACGGTGTTCTTTCACGACGGCCGGTTGGAGGAGGACGCGCACCGCCCCTCTGGCATCCGCACGCCCCTGGGGGCCGAGATGGAGGCAGGCTTTGCCTCGGCCCTGAGCGCGCAGTCGATGTTCCCGGTGCTGTCGCCGGATGAGATGGCGGGGCATTACAGCGAAAACGAGGTGGCGCAGGCGGTGCGCCAGGGGCTGATCACGGGGCCGGGCGGGGCCTGGGATATCCTGTCGCAGCGGATCGAGGCGATCCCGGACTACCGCACCCGCTTTGACGCCATCATCGGCGACGCGCGGGTCCACTTCACCGATATCTCTGACGCGTTGGCCGCGTTTCTGGATTTTGAGTGGCGCGGAGTGGCGAGCCCCTTTGATCTGTACCTGCGCAACGGCACCGCGATGGCGCCCGATGCAATGCGGGGGATGGACCTGTTTTATGGCAAGGCGCAATGCGCCGACTGCCATGCGGGCCGGTTTCAGACCGACCACAGCTTTCACGCTATCGCCATGCCGCAGATCGGGCCGGGCAAGGCCGCGCGGTTTGAAAGCCACGCGCGCGACACGGGCCGTATGCGCGTGACGGGGGACCCTGCGGATGCCTATGCCTTCCGCACACCGTCGCTGCGCAACGTGGCGTACACCGCACCCTATGGGCATAGCGGGGCCTATGCCACGCTAGAGGGCGTGGTGCGCCACCACCTCGACCCGGTCGCGTCGCTGCGGGCCTATGACATCGGCCAAGCGGTGATGCCCGGCTTTGACGCAAATGACGCGCGTGTGCTGAGCGACGCGGCAGAGGTCGACGCGATCGCAGCAGCCAATACGCTTGCCCCGATGTCGCTGACCGATGCAGAGGTCGCGGATATCCTGGCCTTCCTCGGTGCGCTGACCGATCCGCAAAGCTTGCGCGGCGCGCTGGGCGTTCCCACAGCGGTGCCAAGCGGTTTGCCCGTCGACTAAAGCCAATGGGCCTCCTGGGTGGCATAGGACCGCGCCATAAGGGGGCCAGCCCCCTCGGCCTGCGGCCTCACCCCCGAGGTATTTATGGTCAGAAGAAACACAATTGGGGGGTTGTTTTCTTCTGACTGAAAATACCTCGGGGGAGTCCGAAGGACGGGGGCAGAGCCCCCCAAAACATGGTGTCGCCGGCAGGCGGCCTTTGGATCACGGGTTAGCGAGAGAGGGTGATCACCTGGTTCACCGTGACCTTTTGCCATTGGGTCCAGGCGCGGTGGGGCCAGCGGATGCGGACGCGTACGGTGTCTTGCGGGCCCAGGCCGAAATGTTGCGGGCCTGCGACGCCGCCTGCGTGGCCGCCGCCGACGGTGACCTCACGGGCTTGGACCGCGATACCGTCATCGACCTCGATCCAGGCGCCGACGGCTTGGGTATTGGCGCCGTCCTGGTGCAGCGATACGGCCAGCCAGGCGCCGGGGGCGTCGGTGACGTTTTGCCAGACCTCAAGCGGGGCGCGCCGGTTGACCACGGCCAGATCCAGCAGTCCATCGCCGTTGAAATCCACCAGGGCCGCCCCGCGCCCGCGGTGCATGGACGCGACGCCGGCCACATCGCCCACCTCGGCAAAGCTGCCATCGGCTTGGCCCATAAGCAAGTTGTTGGGGTCTTCCATCGCGTTACCGGGCATCTGCTGCACATTGCCCTTGGCGATAAAGGCGTCGTCGCGCCCGTCATTGTTCACGTCGCCAAAGGCGATGTGCCACCCGGTCGAGGGGCGCCCGTCGCCGCCCACATAGGGGCGCTGCGCGGTTGTGCCCATGGCAAAGGGCACATCGGCAAAGCGTGGCCCATCGCCCACCTGCCGCATCAGGCGTTGGTCGCCCATCGACGACAGATAAACCTCGTCCCGCCCGTCGCGGTCCACATCCCGCGCGGCGATCCCCATGCCCCACAGCATGTGCCGGGTCCAGCCGTCGTCCTCGGTGTACAGACGGGGCGTGTCCTCCATCGCCCAGAGCTGTTCCTGGCCCGCGCGCACATAATAGTGGCGGTCGTTCGACACCCGCAGATCGGCGCGCCCGGTGCGCGACCAGTCGGTAAAGAGCATCGACAGCGCGCAGAACCCAGGGGCCAGGTCCGTCTGCGCATAGCCTGCCGCGGTCGGCCGCCAAAGCGTGTTGCTGTCGCAGGCCTCGAACGGGCCGTTGGGGTCGCTGCGGTCGACATAGTGGCCATAGGCGAGGGTGGGGCGGTCCTGCCCGGCCTCCCAGGTTGCGGAAAAGCCGGTTGTCCAGCGGTCGGTATCGTCCAACTGCGGGGCTGCGAACTGGCAGTCGCCCTGGCCCAGCACCACCGCATCGGGCCCCACGCGCAGCAGCACGAGGTCAAGGTGGCCGTCATTGTTGATGTCGAGCGGGTAGGCCCCTGTGGTGCCCGTCAGGCGCAGCGCCTTGGGCGTGGCGTCCTCAAACCGGACCGCGCCATCCGCGCCCGTCCGGTTGCGCAGCAGCATCGGCGGGTTGGACCCGCCTGCCGCGACCAGGTCGGGCAAGCTGTCGCCGTCGCAGTCCAGCACCGCCAGCCCGCCGCCCACGAAATGTTCCCACCCGCCGTCATAGACGTGCTGTGGCACGTCAACGGGGACAAAGCGGGGGGTGTCGGCCAGCACGCCCTGCGCCATGCAGAGCCATAGCGGCAAGAGCGCCCTACGCATCTTCCAGGGCCTCGACCGCGGTGTCCTGCACAAATTCCAGCGCATAGGCGGCCGCACCGCGCGCCCACATCAGGTTGTCCCACTTGTGCACCACCACGTCCGGGGGCGGCTTGTCGATTTCCACGATGCTTTTGCGCATCTCTTCGATCACCGCATCGGCATAGAGGTGGTCGAACTGCATCTGTTCACCGGCCAGAATGATCAGCTCGGGGTCGAAGATGTTGACCAGGTTGGCGAGGCCCATGGCGAACATCTTGCTGGCGCGCTGCACCACGGTGCGGGCGGTGGGATCGCCCGCCTTGGCGGCGGTCAGAACGATGCTCACAGCCTCGGATGTGGGGGTTGTCAGGCTTAGCCCGCCCACGCTGGTCGCCTCGCGCACCAGGGCGTAGTCGGCCACATATGCCTCAAGACAGCCGCGTTGGCCGCAGCGGCAGAGTGCGCCGTCCAGGTGCACCTTGGTATGGCCAAACTCGGCGCCGCAGCCGCGGGTGCCGCGGTAGAGTTGCCCGCCCAGGACCATGCCCATGCCGACCCCGCTTTCGATGGTGATCACGATGAAATCGGAGTGGTCCTTGCCCAGGCCAAAGGTCATTTCGGCCATCGCCACCAGGTTGGCATCGTTGTCGAGGTAGACCGACACGCCCAGCCGCTGCGACAGCACCTCGCCCAGGGCGACGTTGCGCTGGTCGAGCGAGGGAGACCAGTAAACCAGCCCGTGATCGGCATCGACCACACCCGCGAGCCCGACGCCCACGGCAGAGATATCGGCGACGGTGCCGCCCGCCTTGCGCGCCAGGGCGCTGAGGCCGGTGGCGATCTCGCGGGCGAGGCCATCGGGTGTCTGGCGGGCGGCGCCCATCTGGCTTTGGTGTTCGGCCACATGCGCGCCTTCGAAGTTCATTAGCACGAGCGAGATCTGCCGGTCGGAGACTTTGAGCCCGGCGATCAGATGCGCGCGCCCGGCGATTTTGAGGTCGACGCGCGGGCGGCCGCGGGCGGCCTCGTCACTGCGTGATTCGCGGCGGACCTCCTCGATCAGACCGCCGCGCAAAAGGTCGGCTGTGACGGATGTCACCGTGGCCCGGCTGATGCCTGTCCGTTCGGCCAGATCGATGCGCGGCAGCGGGCCGCGCTGGGATATCTCGCGCAGCAGCAGCCTGCGGCTTTCCACTTTCTGATGACCGAACGCCATGAAAAGACTTTCTTTTCTCCCTTCGCCATTGGCAATGCCAGCGGCGCCTCGTCCCCAACTCTGACGGTTTTTTGGGGGGCTGTCCAATTTAATTTGCTTTTCGAATTTAAGTGGCTAACAATGGGGCACCCGCCACCAAACCATGTGCGGGCCAAGTCTTTGGGAGGACATCATGAAAAAACAAATCGCTGCCCTGGCAGCTGCAGTCTCGTTTGCCTGGGCGCCATTCGCGCTGGCGGACGGCCATGGCGTGACCGTTGGCGTCAGCTGGTCCAATTTCCAGGAAGAGCGCTGGAAAACGGATGAGGCCGCGATCAAGAGCAAGCTGGAAGAGCTGGGGGCCAAGTACATTTCCGCGGACGCGCAGGCCTCGGCCGCCAAGCAGCTGACGGATGTTGAGGCGCTGATCGCCCAGGGTGCCGACGCGCTGATCATTCTGGCGATGGACAAGGACGCCATTGGCCCCGCCATCGACCAGGCCGACAACGAGGGTATCCCGGTGGTGGGCTATGACCGCCTGATCGAGGACGACCGCACCTTCTACCTGACCTTTGACAACAAGGGCGTGGGCCGCATCATCGCAGAGACTGTGATGGGTGAACAGCCCGCGGGCAACTATGCCATCATCAAGGGCGACAAGGGCGACCCGAACGCGGGCTTTCTGCTGGAAGGCATGATGGAAGTGATCGGCGCCAAGGTCGACGCGGGCGAGATCACCATCGTGGGCGAGGCGTTCTCGGACGGGTGGAAGCCTGACAACGCGCAAAAGAACATGGAGCAGATCCTGACCGCCGCCAACAACGACGTGGATGCGGTTCTGAGCCAGAACGACGGCATGGCCGGTGGCGCGATTGCAGCGCTGCAAGCCCAAGGTCTGTCGGTGCCCGTGGGTGGCCAAGACGGTGACCACGCGGCCCTGAACCGTGTGGCCCGTGGCGAGCAGACCGTGTCGGTCTGGAAAAACGCGCTGGACCTCGGGTCGGCGGCGGCAGACATCGCTGTGGCCCTGGCCGGTGGCGCGACGCTGGACAGCATCGACGGTGCGGTCAAGTGGTCCGGTGGCGAGAACGGTGTTGAGATGAACGCCATCTTCCTCGACCCCACCCCGATCACCAAAGACAACATCAGCGCCGTGATCGACGCAGGCCACATCGCCAAAGACAAGGTCTGTGCTGGCGCCATGGACGGCGTTGACGGCTGTAGCTAAGGCCTGATGGCCATGTGCACCGGCGGCCACGGGCTGCCGGTGCACCCCCGAACCCCTTACATCACCAGCTTGCGTGCACCCGAAACCGCGTTTTCGGCACTGGGCGCCCTTTATCTGGAACACGAGTGATGACAGACACAACGAATGACGCCGGCCAGCCTGGCCCCACCGGCACGCCCCCCGCGACCAAGGGCCCGGTGGCGCGGTTTATCCAAGCGACCGAGATCGACACCCGCCTAATCGGAATGATCGGGGCGCTGGCACTGATTTGGATCGGCTTTCACATGTATGGCGCGCTGGTCAACGGCTTTGGCGCCTTTCTGACACCGCGCAACCTGTGGAACCTGAGCGTGCAGACATCGTCGATCGGGATCATGGCCTGCGGCATGGTTCTGGTGATTGTCACCCGCCATATCGACCTAAGCGTGGGTTCTGTCCTGGGCTTTTGCGCCATCGTGATGGGCGTGACCCAAGTGTGGTTTCTGCCCCAGATCGTGGGGCTGGAGCATTGGTCGATCTGGATCATCGCCGTCATCGTGGGCCTGATCACCGGCACGCTGGTCGGTGCGTTCCACGGCTATCTGATCGCCTATATGCAAATTCCGGCTTTTATCGTCACCCTGGGCGGCCTGCTGGTCTGGCGCGGCGCGGCCTTCCTCGTGGCGCGGGGCGAGACGATTTCGCCCGTCGACAGCACCTTTCGCCTGTTGGGCGGCACGCCCGAGGGCGCGGTGGGCGCCACTGGATCGTGGATCATTGGCCTGATTGGGGTCGCGGTTGTGGTTGCCCTGGTCTTTGTCGGGCGCAGCCAGCGGACCAAGCATGGCTTTGCCCAGCGGCCCCTATGGGCGGACGGGTTTATCGCGGCAATCAGCGGTGGCGCGGTCATCGGTGCTGTCCTGCTGGTCAACGCCTATCCCTGGCCGCGCGGCGTTGTGCGCCGGTATGCGGCGGCGGAGGGGATCGAGATCCCCGAAGGCGGCCTGTTTATCAGCCACGGCTTTGCCATCCCGGTTCTGATCCTGCTGGCCGTGGCCATTGTGATGACCCTGGTGATGAGCCGCACGCGCTTTGGCCGCTATGTCTATGCCATCGGCGGCAACCCCGAGGCGGCGAGCCTGGCGGGCATCAATACCAAGTGGATGACGGTCAAGATCTTTGCCCTCATGGGCTTCCTTACTGGCCTCTCTGCGTCGGTCGCGTCGGCGCGGCTGGGGTCGGCCACCAACGCGCTGGGCACGCTGGACGAGCTATATGTCATCGCCGCCGCCGTGATCGGGGGGACGTCCCTGGCCGGGGGTGTGGGCACCATTTACGGCGCGATCCTGGGCGCCTTTGTCATGCAAAGCCTGCAGACCGGCATGGTCCTCATCGGCTTTGACGCTGCCATTCAACAGGTCGTCGTGGGCTCTGTCCTCGTGCTGGCCGTCTATCTGGACAACCTCTATCGGAGGGCTTCGAAATGAGCGTTGAACACGCACCTGCACCCAAGTCACCGATTGATCGCACGGGCACCCCGCTGGTCGATATGCGCGATATCTGCATCTCGTTCGGGGGGGTGCGGGCGGTCGATCATGTGTCGGTCGACCTATACCCCGGCGAGGTCGTGGGCCTGTTGGGTCACAACGGCGCGGGCAAATCCACGCTGATCAAGATCCTGTCCGGCGCCTATGCGATGGATTCGGGCGAGATTTATGTGAACGGCGAACAGGTCACCATCAACACGCCCCGCGACGCCCGCGCGCATAATATCGAGACGATCTATCAGACGCTGGCGCTGGCCGATAACCTGGATGCTGCGTCAAACCTGTTTTTGGGGCGCGAGCTGGTGTCGCCCGTGGGCTTTGTCAACGACGACGCGATGGAGGCGGAGACGCGCAAGATCATGGCGCGCCTGAACCCGAATTTCAAAAAATTCAAGGACCCGGTCAGTGCGCTGTCGGGCGGGCAACGGCAGTCTGTGGCCATCGCCCGCGCGGTCTATTTCAACGCGCGCATCCTGATCATGGACGAACCGACCGCCGCCTTGGGCCCGCACGAGACGCAGATGGTGTCGGAGCTGATCCAGCAGCTGAAGGCCGAGGGCATCGGTATCTTTTTGATCAGCCACGACATTCACGATGTGATGGACCTGTGCGACCGCGCCTCGGTTATGAAGAACGGCCAATTGGTGGGAACGGTTGACGTTGCCGACGTGACAGACGATGACCTGCTGGGAATGATCATCTTGGGCAAGAAGCCAGGCGAGGCATAATGGACATCGACGCGGCACTTGCAGGGGCCATCGGCTTGGTCGCTGATGTGGGCGGGACAAATACGCGTCTCGCCCTGGTGGGACCGGACGGGGTGCTGCCTCAGACGGTGCTGCGCCGCCCCAATGACGCGTTCGACAGCTTTTTGGCCTTGGCCCAGGATTATCTGGGCGGCCGGCCTGCGCCGGATTTCGTGGTGATCGCCGTGGCGGGGCCCGTTGCGGGCCAGCGGGCGCGGTTGACCAACCGCAATTGGGATTTCGACGCCGATGCGCTGGGCACCGCGCTGGGTGCGCGGGACGTGACCCTGATGAACGACCTAGAGGCGCTGGGCCAGGCCGTGCCGACCGTGGCCGCCGATGCGGTCGAGCCGCTGCATGATGGCGCGACCCTGGGCGGGTCTGGGCAGGCGCTGGTTGTGGGCCTTGGCACCGGGTTCAACGTGTCGGCCGTGCAGATGGAAAGCGGTGTGGTCTTTACCTCGGAACAAGGGCACGCGAGCCTGCCCAGCAGCGTGATGGCGGTGCTGCAGGCGCATATGCCCGACACGTCGCGGTTTGACAGTGTCGAGAACCTGTTTTCCGGCGTGGGCCTGCTGCGTTTGGCGCATGTGATTGGCGTTGATGTGGACAGTGCCGAGGCGCTGGCCAAAAGCAATGACCCCCGCGCCCGCGAGGCGCTTGAGACCTGCACAAACGCCTTTGCCCTGATGGTGCGCGAGCTGGCCTATGCCTATTTCCCGCGTGCGGGTCTGTATTTCAACGGCTCGCTGGCCAAGTTCCTGATGGCGCCCGAGCGGCGCGCGCGGGTGCTGGCACCCTTGCGCGCCGATCACAGCTTTGACGGGCAGTTTGCGCGCATTCCGGCGTTTCTATTCGTCTCGGACACCGTGGCCCTGGGCGGTTGCACCGCGCGTCTGCAGATGCGCGTCAGTCAAAGCCAAGGGTGACGCGGCCAAAGCTGCCGAAGTCCGCGTCGATCCGGGTGCCCGGCGGGCATTCGATGGGGCGGATAAAGCTGCCCGACAGGATCACTTGCCCCGCCCTGATCGTCGCGCCGTAGAGCGCCATGCGCCGGGCGAGCCAGACAACGCTTTCCACCGGATCGTTCAGGACGCCTGCGCCCAGGCCGGTTTCCTCGACCGTGCCATTGGCGCTGACGATGGCGCCGACCCAGCGCAGATTGTCGGGTGCGTGCCGGGCGGTGCCGGTGACGATGCCTGCATTGGCCGCGTTGTCGGCGATGGTGTCGAATACCTTGCGCGGCTGGCCTGTGGCGGGGTCCGCGCGCAGGATGCGGGTGTCGAGGATTTCGAGCGCGGGCGTGACGTAGTCGGTCGCGGCCAGCACCTCGGCCCGGGTCACATGCGCCCCGCCGATGTCGTGTTTTATGACGAACGCGATCTCGGCCTCGATCCGTGGTTGGATGAAGTGGCCCGCGGGGATCACGGCGCCGCTGTCGAAAGCCATCGACCGGGTCAGCACGCCGCTGTCGGGGATGTCGATGCCCAGGGCCTGCTGCATGGCGCGGCTGGTCAGCCCGATCTTCCATCCGATCACCGGATCGTCTGCGGCGACCTTGGCGGCGACCACCTGCGCTTGGATGGCATAGGCGTCGTCCATGGTGATGTCGGGGTGGGCGACGGACAAGAGGCCGGTTTGCACGCCCGTCCGCTCTGCCGTGATCAGGGCGGCGGCGGCGATCTGGTGCTGCTCAGGCGTCATCCGCGACCTCGCTGCGCAGGGTGCCGATGCCCTCGGCTGTCACCTCGACCACGTCCCCGGGGACCAGGAACCGGGGCGGGTCGAACCGGGCGCCTGCACCTGTCGGCGTGCCGGTCACGATGATGTCGCCGGGCACCAGCGTGGTGAAGGTCGAGATATAGGCGATCTGGCGGCGGATGGGGAACAGCATGCGGCTGGTGCGGTCGTCCTGGCGCAGCGCGCCGTTCACGCTTGTCGTCAGGCGGATGTCGTCCAGTTGGGCGGCGTGGGTGAAGGGGACCAGCCAGGGGCCCATCGCGCCCGAGGCGTCCCAGTTCTTGCCTTGGGTGACGTTGAACTTGGCGTGACGGACCCAGTCGCGCATGGTGCCTTCGTTACACAAGGTGAGGGCGGCGATATGGTCATAGGCGTCGGCCTCGGCGATGCGCCGCCCGGGCTTGCCGATGACGATGGCAATCTCGCCTTCATAGTCCAGCTGTTCACTTTCCGGCGGGCGCAGCACGGGCTGGTTGTGGCCGGTAAAGCTGCGCGCAAAACGGGGAAAGAGGGACATGTTCGGCGGGGCCTCTTGCCCGTCTTTGTATTCCGCGTTGCGGTCGGGAAAGTTGACGCCGACGCACATGATCTTTTCCGGCTGTGGCACGGGGATCTGATAGGTCACGTCCGTCTGTGTCGCGCTGCGGCCCTGTGCGGCTTGGGCCAGCGCGTGCAGGCCGTCCGCCGCGATCACCTCGCGCAAGGTCGGCCAGTGGGGGAAGTTGGGCGAGAGGGGGATCATGCCTGTGTCGGTGACGGCGCCGTAATACGTCGCACCTGCATAGGTGTAGGTGGCGAATTTCATGTGCGCCTCGCAATCTCTGTGATGGTGTCAAAGGCGGTGTCGAAGTCGCGTTCCGCACAGTCGAATTGGCCCGCCTGAAAGCGGATGACCTTTTGCCCGTCTACAAGCGTTTGGGTCAGATAGATGCGCCCGTCGTCGTTGATGGCATCGACCAGCACCTGGGTTTCCGCATTGCTGGCGCCGGTGGTGCGGAAGGTCCACAGCGACAGGATCGGCTCGGTCACGATCTCGAAATCAGGCTCGGCACGTAGCCGGTCGCAGAGGGCTTGGCTCCAGGTCACGTGGTTGCGGATGCGGGTGCGCAGCCCCTCCATCCCGTAATGGCGCATCAGGAACCAGAGTTTGAGCGCGCGGAAGCGGCGGCCCAGGGGGATCGACCATTCGGAATAGTCGATGATGTCCTCGGCCCCGTGGGTTTTCAGGTATTCGGGGCGGATGGCGAGGGTTTGGCGCAAGAGGTCTGGATCGCGCAGGAAATGGGCGGCGCAATCAAACTGGGCGCCCAGCCATTTGTGTGGGTTGAAGACGATGCTGTCGAAACGGTCCGCCCCGGTCCAAAGCGCGCGAAATTCGGGGCAGATCATGGCGGTGCCGGCCCAGGCCGCGTCGAGATGGGTGTAAATGCCGTGTTTTTCTGCGATGGCCGCGACGGCCTCTAGATCATCACAGGCGCCCATGCCGGTGGCGCCGGTGGCCGCAATGATGCCTGCGGGAATGCGCCCGGCCTGTCTGTCCTCGGCAATCGCGGCCTCAAGATCGATAGGGTCCATGTGGCGCAGATCGCCGGTGGTGCGGATCTTGACCAGGTTGTCCTGCCCGATGCCTGCGACCCAGATCGCGCGGTCGATCGACGAATGCACCTGGTCCGAGCAGTAGATGCGCAGCTGCGGCTGGCCATGCAACCCTTCGATATTGCCGCGAAAGGCCAGCGCGCGTTCGCGCATGGTCAGCACGGCGGCAAGCGTGGCGGAGGACGCGCTGTCTTGGATCACGCCCTGATACCCTTCGGGTAGGCCGATGCCGTGGCGCAGCCAGTCCATCATCCGCGTCTCCATCTCGGTCGCGGCGGGCGAGGTTTGCCAGAGCATGCATTGCGGCGCGATGATCGAGGCCAGGAATTCGGCGAGGACGGAGGCCGGGGCGGCGTTGGAGTTGAAATAGGCAAAGAAGCGGGGGTGCTGCCAATGGGTGATGCCGGGCATCACGATGCGGTCGAAATCGGCCATGAGAGCGCCGAGGCCGGTGCCGTCCTCGGGCGGGTGGGCGCCCAACTGGGCCGCGATGTCGCCAGGTGCGGTTTGGGCGCGCACGGGGCGGTCGCGGATCGTCTTGTGGTAGTCGGCGCCCCAGTCCGCTGCGGCCTTGGCGTGTGTGGCGAAGTCATCCCAGCTCATGGTCGGTCCTTTCGGGCGGCGGTGCGCAGTGAATGCGCACCCTACGGAGTTGGCGGTGCGCAGTGAATGCGCACCCTACGGGGCGGTGCGTGTCGGGCAGAGGGGTGCTCTGCCCACCTAGGGTGCCACGATGGGTTGCGCGTTGAGAAGGGGGGCAGCGGTGGCCACGCCGTCAAAGACGCTGCCCTCTTCGAACCAGCTGCGCGGGGCGGGCGCGCCCCAAAGGGTTTGGCGTTGCGGGTCTGTGAGGTCCCATTTGATCGGTTCGTGGTCGGGATCGACGGTTTGGTAGTCCGAGCAGTAAATCTCGATCCGGTGGCCGTCGGGGTCGCGGATGTAGAGGAAGAAGGCGTTGGAGATGCCGTGCCGACCGGGCCCGCGTTCAATGTGTTCGCGGTAGCCTGTGGTGCTCATCAGATCGAGTAGGTCGATGATGTTGAGCGGGGTTGGCACCCAGAAGGCCGCGTGGTGCAGGCGCGGGCCGGTCCCGTTGGTAAAGGCCACGTCGTGCACGCCGCCCTTGCGGTGCATCCAGGCGGCCCAGCATTTTTGCGTCTCTGCATCCTCGGTATATTCGGTCGTGCGGAAGCCCATTTGGGTGTAGAAGGCGACGGCCCCGTCCACGTCCGTCGAGAAGAGGTTGAAGTGGTCGATGCGCAGCGGTTTGACCCCGCGGTAGAGCGCGTAGGTCTGGGCGATGCTGGGCAGGCGGTCCATCTGGACGTAGAATTCGAGTGGCACGCCCCAGGGGTCTTGGGTGTGCAGCACGCGGCCCATGAAGGGGCGGTCGACCCACGCGACGGGCAGTCCCTGGTCCGTGAACCAGGCGGCGGCCTTGTCGAGGTCGGGGTGGTCGTAGAGCTTGAAGCCCAGGCGGGCGACGTTGGCGGTTGGGCTTTGGGTGAGGATCACGCAGTGGTGCCCGCGTTCTTCCATCGCGCGGAGGTAGAGCGTGTCGTTTGTTTCGTGCGTGACCTGCAGGCCCAACGTGTCCACGTAGAAGGCGCGCGCGGCGGCGAGGTCGGTGACCCGGTATTCCAGGTGGCTGAGCCGCACGATGTTGAACGGCGGGTAGAGCACAGGGGGTGGCACGGGCATCGGCGGTGTCCTTTGCGGGGCGGCTGCGCCGCACGCGATTTATGTTTGGGAATGAGGGACGCTGTCCCTCAAACTCCCTGAGGTATTTTTGGTCAGAAGAAACATCAAGCGCCCAGGCGGGGGATCTTTGGGTCCCCGGTGGCGATGCCGATGTGTTTTTGTTCCATGTAGAATTCGAAGGACCAGTCGCCGCCGTCGCGCCCGATGCCGCTGGCCTTCATCCCGCCGAAAGGGGTGGGCAGGTGGCGGACATTGGCGGAGTTGACCCAGATCATCCCCGCCTCGAGCTGGTCGGTCACGCGCATGGCGCGGGTGATATCGGAGGTCCAGACATAGCCGGTGAGGCCGTAGGGTGTGTCATTGGCGATGGCGAGGGCCTCGTCTTCGGTCTTGAAGCGGATCGAGGTGAGCACCGGGCCGAAGATTTCGTCGCGGGCGATGGTCATGGTGTTGGTTGCGTGGGTAAAGAGGGTGGGGGCCACGTATTGGCCCATCTCGCCCACGCGGGTGCCGCCGGCGGCGATGGTGGCGCCTTCGGTCTTGGCGGTGTCAAAGCTGGCCATGACCTTGCGCCGGTGGCCTGCGTTGATCAGGGGGCCGACCTCGGTTGCGGGGTCGAGGGGGTGGCCGACTTTGATCGCTTTGGCGCGCGCGGCCAGCTTGGCCTCGAACGCGTCGGCGATGGTGTCCTGGACCAGCAGGCGCGAGGACGAGGTGCAGCGTTCGCCGTTGAGCGAGTAGATCATGAAGATCGCGGCATCGAGGGCGGCGTCGAGATCGGCGTCGTCAAAGACGATCACCGGGTTCTTGCCGCCCAGTTCGAAGTGCACGCGTTTCAGGGTGGGCGCCCCTTGGGACATGATGGCCGCGCCGGTTTGCGATTGCCCGACAAAGGCGATGGCGCGGATGTCGGGGTGTTCGGTCAGGGCGCGCCCGGCCTCTTCGCCCAGGCCATTGACCAGGTTCCACACGCCGGGGGGCAAGCCAGCGGCCTCGGCGATGTCGATCAGGATGCGGGCGGTCCAGGGGCTGAGTTCGGCCGGTTTGTGTACCACGGTGCAGCCCGCCGCGAGGGCGGGGGCGATTTTCCAGGTCGACAGCATGAAGGGCGTGTTCCACGGCGTGATCACGCCCACCGGGCCGATGGGCACGCGGGTGGTGACGTTCATCAAGGTGGGCGAGGGCAGGGCCTGGCCATCGCGGGCGGATGCGGTGCGGTCGGCGAAAAAGCGGAAATTTGCGGCACCGCGCAGCGCCGCCTTGGACATAAAGCGCAGCGCCTGGCCGGTGTCCCAGCATTCGCAGAGCGCGATTTCCTCGGCCCGGGCTTCGATCCCGTCGGCGATGGCGTGCAGGATCGCCTTGCGGTCGGCGGCGGCCATGTCGCGCCAGGCGGGAAAGGCGGCCTTGGCCGCTTGGGCCGCGTCGTCCACATCTTGGGCGTCGCTGCGCGCGACACGCGCGATCTGGCTGTCATCCACGGGCGAGGTCGTGTCGAACCACGCGCCATCCGCGGCAGGGCGCGCGGTGCCGCCGATGTGATTCAGGATGCCGTCCGCCCCGATTTGGGCCAGGTGCGGGGCAAGCATTGCGATGTTGCGGTCGAGGTCGGACATGGGTTTGCCTTTTTCATCGGTTCATTATGTGAACCAGTGGACGCAAAAATATATTGCAAGGGGATCGGAGGTGCGTCAAGCTTTGCGCATGTCGACCATCGCAAAAGCCCTTGGTCTGTTGGACCTGTTTTCCGATGCCCGTCCCGCGCTGGGTCTGTCGGATGTGCAGCGGCTGACCGGGCGCGACAAGGCGACGGTGCACCGGCACCTCGCGGCGCTGGAACAGGCGCAGTATCTTGAGCAAGACGCAGAGACGCGGGCCTATCGCCTCGGCCCGGCCCTGACACGCCTGGCCGCGATGCGCGCGCGCACGGTGCCAGAGGTCGAGATGGTGCGCACCGTCATCGACAGCCTCAGCCGCGCCGCGGGCGAGCTGGTGCATATCAGCCGCTTGCAGGGCTTTGACCTGGTCGATGTCTACCATGCCGAACATCACGATCACCCGGTGCGCGTCAGCTTTGACGCCTATGGGTTGCCGCCGCTTTTGGCCACGTCGTCGGGCAAGGCGTACCTGGCCTTTTCCCCGGGTGGACTGATCGACGTCGCACTGGCCGATCCGCGTACGCGGCTGCCCGGCACGGATGCGCCGGACCGCGACGCGCTGGCCCAAGAGTTGCGCGGGATTGCCGGGCGTGGTTATGCCCGCAACCGCGATGCGCTGCGCCTGGGCGTGTCGTCGGTGGCGATCCCCGTGTTTGACGGCAGCAGCCGGGCCTTTGCCACCTGTTCCATCGCCTATCCCACCAGCCGTGGCGGCAAGGGGGTCGAGCATCGGCTGGCCTTGCTGCTGATGTCCGCGGGCCGCGACATCACCGAGGCGATGGGCGGCGTCGTCCCACCCGATGTCCAAGCGATCTGGACCCCCAGCCGTGAAAGGGCTGCGTCATGAAAGACAGCAATTTCCTGAAGGAAAACAATGCCCGCCAGTTCTGGCATCCCATGGCGCATCCCGCCGACAGCATGGCGAACCCGCCCACGATCCTGACGGGTGGCGAGGGCGTGTATATCACCGATGTGGACGGGCACCGCAGCATCGACGCGGTTGGTGGCCTGTGGAACGTCAACCTGGGCTATTCCTGTGCGCCGGTGAAGGCGGCGATTGCCGCACAGCTGGATGCGCTGCCCTATTATTCGACCTTCCGCGGCACTTCGAACGACAAGGCGATTGAGCTCGCCTATCTGCTGGCCGAGTTTTTTGGCCCCGACGGGATGGCGCGCAGCTTTTTCACCTCTGGCGGGTCCGACAGTATCGAAATCGCGCTGAAGCTGGCGCGCCAGTACCACCGCATCCGGGGCGAGGGCACGCGGACCAAGTTCATCAGTCTCGACAAGGGCTATCACGGCACGCACTTTGGCGGTGCCTCGGTCAACGGCAATGCCAAATTCCGCAACACCTACGAGCCGTTGATGGCGGGCTGTTTCCACATCCCCGGGCCGTACCTTTACCGCAATCCCTTCGGGGCCGAGACGGCGGAGGAGCTGGCGCGCCTGAGCGCGGGCATGCTCGAGCGGGAGATCGCCTTTCAAGGGGCCAATACCGTCGCCGCCTTTGTGATGGAGCCGGTGCAGGGCGCGGGCGGCGTGATCCCGCCGCATCCCAGTTTCATGGCCCGCGTGCGCGATATCTGCGACACCCACGGGGTGCTGTTGATCGCGGATGAGGTGATCACCGCCTTTGGCCGCACGGGCGATCCGACCGGATCGCGGCACTGGGGCGTGCAGCCTGACATGATGTGCACGGCCAAGGCGATCACCAACGGTTATTTCCCCTTTGGCGCCGTCATGATCGCCGATCACGTGGCCGCGGTATTCGAGGATGACCGATCCGGCGCGGGGTCCGTGGACAGCGGGTACACCTATTCCGGGCACCCTGTGGGCGCCGCCGCCGCCGTGGCCGCGGTGGAGGAAACGATGCGCCTGAAACCCTGGGACAATGCAGCGCCACGCGGGGCCGAGTTGAAGGCAGGCTTGCACGCGCTGGCCGAACGGTACGACTGCATCGGCGATGTGCGGGGCGAGGGGCTGATGTGCGCCATCGAACTGGTCAGCGACCGCACGGCCAAGACGCCGGTGGGCAAGGCCGCCCCGCTTGCCTTTCAAAAGGCGGCCTATGCGGACGGTGTGATGATCCGGGTGTCGGGCAACAACGCCATCTTCTCGCCGCCGCTGATTGTGGATGCCGACCACGTGGCCAAGATTCTGTCGGCCACCGAAACCGGCCTGAAGGCCATCGAGGCGATTGCGTGAAAAGCCGGGCAACCGCCCCGGCGCTGCGCAGCGCCACCGCGGCGCGGCCCTTGCGCGCCGATGCGGGTGCGGTGCCATTTGTCAGCCGCTGCGCGCCCAGCAGCCAGGTGAACGTGGCCGACGTGCATGACTTTCGCCGGGGGCAGGGGGATCTGGTGTTTTCCCTGTTCATGGTTGCGCTGGCGCTGTTCTTTCTGATCACATTCTTCACCCAGACCGGGTGGGAGGACCGCAAGCTGCCCGCCAATATGGCCCGCTATTGGATGGACCAGTTCGGGATCACCGAGGCGCAGGACCGCCCCGCGCGGTTGGGCCGTATCCTCAAGCAAAGTTGGACCGCGCCGATGATCTGTCTGGCGATCCTGGTGCCTGCGGCGCTGTGGAACCTGCGCGGATCGCTGCGCGCCCATGCCTGGCGGCGGCGGTTCCGCCTGCCCACGGATGCGCGGTATGAACTGGTGCAGTGGCTGCGCGCGCTGGAATATGTGGGCTGGTTCGTGGGCTATACCCTGCTGGTGCCGCTGCTGGGCTATCTGGTGGCCACGCTGCTTTTGGGCACGGCGTTGCCCTGGCGGCTGGGCTATCGCGGCGGGCGGTGGCTGGCGATTTGCCTCGCCGCCAGCTTTGCCATCGTTCTGGTCTTTCGCACCGGGCTGCAGATCCGCACGCCGGTGAACATCTGGCTTTATGACCAGCTGCCGCAGCGGGCCGAGACGTTTATGCAGGTGTGGTTCTAGGATGGAGGCGCTGTGGGCAGGGATCGACAACCTGGCCAGCTGGCCCGTCCTGGCCGCCATCCTGATCGGGTCCGTAGGCGGGCTGGCCATCGGCGCGGTGCCGGGGATCGGCCCCGCCATCGCCATCGCCATCCTGCTGCCCGCGACAGTGTTTCTGGACGATCTGGTCAGCCTGGTGCTTTTGCTCGGCGTCTACGGATCGTCCATGTACGGGGGCGCGATCCCCGCAATCCTGATCAACACGCCGGGCACGCCGGTCAACGCGCTGACCACCTATGACGGCTATGCCATGACCCGGCGGGGCGAGGCGGCGCGCGCGCTGTCGCTGGCCTATTCCGCGTCCTTCTTTGGCGGATGCTTTTCCATCCTCGTGGGGCTGTCGGCGCTGATGCTCTTTGGCCCGTACCTGCGTGACCTGGGCGCGTTGTTCGGCCAGCGCGACATTTTCATGGCCGCGGCACTTGGCGCCGTGCTGCTGATCGCCGCGCATCGCAAGACGATGGGGATCGCCGCGCTGCTCTTTGGCTTGGGTTTTCTGATCGCGCTGGTGGGGCGGCAGTCGCTCAAGCAGATCGACCGCTATACCTTTGACCTGCCCTACCTTTACCCCGGGTTCAACCTGATCGTGGTGATCGTGGGCATCTTTGCCATTTCCCAAGCGTTGTTCCTGCTGACGGGCAAGGACGCGGACCCGCCCGAGGCGCGGCTGACCGGTGGCCTCTTGCGCGGGTTTGGCGAGCTGCGCAAGCACCCGGTCGTGGCGGCGATCAGCGCAGGGTACGGCACGATCATGGGCATCATCCCCGGCGTGGGCGAGTTTGTGGCGCAGTTCTTCAGCTATTCCACCGCGCGCGCCCTGTCGCCCGCGCCGGGCCGCTTTGGCCGCGGTGCCCCCGACGGGCTGATCGCGTCCGAGGCCAGCAACAATGCCGTGCCCGCCGCCGCGATGGTGCCCCTGCTGGCGCTGGGCGTGCCGGGTGAGGCGCTGACGGCGATGATGATGGTCGTGTTCTTTGACGCGGGCATCAAACCAGGCCCAGACATATTCGAGAACAACCCTGACTTTCTCTTTTCGCTTTTTATCGCGCTCTTGATCATCAACGTGCTGGTGATCGCGACGCTGCTGGTTTCAACCCGGATGATCGCCCGGATCATCTATATCCCCAACCGCCTCTTGGGCGCGTTTATCCTGATCCTTGCCTTTGTTGGCGTGTTTTCGATCCGCAACTCCTTTACCGACTGCATGTTTGCGGCAGGCTTCGGCTTTCTGGGCTTTGTGCTGCGCAGGCTCGACTGGCCGCTGGTGCCCATCGTGCTGGGCCTCGTCCTCGGCTCGATCATGATCGAAAAACTGACAGCCGGGTCGGGACAGATCAAAACCGTGTTCGATCTGGTCAACCGGCCTGTGTCGGGCACGCTTTTTGCTGTCATTCTCGTCGTGATCGCGGTCACGATCTTCACCAGCCTTCGGACCAAAAGGTTCGAACATTAACCCAAAAGCACAACACACTCAGGGAGAGTACATATGAAACAGCTTTTGACCTCAGCAGCCTTTGCCTTGGCCGCCCTCACCGGCCCTGCGCTGGCCGAGTATCCAACCGGCCCCGTGCAGTTCATCGTGCCCTGGCCCCCCGGAGATTTCGAAGACATCCTGACCCGTATGATCGCCGCCGACATGGCCGAGGCCACGGGGCAGCCCGCATCCGTCGTCAACCGGCCCGGTGGCGGCGACGGCCCGTTCCCCGGCGCGCTTGAGGTGCTGGAGGCGCCCAGCGACGGGTCTGTCATCGGGTCCTTCGTGATCGGCGTGCCCATCGTCGGCCCCCAGATCGGCATCGGGATCGAGGAAGACAGCTTTGTCGCCGTGGGCATCTTTCTGACCTACCCCTTCGTGCTGGCCGCTTCTGGCGATGCGCCCTATTCCAACATGGCCGAACTGGCCACCTATGCCCAAGACAACGACGTGGTGCTCGGCCACTTTGGCGCGGGCCTGACGCCGACCGCCGTGTCGATGGCTGCGGCGATGGAAATGGGCTTTGAATTTGCTGATGACAGCGCATTCGACCTGTTGGATTGCAACACGCTGTCTTCGGGCGATGCGGATGTGATCAACACCACACTCGCCCTGATCGAGCCGTGCTTGGACGACATCAACGTTCTGGGCAACATCGGCGCCGCACCCATCGCCAAGCTGGGCGGGGTCGAGACGATCGCGGCCCAATCCGGCGTCAACGATGTCGAGCTGTGGAACGGCCTGTTCGTGACCAAGGGCACCCCCCAAGAGGTGATCGACACCATCGCCGCCGTGGCCGAAAAAACCATGGCGTCCGAGGCCGCCCAGGCTCTGATGGCCGAAACCGGTGCCGCCGTCTATTGGCAGGGCCAGGCAGAGGCCGCAGCCCGCATCGAAGCCGACCGCGCCAAATCAGCAGAGATCAACGCGATCCTGGGCCGCTGACCGCAGGCCGGGGGCGGCACACGTCGCCCCCAACCCCATTTGAAAGGACAGGCATGGCCCGCCTCAGGCTTGGTATTTTGCAGGTGAACCACGACAAATCCGTGACCGTCGGCGATGCCTTTCCCGACGACGCGCACCGCTTTCGCGATCTGTTTGATGCGCATGATCAACGCTTTACCTACCGCGTCTACATGACCATCGGGGGTGAGGTGCCGCGGGACGTGGACGAACAGGATGCCTACCTGATCACCGGCTCCCCGCTTAGCGTGCTGGACGATCTGGCGTTTTTGCCGGGCCTCTACGACTTTATCCGTCGCTGTGATGCGGCGGGCAAACCGCTCTTGGGCGTATGCTTTGGCCACCAGGCGATTGCCGTGGCGCTGGGCGGCACCGTCGCGCGACAGGCGTGGAACATCGGCATCGACACCCTGTATATGAAGACGGCGCTGCCCTGGATGCAGCCCGGCGCGCAGCAGCTGAACCTGTACCAGTTTCACCACGACGGCGTCACGCATCTGCCCACCGGTTGCGCGCCCTACGCGGCCTCTGCGGGCTGCGCCATCGCGGGGTTTTCCAAGGGCGACCACATCTTTACGACCCAAGCGCACCCCGAATTTACCGCGCCCTTCATGGCCTGCGTGCTGGACGCCACCCGCCCGCATCTGGACGCGGCAGAGGTTGCAAGCGCCGAGGCGACGCTGACCCGCCCCAATCACGGCGCGCATTTCGCCCTTTGGGCCACGCAGTTTTTCGGAGGTCATCCATGAAAAACCTCGCCGATCACGACAGCTTTGTTCACGGCGTGCCGCACGACACCTTTGCCCAGATGCGGCGGGACGCGCCGCTGCACTGGACGCCCGCGTATGGCGGCGACAAAGGGTTCTGGTCGCTGACCCGCTATGCCGACATCATGGCCGCGCAACGCGACGCGCAGACGTTTTCCAGCGCCCAAGGCATTCGGATCGAGGATCAAAGCCGCGACGAATACCTGGCCCGCCGCACCTTTCAGGAAACCGACCCGCCCGAGCATTCGGCGACCCGCCGCGCGGTCAATCCGGCCTTTGCCAAACCTGTCGTCGCCCAGTTCGAACCGCTGATCCAAGAACTTGCGCAAGACATTGTTGCCCAAGCCTTGGACCGCGCCGAGTTCGACGGGATCGACCTGATCGCCAAGCGGTTGCCCATGCTGATGCTGGGCCGCATCCTTGGCGTGCCCGAGGATGACCTTGACTGGCTGGTGGCGCGCGGTGATGCGCTGATCGGCAATACGGACCCGGAGTTTACCGATACCGTGATCGACAAGGTCGACACCGATGCCTACCGCATGATGCCCTTCCGCTCGCCCGCGGGGGTCGAGCTTTATGACTATGCCGATGACATCCTGAATGGGGTGCGCGGCGTCGCCGAGGAAGGCATCCTCGCACGCGTGATGCGGGCCGAGGGTGGGGCGATCACGGGTCAGGATTTCAAGAACTTCTTTTGCCTGCTGGTGGCCGCAGGCAACGACACGACGCGCTATTCCATTGCCATGGCGCTGTGGTTGCTGACGCAGCAAAAGGACCTGTTGGGTCAGCTACAGTCCGGCACCGTATGGGATACCTGCGCCGATGAGTTCATCCGCCTTGCCGCCCCCACGCTGCATTTTCGCCGCACCGCCACGCGCGAGGTCGAGATGCACGGCCAGACCATCCGCGCGGGCGACAAGGTGCTGATCTGGTTCGTCTCTGGCTGCCGCGATGAGGCGGTGTTTGACGAACCGCACACCGCACAGCTTGACCGCAGCCCAAACCGCCACGTGGCCTTTGGCCAGGGCGGCCCACATGTGTGCCTGGGCATGTGGCTGGCCAAGCTGGAATTGCGCTGCGTCCTCCAAGCGCTGGCGGCGCGCATCACCGCACTGGATGCGGTGTCGGCCCCGACCTGGACCCGCTCAAACTTTATCTGCGGGGTCAAATCGCTGACCCTGCGCCCTACGCTCAAGTGACCGCCATGACCCTACGAATCCGTATCCTGTTTTGTGACCTTCTGAACCTGCCCCGCGGCAAATACGTGCCCAGCGACGTGGCGGCGGGGGGCAAGATCGGCTTTGCCCGCGGTGTCTTTGGCACGACCTTCGACCGCGATCTGATCCCGGTGCCGGGCGCGGGCGTGTTCGATGGGTTGCCGGATATGGAACTGGTCCTGGACGCCACCCGCCGCCCCGACTGGCAGGACGGGACAGAGATTGCTCTGGGCTTTCTGCACGCACGCGGCGCGCCCTTTGGCCTATGCGCACGCGGGCGGTTGCAGGCCACGGTTGCGGCCTGGCAGGCCAAGGGCCTGACCCCCATGGTCGGGCTAGAGCTTGAGGCCTACGTGTTTCAGCAGGACGCGGACGGCGTTTGGGTGCCCTATGACACGCCGGGCGCCTTTGTCTATGGCACCGGTCCGCATAACGATCCGGCGGGGCTGATGGACGCCATCTGGACCACGGCGGCGCGCGTGGGACTGCCGATTGAATCGATGAATGGCGAATATGACAACGGCCAGTTCGAACTCACGCTCAAATTCGACGATGCACTGACGGCCTGCGATAATGCGTTTCTGTTCAAGACAATGGCGCGTGAGGTCGCGGCGGGCATGGGCTTGTTGCTGACCTTCCTGCCCAAGCCGATCCCCGACCGGGGTGGGTCTGGCCTGCACGTGAATTTCAGCTTTGCCGACGCGCAAGGCGCTAATGTCATCGCGCCTGATGGCGCCCTGTCAGAGGTGGCGAAGGGCTGCATGGCCGGCCTGATCCACCATCACGAGGGGCTGGCCGGGCTGCTGGCCACAACGGTCAACAGCTATGACCGGCTGGGGCCCGCGTCGATGGCGGGCTATTGGGCGAACTGGGCGGATGACCACCGGCTGGTCACCACGCGCTCTTGCGTCGCCTCCCCCCGCTCGGCACGGCTGGAACACCGCATGGCGGACTGCGCGACGAACCCGTATCTGGCGGTTACGGCGGTGTTGCAGGCGGCCCTGCTGGGCGTCGATCAAGCCTATGCGCTGGACGCGGCCGAAGACCTTGACGGCCTCGACAACGTGCGCGCCACGCGCCACGTGCCGTCAGCCTTGGACAAGGCGCTGGCGGCACTCGACGCCGATAAACCCCTGCGCATGGCGGTGGGGGAGGCGCTGTGCGACGCGCTGATCTTCCTCAAGCAGGACGAGTGGAAGCGGCTGAAGGACAAGTCGATGGACGCGGTGCGCGACTTCTATCTGCCTTTTGTCTGACCGTACGGATCCGTCTAGTAGTCGCTGACCAACAGATGCGTCGGCGCCACATCCTCTTCGATCTGCGAAAACCGCCCAATCGGTTCGGCAAAGATATTGTCGGTCATGTCGTCATTCACCGTCGACACCTCGTGGATAAGGCAATCGCCCCCCTCACCCCAGAACGCGTGCCAGGTCGTGGGCGTCAGCGTGACCGAGGCGCCAACCGGCAGCTTGAGATGACCGCCCGCAGGCAGCGTGACAGGCACGCCGTCGGACAGCACATGCACATCCGCCTTGCGGTCGATCTGGCCCTCGGCATCGCATGTAAACAGCTCAAGCACCAAGGTGGCGCCGCCACGGTTGATGATGTCCTCGGTCTTGAGCACGTGGCGGTGCATCGGCGACAGCTGGTCCTGGCGCGAGATCATCAGCTTTTCCGCGTAAAGCATCGCGCCCTGCTGCCCCATCTCGGACAGATCGCCATTGCGCATGGTGAACAGGAACAGGCCCATCTCGTCAAAGCGGCCCTGCCCGTAATCTGTGATGTCCCAGCCCAGGCGCCGGTCGCGGATGTGGGCGGCCTTGTCGCTGCGCATCTCATCCGGGCTCCAACCGCCAAAGGGCGGCGGGGTCCAGCCGTGCTGGGCGAAAAAGTCGGCGCCGTTGGCAAGGATGTCATTTACGCGGGAACGTTTCATGGGCTTAGTCCAGTTCGTGGGACCAGGGCGGGTTTGCCCCAGCGCGGGATACGGTGACGGCGGCGGCCTTGGCGGCGGTGGTCAGCATGTCGGTCAGCGTCGCCGCGTCCAGGGTCGAGATGGCGGCGGGGGCCAGCGCACCCGCACGGCGCAGGGCCGACAGGCAGCCTGCATTGAACGTGTCGCCCGCGCCAACGGTGTCGACGACTTGGGCCCTTTGCGCGGGCACCTTGACCGTGGCGCCGCCGCGGACCAGGGCGGTGGCCCCGGCGCTGCCTTCGGTCAGCAGCAGCATGCGCGGGCCCATGGCCAGCAGCACCTGCGCCTTGTCCATCAGATCGCCGTCGGGCAGCAGCCAGCTGATGTCGTCATCCGACAGCTTGACGATGTCCGCCCGCCCGATCAGCCGTTCCAGCCGCGCGCGATAGGCGGCCTGATCGGTGGCAAAGCCGGGGCGAATGTTGGGGTCGGCCATCACCAGGGTGCCTGCGGGCACACCCAGGGCCATGTTGGTCAGACTGTCGGCGACGGGCAGGTTGCACAGGCTGATACCGCCAAAAAACACCGCCTCTGTCCCCGCGGGGACACTTGGCAGATCGGCGGGGGCGATGGCGCTGGTCGCCGTTTCGGTGTCGTAAAAGCTGTAGGTGGCCTGGCCTTCGGTTAGGTGCACAAAGGCCAGCGTGGTGTTGCGGTTGCTGCGCACGGCGTGGCGCGTCTCGACCTGGCTGGCCGAGAGGTGCGCGTCGATCATGTGGCCGAACGGGTCCGAGGACAGGCCCGTCACCAACCCCGTCGGCACGCCCAGACGGCCCAAGGCGACGGCAGTGTTCAGCACCGCGCCCCCCACATGCGGGACATAGGCGCCCTGCGCGTTGGGGATCATATCAATCAGGGCCTCACCGCAGCACAGGATCATGTCACGTCTCGCTTAGGGTCAGATCGGCGGGCAGCATATGGGCCAGCACCAGATCCGTGTTCTTCATGTCGTTGTCGTCGACCCATGCCGCCGCCTGATCCGGGGTCCACCCGTGATCCAGCCAGCGCTGCATCAGCCGCTGCCTCAGTACCGCGCGGGGCGGTGTTAGCGCAATCGAAACCGTCCACAGCGGGCGTAAATCCCGCCAGAGGGGGGCGTCGAACAGCAGATAGTTGCCCTCGACCAGCACGGTGTCGCAGGTGGCGGGCACCCGGCCTGCGCCTGCGATGGCGATGTCGCGGGATCGGTCAAAGAGGGGAAAGATCACGTCGCCAGGCGATTGCAGCGCGGTCGCCAGACGCAAGAGCCCGCACACGTCAAAGGTCTGCGGCGCGCCCTTGCGGTTGCGGGTGCCGTCACGCTCTAGCAGCCGGTTGTCGAGGTGAAAGCCGTCCATGGGCACCACCACAGCCGCGGTTCCCGCGGCGCGCAGGTCGGTGGCGAGGGCGGCGGCATAGGTGGATTTGCCACTGCCGGGCGGGCCGACCACGGCGATCACCCGGCGCACCGGGTCAGGGGCGGCGCCAAGGATGCGCGCGCAAACTGCGTCGCGCGTCATGCTAGGCCGCCATCTCCGGCTCGGCCGCGCCGGTCATATAGGCCACGGCGTCGGACATCGAATGGTCCTTGGGATCGATCACACACAGGCGTCGGCCCAGACGGTGCACGTGGATGCGGTCGGCGATCTCGAACACGTGGGGCATGTTGTGGCTGATCAGGATGATCGGAATGCCACGCCCGCGCACGTCCTGGATCAGGTCCAGCACCTTGCGGCTTTCCTTGACACCCAAGGCCGCGGTGGGTTCGTCCAGGATCACCACCTTGGACCCGAACGCCGCCGCACGGGCCACGGCCACACCCTGGCGCTGGCCCCCCGACAGGGATTCCACCGCCTGGTTGATGTTCTGGATGGTGGCAAGGCCCAGTTCGTTCAGCTTTTCACGGGCGAACTTCTCCATCGCGGATTTGTCCAGTTGGCGAAAGACCTTGCCCATGATCCCCGGCTTGCGCAGCTCGCGCCCCATGAACATGTTGTCGGCAATGGACAGGGCAGGCGACATGGCCAGTTGTTGGTACACCGTCTCGATTCCTTCGGCCCGCGCCTCGATGGGCGAGCGGAAGCGGACCTCGCGCCCGTCCAGCCACACTTGGCCTTCGTCCGGGATGGTGGCGCCCGACACCGCCTTGATCATCGAGGATTTCCCGGCGCCATTGTCGCCGATCACGGCCAGGATCTCTCCGGGCATGAGGTCGAAATCGGCGTGGTCCAGGGCCGTGACCTTGCCATAGCGTTTGACCAGCCCGCGGGCCTTTAGGATCGGTTCCATTAGGCGCTTACCTTTCTGATCCATTGGTCCACCGCGACCGCCCCGATGATCAGCATCCCGATCAGCATAAAGGTCCACTGCGGGTTCGCGCCCGCCATGCGCAGGCCCAGTTCGAACACGCCCACGATCAGCGCGCCAAACAGCGCCCCGGCAATCGACCCGCGCCCGCCAAACAAAGAGATGCCGCCAATCACCACCGCCGTGATGGCCTGGATGTTGCCGATCACCCCCGTGGTGGCCGAAGGCGAGATGGAGCCGAAGCGGCCGACCATCACCCAGCCTGCCAGCGCGCAGATGAACCCGGCGGCCATGTAGACGGACATGTAGGTGCGGTGCACGTTGACGCCCGACAGCTCTGCCGCCTCGGGGTCGTCGCCCACGGCATAGACGTGCCGCCCCCACGCGGTAGAGCGCAGCGCATAGGCCAGCCCGACAAAGAGCGCGATCATCCCCACCACGCCCAACGTAAAGGTGGCGCCGCCGAATTGCAGCTTGGTGCCAAGGACCTGCAGGAATGCGGCCTCGGCCTCGATATCCTGGCTGCGGATGGTTTCGTTTTCGGAATAGAGATAGTTCGCGGCCAGCACGATCTGCCACATGCCCAGCGTGACGATAAAGGGCGGCAGCTTCATCCGGCTGACCAGCCAGCCGCTGATCGCACCCAGCCCGGTGCCGACGGCCAGGCCGATGGCGACGGACACGGCGGGGGGGACACCGTATTGGAACGACGCCTTGCCCATGACCACGGTGCACAGCACGGCGATGGCGCCAACGCTGAGGTCGATGCCCGCGGTCAGGATGATCAGCGTCTGCGCGGCGGCCAGCACGCCCACGATCTGCACTTGCTGCAGGATCAGCGTCAGCGCGAAGGGCGAGAAAAAGCGCGAACCAAGCAGGATGCCGAAGAGCGCGATGGAAAAGATCAGAACGATCAGCGGCACCAGCGATGGTGTCTGGTGCAACGTGTGCTGGACACGGCCGACAAGGCCGCGGCGCGTGTCTTCGAACTCGGCGACTTGGGCATCAGCCGAGGAGACAGCGCTTTCGTAATTGTCCGATTGGGTCATGGTGTCCCATCCTTGGGGTGGGGAAGGGGGCAGGCCCGTGGCCTGCCCCGATCTTGGCTTGGGGTTTACTCTGGCTGGGTCGGGTTTCTTGACTGAGGCCCCTACCGGGTCGCTGCCGGCAAGAACGTCAATCGCGCACCCGGAGCGTTGGCCCGGGGCAGTGCCCCGGGGGTCACGTCCTTAGCCCCAGCACAGGTCCATGCCTTCGGAGACCGAGATGCTCTCGACCCCGTCGGCGGGTTTGTCCGTCACCAGCGCCACACCGGTGTCAAAGAACGCCTTGCCCTCGGTCGCTGCGGGCTTGGAGCCGTCCTTGGCCCACTGTGCAATCGCCTCGATCCCCAGGGACGCCATCAACAGGGGGTATTGCTGCGAGGTGGCGCCGATCACGCCGTCGGCCACGTTTTGCACGCCGGGGCAACCGCCGTCGACGGACACGATCAGCACGTCGTTTTCACGGCCAATCGCCTTCAGCGCCTCATAGGCGCCCGCGGCGGCGGGTTCGTTGATGGTGTAGACGACGTTGATGAACGGGTCTTTGGCCAGCAGGTTCTCCATCGCGCGGCGGCCGCCCTCTTCGTTGCCTGCGGTGACGTCATTGCCGACGATGCGCGCGTCGGTCTCATCGCCCCACTTGTTCGGGTCACCGATGTCGATGCCAAAGCCGGTCAGGAAACCCTGGTCGCGCAGCACGCCGACGGTGGGCTGGCTGATCGCCAGATCGAGCATACCGATCTTGGCGTCTGCGGCGGCATCGCCAAGTGTGGCAGCGGCCCAGGCGCCGATCAGCTCACCAGCCAGGAAGTTGTCGGTGGCAAAGGTCATGTCGGCGGCATCAATGGGTTCCAGCGGGGTGTCGAGCGCGATGACCAAGAGGCCCGCGTCGCGTGCCTGCTGCACGACCGGCACGATGCTGGCCGTGTCGGACGCGGTCAGCAGGATGCCCTTGGCGCCGTTGGCGATGCAGGTTTCGATCGCTTGCACCTGTGTTTCATGGTCGCCGTCGACCTTGCCCGCATAGGAATTCAGGCTCACGCCCAGCTCTTCCGCCTTGGCGGTCGCACCTTCGCGCATCTTGACGAAAAAGGGGTTGGTGTCGGTCTTGGTGATCAAACAGGCCGAGACGGAGTGGCCGTCGGCAAAGGCAGCGCCCGCCATAGCGGTAAAGGCACAGGCTGTGCCCAAAAGCAGTTTCTTCATGGTGTCCTCCCAAAGTTCGGTCGATGCGGAGCCTCTTCGCCCCAACGTCAACTGACCGCAAGGAAACGCGATTCTGGGGTCCTGTCAATTAATAATTCAACTTGATTTATTAACGGCGCGCGGGGAAGGTGGGCACGCAGGGAGACGTCAAATGACACTGGACCATGTGCGCAGCCTGTCGGGTGGCATCAACCAGATGGGCGTGCGCGCCTATAACGAACGGCTGGTTCTGTCGATCTTGCAGCGCAACGGGGCGCTGCCGGGCAGTGACCTTGCGCGGCGGACGGGTCTGTCGCCGCAAACCACGTCGGTCATTCTGCGCAAGCTGGAACAGGACGGCCTGCTGAACAAGGGCGACCCGGTCAAGGGCAAGGTGGGCAAGCCGTCGGTGCCCTTTGCCCTGAACGCCGATGGGGTGTTTTCCGTGGGTCTGAAGATCGGGCGGCGCAGCGCGGACCTTGTGGTCCTGGATATGCAGGGCCAGATCCGTCACCAGCTGCGCCAGACCTATGACTATCCGCTGCCGGACACGGTGTTCGCCTTTCTGCGGTCGGGCTATGACACGCTGATGCAAGAGATGCCCGAGACCATGCGCGCCCGTCTGTGCGGCGTGGGCATCGCCGCCCCGTTCGAGATGTGGAGCTGGCACGAGCTGCTAGACGCGCCGCCGGACGACTTTGCCGCCTGGCGCGATGCGGATTTCGTGCACGAGGTTGCGCAGATCAGCGATCTGCCGGTGCATATGACCAACGACGCGACGGCGGCCTGCCGGGCCGAGCATGTGTTCGGCATCGGGCGGGAATATCGCGACTATGTCTATTTCTTTCTGGGGGCCTTTATCGGTGGTGGCATCGTGCTGGATCACGCAGTGTTCGAGGGCAACCAACGCAACGCGGGCGCCTTTGGCACGCTGCCGGTGGCAGACCTGACGGGCAAGCCTGGGCACCTGATTGATCTCGCGTCTGTGCGCACGCTCGAGCGGCGCTTGATCGAGGCGGGCGCCGACCCGCGCCAGCTGTGGCACCGCCCGCAGGACTGGACGGCGCTGGAACGCTTTGTCGCGCCTTGGCTGGAACAGACGGCGGATGCGCTGGCCATTGCCAGCGTTGCGGCCTGCGCCGTTATCGATTTCGAGGCGGTGGTGATCGACGGGGCCATGCCGCCCGCGGTGCGCAAGCGGCTGGTCGCGGCGACACGCGCGCGTTTGGCGACCAAGGACATGCGCGGCCTGATCCCGCCGGTCACGGTCGAGGGGCATATCGGCGGCAACGCGCGCGGTATCGGTGCGGCCACAGCGCCGATCATGAACCAGCTGATGTTGAACCGGTCCGCCGCGCTGTTCGATCACGGCTGACCCGCCGGCGGCCTAGCGGTAATATAGCGACTGCCCGTTGGCAAACAGCTGCACCTTGGCCGGGACCGCCCCCACCTTGACCGTCTGGCCGCGCAGGTTCTGGTGGATGCCGGGCATCTTGGCCAGCACCGCCGCCGCACCGTTGTCGGGTTTGAAGTACAGGATCGTGACCTCGCCCAAGGCTTCGGTGAAGTCGACGATGCCCTCGTACACGCCCTCGCCATCGGTGACGGTCATGTCTTCGGGCCGCACGCCGACATTGACCTTGAGGCCCTTGTCGCTGTCCGTGGTGGGCACGGCAGAGGTGATCATCAGCCCGCTGTCCATCCGCACGCGGGTCTGCGCGCCGGTCTCGACAATCTCGCCCGGCAGCAGGTTCATCGACGGCGAGCCGATGAACTGGGCCACGAACTCGTTCTCGGGCCGCTCGTAAAGTTCAAGCGGCGAGCCCACCTGCGCGATGCCCTTGTTGGCCAGTACGACGATGCGGGTGGCCAGCGTCATCGCCTCGACCTGGTCGTGGGTGACGTAGATCATCGTGCTGTCGGGCATCGATTCCTTCAGCTGCGCAATCTCGATCCGCGTGGCGACGCGCAGGGCGGCGTCGAGGTTCGACAGCGGCTCGTCAAACAGGTACACCTTGGGATCGCGCACGATGGACCGACCGATGGCCACCCGCTGGCGTTGCCCGCCCGACAGCGCCTTGGGCAGACGGTCGAGGTAGGGTTCAAGCTGCAGGATGCGCGCGGCCCGTTCGACCGCCGCGTCAATTTCGGCCGGTGGCTTTTTCGCCAGCTTGAGCGCAAAGGTCATGTTATCGCGCACGGTCATATGCGGATAAAGCGCGTAGGACTGGAACACCATCGCGATACCGCGCTGGGCGGGGGGCACATCGTTGACAACCGTCCCGTCAATCTCGAGCGTGCCGCCCGAGATTTTTTCAAGCCCCGCGATCATCCGCAGCAAGGTGGACTTGCCGCAGCCGGACGGGCCGACAAAGACGATCAGCTCGCCCTTTTGGATGTCGAGGTTGATGTTGTTCAGCACATTGACGGTGCCGCCATAGGTCTTGGCAACATCGGTCAGCTTGAGATCGGCCATGGTTCTTCCTCCCTAGGTGCGCCCGCTGGTTCGGGCGCTTATCCGTTTATGTTTTCAAGGCCAGCGCCACTTGCCACGGGCCCAGGTGCAATCTGCCATCGGGGCCAGGTGCGGTGCTGCCCAGTTCGGCCCCCACGGTCACCCACGCGCCTTCGGGCAGGTCGTGGGTGACGGGCGCGTCGCTGAGGTTGAAGGCGCAGAACACGTGCTGGTCGTCCTGGGTGCGGATGAAATGCAGCACGTCGCCGGTGGCGGTCACCTTGTCATGCGCGCCCTTTTGCAGCGCCCTGTGGGTGTTTCGGAACCCGATGACCTTGCGGTAATGGTTCAGCAGCGACGCGGGGTCGGTATCCTGAACCGACACCGAGTGCTGGATGTGGTCCGAACTGACGGGCAGCCACGGCTCGCCCGAGGTAAAGCCGCCATCGCGGTTCGACGGCTCCCACACCATCGGGGTGCGACAGCCATCGCGGCCTTTGAATTCGGGCCAAAACTCGATCCCGTAGGGGTCTTGCAGGTCCTCATAGGGCACGTCGGCCTCGGTCAGGCCCAGCTCTTCGCCCTGGTAGATGCACAGCGACCCGCGCAGGCAGGCGGCCAGGGTCGTCAGCGCGCGGGCGGCGGCGTCCGACAGGTCCCAGCGGGACATGTGGCGGATCACGTCGTGGTTGGAATAGGCCCAGCAGGCCCAGCCGTCGGTCACCAGCGCGTCCACATCGCCCATCACCTTGGCAAACCGTTCGGCGGTGGGCGCGTGCGAAGACAGCAGCTCAAAGCTGTAGCACATGTGAATGCGGTCCTCACCGGCGGTGTATTCGCCCATGATCTCGAGGCCCTTTTGGGCATCGCCCACCTCGCCCACCGCGGCGGCGGCATCGTATTCTTCCAGAACCGCGCGAAAGCGTTTGAGGAAGTCGAGGTTTTCGGGCTGGTTCTTGGAATAAAGATGCAGCTGGTGGTTGTAGGGGTTCACGCGCGGGGCGATGCTGGCATCGCGCATCTCGACCGGCAGGGCGGGGTTCGACCGCAGCTGTTTGTCATGGACGTAGAAGTTGATGGTGTCGAGGCGGAAGCCATCGACGCCCCGGTCCAGCCAGAACCGCACCACGTCCAGCAGCGCGTCTTGGACGTCCGCGCAGTG
>JBCBHS010000008.1:0-118128 GCA_038525395.1 Pseudomonadota bacterium | reverse complement strand
CCCAGCATCAGCGTTTCCAGCAGCAGGAAGGCGATCATGTATTCCTTGACCCGATCCGTCACGGACCAGGACGCGGCGATGACCAGCGGCATGATGAATGTCGTAAGCATCACGAAGAGCACGCTGATCCCGTCGACCCCCATCTTATAGGTCAGGCCCATGATCCAGGTGCCTTCCTCGACAAACTGGAACCCGGTGTCGCTGGGATCAAAGCCAAAGAGGATGAACAGCGACGCCACAAAGGTGATGACCGTGGTGGCCATCGCCACCCACTTGGCGTTGCGCTGCGCCGCCTCATCCTCGCCCCGCAGGAACACGGCCAGGATCAGGGCCGCCAGCGCAGGCATAAAGGTGACGATGGAAAGAAGGTTGTCCATCAGTTCGCTCCTCCGCTGAGCGACATCCAGGTGATCAGGACTGCGATCCCGATGACCATGGCGAAGGCATAGGTAAAGATGTAACCGGACTGCGCGCGGCCTGCGAGGCGGGTGATAAAGGGCACGATGCCCATACTCACCCCGTTGATGGTGCCGTCGATGACGTTGCCATCACCCTTTTTCCACAGCTGCTTGCCGATCCACATGGCCGGCAAGATGAAGACATAGTGATACAGCTCGTCAAAGTACCACTTGTTCTTCAGGAACAAATAGAGCGGGCGCTGGTTCTCGGCCAGCTTGCCAGGCAGGCTGGGATTCTTGATATAGAACCAATAGGCCATCGCCAGGCCCAGCAGCATCGCGACAAAGGGCGACAGCTTGACCCAGGTCGGCACGTAATGCGCCTCGTGCAGGATCGTGTTCTCGGGGGCCATGTAAATCGCCGCCTCGCCCGGGCCGCCCTCCATCACGTATTTCAGCTCGGACGCTTTCGGGCTGCGCGCGGCCACGGCCTCTTTCAACTCGGTCGTAGGCGCGGTGTATTCACCGCCAAAGAACTTGATGACCTCATTCGTCTTGCCAAAGAACGACCCGTACCAGATCGCCCCTGCAAACACCGCCCCCAGCGCCAGCACCCCCAGCGGGATCAGCATGACAGTCGGGCTTTCATGGGCGTGCTCATGGGTGTGCTTGTCGCCGCGCGGCGCGCCAAAGAAGGTCAGGAACATCAGCCGCCAGGAATAAAAGGACGTGAACAGCGCCGCGATCACCAGCGCCCAAAACGCATAGCCGTTGCCCGCCGCAAAGGCGCTTTCGATCACCGCATCCTTGGACGCGAACCCGGCAAAGCCGATCCAGCCCGTCAGCGGAATGCCCACGCCCGTGATGGCCAGCGTGCCGATCATCATCGCCCAGAAGGTGTAGGGGATCTTTTTGCGCAGGCCGCCATAGTTGGTCATGTCCTGCTCGTGATGCATCGCGTGAATGACCGACCCCGCCCCCAAAAACAGCATCGCCTTGAAAAACGCGTGGGTGAACAGGTGGAACATCGCCACCGAATACACGCCCACGCCCGCGGCCACGAACATGTACCCCAGCTGCGAACAGGTCGAATAGGCGATCACGCGCTTGATGTCGGTCTGCACCAGACCCACGGTCGCGGCAAAAAACGCCGTGGTGGCCCCCAGGAAGGTGACGAAGGCCATCGCCTCGGGCGCAAACTCCATCAGCGGCGACATGCGGCAAACCAGGAACACACCCGCGGTCACCATGGTCGCGGCGTGGATCAACGCCGATACCGGCGTCGGGCCTTCCATCGCGTCGGGCAACCAGGTGTGCAGGAACAGCTGCGCCGATTTCCCCATCGCCCCGATGAACAGAAGGAACGCCAGCAGGTTTGCCGCATTCCACTCAGTCCACAGGAATGTCAGCTGCGTCTCGGCGATATCCGGAGCGGCGGCAAAGATATCGTCAAGCCGGATCGAGTCGACCAGGAAATAGAGCCCGAAGATACCCAGCAGAAAGCCGAAATCCCCAACCCGGTTCACCACAAAGGCCTTGATTGCCGCGGCATTGGCGCTCGGCTTGCGATAGTAGAACCCAATCAGCAAATAGGACGCGACGCCGACCCCTTCCCAGCCAAAGAACATCTGCACCAGGTTGTCCGCCGTCACCAGCATCAACATCGCAAAGGTAAAGAAGGACAGATAAGCAAAGAACCGCGGTTTATAGCTTTCGCCCTCGCGC
The DNA here is from genome assembly GCA_038525395.1 of Pseudomonadota bacterium. Classification (GTDB taxonomy): domain Bacteria; phylum Pseudomonadota; class Alphaproteobacteria; order Rhodobacterales; family Rhodobacteraceae; genus Tateyamaria. Next base: position 116,005 of record JBCBHS010000008.1, on the reverse strand, counting down.
CATTGCGGGTCGTGATCCATGTAGCCAAAGCTGTAAAGGTGCACGAGCGACGACACGGTCGTGATCACGATTAGCATGATCGCCGTCAGCCGGTCCAGGCGGATGGCCCAATCGGTGCTTAGGCTGCCACTTTCGATCCAGCGCAGGATCTGGATTTGCTCGGTCGTGCCGTCAAAGGTCAGGAACACGATCCAAGACAGGATGGCCGACAAGAACAGCAGGCCGGTGGCAATCCACATGGCCGCCGTCTCGCCAAAGATGCGCCAGCCAAACCCGCACAGCAGCGCGCCAACCAGCGGGGCAAAGAGGATGATGGTTTCCATAGTGCCTTAGCCCTTCATCACATTGACGTCTTCGACCGCGATGGTGCCGCGGTTGCGGAAGAAACAGACCAGGATCGCCAGGCCAATCGCCGCCTCTGCCGCGGCAACGGTCAGGACAAACAGGGTGAACACCTGCCCCACCAGATCGCCAAGAAAGCTTGAGAAGGCAACAAGGTTGATGTTCACCGCCAGCAGCATCAACTCGATGCTCATCAGCAGGATGATCACGTTCTTGCGGTTCAGGAATAGCCCGAAGATGCCGATGACGAACAGCGTCGCCGCCACGGTCAGGTAATGCTCAAGTCCTATCATGTCGTCCCTCCGGGGTGGTCCCCGCTTGTCGTCTGATGCCGGTTAACCCAGCATGAATTCTGTCTTGTCGCCCCGCGTTTCGGGGTACAGCACGGCGCAGGCACAGGGCTCTGCATCCAGTGTGATGATGTCGATGTCACGCGCGATCCCATCGAGGTCCGCCGCCATGCGGTCAAAGGTGGCAAAGGCCCGCGCGCCGCCTTCGTGGCGGTCGATGATGGCCAGCGCCTTGTCGGTCCGGTCAAAGGGCAGGCGCGCGCCCATGTTTTCCTCTTGGGTGCGAAATGTCAGCGCGGTGCCCGGCGCGCAGTCGACCAGGGTAAACGATGTCGCCGTCCCCTCCTGGCTCCACCAATCGCGCCACATCACGCGGCCTGCGCCCAGGTCCACATGATCTGCCTCGCCCCCGTGCGAGATATGCGTGGTGCGGTCGCAATCGGCCAGGGTCAAGGCCACAGCCTCGCCCCCCAGCACCGCAACAACAGCCGCCAGATATGCGCACCGCAGCGTCACGCCTACAGCCCCTGCCCCGGCTTGACGTCCTTCAGTTCCATCGCCTTGGCAGGGTCGCGGTACATCTGCTCCAGCACGTTCTGCCGCTTGACGTCCTCGCGGTGGCGCAGGGTCAACACAATTGCGCCGACCATGGCGACCAGCAGGATCAGGCCCGACAACTGGAACAGCAGGAAGTATTGGTCATACAGGATCAGGCCCAAGGCCTCGGTGTTGTGGCGGTCGACCGGCGTGATCTGCGCGCGCAGCCCTTCGGCGGCGCTGTTGGCCTCCCACGCGCCAAAGGCGAGCACGAATTGCATCAGGATCACCACCGCGATCAGCAGCGCCAGCGGCATGTATTTCGCCATCTCCGCCTTCAACTCGGCGAAATCCACGTCCAGCATCATGACGACAAATAGGAACAGCACTGCAACCGCGCCCACATATACGATGATCAACAGCATCGCGACGAATTCCGCGCCCAGCAGCACAAACAGGCCGGCCGAGCTGAGGAACGCCAGGATCAGCCACAGGACCGAGTGCACCGGGTTCCGGCTGATCACGGTAAAGAGGCCCCCGGCGATCACGGCAATCGCGAACAGGTAAAAGGCGAATACGGTCATGTGTCGTCCTCATCGTCGGCCATAACCTCTTGGGCCAGGGCCATTGCGCGGGTCATGGCGGGCACACCGGCGAACATCGCCATCATGCCCAAAGTCTCGGAAATCTGTTGATCGGTGGCCCCCGCCTCGCGGGCGTGGCGCACGGTCTGGCGCAGGGCACTGTCGGCCTGCGCGCCCTGCATCGTCAGGCCCGCAAGGGTGATCAAAAGGCGCGTCTTGGCGTCCAGCCCGTTCTCGTTGAACGTGTTGCCAAACCACGTCTCCATCAAGTCCTTGGGCATGGTCGGCCACAGGTTTTCGAACATCTTGGGGTCAAACCCCTTGGCCGGATCAAAGGCCGCCATCTGCGGAAAGGCTTTGGTCAGCTCCTGCATCTGCGCCAGCATCATGGCAAAGGGGTTGCGGTCGTCCGTCATTGCAGCCCCCGCAACCGGGCCTCTAGCCCTTCGATGGCCGCGGTCCAGGCGGCGGTGTCGGCACTGTCAAACGCCTCTTGCCAGCTTTCGGCGGTGCCCGAGTTTTCGCCCGCCAGGCGCACAACCGCGCGCAGGGCCAGTGGGATCAGATCGTCCTGCTCCGCCACCGTCTCGGCATGCTCCATCAGCGTATCAAGCGCGTCGTCATCCGACAGTTCGGGCGGCGCTCCAAAGGACGCGGCCACAATCTCGGCCGCCGCCCGCGCCGCAATGCCCTCGTCATCGTCCAAAAACTCGCCCGGCTTGGTCTCGGCCGCCTTGGTCAGGGCCTCACGCACAGCTTCCTCCCCGCCCGAGGTATACGCCTCCTCGAGCCAGTCGAGCGAACTGTCGTCCTGAAATATGCCCACGCCCCAAGCGCCCATGTCCTGCCGTCTCGTCCTTACCGGTAAGGTGCGTCCATCTCGAGATTGCGCGCAATCTCCGCTTCCCAGCGCTCGCCATTGGCCAGCAGCTTGTCCTTGTCGTAATACAGCTCTTCCCGCGTCTCGGTGCTGAATTCGAAATTCGGACCCTCGACAATGGCATCGACCGGGCACGCCTCTTGGCAGAAGCCGCAATAGATGCACTTGGTCATGTCGATGTCATAGCGCGTCGTGCGGCGGCTGCCGTCTTCGCGTGGCTCGGCGTCGATGGTGATGGCCTGCGCGGGGCAGATCGCCTCGCACAGCTTGCACGCAATGCAGCGTTCCTCGCCATTGGGATAGCGGCGCAGGGCGTGTTCGCCCCGGAACCGCGGCGACAAAGGCCCCTTTTCATGCGGGTAGTTCACCGTCGCCTTGGGCGCAAAGAAATACTTTAGCCCTAGCTTCATGCCCACCCAAAAATCCTGCAGCAGGAAATACTTGGCGGCCCGTCCATAGTCGATCTGGGTCATTTCGTTTCTCCCCATGTGCCTACCGTGCGGTGCATGTCAGACCATGCACGAAAGGCTGCAATCACGTCACTTTGGACGAGATCAATCATGTTGCCATCCGCATCCTGCGTACACATCTCGCACTCGGACACGATAAAGGCGGTCATATCCGCCAAATCGCTCTGAGATGCCTCGCGGATCGCCGTGGACAGCGTGCTCATTCCTAGCCTCCCATTGGCCAGCGTGCGTAGATACCCCAGAACCATTCGAACTTGGCCGCAAAGGCCACGAACACCACCCAGGCCAGGCTGAACGGCAGGAACACTTTCCACCCCAGACGCATCAGCTGGTCATAGCGGTAGCGCGGCGTAATCGCCTTCACCATGGCAAAGAGGAAGAAGAAGAACGCCATCTTGCCCACCATCCACAGCACGCCATCCGGCACGCCCGGGATCGGCGACAGCCACCCGCCAAAGAACAGCAGGCTCATCAGCGCGCACATCAGGAAGATGGCGATATATTCGCCCGCCATGAACAGCAGGAAGGGCGTGGAGGAATATTCGACCTGATAGCCCGCCACCAGCTCTGATTCCGCTTCCGGCAGATCAAAGGGCGGGCGGTTCGTTTCTGCCAAGGCACTGATAAAGAACAAAAACACCATGGGCAGATGCGGCAACCAGTACCAGCCGAAAAAGCCATACCCGGTGTCCTGCGCCGCCACGATCGCGCCAAAGTTCATCGAGGCCGACGACAGGATCACCCCGATGATGATCAGCCCGATGCTGACCTCATAGGAAATCATCTGCGCCGCCGACCGCAAGCTGCCCAGGAACGGGTATTTCGAGTTCGAGGCCCAGCCGCCCATGATCACGCCGTAAACCTCAAGCGACGAGATGGCAAAGACGTACAGGATCGCCACATTGATATCGCTCAGCACCCAGCCGTCGTTGAACGGGATCACCGCCCAGGCGACCATTGCGAGGACAAAGCTGGTCATGGGGGCAAGCATAAAGACCGTCTTATCGGCCCCCGCGGGCACGACGACCTCTTTGACCACATATTTCAGCGCGTCAGCCACGGTTTGCAGCAGGCCAAACACACCCACAACATTGGGGCCGCGCCGCATCTGGACCGCGGCCCAGATCTTGCGGTCGCCATAGACCAGAAACAGCAGGCTGATCATGACAAAGGCCACAACCGCCAGAACTTGGGCAAGGATCAGAACGGCGATGCCGCCAGGAGTGGTAAAGAAATCAGCCATATATCCTCACACCGTCGGTATTCCCTTCTCCGCGCAGGCAGCGGCCACGACTTCGGCGTCGATGGTCCGGATGCCCCGCGGCAGGGCTGGCGAGATGGTGTAAACAGCATCCGCCGTCCACACGCCAGCCTCTTCGTCTACATTTGTGCGCAAATGACGCGCAAAGCCCCAGCCCCGGATCAGCGTGTATCCCGCGGCGGCACATTCGGCGTAATTGGTGACGTCTTGGGCGCTCAGCGCATTGGTCATCGACACGTTGAACTGCACCAGGTCCTCGGCCAACAGCTGCGTTTCCACCCCGCGATAATCGGGGATGAATTGCTCGGCCGTGGGCACGGTTTCGCAGGCCGCCAGCGGCATCATGGATATGATCCACACGGCCTTCATTCAGCGGCCAGCGCCTGTGTCTTGCGGGCTTTCGCACCTGCCGACAGCTCGGCCATCAACTGGCTGGCGCGCGCAATCGGGTTGGTCAGGTAAAAGTCGGTGATGGTCGATGTCAACGTGCCGTCCTCGATGGTCCCTGGCTCCAGAGCGTCGCCGGTGTTTTCAGCCACCACATCCACGTCACCCAAGTGCGGGTGCGCCTTGACCAGCGCCTGGCGCAGGGCCGCGATGCTGTCAAAGGGCAGTGTCGCCCCTATCTCGCCCGACAGTGCCCGCAGAATGGCCCAGTTTTCCTTGGCCTCGCCAGGGGCAAAGCTGGCGCGCTGCGCCAGTTGCGGGCGGCCTTCGGTGTTCACGAACAGGCCCGGTTCCTCGGTATAGGCGGCGGCGGGCAGGATCACATCCGCCCGGTGCGCGCCACGGTCGCCGTGGCTGCCCTGATAGATGACAAACGCGCCCGCGGCGATCTCGACTTCGTCCGCGCCCAAGTTATAGATCACGTCGGCCCCATGGATGGCCGCCATCGCGCCAGGGTTCGTGGCCCCCACATCCATCGCGCCGACACGCGCCGCCGCAGTGTGCAGGATCATAATCTTGGCTTGCGACTTCTCTGCCTGCGCCATGGCCTCGGCCAGAATGGCCGCACCATCGCCCCGACACAGCGCACCGATACCCACGATGACAAGCGCGGGGCCATCAGTTTCGGGATCGAACCCGCTCTGACCCATCGCTTGCAAAGCAGCGGGTTCAGTGCCGATGTGGTGATAGTCATAGGTCAGATCTACCGCCTCGCCGATCAGGCCGACATTGGCGCCGCGCGCCCAGGCCGACCGGATACGCGCGTTAAGGACGGGCGCCTCAAGGCGTGGATTGGTGCCGACCAGAAGAATGGCCTTTGCGCTGTCAATATCCTCAATGGCCGCCGTGCCGACATAGGCCGCACGGTTGCCCGCAGGCAGCTTGGCCCCATCGGTGCGGCATTCGACGATGCCGCCCTGCCCTTCGATCAACTCTTTCAACGCATACGTCGCCTCGACCGAGGCCAGATCGCCGACAAGCCCGGCCAGCTTCGACGCCCCCTTGATCGCGTCCGCCGCCTTGCCCAAGGCCTCGGGCCATGTGGCCGCGCGCAATTTGCCGTTTTCGCGCACGTAAGGCTTGTCCAACCGCTGACGGCGCAGCCCGTCCCAGACAAAGCGCGTCTTGTCTGAAATCCATTCCTCGTTCGTGCCATCGTGGTTCAGCGGCAAAAACCGCATCACCTCGCGCCCCTTCGTGTCCACACGGATGGACGAGCCAAGGGCGTCCATGACGTCGATGCTCTCGGTCTTGGTCAGCTCCCAAGGCCGCGCGGTGAAGGCGTAAGGCTTCGACACCAGCGCGCCTACCGGGCACAGGTCGATGATGTTGCCCTGCAGGTTCGAATCGAGCGTCTCGCCCAGATAGGACGTGATCTCACTGTCCTCGCCCCGACCCGTCTGGCCCATCTGCGCAATGCCCGCGACCTCGGTCGTGAAGCGCACACAGCGGGTGCAAGAGATACAGCGGGTCATATGCGTCTCAACCAGCGGGCCGAGGTCCAGATCGTCCACCGCGCGCTTCGGCTCGCGGAACCGGCTGAAATCGACGCCGTAAGCCATCGCCTGGTCCTGCAGATCGCACTCGCCACCCTGGTCGCAAATCGGGCAATCCAGCGGATGGTTGATCAGCAGGAATTCCATGACCCCCTCGCGGGCCTTCTTGACCATGGGGCTGTTCGTCTTGACCACCGGCGGCTGGCCTTCGGGGCCGGGGCGCAGATCCTTGACCTGCATCGCGCAGGACGCCGCAGGCTTGGGCGGGCCGCCCACGACCTCGACCAGACACATCCGGCAGTTCCCCGCAATCGACAACCGCTCATGATAGCAAAAGCGCGGGATCTCGATCCCCGCCTCTTCGCAGGCCTGGATCAGGGTCATCGCCCCGTCCACCTCGACCTCGTTGCCGTCAATGATGATCTTGCGGAGGTTGCTCATACGTCAGTTCATCCTCAATAGGGCGCCGATCTGGCCGCCTTTTTCGATTTCCACACGCCCCAGCGCGCAGTAGCTCTCGGGCGCACCTGCAATCACGCCCGCTTCGGTCAAATACGCATCGCGCACCGCGCGCAGCCGGTCCTTTTCCGCATCCGAATTGCGGTAGGCGTCGATCTCGGCGTCCGAATACCCCTTGGATCTGGCCAGCGATACCGTGCCCATCAGCGTGTTATAGGCACGCACCAAACGGGCCGAAATCGACGGGCAGTTCTTGCGGATCTCATCCGCTATCCCAACGGCCAAAAGGGTGTCCTCAATCCCGGGCACATCCCGCAAGTGAGGCTTTGCCGAAACAGAGCCGGCAGTCAGGCTTAGGATCAGGGCCATAGTCATTGCGCGCATCATCTCTCTCCACATCTCATGTCGTGTTGACACAAAGTGGGGAAGCAGGTTCGTGCTATGCAATATCATGACGCGGCACAACCCGTTAGCGCGCAAAATGTCGCCATCAAGACCGACGTGATCACTGCGGTGTGCAGGTCCCGCGCAGGATCAGCCGATCATTGTCAATGGTCAGCGTGCCGTCCTCTGCATCGGGCCCGTCCGACCAGGTGATATCCGAGGTGCCAAAGTTGTCGATGCAGTACCGCGTGGCCTCATACCGCCCCGCCTCGCGCGCACCGTCCAGCGATGACGAGGCCGGGCTGACCGTCACCTCAAACACATCGCGCTGCTGGTCCACCTTGCCGCTTGTCGAACGGAAAAACACCCCGTCAAAGGCCACCCGGTCCGCCCGCCGTTCCTGGCAGGCCGACAGCAGCAGCGCGGCAATCAGCAGCGCACCAGTCAACAGCGCAGGGCGCAGATCGGTCAGGGTCAGGGTCGAAATCTTGGTCATATCGGTCGTCTCCACGCCTATGGCGCGACAGGGATGCCCGTGCTGGCGCGGGTTTGCAAGTGGTCCCAGCCAAAGGCGTGGTCCGATGGCCCATGCTGGTCCAAATGGCGCAAGCGCGCGACCGCCTCGGTCACGGTCGGGATATGCCCCGGCGCGACCCACCACATCACCAGGCGCGTGCCCTGCGCGGCCGCGTCGTACCACTCGGCTTTGCGGTCGTAGAATTGCTTGTGCACGGTGTGAAACACAAATTGGCGAAAGCTGTCGACATCGCGCCACACCGACAGGGTCGACGCCGTGCGCGGATTGGCGCCCAGCGGCCCGCCCGCCTCCAGTTGCGCGGCCTCCATATCCTCGTTTTCCATATGCCAGATGTATCCGGGGCTGCGACGCGCGATGTCATAGACCCGGTCGAGGTTATCGCGGAAATCCGCGACGCGCGGGTCTTCCCAGTCGTATTTCAGGGTGCCTATGTTGAACTCAGCGAGGTGCATCAGCTTTCGATCAGGTCGGTTCGTCGCTCGATGCGTTCCACCCTTTCGTCCAGCCGGTCCAATCGGCGATTTACGCGCACCAACTGCTCTTCCACCGTAGTGATCCGCCCTTTGACGTCGCGCAGATCATCTTCGATCCGATCCAACTTGGTATCGAACTTACGCATATAGCTCAGAATAATGTTCGCGGTGTCGTCGGTCATGTTCTGCCTCTACCGAAACGATAGGCACTTACTCCACGGATTGCAAAGCGGCCGTTACCCAGCATGCTCGGCAGTCGTTAACAAAACCTCAAGACGCCTTGCGGGCCACGGGCCACAGAACAGTATTCGAAGTTCCCTGCGCCCAAAGCCACGCATCGCACGAAGTATTTCTACTCCGCCGCAATCCGCTGCGTCTTGATCCGGTCCTCAATCTCATCCCGGAAGTTCCGAATAAGCCCTTGAATCGGCCAGGCCGCCGCATCCCCCAGCGCACAGATGGTGTGGCCCTCGACCTGCTTGGTGACATCGAGCAGCATGTCGATCTCTTCGACTTCGGCCTCGCCGCGCACCAGGCGGTCCATCACGCGCATCATCCAGCCCGTGCCTTCGCGGCAGGGCGTACACTGGCCGCACGACTCGTGCTTGTAGAACGCCGACAGCCGCCAGATCGCCTTGATGATATCCGTGCTCTGATCCATCACGATCACCGCCGCCGTGCCCAGACCCGACTGCAGATCGTTCCGCAGATAGTCAAAGTCCATAATGGCGTCTTTCATCTTTTCGCCGCGGACGCAGGGCACGGACGACCCGCCGGGGATCACGGCCTTGAGGTTGTCCCAACCGCCACGGATGCCGCCGCAATGCTTGTCGATCAACTCTTCAAAACTGATCGACATCTCTTCCTCGACAACGCAAGGGTTGTTCACGTGGCCCGAGATCGCAAACAGCTTGGTGCCGGCATTGTTCGGGCGGCCAAAGCCCGAGAACCAAGAGGCCCCGCGCCGCAGGATCGTCGGCACGACGGCGATGGATTCCACATTGTTCACCGTGGTCGGGCAACCATAAAGGCCCGCGCCCGCCGGGAACGGCGGCTTCATCCGGGGCATGCCCTTCTTGCCTTCGAGCGATTCCAGCAACGCGGTTTCTTCGCCGCAGATATAGGCCCCGGCGCCGTGGTGCAGGTAAATCTCGAAATCCCAGCCCGATCCGGCAGCGTTCTTACCGACCAGACCCGCATCATAGGCTTCGTCAATCGCAGCCTGCAGCGCCTCTTTCTCGCGGATGTATTCGCCGCGAATGTAGATGTAGCAGGCGTTGGCGTTCATCGCGAAGGACGCAATCAAGCAGCCCTCGATCAGCGTGTGCGGATCGTGGCGCATAATCTCGCGGTCCTTGCAGGTCCCGGGCTCTGATTCGTCTGCGTTCACAACCAGATAGCTGGGGCGCCCGTCGCTTTCCTTGGGCATGAAGGACCATTTCAACCCGGTGGGAAAACCGGCGCCGCCGCGACCGCGCAGCCCGCTGTCTTTCATCTCTTGCACGATCCAGTCGCGCCCCTTTTGGATCAGACCGGCGGTGCCATCCCAATGGCCACGGGCTTGCGCGCCTTTCAGCGTCCGGTCGTGCATGCCGTAAATGTTTGTAAAGATACGATCTTTGTCAGCGAGCATGTCAGATCTCCTTGTCGTCCCTTGCCGGGCGAAACGGTGTCACGGCCCTGCGCAGAGGGGCCTTTTACGTGTCTCGGCTTTTCTGCCAAATCCTGAGGGCCACCACCAGTGCCCAAATGAACGCAGCCAGGGCGAAAAGCAGCAAAAGCATCTCGAACCGACGCGGCAGTCCCAGGGCCGACACGATCACCGGGGCAAAGACCGACAAAAACGCGGCCCCCGCAATAACGAGGGCCGCGATCCGGCCCTGGCGGGCCAATTTCGGGTCAAGCCGGTCGGACATGCGTCAGTACACGTTACCTTTCTTGACCTTGGACGAGAATTCCGTGGTGCCACCTTCGGCCAGGATCTTGGCCTGCGCCACCCATTCGTCGCGCGTTACGCGGCCCTTGAACCCTTCGAGGTTCTGGTCGACCCAAGCAACCTCGTCCGGGCCCCAGGACGCGACCTGGTCGAAATGGTAAAAGCCCATCGAGTGCAAAAGCGCTTCAAGTTTCGGCCCTACGCCCTTGATTTGTTTCAGGTTATCCGGACCACCCTCGCGCGCGGCGGCCAACGTCTCGGGCTTGGTCCCCGGCCCGGGGTCCGCCGCTGCGGGTGCCGGTTTCGGTTCTGGTTTCGGTTCCGGTTTGGGTGCAGGTTCCGGCGCGGGCGCAGGCTTTGCCCCGCCCTCATATTTCCATTCCCCCTTCCGCTCGGCCAGTTCCGCCTCACCCGCCAGCGGGGTCGACGGCTTGATCTCTAGCGTTGCCGGTGCCGCGGCGGCGGTGGGTGCGGGTGCCGAAGCTGCTGCGGGTGCTTTGGCGACCGGAGCGGAGGCCGCGGTTTTCGTGGCATCAGGCGCCGGGGCAGGTTTGGCCGCACCCATGGGCGGCAGCGGTTTGCACAACAGCCAACTGAGCAAGGCCCCCGCCACCGCGAACACAACCGCGCCGATGAATGCTGCTTGCAAGAACGTCCAATCGCCCAGCAGCATCAGCAACGCCGCCGCCAACGCGCCGCCCAACGCGGCGACAAGCCAGCATCCAACGGCGCAGCTGACCATTCCCTGATTGTTGTTCATGACACTCCCTCTCCCTGTGTGACGCGCTTACTTGTTATAGATACCGTCTTTTTTTGCACGTTGGGAAAATTCTGTCTCGGCTCCTGTGGCGAGTGCCTGGGCCTGCGTGACCCAATTGTCACGGCTGACCCGGCCCTTGAAGCGTACCAGGTGCTGGTCGGCCCAGGCGACCTCTTCGGCGGTCCAGGCGGCGATTTGGTCGAAATGGAAGACGCCCTTGCTGTTCAGCTCTTTCTCGAGGCCGGGGCCAACGCCTTTGATCAGCTTGAGGTCATCGGCGCCGCCGTCGCGGGGGGCGCTGAGCAGGGTTGGTTTTGTCCCCGCGGGGACAGCCGCATCCACCTGTTTTTCCTCAGATTTATTTTCTGTTACCGGTGCGCTCCGTTTGGGTTTGGCCTTGGACTTCTCCTCTTTGGGAGGGGCCGGGGACACGGGCGGTTCGGAAATTTTTTCGTTGGCATTGTCGGCCTCGGGCGTCGTGTTGGCCTTGCCCCAGAGAGCGAGCAGCGGGACCTCGGTGCCGTCGATGCGCTTGACCGTGTCGCCGATATCCGTGGCCAATTGCACGGAGGCGTTGAATTTGGTGTGGCCGCTGTCGAAGTCCTTGAGACTGGTGAGCCCCGCCAGCGGTTCGGCCGCGTAGCGCCCGTTTTGGGGGCCGGGCGCGGGCACTTGGCCTGCGGCCAGTTCGTCGATGATCTCGCCCATGCGGGCGGCAGTCAGATCTTCGTAATAGTCCTTGCCGATCTGGGCCATCGGCGCGTTGGCGCAGGAGCCGAGGCATTCGACCTCTTCCCACGAAAACTTGCCATCGGCGGAAAGCTGGTGCGGTTTCGACGCGATCTTGTCCTTGCAGACGGCGACCAGATCTTCGGCGCCGCAGATCATGCAGGACGTGGTGCCGCAGACCTGGATATGTGCAACGGACCCAACGGGTTGCAGCTGAAACATAAAGTAGAACGAGGCGACTTCCAAAGCGCGGATATAGGCCAGATCGAGCATGTCGGCCACAGCCTCGATCGCGGGGCGGGTGAGCCAGCCCTCTTGTTCTTGCGCGCGCCAGAGGAGCGGGATGATGGCGCTGGCCTGGCGGCCCTCGGGGTATTTGGTGATCTGCGCCTCGGCCCAGGCCTGGTTGGCGGGGGTGAAGGCGAAGGTGTCGGGTTGTTCGGGGTGGAGACGGCGGAGCATCAGTCGAACCTTTGGTCTTGCGCCAGCGGCGGGAGCCTCCGGCGGGGATTTTTTTTGAACAGAGAAAATGGACGGGCGCGCATTACTGGGCCCCCATTGCGATGAAGTAGAGCGACAAGATCAGGCCGAGGACAGCGATGAGGCCCGAAACGGTGTGTTTGATATGCGGATACCCTGCCCGCGCATAGATCAGCGCATCGCCCAGGCCCATCACGGCCCCGGCCACGCAGAACACCGCGACCATCTGGAGGTTGCCGAAAAAGACTAGGCCGATCTGGATTACGCCAATGGCGACATAGCGGTCGATCATCACCAAAGGCAGCTGTTCGGGACGGTGCGTGGCTTGGGCCATGCCTTTGACCGGATCGGCGTAAAAGGTCCAGGCCAGCGTCCCCACGATCAGGGTACCGACACAAAGCAACAACACGATGATGACCGGCAGGTCTGTCACCGATCAATCTCCCCAAACACGACATCCATGGTGCCGATGATGGCGGCCACGTCGGCCAATTGGTGGCCTTTCGAGATGTAGTCCATCGCCTGCAGGTGCAAAAACCCCGGCGCGCGCAGTTTGGCGCGGTAGGGTTTGTTGGTGCCGTCGGCGACGAGGTACACGCCAAACTCGCCCTTGGGCGCCTCGACCGCGCAATAGACCTCGCCCTCGGGGACGTGGAACCCTTCGGTATAAAGCTTGAAGTGGTGGATCAGCGATTCCATCGACGTCTTCATATCCGTGCGGCTGGGCGGTGTGATCTTGCCCCGGGCCAGCACGTCGCCGGTGGCCTCGCGCAGCTTGGCGATGGCCTGTTTGATGATGCTGACCGATTGCCGCATCTCTTCCATCCGGCACAGGTAGCGGTCGTAGCAGTCCCCGTTTTTGCCCACAGGCACTTGGAAGTCGAATTCATCATAGCATTCATAGGGTTGCGCGCGGCGCAAGTCCCAGGCCAGGCCCGATCCGCGCACCATCACGCCGGAAAAGCCGTAGGTTTGAATGTCGTCCTCGGTCACGACGCCGATATTGACGTTGCGCTGTTTGAAGATGCGGTTTTCGGTCAACAGCCCGTCGATATCGCCCAGCAGATTGGGGAAGTGGTGGGCCCATTCCTCGATATCGTCCAGCAGGTCGGGCGGCAGGTCCTGGTGCACCCCGCCGGGGCGAAAATAGGCCGCGTGCAGGCGCGCGCCGCAGGCCCGTTCGTAAAAGATCATCAGCTTTTCACGCTCTTCAAAGCCCCAGAGCGGCGGGGTCAGCGCGCCCACATCGAGCGCCTGCGTGGTGACGTTCAAGAGGTGGTTCAACACCCGGCCAATTTCGCAATAAAGCACGCGGATCAGCGACGCGCGGCGCGGCACCTCAACCCCGGTGAGTTTTTCAATGGCCAGGCACCAGGCGTGTTCCTGGTTCATGGGTGCGACGTAGTCGAGCCGGTCAAAGTAGGGCAGGTTTTGCAGATACGTCCTGCTTTCCATCAGCTTTTCCGTGCCGCGGTGCAGCAGGCCGATATGCGGATCGCAGCGTTCCACGACCTCGCCGTCCAGTTCCAGCACCAGGCGCAGCACGCCGTGGGCCGCGGGGTGCTGTGGGCCGAAGTTGATGTTGAAGTTGCGGATTTTCTGTTCGCCCGTGAGGGCGTCGTCGAATTTGGAGCCGTCCATCATAATCTGCTCACCCTTCTGTTGCCGGGCCACGTGCGGGCCGGAGCATATGTGTCATCAATGGGCCCGCGCGCGTCATGCGGTCACCACGGCTTGGGCCAGGTTGTGCTGCCAACGGTCTGGCAGGGGGTCGAAACGGGCCGCGACGGCCTCGTATTGCGGGCGCAGCATCGTCAGCAGCTGCGCACAGTCTGTGGGGTTGAGGTCAAGTGGGGTGCCCGCATTCACCTTTTCGGCGGGTCCGCTGAGCACGGGATCAAGCCCGAGGAACTGCGACAGGCGCATCAGGGTTTTGGCGGAAAACAGGTCTTCAAAGAAAAGCACCAGGCGTTGGTCGGCGGGCACGGCGGCCTCGAGCCGGTGCAGCGTGGTGGCATAGTCAGAGCGCCCGCGTTCGGCGTTGCGGTGATCGGCCAGCACGTCCGCGATGATGCTGTCGCGGATCGCGGCGGGCGTGCCGCCCTGCTGGGCGCGGCGCGTCGCGGTCATCGAGATGTTCGACAAGAGCCGGTCGAGCGGATCGCGCAGGATCATCAGGAAGCGGGTGTGGCCGCCATTGAGGCCGGCCATGCGCGCGTAGGTCGTCTGGCTGAGCAGCGCGTAGGCGGGGGTGACGTCGGCCACCAGTTTGTGATGCGGCGCGATCTGGCGCTGCATCAGCGTCTGATAGCGGGTGTCGTTGCGCCGTTGCGAGCCGACGAGGCCGATCCAGCGGTCAATCTCCTGCACGCGCCGGTCGAGGCGCAGCCGCGCGGCGTCGGCCGTTGTCTGGGCGCGTTCGGCCCGCACCTCGGTGCGGACGCGGATCATCTGGTCCAGCGCCCAGATCGAGCTGCGCTGTTCCAGGCTGTCGAAGTAATGCGTTTCCTTGAGCGGCGGCAGCGTGGCCTGCGGGTGCGCGCGCAGGGCGCGCGACAGCCAGGTGGTGCCCGCCTTGGCCGCACCGATGCAATATAGAAACGCAGCTGCCATGCTTCAGCGTTTCTCCAGTTCCTGGAGTTTCAGGGCCATGAACCAGAGCAGCGCAATGGTGCCGATGGGGATCACGCAGACGAAGGCCCAATAGGCGTTGATGCCGAAATGCGGCAGCAGCTTGAACATCGGGATGATGGTCAGCGCCGCGATGACCAGCCAGATCAGCATGTCCACGACGCCGCCCTCGCCTTGGTGCGGACGACGACGGGCGCGCACAGCGCCAGGGGGCCCGGACGGACGTGCCATTTCGCACAGGTGACCGCCGTCATGCTGCGCCCTCTTCCTTTTTCTCGTCGCCGGGCAGGATGTAGTCGGCGCCTTCCCACGGGCTCATGAAATCGAACTGGCGGTATTCCTGGACCAGGCTGACGGGTTCGTAGACGACGCGCTTTTCCACCTCGTCATAGCGGACCTCGGTATAGCCCGTCGTCGGGAAATCCTTGCGCAGCGGGTGGCCGCGAAAGCCGTAGTCGGTGAGGATGCGGCGCAGGTCGGGATGGCCGGAAAAGAGGATGCCGAACATGTCGAACACTTCACGCTCGAACCAGTTGGCTGAGGGGTGGATGTCGGTGATCGAGGGCACCATCTGATCGTCGCGGATCGACACGCGCAGGCGGACGCGGTGGTTCTGGTACATCGACAGAAAGTGGTAGACGACGTCGAACCGCTTGGACCGTCCGGGGTAGTCGACGGCGGTGATGTCGACCAATGTGGAAAAGCGGCAGGTGGCGTCGGATTTCAGGAACTCGACAAAGCCCAGGATGCTGCTGGGCGCCACGTCGATGTTCAGCTCGTCATGGGTGACGTCCCAGGCCAGCACGCAGTCGGTGCGCTTGGCCTCGAGATAGGTGCCAAGTTCTTGCAAAGCTTCGGTCATGGCGTCCTCTTAGCGTACGATGGTGCCGGTGCGGCGCATTTTGCGCTGGAGCTGCATGATGCCGTAGAGCAGCGCCTCGGCCGTGGGCGGGCAGCCGGGGACATAGACGTCGACCGGCACGATGCGGTCGCAGCCGCGCACGACGGAATAACTGTAGTGATAGTACCCGCCGCCATTGGCGCAGGAGCCCATCGAGATCACATAGCGCGGCTCGGGCATCTGGTCGTAGACCTTGCGCAGCGCGGGCGCCATTTTGTTGGTCAGCGTGCCTGCCACGATCATCAGGTCGGACTGGCGGGGCGAGGCGCGCGGCGCGGTGCCAAAGCGTTCAAGGTCGTAGCGCGGCATCGAGGTGTGCATCATCTCGACCGCGCAGCAGGCCAGGCCGAATGTCATCCAGTGCAGCGAGCCGGTGCGCGCCCAGTTGATCAGGTCGTCGGTCGAGGTCAGCAGGAAGCCTTTGTCCTGCAGTTCGGCATTCAGGGCCTGGGTGCCGTGATCCTTGTCGCCACCAGCAGAGGCCGGGCCGAAGGAACCTGCGTCTGTTACTGCCATTCCAGCGCCCCTTTCTTCCATTCATAGGCAAAGCCAATCGTCAGCACGCCCAAGAACACCATCATCGACCAAAACCCCACCATGCTCACATCCTTGAAGGCCACGGCCCAGGGGAACAGGAAGGCGATCTCGAGATCGAAGATGATAAACAGGATCGACACCAGGTAGAACCGGACGTCGAACTTCATCCGCGCATCGTCGAACGCGTTGAACCCGCATTCATAGGCCGACACCTTCTCTGGGTCGGGGTTGCGCACGGCAACGACCACAGCAGCAAGGATCAGGACAAGACCGAGACCGATGGCGACGGCCAGAAACACGAGAATGGGGAGGTACTCCCGCAACATCTCTTCCACGTTTGGCTCCTTTTCTGCGCGCATGTGGGTGCGGCGCGCGGTCAAGTGGCAAAGTTGACTGGCCTTGGGTGTACGCCCGCCCGCGGGCAGGGTCAATAAAGCCAGGGCGGGAAGTGGCGGAAATTGCCGGGCGATATCGACGCAGGGCGTAGGGGCCCGCGCCGCTTAGTCGGCGGCGGCCAGGTGCCATTCGGCGAGCGTTAGCCCGTTCTTGGCCGCGCACACCTCGACCCGCAGCGAGCTTTCGGGCCTGCCGGGCACAGCCACGTCCACCACGCCCATCCACGCGCCATCATCCACCAGGCGTTGGACCGCGCGGGGCAGCACCATCATTTCCTGACAGCTTAGCCGCAAATCGGTGTGCAAGGCCGAGTTGGCAAAGACCAATTCGCCCGCATCGTTGTGGATGGTGACCGCCTGCCCACGGCATTCGGCCAGGGTTGTCAGGATCGCGTCATTTTCCGCAAGTGCCGCGCTGAGTGCGGCGTGTTCGTATTGTAGCAGGTGGCGTTCCAGCTTGCTTTCGGCCAGATCGGCGACGGCGCGCATGTAATCGACCTCGTCATCATGCCAGATCCGCGCGGTTTTCGAGATCGCGCAGACCGCGCCGACCACCCTGCCCTCGCCAATGCGGATCGGCACACCAAGATAGGCGCCGATGCCAAAGGCGGACACGGCGGGCACCTTTTGCATCTCGGGGTCGCTGCGCACATCCGCGAGCCGCAGTACGTCACCGCGCGCGACCGTCTGGGCGCAGACCATGTCACGGGCGGCCACGGTGCGCACCGCCTCGCCCGGTGTCTGGCTGGCATAACCGAGGGCGGTCAGCGTGTCCTCGTTCACGACATTGACCAGGCACATGTCGCAGGCCAGTCTGGCCGACACGGATTGCGCGAGCGCGTCGAATTCATTGAGGTTGGCGAAATCGACCTTGAATTGAGACATGGCATCTCGCCTTCGATCTGTTTTTGGGACGCGAAACTGCTCAACTCTTCAGTGACGGTTGTCGAAAGTAACCGGATAATAGCAGAACGCAAAACATTATTTCGCGTTTATTGCTGTGTTTTGATGATTTGAGGGCGTTAAGTTGACGCAGGGGCATGCGCAGGGCCGTGGTGCCGGGCCATTGCCCGCACCCTGTGCGCAGGTTCAGCCCTGCATCCAGCGCGCTTTGCGCTTGTCGAAGAAGGCGCCGATCCCCTCTGCCGCCTCTTCGGTTTCCCAGCGGGTTTTGAGCGCCTCAATCGTCATCGCGATGGTATCTGCGTCGATGCGCGGGCCCAGTTGCCGCGCCAGGGCCTTGGCCGCAGCCACCGCGCCGGGCGCGCAAGAGAGGTAGGGGACAACCTCGGCCTCGATCGCGGCATCGAGGTCTGCGGCGGGCACGGCGCGGGCCAGCAGGCCCAGATCGACCGCTTCGCCCGCGTCAAAGAGGCGCGAGGACATGAACACGCGGCGCGCGCGCCCCTCGCCCATACGGGCCAGGACGTAGGGGCCGATGGTGGCGGGGATGATGCCCAGCCGCGTTTCTGTGAGCCCCATTTTGAGGCCGTCGATCCCAATCGCCACGTCGCAGACCGCCGCCATGCCCACGCCCCCGCCAAAGGCGTTGCCTTGCAGCGCGCCGATCAGGGGTTTGGGCATGGTGTTCAGCACCTGGAGCATGTGGGCAAGCTTGGCCGCCTCTTGGGCGCGGGTGGCGGCGTCGGCCTGCATCTGCGCGCGCATCCAGTGCAGGTCGCCGCCTGCGCAAAAGCTTTTGCCCGCCCCGGTCAGCACGACGACCCGCACGGCCGGGTCGGTGCCCAGGGTGGCGCCGGCCTCCGTCAGCTCTTGCAGCATCTGCGCGCTGAGCGCGTTGTGCTTGTCGGGGCGGTTGAGGGTGAGTGTTGCGACGCCGCGGGGGTCGGTGGATATCGTGATCGTGTCGGTCATTGGGCCTGTCCGGGCGCGGTGTTGCGCATGCTGTGTGCCAGTGATGCGGCCTGGGCCAGGATTTTGCCGTCTAGGCCGGTGTCATAGCCCAGCCGCGCCAGGTGGGCGGCCACGGCCTCGGTCGCGACATTGCCTGCGGCACCGGGCGCGTAGGGGCAGCCGCCCAAGCCCCCCGCCGCGGCGTCAAATACGCGCACGCCCAGGCTGAGCGCGGCATCGATGTTGTCGAGCGCGCGCCCGCTGGTATCGTGGAAATGGCCCGCGAGCCGCCCGACGGGCACCACGTCGCGCACCGCAAGCAGCATGCGGGCGACGGCGTCGGGGGTGCCGCGGCCCAGGGTGTCGCCCAGCGACACCTCGTAACAGCCCATGGCGAACAGCCGGTCGGCCACCCGCGCCACCGCACTAGGATCGACCGCGCCGTCATAGGGGCAATCGACCACGCAGGACACGTAGCCGCGCACCGGCAGGTCAATGGCGCGGGCGGCGGCGATCACGGGGGCAAACCGGTCGAGGGCCGCGTCGACCGAGGTGTTGATGTTGGCCTGCGAGAACCCCTCGCTGGCAGAGCCGAAGACGGCAACCTCGTCCGCGCGGGCCGCGCGCGCGTCGTCAAAGCCGCGCATGTTCGGGGTGAGCGCCGCATAGCGGACGCCCGGTGCGCGGGTGATGCCTGCGAGGACGTCGGCGCTGCCTGCCATCTGGGGCACCCATTTGGGGCTGACAAAGCTCGCGCATTCGATCCGCTTGAAACCTGCCTGGCTGATTAGATCGACCAGCGCCACCTTTTGCGCCACCGGGATCTCGCCCGGTTCGTTTTGCAGACCGTCGCGCGGCCCGACCTCGTAGATTTCGACAAACCCGGCCATCTACCCCTCCCACGCTGGAAAAAAGGACTGCTGGTACAGCGCGCCGTCGGGGCTGGGCAAGCTGGCCTCGAACCCCGGGCGCGCGGTGATGCGGGCGTACCAGCGGGCGGTTTCGGGGTGGTTGTCGAGCGTTGCAAAGTGGCGCGCCATATAGACCGCCTGACCCACGCTGATGTCAGCGGCGGAAAAGCCCGATGTCAGCAGGTAGTCGCGGTTTTCCACCGGCGTGGACAGCCGCGCCTCGATCGCGTCATAGCATTTGCTCAGCCGCGCTGCCTCCAGCTTCATCACCGTGGGGCTGCGCATGTGGTCCTCGTAGAGCACGACATGTTGCTGCGTCAGCGCCGCGGCGTGCTGGCTGATCGTTTCGGCAAAGTGCACCCAGACCAGCCAGGCCATGCGGTCGGGGCTGCCGGGGCTGCGGCCCAGCCGGTCGGGGCTGAACCGTTCGCACAGGTATTCGGTGATCGCCCCGGTTTCGAACATCCGCTCGCCCTCGATCTCGAGCGCGGGGACGCGGCCCGCGGGGCTGACCGACAGAAATTCTGGGCGGCGCAGGGATTTGTCGAACGGGTGCACCACCAGTTGGAACGGTTCGTCCAGTTCCGACAGCAGCCAGAGCGTGCGCATCGAGCGTGTCTGCGGGCAGTGATGAAGTGTGATCATGTGGCCTCCTCCAACTCCAACCGGATGAGTGCCGCGCCTGCGGCAACCTGCGCGCCTGCCGCGACCAGCACTTCGGCCACGGTGCCGTCGCGCGCGGCGAGCAGGGCATGTTCCATCTTCATCGCTTCGAGCACGGCAAGCCGGTCGCCTTTTTGGACCTGGCCGCCGGCGGTGGCCAAGACCTCTTTGACCAGGCCGGGCATGGGCGCCTCGATCACGCTGGCGTCGCCGGCAGCGCCCGCATCGACGTCCAGCAGATCAATCGCGCGGTAGGCGTGACCGTAGCCCGCAAAGACCGTGGCCACCCCCTCTGCGGCATGGACCGGCGGCATGGGCTGCCCGCCGATCACCCAATCACCCCCCGCGCGTTCGGCCCAGATCGACACGCCGTCCACCTGCCAGTGCTGACGGTTTGGGCCCTCGACGGAAACCGAGATATCAAGGGTCGTGTCACCCTGTTGCAGCGGGACCGCACGGCGCAGCGGCGCCCACAGGCTGAAACCTGCGAGGTCCTCGGGCGCGTCCAAACCGCTGAGCGCCATGGCGGCGGCCACGGCGTGTTGCGGCTGTGGCTGGGGTGCTGCCGACAGCGCGTCGAGGTCCCGCGCGATGAGGCCGGTGTCGACCTCGCCCCGGCCAAAGCCGGGATGCGCGGCCAAGGCGCCCAGGAACGCGAGGTTTGTGACCGTGCCAGCGACTTGGGTGCTGCGCAGCGCCTGGCGCAGGCGGCTGAGGGCCACGTCGCGGGTGGGGCCGTGGGTGATGATCTTGGCGATCATGGGATCGTAATAGGGGCTGATGTCGTCGCCCGACCGCACGCCGCTGTCGGACCGCGCCGAGGGATCAAAGGCCAGGTGGGTCAGCCTGCCGGTGGCGGGCAGAAAACCTGCGGGCACGTCCTCGGCATAAAGCCGCGCCTCGAAGGCGTGGCCGGACATCTGCACATCTTCTTGGGTGCAGGGCAGCCCCTCGCCCGCGGCCACGCGCAACTGCCAGGCCACAAGGTCGATCCCTGTGATCGCTTCGGTCACGGGATGTTCGACCTGCAGGCGCGTGTTCATCTCCATGAAAAAGAAGCCGTCCTCGCGCAGCGGGCCGGACCCGTCGACGATGAATTCCACCGTGCCTGCGCCTTTGTACGCAATCGCCTCTGCCGCGCGCACGGCCGCCTCGCCCATCGCCGCCCGCATCTGCGGGGTCATGCCGGGTGCGGGTGCCTCTTCGATCACCTTTTGGTGGCGCCGTTGCAGCGAACAGTCGCGCTCAAACAGGTGCAGCGCGCGGGTGCCGTCGCCAAAGACCTGCACCTCGATATGACGGGGCTGTGTGACAAATTTTTCGATCAGAACATCGGCATTGCCAAAGGCGGTCGCCGCCTCGCTGCGCGCGCTGGCCAGGGCCTGGGCAAAACCTGCGCTGTCCTCCACCAACCGCATGCCCTTGCCGCCGCCGCCCGCGACCGCCTTGATCAGCACGGGGTATCCGATCTGGTCTGCCTGCGCCTGCAGGTGCGCGTCGCTTTGATCTGCGCCGTGATAGCCTGGAACGACCGGCACGCCCGCCTTCGTCATCAGCGCCTTGGCCGCGTCTTTCAGTCCCATCGCACGGATGGCGTCGGCGGAGGGGCCAATGAAGGTGAGGCCCGCCGCAGTGACCGCATCGACGAAGCCGGGGTTTTCGGACAAAAAACCATAGCCGGGGTGGATCGCCTGCGCGCCGGTATCCAGCGCGGCCTGGATGATGACATCACCGCGCAAATAGCTGTCTGCCGGGGCGGCGCCGCCGATATGGACGGCGGCATCGGCCATCTGCACGTGCTTGGCCGCCCGGTCGGCGTCTGAATAGACGGCGACGGTGCGGACGCCCATGGCGCGGGCCGTATCGATCACCCGGCAGGCAATTTCGCCGCGGTTCGCAATCAGTATTGTGTCAAACATCGGCTACCCCGCGCGGCCAAAAAATCTTGAACCAAGATTTTTGCCCAAATTTTCCCTGAAAATTTGTCACTGGTCCGCCTTTTACATTCGAAACACGCCAAAGCGTGTATCTGCGATGGGTGCATTGAGTGCGGCGCGCAGCGACAGGTAGAGCACATCGCGCGCCTTGCGCGGGTCGATTACCCCGTCATCCCACAGCCGGGCGGAGGCATAAAGCGGGTGCGACTGTTCCTCGAACATCTCAATGGTCGGCTGCTTGAACGCGGCCTCGTCCTCTGCCGACCACGCCCCGCCGCCGCGTTCGATGGCATCGCGTTTGACCGTGGCCAGCACGCCCGCCGCTTGCGGCCCGCCCATCACGGATATCCGCGCATTGGGCCAGGACCACAGGAACCGCGGGCTGTAGGCGCGGCCCGCCATTCCGTAATTGCCCGCCCCAAACGACCCGCCGATCAGCATCGTCACCTTGGGCACCGCCGCTGTGGCCACGGCCGTTACCATTTTCGCGCCGTGCCGCGCGATCCCTTCGTTCTCGTATTTTTGGCCAACCATAAAGCCGGTGATGTTTTGCAAAAAGACCAGCGGGATTTTGCGTTGCGCGCACAGCTCGATGAAATGCGCGCCCTTTTGGGCGGCTTCGGAGAAGAGCACGCCGTTGTTGGCGATGATGCCGACGGGGCAGCCCATGATATGGGCAAAGCCGCAGACCAGGGTTTCGCCGAACCGCGCCTTGAACGGGTCAAAGCGTGATCCATCGACAAGCCGCGCGATCACTTCGTGGCTGTCATAGGGCGTGCGCAGGTCGGCGGGCACGACGCCCAGGATCTCCTCGGGGCCATAGGCGGGCGGCTCTGCGCTTTGCCAGGTGACGGTGTCGGGCCGCGTGCGGTTCAGGTTGCCCACGCTACGGCGGGCCAAGGCGAGGGCGTGGGTATCATCCTCGGCCAGGTAATCCGCGACGCCCGACAGCCGCGTGTGGACGTCGCCGCCGCCTAGGTCTTCGGCGGTGACCACCTCGCCCGTGGCGGCCTTGACCAGCGGCGGACCGGCGAGAAAGATCGTTCCCTGCGCTTTGACGATGATCGTCACGTCGGACATCGCAGGCACATAGGCGCCGCCCGCGGTGCAAGAGCCCATGACGACGGCGATCTGCGGGATGCCCTTCGCGCTCATCTGTGCCTGGTTAAAGAAGATACGGCCAAAGTGGTCGCGGTCGGGAAAGACCTCGTCCTGATTGGGCAGGTTGGCGCCGCCGCTGTCGACCAGGTAGATGCAGGGCAAGTGGTTCTGTTCGGCAATCTCTTGGGCGCGCAGGTGCTTTTTGACGGTCATCGGGTAGTAGGTGCCGCCCTTGACCGTGGCGTCGTTGCAGATGACCATCACGTCCTGGCCCATGACCTGGCCAATGCCGGCGATCACGCCCGCGCAGGGTGCGGCGCCGTCGTAAAGGCCGTGGGCTGCTGTGGCCCCCACTTCGAGAAAGGGCGTGCCGGGGTCGAGCAAGTTGGCGACCCGGTCGCGGGGCAGCATCTTGCCCCGGTCCAGATGGCGCGCGCGGGCCCGGTCGCCGCCGCCTGCCGCGGCCGCCTCTGCCGCTGCGCGCACCTCCTCCAGTGCGGCGAGGTGGGCGGCCCGGTTGGCTTTGAAGCTGTCGGCGCCGGTGAGGGCCTGCGATTTCAGTTGCATGCCGGTCCTTTCGTGGTCTTTTTGCCTGCTTGCACGCTCATCTGTCCACCTCTGCCGCGGCGCGGGCGCGCAGGTCTTTGCGGATCACCTTGCCCGTCACCGTCATCGGCAGGGCATCGACAAAGGTGATTTCGCGGGGGTAGGCGTGGCCTGCGAGGCGGGTTTTGACGTGCTGGGCAAGGGCGTCTTCGGTGACATCCGCGCCGGGTTTGCGCACGACATAGGCCTTGACGATCTGGGTGCGCAGCGCGTCGGGTTTGCCGACCACGCCCACGGTCGCAACGGCGGGGTGGGTCAGCAGGCAGTCTTCGATCTCGGCCGGGCCGATGCGGTAGCCTGCTGACGTGATCACATCATCCGCGCGGCCCACAAAGCGGATATCCGCGCCCGCCTTTACGCCCCTGTCGCCCATCAACATCCAGTCGCCGCGGAACTTGGCGGCGGTCTCTGCCGGTTGGTTCCAATAGCCCAGCATCATCGATGGCGCGCCTTTGCGCACGGCGATGTCGCCCTCGGTGTCGGTGGGTTGGCCTGCGGCGTCGATCACTGCCACGTCAAAGCCCGGCACCGCGCGCCCCATCCAGCCCGGCGGCGTGGGATAGCGGGCGGCACAGCTGGTCACGACCATGTTGCATTCGGTCTGGCCGTAAAATTCGTTGATGGTCACGCCAAGCGCCGTGCGGCCCCACGCCAGCATTTCAGCGCCCAACGGCTCGCCGCCGCTGGCGACGGAACGGAGACCGGCGATTTTGAGGCCTGAGGCTTTGATCATCTGCAGGGCTGTGGGTGGAAAAAATACATTCTTTACAGAAGCTTCCTTGATGAGGCTCATGCACTCTGCGGCAGAAAAACGCGCCATGCGGGTGGCTACCACGGGCACGCCCAGGGCCAGCCCGGGCATCAGCACATCAAAGAGACCTCCGATCCAGGCCCAGTCTGCGGGCGTCCACAGGCAATCGCCGGGCTGGCCGAGGTCATCGTGGCTGCGCGTCACGCCGGGCAAGTGACCTTGCAACACCGCATGGCCGTGCAAAGCGCCTTTGGGTGCGCCGGTGGTGCCGGAGGTGTAGATGAGGACCGCTGGCGTTGTAGGGGTCGCCGGGCTGAAGGGCACCTCTGGACCGTCAAGGCCCGCGGTCGCCGCATTCCAGCTGTCGGCCAGATCACCCACCAAGTCCGCGCCCTCGGCATCCGTCAGTACCAGTGCCACGCCCGCGTCGATGATGCGCGTGGCAAGGGCGTCGCGCTTGAAGAGTTTGAACAAAGGTACTGAAATTGCGCCTATTTTCCAGATCGCAAGATGAGCGGCGGCGCACCAGGGGTCTTGGCTAAGCAGCACGCCGACGCGGTCCCCCGGACGCACACGCTTGGACAAGGCGCGCGCCAGCCCATCGACCATCTGCGCCAAGTGGCCATAGGTCACGTCCCGCCGCGCAGGCCCCGTCATGTCGATGATCGCCACCTGGTTATGGGGATGGTCCAGGCACGGCTGCGCCATATTCATATGCCGTCCTCCGGTGCCAGACGCACGCGGCCCCAGCGGTCGACCAGGTAACGCGTGGCGCCGCATTGCACCTCGAACACCGCCTCGGTCGCGCCGGGGCGTCCCACACAGTCCGACAGGGTGCCGCCCTGTTCGGCCACGTGGCGCGCGGCCACAGCCTCGATAATCCCCGCCGCATCCAGGGTCACCTGCCGTTGGCCCAGCCAAAAGCCGCCCAGGGCCGCCAGCACCACCAGCGTGGCGGTCGTGATGAGGACCGAGCGTGGCATCAGCCCATCGCCGTAACCAGTTCGCGGCCCACAAGCATGCGCCGAATTTCCGAGGTGCCTGCGCCGATCTCCATCAGCTTGGCGTCGCGGAAAATGCGCGCCACCGGCGCATCGTTCAGGAACCCGGCGCCACCCATGGCTTGGATCGCCTGATGGGCCTGTTTCATCGCCTCTTCGGACGCATAAAGGCAGCAGGCTGCCGCATCCTGGCGCGTGACGGTGCCGCGGTCGCAGGCCTTGGCGACTTCGTAGACATAGGCGCGGGCGGAATTCATCGCGGTGTACATATCCGCAATCTTGCCTTGCATCAGCTGGAAGGACCCGATGGGCTGGCCGAACTGGCGCCGCTCGGCCATGTAGGGCATGATCTCGTCCATGCAGGCGGCCATGATGCCCAGGCCGATGCCCGCCAGCACGACCCGTTCGTAATCCAGACCGGACATCAGGACGGCGACGCCCCGGCCCTCTTCGCCCAGCACGTTGTCAAAGGGCACCTCGACATCGTCAAAGATCAGCTCGGCCGTGTTCGACCCGCGCATGCCCAGCTTGTCAAAATGCGGCGAGGTGGAGAAACCCGCCATATCCTTGTCGATGAGGAAGGCGGTGATGCCACGCGGGCCTGCATCTGGGTCCGTCTTGGCATAGACGACAAGGGTCTGCGCGTCGGGGCCGTTGGTGATCCAGTATTTGTTGCCGTTCAGGATATAGCGGTCGTTGCGCTTTTCCGCCGACAGTTTCATCGACACGACGTCTGACCCCGCGCCCGCCTCGGACATGGCGAGCGCGCCGACATGGGCGCCGGAGACCAGCGGCGGCAGATAGCGGTCCTTTTGAGACGCGGTGCCGTTCAGCTTGATCTGGTTGACGCACAGGTTGGAATGCGCGCCATAGCTGAGCGAGACGGAAGCACTGGCACGCGCGATCTCTTCGATGGCGACGGTGTGGGCGAGGTAGGACATGCCCGCGCCGCCGAACTCTTCTTCGACCGTGATGCCCAACAGGCCCAGATCGCCCATCTCGGTCCACAGGGCCGGGGGGAAGGCGTTGTCGGCGTCGATGGCGGGTGCCATCGGTTTGACACGCTCTTGCGCCCAGCGGTGCACCATATCGCGCAGCGCATTCACGTCCTCGCCCAGATCGAAGGTCATGGAATGGGTGAACATTGTGAGCCTCCCCGCCTTTAATGAACACTTGTTCATTTATAGGGGTGGAATTGTGTTTGTCGAGGGGCATTCCTGCAGGGAACGCAAAGGGGCCCTGGCACGTTTGTCTTTTGACATAACCGCAGCCCTTACCCGTGAGGTTCCTATCATGCGCCGCTTTGCTATCGCCGCCGCCTTGTGTTGGCCCGTTTTGACCCATGCCGAGCAGGTGGGCGAAATTGGTGTCGACTGGTCGGGCAATGACATCGTGATCGAGGCGATTGCCGACCCGGATGTGGCGGGCGTGACCTGTCACATCGCCTATTTCGACCGCGGCGTGATCGACCGGTTGGCCAATGGCAATTGGTTCGAGGACCCCTCGAACAGTTCGATCGCGTGCCGTCAGACCGGGACGATCACCATTGGTGACATCGACCGGGGCGAGGATGGCGAGGACGTGTTTTCAGCCTCCCGCTCGGTCATATTCAAGAGCATTCGGGTGAAGCGGATTTTTGACGAGGCGAACCAGACGCTGATCTACGTGGCCCATGCGCGCGATGTGGCGCGTGGATCGGCGAAAATGTCGATCTCGACCGTGCCGCTTTATACGCCGTCGGGCAGCTAGGGGTTAGGCGGCCTGATAGACCGCCGACACCTCGGCCCGGATGATGCGCGCGATCAGGGCGCAGTCATCCAGCGAGAAGGTGAGCGGCACGCGCATGTCCACGATGCCCGCCAGGATGCGGTCGCTTGCGGCCATGGGGACCGACGGCGCATAGCGCCAGCTGTCATAGCGGCTGGTAAAGGCCATAGGCTCTGGCGCACCGAACCATTTCAGCTCGACCCCCCGCGCGGCACAACGCGCGATCACCTCGCGCACGGCAGAGGCGGCCCAGTCGAGCAGCAGGAACTGGATCGAGGAACCGACGATGGTCTCTTCGGCGGGGCGTTCCACGACGGTCAGGCCGGGCGTGTCGCGCAAGCCATCCTCGAGCGTGCGGTAGCGGTCATTCCAGCGGTCGCATTGTGCCGCAAGGTCGGCCACCTGCGGGCGCAAGATGGCGGCGCGCAGGTTGTCCATGCGGCCCGAGATGTTGGGCGTAGTGTATTTGATGTCGTCGAACGCCTCTTTCGGCGGCGCGGCCAGGTGGCGCTCATAGAGCATGTAGCTGCCCGACAGCATCACCGCCTTGGCCGCCAGATGCGGGTCGTTGGTGACGAGGAAGCCGCCCTCGCCCGCGTTCACATGTTTGTAGGTCTGGCAGGAATAGCAGCCGATGGCGCCGTGGGTGCCCGATGGCCGTCCCTTCCACGCGCCGCCCATGGTGTGGGCGCAATCCTCGATTACAGTCACGCCTACGGCGTTGCACATGGCCATCAGGCGGTCCATGTCGCAGATATGCCCGCGCATGTGGCTAAGCAGCAGCACCTTGGCCTTGTCCAGCTTGCCTGCAAGGTCGTCAAGGTCGATGGTCAGGCTTTCGGTGACGCCGACAAAGACCGGCACGCCACCCACCCCCGCAATGGCGCCGGGCACAGGCGCCAGGGTAAAGGCATTGGACAGAACCGCATCGCCGTGGCCCACGCCCACAGCACGCAAGGCAGTGGCCATGGCATAGCCGCCCGAGGCGACGGCCAGGCAATATTGTGCGCCGAGGTAGGCGGCAAAATCCTGTTCCAAGAGTGCGGTTTCCGACACCTCGCCGGGCGCGGTGTTGTAGCGGTGCAAGCGCCCGTGCTGCATGACCGCAATCGCGGCGTCGATCCCCGCTTGGGGGATGGGGTCTTGCTGGGTGAAACTGCCGGTAAAACGCTCTGTCATGGACCTGTTCTGCGGCGCGCGGGCCGAGCCGTCAAGGCGCGGTTGGACAATTCCAAACCTTCAAAGCGGGGATGTGCCGGATCAGCGCGGCAAAAGGGCAGCGACCACCGACGGCAACGCTGCGTAGTCGTCCAGCAGCGCCTCTGGCTCCAGCGCCGCCATATCCTCGCCCGAGGGGCCAAAGGTGACAAGGACCGAGGGCACGCCCGCGGCCCGAGCCGTGTTGCGGTCGGTGTCGCTGTCACCCACCAGCAAGCAGGCCTTGGGGTCGCAGCCCAGCCGCCGCGCAGCCTCGAACAGCGGTGCGGGGTCGGGTTTGCGCACGGGCAGCGTGTCGGCGCCCACCAGGCTGCCAAAGGCGTCGCGGACGCCCAGGTCTTGCATCAGCTGCTCGGCCAGGCCCTCGGGCTTGTTGGTGCAGATGCCCACCGCATAGCCTTGGGTTTTCAGCACCTCGATGGCGGCCATCACGCCCGGATAGAGACGCGTGTGGACGCTGATTGCGTCACCATAGGCGTCAAGCAGCGTGGTGTAATAGCGGTCCACGACCGCCTCGTCGGGTTGGCCTACGCGCGCGAGGCCCGCGCGCAGCATCATCCGCCCGCCGCGCAGGGCCACGCCCGCATCCGCAGGGCCCAACACATCACCGTGCCCCATCTGCCGGAAACAGTGGTTGGCCGCGGCCAGCAGATCGCCGCTTGTGTCGGCCAAGGTGCCGTCGAGATCAAAGATCACTGCCGTCATTGTCTGCCCTTTCGTGGCGGATGGCCGCCGACGGCTGTTGCAAGCCGCAATCTTGTTTGATGTCCCGCACGCTTGCGCATGCGCCGTTAGCGGATAAACAGGGCGCACAAAAAAGACAAAGAGATTTGGCATGAGTATCGCATTGATCATCCTGGCCGCGGGCAAGGGCACACGGATGAATTCGGACATTCCCAAGGTCCTGCACCCCATCGCGGGCGCGCCCATGCTGCACCACGCGATGCGCGCAGCCGCCGTGCTGGATTCGGCCGAGACGGTCGTGGTCGCAGGCTTTGGCGCGGACGCGGTCACCAAGGCGACGCTGGACTATGACCCAACCGCGCGCGTCGTGCTGCAAGAGGATCAGTTGGGCACCGCCCATGCCGCGGCCCAGGCTAGGGACGCGCTGGCCGGGTTCGACGGGCTGGCCATCGTGCTTTATGGCGACACGCCGTTTGTTCATCCCGACACGCTGCAGGCGCTTGCCGCCGCACCCGCCGATGTCACCGTGCTGGGGTTCGAGGCTGCGGATCCTGGCCGCTATGGCCGGTTGGTGATGGATGGCGATCAACTTGCGCGGATTGTCGAGTTCAAGGACGCGACCGAGGACGAACGCGCGATCACCTTGTGCAATTCGGGCGTCATGGCCGCCCCTGCCCCGCTGCTGTTTGCGCTGGTCGATCAGGTCACCGACGACAATGCGCAGGGCGAATTTTACCTGACCGACCTGCCGCACCTGGCGCGGGCGCAGGGCAAATCCGTGACAGTCGTGCGCTGTGCCGAGGCCGAAACGCTGGGCATCAACAGCCGCAGCGAACTGGCCGCGGCAGATGCGCAGTTTCAGGCGGCGGCGCGCAGCGCGCTGATGGAGGACGGCGTGACGCTGTGCGCGCCGGACACGGTGTACCTGTCGCTCGATACCACTATTGGGCGCGACACTGTGGTTGAGCCGAACGTGGTCTTTGGCCCCGGTGTCACCGTCGAATCCGGCGCCACGATCCGCGCCTTTTCGCATTTGGAAGGGTGCCACGTGTCGCGCGGCGCGGTTGTCGGGCCCTATGCGCGGCTGCGCCCGGGCGCCGAACTGGCCGAGGATGTGCGCATCGGCAACTTTGTCGAGGTCAAGAATGCGCAGCTGGCCGAAGGCGCCAAGGTGAACCACCTGAGCTATATCGGCGACGCGTCAATCGGGGCGGGTACGAACATTGGGGCGGGCACGATCACCTGCAACTATGACGGGGTGATGAAGCACCGGACCGAGATCGGCGCGCGCGCTTTTATCGGGTCGAACACCATGCTGGTGGCCCCGGTGTCGGTGGGGGACGAGGCGATGACCGGGTCGGGTTCCGTCATCACGTCGGATGTCGAGGCAGGCGCGCTGGCGCTGGCGCGGGCGCATCAGGTCGAAAAACCGGGCATGGCCCGCAAATTGTTCGAAATGTTAAAGGCCAAGAGGGCCAGGCAGAGCAGAGGCAGCTAAAATGTGTGGAATTGTTGGGGTCCTGGGCAATCACGAGGTCGCACCGATCCTCGTCGAAGCGCTGAAACGGCTGGAATATCGGGGCTATGACAGCGCGGGCATCGCCACCGTGAACGGCGGCACGCTGGACCGGCGGCGCGCGGTGGGCAAGCTGGCCAACCTCAGCGACCGATTGGTGCACGAACCGCTGGCGGGCAAGGCGGGCATTGGCCACACCCGCTGGGCCACCCATGGCGCACCGACCGAGACGAACGCCCACCCACACCAGGCTGTGGACGTGGCCGTGGTGCACAATGGGATCATCGAGAACTTTCGCGATTTGCGGGCCGAGCTGAAAGAGGCTGGGATCGACTTTCAGACTGAAACGGATACCGAAACCGTCGCCCTGCTGACGCAGCACCACATGAACAGCGGGCTGGGACCGGTGGACGCGGCGTTCAAAACGCTGGATCGGCTCGAGGGGGCCTTTGCCCTCGCCTTTCTGTTTGAAGGGGAAAACGATCTGATCGTAGCCGCGCGCAAAGGCTCGCCCCTCGCCATCGGCCATGGGGATGGCGAGATGTTCGTGGGGTCGGACGCGATTGCCTTGGCGCCGCTCACCGACCGCATCACCTATCTGGAGGAAGGCGACCGCGCCGTTGTCACCCGCGAGGGCGTCGTGGTGCGCGATGCCAATGGCACGCTGGCCAACCGCGCGATCCGCAAGATCCAGGTGGATGCCGCGCGGGTCGACAAGGCCGGGCACAAGCATTTCATGGCCAAGGAAATCGCCGAACAGCCCATCGTGCTGAGCAACACGCTGGCCAACTACCTGGGCACCGATGGGCAGATCACCCTGCCCGATCCGGGCATCGACTTTACCCAGATCGACCGGCTGACGATGGTTGCCTGCGGCACGGCCTATTACGCCTGCCTGACCGCGAAATATTGGTTCGAACAGATCGCGCGACTGCCGGTCGAGGTCGATGTCGCCTCGGAATTCCGCTATCGCGAGCCGCCGATCCCTGCCCGCACGCTGGCGCTTTTTGTCAGCCAGTCGGGCGAAACGGCGGACACACTGGCCGCCCTGCGCTATTGCGACGGCAAGGCGGCCAAGATCGCGTCGGTCATCAATGTCCCCGAAAGCTCGATCGCCCGCGAAAGCGATCTGGCCTTGCCAATCCATGCCGGTATCGAGGTCGGCGTCGCCTCGACCAAGGCGTTCACCTGCCAGTTGACCGTTCTGCTGATGTTGGTCCTGAAAGCGGCGCGCGCACGGGGCGCGATTGACGACGATCAGTTGCAAGACCACATCTCGGCCCTGCGCGGTTTGCCGGCCTTGATCAACCTGGGTCTGGGGCAAAGCGATGCGATGCAAGCGACCGCACGCAAGCTGGCAGAGGCGCGGGACATCTTGTTCCTGGGCCGTGGCGTGATGTATCCGCTGGCATTGGAAGGCGCGCTAAAGCTGAAGGAAATCAGCTATATACATGCCGAAGCTTATGCATCGGGCGAACTGAAGCACGGGCCTATCGCCTTGATTGACAAGACGGTGCCAGTGGTCGTCATGGCGCATCGCGACAGCCTGTTCGACAAGACGGTATCGAATATGCAAGAGGTCATGGCGCGCAAGGGCAAGGTCGTTCTGGTGTCGAACGCCGCAGGCCTGACCGACGCGGGTGACGGGGTTTGGTCGGCCATCGCGATGCCGGATTGCCCCGATATCGTGGCGCCGATCCTTTATGCCGTGCCCGCGCAACTGCTGGCCTATCACACCGCCGTTGCCAAGGGGACCGACGTGGACCAGCCGCGCAACCTGGCCAAGTCGGTGACGGTTGAGTGAGCCCGGACGCCGCACTTGCAGCCATTGCGGCACATGCGGATGCGGACCGGGCGGCGGGCGCCAAGGCCTATCATAAGTCCAAACGTCAGCACCTCGGCGTGCCGAACCCGGTGCTGAATGACCTGACCAAAGCCTGGCGCCAGTCGCTGGATGTCGCGGAGCGGGTCGCCCTGGCGGATGGGCTGTGGCAGACGGATATCTACGAGGCGCGGCTGGCGGCTGCCAAGCTGCTGACGCAGGCCCGCATCCGGCCCGACGACGCGGCTTGGGATCTGATCTGCGCGTGGTTGCCCAGCTTTGACAGTTGGGCCATCGCCGATCACGCCTGCATGGCCGGGCAAAAGCGGTTGGTGGCAGAGCCCGCGCGCCTCGACACCGTCGAGGGCTGGACCCGGTCCGAGCATATGTGGACGCGGCGCGCGGCCCTTGTCATCACCCTGCCCTGGACCAAACAGAACCATCCCAAACCGCAAGACGAGGCCATCCGCGACCGTGTGTTGGGTTGGGCCGCGACTTATGTGCCCGACCGCACCTGGTTCATCCAAAAGGCCATCGCCTGGTGGATACGCGAGCTGAGCAAGCATGATGTGCCGCGCGCAACGGCGTTCTTAGACGCCCATGCCAACCAGATGAAACCCTTTGCCGCGAAAGAGGCCGGCAAGTACCTGCCTGCACCGCAGTCGTGATCCGGCAAAGGCCTGCCTACCCTGCCAGCACATCCACCTCGGGCAAGCCGGTCAAGGGCGCGCCGAGGGCCTGCATCGCGGCAAGGGACAGGCGGCTGCCTGCGGTATCGGGCCCGTCGATGGGAATCAGCGTGACCGCGACCGTCTTGCCCGTTTCAGGATAAAACACCGACCCGTTGCGTTCGGATTGCACCAGCGGTGTCTTCAGCCACAACCCAGGCTCTGCCGCGTTGCCCAGCGATGCGACGGTGCGGCCCAACGTACCAGCAGACACAGGCGCGGGCGGCGCGGGCGCGGTTTCCGCCGGCGCCTCTTCTGGCCGGGCCTGGGGCCGCGTGGGGTCGGTCACGTCCGCGGGGACGGTGACCACATCCTGCTGCGCACCGCGCGGTTGGAATCGCTCTGGCACCAGACCGCAGCCAGCCAGGAAGAATACAGGGATGATCAACCAACGCATATGTGCACCATAGCCGTAGGGGTTTGACACGCAATGCCTCTTGCAGGCGCGCGTCGCGGCACCTACCAATTGGATATGACTGCTCCTTTGATTGACCCGTTCCAGCGCGCTATCACCTACTTGCGTGTCTCTGTCACAGACCGCTGCGATTTTCGCTGCGTGTACTGCATGTCGGAAAACATGACCTTTCTGCCAAAGAAAGAGTTGC
The DNA here is from genome assembly GCA_038525395.1 of Pseudomonadota bacterium. GTDB lineage: Bacteria > Pseudomonadota > Alphaproteobacteria > Rhodobacterales > Rhodobacteraceae > Tateyamaria. The sequence continues at coordinate 82,311 of JBCBHS010000008.1, read as the reverse complement.
TGACGCTGGAAGAGCTGGACCGCATGTGTTCGACCTTTGTGGGGCTGGGGGTGGAAAAGCTGCGGATCACGGGTGGCGAGCCGCTGGTGCGGCGGGATATCATGACGTTCTTTAATGCCATGGGCCGCCATCTAGAGGCGGGCACGTTGAAAGAGCTGACGCTGACCACCAATGGCAGCCAACTCGAACGGTTTGCCAAGGACCTCTATGCGGCGGGCGTGCGGCGGGTGAACATCTCGCTCGACACGCTGGATGAGGGCAAGTTTGCCGATATCACCCGCTGGGGCCGCCTGCCCCAAGTGCTGCGCGGCGTCGATGCGGCCTTGGCCGCCGGTCTGCGGGTCAAGATCAACGCGGTGGCGTTGAAGGATTTCAACGAGGACGAGCTGGAGACGATCACCCGCTGGTGTGCCGAGCGGTCGATGGACCTGACTTGGATCGAGGTGATGCCCATGGGCGACATCGGCAACGAGGATCGGCTGGGCCAATATTGGTCGCTGAAAGACGTCCGCGCGCGCTATTCCGATCACTACACCGTCACCGATCTAGCCGAGCGCACGGGCGGGCCTGCGCGCTATGTGCGGCTGGAGGAGACGGGCCAAAAGATCGGGTTCATCACCCCGCTCAGCCACAATTTCTGCGAAAGCTGCAACCGGGTGCGCCTGACCTGCACGGGTGAGATTTACATGTGCTTGGGCCAAGAGGACATGGCCGACCTGCGCGCCCCGCTGCGGGCGCATCCGACCGATAACGCCCCGCTTGAGGATGCGATCCGCAAGGCGATCCTGCTCAAGCCCAAGGGCCACGATTTCGACTATTCCCGCCAGCGGCTGGATGGCCAGATGCCACGCCATATGAGCCACACGGGCGGCTAACCCCGATGCGGCCAACGGCCCTGTACCGATTGTATTCCGGTGTCACCACGGCGATGCTGCCCTTTGCTGCGCGACGCGCTGTCAACAAATTGCGCACGGGCGGCGTGGACATCACCCGCGCGCATGAGCGGTTGGGGCATGCCACCGGCACGCGCGGGTTCGGCCCGCTGATCTGGTTTCACGGCGCAAGCGTGGGCGAAGCAAAGTCTGTTCTGCCGCTTATGCACATGATTTCAAAAGACTATCCAGAGGCGCAGCTGCTGCTGACCTCGGGCACGGCAACATCTGCGGCGGCAATTGCGGGCAAGCTGCCCGCCGGGGCGCAGCACCAGTTCAGCCCGCTGGATGCCGCGGGGCCGGTGGGTCGGTTTTTCCGGCATTGGCGGCCCGATCTGTGCGTGTTGGTGGAATCAGAGCTGTGGCCCACCTTGCTGGATCGCTGCGCGACAGCGGGCGTGCCCGTCGCCCTGCTGAACGCCCGCCTGTCGGACAAGAGCGCGCAAGGCTGGCGCCGGTTTCCCAAGACGGCGCGCTATGTTCTGCGGGCCGTGCGGCTGGCCCATTGCCAGGACGCGCGCAGCCGCGATCACCTGCGGGCGATGGGCCTGTCGGTCGCGCAGCAGGGCGCAAACCTCAAGGCGATGCTGGGCCCCGTTGCCCCGCCACAGGCGCAGTTGAATGCCGCACGGGACGGCTTGGGCAGCAGGCCGGTTTGGGTTGCGGCCTCGACCCATCCGGGTGAGGAGGAGGCGGTGCTGGCGGCGCATAAGGCGCTGTTGGCCAATCATCCGGCATTGTGCCTGATCTTGGTGCCGCGGCACCCCGAACGTGCGCCCGAGATTGTGCAGTTGATCGGGCACGCGGGCCTGAGCCACGCGCAGCGCAGCGCGGGTGCTGCGTTAGACGGGGGCGCGCAGGTCTATCTGGCGGATACGATTGGCGAGACGGACCTGTGGAACACGCTTAGCCCCATCGTCTTTGTCGGCGGAACCTTTTCCGATGTCGGCGGGCATACCCCGTTTGAGCCTGCAGCGGCGGACAGCGCGATCCTGCACGGCCCGCATTACGCAAATTTTACAGAGGCTTACGCCGCCTTCCAGCTGCGCGATGCCAGTATCCAGGTGACAGGTGCCGATGCGCTGGCCGCTGCTGTGCACGACCTGCTGACGCATCCCAGCCGCGCGGCGCAACTGGCGGCCAATGCGCGGCCCCTCGTGGCTTCGGGCACCGAGGCGCTGACGACACTGGGCGCACAGCTGTTTTCATTGGCGGACGCACATGCGAGGGATGGCCATGCCTGACCTGTCACAGATCGATGTCATCGCGCCGAACTTCAAACGCAGGCTGTCGGGCGTCACCTCGACCGTGATCCGATTGGTGCCCGTGCAGGCCCAAAAAATCGCCATCACGGCGTGTATGGCACATGCGCCAGAAACTGTACCGCAGGTGTCGTGGCGCGCGCTGGTTTCGATGTCGCGCAACGGGCCGTCCGGCGCCCGCGTCTGGCACGCCCGCCGCAATGTCGAGATGATCGCCGGGTTGGCGCTGCGGCACCTGTTGCGCAAGCGGCTAAAGCTGATGTTCACCTCGGCCAGCCAGCGCAAGCACACCGCGCTGACCAAGGCGCTGATTGCGCGGATGGATGCCGTCGTGGCGACCTCGGCCAAGACGGCGGCGTATCTTGAGGTGCCCAGCACCGTGATCCATCACGGGATCGACACCGACACCTTTGCCCCCCACCCCGATCGCGCGTCGCTGCGCGCCAGCCTCGGGCTGCCCACTGGCCCGCTGATCGGCTGCTTTGGCCGCATCCGGGCGCAGAAGGGGACGGATGTGTTTGTGGGCGCGATGATCGATCTGCTGCCGCGCCACCCAGACGCCTGTGCCATTGTCATGGGCCGCGCGGTCGACAAGGACCAGGCCTTTCTTGGGGCGCTCAAGTCGCAGGTGGCAGCGGCGGGGCTGTCAGAGCGGCTTCGCTTTCTGCCCGAGGTCCCGGTCTGGGACGTGGCGCGCTATTACCAGGCGCTGGATATCTACGTCGCACCGCAGCGGTGGGAGGGGTTTGGCCTGACCCCGCTGGAGGCGATGGCCTGCGGTGCGCCTGCGATTGCCACGCGCGTGGGCGCGTTTGAGGAGTTGATCAAAGACGGCCAAACCGGCCGCCTGATCACGCCCGGTGATGCGGGCCAGATGGCGGATGCGGTTGAGGCGCTGCTGAGCGACCCCGCGACGCTTGACCAGTGGTCACAGACCGCGCGTCAGCACATGCTGGACCACTTTCAATTGCAGCAGGAGGCGGATGCGCTGATCGCGATTTACCGCCAGCTGTTGGCCGCAGATTAGGACGCGAGCGGGAGCCGCTGTTCCACAATCTCGGCCCACCAGGAACAGCCTGCCGGGATCGCCTCGTCATTAAAGTTGTATTCGGGGTGGTGCACCATCGCCGTGTCGCCATTGCCCACAAGGATGTAGGCGCCGGGGCGTTCTTCGAGCATGAAGGCGAAGTCTTCGCCGCCCATAACCAGCGGGGCCTCGTCACACTGGCCCGATACGCTGCGCGCGACCTCGGCGGCAAATTCGGTTTGGGCGTCGTGGTTGACCATCACCGGATAGTTGCGCTGGTAATCCACCCGCGCCACGCCGCCAAAGGTGGCCGCGATCCCCTGGCAAATCTCGGTCACGCGCTTTTCCGCCAAATCGCGCATTTCTGCCGACATGGTGCGAACGGTGCCCATGATCTGCACCCGTTGCGGGATCACGTTGAAGGCTTTGGACGACGTCTCGAACGAGGTGATGGAGACGACGATGCGGTCGATCGGGTCCGCATTGCGGCTGACGATGGATTGCAGCGCGGTCACCGCGTGGCTGGCCATCAGGGTCGTGTCCACGGTTTCCTGCGGCTTGGCCGCGTGTCCACCGAGGCCCTCGAACTCGATCTGCAACAGGTCCGTCGCGGCAAAGAAGGGGCCGGTGCGGATTGCGAACTCGCCCACCGGGCGGCCCGGCCAGTTGTGCATGCCATAGACTTCGTCGATGCCCCAGCGGTCCATCATGCCGTCATTGCACATCTCGCGCCCGCCGCCGCCGCCCTCTTCGGCGGGTTGAAAGATAACGACGACGGTGCCGTCGAAATTGCGGGTCTCGGCCAGGTATTGCGCCGCGCCTAGCAGCATCGCCGTATGCCCGTCATGGCCGCAGGCGTGCATCGCGTTCGGAGTTTGCGAAGCATAGTCGAGCCCGGTTTGTTCGTGGATCGGCAGCGCGTCCATATCAGCACGCAGCCCGATGACCTTGCCCGAACTGCCCGCTTTGCCCTTGATCACACCCACGACGCCGGTGCGCCCGATGCCTGTCACCACCTCGTCACAGCCAAAATCGCGCAGCTTGTCCGCGACCAGCGCGCTGGTGCGGTGGGTGTCGAACAGGATTTCGGGATGGGTGTGGATGTCGCGGCGCCAGGCGGTGATGTCGGCGTGCAGATCGGCAAAGCGGTTCTTGATGGGCATGGGCGTGTCCTTTGTTCTGGCCGGCAGTTAGTGCGCGGGCATGCGTTGTTCCACAAGCTCGACAAACCAGCTGCAGCCTGCCGGGATCGCATTGTCGTCAAAGCGGTAGGCGGGGTGGTGCAGCGTGCCGTTGTCGCCGTTGCCGAGGAAGATATAGGCGCCTGGCCGCGCCTCGAGCATGTAGGAGAAATCCTCGGCCGCCATCACCGGTGGGGTGTCGGTGATCACGTCGCCCGCGACGGCGCGGGCGGCCGCCGCGGCGTATTCGGTTTCATCGGGGTGGTTCACGGTGATCGGGTAGCCGCGGGTATAGGTGACCTCGGCCACGCAGTCATAGGCTTGGGCGGTGGCCGTGGCGATGGCCTGCACCCGCGCCTCCATCATGTCGCGCACGCCTGCGTCCAGCGCGCGGACCGTGCCGGTCATGCGGGTGGTTTGGGGGATGACGTTGTGGGTGTCGACGTCGGAATGCAGCGCGCAGACCGACACGACGCTGGCGTGCAGCGGATCGACATTGCGGCTGGTGATGCTTTGCAGGCCCAGCAGGATATGGGCCGCAGCGAGGTTGGGATCACGGGCCTGATGCGGGGCGGCGGCATGGCCGCCCTTGCCGGTCACGACCACCTCGAACTCATCGGCGGAGGCCAAAAGCGCGCCGGACCGGATTGCGAATTGGCCGGTGGGCAGGCCAGGCATGTTGTGCAGACCATAGACCTCTTGGACGCCCCAGCGGTCCATCACGCCCGCATTCACCATCTCGCGCCCGCCGCCGCCGCCCTCTTCGGCGGGTTGGAAGAACAGCACGACGGTGCCGTCGAAATTGCGTGTTTCGGCCAGGTATTGGGCAGCCCCCAGCAGGATCGACGTATGGCCATCATGGCCACAGGCGTGCATCACGCCATGATTTTTCGAGGAAAAATCGACGCCGCTGGCCTCGGTGATGGGCAGCGCGTCCATATCTGCGCGCAGGCCGATGACCCGGCCCGCGGTATCGGTGCGCCCTTTGATCACTGCCACGATTCCGGTTTGGGCCACGCCGGTCACCATCTCGTCCACGCCGATCTCGCGCAGCGTTTGCGCCACAAAGGCCGCGGTTTCGTGTTCCGCAAACCCCAGTTCGGGGTGCGCGTGCAAGTGTTGGCGCCAGGCGGTGACGTCGGCGTGGGTCTCGCCCAGGCGGTTTCTGATCGGCATTGCGCGGTCCTTTCGGGGTCAAACTGACGGGCCGATTTCCATCGGGCTGCCGTCGGCAAAGCGGCTAAAGCGGAACCTGGTCAGATCATGCCCCACCGGCGCGCCAGTGACCAGAGCGGCCAGCACCTTTCCCGTGCCCGGGCCGATGCCAAAGCCGTGGCCGCTCATCCCCGTGCCGACGGTGAGGCCGGGCAGTGCGGCGATGCGATCCACCACGGGGACGACGTCGGGCATGGTGTCGATCATGCCCGCCCAGGCCGCGGCGATCTTGACCGGACCCAGGCCGGGGAACAGTGCGGCAAAGTCGCGGGCCAGCCCATCGACCTTGCGCCCATTGGGCGCGGGGTTCAGCACGCGCATCCGCTCGAACGGGCTGATCGCATCCTCGGCCCAGTGGCGCGCGGTGCGCCAGGCGTCGGGAAAGCCTGCGGGCGCGCCCGGTAGAAATCGCGTGCCAAACGGATCGGCCTTGAGCTGGGCCAGGTATTTGGGCAGCGCGCGGAAGGCGTCGGGGCCGACGAACAGCTCGTGAAAGCCGCCTGCGGCCAGCGAATAGCCGCCGTCGCGGCGGGGGCGGAAGGCGATGCCGTCCTCTGCCGCGCCGCCGGGGTAGACCATCGGCAGCGGTGCGGTCGCGGCCACTGTGGCGCGCACCGACAGCTGCGGCAGGGACACACCGTGGCGGCGCAGGAACAAGGCCGACCAGGCACCGCCTGCCAGCACCACCTGCGGTGCGGCGATGCGGCCCTGTTCAGTGATCACACCAGCAACTCGCCCCGCCGCGATGTCCAGCGCACGGACGGCGCAGCCTTCGACAATCTGGGCCCCCGCACGGGCGGCGACACCTGCCAGCGCGGGCACCGCAACCCAGGGTTCGGCGCGCATGTCCGACGGGGTGTAGAGCGCGCCCACGTACCGGCGCGACATGCCGGGGATCAGCGCGGCCAGCGCGTCGCCCGTCAGAAGGCGGCTGTCGAGGTCGTGCGCCTTGGCATGCGCCAGCCAGTCGGCATAGCCTGCCATCTCTTTCTCGGTCCGGGCCATATAGGTGACGCCGCCGGTCGTCAGGCCGATGTCGACATTGGTTTCGGCGGCCAGGTCGTGCCAGAGGCGGTTCGCCTCCATCATGATAGGCAGCTCATCCGGGTCGCGGCCTTGCTGGCGGATCCACCCCCAATTGCGCGCCGATTGCTCGCCCGCGATGCGGCCTTTTTCCAGCAGGACAACACGCTGGCCCGCGCGCGCCAGGTAGAGGGCAGTGCAGACGCCGATGACGCCACCGCCGATCACGACCACGTCCGCCTCGGCCGGCGGCGGACCGGACCAGGTGATCGGCGCGGCGTCGGAGATCGGGAAGGGCGTCATCGCGCCACCGGGACAAAGCAAGCTGCGGACATATCAGCCAATCCGCGCCACGAGCGCTTGCATAAAGGCGTGGCCTGCCTGGAATTGCGGTACGGTGATATATTCGTTGGGCTGGTGTGCCTGCGCGATGTCGCCCGGCCCGCAGACCACGGCGGAGTAGCCTGCCGCCTGGAACTGCCCCGCTTCGGTCCCGTAGCTGACCACGTGGGTGCCGTTGTCGCCGGTGATGGCACGCACGAGGCTTTCGGCAGCGCCATTTTCCTCGGGCACCAGGGGTGGGACGTCAAAGCGCAGGTCAATCTCGACCCGCGTGTCGGGGTGGATGGCTTGCATGCCGCGCTCGATCTCGGCCACGTGGGTCAGATAGGCCTGTTTCAGCGCGGCCACGTCGTCGCCGGGCACGGCGCGGAAATCCATGGCGAAGATGCAGGATTTGGCGGTGATGTTGTGGGCCGTGCCGCCGCTGATCTGGCCCACATGCCAGGTGGTAAAGGGTGGATCGAACATCGCGGCGAGGGTCGAGGGCGTGGCGGCCGCGTTATCGGCGTTGCGCTGATTGGCAAAGTCGATGATCTTGGCCCCTTCCAGGATCGCGCTGACCCCTTGCGGCAGCAGCGACGAATGCACCTCGAACCCGACGACATGGGTGTCAAAGCCCTGCCCGCCCTTGTGGCCTGTCACGGCCTTCATCATCGAAGGCTCGCCCACGATCACCGGGCCGCCCTTGGGCACGACGCTTTGCATCGCTTCGATCATGGGCGGCGCGCCGGTGCAGCCGATTTCTTCGTCAAAGCTGAGCGCGAGTTGCAGGGGCTTGCCCGCATAATGCGCCTCGACCAAGGCCCAGATGGCCAGCGCGTCATAGCCTTTCATATCGCAGGTGCCACGGCCAAAATACTTGCCGTCCCGCTCGGTCACCACAAACGGGTCCGTATCCCAGGGCTGGCCGTCCACCGGCACCACGTCTGTGTGGCCCGACAGCACAACCGCGCCCTCGACCTGCGGACCCACATGGGCAAAAAGTGCGGCCTTGCGTTCGGTTGGGTGGTCGTAGCGATGGGCGGTGATGCCATGGCTGTCCAAGTAGTCTTGGAGCCAGTCGACCAGCGGCAGGTTCGTATCGCGGCTGACAGTGGGAAAGCTGATCAGCTTGGTCATCAGGTCCAGCGGGCTGAGGCGCGTGGTCATAGGCGGTATCCCCCAGAGACAGTCAGCACCTCGCCGGTGATGAACGCCGCCGCATCGCTGATCAAAAAGCGGACCGCCTGCGCGATGTCGGCGGGCTGGCCCATGCGGCCCAGGGCCGTCATGCCGACAAAAGCCTGGATCAGGGCCGCGTCGCGCGGGGCGTCGGCCACGTCGATGGCGCCGGGTGCGATGGCGTTAATGCGGATGCCCTTTGGCCCCAGCTCTTTCGCGGCGCCGCGCGTCCACAGCTCGAGCCCCGCTTTGCTGGCACCAAAGAGAGCGGCCCCGCCTGGTGGTAGAACGGCGTTGACAGAAGAGATGCTGACCATCGTCGCACCGGGTTGCAGGTGTGGCAGCGCTGCGGCCAGCAGGCCTTGGGCGGCAAAGAGGTTGACGTCAAAGACCCCGCGCGCGGCGTCGAGGTCGTAGCTGTCCAGGGGCGACGCCACGGCGGTGCCTGCGTTGTGGATGATCACATCAAGCCTGCCGTGCGCAGCGAGGGCTGCATCAACCACGCGGTGTGGCGTGTCTGCGAAGAAAAAGTCGCCCTGTACGCTGGCGTAGGGGGCATCGGCTTCCGGTGCGGTGCTGTTGTACTGCACGGTCACGTCGTGATCGGGTAACAGATCGGCCACGATGGCCGCCCCGATGCCGCGCGCGCCACCTGTGACCAGGACGGACCTGCGGGCCGTATCCTGCGTCATGGTCAGTAGCCGCTGTCGGTCGTTAGGATGAAATGCCCCGGTTCGACCTCGTCATAGGCTGAGGGCGCGGGGTCGTAATCGACCGGGTGGATCGGCGATGGGATCGGTTTGAAGTTCAGGTCTTTCTCTGCCTTGCGCTGGCGCGGGTCAGCGATGGGCACGGCCTTCATCAACGCTTGGGTATAGGGGTGCTGGGGGTTCTCGAACACGCGGGACCGGGGCCCAAGCTCGACAATGCGGCCCAGATACATGACGCCTACGTGATGGCTGACGCGTTCGACCACCGCCATGTCGTGGCTGATGAACAGGAAGGACAGACCCATTTCAGCCTGCAATTCCATCATCAGGTTCAGCACTTGGGCCTGCACGCTTACGTCCAGCGCCGACACCGCCTCGTCCGCGATGATCAGTTTGGGGTTGAGGGCAAGCGCGCGGGCGATGGCCACCCGCTGGCGTTGCCCGCCCGACAGCTCGTGCGGGAAGCGGCGCATGAAGCTGCGCGGCAGTTCGACCCGGTCAAACAGCATCTCGACCCGGCGCGCGCCCTCTTCCCCTTTGAAGAGGCCGTAGTTGTGCATCGGTTCTGCCACTTGGTCGGCCAGCTGCATCTGCGGGTTGAGCGAGGCAAAGGGGTCTTGAAAAATCATCTGCATGTCCAGCCGCGCGGTGCGCAGGTCGCGGTCGTTCAGCGACATGATGTCCTTGCCATCCAGGCGGATTTCGCCCGCTTGCGGTTCAACCAGCCGCAGGATCGACCGCCCGGCAGAGGATTTGCCGCAGCCGCTTTCGCCCACCAGGCTTAGGGTCTGGCCCTTGTTGATGGTGAACGACACGTCCTCGACCGCGTGCACATTGGCCACCAGCCGGCGGAAAAAGCCGCCGCGGACGGGAAAGCGGGTGGTGAGCCCTTTGACTTCTAGCAGCGCATCCTCGGTCCCGGTGATGGGCGCGATTTCGGTCTGGTCGCGGCCCATCAGCTTCATCGGTTCGGGATAGGGTTTGCCGCGCATCTCGCCCAGCTTGGGCACCGCCGCCAGCAGCGCCTGGGTATAGGGGTGCTGCGGGTTTTCAAAGATCTGCTCGACCGGCCCTTCCTCAACCTTGTTGCCGCGGAACATCACGACCACGCGGTCGGCCATCTGGGCGACGACAGCCATATCGTGGGTGATGAACATCACGGCGGTGCCCGTTTCGCGTTTTAGACGGTCCATAAGGGCGAGGATTTCGGCCTGGATCGTAACGTCCAGCGCGGTGGTCGGTTCGTCTGCGATCAGCAGGCGCGGCTCGCAGGCGAGGGCCATGGCGATCACGACGCGCTGGCGCATGCCGCCGGACAGCTCGTGCGGATATTGTTTCAGCCGCCGTTCCGGTTCGGGGATGCGCACCTGTTGCAGCAGCGCCAGCGCCCGTTCGGTGGCTTGCGCCTTGCTGAGGCCCTTGTGCAGGCGCAGCCCTTCGGTCAGTTGGCGGCCCACGGTAAAGACGGGGTTGAGGGCGGTCATCGGCTCTTGAAAGATCATCCCGATCTCGTTGCCGCGGATGCCGCGCATCTTGTCCTGGTCGGTCTTGGCCAGATCAATCGCCTCGGCCTCTTTGCGGTCAAAGAGCAGCTTGCCGCCCGCAATCTCGCCGCCGCCAAATTCGACCAGCCGCATCAGCGACAGGGACGACACCGACTTGCCCGACCCGGATTCGCCCACGATGCACACCGTCTCGCCCGGGTTGATGTGGAACGACACGTCCTCGACCCCCACCACGGGGCCATCCTTGGTCTGAAATTCGACCCTCAGGCCTTGGATGTTGGCAATCGGAGAGATGTCGGATTGATCAAGCATGAGACCCCCAATGTGCACCCGTATCGCGTGCGTTCATCAAAGAGTGGGCGAATGGATCAGCACTGTCAAACCCTGGCACATGAATTTGCAGGCTGACCGCACGCAAGGCTTGCATTTTGCGCAAGTTCTGTTTCGATACTTGCGTACTGCTTGGGGGGCCTGGCGTAAAAATCACGGGGAAACCGTGGGTTAGTGCGGTTTGTTACACGGTCCCTCAGGTCAACATGCACGGCGATCAACGCGGTGCGCGATTGATGTCAGAGCGGTCTGGCATCCAACAAGGAGTATACAATGTCCCTGAAATCCCTAATTATGGGTGCCGTGGCCACCACTGCCCTCGCCCCGGCTGCGTTCGCAGAACGCGGCGCGGATGGCGAGGTTAGCATCATTTATTGGCAGGCGCCGTCGATCCTGAACCCCTATCTGTCCGGCGGGACGAAGGATATCGAGTCCGCCAGCCTCGTGCTGGAGCCGCTGGCGCGCTATAACGAAGTGGGCGAAATGGTCCCCTTCTTGGCCGCCGAAGTGCCCACTGTCGGCAATGGCGGCGTAAGCGAGGATTTGACCACCATCACCTGGACCATCGCAGATGGCATGATGTGGTCGGACGGCACGCCCGTGACATCCGCAGACGTCAAGTTTACGGCCGAATACTGCATGCACCCCGAAGGCGGCTGTGCGCAGGCGTCGTTCTTTGACGGGGTCGAGAATGTCGAGGCGGTGGACGACAAGACCGTGAAGGTCACGTTCAACCAGCCCAAGCCCAACCCCTACGGCCCCTTTGTTGGCGGCCAGTCGCCCATCATCCAAGCGGCACAGTTCGCCGACTGTCTGGGCGCCAAGGCGCCTGAATGCACCGAGGCCAATTTCAACCCCATCGGCACCGGCCCCTTTGTCGTGGACGATTTCCGCCCCAATGACGTGATCCAGTATTCGGCTAACCCGAACTACCGCGACCCGGCCAAGCCTGCCTTTGCCAAGGTCACCTTCAAAGGCGGCGGTGACGCCACTGCCGCCGGCCGGTCGGTGCTAGAGACGGGCGAGTTCGACTATGCCTGGAACCTGCAGCTGGCGCCTGACGTGATCGCGCGCATGGAAGCCGCCGGGAAAGGCACCGCCATCGCAGGCTTTGGCCCGCTGGTGGAACGTCTGGAAATGAACCTGACGAACCCCTCGCCCGACCTGCCGCCCGAGACGCGCGCAACCGTGGCCGAGCCGCACCCGTTCCTGACCGACATCAACGTGCGCAAGGCCCTGTCGATGGCCATCGACCGCCCGCTGCTGGTCGAAATCGGCTATGGCCAGGCGGGCAAGGTCACCTGTGACCTGGTCCCTGCCCCCGCGATGTTCGCCAGCGGCGACATGCACTGTGCAACCCAAGACATCGAGGGCGCCAAGGCGCTGCTGGACGAGGCCGGTTGGACCGACAGCGACGGCAACGGCATCCGCGACAAGGACGGGGTCGAGCTGAGCATCCTCTACCAGACTTCGACCAACGCGGTGCGCCAGGATTTCCAAGCGCTGATCAAGCAGTGGTGGTCCGAGATCGGGGTTGAGACCGAGCTGCGTAACCTGGATGCGTCCGTGTTCTTTGGCGGTGACCCCGGTTCGCCCGACACGTTCCAAAAGTTCTATGCGGACGTCGAGATGTATGCCAACACCTTCAACGGCACGGACCCCCAGCAGTATCTGGCGGCCTATCGCTGCGGCAACGAGCCCAAGCCGTCCAGCCAGTGGCAGGGTGAGAACATCAACCGCTTCTGCGATCCCGCCTATGACGAGCTGATCGACGAGCTGGCCCGGACCGGCGACATCGAAAAGCGCGCGGAAATCGCGATCAAGATGAACAACATGCTGACCAAAGATACCTTTACCATCGTGCCCCTGGTGCACCGTGGTCGGGTGTCGGCCCACGCCAATTCGCTGGGCGGCGTCAAGTTGAACGTCTGGGACAGCGAGCTGTGGAACGTTGCGGACTGGTACCGCATCGACTGACGTGCAGCAGCGGTGCGCCGTAAAGGCGCACCCTACCCCTGTTCCCGTAGGGTGCGCGGTCTCCGCGCACCTTCCTCACCCGGACACGCCTCATGCTCACCTTCACAATCCGGCGGTTGATCCTGTCGATCCCGACGCTTTTGTTCATCAGCCTCGTCATCTTTGGCCTGCTGCAGCTGGCACCGGGCGATCCCATGGCCCAGGTGCCCCTGACCGTGCCGCCAGAGGTCAAGGAGAAGATGCGCCAAGCGCTTGGCCTCGGCCAGGCCTGGTACATCCAGTATTGGAAGTGGCTGGTGCAGTTTTTCTGGGTCGAGCCGCAGGTGCTGATCGACCACTGGTTCGGCACCTCCTTTGCCGAGGGCAAGCAGCGCGTGCTCAGCTGGCAGACCCGCAGCCCGGTGATGGACACCGTGGTGCAGCGCATCCCGCAGACCCTGTGGGTGGTCGGTCTGTCCTATGTGGTGGGCATCCTGATCGCGATCCCCATCGGCATCTATTCCGCCTACCGCCACTATTCGGTCTTTGACCAGGCGGGCACCTTCGTCACCATGATCGGCTTTTCCATCCCGCCCTTCTTTACCGGGCCGTTGCTGATCGTGATCTTTTCCGTCTACCTGGGCTGGCTGCCCTCGATCTACGACACCACCCATGTGGTGACGGATTGGGAAAGCTTTAAGGTCCAGTTCTATCAGATGATCATGCCTGTCATGGTCCTGGCCCTGCAGACCACCGCCCAGATCAGCCGCTATATGCGCGGTGCGATGCTGGACAACCTAAACCAGGACTATGTGCGCACCGCCCGCGCCAAGGGCCTGCGCGAGGCTGTGGTGGTCATGGTGCACGTGCTGCGCAACTCGATGATCCCCGTCGTGACGGTGATCGCCCTGGGCGTGCCCGCCATCTTTGGCGGTGCCATCATCACCGAGAACGTGTTCAAGGTGAACGGCATCGGGCAGCTGCTGCTGACCTGGCTTTTTGCCAATGACATCCCCGGCGTGATGACGCTGACCTTTATCTTCGCCATCCTGATCGTCGTCTTCAACCTGATCGCCGACATCCTTTATGGCGTGCTTGACCCGAGGATCCGCTATGACTGACCCAGCGACAAGCGAGACCGACTTTACCGGCGCCCTGCAAGACAAGGTGCTGACCTCGGCCCCGTCGAGCCAGTGGCGCGATGTTTGGTACCAGTTCAGCAAGCACAAGGGCGCGCTGTTTGGGGGCGGGTTCCTGATTTTCATCACTCTGGCGGTGATCTTCGGCCCCTATCTGTGGACGATCGACCCGCAAAAGCTGGACATCCGCAACAAGGACTGGCGCCCGGTCTGGGTGCTGTTGTGGAACGGCGACGCCCGCGCGGGCTGGGCGCATCCCTTTGGCACCGACAACCTGGGCCGCGACATCCTGGCCACGATCCTGGCCGGTGGGCGCGTGTCCATGGCCGTGGGCTGGGCCGCGATGTTGCTCGCGCTGGTGATCGGAACGCTGGTGGGCGTGCTGTCGGGCTACTTCCGCAAGCTCGACTTTTGGCTGATGCGCTTTACCGACCTGGTGCTAAGCCTGCCGATCCTGCCGCTGGTCCTGTTGGCAGTGACCCTGTTCCGCCAGCCGCTGAACTCTGCCTTTGGCGGGCCAGAGGCGGGGATGTTCGTGCTGATCGTGGGGGTCATCGGCCTGACCAACTGGATGCCCACAGCGCGGATTGTGCGCGGCGATATCCTGGCGTTGAAAGAGCGGGAGTTTATCCTGGCCGCCCGGTCCATCGGCACCTCGTCGGGTGCGATCATCCGGCGGCACCTGCTGCCCAACGTGATCTCGCCGGTCGTGGTGTCCGCGACGCTGGGCCTGGCCACGGCGATCATCACGGAAAGTGCGCTGTCCTTCCTGGGCGTGGGCTTCCCCTCGGACTTTCCGACGTGGGGCAAGCTGCTGTCTGACGCGGTGCCGCGGATGCAGGAATACCCCGAACGGGTGATGCTGCCGGGTATCATGATCTCGCTGACGGTGCTGGGGGTGAACTATCTTGGCGACGGTCTGCGCGATGCGCTCGATCCGCGGATCCGGGGGCGGTAACGGCGCCTGACGGGACGGTGGGCGGGGCGACTTTGCGTATGCAAAGAGCGTCCGACCCCGTCCCTACTTCTCGACCTCTTTGCGCAGACGGCGGATCATGCCCCAGACCAGCAGGACAACGGGCACCGTGACAAGCGCTGTCAGGAACCCCTTGGACAGGCCCGTGGGCTCTTCCAGCGGGTAGAGCAGATAGGCCGCAAGCGACACCGCGTAATAGCTGATCGCCACCACCGACAGCCCCTCGACCGTGCGCTGCAGGCGCAGCTGCAGGTCCGACCGTTTGTCCATGCTTTCCAGCAGCGCCTGGTTCTGGGCCGAACGTTCCACGTCGACCCGCGTCCGCAAAAGGTTCGCTGCCCGCACCCCCCGTGCGGACATCGCGTCAAGCCGATCTTGGGCCGACCGCACCGTGCGCATCGCGGGCTGATAGCGGCGCACCATGAATTCGCGAAAGGTCTGCCCACCCTCATAGCGCGCCTCGCGCAGCGCTGCGATACGTTCGGTCACGATGGCCTCATAGGCCCAGGTCGCGCCAAAGCGGAAGGACGACTGCGCCGACAGCGTCTCAAGCTCGGCCGAAATGGCCAGCAGTGCTTGCAAGGTTTCCTCGGCCTTCGAGCCCTCGCTCGACATCACCTCGACCAGTTCGGTCAGCCGGGTGTCAAGCGCGCCCAGCTGCGCGCCCAGGCTGCGCACGCGAGCAAAGCCCAGCATGGACATGGATTTATAGGTCTCGATCTCGCACAGCCGCTGCACGATGCGGCCCACGCGGCGCTGGCCCGTCCCTTCGGTCACAAAAAGGGCAAAGCGCATGTGCCCTGCTTGATCGATGCGAAAGTCGCCCGCGATGATCGCAGCATCATCCAAGACCGAACTGATTGCGAGGCTTTCGGGCACAAACGACGTACGCAGATGCGTGCGGATGTCTTCGGCGCTGCCACGCGGCTCGACCCGGATCAGGACAGAGGTCACGCGCTGGCCGGGCGCCTCTTCCATCCAGTCTTGGGGGAACGGATCGAAGGCGGCGGGATCAAAGGCGCGGGTGTCCACGCCTTCGGAGAAGATCGTGTAGGTCACAAACTCGGTATGCTGTTCCCACTTGAGCCAGTGGCGCCCGATCTGGCCATAGTAATGCGTCGCCCCCGGTTGCGGGTGTGGCGCGCCGTGACGGTCCAGCAACTTGTGCAGGTGGGCAATATCCTGCGCGCGGTCGCGGTTGGCGGCCATTTCGGGCTGCTTGAACGCCACATAGGCCGCCGAACAGGGCGGCTGCATCGATGGGAACGGCCGCGCGTGCAGCTCGTTCGCCAATTTGTAGCGGAGCGGGTGATCTTCGATGGGGGCCATATCTGTGCGGTCCTGCCTGCCTGTGACCGGAGACATAGCGTGACTGATCCGCCAAGCCAAATTATTTCCCATGAATTTCAGCGCGTTAACAGAATGCAACGGTATACGGGGCGCGCCCTGCACGCCTAGCTGCCGGTTTTTGCAGCGGAAACCGGCGCTTGCGCCCGCGACGGAATGCGGCACGTGGCGCGTACCACACATATCTGACCTGAAGGAGGACAGGATGATCCTACGCACCATCACCGTCACCGCCCTTTTGTTGATCGGGTCCATGGCCGCCGCGCAAAGCATAAGCGTCACGGGGCCAAATGGCGGCACGCGCGAGGCCAGCGTGCGATGCAGCGACCGTACGTGCGACCGCCGCGGCGCCGTCACCACAGGGCAAGGCCGCAGCGCAGAGTGGGGCCGGACCCGCGCGGCACCTGCCCAGCGTGTGCGCATAACCCCCCCGGCCGCAGCCCCCCGGGCCGTGCGCAGCCGCGCCCGGCTGCGCCGTCACTGAAACGCAAAAGGCCCCGCCGGTGTGGGGCGGGGCCTTTCCTTACACTTGGATGCGCGGTGTCAGTCGATCAGCGGCAATAGCTTGTCGATGGATGCCTTGGCGTCGCCATAGAACATCCGCGTGTTGTCCTTGAAGAACAGCGGGTTCTCGATCCCCGAATAGCCGGTGCCCTGGCCGCGCTTTGACACGAACACCTGCTTGGACTTCCAGCATTCCAGCACCGGCATCCCCGCGATGGGCGAGTTCGGGTCGTCCTGTGCCGCCGGGTTCACGATGTCGTTCGACCCGATCACGATGGACACGTCCGTGTCGGGGAAGTCGTCATTGATCTCGTCCATTTCCAGCACGATGTCATAGGGCACCTTGGCCTCGGCCAGCAGCACGTTCATGTGCCCGGGCAGACGCCCCGCAACGGGGTGGATGGCAAAGCGTACGGTCTTGCCAGCCGCACGCAACTTGCGCGTCAGCTCGGCCACGCCCTGCTGGGCTTGCGCCACCGCCATGCCATAGCCGGGGATGATGACAATGCTATCGGCCTCGTTCAAGGCCGTGGCCACGCCGTCCGCCTCGATCGCGACCTGTTCGCCCTCAACCGCCATCTGCTCGCCCGCGGGGCCGCCAAAGCCGCCCAGGATGACCGAGACGAAGGACCGGTTCATTGCCTTACACATGATATAGGACAGGATCGCACCGGACGAGCCCACCAGCGCGCCCACAACGATCAGCAGGTCGTTGCCCAGCGAAAAGCCGATGGCCGCCGCGGCCCAGCCCGAATAGCTGTTCAGCATCGACACCACGACCGGCATGTCGGCGCCGCCGATGCCCATGATCAGGTGGTAGCCGATGAACAAACCCGCCAGGGTCAACAGCACCAGCGCCCAGGACCCGCTGCCGCCCAAGTAGAGGACCAGCAGCACCGCAGACAGCGCCGCAGCCCCTGCATTCAGGTAATGCCCGCCGGGCAGCTTCTTGGCGCCTGTGTCGATCTCGAACGGCAGTTTAGAGGACCCGCCTGCCAGCTTGGCATAGGCGATGACCGACCCGGTAAAGGTGACCGCACCGATCCAGATGCCCAGCACCAGCTCGACCCGCAGAATGCCGATCTCGACACTCGATTTCTTGGCGATCAGCTGGCCAAAGGACGACAGGCCGTCATAGACCTCTTTCGGCAGGCCGATGGCGGTGCCGCCATCCGCACCAACGGCGCCCATGGTCAGCCCTTCGGCGGCATAGACGCCACTGACGTAGTTGATCATCAGATCGGCGTTAAAGCCCACAAAGACCGCGGCCAGGCCCACAAGCGAGTGCATGATGGCCACCAGCTCGGGCATTTGCGTCATCTCGACCTTGGTGGCCAGTTGATAGCCAACGGCCGCGCCGCCCGCGATCAGCACCAGCGAGGCGAGCCAGAGGCCAGAGCCGGGGCCAAAGAGCGTCGCCAGCACGGCGATGCCCATGCCCACGATGCCGTACCACACGGCCCGCTTTGCGCTTTCCTGGCCCGACAGGCCGCCCAGCGAGAGGATGAAAAGGATGGCTGCGACCACATAGGCCGCGATGGTGAATGCGTTTTCCATTGTCCCCGCCCCGGTTTAAGATTTTTGGAACATGGCGAGCATGCGCCGTGTCACGAGGAAGCCGCCGAAGATATTGACGGCGGCCATAAAGATGCCAAGCGCCCCCAGCAGCGTGATCAGCATGCTTGTCGATCCGATCTGGATCAGCGCGCCCAGGATGATGATGGACGAGATCGCATTGGTTACCGCCATCAGCGGGGTGTGCAGGCTGTGCGCCACGTTCCAGATCACTTGGAAGCCGATGAACACGCTGAGCACAAAGACGATGAAGTGCTGCATAAAGCTGGCTGGCATGCCCGGGATCAGGCCGATGCCCAAGACCAGGGCGCCGCCGATGCCCAGCAGGGTGATCTGGCTGCGGGTCTGGGCCTTGAAGTCAGCCGCTTCTTTTTCGCGCTTTTCTTCGGGCGTCAGTTCCTTGGGCGCCTCTTTCTTTGGTGCGGCGGCGATGGCCGCGACCTTAGGCGGTGGCGGTGGGAAGGTGATTTCCGAGCCGTGCGCGATGGTGGCGCCGCGGATCACGTCATCTTCCATATTGTGGTTGATTACGCCGTCTTTTTCCGGCGTCAGGTCGGCCATCAGGTGGCGGATGTTGGTGGCATACAGGCTGGAGGCCTGTGTGGCCATCCGGCTGGGGAAGTCGGTGTAGCCGATGATCGTGACGCCATTGTCGGTCACGATCTTGTCGTCGGCCACGGTCAGTTTGCAGTTGCCGCCCTTCTCCGCCGCAAGGTCAACGATGACGCTGCCCGGCTTCATGGCGGCAACCATATCCTCGGTCCACAGCTCGGGCGCTTCGCGGTTGGGGATCAGGGCCGTGGTGATGACGATATCGACCTCTGGCGCCAATTCGCGGAACTTGGCCAGCTGCGCCTCGCGGAACTCGGGCGACGAGACGGAGGCGTATCCACCGGTGGCGGCGCCGTCTGTCTGTTCCTCCTCAAAATCGAGATAGACGAACTCGGCGCCCATGCTTTCGACCTGTTCGGCCACTTCGGGGCGCACGTCAAAGGCGTAGGTGATGGCACCCAGGCTTGTCGAGGTGCCGATGGCGGCCAGGCCCGCAACGCCCGCGCCGACAACCAGAACCTTGGCCGGGGGCACCTTGCCCGCCGCCGTGATCTGACCGGTAAAGAAGCGGCCAAAGTTATTGCCCGCCTCGATCACCGCGCGGTAGCCCGCGATGTTGGCCATCGACGACAGCGCGTCCATCTTTTGGGCGCGGCTGATGCGCGGGATCATTTCCATCGCGATGACCGTGGCGCCTTTCTTGGCCGCCTGGCCCATCTTGTCCTCGTCCGCGACGGGGCTGAAGAACGAGATCAGCGTCTGGCCTTCGCTCAACCGCTTCATCTCGGTCGCGTCGGGAACGCGCACCTTGGCCACGATATCAACGGCCTTCCACAGGGCGGCGCCGGTTTTGACGACTTCGACGCCTGCCGCCGCATAATCGGCATCCGCAAACCCGGCCTCGACGCCGGCACCAGCCTCAACCAGGCAGGTGTGCCCCAGTTTTTGCAGCGCAAGCGCGCTGTCGGGGGTCATCGCAACGCGACGCTCTCCGGGAAATGTTTCTTTTGGTGTTCCGATCTTCATCCGGAGAATTCCCCCATGCGTAAATAGCAGTCGTCCAATTCCAAGCCGCCCTGCAAGATGGGGCATGCTGTCCGCCTGTCCACTACCCTTCTCAAAAGCGAGTTACAAGGCAGGCAGGCGGGGGTCCAGCGACATAAGTGCAAAGATTTATACCCAGCGGCGCACGTTTTGTTCGTAACGCGCAAACTCTGCGCGAAATGCGCGCCGCATCCGGTCCTCTTCGGGCACGATAAAGTGCCGTTCGATCCACCAGACAAAGATGGGGACCAACACAAGGGACGGCACCGCGTCAAAGCGCAGGATAAGCCCGGTCAGGATCAGCACATCGCCCAGGTAAATCGGATTGCGGCTGCGCGCATAGACGCCCGTGGTGATCAGGTTTTGCGGCGTCTGATGCGGCAGGATGGTGGTTTTCGCCCGCCAAAAGGCCAACGCGGCCGCCGCGATCAGGATAAGACCAGCCCCCACCAGCAAGCCCGCCATCGCATCCGTCGCGGGGCTGGACAGGCTGAGGCCCATGGGCGCAAACCGCGCCTGGCACCACGCCACCAACAGCGCGATAACCAACCAGACAGGCGGGATATCGAGAATGGGCGTCTTGTGCGCGTTGCGTTCCATAGTCAAACCTCAATGGGCGGTGCCGGTCTTGTCAACGCGCTGTGCCCGCGCGCGACCCCGTGCCACTCTTGGCCGCGGAGCCCCGGTTGATCCTTGGGCATTTGCGCCGCAGAGTTGCACAAACATATGACAACAGGGGCCAAAGGCGGCATGGATACGCGTTTGAAAGGGGCGCGCCGCGGCCTATGCGGCGTCCAAGCACAGGTTGGTGGGCCTGATCCGCTCGCTGAGCGTGGCGTATAAGAGCCGTCCAATCACCTTGAATGCGCGCTGCCCCGGTTATGTCGACACGCCCATTGTCACCCGCAACGAAACGGCCGTCGCGACGCGCACCTGGCTATCGAAGGCAGAGGCGCGGCAGGTGATGGTGGACGCCCATCGGCACAAGCGGCTGATCGGGACGGATGAAGCCGCCGCCGCGATGTGGCTGATCGCACCAGCATCGGACAGCATCAACGGGCCATGCCTCCAAATTTCAGGCGGGCAAACGGCGTCGCGCGGATCAAGATCCGCCTTACGAGGTCGCACCCTGCGCCACGTCCGGCGCTGTAATGTTTGTAACGCGCAGGTGTCGTGCGCGCAGGGGCGCATAGGCCAGCCCGACTGCCCCGCCGGGTGTGAATTCGCCCCGCCGGATTGCGCGATGCACAGAACTGTGTGGCCACGCCTCTGGCCGGTTCACCAGACCGGCCTGCACCGGCGCGCAAAAGATCAGATGCCGGTGGGCGGCCAGGTCCGCCTCATCCCGGATCATGTGTTCCCAAAACCGGCGCTGCCACAGGCCCTTCTCACCCGGACGCAGCCCAGCCGTGCGGACATCGCCCGGCGCATCCACCGCCCGCGAAAGCAGCGTTTTCACCATGCGCCAACGGGTGGCATAGTCCGCATCCCCTGGCGGCAAGCGCCAAAGACAGTGAATGACATCGCCCAGCACAACGATTTCGACAATGTCGAAGGGATGGCGCGCTTGGGTGCGGCGCATCGCATGGCGCAGCACCTCGATCTCGCGCAGCAGCAGGTCGGTGCCCCGCCGTGCGGTGCGTACAGTAAAGAAATAGGTGTGATCGGGGCGCTGGCAGCGGCGATACTGGGACATGACCCCACCATGCGCGCAAGAAGGTTAACCGATGCTTAAGCCGTCCGCAGCATCGGGCGTGCGCGACGCCCATCCGCCCAATCGCGACAGGCCGCACCAAAGGCCTCGAACAGCGGTCGCGAGACCGGATCGGCCTTGGCGTTCCATTCGGGGTGCCACTGTACCGACAGGCTAAAGCCCAGCGCGCCGTCAATATAGATCGCCTCGGGCGTGCCATCCGGCGCATGCCCGTCCACGACCACGCGCGGACCCGGCGCCTTGATCCCCTGCCCGTGCAGCGTGTTGGTCGGCACCGACCGCGCCCCCATCAGACGATGAAATACGCCGCCCTCGGTGAACGTCACATCATGGCGCAGGGCAAACTTTTCCTCCAACGTGCCATCCGGCGGCATGCGGTGGTTCGTCCGCCCCGGCAAATCGCGGATCTCTGGGTACAAAGAGCCGCCCATCGCCACGTTCACCTCTTGAAACCCACGGCAGATGCCCAAAAACGGCTGCCCCCGCTCGACCAGCGCGCGGATCAGCGGCAGGGTCACGCGGTCGCGGTTGCGATCAAAGCTGCCATGCGCGTCCGTCGCCGCCTCACCATACTCCTCAGGATGCACATTGGCGCGCCCACCGGTAAAGACAAAGCCCGCACAATGCTCGAGCAGGTCCGAAATCCGCACCTTGTCCGGCTCTGCCGGCACCAGCATCGGCACACCCTCGGCCACATCCGCCACGGCCGAGATGTTGATGAGCCCGGCGGCCTGCACCTCGTATTCGTCGTTGATGACATGGTGATTGGAAATGATGCCGATCAGGGGGCGGGCCATAGCTACCTCAACATTGCGCGCGATATCCCCGTATACGCAACGCGCGCGCCCACGCATAGACCCCCGCGCGCGCAGAGACCTGTGCACAATGCCGCAGTCAGGCCCGGTGCCTAAATTTCAGCCGTCAATGACACCGCCTCGATCCCCGCAACCGCCGCAGCTGCATCATTGTCCGAGGTGTCGCCAGTCACGCCAACAGCACCGATGACCACGCCTTTCTTGTCACGCACCAACACGCCACCCGGCACCGGAATCACCTGGCCGCCAAAGACACCGTTCACCGACGCCATGAAATAGGCCTGCGCCTCGGCCCGCGCCATCTGCGCCCTGCCCGCCATGCCCAGCATGATCGCGCCATAGGCCTTGCCATGGGCGATGGCAAAACGGCCAGGTGCCGCGCCATCCTCACGCTCGAACGCCTGCACGTGGCCGCCTGCATCCAGCACCACAACCGACAGCGGCTTCAGCTCCATCTCCCGCCCCTTCTCAAGGGCCTTGCGAATGATGGTACGCGCCTTGCTCAATGAAATTGACATCTCGTCTCCTCGCGGAACGGCAGCCCGTCCCTTTCTCTGTTCCAAAAAAATCCCGGGGAGTGTGAGGGGCTGGCCCCTCACTCCCGCCATCTCAACCCGCTTACAAGGCAGCCTTGAACGCCAAACGGCGCGCATGCAGCACCGGCTCGGTATAGCCCGACGGCTGCACCCGGCCCTTCAACACCAGATCACAGGCCGCCGCAAAGGCAACCCCGTCAAAGCCTGGGGCCATCGGCACATAAGCCGGATCGCCCGCGTTCTGCCGGTCGACCACCGCCGCCATCTTCTTCAGCGCGGCCAAAACCTGGTCCTCGGACACGACACCGTGGTGCAGCCAGTTGGCCAGCGCCTGGGCCGAGATGCGGCAGGTGGCGCGGTCTTCCATCAGGCCCACATCGTTGATGTCCGGCACCTTGGAACAGCCCACGCCCGCATCGACCCAGCGCACCACATAGCCCAGAATGCCTTGCGCATTGTTCTCCAACTCGCGCGCAATTTCTTCGTCGGAGAAATTGCGGCCCGTCGCCACGGGGATGGTCAACAGGTCAGCCAGCGTGCCACGCGCGCCGCCTGCCGTGATCTCGTCCTGGCGCGCCAGCACGTCCACGGCGTGGTAATGCGTGGCGTGCAGGGTCGCGGCGGTGGGCGACGGCACCCAGGCGCAGGTGGCGCCAGATGTGGGATGGCCGATCTTTGCCTCGAGCATGTCCGCCATCAGGTCGGGCATCGCCCACATCCCCTTGCCGATCTGCGCGCGGCCCTTCAGGCCGCAGGCCAGGCCGATGTCTACGTTGCGGTCCTCATAGGCACCGATCCAGGCTGCGCCCTTCATCTCGCCCTTGGGCACCATGGGGCCCGCTTCCATGCTGGTGTGGATCTCGTCGCCCGTGCGGTCGAGGAAGCCTGTATTGATAAAGGCCACCCGCGCCTTGGCGGCCCGAATGCACTCTTTTAGGTTGGCCGAGGTCCGGCGCTCTTCGTCCATGATGCCCAGCTTGACCGTGTTGGCGGGCAAGCCCAGCACCTTTTCAACGCGGGTAAAGAGCTCGTCGGCAAAGGCGACCTCGGCGGGCCCGTGCATCTTGGGTTTGACCACATAAACCGACCCGGTGACCGAATTGCGCAGGCCTTCGGTCTTGGCCAGGTCGTGCATTGCGATCAGCGTGGTGATCATCGCATCCATCAGCCCCTCGCCAATCTCGGCGCCGTCGCGGTCGAGGATGGCGGGGTTGGTCATCAGGTGGCCCACATTGCGCACCAGCATCAGGCTGCGCCCCTTCACGGGCACCGGCGCACCATCCGCGCCGGTATAGGTCACATCCCCGCGCATCCGCCGGGTGACCGTCTTGCCGCCCTTTTCAAAGGTCTCGGACAGATCGCCCTGCATCAGCCCCAGCCAATTGCCGTAGGCCAGCACCTTATCCTCGGCATCAACGGCGGCGACACTGTCTTCGCAATCCATGATGGTGGACAGTGCGGCCTCAAGGTTGACCGCCGCGATATCTGCCGGGTCGGTGCCGCCGATCTCGTGATCGGGGTTCACCACGATTTCGATGCCCAAACCATTGTTCTTGAACAGATAGGCCTGGCCTGCGTCTGATGCGGCATGGCCCACAAATTGGCCCTTATCCGCCAGGGTGACAGGCGTTCCGCCCGCTTTGAGCACCAAAGCGTGGCCGTCCGCCGAAAGGTGATCCACATCCGCCCATTTCGCGCCGTCCAGGGGAATGGCGCCATCCAGAAAGCCCTTGGCCCAGGCAATCACCCGTGCGCCGCGCGCTGCGTCATAGCCCTTGCCTGCGGGCAGATCGCCCAGCGCGTCGGTGCCGTAAAGCGCGTCGTAAAGACTGCCCCACCGCGCATTCGCCGCGTTCAGCGCAAAGCGGGCATTGGTGATGGGCACCACCAGCTGCGGTCCAGGTGTCAGCGCAATCTCTGGGTCCACATTCTGGGTCTCAATCTCGAAATCAGGGCCTTCGGGAACGAGATAGCCGATCTCTTCCAAAAATGCGCGATACGCCTCCGCATCATGCGGGTCCGCGCGGTGGGCGATGTGCCAGGCGTCGATCTGTGCCTGAATGTCGGCGCGGGTCTGCAGTAGCGCCCGGTTTTTGGGGCCAAGATCATGGACCAGAGCCGAAAAGCCCGCCCAAAAATCTGCGGTGGCCACGCCGGTACCCGGCAACGCGTGGCCTTCGATGAACTGCGCCAGCGTGTCCGCCACCCGCAACTCGGCCCGTTCCACATATGTCGACATCGCCTGCCCTCCTTACCGGGAATCCATCGCTGCCGGAGGAGTAGAGAAAAAGTTTCCTATCGTAAACATCATTGGTAAAGAAATTTTACCAATGCGCGCGCAGCGCCTCTTTCTCGGGCGCTCAGCCTTGGGATTTTGCAGTGCGGCGGCACCTGTCCGAGCAGTATTTGACCTCGTCCCACACCTTTTCCCACTTTTTGCGCCAGGTGAACGGGCGCTGGCAGACCGGGCACATCTTTTCCGGCAAGTCTGCCTTTTTGCGCATGCGGGCCATCAGAATTCGAAACCCATCTGGCGGCTGTCGCGCGCGGGCGACACGCCCGCCTTACGGGGTTTGGCGGCGCGGTCGTTCACGAAATGGCCCTGCGGATCCTTGCGGCTGGCGTGCTTGTCGATGACCCGCGCGGCCTCGGTGCGAAAGCTGTCGCCGCGGCGCACGGCCCAGACCTTTTGGCGTGCCGCCTTGGCCGCCTCAAGCACGTCCACGACAGGAGCAGGATAGGCTTTGTCCAGCAGGCCCCCGGCCCCGTCCCACGTCCAGGGCGTTTGCAGATGCTGATCCGGGACAGGGGCCAGCTCGGGACACCAGCGGCGGGTAAAGGCGCCTGTTGGATCCTGGTCGTTGCCCTGTTTGACGGGGTTGTAGATGCGCACCGTGTTCATCCCCGTGGTGCCCGATTGCATCTGGGTTTGCGGCCAGTGAATGCCGGGCTCAAAATCGGTAAACTGGCGCGCCAGGTGCAGGCCCGTGACCCGCCAATCCAGCCACAGGTGGTAAGACGCCACCGCCATGACCATCGACCGCATGCGAAAGTTCAGCCAGCCGGTCGCCGCCAGATAACGCATGCAGGCATCGACAAAGGGCAGCCCCGTCTCGCCCGCTTGCCACGCTGCCAAACGCGCAGCATCGGGCACCGCGGGGCGCATCCCCTCATAGGCGGAGTGCAGGCAGCGATGTTCCAGGCGCGGTTCGTCCTCGAGCTTTTGCATGAAATGATCGCGCCAGGCGAGCCTTGCCTGAAAGGATTTGAGCGAGCCGCCCCAGCCTTCCCGCGTGCCTTTGACCGCGCGTTGTCGGTCGGCGGCGGCCTGCGCCACCTCGCGCCCGCTAAGGCAGCCGAAGGCGAGGTAGGGAGAGAGGCGGGAACAGGCGGCCTCGCCCGTAACGGGCGACGACATGTCCTTGCGGTAACTGCGGCCCCGGACGGTCAGGAAGCTGTCGAGGCAGGCGGCGCCTGCCTTGCGCCCACCTGTTTGACGGGCCGGGCAATGGTCATGTGCGGTGAGGTGGGGCACCCCGTCTGAGGGGAGAGCGGGACCGGACAGCCGCACTGGCGTCGCGCTTGCAGGCTGGCGCAAGAATGCGTTCCGCTGCTTGGCCCATCCGTCGCGGCCACTGAGGCGGCGCACGACACCGGACTGCGCGCATTCGGTCCATTGCACTCCGTGCGCCCCACACCACGCCGCCACGTCGCGGTCGCGGGCGTAGGTCCAGGCGCCGCCGGTTTCCTCGTGACTGACAAGGGCGGTCGCGCCGGCTTGACCTTGGATCTGAGACAGCACGTCCGTCACCCTGCCCACGCGCACGATCAAGGGCGCGCCCAAGGCTGCCAATGCGTCCGACAGCGACGCCACCGCCTCGCGCACGAACTCGAACTGGCGGCCTGACACGTCAGGCTGCGCCCAATAGTCCGGCTCGAACACATACAGCGGAATCACATCACCCGACGCAGCGGCCAAGGCCAGCGCCGGGTGATCATGTACGCGTAGATCGCGTTTGAACCACAAGATCGTTGTCATGTGGCCAATATTAGCGTCCGACCTCTGCCGGACAACGTGTCAATCCGCGCCGAGCGGCAGGCTCTCATTCGTGGGCTCTGCGCTGCTGGCCTCATCCACGCCGGGGCCATAGCCAAAGGCCATAATCGCCACGATGACGACCACGACCGATGCGACCGCGACGCTGATCCCGATCAAAGAGGGGCTGTGGCGCTTGGCTTGTTTTTCGATTTCGGTGTCAGAGGCTGACATGTGAACGTCCTTTCGCTGTTGCGTTTCGGGGCACCTTGAAGCCCCTGCGTCACAGCACTAACGTCTTGCGGACAGGATTGGTTCCACCCCCCACACAAAGGCAGACCAGATGCGCGATGCGGCCCCCCAGACGATTTACCTCGCTGACTACACGCCGTTTGGCTTTGTCGTCGAAGAGGTGCACCTGACATTTGACCTGGCCCCTTCGGCCACGCGGGTCACCGCGCGCATCCGCTTTGCGCCCAACCCCGCGGCCACGGACAAGACGTTCTTTCTGCAGGGCGAGGGGCTATCGCTGATCTCGGCCAAAATCGACGGCGAGACTGTGAAACCGGTGCTCAGCGATGCGGGTCTGACCTGCGACGTGCCCGACATGCCCTTTACCTGGGAGGCGGAGGTGCAGATCGATCCTGCGGCCAACACGGCGCTTGAGGGGCTGTACCAGTCGAACGGGATGTACTGCACCCAGTGCGAGGCCGAAGGGTTTCGCAAGATCACCTACTATCCCGACCGCCCCGATGTGATGAGCACCTTTACCGTGCGCATCAATGGCCCGCACCCGGTGCTGTTGTCGAACGGCAACCCGGTGGCAGCAGGGCAAGGCTGGGCCGAGTGGCACGACCCCTGGCCAAAACCCGCCTATCTCTTTGCGCTTGTCGCGGGCGATCTGGTGGCGCACCGCGACACGTTCACAACGATGGAAGGGCGTAAGGTCGATCTGGCGCTCTATGTGCGGCCCGGGGATGAGGGCAAATGCGCTTTTGGCATGCAAGCGTTGAAGGACAGCATGGTCTGGGACGAACAGGTGTATGGCCGCGCCTATGACCTGGATGTGTTCAACATCGTGGCGGTGGATGATTTCAACATGGGCGCGATGGAAAACAAGGGGCTGAATATCTTTAACGCCTCTGCCGTGCTGGCCAGCCCCGAGACGTCCACAGACGGCAATTTCGAGCGGATCGAGGCGATCATCGCGCATGAGTACTTCCACAACTGGACCGGCAACCGCATCACCTGCCGCGATTGGTTCCAGCTGTGCCTGAAAGAGGGGCTGACGGTGTTCCGCGACAGCCAGTTTACCTCTGACGTGCGGTCGGCCCCGGTGAAACGGATCAGCGATGTGATTGACCTGCGCGCGCGCCAGTTCCCCGAGGATCAAGGTCCGCTGGCCCACCCGGTGCGGCCCGAAAGCTTTCAGGAAATCAACAACTTCTACACTGCGACCGTCTACGAAAAAGGGGCCGAGGTGATCCGCATGCTCAAGACGCTGGTGGGCGATGACGCCTATGCACGGGCGCTGGATCTGTACTTCGACCGGCACGATGGGCAGGCCTGCACGATCGAGGACTGGCTGCAGGTGTTCACCGACGCCACGGGCCGCGATCTGACGCAGTTCAAGCGCTGGTACAGCCAGGCGGGCACGCCCGAGCTGACGGTGACCGACAGCTTTGAGGACGGAACCTATACCCTCAGCTTTGCGCAATCCACGCCGCCCAGCGTGGCCACACCGGACCCGCAGCCACAGGTCATTCCCGTCGCCGTGGGTCTCTTGGGCCAGGACGGGGCCGAGGTGTTGGGCATGCAGGTCCTGGAAGTTACGCAAGCGCAACAAAGCTTTTCCTTCCCCGGCCTCGCCGACCGCCCGATCCCGTCGATCTTGCGCGGGTTTTCGGCCCCTGTGGTCCTGAAACAGACCGAGCATAACGCCTTCCTGCTGGCCCACGACACCGACCCCTTCAACCGGTGGGAGGCTGCGCGCAATTTGGGCAAGGCGTCGCTGCTGGCGGCTGTGACCAAAGGGGCCGCGCCGGATGCAGGCTGGCTGGACGGGGTCGCGGGCGTGTTGGGGGACGAGACGCTGGACCCGGCGTACCGCGCCTACATGATGGCCTTGCCGGGCCAAGGGCAACTGGCCTCGGACCTCCACGCCGCGGGCGCCACGCCCGACCCCGATCTGCTGTGGACCGCGCACCAGGCCCACCGCCAGGCACTGTCTGACCGGATGAGCGATGGCCTGGCCGAACTATATGCCCGCCATCAGGTAGCTGCGGCCTATGCGCCCGACGCCGCCCAGACGGGCACGCGGGCCCTGGGTAACGCGCTGTTGTCGCTGCTGACGCGCCAGGACCTGGGCGATGCGGCGCAGGCGCAGTTCGACAGCGCCACGAACATGACCCAACAGCTCAGCGCGCTTGGCAATCTGATCCGCGCCGGACGCGGGGATGCGGCACTGGCACAGTTCGAGGCGCAGTGGCGCCATGACCGGCTGGTGATGGACAAGTGGTTTGGCCTGCAGGTGATCGAGGCCAAACCCGATGATGCGGCCGACACGGCCAAAGCGCTGACCCGGCATCCCGACTTTAACTGGAAGAACCCAAACCGCTTCCGCGCGACGCTGGGCAGCCTGGCCGCGCATCACGCGGGCTTTCACGCCAAGGACGGGTCGGGCTATACCCTGTTCGCCGATTGGCTGATCACGCTCGACCCGGTGAACCCGCAGACCACCGCGCGCATGTGTTCCGCGTTCCAGACCTGGCGGCGCTATGATGCGATCCGGCAGGCGATGATCAGCAAAGAGCTGGAGCGCATTGCCGATACCCCAGAGCTAAGCCGTGACACGACCGAGATGATCACGCGCATTCGCGAGGCTTAGTCAGGCCGATCACAGGCTGCGCACGTTTCAAGTGCGCAGCGGAGGCCGTAGCCAGGATAGTGCCAGCGCCCTCAAACTGGATAGGGCCCCGGCCAGTCTTACCGGCGGCCCCCGATCCCCGCCACTTTCGCCCCTTGCAGGTCCGCGCCGCTCTGGGGCAGGTTGGCGCAAACTTGCTACGGAGCTGCCCCATGTCCAACCGTCCCGTTTGCCTGATCACTGGTGCCTCTGCCGGGATTGGCGCCGCCTGCGCGCGCCTGGGCGCAGAGACCTATGATTTCGTTCTGGGCTACCGCAGCGATGCGGCGGGTGCTGAGGCGGCCAAAAGTGCTGTAGAGGCCGCGGGCGGGCGCGCGGTGCTGGCCAAGGGCGACGTGGCCGCGCCCGATGACATCGCAGCCATCTACAAGACTGTCGACGACAGCTTTGGCCGTGTCGACGTGCTGATCAACAATGCAGGCATCGTGGATCAGACCGCCAAGGTGACCCAGATCGACCACGCCCGCCTTGTGCGGATGATGAACGTGAACGTCATCGGTGCCATCCTCGTGGCCAAAGAGGCTGTCGCGCGCATTCAGGCCCAGGGCACGGGCGGGGCGATCATCAACGTCTCGTCCGCCGCCGCGCGGCTGGGGTCGGGCAACCAATATGTGGACTATGCCGCGTCCAAGGCCGCCATCGACACCTTTACCAAGGGCCTGTCCGACGAGGTCGCCGCCGACAACATCCGCGTGATGTCCGTCCGCCCCGGGCTGATCGACACCGGCCTGCACGCCAAGGGTGGCGAACCAGGTCGCGCGCAAAAGCTGGCGCATATGGTGCCGATGCGGCGCGAGGGTTCCGCCGAAGAGGTCGCGCAGGCGATCCTCTGGCTCGCTTCGGATGCGGCCAGCTATGTCACGGGATCGACCTTGGACGTCACCGGCGGGCGCTGAGCGGGGATGGCACCCTACCGCTTTGAGACGACAGGCCGGAACGTCAAGACGTTGGTGGTGCTGTTGGGTGTTTGGGTGCTGTTGGGACTGGCCGTTGCGTTTCTGGACGCCTCGCTGTGGTTGATGGGCCTGTTTGCGCTGTGCACCTTGCCCGCGCTTTACGATCTGGTGGTCGCCCGGCGCGCGGGCGTGGCCCTCGACAGCGATGGCCTGCACTGGTTTGCCGGGGGCCGCACCGGCGACATCACCTGGGCCCGGATCAGCCACATGCGCCTCGACACCCGGCTCGACTTTTCCATCCGCGCCAGTGCAGTCCTGACCTCGGGCCGCAAGGTGCGGTTGCCGCTCGAGGCGACGCCTCCCGCGGACACCTTCGCCGACGCGTTGACCGCGCGGGGGATCAAGGTCGAGCGGCACCACTTCTCCCTGCTGGGATGAAGGTCTGGGTCTGGATTGCGGCCATCTGGCTGCTGACCGCGTGCGCAGTGCCAGAGCCGCGCGGGCGCGCCGACCCGCTGCTTTATAACGCGCAGGCGGTGGCGCGAGCCGATCATGTGGTCGTGGGCATTCCCGGCGCGCTGACGTCGGTGCGGGTGTTGGCGCCGATGCGCCTGTGGGCCACGCGTGACCGCGCCATGGCTTACTACCGCTTGCCCGGATTTGACGGACGGCCCGGCGATGACTGGGTGCACATCGCGGGTGCTGCGGGCCATATCGCGGCCCTTGCCGGTCGGCGCCATGTGCGGCGCATCGACCTGGTGGGCCATTCCACCGGTGCCGTCATCGCGCTTGAGGCGGCCAAGGAGATTCGGCGGCAGCACCCGGACGTTGACGTGCGGGTCCACGCGATCTCGACCGCCCTGCCCGCGCCGCAGCCTGTCTTGGCAGGTCTGCGGGGTGCGGCGGGCACGGTGGCGGCGGCGTGGCGGGCGCGCAGCCTGAAGCCCCGGGTTGTCTGGCTGGAATACTACCGCCGCCTCGCCTACGGGCCGGATGCGCAGGCCAGCCCGCAGTTGGCGCAGGCCGCCGACGCGCTGGTCGCGGCCAATGACAGCCGGATCACCCTGCCCGAGGACGGGCTGGCCCGGCGGCACACCCGCGCCCTGCGCCAGTGGACCAACCCCGATCCAGGCGCGCTGCGCGGCGCGCGGTTGACCTTTTACCACGGTGCGGTCGACCCCGTCTTTCCCCCGCGCCAGACGGCACGGTTTGTGGACAGTCTGCCGGACGGAGAGCTGCGCCTGATCCCTGGGCACGGGCATCTGCTGCTGCTGACCTATCCGCAAGTGTGGGAGGCCGTGGGTCGGGACGTGACCGGTGGCTAACCTGGCAGTGCGCTCGGGCGTGGCTGGGGCCGCGTGTGCGACACAGGCTTGCAGTAAGACTGCGCGCGCAGCCAGTTGGCCATATCCGCCCGCTTTGACGGCGACCGCATCGGCCCCCAATCGGCGCTGACACCGCGCCAACGGCTGTCGCGCCCGTGGATCACACCGTCGCGCGGCACCGTCACCGCCATAATGCGCAACGCACAGCTGAGGTTCGCCGCACCATTGGTCAGCGCAGGCCCGCTGCCCACCCCACACTGATATCCCCGCGCCGTTGCAGGCAGGATTTGCAACAGCCCGTACCACCGCCCGCCGCCGCCCACAGCCTCGGCGCGGTAGGTGCTTTCGTGTTTGGCAAGTGCGGACAAGAAGCCCACCCAAAAGGCCTGCCGGTCGCGGACAGCGGCGCTGCGGTAGCGCGGGCACCACGTGTCGATGTCGCCCGGCACCATGTCGACCAAGACCGCGGCGTGGCCTTTTAAGGCCGAAATCGCGGCACGGTTCCATAGCGCGTGGCCAGGCCGGTGCGCCCAGCGCGTGCGCGGGATATGCCCGTCCCGCGCAGGTGGTCTGAGATCGGTCAGGGCCGCGGCATCGGGCGTCTCAGCGCCCTCATCCGCCGCCATAGCTGCGCCTGCGCACAGCCAAACACCAAGACATAGACAAATCACCCGCAGCATGACGCAAAATATGCGCTTTGGCGCGCGCCTGTGTCCAGCATTCGTAAACGAAGTCTTAATGGCAGAGGGCCTTTCAGCGACAATCCTCTCGCCTTGCGGGTATTGTTATGACCATTGCGGGAAACTGCGCAAAATGACCGCCCAGTTATCCCGTTCTTGCCGATGCTTTGCCCTGATTGTGACCCAATTGCCGTGGATATTAGGGCCTGTATCGAGTGACGGATTGGTAACGATGGATATTGCAGAACGCCTGATGGCGCCGCTGGCGCGGTTCCGCGGCAAGCTGAAAAGCCCCCGATTGACAATGGCGCCTGACGGCGTTCTGCAAACCCGTCGATCCCAGCGACTGAGCCACAGTCCGCAGGACGCACCCAGCATAGCGCGGGCCACCCCTGCGCTGTCGATCCCCTGCCCTGACCCCACCGGAGAAGAGCGCGCCCGCGATCTGCACCAGGCGCGCGGCCAAAAGCTGGCCCGGCTGGAAGACTGGGCGCGCCTTAGCGCGCTGGCCGCCGAAGCCGACAGCGCGCGGCGCAAGACCGATGGTGGCACGCCCGTGGCCGAACTGCTGGCCTATGGCGCCCGGGCTGACGTTGTGGGGGCCGCCGAACACGCGCTGATGTCGGGCCGCCCCGAACCGGACGCGCCGCTGCTTGCGGGTATCGAGGCGCTGGAGGGCGTGCTGGCCGACATGCCGGACGATCCGATCATTGCCGCCATCGTCGCGCAGACACATATGGACCTCGGCTGGGCCTGGCGCGGCACCGGCTGGGACATCGAAGTGCCCTTGCGCAACCGCGAGGCCTTTGCCGCCCATTTCGACCGGGCCGCCGATATCATGGCAGACCATGATGCCGCCGCACTGTCATCGCCACTGCTCGCGGCGACGGCCTGTGCGTTGTCGGCAGGACCCGGCGGCCCCGTGCGCCAGATTGTGGCGGCCTATGAGACCTGGATCGACCTAGACCCGCGCAACCCGCGCGCCTTCCGCGCCTTTGGCGGGCACATGCTGCCCCGCTGGCACGGCAGCTATGACAGGCTTGAGCTTGAGGCGCGGCGCACAGCGGGACGCACCCACGACATCTGGGGCAGCGGCGCCTATGCCTGGGTGATGTTCGACGCGATTTCCAGCGATCCTGAGGCCTGCGCGCGCCTCGACCTCGACTTTTTCCTCGATGGGCTGGACGACATCCTGCGCCATGCCCGCGATCAGCATACCGTCAACCTGCTGGCCGCCTATTGCGCCAATACGATGGGCGCGACACCCACGGGCGAGGACGAGACGGACTATATCCGTGCCCAGATCGCCAGCGCAGCCACCTGGATCGTGCGCGACCATCTGACGGAACTGCATCCGATGCTCTGGGCCCATGCCGCGCGCGGCTTTGACAACGCGCTGCGGGTGCGCTGTGCCGACCGCTTTGCCGCCTCGGGCCATGCGGATGCGGTGCGCTATCTGACGGACCTGTTCCGGCGCGAGCTGGCCTCGGGCCACGAGGTGGTGTTTACCGAAAACGGGGTCGAGGCGCGCGCGATCTAGGCCCGCGCCCGTCGCCGCGCCAACCGGCGGGCGGCCCCGGACAAGAGCGCACGGGCATAGACCTTGTGTGCGCCCTCGAGGCTGTGGAACACCGGCCCCAACGTCGGTTTGCCGCGGCGGCCAGCCACCGGCACCACGACCGACCCAAAGCGCAGAGCCTCTGCATCTGCCTGTAGCCACGACATCGTCCGGCCAGAGGCATCGGCCAGCAGAACCTCGCTGTCGCGCCGCCCCTGCACCGTCCACACCGCAAAGCTGCCCCGCGTACCCGCCGCCAACTCCGCCGCTTGGGCGTCCGTTGACGGCGCGCGGGCGAGGACGCGCAGGACCACCCGTTCGGCTTGGAACAGCGGCTGGGTGTAGAAGGCAAGGATCAGGTCGGACAGCCCGGCGGCGCCGGGATTTTCCGTGCAAAAGCAATCGGTGTAGTGCCCCGCCATCTGTGCAAAGGGCGCAATCAAACTGCCCGTGGGCACCGGTGTTTCGTCGATTTGCATAGGCGCATCATCGCATAGCCGCAGCCGTGCAAAAGGCGGGCAATCGTCGCGGCCCCTTGCGGCACTGGGGCGCCTGATCTATTCCCTCCGGCAGCGCCAAAAACACGCGGGATGCGACCCATGCTGGACCTGACCTACGACACGCCCAAGATCAAAACCATTGCCGGAGCCAAGCACGACTGGGAGCTGGTGATCGGCATGGAAGTGCACGCGCAGATCAGCTCGAACGCAAAGCTTTTTTCCGGCGCATCGACGCAGTTCGGGAACGAACCCAACGCGAATGTCGCCTTTGTGGATGCGGCCATGCCGGGCATGCTGCCGGTGATCAACGAATACTGCGTGGCCCAGGCCGTGCGTACCGGGCTGGGGCTCAAGGCGGCGATCAACCTGACCTCGGCCTTTGACCGCAAGAACTATTTTTATCCTGATCTTCCGCAGGGTTACCAGATCTCACAGCTCTACCATCCCATCGTCGGCGAAGGCGAGGTGCTGGTCGAAATGGGTCCCGGCATCGCCCGCCTGGTGCGGATCGAGCGGATTCACATGGAGCAGGACGCGGGCAAGTCGATCCACGACATGGACCCGAATATGTCCTTTGTCGATCTCAACCGCACGGGCGTGGCGTTGATGGAGATCGTGAGCCGCCCCGACATCCGCGGCCCCGAAGAGGCGGCGGCCTATATCACCAAGCTGCGGCAAATCCTGCGCTATCTGGGCACCTGTGATGGCAACATGCAAAACGGCAACCTGCGGGCGGATGTGAACGTGTCGATCTGCTTGCCCGGCCAGTACGAGAAGTATCAGGAAACACAGGACTTTTCCAATCTGGGGACGCGGTGCGAGATCAAGAACATGAACTCCATGCGCTTTATCCAGCAGGCCATCGAGGTCGAGGCGCGGCGCCAGATTGCGATTGTCGAAGCGGGCGGCGAGGTGGATCAAGAGACACGGCTCTATGACCCCGACAAGGGCGAGACGCGGTCGATGCGCTCGAAGGAAGAGGCGCATGATTACCGCTATTTCCCCGACCCCGATCTGCTGCCGCTAGAGATCGAGCAGGCCTGGGTGGACAATATCGAGGCCGGGTTGCCCGAGCTGCCGGATGCGAAAAAGGCACGGTTTATCAATGACTTCGGGCTGACCGATTATGACGCCTCGGTCCTGACGGCCGAGGTCGATACGGCGGCGTATTTCGAGGACGTGGCAAACGGGCGCGATGGCAAGCAGGCGGCGAACTGGGTCATCAACGAGCTGTTTGGCCGCCTGAAAAAGGACGACCGCGAGATCACCGACAGCCCCGTCACCCCCGCCCAACTGGGCAGCATCGTGGACTTGATCGCCAAGGGCGACATCTCGGGCAAGATCGCCAAGGATGTGTTTGAAATCAGCTATGTATCGGGTCGTGACCCGTCCGAGATTGTCGAGACCGAGGGCATGAAGCAGGTCACGGACACAGGCGCCATCGAGGCCGCCGTGGACGAGATCATCGCCGCCAACCCCGCGCAGGTCGAGAAGGCCAAGGAGAACCCCAAGCTGGCCGGGTGGTTCGTGGGCCAGGTCATGAAAGCGACGGGCGGCAAGGCGAACCCCAAGGCGGTGAACGAGATCGTGGCGGCCAAGCTGAAGGGCTGAGGCGGCGCAAGGTTAACGCAGCGCACGGTCGGGCCACGGCGCGCTTGTGCGCGCTTTGGCCCGCAAATTGCACAATTTGTGCGGGCCAATCTGCGGGGATTTTCGGGACTTTTGCGAGGTTTGCGCAGTTCCGGGGGCAAACTGCGCAATTTGCCGGGCGTGGTGCAGTTAAGCTTTGAGTAAGCTTTGGGTTTTGTTCATGTTTGTGGGGGCGGGTTCACGATTGGTTAACCCGCCCGCACAATGGCGGCCTTATCTCACCCGCGCCACGCCAAAACGGCATAGAGCAACGTCATCGGCACGTAGACCTCTGGCTTGCCGGTGGCCCAAGCGGCCCAGCCGTGACTGGCAGACAAACCCCCATAGAGGGCATGATGACAGACACAGGCATTTCCGAACTTTTTGATGCGCTCAAGCATTCTATTTCCCTTTGCGATTGAGCGTCGGGCCCGACGTGATTACGGTGATGCGCAGGAGAAATGTGCCGCAGCACCGCAGGTATTTCGTTGCGGTAAAATTGCGGACGGGCCGGTGTGCCGAAATGTGCGGAGTTGTGGAAAGTTGTTGGACCCGGTTGCGTTCGGCGCGCTGATCAAACGCAAACGCGGTGAGGCGCGGCTGACGCAGGAAACGCTGGCAGGGGATGTGTTCGGGGATGGCGCGCGCAAGGCTGACATCTCGCGCATCGAAAACGGCAAGATGACCCCGCAAGAAGCGACGATACAGAAGCTATGCACGGCGCTGCACATTTCGCCCGCCGAAATGGAGCCCATACGCCAGGCGCGTCCTGCCGCCGAGCAGTTGGCAAACATTCCTGCACTGAGCAGGGAGGAGTTGCAGAACCTTGCCGCTCGGTTCGGGTTGGAGAGCCCCTTTGACATGCCGGACGTTGAATTGCGCCGGCAACTGACGCTCAAAGCCGATGAACACCGCGCGTTGCAATCCGAGGTGGATGGGATCGACGATGGCCTGGAGCGATTGTCGAACCTCAAGGCTGCCGCGCAGGATGCGATCAACCGGGTTGATCTGGACGAGGTTGAAGAGGTCTTGGCCCGCGTTCAGGAGGTAGAAAAGGAAGAGGCGGCAAAGACGGGTGAGTTGCGCGCCGACAATGCGTTGCTGCGGGGCAAACTCGACCAGGCCTATGCGTTGTTGAGCGACGCCGCGGACGCGTTCAAGATTATTGACCCAGTCGAACCGGCGCGGCGGCGTCACGATTATATGCAGCGCCTGTACTCCCATGGTTTGAGATACGGCGGACCGGGCATGGGGCTGGCGTCGCGCATGATCGCCGAGGCGATTGAACTGTGTCCACGCTCGAAGAATGCGCAGGTTTGGGCGATGTGCAAAAACGCGTCCGCGATTGCGTTGCAAAACCAAGGCACCCGTACCGATGGGCCGCAAGGCGCGGACCTGCTGGCGCAAGCGGTCGCGGCCTATCGCGCGGCGCTGGAGGTCCGCACCCGCGCCGATCATCCAGTGGACTGGGCCACGACGCAGAACAACCTCGGCACCGCTTTGCGCAACCACGGCACCCGCACCGATGGGCCGTACGGCGCTGAGCTGCTGGCGGAAGCGGTCGCGGCCTATCGCGCGGCCTTGGACGTCCGAACCCGCGTCGATCATCCTGTCCGGTGGGCCATGACGCAGAACAACCTCGGCAACGCTTTATCAGACCAAGGCATCCGCACCGACGGGCCGCAGGGCGCGGACCTGCTGGCGGAGGCGGTCGCGGCCTATCGCGCGGCCTTGGAGGTCTACACCCGCGCCGATCATCCGGTGGACTGGGCCACGACACAGAACAACCTCGGCATCGCTTTGCAAAACCAAGGTATCCGCACCGACGGGCCGCAGGGGGCGGACCTGCTGGCGGAGGCGGTCGCGGCCTACCGCGCGGCCTTGGAGGTCCGCACCCGCGCCGATCATCCTGTGCAGTGGGCCGTGACGCAGAACAACCTCGGTACCGCTTGGCAAGACCAAGGCACCCGCACCGACGGGCCGCAAGGCGCGGACCTGTTGGCGGAGGCGGTCGCGGCCTATCGCGGGGCCTTGGAGATCCGCACGCGCGCCGATCATCCAGTGGACTGGGCCGAGACGCAGGAAAGCATTGCGATTGCTTTGCGTGCACGGGCGGCGCGGGCGGATGCGGTTGCGCCTCGTGCGGATTTGACCGCGGCGCTGGCGGCAGTGGACGGGGCGTTGGAGGTGTATGACCCAGAGCACTTGTCCTATCGCCACGGCAATGCCACCCGCGTACGCAACCTCATCCTCGCCGCCCTCGACGCCTTGCCCAAGGACAGCCCATGACTGCACCCTTTCGCTCCTCCCTCATGACCGTCAAGCCGGAGTGGATTGACTATAACGGCCATCTGAACATGGCCTATTACAATGTCCTGTTTGATGAGGCGGCGGACGAGGTCTATCCCCTGATGGGGTTTGGACCCGACTATCAGGCGGCCACGGGGCACACGACCTATACGGCGGAGTTTCACCTGAGTTACGTGCGGGAGTTGCATGAGGGCGACCGGGTGCGGGTGACGTTTCAACTGGTGGACCACGACGCCAAGCGGTTTCATTCCTACCAGGAGATCTGGCACGAGGACGGGTGGCTGGCGGCGTGCGGTGAGGCGATGACGCTGCATATCGACCAGTCGGGGCCGCGCGTGGCGCCGATGCCCGACGCGGTGCTGGCCAAGGTGTCGGCCCTGGCCGAGGCGCATGCCGCCCTGCCGCGACCCGAACGCATGGGCGCCAGCATCGGGATCAAGCGCCGCTAGGGCCGGGGTTTCCTCCGCCCGCGTGCGGGGCTATACGCCCGCTGCACGGCATGGAAAGGCGCGCGATGTCTCGATGGGAATACAAGGTTGTCCCCGCCCCCACCAAGGGCGTGAAGGCGCGGGGGGCGAAGGGGCCCGAGGGCCGCTTTGCCTATGCGCTGGAGGCGTTGATGAACGAGATGGCGGCGGATGGCTGGGCGTACCTGCGGGCCGAGACGTTGCCGTCGGTCGAGCGGGCGGGGCTGACCAGCAGCACGACCGAATGGCGCAATGTGCTGGTGTTCCGGCGGGCGGTGGTCACGCCGCTGGATGATTTCGAGCCGGAGTTGCTGCCCGCGCCTGTGGGTGCGGCGGCAGAGCCCGAAGCGCCTGCGGAGGCGGCCGCCGCGGATGATCAGCCCGCGCCTGGCAAGGGGGCGACGGAGATGCAGCCCGACAACGGGGTGGAGGCCACCAGCGAGGTGTCCGGCATGACGGCGTCGCTCAAGCTGCTGGCGGCACAGCGCCTGTCGCTGGTCAAGCGGACCGAGCGCAAGGACACGGGCGCAGAGGACCCCGCCGAACCGCAGGACGGCGATAGCAAGGCCCCCGCCAAAGACGCCTGAGCCCGGCGTTAGGTATCGAGGTCCAGCGCCAGGGCGTGGATGCGACCGATAAGGTCGGGCCCCAGCGCAGAGTGCACCGCCCGGTGCCGCGCCACGCGGGGCTTGCCCGCAAAGGCGGCACTGCGCAGGCGCACGTTAAAATGGCTCTCGCCTGCGGCGGGTGCACCCGCGTGGCCGGCATGCGAGGCGCTGTCATCCACCACCTGCAGATCGGACGGCGCAAATGCCGCACGCAATTTATCTTCTATTTCCTGACGAACCGACATTTTTTTGCCCGACCCCCTTCAATCCTGTTCTGCAAAGTCTAAACTTGAGCGCCTGAGTCGAGAAGGACCCTTCCCATGCCCAAGCCCGATCCTTTTGGTTTTGATATGTCCGTGTCATCGGCCAAAAAGAAGAATCCGCGTGGCCGCCGGGGCATGTCGGGCGCGTCCGAGACGTCGACGCGGCTGTGCGATCACCCGGGCTGCCAGGACGCGGGCAAGTTCCGCGCGCCCAAGGCACCGGACGTCTTGGACGACTATTTTTGGTTCTGCCAGCAGCACGTGCGGGAATATAACCTGAAATGGAACTTCTTTGACGGCACGACCGAGGCCGAAATCAACGCCCAGCAGTCCAAGGACAAGGTGTGGGAGCGCAGCACCAAGCCCATCAACGACCCCGAGGCGCGCGCCTGGGCGCGGCTGGGCATCGAGGACCCGCATCAGGTGCTGGGCAAGAACGCGACCCAAAACCCCGGACGCGGTGGCAATGCAGCCGCACGCCGCCTGCCCCCCACCGAAAAGCGCGCGATCGAGATTTTGGACGCCAAGGCCGACGCCACGAAGGCAGAGGTGCGCAAGGCCTACAAGGCGCTGATCAAGGTGCTGCACCCCGACATGAACGGCGGCGACCGCAGCCAGGAAGAACAGCTGCAAGAGGTCGTCTGGGCCTGGGACCAGATCAAGGACAGCCGGAATTTCAAGTAAGCTTGTCTTTCACGGCTTGTTCTGCGGCTTTTCTGGCTTTGCGCTGACGGTGCTCTTCCTGAATTTTTTCGTTTTGCACCCGTCGCATCTCAGCTTCGTCAAACCATTGCGCGTCGAAAGTGTCGTCGTCGTAAATCTCACCGGGCGAACACAAATACCGCAGAAAAAGATCAAAGCTTTCTTGGACTTTGAAAAAAGACATCCCCTCTCCAATCCAGGCTGACTTGTCCTCCACTTCCCAATCATGCGCCAGAAACCAAATTTCGCCGGATTCGACGTGCAAAAGGACCTTCGATCCCGCATCATCTTCGGCGATCACTATGTATTGGTCGAGACGTTCCTTTTCGGCAAAGAGGTCGTACAGTTGCGTTGGGTCCCAGTTGCGGGCCAAGTCAGTGTAAGGGCTTTCCGAATCAAGCCTCAAAAAGTTTGAGAGTGCCCAAACCTCCTCGCCTGTTGCATTCGCTCGAAAGCACATTTCCTCTCGGTCGTCATCGAAAGCCTTCAGCAAGAAGGAACGATATGGCGCCGGTAAAGTCTTGCCGATTTCCTGCTCGAACGATGCAACAGCCAACGGTATCGCGCCTTTGTCATCCATCATGGCTATCGCCTTTCCTCCAATCGGTGAAACGCTATTCCAGCATAGCAAGTTGCCTAGGTTGGCGCAAAAACTCAAACCCCTTCCCCTTGCCCTTTCCCGCGTTATGTTGCACCACCACCCACGCGCCCATTCGGGGCGCGTTTTCTATGTTGAAGGACAGTTGAGATGGCGGACGGCGCGATGGATATCAATGCAAAACCCAGCGAAGAGATTTCCGTCCGCGAAGTCTTTGGCATCGACACCGACATGGTCGTCAAGGGATTTGCCGAGCGGTCGGACCGGGTGCCCGCGCTGGACAGCACCTATAAGTTCGACCCTGACACGACGCTGGCCATCCTGGCCGGGTTTTCCCACAATCGCCGCGTGATGATCCAAGGCTATCACGGGACGGGCAAGTCGACCCATATCGAACAGGTCGCCGCGCGGCTGAACTGGCCCGCCGTGCGCGTGAACCTCGACAGCCATATCAGCCGGATCGACCTGATCGGCAAGGACGCGATCAAGCTGAAAGACGGCAAGCAAGTCACTGATTTTCAAGAGGGTATTCTACCCTGGGCCCTGCGCAACCCGACCGCCATCGTCTTTGACGAGTATGATGCGGGCCGGGCGGACGTGATGTTTGTGATCCAGCGCGTGCTGGAGGTGGACGGCAAGCTGACGCTCTTGGACCAGAACCAGGTGATCGAGCCGCATCCATACTTCCGCATCTTTGCGACCGCCAACACGGTGGGTCTGGGCGACACCACGGGTCTGTACCATGGGACCCAGCAGATCAACCAGGGCCAGATGGACCGGTGGAGCCTGGTGGCCACGCTGAACTATCTGTCGATCGACGCCGAGACGGCCATCGTGCTGGCCAAGAACCCGCATTACAACACCGCCGAGGGGCGCAAGACCGTCAAGCAGATGGTGACCGTCGCCGACCTGACGCGGACGGCCTTTATGAACGGCGACCTGTCGACCGTGATGAGCCCCCGGACCGTGATTGCCTGGGCGCAGAACGCCGAGATCTTCCGCAATGTGGGCTATGCCTTCCGCCTGTCGTTCCTGAACAAGTGCGACGAGTTGGAGCGTCAGACCGTGGCCGAGTTCTATCAGCGTCTGTTCGACGAAGAGCTGCCGGAAAGCGCGGCGAGCGCGAGTTTGGGGTGACGTGGCAGGCCGTCTGGTCGGGCGTGTAACACTTCGGCGGACGTGCGGGGCATATTGTCGGACCGGGCCTCTGACTTACCGGGCATTTGGGCTGAAATGCGGGGGCTGAGGGGCCATGTGGTTTCCGGCAAGTCGTCCGAACTTGCACAGGGCAATGCCATCGCCGACACTGATGCACGTATCGTACGGCGCTTGGTACGGGCTGAACAGTAACGTCTGCGAGATGGTCACAGGCATACGTGTCGGTATGGCGCGCGCCGGTATCTGCAAACTAGAAGGAGGTCACCGTGCATATCGGGTTGATTGGCGGGATCGGGCCTGCGGCCACGATATCCTACTACCAGCGGATGACTGCGGCGATGCGCGCGCTTGGCCAGCCATTGGACCTGACCATCGTGCAGGCCGACGTTGACACCTTGCTGGCCAACAACACCGCCGGGGATGCGCAGGCGCAGGCGCGTGTCTATGCCGGGTTGATTGACCGGCTAAGGGCGGCGGGGGCGGATTGCGCCGCGATCTCCTCGCTGGGCGGGCACTTTTGTTTTGACGAAACGGTGCCCTTGGCCGCGCTGCCGTTGGTCAGTGCGGTGGCGCCCTTGGACGCCTTCTTTGTCCGGCAAGGCATTGGCACGGTGGGGCTGTTGGGCACGGGCGTGGTCATGCGCACACAGCTGTATGGCCAGCTGGCCCATACCCGCGCGCTGGTGCCCGACACGGTGGAAGAGACGGGCAAGGCCTATACCGACATGGCCGTGGCCGGTCAGTGCAGCGAGGCCGAACGCCGCTATTTCATTGCAGCGGGCCAAGCGTTGATCGACCGGGGCGCGGAGGCCGTTGTGCTGGCGGGGACCGATCTGAACCTCGCCTTTGACGGGCGCGATGTCGGTTACCGGGTCGTTGATGCGTTGGATGTGCATGTGGACGTGCTGGTGCGCTTGGCCAGTGGGCAGATGCAGCTCTGATTCGGCGCTTTGTAACGGCATTATGACGAAATTCATTGACCGTTAGCCTTTTCCGCTCAAAACTTGGGGTATGAGCAGAAAAACATGGGCAAAGCCCGCCGCGGTCTCCATCGTGCTCGGCCTCATGGCGTCCAGCGGCATCGCCACCACGCGCGACAGCACACAGCTTGCATCCGATTTTGCGACCTGCGCGGGCCGAATGGCCGCCGTCATCGAACATGGCGACACGCTGGGCATGGGACCTGCGCAGGTGGCGGCGCATCATGCGGTGTTTTCCGACCTGCTGGATGCCGTGACGCCGGATGCGGCGCTGGCCGGTCTGGACGCGCATGCGCTGCGCGAGGCCGAGCGGGCGGCAAAATTCGGGCAGTGGGTGTTGTTGCAAACCGCCGCCTATACCTTTGATGCGCGCCAGGCGCGGGCCGCCACGTCGATGGCGCGGCGCAATATTGCGATGTGCGAGATGATGCTGCTGAGCTAGGCGCCGCGCCGCGCTTTGCCCCTTGCCATTCGCGGCGCAAAGCGCAATTCCTGAGGCATGGCGCAGAACAACGACAACCCCGCAGATCCGTTCAAAAAGGCCCTGGCCGAGGCGACCAAGGTCATGGCGAACGACCCCGAGCTCAACGTATCCTATTCCGTGGACCCC
This sequence comes from Pseudomonadota bacterium, assembly GCA_038525395.1. Lineage (GTDB taxonomy): Bacteria > Pseudomonadota > Alphaproteobacteria > Rhodobacterales > Rhodobacteraceae > Tateyamaria. Next base: position 38,219 of record JBCBHS010000008.1, on the reverse strand, counting down.
GCAGGCGTGTCCGGCGACAGCATGCGCTTGCCGCAGGTCAGCCGCCGGATGACCCGGGACGAGGTGCTGCTGGCACGTGGCACGGCGGATGCGCTGGCCCTGCACCGACGCTATCACAACGGCGAGACGCACGCGCGCTATACCCCCCAGGGCGACATGGCGCGCGACCTTTACGAGGCGATGGAGACGGCGCGCTGCGAGGCGATGGGTGCGCGGGACATGCCCGGCACGGCCGGGAACATTGACGCCAAGATCCACCATGACGCGGGCCGCAAAGGCTATGACCAGTGCAAGCAGGCAAGCGACGTGCCGCTGGCGGCGGCGGCAGGCTACCTGGTGCGCCACCTGGCCACGGGCCGTGACCTGCCCCCCGGCGCGCAGAACGCGATGGAGCTGTGGCGCGGGTTTATCGAGGATCAGGCGGGCGGCACGCTGGACACCCTGGACGACATTCTGGACGACCAGGCGGCCTTTGCCCGTCTGGCGCGGCAGGTGATCACCGATCTGGGCTATGGCGACCAGTTGGGCGATGACCCCGACCAGATCGACGAGGATCAAGAGGACGAGGCCGAGGAGGGCCAGGACGAGGATCAGGAGCCCGACAGCACCGGCCAGGACGAGCAAGACGACGAGAACGAGGATGCGAGCCCGGAATCCGCGCAAGAAGACCAGCAGGACGCGAGCCAGGCCCAGGTCAGCATGGACGACATGGCCGACCAGGAACTGGGCGAAGAGGCCGAGATGCCCGAGGGCGAGGCCCCGCTGGAGCCCCCTGCCCCGCAGCCGGTGTCGGAGGCCGACCCGGACTATAAGGTGTATCTGGACACCCATGACGAAGAAATCTCGGCCGAGGATCTGGCAGAGCCGGTCGAGTTGGAGCGTTTGCGCGCCTATCTGGACCAGCAGTTGGAACCGCTGAAAGGCGCCGTGAGCCGATTGGCCAACAAGCTGCAGCGTCGCTTGCAGGCGCAGCAGAACCGGTCTTGGGAGTTTGATCTGGAGGAAGGTACGCTGGATGCCGGGCGTTTGGCCCGGATCGTGGCGAACCCGACGACGCCCCTGTCCTTCAAGGTCGAGAAGGACACAGAGTTCCGCGACACCTGTGTAACGCTGCTGTTGGACAATTCCGGGTCCATGCGGGGCCGGCCAATTTCGATTGCCGCCATTTGTGCGGATGTGCTGGCCCGCACGCTGGAGCGCTGCAATGTAAAGGTGGAAATCCTCGGCTTTACCACCCGCGCATGGAAAGGCGGCCTGGCGCGCGAGGCCTGGTTGAACGATGGGCGCCCGACCCAGCCGGGCCGCCTGAACGACCTGCGCCACATCGTCTACAAGTCCGCCGACGCCCCCTGGCGCCGGACCCGGCCAAATCTGGGGCTGATGATGAAGGAAGGGTTGCTGAAGGAAAACATCGACGGCGAGGCCTTGGAATGGGCGCATCGCCGGATGCAGGCACGGCCCGAGGCGCGCAAGATCCTGATGGTGATTTCCGATGGCGCCCCTGTAGATGACAGCACCCTGTCGGTGAACCCGGCGAATTACCTGGAAAAGCATCTGCGTGATGTGATCGCGATGGTCGAGCGCAAGCGCATCGTCGAGTTGCTGGCCATCGGGATTGGGCATGATGTGACGCGGTACTACGACCGTGCGGTGACGATCACGGATGTCGAGCAGCTGGCCGGGGCGATGACCGAACAGCTGGCCGCGCTGTTTGACGGTGACCCACGGGCCCGGGCGCGCGTCATGGGCCTGCGCCGCGCGGGCTGATCCGGTGGGTTTTGCATATTTTTAGAACAATGAAGGGGGTGTGGTGATGTTCCAGAGTTTTGAGGTCACCGCACGTCCCGAACAGGGACCGCCCCGCTTGGCCGCGTTGCGTGCAGAGATCGCGGCGGCGGGCGTGGACGGGTTTTTGGTGCCGCGCGCGGATGTGCATCAGGGCGAGTATGTGTCGCCCCGCGATGAACGGTTGGCCTGGTTGACGGGCTTTACCGGGTCCGCCGGGTTTTGCGTGGTGTTGGAGCATGTGGCGGGGGTGTTCATCGACGGCCGCTATCGCACGCAGGTCAAGGCGCAGGTGGCGGATGTGTACACGCCGGTGCCTTGGCCGGATGTGAGCCTGGCCGCTTGGTTGAAAGAGCAGCTGCCGGAGGGCGGGCGCGTGGCCTATGACCCGTGGTTGCATACGCCGGGGCAGATTGCGCAGGCCGAGGCCGGTTTAGAGGGGTCGGGCATTGCCCTGGTCCAGTCGGCAAACCTGGTTGACGCGATTTGGGCGGATCAGCCAGGCCCTGCGGCGGCGCCCGCCAAGGTGCATCCGCTGGAGTTTGCAGGCGAGGCCCATGCCGACAAATGCGCGCGTTTGGGGGCGACCTTGGCTGAGGCAGACGTTGCGGCAGCGGTCATCACCTTGCCCGACAGTCTGTGTTGGTTGCTGAACATCCGCGGTGCGGACATTCCGCGCAACCCGATTGCCCAAGGGTTTGGCATCTTGCACCACTGTGGCGATGTGGATCTGTTTATGGACGCCGCCAAGCTGTCAGAGGTGCGCGCGCATTTGGGGGATGGTGTGCGCTGCCATCCGGTGGAGGCGTTCCTGGACGCCTTGGCGGCGCTGGAGGGGCCTGTGCAGCTGGACAAAGCGTCGGTGCCTGTGCGGGTGGCCGATGCGGTGGGCGACCGCGTGGTGTGGGGCGACGACCCTTGCGCGCTGCCCAAGGCGTGCAAGAACGCGGCCGAGATTGCGGGCAGTGCCGAGGCGCATTTGCGCGATGGGGCGGCGGTGGTCGAACTGTTGGCCTGGCTGGATGCGCAGACACCGGGCACGCGGCACGAGACGGAGGTGGTGGGCCAGCTGGAGGCCTTTCGCCGTCGCGACAACGCCTTGCAAGACATCAGCTTTGAGACCATCGCGGGCACCGGCCCCAATGGCGCCATCATGCATTACCGCGTGACCGAAGAGACCGACAGCCTGCTGCAGGACGGCCAGTTGATCGTGCTGGACAGTGGCGGGCAGTACCTGGACGGGACGACCGACATCACGCGCACGATCGCCATCGGCACGCCGCCGATCGAGGCCTGTGCGGCCTTTACCCGGGTGCTGATGGGCATGATCGCCATGTCGCGCCTGATCTGGCCCAAGGGGCTGTCGGGCCGGGACATCGAGGCGGTGGGCCGCGCGCCCCTGTGGTACGCGCATCAGGATTTCGACCACGGGCTGGGCCATGGGGTTGGCGCCTATCTGTCCGTTCATGAGGGCCCACAGCGGCTGGCGCGCAGCAGCACGGTGCCTTTGCAGGCGGGCATGATCCTGTCGAACGAGCCTGGCTATTACCGTGAGGGGGCCTTTGGCATCCGGATCGAGAACCTGATCGTGGCCCAGGCCGCCGAGGTGCCGCCCGGCGGGGACGCGCACCGCGAGATGCTGGCCTGGCGCACGCTGACATTTGCGCCCATCGACCGCCGTCTGATCGTGGCCGAGATGATGGACGCGCCCAGCAGCGCCTGGCTGGATGCCTACCACGCGGAAACGCTGGAGAAGATCGGGCCACGGGTGTCGGATGCGGCCCGGGCGTGGTTGCAGGCAGCCTGCGCGCCCTTGGTCCCCTAGCCGGGCTGTTACGCATCTGTTACAGGAAGCGTTCACACCACCCCAAACTTGTTACCGGAGGCTGTTTTCATGGCGGATCACATCACCATTCGCAACGCACCAGGCACGTGGACCGTGCGCGCGGGCGGCGCCGTTCTGGGCGAAAGCAGCCAAGCGCTGGAACTGAGCGAGGGCGACTATCCGGCGGTGATCTATTTCCCGCGCGCGGACATTGCGATGGCCTTTTTGGACCGGACGGACAAGAGCACGCATTGCCCGCACAAGGGGGACGCGTCCTACTTTTCCGTCGTGACCAAATCGCAGACCTTGGTGGATGCGGTTTGGAGCTATGAAGACCCGAAAGAGGCTGTGGCGCGGATCAAGGATCATCTGGCGTTTTACACGGGCAACGGGGTCACGGTGGAAGAGATTTAGGGCACGACTGCTTAGGCAGCCGCGCCTGGTGGCAAGGATTGTTTGCCAAAACCATCGGCCACACAGTCGATCCATAAAGCACCTAGGAATGGGTCGGCGGGCAGGCGTCTTTTGCAGGGCGCGGCTGCGTAGACAGACGCGCCCGGTGGCAAGGGCTGCTTTTGCCCCAGCAAAAGCTGCCAGCCACACAGTCGATCCATAGAGCGCCATAGGAATGGGTCGGTGGGCGGGCGTCTTTGCCAAAGGCAAACAGACCGGCCACCGACCTCAGCTGTGCTCTTCGGCCGCTGTCGCCGCCAACGCCCGATTATAGGCCTTCAACGCATCCACGTGGAACAACGCCCCCTGCAACTCCGGGGCTGCGTTTTCTCCCGTCAGGGTCACCACCGGAATGAACCGCGCCATCGTCTGGTCAAAGAGCGGCATGGCCGCCTCAAGCGTGGCCGCCGCATCCACATAGACCCCGTCGCCGATCAGAGCCCAGCACGCGGCCTCATCCGCGGCGCGGGCGTGATCGGGCGGGCGCATGACCGTGCTGACGCGGAACATCGCCAGCAGGTAGGCCTGCGGCCCTGCGGCGAGGTGCACACCCTTGCGTTCAAGCTGGGTCAGGAAGAAGCTGCGGTCGACCAGGCGGGAGGACAGCGCCGTCGACATCGACACCGCCACCATCACCGCGAGCCCGGTCTGCCAGTCGCCCGTCAGCTCAAACACGATCAGCGTGGTCGAGATCGGCGCGCCCAGGACGGCGGCGGCGACCGCGCCCATACCTGCCAGAGCGTAAAGGGAGACGGAGCCCGACACCGTCGGGAAAATGCCGGTGGCCACCAGGCCAAAGCCCAGACCGGTGAGCGCGCCGATCATCAGGGAGGGCGAAAAGACGCCGCCGCCCATGCGTCCGGCCATCGTGATGGCCACGGCGGCGGTTTTCAGCACCACGAACACGACCACCTCGTTCAGCGCCAGCTGGCCGGTCAGGGCCAGCGAGGTCGTCTCGTACCCCACGCCGATGATGTGCGGATAGAAGATCGCCATGCCGCCCAGTAGCGCCCCGGCCACCGCGGGACGCAACCAGCGGGGCAAGCCGATGCGGGTCTGGACGGCAGTGCCCATATCGTCGGTCCAAAAGATCGCGCGCATCAGGACGACGGCGACCAGCCCGCTAAGCAGGCCAAGCAGCAGGAAGGCGGGCAGCTCTTGATAGAAGGCAAGCGCGTTTTCTTCGGCCAAGGTGAACTCCGTCACGTCACCAAATTGCAGCCGGTTGATGACGGTGCCTGCCGCGCTGGCGATGACGATGGGGGCAAAGGCGTGCACGGCAAAGTGGCGCAGCACGACCTCAAGCGCAAAGAGCGCACCGGCGATGGGCGCGTTAAAGCTGGCCGAGACGGCGGCGGCCACGGCGCAGCCCAGAAGGTCACGGCCGGTGATGCCATCGGCCTTGATCCAGCGGCTGACCTTGGTCGAGATCACGGCGGCGATGTGCACCACCGGCCCTTCCCGGCCCGTAGAGCCGCCCGAGGACAGGGTGATAAAGCTGGCAAAGGCCGAGGCGACACCGGCCCGCGTGCCCACCTGCCCATCGCGCAGGGCGGCCCCTTCGATCACGTCGGCGACGCTGCGGGCGGTGCCGTCCTTGGTAAAGTTGTGCAGGATCAGGCCTGTCAGCAGCCCGCCGATGATGGGAATGATCAGGATCAGGTACCAGGGCAGCGACGAGGCAAAGCTATGCAGGTACTGCACGTCGTCCGTGCCATAAAGCCAGGCTTGCAGCGCCTCGATCCCCTTGCGGAAGAAAAGCGCGGCAAAGCCTGCGGCGATGCCCACGGCCAGCGCGATGAACCAGAACTGGACCTGACTGGGCCCGTTATGACGCAACACCTTCCATCCGTCACGGCAGGCGGTGACCGCCAGGTCGAGCTGCTGGGCAAGGATGGGGCGCGGAGGGGCGGACATGGTGCCGGGTCGCAAATAGCCAGATTTCACGCCACCTTAGGACGTTCGCAGCCGCAGCGAAAGGCCACGAAAGGTCACAGGGCGCGCGGTGTGATCAGCCCCCGAGCAAGGCGCGGGCCGCGCCGCGCGCCTCGTCCGTGATCGTGTCGCCTGCCAGCATGCGGGCGATCTCGTCCACCCGGTCGGGGGCAGCCAGCGGCACCACGTTCGACGTCGTCATGCCACGCGCCACTTGCTTTTCCACCCGCCAATGGTGCGCCCCCAGGGCTGCAACCTGGGGCGAGTGCGTGACAACCAGCACCTGACCGCCGGTGGCCAGGGCCGCAAGGCGGCGACCGACGGCGTTGGCCGTGGCACCGCCGACGCCGCGGTCAATCTCGTCAAAGATCATGGTGATGCCCGCCTGGTCGTGGGCCAGACAGACCTTGAGCGCCAGCAAAAAGCGGCTGAGTTCCCCGCCCGAGGCGATCTTGTTCAGCGCCCCGGCAGGCGCGCCGGGGTTCGTGGCGACGGTAAAGGCCACCGCGTCGTGGCCGTCGGGGCCGGGCGTGTCGGGCGTGATCTGGGTGGCAAAAACCGCGCGCTCCATCTTGAGCGGGGCCAGCTCTGCCATCACGGCCTTGTCCAGCGCCTTGGCCGCCTTGACCCGGCGGTCGTGCAGGGCCGCGGCGGCGGTGTCATAGGCGGTTTGCGCCTCGGCAACGGCACGCTTGAGGTCGGCCAGGTTTGCATCCCCCGCATCCAGCGCCTCAAGCTTGGTGCGCAGGTCTGTCGCCAGGGCCGCGAGCGCGTCGGGGGACACATCGTGTTTGCGCGCCAGCGCGCGGATGGCGAACAGGCGTTCTTCGGTCTCTTCCAGCTCGGACGGGTTGAAGGACAGGTGTTCCAGGGCGGCGACGATGCCATCGCTGGCCTCGTCCAACTCGACCATCGCGCGGGACAGGGCGGCGATTGGGGCGTCCAACTGCCCTTCGGCCTTGTCCGCCACACCGTCGAGCCAGCGCAGCGCGTCGCCCAAGGCGCCTTCGGCCCCGTCATGGCCCAGCACCTGATGCGCGCGGCTGACATCAGCGCGGATACGCTCGGCCCCTTGCATGAGGCGGCGGCGGGTGTCGAGTTGCGCCTCTTCTTCGGGCTGCGGGTCGAGCGTGTCCAGTTCGGCCACGGCGTGGCGCAAAAACTCTTCTTCGGCGCGGATCGCCTCCATCGCCTCTTGCGCCTGGTCATAGGCCTTGCGCGCCGCACCCAGCGCCCGCCAGGCGGTGCGCGTCTTGCCACGGGCGGCATCAAGCCCTGCGAATTCGTCCAGGATCGTGCGGTGCCCGCGCGGGTTCAACAGGCCCCGGTCGTCGTGCTGTCCATGCAGTTCGATCAACGTGTCGCTCAGCGCGCGCAGCACCTCGCCCGAACAGCGGCGGTCGTTGACCCAGGCCGTCTTGCGCCCATCCGCGGTGTTGACGCGGCGCAAGATCAGCTCGTCCCCGCCGGGCAGGCCCGCCTCGTCCAGAATGGCGTGGGCGGGATGGCCAGGGGGCAGGTCGAACCAGGCGGTCACCTCGCCCTGGGCAGCACCTTGGCGCACCAATTCGGCCCGGCCACGCCAGCCGAGGACAAAGCCCAGGCTGTCGAGCAGGATCGACTTGCCCGCCCCCGTCTCGCCCGTCAACACGTTGAGGCCCGGCTGGAACACAAGTTCCAACCGGTCGATGATCAGCATGTCCGAGATATCAAGTCCGCGCAGCATCAGCAGAGTTCCCCGCGCCGCATCGCGGGCGCCCCAGCGTCGAATGTGGTGATGGGCCTAGATCCACCGGCCCTTGATCATCTGGCTGTAGATCTGCGCCAGCCAGCCTGTCCCACGCACCCGCGGCTCCAGCCCCTGCCCGGTGAGCAGTTTAAAGCTGTCCGCGTACCACTCGGTGGCCTGATAGTTGTAGCCCAGGATCGCACCTGCGGTCTGCGCCTCGTCCGTGAGGCCAAGCGACAGATAGGCCTCGACCAGCCGGTGCAGCGCCTCGGGCGTGTGCGATGTGGTCTGGAAATCCTCGACCACGACGCGGAAGCGGTTGATGGCGGACGAGAAGTTGTCACGCTTGAGGTAGTAGCGCCCGATCTCCATCTCTTTGCCCGCCAGGTGGTCAAAGGCCAGGTCGAATTTCAGGATCGCCGATTTGGCGTATTCGCTGTCAGGGTACCGCTCGATCACCTCGCGCAGGGATTGCAGCGCCTGAAAGGTCAGGCCCTGGTCGCGGCCAACCTCGTCAATCTGGTCATAATAGCTGAGCGCGAGCAGATATTGCGCATAGGCCGCGTCATCGTCATCGGGGTAGAAATCGATGAACCGCTGCGAGGCGGAGCGGCTGTTGGGGTAATCCTTGTCCTCGTGATGCGAATAGGCCTGCATGATCAGCGCACGGCGCGCCCAGTCGGAATAAGGATAGAGACGCTCGATCTCGGAAAAGTAAAAGGCCGCTTCGGTCGGGTTGTTCTCTTCCAGCTCGAACTCGCCACGTTCAAAGATTTGCTGCGCCGTGAATTCTTCGAGCGGGATTTCCTGCTGGTTAAAGAACGTGCCCGTTGTGGGCCGCCCCGACGGGTTACCACAGGCACTGACGATGCCCGTTACGGCCAGAACCCCCACAAGTCGCGCAACCGATGTACCGCGGATCATGCCTTGCTACCCCCAAAGACGCTCAACACCGCCTGTTTCAGGCTGTTTGCCTGTCTCTACCACAAAGCGTTCGGGGGTTAAAATGACGATTTCGCCCATGGCACCCGCGGGAGGTTAGGCGACAGCCGGGATTTCGTCCCAGACCAGCCCCGCACCGGGCAGGCGCGCCGTCATGGCCGCATCGCAGGTCACCATGCGGAATGCGCCGGGGGTGGCAAAGAGCGTCCGCAGCAGCTGGTTTGTCAGCGTGTGGCCCGCACGTGTGCCGGTATAGTGGCCGATCAGCGGTGCACCGGCGAGGGCGAGGTCGCCCAACGCATCCAGCATCTTGTGCCGCACGGGTTCGTCGGCGTGACGCAGGCCGCCGGGGCTGGTCACCTTGTCGCCGTCAAAGACCACCGCGTTGATGCCGGGGGCACCGCCCAGGGCCAGGCCATTGGCCTGCATCTGCTCGACATCACCGCTGCGGCAGAACGTACGGCTGTCGCACAGCTCGCGGGCAAAGCTGCCATTGGCCATGTTCAGCGACTTTGACTGACGGCCAATGGCAGCATCGGTAAAGTCGATGTGAAAGTCGATGCGCATCACGTCGGACGGGGCCAGGGTCGCGGTCGCGTCACCTTGGGTCACGGTGACCGGCTTCAGCACCTCGATGGCGCGCACACGGGCGGGCAGTTGGCGCAGGCCACGCTGCATGATGCCACGCACGAAGGGGGCGGCAGAGCCGTCGAGGATCGGCACTTCGGGGCCGTCAATCTCGATCAGCGCGTTGTGCACGCCGCACCCTGCCAGGGCGGCCATGACGTGTTCGACCGTGCCGACAGATGCGCCTGCGGCATTCACCAAGGTTGTGCAGAGCGGGGATTGGCGGACCACGTCATAGCGGGCGGGGATCAGGGTATCGCCCGCCTCGATATCGGTGCAACGGAACCAAATGCCGTGTTCGGCCATCGCGGGACGAATGATCAACTGCGCAGGCTTGCCGGAATGCAGCCCGCGTCCATTGAATGTAACTGGTCCTTTGACGGTCGTTTGCACTGGTCCCACCCGTAACGCTTTTTTGACATTCCAACAGCTATTGGGTGGCCGCGAAAGTCACAACTCAATCTTTGCAACGGACTGAAACATGGGCTGTAACATTGGGCGGGAACGCGCGCAGACTTAGGTAACGAACTGTTTTCAAATGTAAAAAGGGCCGCCCGTGGGCGACCCTTGGTTTAGTTTGTGACCAAAATTTAGTTTGCTTGACGCCGCAGGAAGGCGGGGATTTCGATCCGCTCTTGGTCGGGGTCCGCGGCCTCGGTCGGTTGTGGCGCGGGTGCAGGGGCCGGGGCCGCCGCGCGGGTTTGCACGGGCGGTTGCTGGCGCACAGGCCGGTCGGTTGGGGTGCCTTCGGCGGTGCCCGTCATGCGGTTGATCAGCGAGTTGATGCCAAAACGCGGCTTTTCCCCACCTGCCTCGGGCTGCGGCTGCTGTTGCGCCCGCACGGCCGGTGCGGCCTTTTGCGTGGCGGCGCGCAGGCGGGCCAGCGCTTCGGGCGATGGCGTGCCGGGCGCCGGGGCGCGCGGGGCCACGAATGTCTCGGCGGCGGGCGCTTCGGGCTCGGGCGTCGGTTCAAACGCGGCCACTTGGGGCTGATAGGCGGGCGGCGGCAGGTCGTCTTGTGCCGCAACGGGCGCCTCATCGGCAAAGATGTCTTCGGCCATGTCATGCGCTGCGGCCTGTTGCACATCCAGCTCTTCGAACAGCGTGGGCTCTTCGGCGGCGGCGGCAACCGGGGCGGGCGCGGGTTCCGGCATCGGCGCCGGGGCCGGTGCGGCAACTGGCGCTGGCGCTTCGGCGGCGACCGGCGGTGTCAGCGGCGCGGCCATGGACCGGCGCGGCACGGGGATTTCGGTGTGGACGTCGCTGGCGTCGATGCCCGTGGCGACGACGCTGACGCGCATCATGCCCTGCATCGCGGTGTCCAGGGTCGAACCGACGATGATGTTGGCGTCGGGGTCGACTTCCTCGCGGATGCGGTTGGCGGCCTCATCCAGTTCGAACAGGGTCAGGTCATGCGCGCCGGTGATGTTGATCAGCACGCCCTTGGCCCCGCGCAAGCTGATTTCGTCGAGCAGCGGGTTGGCAATCGCTTTCTCAGCGGCCTGGATCGCGCGATCTTCGCCATCGGCCTCGCCCGTGCCCATCATCGCCTTGCCCATCTCGTCCATCACGGCGCGGACATCGGCAAAGTCGAGGTTGATCAGGCCGGGACGGACCATCAGATCGGTCACGCCCTTGACGCCCTGATAGAGGACATCGTCAGCCATCGAAAACGCCTCGGTAAAGGTCGTCTTTTCATTGGCCAGGCGGAACAGGTTCTGGTTGGGGATGATGATCAGCGTGTCGACCATCTTTTGCAGGGCTTCCACGCCGTCCTCGGCCTGGCGCATCCGCTTGGCGCCCTCGAACTGGAACGGCTTGGTCACGACACCGACGGTCAGCACGCCCAGCTCGCGCGCGGCCTGCGCGATGATCGGGGCAGCGCCCGTGCCGGTGCCGCCGCCCATGCCGGCGGTGATAAAGCACATGTGCGCGCCCGCCAGGTGGTCGACGATCTGCTCGATTGATTCTTCGGCGGCGGCGGCGCCGACCGTGGCGCGGGCGCCTGCGCCCAACCCTTCGGTGACCTTGATGCCCAGCTGGACCCGGTTGGCGGCGGCGGACTGTTGCAGCGCCTGCGCGTCGGTGTTCGCGACAACGAAATCAACGCCATCCAGCTCTTTTTCAATCATATTATTGACGGCGTTGCCCCCTGCCCCACCGACGCCAAAGACGGTGATGCGTGGTTTCAACTCGTCATGCCCGGGCAAGGAAAGGTTCAGTGTCATCGGTCAGGTCCGCCTGTCTGGTTTGCCGCATTCGCGGATGTTTTTGTGCCTAAATTGGGTCGATCCTACTGCGGCACGGGCGCAACGTCACCCAAAAAACGCAAATTAGCCGCAAAATATGGGCAAATTCTTGCCTCTGTTCACCGTATGTTTGCCGACTGCCCAGATGTAGCGGTCACCAGTTGTCGCGGAACCACTTGACCGCGCGGCGCAGGGACCGCGCCGGGTAACGGTCCATCGGGATGTCGAAATCCCACCATTCGTCCTGCGGATGCGCCGCAAACAGCGCGAGGCCCACGGCAGAGGCAAAGCCCGGGCCCGTCGCGGCCTGCGGCAGCCCGTGCACGCGCAACGGGCGCCCAAGGCGCACCTGCTGGCCCAGGATTTTCGAGGCAAGCCCATCGAGCCCGGGGATCTGGCTGCCGCCGCCGGTCAGCACGATCTGCTGGCTGGGCAGGTGGTCAAAGCCTGCCGCATCCAGCCGCGCACGCACCTCTTCCAGGATCTCTTCGACCCGGGGGCGCATGATGCCGATCAACTCGGCGCGGCTGGCGGTGCGGCGGTCATGTTCGTAATCGCCGGTGTCGCCACCGATCTCGATCATCTCGCGGTCGTCCATGCCGGTGGCGTGCACGCCGCCATAAAAGGTCTTGATCCGCTCGGCATTGGCCGTTGGCACCTGCAACCCCATCGAGATGTCCGAGGTCACGTGATCGCCGCCCATGCGCACCGCATCGGCGTAAATCATGTGCTTTTTGATAAAGATCGACACGCCGGTGGACCCACCGCCCAGATCGATGCACGCGGCCCCCAGCTCTTGCTCGTCCTCCACCAGGGCCGCGATGCCTGAGGCATAGGCGGACGATGCGATGCCCGCCAGTTCAAGATCGCAGCGCTTGATGCAGTGGGCCAGGTGCTGCACGGCCGCGGCGTCGACGGTCATCATGTGCAGATCAACGGCCAGGCTGTTGCCCAGTTGCCCGCGCGGATCGGACAGGCCCGACCGGTGGTCGAGCGCGAAGTTCACGGGCTGCGCGTGCAGCACCTCGCGCCCGTCGCCATAATCGGGCACGTCGCAGCGCGACAGCACGCGCGCGACGTCTTGTTCGGTCACCACATCGCCGTCCAGGTCGATCTGCGCATCCAGGCCATAGCTGCGCGGCTCGGCCCCGGAAAAGCAGGCGATGACGTGATCGACGCGGATGCCCGCCATCTTCTGCGCGGCTTGAAGGGCGGTGCGGATCGCACGCTCGGTTTCCTGCATCGCGCAGATCTCGCCAAACCGCACGCCGCGCGAGCGGGTTGTGGCGGCGCCGATCACGCGGAACCCCGACTGACCGGCAAGCGAGCCGATCTCGCCATCCTCACCCAGCTTGGCCGTGCCGTCAAAGCGCAGGACCAGGCAGGCAATCTTGGAACTGCCCACATCCAGAATCGCAACCACGCCGCGTTGCATCGCGATCTTGCGCATGTTCCGCATGCTGCGCTGATTGTCATAAAGGTCGGTCATACGTGTTACTCGGTCCCGGTATTCAACTGTCGGATTTTCCACCATGCTTCGGTGGCTGTGCTGTTCATGCGCACGGTCGGGCGGTCGCTAAGGCGCAGATCGACCCGCGCGATGTCGCGGGCCAGCAGGTCGTCGACACCGTTCAGCGCGATCACCCGTTCCAGCGCTTGCACCGGCGCGTCGGTCGGCAGCATGATGCGCTGCGCGCGGTCCAGCACGACGTCCCAACGCCGGTCGCCCAGGCGCACGAGGCCACGCAGCCGGTCGCCTAAGGGGGCTGCGGCCTGAACGAGTTCCAGCGCTTCGGTCACGTGGCTGGCGGCCCCATCGCCCGCGATCACAGGCAGGTCAGGCCGCACGGCGCGGCGGTCAATGGGGCCCATGTGGGTACCGGTGTCATCCACCAGCGTCAGCCCCGCGGGCTGGCGCCAGATCGCCACCGCGCGGCGCGGCACGATATCCACTTGCAACACATTGCCCGGACGGATGCGTACGCTGGCCTCTTTCACCGGGGGCAGATCGAGGATACGCATGCGGATGGCAGCCGGGTCCAGATCGAAGGTCGAGACCGGGAAATCCAGCGGCACGGCGGTGCGGATCGCTTGCGCAACCTCGGGTGCGGCCCCGTCGATGGCCATCAGGTTCACCATGAACTCCGGGCGCTGCTCGATGCTGGCGCGGGCCTCGGCCACGCTGTCTTGGATCGCCGCTTGGGTATTGGGGTTCGACAGCCACCAGGTCGCCACGCCAAAGGTCAGCACGAAAGGCACCCCCGCCCGCAGCGTGATGCGGAACAGCGGCGTCAACATCAGCCGCTGCAAGCGCCAGGACCAGCGCGAGGGGGCGGGATCGGCGCGTTTTACCGATTGCATGAGGCATCCTCCACCATCCAAGCGCAAAGCGCACCAAAGGACATGCCCGTGGCTTGTGCCTGTTCCGGCGTCAGCGAGGTGGGCGTCATGCCGGGCTGGGTGTTCGTCTCAAGCAGGATGAGGCCCGCGGCGCCCTGCCCTTCGTCCCAGCGAAAGTCGGTGCGGCTGATACCGCGACAGCCCAGGGCGTTATGCGCGGCAAGGGCGTAATCCATGCACAGATCAAAGATGTCGGCAGGAACATCGGCAGGCACCACATGGCGTGACCCGCCGGGTGTGTACTTGGCGTCGTAATCGTACCAGCCGTCCGTGAAAATCTCGGTCACTGTCAGCGGCGTGTCGCCCATCACCGTCACCGTCAGCTCGCGACCGGGGGCAAAGGCCTCGACCATCACCTGGTCCGGCATTTCGGGCCCCAACTGCGGCGGGGCATTGGCGCCGTCATGCACCAGGTACACGCCAACGGACGACCCTTCGTTATTCGGCTTGATCACATAAGGCGGCGGCATCGCATGCGCCGCCATCGCGTCGGCCTTGGACACGATGTGGCTGGGCACCACGGGCAGGTTGACCATGCGGTAGACATCCTTGGTCCACTGCTTGTCCATCGCCATGGCCGAGGCCAGAACGCCCGAGTGCGAATAGGGGATTTGCAGCCATTCCAGCAGGCCCTGCACACAGCCATCTTCGCCCCACCGGCCATGCAGGCAATTCAGGACAGCGCCCGGTGCAACCTCTTGCAAAACGGCAGCAAGGTCGGGGCCGGCATCGACCTCGACAACCTCGAAATTCATGTCCCGTAGCGCGGCTGCGCAGGCTTGCCCTGTTGACAAAGACACCTCGCGCTCTGCCGAGGGTCCACCCATTAACACCGCCACTTTGGGAGCCCTGCTCGACTGACCCGCCATGTGCCTCTAAGTCCCGGAGCCCTTTTGCGGACTCTCGATTATATGCCGATTTTCGGCCTGCCCTGCGCTCGCGTTCCTATCCTGGTTCGCCGATGCGCATAATTTCCCACTCTAGCGTTATACCGCTTTCATCGTAAACCTTTTTTCGCACCTCTTCGCCCAAACCTTCGAGGTCGGCGGCGGTGGCTTGCCCGGTGTTGATGAGAAAGTTGGAGTGCTTTTCGCTCATCTGCGCCCCGCCGCGCCGCGCGCCGCGCAGGCCTGCGTCGTCGATCACCTTCCAGGCCTTGAGGTCGTGCACATCATCCGCGCGCCCGGTCGATGAAAACCCCGCCGGGTTGCGAAAGGTCGAACCGGCGCTGCGGTCCTTGGTGGGTTGGGTCGCGTCCCGCTTGGCCAGTTGGTCGTCCATCCGCGTGGCAAGCGCGCCGGGATCGCCTTTGGGGCCGCGCAAGGTGACCGAGGTGAGAACGGCCCCGTCCGGCAGATCGCTTTGCCGGTAGGCAAAGGTCATATCGCCCGGGCGCAGCTTCACCACCTGCCCGTCGCGCAGCACCGCTGTCGCGGACACGAACACATCCGCGGTATAGCTGCCATAGCAGCCCGCGTTCATGCGCACGGCGCCGCCGATGCTGCCCGGGATGGTGCGCAGAAACGTAACGTCTATCCCCGCCTCAGCCGCGCGGCGCGCCACATGGGCATCGAGGGCCGCGGCCCCGGCTGTCACGGTATCACCGTCGACCGTAATCCCGTTGAACCCCCGCCCTAGGCGGATCACCACGGCACGCAGGCCGCCATCCCGCACGATCAGGTTGCTGCCGACACCCATGGGAAAGACCGGCACGGTCGTCGGCAGGGCGCGCAGGAAGGCGGTGAGGTCCTCCAGGTCCGCGGGTTGAAACAGCCAGTCCGCAGGTCCACCGACGCGCAGCCAGGTCAGCTCGGACAGGTTGCGCTGTGCGGTGAGGCGCCCGCGCACGGGCGGCATTTGGGCCAAATCGGTGGTCATATCCGCGCCATGCCCGCCCCGCCGCGCAAGGTCAAGCCACCGCGCGGTGGCGCTGCAACAGCCAGCCGATCAAACCGCCGCCCAGCACCCCCGCGGCAGCAGGCAGCGCGATGAGAAAGCCCACGATGGCAAAGCCGATATCCTCGAACCCCTCGCCCGATTTGGGCCAAAACATCATGGCAAGAAACAGGACCAGACATGCGCCCAACGCCATTCCCAGCGCAGGCCAGCGCCGCAGCCAGCCCAGCCGCGCCCCTGCCAGGGCTGCGATGGCCAGCGCCGTCACCGGCAGCGCGACAATCACCGCGCCACCTGACGCTTGATCCAGCGGCCCAGATAGATGACCGGCCAGCGCAGGATGCTCATCCCCGCGGCCAGCACCAAAAGGCCCACCCAAGGCCCGTGCTGCCAGGTGACATAGCCCACGATCGGGATGCCCACGGCGATCAGCCCATAGGCGTTTGTCCAGTGATTGTCCTTGCTGGGGAACATCGCCATGACGTTGGCCGCCAGCGCCCACAGACAGGCAAGGATGAGGGATAGGCTCATGAGCGCAACTCCGGTGGTAATTGAGGGTTCTGCCCCCGCGCCTTGGCCCAGACATAGCGCAGCGGGTTGCGGAACATCGATACGAACGCAGCGAGAGCGAGCAGGCCCGCCCACCAGGCCACGGCGATGCCGATCCACAGCATCAGGACGGGCGCGGCCACGATCAGCGCGATGCCGGGGACATATTGATAGCGCATGGGCAGCATGGCGACCGCGGTGGCGGCAAAGACCCAGGCGATGCAGGTGAGGGTGAGGATCATGCGGGCGGTCCAAAATTCTTTGTTACGGCTTTGATAATGTCTGCGAGGCTATTCACGGTCTTGTACGCTGAAACTGCGGCTTTGCCCTTGCTGTGCAGTGTGCCCAGCGCGACGTAGGACTGCTCGGCATAGCGGTTGAGAACTAGGCCAAATGCGCCCGAGTTTTGCGCAAATCGGCTCTCTAGGATCGCGCGAAATTCGTCGGACGTCGCAGCAGCAAGCAGCGCTCGCGTATCGTGTAACTCGCGCACCATGCTGGCCAAAACGGCCTGCCCTTCCAGATCAAGATCGACGAGGTCAGTCAGGTTATCGGTTTCCATCCGCGAGATTATGTCATCAAACAAGGCCAAGACGGCGTTTTGATCGACATGGTCCAATGTCAAATTGGCCAGTGGCGCAAGCGCCAAGTAGGACGGACCAAAATGCTTGCGACACAGCGTCTTGAGTTGAGAGAGGGCGTTGTCGAGTATGGCCGCGAGCGGCGCTTTGATATCGGCCCGCGCTTCTTCGTCTTGGGCAAACAGCTCCAGTTCCTCGGCCAGCTTAACAACGCGCCGTGCGCGCAGATGCGTTTGATCATTGGTCCTTGTGAATTCCGTCAGAATCTTCTGCGCCGCACGTTGGAAAACGCCTGCATAGTTTGAAGGCCCCGAAATCTCTGACGCGTAATCAGCGAAATCCTGCAAAGCGTCGCGCGCCTCTTCTGCATCGTCGCAAAACGCTTGAACGACGCCGGGTTGGCGCAGGTGTGCATTGTCATCGTCAATGCCCACCAGGCGCATGACTTTGGCCATGGCGACGAATTCAAAATCAACGGGATAAGCGTTTGCTAAAGGCGTTGGACCGATAATTGATCCGGAAGTTACATCTGTGGATTGATATTGGTCAAGCAGTTGGTCAAAATGAATCATAGAGCCGACCGGGTTAGAAACAAACTCCGCGCCGTTTACCGAGTTTAACACATTTGCAAATGAGGTAGCGTAGATGTCTTTTCCAGCTCTGACGCGCTCAAACCACAAAACCCAAAACGCCCAATCAATTTGCGTATCTTTTTGCAATAGGTCTTTAGCATTTAGCCACGCAGTACGGAGCACTTCTGGTTCGTTGTGTTGAGACCACAATGCTCCTATTGTCGAATTTGGGTTCTCAGCAAGAAGTTTTAAGTCTGACTTTATCCATTCCCACGCGCTCTTAGCAATTTTGGATGTAATAGCACCTGACGCTGCAGCATATTCTGTAGCGGTAAAGGTTGTAGAGGAAACGGTTGAATCCACAGCAGAAATTGCGATGTCAGTTGCAATCGCGGCGATATAACTACGCGTCGTCCGATTTGCGTCTTTTGCCATCGAAGACGCAAACTCAGCGGCTGATTTTCTGTATTTCGGAAGCGGACGGGTGCTCTGTAAGACCACATAAGAAAAAGCTAGAAAAAAGTTTACATTCTTGAGTTTTCGCCTGCCGCTGTCTGATCCACTCGCATAATACTCCAGAGCGAGTGGCGCGACACGGCCAGCTGCCATTAACGATACTCGATGTGACGTAAGTAAACGGACATCCTCCGGTAACGTCCGGAGGTATAACCATAGGCTTTCCCGATCCCTAACCTCGTCAATCTCCACCCTACGCCGCCCCCTTCTGCAGCCGTCCCGGCAGCCCGTTGGCCCATGTGCTGATCGTCCCGGCGCCCAGGCACACCACCATGTCCCCGGGCCGGGCCTGTTCGCGGACCAGCCGTTCGAGGTCGTCCTCGCCCATCACCGCGCGGGCGTGGCGGTGGCCGTGGCGGATCAGGCCCGCCACCAGGTCATCGCGCGAAGCGCCCTCAATGGGGGCCTCGCCTGCGGCAAAGACTTCGGCGATGCCCACCACGTCAGCGTCGTTAAAACAGGCGCAGAATGCGTCAAAGTGGTGCGACAGCCGGGTGTAGCGATGGGGTTGGTGCACGGCGATCACGCGGCCCTCGGTGGCTTGGCGCGCAGCCTTGAGCACGGCGGCAATCTCGACCGGGTGGTGGCCGTAATCGTCGATGATCGTGACCCCTTCGATCTCGCCCACCTTGGTAAAGCGGCGGTTGACCCCGCCAAAGGCTGCCAGCGCATCGCGGATTTCGTTTGCCTTCATCCCCAGATGCCGCGCGACGGCCACGGCGCTCAGCGCGTTGGACACGTTGTGATCGCCCGGCATGGGCAGGCTGCACCCTTCGATCACCTTGTCCTCGGCCTGCAAGGCCACGTCGAAATGCGCCACGCCTGCGCGGTAGGTCAGGTTGACCGCTCGCACATCGGCCTGGGCGTTAAAACCATAGGTGATCACACGCCGGTCGGTGATCTTGCCCACCAGGGCCTGCACCTCGGGGTGATCGGTGCAGCAGACGGCGACCCCGTAGAAGGGGATGTTGGACACAAAGTCGAGGAAACCCTGGCGCAGGTTTTCGATGGTGCCCCAATGCTCCATATGCTCGGGGTCGATGTTGGTGACGATGGCGATGGTTGCGGGCAACCGGTTGAAGGTGCCGTCGCTTTCATCCGCCTCGACCACCATCCATTCGCCATCGCCCTTGCGCGCGTTGCTGCCATAGGCGTGGATGATGCCGCCATTCACGACCGTGGGGTCAAACTGCCCCTCGTCCAGCAGCGCGGCGACCATCGTGGTCGTCGTCGTCTTGCCGTGGGTGCCCGCGATGGCGATGTTGGACCGCAGGCGCATCAGCTCGGCCAGCATCTCGGCCCGGCGCACGATGGGCAGGCCGCGGGCGCGGGCGGCGTCCAGTTCGGCATTGCCCGGCTTGATGGCGGAAGAGATCACGACAACCTCTGCATCGTCGATATTCTCGGCCCGCTGACCCACAAAGACATGCGCGCCCAGTTCGGCCAGCCGGTCGGTGATGGGCGTGCGTTTCAGGTCAGAGCCTTGCACGACATAGCCGTGGTTAAGCAGCACCTCGGCAATGCCCGACATGCCGATGCCGCCGATCCCGACGAAGTGAATGGGGCCCACGTCCCCGGGCAGTTTGGTGGCGGCGTTCATCGTGTCAGGTCCCTTTCTCTGCGAGGGTTTCAACCATATGCACCAGATGCTCGGTCGCGTCCGGCTTGCCCACGCCCAGCGCGGCCTGGGCCATCTGCAGCGCGCCGTCGGGGTTGTCCAGCACCATGGCGATCTGTTCCGCGACGTTTTCGGGCGCCATCTGGCTTTCTGGGATCAGGATGGCAGCGCCTGCGTCCACCAGGCCGCGCGCATTGGCGGTCTGGTGGTCGCCGGTGGCCGCAGCATAGGGGATCAGGATCGACGGGCGCCCGATGACCGAGATATCGGCGACCGAGGATGCACCCGAGCGTGAGATCACCAGCTGTGCCTGGGCGATCCGACGCGGCACATCGGTAAAGAACGGCTGCACATCGGCGTCGATCCCGTGCTCGGCATAAAAGGCGCGCACGCGGTCCTCGTCCTCGCCCCGCGCCTGGTGGCTGATCCGCAGGTTGCGCAGGCGGTCAACGGGCAGGTGCGCGATGGCAGGCGGGATCACGTCGCTGAGGATACGCGCGCCCTGGCTGCCGCCGATCACCAAAATCTCCATCGGGTAGTCGCCGGGGGTGATATAGCCCGCCCCGGCCCGTTCCAGCACCGCCGCGCGCACCGGGTTGCCCACATGCACGCCCTCAATGCCCTCGGGCAGGTTGGTGGGCCAGGTGCCGCAGGCGACCGCATCGACCCGCTTGGCCAAAAACGCATTCACGCGGCCCAGCACGCCGTTCTGTTCGTGGATCATGCGCGGCACCCGCAGGATGCTGGCCGCCGCCATGGCCGGGATGGTGGGATAGCCGCCAAAGCCCACGACAACCGCAGGCCGGTCGCGCCACATCTTGATCTTGGCGCGGGTGATCCCTGCCAGGATGCGGAACGGCACCGCCGCCTTGGCCAGCACCCCGCCCCGCGCGAAGGTGGCCGAGGATATTTGCTCGATCTCGGTCGTGTGGGGGAAACCGCCGGTATAGCGCGCGCCGCGGGCATCGGTGCTCAGCTTGACGCGCCAGCCGCGTGCCAGCATCGCCTCGGCCAGCGCCTGGGCCGGGAACATGTGCCCGCCCGTGCCGCCTGCGGCGATCATCAGCAGTGGCTGTGTCATCCGGTGCTGCCTTTTCGTAAGGCGGGTCTTGACCCGCGTGCGCCGCACCCGCTCATCGCCGTCCGCGCCCCAACAGGTCCGAAATCTCGCCCTGCGCGCGGGTGCGGGTAAAGGCCAAAAGCATGCCAACCGCGATGCCTGAGGCAATGACCGAACTGCCGCCGTAGGACACAAACGGCAAGGTCATCCCCTTGGCCGGCAACAGCCGGACCGCCACACCCATATTGATCATCGCCTGCACGCCGAACATGCAGGCCAGCCCCGTGCCCGCCAGGCGGATAAACGGATCCCGCTCGCGCACCAGGCGCAAGAGCGAACGCACGACGATACCGGTATACAGCGCGATGATGCACAGCACCAAGATCAGCCCGTATTCCTCGGCCGCGACCGCAATGATAAAGTCGGTATGCGCATCGGGCAGCGACCATTTCACCTGCCCCTCGCCCACGCCCACGCCAAAGAGGCCGCCCTCTTGGATCGCGTTGGTGGCATAGCCCAGCTGCGTGCGCGGATCGACATCGGGGCTAAGAAACCCGTCGATGCGGCGCGCAAAGTGTTCCGAGTTGGAATAGGCGATGGTGCCGCCAAAGACGACCAGCCCCGCCATGCCGACCAGCAGCACCATCGGCGCTCCGGCCACGAAATACATCACACCCCAGCCAAACAGGACAAGGCACGCCTGACCAAAATCGGGCTGCAAGGCCAGCATCAGCACGATCGAGATGCACAGCGCGAATGACCACGCCTTGCCCGGCGGGCCATTCAAATCCTGGCTCGCCGCCAGCATCCAGGCCGCGGCGACCACAAAGCCAGGCTTGAGAAACTCGGATGGCTGCACGCTGGCAAAGCCCAGGCTGTACCACCGCACCGCACCCTTGCCAAAATCCGTACCGAAAAACGGCAACAGCGCCAGCGCCACAAAGGCAACCAGAAACCCCAGCACGGCCAGGCGGCGCACGACCACCGGCGACATCATCGACGTGACGATCATCACCAGCAGGGCAGCCGACCCGAACACCGCCTGGCGGATCACGTAGTGAAAGGGGGGAAAGCCGTTCTTTTCCGCCAGCGGCACCGACGCCGCAAGCCCCAGCAAAAGCCCGATGGCAAACAGGATCAGCACGCAGCTGAGCGACCATTTGTCGATCGTGCGCCACCACTTGGGAAGAATGGGTTCGCCGTCCCGCACCGGAACCGCGCCATAGACCATCTCTGTCATGATCTGCCGCCTTGCTGCCTATGTCTGCCTCACGCTCTCGGTTGCTCCGAGTTGCGTGATCGCAGCATAGCGGCAAAAAGGCGCGCGGGCTAGCCCCGTTGGGCCCGCCCTTGCAGCGCTCAGGCGGCTTTGTGCGTACCGCGGATGGGATAGTCGTTGCCGCGCACAAATGTCACCCCGCGCAGCACCCCGGCCAGATCGGGGCGCAGGAACGGCGCGTTCGACACGTCCACCATCTGGATCAGGCCCTGGTCGTTGACCACAAACAGCCCCGGCTCGGCAAAGGGCCGGTCGGTTTCCTGCGGGCTGCGCGGGTCCGACACGTAAAGGCCCAGTGCCGTCATCTGCGCGATGGTCAGGCCATAGCCCATGGGCAGGCTCAGCCCCATCTCGTCCACCATCGCCTGCGCCTTTACCTCAGGATCGCCCGAGGCCACGACCACATCGACGCCCAGCGCGTGGAATTCCCCCTGCATCTCGGACAGCGCGGCCAGGTATTTCTTGCACAGCGGGCAGTGCAGCCCGCGATAGATGATGACCAACTTCCAGTCCCGCCCGCCTTGCGGGTCGCCCAGGGTCAGCGTGCCGCCCCCCAGCTTGGCGATCTCGGTCTTGGGAAAGGGCGTGCCAGCGGCAAGTGCGGTCATGGGTCGGTCTCCTATACCTGTCCTCTACGCAGGTAATCATGTCGCGCGGGCCTACAACCCGCCCCGCTTGACGCGCTCTGTGCAATCCTGCACGGGGGCCTCATGGATTTTGACACCTTGATCATTGGCGCGGGTGCCGCGGGCATGATGTGCGCCGCCCATGCGGGCGGGCGCGTCTTGCTGGTCGATCACGCCAAGGCACCGGGGGAAAAGATCCGGATTTCCGGCGGCGGGCGCTGCAATTTCACGAACATGTATTGCGAGGCAGAGGCGTTTCTGAGCGAGAACCCCCATTTCGCCAAATCCGCCCTCGCCCGCTATACCCAGTGGGATTTCATCGCGCTGGTCGACCACCACGGCATCCCCTGGCACGAAAAAACCCTGGGCCAGCTCTTTTGCGACCAGTCGGCCAAGAACATCATCGGGATGCTGCGCGGCCTCACGCAGCGTGCGGGTGTCGAGATGCATTTGCAAACCGATCTGCGCGACTTTGCAAAGTCACCCGATGGCTTCACCGCGACGCTGCACCACCACGGCAAGGCGACACCGGTGCGCGCCCGCAATGCGATCATTGCAACGGGCGGCAAGTCGATCCCCAAGATGGGCGCCACCGGCTTTGCCTATGACGTGGCGCGGCAATTCGGCCTGCGGGTGACCGACACGGCCCCTGCCCTGGTGCCCTTCACCTTCCCCGACCGCCGCTTTGCCGACATCTCAGGCGTCGCCTGCCCGGCCCGCGTCCAGGCCAACGGCCCCGCCTTTGACGAGGCGCTGCTCTTTACCCATCGCGGCCTGTCTGGCCCCGCGGTGCTGCAAGCGTCCAGCTACTGGCAGGAAGGGCAGCCTATCACCGTGCACCTCGCCCCGCAGACGAACCTCGCAGCCGCCTTGCGCGACAAGCGCCAAAGCGACGGGAAAAAGGCGCTGACCACGGAACTGGCGCGCCACCTGCCTGCGCGACTGGTGGACCATCTGAGCACGCATATGAACCTGTCGGGCCGCCTGGGCGATCTGTCTGACGCGCGCATCGACGCACTGGCGCATGACCTCAGCCACTGGCAACTGACCCCCGGCGGCACCGAAGGCTACCGCACCGCCGAAGTGACGCGCGGGGGCGTGGACACCGCCCATCTCAGCTCACAAACGATGGCCGTCACATCCGTTCCCGGCCTCTACTTCATCGGCGAGGCCGTGGATGTGACTGGCTGGCTGGGCGGCTATAACTTCCAATGGGCCTGGTCCTCCGCCATGGCCACCGCCCGGCACCTCGCCAACCAAACCTGACCTGCCTTTGTCTCGGAGCCGCCCTCGCATGATCTTCAAGGGACGGGGCGACAGCGGCTTGGCAAGGGAAATCGCCGAGGGGCCCCGCTTGCGGGGAGACGGCTATTTTGCTTGCCAAGGGGATGGCGCGCTGTCACGCCAAAGATCGTGCGCGGGTGGATGCGCGACACAGGCTTTGTCTTGGTGAGCCCGAAGCAGAAAATCATAATGTCGTGCGCGCTTGCGCGCTCCGCCGGATCACAACCGCTTGGTCACTTCGGCCACGAAATCCTCACCGCGCCTCTCAAAGCTGTCATATTGATCGAAACTGGCGGCGGCAGGCGCCAGCAGAACAACATCGCCAGGCGCCGCCTCTGCCATGGCAGCCGCCACAGCCTCGGCCATCGTGCCGCAGACCTGGGCATCGACCTCAAGCTGCATCGCAAACTGCGCCGCCTCGCGGCCAATGACATAGGCCCGCTTGACCTGTCCTGCGGCGGCGTTCAGCGCGCCTAACCCGCCCTCTTTCTGCAAACCGCCACAAATCCAACGGATGTTGTCAAAGGCGGCCAGCGCCTTGGCCGCGCTGTCGACATTGGTGGCCTTGCTGTCGTTGACATAGCGCACGCCGCCCACATCCGCGATCTGCTGGCTGCGGTGCGGCAGACCGGCAAAGCTGTAAAAGGCGCGCTCGATCACCTTGGGTGCCACGCCCACCGCGCGGGCGGCGGCATAGGCGGCGCAGGCGTTTTGGTGATTGTGCGCCCCCGGCAACCCCGGCACGCCCCGCAGGTCGATCGAGGCCACCTGGCGGCCCTTGCGCATCTCGGCCAAGAACCCCTTGCGCGCATAGACCTGCCAGCCAGGCCCGGTCAACTTTTCGGCAACCGAGATGCGGATGACACGGTCATCGGCAGGCCCTTCGCTCAGCTGGCCCGCAAGAAACCGGCCCTCATCCTCATCCACGCCGATCACAGCGCGGTCCGGCCCACCTTCGGCAAAGAGCCTGCGCTTGGCCGCGAAATAGCCGCCCATGCCCGCGTGCCGGTCCAGATGATCCGGCGACAGGTTGGTGAACACGGCCACATCGGGCGTCAGGCTGCGGGCCAGATCGGTTTGATAGCTCGACAGCTCGAGCACCACGACCTCGCCATCATGGGGCGGGTCGATGTCGAGCACACCGCGGCCGATATTGCCCGCAAGCTGGCTGGGGCGGCCCGCGGCCTCCAGCACGTGGTGCAGCAAGGCCGAGGTCGTCGATTTGCCGTTCGAGCCCGTCACCGCAATCACGCGCGGGGCGGTGTCGAACTGGTTCCAGGCCTCGGTGGCGAAGGACTGAAAAAAAAGCCCGATGTCGTTGTCCACGGGCACGCCGGCAGCGAGTGCGGCAGCAATGACCGGGTTGGGCGTCGGGTAGAGGTGCGGGATGCCGGGGCTGACGATCAGCCGTGCGACGGCGTCAAAGGCGCCCGGGCGTTTGAGGTCGGTGCAGGCAAACCCTTCGGCCTCGGCCCGGGCCCGCGCCTCTGGGTTGTCGTCCCAGCACAGCGGCGTTGCACCCCCTGCAGCGAGCGCGCGCGCGGCCACCAGGCCTGAGCGTCCAAGACCCAGCACAGCGACGCGTGCGCCAAAGAGGCCGCGCACGGGGATCATGCGGGGACGCCTTGTGCGGGTGTCGGACCGGGGGCCAGCCCCCGGACCCCCGGGATTTTTTTGGAACAGAGAAAGGGGACGCTCACCGCGCAACCTCCTGCCGGTTGCGGAGGAATTGTCCGGACAGGTTAGACGGGGCACCGAGGCCGCGCCAGATTGCGGTGTCGGCGCCATTTTCCGGCATGCGCGGGGCTGCGGCGCGGTTGCCGCCTGTGACCAGCGCGCAGCGCATCTAGCGGACCTTGAGCGTGGCCAGGCCGATCATCGCCAGGATCAGCGAAATGATCCAAAAGCGGATGACGATCTGCGGCTCGGCCCAGCCCTTTTTCTCATAGTGATGGTGAATGGGCGCCATCAGAAACACGCGCTTGCCCGTGCGCTTGAAATAGAGGACTTGGATAATCACGCTCAGCGCTTCGACAACGAAAAGGCCGCCCACGATGGCCAGCACCAATTCGTGCTTGGTGGCCACCGCGATCGCCCCCAGCGCACCGCCAAGGGCAAGCGAGCCGGTGTCGCCCATGAACACGGCCGCCGGGGGGGCGTTATACCACAAAAAGCCCAGCCCGCCGCCAAAAAGGGCCGCGGCAAAGATCAGCAGTTCGCCGGTGCCGGGAACGTAATGGACGTCGAGGTAATCCGTGAAATCGACCCGGCCCACAGCGTAGGCGATGATGCCCAGCGTGCCGCCCGCGATCATCACCGGCATGATCGCCAACCCGTCAAGGCCGTCGGTCAGGTTCACCGCATTGGCGGAGCCGACGATCACGATGATCGAAAAGGGGATAAAGAGCAGGCCGAGGTTGAGCAGAACGTCCTTGAACACCGGCACGGCCAGCTGGTTTTGCAGCATCTCCGGGTGGTTGATGGTGGCGAAATAGGCGGCGACGCCCGCGATGACAAAGCCCAAGAGCAGCCGCACCTTGCCGGGCACGCCCGCCGTCGTCTGCTTGGACACCTTGGCGTAATCGTCGGCAAAGCCGATGGCGGCAAAGGCCAGCGTCACGCCCAGCACAATCCACACAAAGGGGTTGTCAAGCCGCGCCCAAAGCAGCGTCGAGGTGGCCAGCGCGCCGACGATCAGCAGCCCGCCCATGGTCGGTGTGCCCGCCTTGACAAAATGCCCCTCTGGCCCGTCATCGCGGATCGGCTGGCCCTTGCCCTGGCGTTTGCGCAGCACCGCGATCAGCGGGCGGCCAAAAAGAAATCCAAACACGAGTGCGGTCAAAAACGCCCCACCGGCACGAAAGGTGATGTAGCGGAAGAGGTTGAAAAGGTCCCCCCCATCCGAAAGTGCCGTCAACCAATAGAGCATGCCTGCCTGTTCCTACTCATTATCTTGTGGGCCCGTCATCATCTGGCAAAGTGCCCTTGGCCCCCGGATGGCCCATTTTGCGGATGGCGTCAACGACGCGGGCCAGCTTCATGCTCAGCGAGCCCTTGGCCAGGACGACATCGCCGCTGTCCAGCCGCTTGGGCACCTGGGCTGCCATCTCCTCCGCGGTGTCGGTCCAGAGGCCCTGTTTTTCCGCGGGCAAGGCGCTGTGCAGGTGGTGCATCAGCGGGCCGATACAGTGGATCACGTCGATCTGCGCGACCGATGGCAGATCGGCAATCGCGGCATGCATGGCGGGGCCGTCGGGCCCCAGCTCTTTCATATCGCCGACAAAGGCGATGCGCCGCCCCTTGCTGACCCGCCCGATGTCATGTGTGACCTGCGCCGCGGCCAGCACGTCGAGGGCGGCGGCCATCGAGGTCGGGTTGGCGTTATAGCTGTCGTCGATCAGTTCGAGTGTCAGATGCGTGTCGACGGGGTCGAGCACGATGACCTCGCGCGCGCCGCGGCCCTGGTAGGGCGACCAGCGGCCCAGCGATTGCGCGGCCAGCGCCAGATCTGCGCCCAGCGCCTCTGCCGCCGCCAGCGCGCCCAGGCCGTTCATGGCATAGTGTCTGCCGACGGCCCCCACTTTGAACAACAGCGGCGCGTCATGTGCGCTGGCCTGAACCACCGTGGTGTCGCGGCCCAGGGTCACGGAGGCCAGCTTGAAATCAAAGCCGTGTTCGCCAAAGCCCACATCGCGCCGCTTGGCGTCATGGGCCTTGGCCTGCAAGATCGCGGCGGTGTCGCAGTCGTTGTTCAGCACCGCGGTGCCGCCGTATTCCAGCCCGTCGATGATCGAGGCCTTTTCCACGGCAATGCCTGCGATGTCGTCAAAGGCCTCCAGATGTGCTGCGGCCACCGTGGTGATCAGCGCCACGTGCGGGCGGGCCATGCGGGCCAGCGGCGCGATCTCTCCGGGGTGGTTCATGCCGATCTCGATCACCGCATAGTCGGTGTCGGCGGGCATCCGGGCCAGGGTCAGGGGCACGCCCCAGTGGTTGTTATAGCTGGCGACGCTGGCGTGGGTGCGGCCCTGATCGCCCAGGATGGCGCGCAGCATCTCTTTGGTCGAGGTTTTGCCAACCGATCCGGTGATCGCCACCACACGCGCCTCTGTGCGGGCGCGGGCGGCGATGCCAAGCGCCTCGAGCCCGGCCAGCACGTCCGGCACGATCAGAAGCGGCGCGTCTGGGGCAACCCCCTCGGGCACGTGGGTGACCAGGGCGGCGGCAGCCCCTTTGTCCAGCGCTTGGGCGACAAAGTCGTGGCCGTCGCGGGCCGCCTTGAGCGCCACAAACAGATCGCCTTGCTGCAAGCTGCGGGTGTCGATGGACACGCCCGTAGCGGTCCAGCCCCCTTGCGCCGTGCCGCCTGTGGCCTCTGCTGCTGCCTCTGCCGTCCACAAGCTCATGCCAGCCGTCCTTCCAGTGCGGCCACGGACACACTTGCCTGTTCCGCGTCGTCAAAGGGCAGCACGTCGTCGCCGACGATCTGCCCGGTCTCGTGCCCTTTGCCCGCGATCAGCAGGGCGTCGCCCGGGCCCAGCATGTCGACACCGCGCAGGATCGCCTCGGCCCGGTCGGCCACCTCGGTCACGCTTTTGTCGGGGTCCTGGGCCACTGCGCCCGCCATCACGGCGGCGCGGATGGTCGCGGGGTCTTCGCTGCGGGGGTTGTCGTCGGTGATCAGGACGATGTCGGCATGGGCCGCCGCCGCCTGCCCCATCAGCGGGCGCTTGCCCGCATCGCGGTCGCCGCCTGCGCCCACGATGGTCACAAGACGGCCCATCACGTGGGGGCGCATGGCCTTGAGGGCGGTGGCCACGGCATCGGGGGTATGGGCATAGTCGACAAAGACCGCAGCGCCGTTGTCTCGGGTCGCTGCCAGCTGCATACGGCCCCGCACGGTGTCCAGATGCGGCAGCGTTTCGAAAACGCGGTCGGGCTCTGCCCCGCAGGCGATCACCAGGCCGCAGGCCAGCATCACATTGTCGGCCTGAAAGCCACCGATCAGCGGCAGCCGCGCGGTATAGGCCTTGCCTGCGAACTCAAACCGCACGTCCTGGCCCGTGCCGTCAAAGCGTTGCGCGGTCAGACGCAAGTCACCGCCGTCGCGGCCCACGGTCACCACCGACGCACCCCGCGCCTGCGCCACCGCCGCCATATCCGCACCGCGCGCATCGTCCAGGTTGATCACCGCCACGCCATCCTCGCCCAGCACACGGTCGAACAGGCCCGCCTTGGCGGCAAAATACGCCTCGAACGTCTTGTGATAGTCCAGATGATCCTGGGTAAAGTTCGTGAACCCAGCCGCGCTCAGCGTCACGCCGTCCAGCCGCCGCTGGTCCAACCCGTGCGAGGACGCCTCCATCGCGGCGTGGGTGATACCGTGCGCACGCGCCTCGGCCAGGGTGCGGTGCAGGGTGATCGGCTCGGGCGTGGTGTGCGCCAGCGGCGCGGTCCAGGCGCCCTCGACCCCGGTGGTGCCCAGGTTGACGGCCGCCAGGCCCATCTCGACCCAGATCTGGCGCACAAAGGTGCTGACAGAGGTTTTGCCATTGGTGCCGGTCACCGCCACCATCACCTCGGGCTGGGCACCGAACCACAGCGCGGCGGTGCGGCTCAGAACCTCGCGGGGGGCGTCGGTGACGACAACGGCCACATCAGCCAGCCAATCCGCCGCCAGCGCAGCACCCTCGGCATCCGTCAGCACGGCGGCGGCCCCCATGCGCACGGCATATTGCACGAACTCCGCCCCGTGCACGCGGCTGCCCGGCATCGCGGCAAAGAGAAAGCCGGGTTTGACCTCGCGGCTGTCCACGGCCAATCCGGTGATTTCGGGGGACAGGCCGCCCCGGGCGGTCAGGCCCAACGCGGACAGGGGTCGTGGCGACATGCCCATATCTCGGCCTTCCGGCTCAGTTGCTGCTGGTCAGCGTTATATCAGCCAAGGATGCAGGTTCAACGCCGGGACGCAGACCCAGCAAGGGTGCGACGCGGCCAATCATCTCGGCCGCCACGGGCACCGCTGTCCAACCTGCGGTGCGGCGCGGGCGGTCGCCGCTGGTCTCAACGGGTTCGTCCAGGGTCACCACCAGCACATATTTCGGATCGTGGGCCGGAAAGATCGTGGCGAAGGTCGCGATGACCTTATCCTCGTAATAGCCCCCCGTGGGCCGCGGCTTGTCCGCCGTGCCCGTCTTGCCGCCCACCGCATATCCCGGCACCTCGCCCATGCTGGCGGTGCCATCGGTGACCACGGCGCGCAGCATCTCGCGCGCCGCACGGGCGGCACCTGCGCTCATCACCCGGTCGCCATGGCGGACGCCGTCCTGTTTCAGGATCGTGGGCGCCACCGCATAGCCTCCATTGGCAATCGCCGCATAGCCCGCCGCCAGATGCATGGGCGACGTGGACAGGCCGTGACCATAGCTGATGGTGACGGCACTCAGGTCCGTCCAGCGCTTGGGCAGCAAGGGCTTGCCCGTGCGCGCCTCGACAATCTCGAACGGGGTCGCCTCAAAAAATCCAAGCCTTTTCAGGAATTCCTGCTGCCGCCCGATCCCGATTTGCAAGGCCATGCGGCCAGTGCCACGGTTCGATGACTTCACGATGATGTCGCGCACACTCAGCTTGCCGTAATTCTTGTTGCGAAACTCGCCAATGGGAAAGCCACCGACGCGCATCGGCCCAGACGTGTCGATCACCGTCGCGGGCGACACAAGGCCCAGGTCAACCGCTTGCGCAGCCGTAAAAATCTTAAAGGCAGAGCCCAGCTCGTACACCCCCTGGACCGACCGGTTGAACAGCGGGCTGTCGCTTTGATCGCCCGAGGTTGCAGGGCGCGGGCGGTTGTTGGGGTCAAAGTCCGGCAGCGACACGACCGAAATCACCTCGCCCGTATGCACGTCCATCAGAACAGAGGTCGCGCCCTTGGCGTTCATGATCTTCATGCCGCCATACAGCACCCGCTCGGCGGCGGCCTGCACAGTCAGGTCCAGCGACAGTTGCAGGGGCTGCTGGCCATTGGCCGGGTCGCGCAGATAGGCGTCGAACTGCTTTTCCACACCTGCAACGCCGATCACCTCGGCGGCGCTGACCCCCTCTTCGCCAAAGGACGCGCCGCCCAGCACATGCGCGGCCAGCGCGCCGTTGGGATAAAGGCGCATGTCGCGCGGGCCAAAAAGCAGACCGGGATCGCCGATCTCGTGTACGGCCTGCATCTGTTCGGGGCTGATCTTTTTGCGGATCCACAAGAACTTGCGCTTGCCGGTAAAGTCCTTGAGCAGCTTGTCCTCTTCCAGGTCGGGAAAGATCGCGGCCAGGCCCTTGGCCGCCGCGGCCGGGTCCACCATGTGCGGCGGCTGGGCATAAAGGGCGTGGGTTTCGAAATTCGTGGCCAAAAGGCGCCCGTTGCGGTCAACGATGTCGGCGCGCGCGGCAGAAATGGCGGCGCCCTGGGCGGTCGCCCGCGGCTCGACCGGGTCCGACGTGGCCAACATGCCCATGCGCAGGCCCACGACGGCAAAGGCGCAGAAAAAGAACAGGCCCAGCACCAACAGCCGCCCCTCGGCCCGTTGGCGGGCGCGGTCGCGTATGTCCTCGTGCCGGGCGCGCAGGTTCTCACGCTCGATCACATCCGGGTTTTCGCCCGCGTCACGGGCGGGCAGGATCCGGGCAAGCGGGCGCAGCGGGGTCCTGATCATTCGCCAGCCTCCAGCGTGCCGCGCACCTCGACCGGGTTGTCGATCACCAGCGGTTCGGCGGGAAAGCCCACCTCGTCCACATGGCCAAACTGTTCGGGGCGCAAGGGCAACAGGCCCAGGCGGTCAAAGTTGATCTCGACCAGATCGCGCAGCCGGTCCGGGCGGTTCAAATAGGCCCATTCGGCCTTGAGAACGGCCAGGCGCGCATGTGCTGCGCGGATGTCACGGTGCAGCCGGTCCGTCTCGGCCAGCGATTCCTGCGTCGCGTAATTCTCGCGGTAGGCCCAGAAGGCGAGGCCGATGACGGCGAGCGTGGTGAGAACGTACAGGATGCTGCGCATCACAAGGCCCCTTTGACATGTGGCATCCCGATGGCGCGGGCATCGATGGCGCCGCCGCTGGGTGCCTCGGTTCGCACCGCGACGCGCAGCTTGGCCGACCGGCTGCGCGGGTTTGCGGCCATTTCATCGGCGTCGGGCCCAATGGCCTTGCGGCTTTTCAACGTGAACTGTGCCGCCTGTTGCGCGGTTTCGGGCGCGTAGCGGTTGGCATTGGCCTGGCGGCCCGCCCGGGCAGTAAGGAACCGTTTGACCATCCGGTCCTCGACCGAATGAAAGGTCACGACGGCCAGTTTGCCGCCGGGGCGCAACGCACGCTCAGCCGCCATAAGCCCCTGATACAGCTCATCATATTCGTTGTTCACCGCAATCCGCAGCGCCTGAAAGCTGCGCGTGGCGGGGTGCGATTGACCGGGTTTGGGCCGTGGCAGGCACTTTTCGATCACGCCCACCAGTTCCAGCGTCGTGGTGATGGGCCGGGCGGTGATGATGGCGCGGGCAATGCGGCGGCTCGCGCGCTCTTCACCGTATTGAAACAGGATATCGGCCAGCACGCCCTCTTCGGCCGCGTTGACGATATCCGCGGCGGTGGGCCCGTCTTGGCTCATTCGCATGTCCAGGGGGCCGTCCTTCATGAAAGAAAACCCGCGTGCAGCTTGATCAAGCTGCATCGAGCTGACCCCAAGGTCGAGGACGACGCCGTCCAGCCCCTCGGCAAACTGATCCAACTGCGAAAAGACGCCGGGCTGCATGACCAGGCGGTCGCCATAGTCGGCAGCCCAGCCTGCGGCCATGTCAAAGGCCAGCGGATCCCGGTCGACCGCAATCACCCGCGCGGCCCCCGCATCCAGCAGCGCGCGCGTATACCCGCCCGCACCAAAGGTGCCGTCAAGCCAGGTGCCCGCAATCGGCGCGCACTGCGCCAGGATTGCGTCGATCAGTACCGGAATATGTGGCCCCCCAGCCGTCATGTTACCCAAGGTCCCCGTCCAGATAGACGGACGGGTCAAGGTCGGGGTCAAACCCGTCATCGTCCAGTGCCGCGATGCTGGCGTCATAGGCCTCGGGCTTCCAAATCTCGAACGTGTCGCCGGAAGAGACAAAGCGCGCCATGCCATCAAGGCCGATCTTGTCGCGCAGCTTGGCGGGCAGGACGATGCGGCCCGTGTCATCCACGACCGTCTCGATGGATTGCGCGCTATACAGGCGCTCCATCGCCTTCCGCTTGGCCGAGCCGCGCGGGAATTTCGCAATCTTGTCGTCCACCTCGTCCATGGCCTCGATGGTGAAGCCCTCAAGGTAGTCGCGCGTGGCGCCGCCATAGACGATGATGATGCGGGGCGGCAGGCCGTCGGTCCAGTCGGGGTCGCCCGCCTCGATCACACGGCGAAACGAGGCTGGGATAGACACCCGCCCCTTTGCGTCCACCTTGTGGTCGCTTTCGCCTCTGAACCTGCGTGCCACGTGTTTGGCCCGTCCCTGCTGTGTTTCCGCGCCCCCGCGCTGTGTCTTCGGCCCCCGAGGTTTTGAAATGGAAACGGCGGGTTGATCTGCTGCCACTGATCAACCCGCCGCCCTCGTCCCGCCGTGCGGGATGTCCAGCTGCGCGCGCCACCTGGGGGGATGTCTGCTCGCTCGCGCGCCGGATCTCTGGTCTGATGAAAGCGAGGTGCCTGTATGAAACCTGCTAGAGTTTTTTGTTGCTTGGGGTCGTTTGTTGCCCCGGGCTCGTTCTCATCTGATGTCATTAGGTATGACGTGGGAAAACATGGGACGCAATGGTTTTTTGAGGGTGCCTGGGTTGTCGTCTAGCGCCCCCGGCCCATCAAAAACGGATTTTGACTAAAAATAAGCAAGGATTCGCGCCTATCCTGTGACTTGGCGGCAACCTACTACAACATGTAGTCTCCGCGCGGCCCACGCCTCTCCGCCCATAAAATCCCAAAAAACTGAAACACATCGCAACGCTCATAGCGATGTTTTATGTTTGTTCTCACATATACACCTGTATTCCAAGCGGAAATTCGCAAAGAAGGCCAGTTTTGATTCGAATCGCAGACCGCGCCGGATACCCTTTCCCACGTTTTCCCATACGCACAGCCGAATGGAACCAGACCGCCCCCCCGCGCGTTTGCCTGCCACAGTCAAAGACAACCAAAGGACCTGACCCATGACCGACCTGAAACACGCTTTTTGGAGCCGTATGGACGATGTGCAGGCCGGCATGCTTGGCCTCAAATCCGGCCCGCGCCTGATCCCCATGGCCCCCAGCGTCGATGACGACGTGCCGGACCACATCTGGTTCATCACGGCACATGGCACAGACCTGGCACAGGCCACGGCACAGGGCGCACAGCCCGCACGCTTTGTCGTCGCCGATGGCAGCGCCGGGCTGTATGCAGATATCGACGGCACCCTGGCTCAGGTGGACGACGCTCAGGCGCTGGACGAGGTCTGGTCGGTCTTTGCCTCCGCCTGGTTTGATGAGGGCAAAGAGGACAAGGACATTTGCCTGCTGCGCTTCTCGCCCGCGTCGGCAGACGTGTCGGTCACGCCGACCTCGGGCGCGAAGGTGTTGTTCGAGATTGCCAAGGGCAACCTGACGGACGACCGCCCCGACATGGGGACCCAAGGCCCAATCACCTTCTAAGGCCCAGTCACTTTCTAAGGCGCAGTCACTTTCTAAAGGGCGGTCACCTTCTAAAGAACGCTCAGGCCATGCCGCCGCGGATCAACCCTTGGGCAATACGCGCGTAGGCGTCGGCCATCGGCCCGTCACCAACCGCAACCGGCGTGCCGCCGTCCCCGGCAAGGCGCGTGTCCAGATCGATGGGCAGCGCGCCCAACAGCGGCACGCCCATCTTCTCGGCCTCTGCCGCGACACCGCCGGTGCCAAAGATCTGATGCTCCGACCCGCAGTCGGGGCATACGAACATTGACATGTTCTCGATCAGCCCCAGCACGGGCGTCTTGAGGGTCGCAAACATGTCCAGCGCCTTGCGCGCGTCGATCAGGGCCACGTCCTGCGGCGTGGACACCACGATCGCGCCCGACAGGTCCGATTTGGTACACAGGGTCAGTTGCACATCCCCCGTGCCGGGCGGCAGATCGACGATCAGCACGTCCAACTCCCCCCATTCCACCTGCCCCAGCATCTGCTGCAAGGCGCCCATCAACATCGGCCCGCGCCAGACCACGGCCTTGCCCTCTTCCAGCATAAAGCCGATGGACATCAGCGTGACACCATGGGCGTGCAGCGGAATGATCGTCTTGCCATCGGGCGAGGCGGGGCGCTTGTTGACGCCCATCATGCGCGGTTGGCTGGGCCCGTATATATCGGCATCCAGCAGACCAACCTTGCGCCCCTGTTTCGCCAGCGCGACGGCAAGGTTCGATGACACGGTTGATTTGCCCACACCCCCCTTGCCCGACCCGATGGCCAGGATGCGCTGCACGCCTGCGGGCTTGGTCGGGCCCTCTTGCGGTTTGGGATGGCCGCCGATCTTCAGGCTGGGCGGCGCCGCCGGTTTGGGCGCAGGTCCATGGGCGGTCAGGGCCACGCGCACCTGATCTACGCCGGCAAGGCCGCGCACCGCAGCTTCTGCCGCCGCGCGCACCGGTTCCATCCGCGCCGCCAGCGCCGCATCCGGCGCTTCGATCACGAAACTGACGGCCGCGCCGTCAATGCGCACCGCACGAATCAAATCCCGCGACACCAGATCGCCCCCATCCGGCATCGCGATGCGCCGCAAGGCGCTCAGAATATCGTCCTGGGTGGTCGGCATGGTGCATTTCTCCGCTCTGGTGCCGCATTAACTGGCAGGTTTTTCAGCAAGGGCAAGGGCCGCGGGGCAAAGCGCTTGGTCCCTATGCACCCTGCCCGATTTTTCAACCGTGGGCCTATGCAAATGCTGCATGGCAGCATTGCCACAGCGGGTATTGTGCAGATGCAGCATTGGCTTATGTTTGGGCTAACGAAACGCAGATGAGGCAACGAAACATGGCCTATTACAACGACATAACAAAACGCGGCGATCTGGTCGAACGGATCTTCGGCGCAGTCGCACACTACTTTGAAACCGCCGCCGCGCGCCACGCACAAGCGCGTGTGTACCGTACCACCATGGCGGAACTGTCCGCACTCAGCAACCGCGAGCTGGCCGATCTGGGCATGCACCGGTCCGAGCTGAAGCGCGTGGCCTGGGAGGCCGCATACGGCGACAGCGCCAACTGAGTTTACGAGATCAGATGTCCCTCTCCTCCTCCCTGGGGCATCTGAAATTGGCGGCGGCGTCTTCCTCCTCCCTGACGTCGCCGCACCTTTTCTTCCG
Source organism: Pseudomonadota bacterium (assembly GCA_038525395.1). Lineage (GTDB taxonomy): Bacteria > Pseudomonadota > Alphaproteobacteria > Rhodobacterales > Rhodobacteraceae > Tateyamaria. Next base: position 1,924 of record JBCBHS010000008.1, on the reverse strand, counting down.
CATCTGATCTGGATGCACCGACATACATCGCCACCCGGTCCTCCTCCTCCCTGACCGACGCGATGTTGCAAGAGCGGCGGCCCCTCCTCCCTGGGGTCGCCGTTTTTTTTAGGTTGCGATTGCGCAGGCAATCGCAACCGGTGGCAAGGGCTGCTTTTGCAAAGCAAAAGCTGCCAGCCACACAGATGATCCGCTGGGTACCGCACGCGCCCGCCTTCGCAGGCAATCGCAACCGGTGGCAAAAGCTGCCAGCCACACCGTCGATCTGCTGGCCACCCCACCCGCCCGCCTTCGCGTGCAATCGCACCGGCAGTCAGCCCCACAGATGATCTGCTGAGCACAAATCCCCCAAAACCACCCCACACACCTCAATCTCGAAAGCACCCGAAAAAGGGTCGGTGGGCGGGCGCCTTTTGGGCCAAAGGTCCGAAACAGACCGCCCACCGTCCAAACGTTGCAAAAGAGTAAACGCGCCCCGCCAAACATGAACGCCGCCCAAATCTAAGCAAAACGTTAACGTCCGCGCCCCCGGCAAACTGCGCATTTTCCCACCCAAACCGCGCAGTTCGGCCAAATCCCACCAAAACAGGCCAAAACCCAGCCCGCAGACTGTGCGTCTCGGGCCGCAAATTGCGCAGTTTACCGAAGATTAACCACCGCACGCTGGCTTAACCGCAGCGCGCGGTCGGGACGCCTCAAAACGGAATATCATCCGTCCCCGTGACAAAGCGGGACACGATCTTTTTGGTCCCCGCCTTCTCAAAGGCGATCTCCAGCTTATCCCCTTCGATCCCCACCACGGCGCCATAGCCGAACTTTTGGTGAAACACCCGCTCGCCCATGGTAAAGCTCGACACCGCGTTCAGGTCGATCACCGTGTTCCGGCTCTCCTTGGGTTGGCTCAATGGCCGTTCGCCCGACCGTGCCTGCAGCCGCTTCCAACCGGGCGAGTTGTACACATTCGCCTCAGCCGCCGCCTGATGCAGACGCGATTCCGCCTGCGGCGCCGCGGCCCCATAGCCACCGCCGTAAAGGCCCGGCGGGGTCAGCACGTCCACATGATCCTCGGGCAACTCGTCGATAAACCGCGACGGCATCGACGACTGCCATTGTCCAAACACGCGCCGGTTGGCGGCAAAGGACACGGTGCACAGCTCTTCGGCCCGCGTCAGGCCCACATAGGCCAGGCGACGCTCTTCCTCTAAGCCCTTGATTCCGCTTTCATCCATCGACCGCTGCGAGGGAAAGAGCCCATCTTCCCACCCCGGCAGGAAGACACAGGGAAATTCGAGGCCCTTGGCCGCATGCAGCGTCATGATCGACACCTTGGCCTCGGCATCCTCGCTCGCGTTGTCCATGACCAGCGACACATGCTCCAGGAACCCTTGCAGGTTCTCGAACCCTTCCAGCGCTTTCACCAGCTCTTTGAGGTTCTCCAACCGGCCCGGCGCCTCGGGCGTCTTGTCGTTCTGCCAATGCGCGGTGTAACTGGATTCGTCCAAGATGATCTCGGCCAGCTCCATATGGGTCACCGGCGGCGGCCCGTATTCGACGCGCAGCGGGGCGGCACCATCGTCGATGACGCTGTCATCCTGGGTGACTTCGATACGCGGGCCGCGTAACTTGCTGTTCCACCGCGCAATTCCTTCGACCAGCGAGCGCAGTTCGGCGGCGCCCTTGCCCTTGATCAGCCCCTGTTCCACCGCCAGCCGCGCCCCTTCCAGCAGCGGGACGTTGTGGGCCCGGGCGGTGATCTGGATGGTCTGCTGCGCCTTATCGCCCAAGCCGCGCTTGGGTGTGTTCACGATCCGCTCAAACGCCAGATCGTCGTCGGGCGACACGACCACGCGGAAATAGGCCATCGCATCGCGGATCTCCATCCGCTCATAAAAGCGGGGGCCGCCGATGACGCGGTAGGGCAGAC
>JBCBHS010000007.1:0-120310 GCA_038525395.1 Pseudomonadota bacterium | reverse complement strand
CGTCGCGCACCATCTGAACCGTGGTCGCGCAATTCGCCACCGGATCGTCCGAGACGTTGAGTTGCAGCAGGGCCGCGCGCATCAGGCGGCCAACAGGCCGTCAAGCTTGCCCGCGCGTTCCAGCGCATACAGGTCGTCGCAGCCGCCCACATGGGTGTCGCCAATGAAAATCTGCGGCACGGTGCGGCCCCCATTGGCGCGCTGGATCATCTCGGTTTTGCGCCCCGGCTCTTTCAGCACGTCAACTTCGGAGAATGCCACGCCCTTTTCGTTCAGCAGCCGTTTGGCCGCGTGGCAAAAGCCGCATAGGGGCGAGGTGTAGATTTCGACCGGTTTCATCTGGGCGTCCTTTCGGCGTTCCGTGGTTGCCCCAGACTTAAGAGCCTTTGACCGCCCGCGCCAGTACCGACACGCACACGTGTTGCGCGCCCGCCTGGTGCAACGCCTCGGTGCAGGCGGCCAGGGTGGCGCCGGTGGTCATGACATCATCGACCAGCAGGACGGGCCGGTTGATGATGCGGTGACGGCGGCGCGGGTTCAGGGCAATGGCGCCGGTCAGGATATCGGCCCGTTCTGCCCGCGATTTGCCGTCCAGCGATTGCGTCATCCGCTGCCGCACCAGCAGGTCGGCGCACCAGTCACAGCCGGTCAGGTCCGCCAATTGCCGCGCGATCAGGGCCGATTGATTGTACCGTCGTTTGGCCAAACGCACCCAGTGCAGCGGAACGGGCGCGATCAGCGTCTCGGGCGTCAGCATCGGCTTGACCGCGGCTTGCATCCACCGCGCGGCGGGGCGCGCGATCTCTTGCCTGTCGCCGTGCTTTAGCCCCAGCACCAGCTTGCGCCCCATCCCCGCATAGATCAGCGCGGCGCGGCCCTGCGCCCAGGGCTTTGGCGCCTTGATGCAGTCGTCGCAGGTGACATCGTCCGGGTCTTGCACGCCAGGCAGCGGGGTGCCGCAGCTGTTGCACGCCACGCCGCCCACGAACTGCGTCTGCCCCCAGCACGGGCCGCACAGGCCAAAGTCACTGTCAACAAGCGTGCCGCAGCCCAAACAGCGGGGCGGGTAAATCGCGGCGAGTGTCGTTTGTAAAAGCCCCATGCCAACCCTATCTTGCCCGTTCATGAGCCAACCGACCCCACTGACCGATCCGACCGCCCTGGCCCGCAACCGTGCGCGCGCTGATGCGGATGCCCTGTTCTTGCAAGAGCTGGCCTGCGATGAGGTGCAGGATCGGCTGGATATGGTTAACAAAACCTTTCAATCGCCTGCGGTTGTGACCGCTTTTCCCCACCTGTGGCCCGCGCGCCTGCCGCATGCGGTGATTGTGCCCGAGGGCGAGACCCTGAATCTGCAACCGCAGGCCCATGATGTCGTTGTTCACAGCCTCGGCTTACATTGGGCCAACGACCCGGTGGGCCAGTTGATCCAGTGTCGCCGCGCGCTGCGGCCCGATGGGATGCTGTTGGCGCTGGCGCTTGGGGGGCAAAGCCTGCACGAATTGCGCAGCTGCCTGGCCGAGGCAGAGATCGCCGTGCGGGGCGGCCTGTCGCCGCGTGTGGCACCAATGGCCGAACTGCGCGATTTGGGGGCACTGTTGCAACGCGCGGGCCTCGCGTTGCCGGTGGCCGATTCGGTTCCGGTGCACGTGCAATACACCTCCATGTGGCACCTGATGCGCGACCTACGGGCGATGGGCGAGGGCAACGCCCTGACCGCGCGGCACCGCGGCTTTTCCGCCCGCGCCGTGTTCTCCAAGGCCGCTGACATCTATGCCCGGACCTTTCCGGGGGACGCGGGGCGCATCAGGGCGACGTTCGAACTGATCGTCCTGACCGGATGGGCGCCCGACGACAGCCAGCTCAAGCCGCTGCGCCCCGGATCGGCGCAGGCACGGCTGGCAGATGCCCTGCAAACGGACGAAACGCCGCTGTCAGATTGACCTGCACCCAAAACCGTTTATCTCACGCCTACTGACCCAAACGGAACAGGCCACGATGCTCGATACCAGCAAAACAGCAGTCCGCCCGGCGCATGCCGCTGATGACCACCCGGCAATCCCGCCCGCGCGTGTCGGTATCCTGTTGGCCAACCTGGGCACGCCCGACAATTACGACTATTGGTCGATGCGCCGCTATCTGGGTGAGTTTCTGTCGGACAAGCGGGTCATCGACTATAGCCCCTGGATTTGGCAGCCGCTGTTGCAGCTGATCATCCTGACCAAACGCCCGTTTTCATCCGGTGCGGCGTATAAATCGATCTGGAATCACGAGGCGGGCGAAAGCCCCCTTATGACGATCACCAAGGATCAAACCGCCAAAATCAAGAACGCGATGCATGCGCGGTATGGCGACCAGGTGATGGTGGATTTCTGCATGCGCTACGGCAATCCGTCGACCAAGTCGAAGGTGCGCGAGATGGCCGAGGCGGGCTGTCAAAAGATCCTCTTTTTCCCGCTGTATCCGCATTACGCAGGCGCCACATCTGCCACGGCGAATGACCAATTTTTCCGCGCCTTGATGGAGGAAAAGTGGCAGCCGACCACCCGCACGGTCGAACCCTACTACCAACATCCGAAATATATCGAGGCCCTCGCGCAATCCATCGAACGGGCCTACGATTCGCTCGACAAACGCCCGGACATCCTGGTGTGCAGCTATCACGGCGTGCCGCTGCGTTACCTGATGGAGGGCGATCCGTACCACTGCCAATGCCAGAAAACCACGCGCCTGTTGAAAGAGCGGCTGGGCTGGGCAGATAACGAGATTACGACGACCTTCCAGTCAAAGTTCGGCCCCGAAGAGTGGCTAAAGCCCTATACGGTCGAAGAGGTCGCGCGGCTGGCCGAGGCAGGCAAAACGAACATCGCGGTGTGCGCGCCCGCCTTTTCCGCGGACTGCATCGAGACGCTGGAAGAGATCAACGAAGAGATCAAAGAAAGCTTTGAGGAAGGCGGCGGTGAGACGTTTACCTACATCCCCTGCCTGAACGACGATGACGCGCATATCGACGCGCTAAGCACCGTGATCGAGGAAAATCTGCGCGGCTGGCTCGACTAAATTACAAGCTTTGGACAAAGAAAAAGGCGGCGCAAGCGGCGCCGCCTTTTTGGATTTTAATGCGTCGACGACTTAGTCGGCAACAGCTGCCAGAACGATGGCCAGCAGGATCAGGGGCAGGATAACGCCGCCCGAGGAGCTGGTTGTTTCTTCAACGATGACAGGTGCTTCGATGATCGGCTCGGCAGGAGCGCCGGCGAATGCGGTCGAAGCAGCGGCGGTCAGAGCAGCAGCGAGAACGAGTTTTTTCATATTAACCTCCAATAACGCACCCTGACAAAACCGTCAGAGCGCACCCAAGACTTACCTCGTAGTTCTGTGTAAACAGCAATGTCTGGGGATTGCAAACCATGTTTCAAATGCTTAGCTGCCGATCTGCCGCAATGTCGTCAAATTAGCAACACTTGCGTGCCCACTTTCGCCATCTCGTAAAGCTCTTCGATATGCTCGTTATAAAGCCCGATGCAGCCGTTGGATGACTTGCGCCCGATCTTGCGCGTGTCGTGCGTGCCGTGGATGCGGTAATAGGTCCAGCTTAGGTGCAGCGACCGCGTGCCCAGCGGGTTTTGCGGGCCCGGGCCGATGTAATCGGGCCATTCCGGGTTGCGCTTTTTCATCGACGGCGTGGGCCGCCAATCGGGCTCCGGGTCCTTCAGGATCACCTGCGTGCGACCGCGCCGGGTCAGGTCGTCGGTCAGCGGAACGCTGGAAGGATAGAGCTTGTACACCGACTGATCCTCGGCCCAGTAATGCACCGCACGGCTGTCGATATCGACCAGGATCGCACCATTGCGCAGGCTGTCAAAATACGGCTGCCAATCCAACGTCCGAAAGCTGGAGATGTTGCGGCGCACCGATTGCGTCGGATCGCGCGAGGCTTGGCCTGCTGGGATGTTCTGGGCGATTGCGGGGGTGCCAAGCAGCGCAGCGGTACCCGCCAAAAAGGCACGGCGGCTTGGTGTAGAGATGGGTTTTTTGGACATTGAATGCCTCTCCGGTCATGTTTCCTGCCAGTCGTCGGGACATTATTGCGCGAAAGACGCAGTCGCAAATCAAACACCTGTCATCATGCGGCTTCACGCCGATGTGCGTTTGTAATGCAACGCGCGACGGGCTATCGACACACCACCCAACAACTCTGGTGTGCAAGACCGATGCGTATTTTCTCTGTTCTTTTGGTTGCCCTTCTCACGCTCGCCGCCTGCACCGCGCCGCAAGCGCCCACCACCGGCAGCGACGGGCGGCCTTTGCCCAAACTCTATCGCATCAGAAACGGGGACACCGCCAAATTGCAGTTCCGCATGGTCGATTCGGTCAATGCGCTGCGTGCGTCGCGCGGTGTGGCTGAGGTGACGCTGAACCCACAACTGAATGCTGCCGCCGCCACGCATTCCCGCGACATGTCGTTGCAAAACCGCCCCTGGCATTTTGGGTCCGACGGGTCATCGCCCATCGACCGGCTGGCGCGCGTCGGTTACGGCGGGACGTTGGTGGGCGAGAATATCTCGGAAACCTACGAGACTGAGTTAGAGACGCTGGCCGCCTGGATGGAGCAGCCCGACACGCGGCGCACGATCCTGTCGCCGGATGCGTCGGATATGGGCTTTGCCTGGTTTCAGGAACCCAATGGCAAGATCTGGTGGACCCTGGTGATGGGCGATCCGCGCACAGCCCCGGCCATCCCAGCCTCGAACCCGTCCGCCTCGCGCCTGGTGCCGGAACAGCCGATTGCAGGCGATGACGCCGCCATCGACGACACCGAAGAAGACCTGGTGATCGTGACGACCTTGCCGTCGACCTAAAGACTACGGGTTGATCTGGATGGGCGTCCCGTTGCGCACCATCGCATAGACATCTTCCATCTCGCGATTGGTCACTGCGATACAGCCCCAGGTCCAATCCTCGCGGTTGCGTTTGAACGGGTCGGACTTGCCGTGGATAAAGATGTCACCGCCCGGCGGCTTGCCCAGCGCGGCCGCCTCGGCCCGGTCCTGGGCATTGGGGTACGAGATACCCAGCGACAGGTGAAACTTGCTGTTGGGATTGCGCCGGTCAATCAGATACGTGCCCTCGGGCGTTTTGCCGTCGCCCTCAAAGAACTTGTCGCCGATAGGGGCAAAGCCCAGGTCGATGTCATAATCCTTGAGCACGCGGTCATTGTGCAAAAGATACATGCGCCGCGCCTCTTTGTTCACGACGATATAGGTGACTTCGGGCCCGTTATACCGTCTGAACTTGCTTTGCGAACACGCGCCAAGACCAAAGGCCGCCGCACCGCCCATCACCAGATGTCTGCGCTTCATCGAAATCCTGTCCCGCTCAAATCAAGGCGTTGTTTTTTGCCCAGATACCACTTTTCCGGCAATTGGGCATAGAGGCTTGTGTGCCGCGCCTGTTCACCAGCGCGTGATCTGTGGCTTACAGATCGCGGTCATTCAGCCGCGCCTCGATCGCCTCGAGCCGTTTGAGCACCTCGTCGCGGTAACTGTCGGTCGCGGCATTCGATTCCTCGGCGTGGGCGTCTTGCATCGAATTGACGATCAGACCCACCAACAGGTTCACCACCGCAAAGGTGGTGACCATGATGAAGGGCACAAAGAACAGCCAGGCATAGGGGTAGACCTCCATCACCGGGCGGACGATGCCCATCGACCAGGATTCCAGCGTCATGATCTGAAACAGGGAATAGGCGCTGAGGCCCAGATCGCCGAACCAGTCGGGAAAGCTGGCGGAAAACAGTTTCGTCGCCATCACCGCCCCGATGTAAAAGATCAACGCCATCAGCAGGAACACACTGCCCATGCCGGGCAGGGCCGTCACAAACCCCTCGACCACGCGGCGCAGGCGGGGGGCCACGGAAATAACGCGCAAAACCCGCAGAATACGCAGGGCGCGCAGAACCGACAGGCCGCCCGTGCTGGGGATCAGGGCAATCGCCACGATCACAAAGTCAAAGATGTTCCAGCCGTTGCGGAAAAACCGGGCGCGATAGGCAATCAGCTTGAGCACAATTTCAATCACGAAAATGCCCAGGCAGATCCGGTCGATCAACAGGATGACGGCACCCGCAGCCTGCATCGCGGCCTGCGACGTCTCCAACCCCAGCGTGATCGCGTTCAGGATGATCACAGCGATGATGAAATTGCTGACTCTGTCGCTTTCCAGCCAGGTGGACAGCCGCGCGCGGTCGAACATGAGCACTCTCCTTCAGCTTGGGATATGCGACAGCCGGAACGCGGCGACAAGCTCCACATGCGCTGACCAGCGGAACTGATCCACGGGCTGCACCCAATCCATCACATACCCCGCACTGCACAGCGTTTCAGCATCCCGCGCAAAGGTCTGCGGGTTGCAGGACACGTGGGCGATGGTCGGCACCTGCGCCTTGGCCAGTTCAGCCACTTGCGCCGCAGCGCCGGCGCGTGGCGGGTCGATCACAACGGCGTCGTAGCGGCGCAACTCGTCCGGCAGCAGCGGGCGGCGGAAAAGGTCGCGTGCCTCTGTTGTGATGCGCTTGAGGCCCTGCGCCTTGCGCCAGCCTGCGTCGAGGGCGGCCAGCATGTCTGCCGTGCTTTCGACCGCGTGCACCTCGGCAGTCTGGGCCAGAGGGAGAGAGAAGGTGCCGCAGCCTGCAAAAAGGTCAGCAACGGATTTCGCGGGCCCCACGATCTCGGCCACCGGGTCGGTCAGCGCCGCCTGCCCATGCGCGGTCGCTTGCAGAAAGGCGCCAGGCGGCGGCACGACGTGGGCCGTGCCCATCACCTGCACGGGGGGCACGCGCATGCCGATCAGCTCATCATCCCATGTCAGACGGGCCAGCGCATAGCCTTCGCAAATACCTGCAAGCGCGATGCGCAGCGGACCGTCGAGCGGCTTGCCCCCGCGCACCGCGACATCCAAACCCTCGACACTGTCGGTGATGGTGATGTCGAGCCCGCCTTTCCGGCTCGCCCCGGCCATCGCCAACGCCTCTGCCATTGGTGCCGTGTCCGCAAGCGCGGGCGTCACCAAAATACAGTTCGGCACCGGAATGATCGCATCGGACCGGCGCGCATGAAACCCGGCCATCGCCCCCTTCTTGGTCCGCCGCGCGGCAAAGGTGGCGCGCCTGCGGGACCGGTCGGGCGAGGTAAGGACAGGCCGCACATCCGTCTCTAACCCGTGGGCAGATAGCGCGTCTTGCACCATCCCCCGCTTCCATGCGGCCACCAGATCGTCACTGGCATGCTGTACCTGGCAGCCACCGCAGGATTTGAAATGCGGGCATGGCGGTGCAACGCGATCAGGCGCGGCAGTTTCAATCCGAATGTCTGTCAGCGTGTCGCCGTCAACCGTGCCGCGCACGACCTCGCCCGGCAACGACAACGGCACAAATAGCGGGCCGTCAGCCACGCCATCGCCGCGCTGGCCCAGTCGGTTGATAGTCACGGTTGTCATGTGCCTTGGCCTACCCGCGCGGGGCAACGTGCAAAAGCCCTATTCGGCGGCCTTGGTGCTGATAAAGCCACCCGACTGGCGCTGCCAATACTTGGCGTACAGCCCACCTCTCCGCAGCAGCGCCTCATGCGGGCCTTCCTCGACAATGCGTCCGGCGTCCATGACGATGATCCTGTCCATCTCGGTCAGCGTCGACAGGCGGTGGGCAACGGCCAGCACGGTCTTGCCCTCCATCACCCGCGACAGCGCTGTCTGAATCGCCGCCTCCACCTCGCTGTCGAGTGCGCTTGTCGCCTCGTCCAGCACAAGGATCGGCGCGTCCTTCAGGATCGCGCGGGCCAGGGCAATCCGTTGCCGTTGACCGCCAGACAGCTTGACGCCCCGTTCGCCAAGATGCGCCTCGTACCCCTTGCGGCCTTGATGGTCCTGCAGGTTGAGGATGAAATCATGCGCCTCGGCCTTTTGCGCGGCGGCCATCATCTGGGCCTCAGACGCGTCGGGCCGACCGTAGAGGATATTGTCGCGGGCCGACCGGTTGAACATTGCCGTCTCTTGCGTGACCATCCCGATATTGTGGCGCAGGCTGTCCTGCGTCACGCTGCGCGTGTCCTGCCCGTCGATCAGAATGCGACCGTTTTCCGGCTCGTAGAGCCGCAAAAGCAGTGCAACCAGGGTGGACTTGCCCGCGCCGGACGCACCTACGATACCCACCTTTTCCCCCGGCGCGATATGCAGCTGGATGTTCTCGATCCCGCCGGTCCGACGACCGTAGCTAAACCCCAAACCGTCGAACTGGATACCCCCCTGCACAGTGTCTAAGGGCTGCGCATCTGGCGCGTCCTCGACCCGTGTCGGCGGGGTCAGGGTGCGCATGCCGTCTTCGATCTCGCCCACGTTGGAATAGATGGCCATCAGCGTGAAACTGACCCAACCGGTCATCTGCGCAATTCGGATCGCGATGGCGCCCGACGCCACGATGTCGCCCGGGCTGGCCATCCCGCGCTGCCACATCAGGATCGTGCCGCCCAACAGCAGTACCGGCAACAACCCCGCGAGGGTCATCAGCGCAAAGCGGAACCCGGCGGACAGGATGCCAAACTGCACAGCCGTCTGGCGAAAGGTGCCCATAGCATCCAGGGCCGCGCGATCCTCGTGATCGTCATGGGCAAACAGCTTGACCGTTTTGATATTGGTGATCGTGTCCACCACCTGGCCAGACACCATCGCACGCGCCGACGCACGCGCGGCCGACCGCTTGCGCACCCGCGGCATGTACCAGCGGATCAACGAAAAATAGGCGACCAACCACACGGCAAAGCCCAGCGCAACGCGCCAGTCGATGGCGAGCAACAGCACAATCGACCCCGCCAGCGAGGCAAGCGCGAAGGCAACAACGTTGATGAATTCTGACACCACGTCCGTCACTGCCCGCGCGGATTGCATCTGTTTCTGCGCAATCCGCCCGGCAAAGTCGTCGTCGAAAAAGCTGACCGATTGGCCCAGCGTCCAGCGGTGCAGCCGCGACAGAACCAGCGGGTTCACGTTGGGCTGCACGATGATCGCATTGGTCGCGGCACTCAGCCCGAACAGCACCGGGCGGGCGAGCAAGAAAAACGCCAAAGCACCCAGGATCAGACCCACATTCGTGACCGAGAAGAACCCATCCGGGCCCAGCGCGACCGTCGCGTCGATGACCCGACCCAGGATCAGGGCCGTGCCCGCCTCCATCGCGCCAGCGGCGGCGGAACAGACGGCGGCGAGCCACAGTGCAGGCCAGGCGCCCGACAGGCACCAGCGCAAGAAAGGCCACAGCGTTTTCGGCGGCGGCCCTTCGGCACGACGAAACGAATCGATCCAGTCAGAGATGATCACTCAGCAGCCTCGGTTGCGATGAACCCACCGGATTGGCGCGCCCAGAACTCGGAATATAGGCCGCCTTGGGCCAAAAGCGCGTCATGCGGGCCGTCTTCGACGATTTTCCCGCCATCCAGCACCAAGATGCGGTCCATCTGGGCGATGGTGGACAGGCGGTGAGCGATGGCGATCACTGTCTTGCCTTCCATCATCTGATAAAGCGTATCTTGGATCGCGGCCTCTACCTCGCTGTCGAGCGCGCTTGTCGCCTCGTCCAGCACCAGGATCGGCGCGTTCTTGAGAATCACGCGCGCCAGGGTCACCCGCTGGCGCTGCCCACCGGACAGCTTGACGCCCCGCTCGCCCACTTGCGCCTCGTACCCGGTGCGCCCCTGCGGATCGACCAGATCAAGGATAAAGTCATGGGCCTGCGCCTGCTTGGCCGCCTCGATCATCTGTGCCTCAGTCGCGTCGGGGCGGCCATAAAGGATGTTCTCGTGCACCGACCGGTGCAAAAGCGAACTGTCCTGCTGCACCATCCCGATGTTCAACCGCAGACTGTCCTGCGTTACCGACGTAATGTCCTGGCCATCAATCTCGATCCGACCGGATTCAGCGTCGTAGAAACGCAACAACAGCTTGACCAAAGTCGACTTGCCCGCGCCCGAGCGTCCGACAAGCCCAACCTTTTCGCCAGGGCGGATCACGGTGCTGATCGCATCCAGGCCACCGCTGTCCCGCCCGTAGTGGTGGGTCAGGTCGCGCAGCGCAATCTCGCCCTTGGCCAGTTGCAAAGGCTTGGCGTCTTTGTCGTCCACCAAGGTGATGGGCTGGGCAATCGTCTCCATCCCTTCGGCGACGACACCCAATTGGCGGAAAAACGTGGTCAGCGCCCACATGATCCACCCGGTCATCGCGTTCAACCGCAGGGTCAGCGCCGTGGCAGCGGCCACAACCCCGACGCTGGCCGCGCCTTGGGTCCACAGGGCAATCGCCCAACCGACAACGCTGATGATCAGCAGGCCGTTCAGCGTGACCAGCACCACATCCATGATTGTATACAGCCGCATTTCAGCGAGAAAGGTCGTCCGCGTCAGTTCGATCGCCTCTTTGGCGTACATCACCTCGCGGTCGTGGTGGGCGAACATCTTGACCGAGTGGATGTTGGTATAGGCATCCACAACCCGCCCCGTAGTGGTCGAACGTGCATCCGACGCGGCCTGCGACGCAGGCCCCACGCGTTTGACCGTCCAGGCAATCAGGCAGGCATAAAGCACAAACCAAACCGTCAGCGGCAAAAGCAAGCGAGCATCGGCCACCATCAGCAGCACGGCAGCCCCGATCAGATAGGCAAGCGCAAAGGAAATCGCGTCGAACACCTGAAACACGACCTCGCCCGCGGCGGGCGGCGTTTGCATGATCCGGTTGGCGATGCGCCCGGCAAAGTCATTCTCGAACCACCCGACGGACTGGCGCAGCACATGCTTGTGCGCGCGCCACCGGATCAGGGTGCCAAAGTTCGGCAGGATCGTGTTGTTCAACAGCAGCACGTCAAAGGCCTGCAAGGCCGGGCGCGCCACCAGGATGAACACGGCGACCACGATCACCTCGACGCCATAGTCGTTCCAGAATTCCTCGGGCGAGCTGCCCATAAGGTCGACGATGCGACCCATATAATAGATCAGCCCAACCTCGATCCCCGCAACGATGATGGACATGACGGCCGCAAGCGCGAACACACCCACAAAGGGGCGCGAATATTCCCGCATGAACGGCCAAACCTTGGTCGGGGGGGTGTCGGTTTCGGGGTAGTCGACATAGGGGTCGACAAGCGTCTCAAAGAACTTGAACATGGGAGTATCCGTAAAGGCGTGGTGCAACATGTGCGTGACGCGCGCCAAAGGCGCGGGGCGTCACAGTAGACGGTCAGCGACAATATCAGGTGTCGTTCCAGATCCCGCGAAACATGGTGCAAGCCTCCTTGGTTAGCCTTCGTCTTAGCGCCAAGGGCCACGAAAGTCACGCCTGCAAAAGCGCATCCTTGTCCATCGTCAGATCAGAGGCGAGCCATTGGCCGCGCAGCGCCTTCAGCCGTGCGCCAAGATCGGGGCCCGTCAGATGCGGCAAGTCTTTGGCGCTGAGCGGGAATTTCGCTTGGGCGCCTGCCCCGATCTTGGCCAGGTCACCCGGCGAAACCATCTGATTTTGGACGGCGGATCGCAGCACATGCGCCCCCGTCGCGGCGGCAACGCCACCCTCTTGCCCCAACGCAGCCAGGGGCAAGGCAGAGCCAGACAAGTCCCGGATCGAATCGCGCAGCTTTTGATCCTGCCGCGACAGGCGCAGGCGCATACCGACGTCCTCACCGCCCAGCGCGGCAAGGCGGGTGATGGCATCGGGCGGCAGGTGAGCCAGTGCTTGCACATGGACAACCGGACCCAACAGCGTGGTGTCGGCACCCGGCAAGATTCGCGCCAAAACACCCGTGCGCGCCATGACCGACACTGCCTGAATGGGGTCGGGTGCCGCCAACAGCTTTAGCATCTCTGCCCCCACCCGTTCTGCCGACAGTGTGTCCAGCCCCTCGACCGTTTCGGCAATCCCGGCCAGCGCGTCCGCGTCCCAGCCGATGTCGGGATCGCTGTAGTAGGCATGAAAACGGAAAAAGCGGAGGATGCGCAGGTAGTCCTCGCGAATGCGGGTCGCCGCGTCTTCGATAAACCGCACGCGCCGCGCTTGGGCATCTGGCAGGCCGCCGAGGGGATCAAGGATGTCGCCGTGCCTGTCGGCATAAAGGGCATTCATCGTGAAATCACGCCGCCGGGCATCCTCTGCCACGTTCCTCGAAAACGCGATCACGGCACGGCGGCCATCGGTTGCGACGTCTTTGCGAAAGGTCGTGACTTCGAACGGGGTGTCATTGACGATCACCGTGACTGTGCCGTGGTCGATGCCCGTCGGGACCGCCCGGTAGCCACCGTTTGCGGCCAGGCGCATGACCTGCTGCGGCAGCGCGTCGGTGGCAATGTCCACATCCGACGCAGGCGCATCTAGCACCGCATTGCGCACGCAGCCGCCCACGAACAACGCTTGGTGCCCGGCACGCTCCAACGCTTTGCACAGCGATTGCGCGGCGGGATCGGTCAGAAAGGCCGTGGTCGGGCTTAGGCGGTTGGCAACAGATCGGTCCATGCGCGCAATATACGCGCGGTCGCGCCCCAGATGTAATAGGGGCCGTAAGGGACGGCATAGTAGGATCGGCGCTGCCCACGCCACCGGCGGGATTCCACGACAAAACGGTTTGCGTCCAACACATGGGCCAGCGGCACACGGAACACTTCGGCCACCTCGCCCGCTTCGGGCACTGCGTCAAACTCATCCCGGATCAAGGCCACGACGGGGGTGACGGTAAAGCCTGTGACTGTCTCGTGCGGCGCGAAGGTCCCCAACACATCAGCACTTGCTATAGGCAGACCGATCTCTTCGGCCGCTTCGCGCAAGGCCGTGGCGATCAGATCAGGATCGCCCGCATCCTGCTTACCCCCGGGAAAGGCGATCTGGCCCGGGTGATGCTTTAGGGCCGACGACCGTTTGGTCAGGATCAGATCATAGCCGTTCGGCCCCGCAATGATCGGCGCCAAGACAGCAGCAGGCCGCAACTTGCGATCCGCAGGCAGCGTGATGCCCGGGTTCAGATCAAAGTCGGACGAGGCGTTACCCGCGCGATCCAATGCCGCGCGGGTCAGGGTGATAAGGTCACTCACCGGCCTTCTGTTCCGCTTCGAACCCGACGGTGGCGGGATCAAGGTCATAATGCGCACTGCAAAACTGGCAATCCGCCGTGACACGCCCATCGTCGGTCGTCATCTTTTCGATGTCGCGGGCCGAGTAGATGGACAGGCTTTGCCGCACGCGGTCTTCGGAACAGGTACAGCCAAAGCGCACGGGCTGAATGTCATAAACCCGCGGCATTTCCTCGTGAAACAGGCGCAGCAACAGATCGCTTGGGGCCACCTGCGGGCCGATCAGCTCTATCTCTTCGACGGTATCGAGCAGGATATTGACCCGGTTCCAGTTCTCTGACGCATCACCGTCCAGCAGATCATCCGCTGTCACCAGATTGCCCGATCCCTCGCCCGAGGCCATAAGGGGCGACGCCTTGGGCATGTGCTGCAACATCACGCCGCCCGCCCGCCAATGCGCGGCAACGCCAGGTTCCTGCGAGGTACCAAAGCTAAGCTGAAAGCGCGTCGGCAACTGTTCGGACTGGGCGAAATACGCCTCGGCACAGGCCGCGAGCGATCCGCCGTCAAGCGGTGTGATCCCCTGATAGGGTGTCATCCCCTGCCCCTGATCGATCAGGATGGCAAAGTATCCGTCGCCGATCTGGTCAAACGGCGCGCCATCGGTCAGCCGGTCCGCATCATAGCTGGCATAGGCACGGATGCGCGCAGGCTCGCCCTCGGCCTCGGGGCCGTAATAATCAGTGGCGATCATGCGCACTGCGCCCTTGGACTGGACCTGCAGCGACAGCTTCCAGCGCAGCTTGATCGTTTGGCCGATCAGCGCGGTCAGCACAGCCATCTCGGCCACCAACGCCTCGACCTGGGGCGGATAGTCATGTTGTTTCAGGATACCGTCCAACACGCCGTCAAGACGCGCAACGCGTCCGCGGATGTCGGAGGCATCAAGTTGGAAGGGCAGGACGGTGTCGTCCCACGCGAGGTGCGATCCGATACTCATGGGGTTTCCTTTGGCGCCACGGATTGGCATATCGACGCCCTATATAGGCCTATCGCGCAAAACTGAAAGAGGGCTGCCATGATCCGCCGTATCGGCACACCCCCCGAAACCGGCCGCACCTATACGGCACGCCCCGGGGCCTATGCGATCCTGCCGCGGGATGGGCGCGTGTTGCTGACCTGTCAGATGGGCCCCACACCCGACATCCAGCTGCCCGGCGGGGGGATCGACCCAGGCGAAAGCCCTGTGCGCGCATTGCACCGCGAAGTGTTCGAGGAAACCGGCTGGCATATTGCGCGCCCGCGGCGCCTGGGTATGTTTCGCCGGTTTGTGTTCATGCCGGAATACGACCTGTGGGCGGAAAAGCTGTGCCACATCTACGTCGCCTGGCCCGCCCGTGCCGTCAGCACGCCGGTCGAGCGGGATCACGAGGCCCTGTGGATGGTGCCCAGCGTGGCCGCGATGGCGCTGGGCAATGCCGGTGACCGGCTGTTTTTGGACCGTTATTTCACCTGACCCGGCCCGTGGTATTCGAACAGAATGCCAGAGACGTCGTCGGGGAAATTGTCATCGCCCGCAAAGGCCCCAAGGTTCCACAACAGCGCATCAAAGAACGCAGGCCCGGTGATGGTGGCCATCTCATTCACCATCTCCGCGAGCCCGACCTCTTCCAACATCTCGCCCGTGGCGTTCGGGCATTCGGTGACACCGTCAGAGAGAAGAAGCAGGCGATCACCCTGATTTAGGGTCGTTTCAAACTGCGTGAACGCGATGCCAGACATCAGGCCGACAGGGAAACCGCCCGGCCCGTCCTGTTCAATGTCACCGTTCCGCCGTTGGACCAGCGGATGCGGATGCCCTGCCTGCGCCATGCGGACATGCCCGGTAGCCAGGTCCACGTCGGCAAGCAACAGGGTAAAATAATGCTCCGTCTCCATCTCGTCGAGAACGAGGTCATTCAGCGTCTCGATCACCTCCTCGGGCGGGAGGAAGACATACGACCCATCGTCGCGCCGTTGCAGGGCCACGTTTTGATCCGGTGCCGCGGCGGACAGGTATCCCGCCAGCCGCGCCGTCATCAGCGCCGAACTGATCCCGTGGCCGGACACATCAATTGAAAACAGGCCCAGATGACCCTCCCCCGCGGGGAAAAACCCAACCAGGTCGCCCCCCACATGCCCGCTGGACCGCAGCATCAGGGACACATCGCCCGTCTCAAACGACTTTTGCCGCTCGCGGATCAGCGATTGCTGCAGCTTTTTCGCCTCGATCAAATCGCTGTCGAGCGAATCGTACACCCGTTGCAGTTCGTCCAACGTGTCGGTGATCAGGCGGTTCTTTTCGGTCAGTTCGCGCTGCATGCGCAGGATGCGTTCGCCCGCCGCGATGCGTGCGCGCAATTCGTTGGCATCAACAGGCTTGGTGAGGAAATCATCGGCCCCCGCTTCAAGCCCCATCGCGACCTCGTTTTTTTCGCTTTTGGACGTCAGAAGGATGAAATACCCGTACCTGTCGCCGGACAGTTCTCGAAAGGCATCGCAAAATTCCAGGCCGTTCATGCCCGGCATCATCCAATCGCTCAGCACGATGTCAGGCGCGATGTCGCGCGCAACCTCTAATGCTTCTTCACCCGATCCAGCCTCAAAAACATCAAATCCCCATCGCTTGACCGAGCTGCAGAGGATTTTACGCTGCAGCCGGCTGTCATCGACGATCAAGACACGGTGCACCGCGTCCCGTTCAACCGACGGGCTGTCGGATACGTCCTGCGTATCCCGCGCCTGCACCTCAACACTCATTGGACCAATATTCCGAACTGCTTGGGCCATACCTAGGCCGGGCCACTTAACGGGCGATGAAGCACCCCCGCAAATTAGGTAAAGTTCGAACGGTCACGCTTTCTTAACGGCGCATGTGTTTTCTGGCGACACGTCCTGGCGGAGGTGTCTGATGATTGATTGGGATCGCGTGGCCACGTTGCGCGCAGAAATCGGCGAAGAAGACTTTGAAGAGGTGGTGCCGCTGTTCCTTGAGGAAGTGTCCGACATCACCACCGCGCTCGAAGCAGAGGTCGATCTGGCAGCGCTGGAAGGCAATTTGCATTGCCTCAAGGGCAGCGCGATGAACCTTGGATTCTTTGAGTTTTCCAACTTGTGCCACAAGGGTGAGGCGCTCGCCTCTAAAGGCAGCGCGGCAGAGGTGGATGTGCCCGCGATTCTAGACTGTTATGCGCAATCGAAGGCCGTGTTTTTGGACGGTCTGTCGATCTAGCGCCGCGCCTAGATCACGAACTGCGCCAGCGTTTCGTCGTTTGTGATGTCGGTATAGGTAAACCCGCCCGCATCGAGTTCTGACAGGAACCGGTCAAAGTTCTCCGGCTTGCGCGTCTCAATCCCGATCAGGACAGAGCCGAAGTTGCGGGCGGATTTTTTCAAATATTCAAACCGCGCGATGTCGTCGTCAGGGCCGAGGATGTTCAGAAAGTCTTTCAACGCGCCGGGCCGCTGGGGCATCCGCAGGATAAAGTATTTCTTGACCCCGGAATAGCGCTGCGCCCGTTCCTTGACCTCGGGCAGCCGTTCGAAATCGAAATTCCCACCGGATGCGATGCAGACCACGGTCTTGCCTTTAATCTGCTCTGCCACATCCGACAGCGCTTCAATCGCCAGGGCGCCAGCAGGCTCTAACACGATGCCTTCGACGTTCAGCATGTCGATAATGGTTGTGCAAATGCGATCCTCGGGAATGTCCAAGATGCTTGCCGGATCGACACTGGCCAGGCGGGCAAAGGTGCGTTGCCCGATCTTGGCCACCGCGGCACCATCTACAAAGTTGTTGATGGGCGACACATCCGTGGGCCCACCCGCGCGCACCGCCTGGGCCAAGGATGGCGCGCCGCTGGGTTCGACAAAGGTATAGCCAACCGTATCCTCGAAATAGCTGCGCGTGCCCGCCGACAGGCCCCCACCGCCCACCGGCAAAATGATGTGATCCGGCGCGCGGCCCAACTGTGCCGCAATCTCGACCGCGACCGACGCCTGGCCTTCGATCACATCCTCATCGTCAAACGGCGACAGGAAATGCGCGCCCGCCTCGGCACAAAACGCCTGCGCCGACGCAAGTGTGTCGTCGAAATAGTCCCCAACAAGGCGTATCTCGACTTGATCACCGCCAAACATCTGCGTCTTCATGATCTTTTGCTGGGGCGTGGTGACAGGCATAAAAATGACGCCATGCGCCCCAAAATGCTTGCACATGAACGCCACGCCTTGCGCGTGATTGCCCGCACTGGCGCACACAAAAATCAGCCCCTCGCGCATCACCTTGCGCATCGCATTAAACGCCCCGCGCAGTTTATACGACCGCACTGGGCTCAGATCCTCGCGTTTCAGCCAGATGTCAGCGCCAAACCGCGCCGACAGCAGTTCGTTGCGCAACAGCGGCGTTGGCGGAAACACGGCCCGCATTGCTTGTTCTCCGGCACGGGCGCCATCTTGAAAGCTCATTTTTATGTCCCTTCCGGCAATCCCATTGACCTAGCGGGCGCGCCGAATGGGGTCAATCTTGCCCCCCTTGCGCAAAACCGCTATCGCCAGCGAAACCTGATGAGGAAGACGAAAAAGATGACCGCTCCTAAGAAAGTCGTGTTGGCCTATTCCGGCGGCCTGGACACGTCGATCATCCTGAAATGGCTGCAAACTGAATATGGCTGCGAGGTTGTGACCTTCACCGCCGATCTCGGTCAAGGGGAAGAGCTGGAACCGGCGCGCGCCAAGGCGGAAATGATGGGCGCGTCTGCCATCTATATCGAAGATGTGCGCGAGGAATTCGTACGTGATTTCGTGTTCCCGATGTTCCGCGCCAATGCGCTGTATGAGGGGCTGTACTTGCTGGGCACTTCCATCGCGCGGCCGCTGATTTCCAAACGCCTGGTCGAGATTGCGGCGATTGAAGGCGCGGACGCCGTGGCGCATGGGGCGACCGGCAAGGGCAATGACCAGGTGCGGTTTGAACTGGCCGCCTATGCGCTGAACCCGGATATCAAGGTGATCGCCCCCTGGCGCGAATGGGATCTGTCCAGCCGGACCAAGCTGATCGACTTTGCCGAAAAGAACCAAATTCCCATCGCCAAGGACAAGCGTGGCGAGGCACCGTTTAGTGTCGATGCCAACCTGCTGCACACCTCGTCCGAGGGTAAGGTGCTGGAAGACCCCGCCGTGGACGCACCCGACTATGTGTACCAGCGCACCGTCGCGCCCGAGGATGCGCCCGATACGCCCGAGTTTATCGAGGTCGGGTTCGAGAAGGGGGATGCGGTCTCTATCAACGGCGAAGCGATGTCGCCCGCAACTGTCCTGACCACGCTGAACGCCCTGGGCGGCAAGCACGGCATCGGGCGCCTTGACCTGGTCGAAGGGCGCTTTGTCGGCATGAAATCCCGCGGGATCTACGAGACGCCGGGCGGCACCATCCTGCTAGAGGCGCATCGGGGGATTGAGCAGATCACCCTCGACCGCGGGGCTGCGCATCTGAAGGATGAGCTGATGCCGCGCTATGCCGAGCTGATCTATAACGGCTTTTGGTTCTCGCCCGAGCGCGAGATGCTGCAGGCGATGATCGACAAGAGCCAAGAGCATGTGACCGGCACCGTACGGTTAAAGCTGTACAAGGGCCTCGCCCGGACGGTTGGCCGTTGGTCTGATCACAGTCTCTATTCCGAGGCGCATGTGACATTTGAGGATGACGCAGGCGCTTACGATCAGAAAGACGCGGCTGGGTTCATCCAGTTGAACGCCCTACGGCTCAAGCTGCTGGCAGCGCGGGATCGTCGGCTCAAGTGATCTTGTGCGTGGCGAGCGCCTCGTAATGGGGCAACGCCGCGTCCAATAATTGCGCATATTGCCCGTCTAATGTGGGCAAAGGCCCCTCTGCCGCGTCAAACCCGGTCGAGGCATGCACCGTCCCGTACCAATGCGCGGCCCAGACACCGTCGGCGGAATGTCCGCCCGCAGGCCAGTGCAGCATGTTGGGCGTCCAGGGAATGTCCAATTGCGCGCACAGCTTTTGTAACATTGCTGGCGGAGCCTTGCGGATGTCACTGGCGTCGATCACCAACGGCTCGGCCACTTGGGCGAACAATTGGCTTTCCTGGACGAACCCCAAATCCGCCAAACGCGGCGCTTCGCGTTTGCGCGCATAGCTGGCGATCACGCGCGCTGGGTGGCGGATCAGAAACACATGGGTCACGTGCTGCATCCAAGCCGTCGGCCAATTGGTCTGCATATGGTGTGTCATGTGCTTTTGATAAAAAATTGGCTCTGATACAGGGGAAATCAGCGTTTCCGCAACATCCGCAGGATCGCGGGGCTGGCTTGCCAGCACCGCCGCGCGCATCGGGTGATCGGCCCCGAGTGCATGCAAATAGGCCGCATAAAACGGCTCGTCCACAACCCGGCAATCCCCGCGCGCGGCAAAGCTGTACATCAAAGCGGTCGACAGGTTCCGTGGCCCGGACCACATGGCAATACGTCGTGTCATAGGCGGACGCTAAGCGGGGTTGAAACAATCGTAAACGGGACATCACGCCTGCGCGACCTCGCCACGGTATGAGTTGAGCGGCGGCGCGGCCTGCGTCACAGTCAATGCAAAGGAGACGTGCCATGATCAACATCCGTACCTTTAAGTCCATTTCGCTGGGCCTGATGATCGCCATCGGTCTGTTTGCGCAAAGCAAGACCAGCCATGCCCAACAGCTGCAAACCCTCACCGTCGCCGGTGGCTGTTTCTGGTGTGTCGAGGCGGACTTCGAAAAGGTCAAAGGCGTGACCGAAGCCGTTTCCGGCTTTGCAGGCGGTACCGTCGAAAACCCCACCTACAAGCAGGTGGTGCGCGGTGGCACGGGGCACTTGGAAGCGGTGCAGATCACCTTTGACCCGGCGCAAGTGCAGGTCGACACGCTGCTCGCGATGTTCTTCCGCTCGGTCGACCCGACAGATGCGGGCGGCCAGTTCTGCGACCGTGGTGAGACGTATAGCACCGCCATCTTTGCAACGGACGCGCAAAAAGGCGCGGCAGAGCAGGCAAAGGCAGGCGCGCAAGCGGACCTTGAACAGCCCGTCGTGACACGAATTTTGCCAGCCTCGACGTTCTATCCGGCAGAGGCCTACCATCAGGATTACTATAAACAGAGCCAGATCATCCTGACCCGCTTTGGACCCAAATCGAAGGCAAAGGCTTACAAGGCCTATCGCGACGCTTGTGGTCGTGATGAACGAGTGCGCGCGCTTTGGGGGTCCGCGGCGCCCTTTGCGGGCAGCTAGGACAGGCGCGCGTCCTCGATATCTTTCAAATCGGGGATCACATCCGCCGTCCCTAGCCGGGTGACCATGATCGCTGCGGCTTGGGTGGCTAGCCAGAGCGCTTGACGCATCGGCATACCGCGATCAAGCCCCGCGACCAGGTATCCGGTAAAGGTGTCGCCAGCCCCGGTTGTATCCACGGGCTGCACAGGGATCGCGGGAACATGCGTCTCTGTTCCGGCCAAAGTGTCATACCAGGTGCACCCATCGCCACCTTTTGTGACGACGATGTCTTTCACCTTTAGGTCCCGCAGCGGAACGCCCAGCGCCGCACCCAACTGCGCGGCCTCGACGGCGTTCAGAACCAGCACGTCGATATAGGGCAACAGCTCTTTGACCGCGTCGGCATCAAACGGGGCCGCCGCATAGATGACGCGCAATCCCAACCGGTGCGCAATCTGCGCGGCATGCACCTGACCATTCGTCTCGTTCTGCATCATTAGGGTGTCGCCCGCGTCGGCACGCGCCAAGGCGCCATCAATCTGATCGTACGGCACCTGACGATTGGCGCCGGGGTGTATCACGATCTGGTTCTCGCCATCCGCCGATACAGTAATATTGGCGTGCCCCGTCGCCTGCCCCGGCAGGACAGAGATGCAGCGCGTATCGACGCCGTATTCCAGCAACCGCGTGACCGCCCACCCCGCCTCTGGCCCCACCGCGCCGATATGGGCAACACGCGCGGCGGCCCGTGCGATGGCAACCGACATGTTGGCGCCCTTACCGCCCAGACCCTGGCTGTACGCGGTCGCGCTCAGCGTCTCACCCGGCGCGGGGATATGCGGCACGCGGTAGACGTTGTCGATATTGATTGAGCCGAGGTTCCAGACCGCCATCAGCCAACCTTGCAAGCGGCCAGAACGGCCATGTTGAGGATATCATTGGCGGTCGATACAGACGAACAGATCTGGATCGACCGGTCCACACCCGCAAGGATGGGGCCAATCACGGTCGCCCCGCCCATTTCCTGCATCAGCTTGACCGAGATGCTGGCGGAATGCCGCGCCGGAACGACCAAGATGTTCGCAGGCCCCGTCAGGCGCGAAAATGGATAGGCCGCCTGCGCCGTCGCGTTCAATGCCACGTCCACGGTCATCTCGCCCTCGTACTCAAAACTCACCCCCCGTTTGTCGAGGACCAAGGGCGCCTGATGCATCTTTTCCGCCCGTTCAGAGACGGGATAGCCGAAGGTGGAGAAGCTGACGAAAGCCACGCGCGGCTCTAGCCCCATGTTGCGCGCAACGACAGCGGCCTGTTCGGCGATGTCGGCCAAATCTTCCTCATCCGGCCATTCGTGCACCAGCGTATCCGCCATGAACACGATGCGCCCCTTGTGCAACAGCGCGGTGATGCCCGCCGCTTTGCTGGAATTGTCCGCATCGAACACGTGGTTGATCCGGTCCAACACATGCGCCGACTTGCGCGTTGCCCCGGTCACCAGCCCATCGCCGTGCCCATGTGCAAGCATCAAAGACGCAAAAACATGGCGGTCGCGGGCCGCGAGGCGGTGGATGTCCTGCCGGTCGAACCCACGGCGTTTCAGCCTGTCGTAGAGATAGGTTTTATACGCATCCAGGTGGTCGGTATTCGCGGCGTTCACCACATCCAGCTCGCGCACGGCGTCGCCCAATCCGCTGGCTTCCAGCTTGGCTTTCACGTCCTCCTGACGGCCCACGACCAGCGCCTTGCCAAAGCCCGAGCGTTGGTAGGTCACCGCAGCACGCAGCACGCGCGGATCGTCCCCCTCGGCAAAGATCATGCGGGCTTGGGCCGCGCGGGCGCGGGCATTGATGCCGGTCAGAATGCTCGCCGTGGGGTCCATCCGTGACTTCAGGCTAAGCTCATAGGCCTCCATATCGATGATCGGGCGGCGCGCGGCGCCGGTGTCCATCCCCGCCTTGGCCACAGCAGGTGGGATCCGGTGGATCAAACGCGGGTCGAACGGGGTGGGAATGATGTAATCGCGCCCAAAGGTCAGCGACTTGCCATAGGCCAGCGCCACCTCATCCGGCACATCCTCGCGGGCGAGTGCGGCAAGCGCGTGGGCGCAGGCAATCTTCATCTCGTCATTGATGGCCCGCGCATGGATGTCCAGGGCGCCGCGGAAAAGGTAGGGAAAGCCGAGAACATTGTTCACCTGGTTGGGATAGTCACTGCGCCCGGTGGCGACGATGGCATCAACCCGCACGTCATGGGCCTCTTCGGGCGTAATCTCGGGATCGGGGTTCGCCATTGCGAAAATCACCGGATTGTCCCCCATGCTTTCGACCATTGCAGGGGTCACCGCCCCTTTGACAGAGACACCAAGAAAGACATCGGCCCCCTTCATCGCCTCTTCCAGCGTGCGCAGCTCGGTCTTGACCGCGTGGGCCGACTTCCACTGGTTCATCCCCTCGGTCCGACCCTGAAAGATCACCCCCTTGGTGTCGCACACGATGCAATTGTCGTGCCGCGCGCCCATCGCCTTGAGCAGTTCGATGCAGGCAATGCCAGCGGCACCCGCACCGTTCAGCACAATCTTCACGTCTTCGATCTTTTTGCCGGAAATGTACAGTGCATTGATCAGCCCCGCCGCACAGATCACCGCCGTCCCGTGCTGGTCGTCATGAAAGACGGGAATATCCATTTCCTCTTTCAACCGCTGCTCGATGATAAAGCATTCGGGCGCCTTGATGTCCTCGAGGTTGATGCCACCAAAGGTCGGGCCCATCAGCTTGACCGCCTGGCAAAAGGCGTCCGGGTCTTCGGTATCCAGCTCGATATCGATGGAGTTCACATCGGCAAAGCGTTTGAACAGCACCGCCTTGCCCTCCATCACCGGTTTCGATCCCAGCGCGCCAAGGTTGCCCAAACCCAGAACCGCCGTCCCGTTCGAAATCACTGCAACCAGGTTGCCCTTGTTGGTGTAGTCATAGGCCGTCTCGGGGTTGGCCGAGATCGCCTCGCACGGCACCGCGACACCGGGGGAATAGGCCAGGCTTAGATCGCGCTGGGTTGTCATGGGGACGGTCGCCGCAATCTCGAACTTGCCAGGCGTCGGCTCCATATGAAAGGCCAGGGCCTCCTCGGCGGTCACTCTCGTCTTGCTCATCTGCAGCAGTCCTCCCTCGCGCTTGGGCGTCTTATCCCAGCGCTGCGCATGTCTCAATCGACTTTGGCTTTCGCTCCGCCGTGCCTGTTTGTAAGGTCGCGCGGGCGACTGCCGGGGGGCCACAATGACTGTCACGCCGATGATGGCGCAATATCTCGAGATCAAGGAACGGCACGCGGGCGCATTGCTGTTTTATCGCATGGGCGACTTTTACGAGATGTTCTTTGACGACGCTGTCGCGGCGGCCGAGGCCTTGGATATCGCCCTGACCAAACGGGGCAAACATGATGGCGCCGACATCCCGATGTGCGGCGTGCCCGTGCATTCGGCCGAGGGGTATCTGCTGACCCTTATCCGCAAGGGGTTTCGCGTGGCAGTCTGCGAACAGTTGGAAAACCCGGCAGAGGCGAAAAAGCGCGGGTCAAAGTCGGTTATAAAGCGTGATGTGGTCCGGCTGGTGACGCCCGGCACGCTGACCGAGGACACGCTGCTTGAGGCGCGCCGCCACAACTTCCTCGCTGCCTTTGCCGAGGTGCGTGGGGATTGCGCGCTGTCTTGGGTCGACATTTCCACTGGCGCTTTTCATGTGATGGCATTGGATTTGGCTCTATTAGGGCCTGAACTTGCACGTTTGGCGCCATCCGAGTTGATTGTGGCAGACGGTAAAGAGGGCGACCTGCGCCCATTGGCCGAAGATTTCGGCATCGCTGTCACGCCCTTGGGCCGCGCCGCCTTTGACAGTGCGGCAGGCACAGATCGGATCGGGCGCCTGTTCAAGGTCGCAACGCTCGACGCCTTTGGCACGTTCACCCGGGCCGAGGTGGGCGCGATGAGCGCGCTGGTCGAGTACCTAGAGATCACACAAAAGGGCAACCTGCCGTTGTTGCGCCCGCCCCAGCAAGAGGTGCAAACCAAGACCGTTCAGATCGACGCAGCCACCAGGCGCAATTTGGAACTGACGACGGCCCTGTCGGGCGGGCGCGCTGGATCCCTTCTCAGCGTTATTGATCATACCGTAACAGCCGCCGGCGCGCGCCTGTTGGAACGGCGGATATCCTCACCTTCGTCTGTGTTAGAGACGATTTCAGACCGGTTAGACGCCGTTGAATACGCCGTCACATATCCAGACATCGCAAGCACCCTACGCACGCAATTGCGCAGCGTCCCGGATATGGACCGCGCCCTATCTCGTCTGTCCTTGGATCGTGGCGGGCCCCGCGACCTGGCCGCATTGCGCAATGGGTTAACCGCCGCAGCGCATATGCATGATCAACGGCACAGCGACCTGCCGCCCCTACTGCACAGCGCGTTCCAAGATTTACGAGGCCACGATGCCCTGATCGAACGGCTCGACACCACCCTCATCGCCGAGCCCCCGCTGCTGGCCCGCGACGGTGGGTTCATCGCAACGGGCTGTGACGCGGATTTGGACGAGGCGCACACATTGCGGGACGAGGGCCGGTCGATCATCGCACAACTGCAGCAGGATTATATCCAGCTGACAGGCATTCAATCGCTCAAGGTCAAACATAACAACGTCCTGGGCTATTTTATCGAGGTCACCGCGACACACGCCGACAAGATGCGCAGCGCGCCACTGTCGGAAACCTTCATTCACCGACAAACCACAGCGAACCAAGTGCGGTTTACAACGGTCGATCTCTCGGACCTGGAAACGAAGATCCTTAACGCGGGCGCCCGCGCGCTCGAGATTGAAAAGCTTCTCTATGAAGGCCTGCGGACAGCCGTTTTGGATCAAGGCGCCCATATCGCTCAAACCGCCCGCGCCTTGGCCGAGGTTGATCTGGCCTGCGCTATGGCCCACATCGCGATCACGGAAGACTGGTGCAAACCGACCCTGGACCGGTCACGCCAATTCCAGATTGAAGGGGGCAGGCACCCAGTTGTCGAACATGCCCTGAAACAGCAGGGCGGCACCGCGTTTATCGCCAACGACTGTGATCTGACCGCTGCTGATGGCGCCGCCATCTGGCTGCTGACCGGCCCTAACATGGCGGGCAAGTCCACTTTTCTGCGCCAGAACGCGCTGATCGCGATCCTCGCGCAAATGGGCAGCTACGTCCCGGCCACCACCGCCAAGATCGGTCTGGTCAGCCAAATCTTCAGCCGTGTCGGCGCGTCTGACGACCTGGCGCGGGGGCGGTCCACATTCATGGTCGAAATGGTTGAAACCGCCGCAATCCTGAACCAGGCCGACGACCGTGCCCTGGTAATCCTGGACGAGATTGGCCGCGGCACCGCAACTTATGACGGTCTGTCCATCGCCTGGGCCACCTTGGAACACCTGCACGACGTCAACAAAACCCGCGCCCTCTTTGCCACGCATTATCACGAGATGACGGCCCTGGCCGGAAAGCTAGACGGCGTCGAAAACGCAACCGTCGCCGTCAAGGAATGGGAAGGCGAGGTCGTCTTTCTCCACGAAGTCCGTCGCGGCGCTGCCGATCGGTCCTACGGCGTGCAAGTCGCTCAACTCGCTGGCCTGCCCCCCACCGTCATTGCCCGCGCCCGTGTTGTCCTGGACGCTCTGGAATCCGGCGAACGGCAAGGCGGCGCCAAACAAAAGACGCTGATCGACGACCTCCCGCTCTTCTCGGCCCAACCCGCACCACCGCTACAAAAGCCACAGATCGCGCCAGCCCTAGAGATGCTTGACACCATTCATCCCGATGATCTCAGCCCCAAAGACGCTCTCGACCTGATCTACAAACTAAAAGACGCAGCCAAATCCTGACTGCGTCTTCATTGTTCTAAAAATATGCAAAGACCTTAGCTGGCCGTCATGGACGACACACCCACCTGCGCCGGACGCAGCAACCGGTCATGCAACATAAACCCCTCTGCCGCGACCTGAATGATCTCACCCGCCTTGGTGCCAGGCACCGGCGCTTCGAACATCGCTTGGTGATGCTGCGGGTCAAAGGTGTCGCCAACCTCAGGTGCGATCACTTCGATCCCGTGCTTCTTAAACACGTTCAACAGCTCGCGCATGGTCAGCTCGACACCTTCCAGCAATGCGGCAGACACCTCGCGCTGCTCATCCGTCGCTGCATCCAGGGCGCGCTTCATATTGTCGTACACGGGCAGCATGTCACGGGCCAGTTTCGACCCGCCGTAGTTCTCGGCCTCGCGCCGGTCTTTATCTGACCGCTTGCGCGCATTTTCAGCATCGGCCAGCGCGCGCATGAACCGGTCCTTCAGCTCATCCCGCTCGGCGCGCAGCTGGTCCAACTCCAGCGCATCGTCGTCGATTTCGGCCATATCGTCAGCATATTCTTCGTCTGCGGCGATATCGATGTCATCCAGGAAATCGTCGTTTTTCGGCTCAGCCATTGTTCACCTTTCACTGCGGTCCGTCAGCATGCGCCCGACCAGCTGGGCTGTGTAATCCACAATCGGAACGATCCGGCCATAGTTCAACCGTGTGGGTCCAATGACGCCGACCGCTCCGATAATCTTTCGATCCGCGTTCATATATGGGGAAACCACCAAAGAGGAACCCGAAAGTGAGAAAAGTTTGTTTTCCGAGCCGATAAAAATGCGCACACCATCCCCATCTTGGGTGAGGTCCAAAAATTCAGCGATGTCACGCTTGCGTTCCAAATCGTCAAAGAGACTGCGAATGCGATCCAGGTCCTCGGCCTCGGACGTCTCGGCCAGCAAATTGGCGCGCCCGCGCACAATCAACCGCTCTGGCGTATCGCCGTCCCCCTCCCACGAGGCCAGACCGCTTTCCACCAGCGCTTGCGACAGCGAATCGATTTCCTGGCGCCGCTCCAGGATCTCTTGCTGCATGATCGTGCGCACTTCGCTCAGCGTGTGCCCTTCGATGATGGCATTCAGAAAATTCGCCGCCTCCCGCATGGACGAGGGCGTTTGACCCGGCGGGGGTCGGAACAGACGGTTTTCCACGTGCCCGTCCGAAAACACCAACACGACCAGTGCCTGATCCGTGCTTACCGGCACAAATTCCAGATGTCGGATCGCCGCCTCATGCTTGGGCGTCAACACAAGCGACGCGCCCTGCGTCACGCCCGACAGGGCCGATCCCACACGGTCCAACAAACCCGCCACATCGCGTTCGTTCGACCCAAGGGTCGCATCAATCTTTTCCTTGTCAGCGTCGTCCGGTACACCGACCTCTAGCAAGCCATCGACAAACATGCGCAGACCCATCTGCGTCGGCACCCGACCGGCACTGACGTGGGGACTGCCCAGCAGGCCCATAAATTCCAGGTCTTGCATGACATTGCGGATCGTCGCGGCGCTCACACTTTCGCTGAAATCCCGCGTCAATGTCCGCGACCCAACCGGATCACCGGTATCTAAATACCCTTCGACCACGCGGCGAAACACCTCGCGCGACCGCGCATTCATATCGTCCAGCAGTTTCTGCGTGTTTGTCATCTGTCGGACTAAAGGCCCTTGTGATTCAAAGGTCAATCGGGGTTGCCACTGGCCCCGAGGCAGGGCTATCCCGAACCTACAGCAAAAAAGGATACGCGATGCGCCCCTCTGGTCGAGAGCTAAGTGAAATGCGCCCCGTTTCAATCGAGACAGGCTTCACAAAACATGCCGAAGGGTCCGCCCTGATCAAAATGGGTGACACGCACGTGCTGTGCACCGCCACAATCGAAGACCGCGTGCCACCCTTTATCAAAGGGTCCGGCCTGGGCTGGGTGACGGCCGAATATGGCATGCTGCCCCGCGCCACCAACACCCGGATGCGGCGCGAGGCCGCCGCGGGCAAGCAAGGCGGTCGCACCGTGGAAATTCAGCGTCTGATCGGGCGCGCCCTGCGCGCGGGCGTGGACCGTGTCGCCCTGGGCGAGCGGCAGATCACCGTGGATTGTGACGTGCTGCAAGCCGATGGCGGTACGCGCTGCGCCTCGATCACCGGTGGTTGGGTTGCGCTGCGGCTGGCGGTGAACAAGTTGATGAAGGCGGGCGATGTGATCAGCGACCCGCTGGTGTCGCCCGTCGCCGCCGTCAGCTGTGGCATCTACGCAGGCCAGGCCGTTCTCGACCTCGACTATCCCGAGGACAGTGAGGCGGGTGTCGACGGCAACTTTATCCTTATGGGCGATGGTCAGCTAATCGAGGTGCAGATGAGCGCCGAAGGTTCAACCTTTTCCCGTGATCAGATGAACAGCCTTATGGACCTGGCCGAAAAAGGCGTCAGCGAACTGGCCGCTGCACAACTGGCCGCCAGCGCATGACACGGCGGTTCGACGGCGACAAAATTCTGGTCGCCACCCACAACGCGGGAAAATTGGAAGAGATGGAACAGCTCTTTGCCCCCTACAACGTGACTGTCGTAGGCGCAGCGGCTATGGGTCTGCCCGAACCTGAAGAGA
Source organism: Pseudomonadota bacterium (assembly GCA_038525395.1). Taxonomy (GTDB): domain Bacteria; phylum Pseudomonadota; class Alphaproteobacteria; order Rhodobacterales; family Rhodobacteraceae; genus Tateyamaria. The sequence goes on along the minus strand of JBCBHS010000007.1, from coordinate 91,388 downwards.
CAGAGACAACATTTGTCGGCAACGCCCGGATCAAAGCGCTGGCGGCGGTCGAAGCCACGGGCCTACCCGCCCTCGCCGACGATTCAGGAATCGAGGTGGCGGGCCTGGACGGCGCGCCCGGTGTCTACACCGCGGATTGGGCTGAAACCCCCAATGGCAGAGACTTCTTGATGGCCATGACCCGAACGCACAAAGAGCTGACCGACCGCAACGCGTCCCAGCCCTGGCACGCGCGCTTTTGCTCGACCCTCGTTCTCGCCTGGCCTGAAGGGCACGAAGAGGTGTTTGAAGGCACCGTTGACGGCACGCTTGTCTGGCCAATCCGTGGCGCCTTGGGCCATGGGTATGACCCGATGTTCCAGCCCATCGGCCATACCCGCACGTTTGCCGAAATGGCAGCTGACGAGAAAAACGCCATCAGCCACCGCGCTGACAGCTTTGCCAAGCTGATCGCGGGTTGTTTTGGCTGAGGACTGGCAAGCCGGCGGCTTTGGCCTGTACATCCATTGGCCCTTTTGCGCGGCCAAGTGCCCCTATTGCGACTTTAACAGTCACGTCACCCGCTCTGTCGACCACGACGCCTGGCGGACCGAGCTTGTGTCCGAGGTGCACCGCATCGCGGCCCTGACCCCCGGCCGCACCTTGCATTCCGTCTTTTTCGGCGGCGGCACGCCCAGCCTGATGGCGCCGTCGACCGTTGATGCAATCATGGAGGCGGTTCACAAGAACTGGCCCACCGCCAACGATCTGGAAGTCACACTGGAAGCCAATCCAACCTCGGTCGAGGCATCGAAATTCGCAGACTTCCGGCAGGCAGGCGTCACGCGCGTGTCGATGGGCATCCAAGCGCTAAACGATCCTGACCTACGCGCGCTGGGCCGTCTGCATACAGCTGACGAAGGGCTTGCCGCCTTCGATATCGCACGCCGCACCTTTGACCGGGTCAGTTTTGATCTCATGTACGGACGTCAAAACCAGTCTCTAACCCAGTGGGAAGTGGAACTGGCACGTGCGCTGGATCTGTCGCTTGACCATGTGTCGCTGTATCAACTGACGATCGAGGCGGGCACCGCCTTTGGCGATCGCTACGACAAGGGGATGTTGCGCGGTCTACCCGACGAAGACGTATCGGCAGACATGTACGCCTTGACCCAAGACATTTGCAGCAGCTACGGCCTGAACCGGTACGAGGTGTCCAACCACGCCGAGGACGGCGCGGAATCGCGGCACAATCTGATCTATTGGCGTTATGGCGACTATGCCGGGATCGGGCCCGGCGCGCATGGGCGGTTAACCGTGGACAGGACGCGCCGTGCGACCGAACAGGCGCGAATGCCCAAAGCGTGGCTAGACGGCGTGCGCCGTGAAACGCAAGAGGGCCTAAGCGGGGACGACCAGGCGACTGAGTTTTTGATGATGGGCCTGCGCCTGACCGAAGGCGTAGACCTTGACCGCTACGCGCAATTGGCGGGTACGTCGCTGCCAAAAGACAATATCGACCATCTTGTCGATCTTGGGCTTCTTACGGCACGGGAAAACCGTATTTCCGTTACCAATCAAGGGTTTAGCCTACTTAACTCTGTTCTCCGAACGTTGCTAACGGCTTAACCCCCGCTCAGACGGCGGCACAGATCATCGAGCTGCTCCAACGTCTCATACTGCAACGTCATCGACCCAGACTCACCATCAGGCTTGTGCGTCAACGACACCTTCACCCCGGTTGCCGCCGACAAATCACTCTCCAACGCGCGTGTATCGGCATCCTTGGCCGGACCCTTCGGCGCCTTATCGCTCCCTTGGAAAATATTTCCCGTGTCTGGTTCCTGCGATTTCTTTACCAGCGCCTCGGTGGCCCGTACCGACAAGTCACCGGCAATCACCTTTTTCGCCAACGCCAGCGGATCGTCTGCCGTGATCAATGCCCGCGCATGCCCTGCGCTCAGCGTGCCCGCAGTGACATACTCCTGAATAGCGTCGGGTAACTGCAACAGACGCAGCAAGTTCGCGATGTGGCTGCGGCTTTTGCCCAACGCCTCTGCCATCTTCTCTTGCGTGTGGCCAAAGCGGTCCATCAACTGCCGATACCCCGCCGCCTCTTCAATCGGGTTCAGGTCGGCCCGTTGAATGTTCTCGATAATCGCAACCTCAAGAACCTCTGTGTCCGTAAAGTCGCGCACAAGGACAGGCAGGGCATGCAGTTGTGCCTGTTGCGCAGCGCGCCACCGACGTTCACCCGCGACAATCTCGTACGCGTCGCCAACCTGACGCACGATCAAAGGTTGCAGCACGCCCTTTTCCTTGATCGACGCCACCAGGTCATCCAGCGGCGCCGCGTCAAACCGTTTCCGCGGCTGGTCAGGGTTGGGGCGAATACGCTCGATCGGGATCATCTGATCCGCCGCACGCGGTCCGGTATCCCGCGCTTCAGGCTCCGTCACATCCGCCATCAGGGCAGACAACCCACGACCCAGCCCGCGCTTTTTATCTGTACTCATTCTTATGCCTCTGCCGCTACGTTATTATCGACAAGCTCTTGCGCCAAATCGCGATAGGCCACCGCGCCCTTGGATGCCGCATCATAGGACAAAACCGGCAGCGAAAACGATGGCGCCTCACTGACCCGCACATTCCTGGGGATGCGCGTTTTGAAAACGATATCGCCGAGGTTTTGCCGCGCGTCCTGCTCCACCTGCTGGGACAGGTTATTGCGTGCGTCAAACATGGTTAACACAACCCCTTCCAACCGCAGGTTTGGATTGCCGGTCTGCCGCACCTCTCGGATGGTCAGCATCAGTTGCGACAGCCCTTCCAAAGCGAAGAACTCACTTTGAAGCGGGACCAGCACGGAATGCGCCGCGATCATCGCGTTCACCGTCAACAGGTTCAAGGACGGCGGGCAGTCAATCAGGATATAATCGAACTCAAACCCGTCCATCTGCGACTGCCGCAGCGCGTCGTGCAGCAAAAAGCTGCGCTTTTCATTAGACATCAACTCGATATCGGCCGAGCTGAGGTCTACCGTCGCCGGCACAATCAACAGATCGTCGATGTCGGTGGCAAGCACGATGTCATCCAGCGGCACCTCTTCGAGCAGGAGATCGTAGGTCGTGTATTCCCGATCCTCCATGTCGATGCCCAGCCCCGTCGATGCGTTCCCTTGCGGGTCCAGATCGACCACCAACACGCGATAGCCAAGCTCAACAAACGCCGCAGCCAGGTTGATTGTCGTTGTGGTTTTGCCTACCCCACCTTTTTGGTTGGCAACAGCAATAATCTTGGGGCCCACCGGGCGAAGAGGATCAGACACGTTTAATGTCCCCTATTGTCAGAATTGCAGCCTGTGGATGCGTCATACTGGGCTTCGCCTCATAAGAAAACCGCCAGTTCGCTTGTGCGGCCGCAACCTCTTCTTGCCACTGGGCGCCTTTCATAAAAATACAGCGCCCTGCTGGCGCCATGTGCGGCGTTGCAAGATGCAGCAATTGGTTCAAATCGGCCAAGGCGCGGGCAGAGATGGTATCTGACGCCTGCGGTGCTATGTCTTCGACACGCTGCGGAAGGACCGTGATCGGCAAGTCTAGCGTACGTGAGCAGGTTCGCAGAAAGGTCGCTTTGCGCTGATCGCTTTCCACAAGGGCCATCTGCAACGCACGCCCCTCACCTTTTGCCAGTATCGCCATCACCACGCCAGGCAGACCGCCACCGCTACCCAGGTCCGTCCAACTGTCGCCCCCATCGGTGTACACCTGTGCCGAATCCCAAATGTGCCGATGCGCGATATCGTCGATTGTGGACTTAGCAATCAGATTGATCTTTACCGTCCACCGGGCCAACAGGTTGGCGTACTCGGCAAGCGCATCAAGTGTTTCACGTGAAACATCGCGCTCAAACCACTCCGGCCTTTGCATCACGCCGATTTCTTTTCCAAGTAGCGAATGCGACCCAAGATCAACGCAAGCGCCGCCGGGGTCATCCCATCCACGCGCGCTGCTTGCGACAGGTCCGCGGGCTGCACGCGTTGCAGCTTACTGGTCAGCTCTGCCGACAACCCCGAAACCAAGCCGTACTCGAAGCCCGCTGGGATCAGATGCTTTTCATCCTTCCGCAGCTTCTCAACATCTTTCCGCTGCCGTTCGATATAGTTTGCGTACAGCGCATCACGCGAGAGCTGTTCCCGCGTCTCAGAACTCAACGCACCCAGCGCAGAATCAAGCCGGACAACATCGTCAAACGTGACGTCAGGAAATGCCAAAAGCTGGAACGGCGTTCGCTTCGTCCCATCTTGATTGATGCGTATATCCGCCGCCTGGATTTGCTTCGGGGTGTAAGATTGCGCTGTCAGGGCTTCGCGCCCGGCGTTCAGCCTCTCCATTTTATTTCCGAAGGCCACCCGGCGCCGCTCACTCACACATCCAAGTTCCATCGCCATTGGTGTCAGTCGCTGATCTGCATTGTCCGCGCGCAAAGACAGCCTGAATTCAGCCCGGGACGTGAACATGCGGTAAGGTTCCGTCACGCCTCGGGTGGTCAGGTCATCAATCATAACGCCGATATAGCTTTGATCGCGCCGGACAGTGACCGCATCACCATCTGCAGCCCGCCGCGCGGCGTTCAGGCCCGCGACCAAGCCTTGCGCTGCCGCTTCTTCATACCCCGTCGTCCCATTGATTTGGCCGGCAAGGTATAGCCCGGGGACATCCCGAACCGACAGATCAGTGTTGAGAGCGCGGGGATCGACGTAATCATATTCGATGGCATAGCCGGGCTGAATGATCTCCGCTTGCTCCAGCCCAAAAATGGACCGCACGTAGTCGACCTGAACATCGGCGGGCAAAGATGTTGAAATGCCGTTTGGGTAAATCGTGTGATCGTCTAACCCTTCAGGCTCCAGGAAAATCTGGTGCGAATCCTTATCCGCAAAGCGCACGATCTTGTCTTCGATTGACGGACAATAGCGCGGGCCAATCCCGTCGATGTGCCCGCCGTACATCGCTGAGCGGTCCAGGTTTTGGCGAATAATGTCGTGGGTCGTGGCGTTGGTGTGCGTGATGCCGCAGGGCACTTGCCGCAACGGCGGCTTCCCGGAAAAGAAGGAAAACAGCACAGGATCTTCGTCGCCATCCTGAACCTCCAAAGCCTCCCACCGGATTGTACGGCCGTCCAAACGTGGCGGCGTCCCGGTTTTCAAGCGCCCCATTGGAAGGGCAAAGCTGTCAATTCGCTCGGCCAAGCGCGTGGATGCATCATCACCCATACGACCACTAGCATACGAGACATCACCAATATGCACCTTACCGCGCAGGAATGTTCCAGTGGTCAGAATGACAGCGGACGCGTTTAAACCTGTACCGTCGCGCAATGTGACACCGCATACAGTCCCGGACGACATTACGAAGTCCGTCACTTCGCCCTCGACCAATGTCAGGTTGGGCGTGTTTTCGATAATCGCCAGCATCTCGCGCTGATACACTTTCCGGTCAGACTGCGCGCGCGGCCCTTGCACCGCGGGACCCTTCCGCCGGTTCAGCAAACGGAACTGGATGCCGGACGCATCCGCGACGCGGCCCATGATCCCGTCCATTGCATCAATCTCGCGCACGAGGTGACCTTTGCCGAGACCGCCGATGGCAGGATTGCAAGACATGACGCCAATATCGCTGCGTTTCATGGTGACGAGGGCCGTGTTCGCCCGAGACCGCGCAGCCGCGTGGGCAGCCTCACAACCCGCGTGGCCACCGCCAATTACAATGACGTCGAATTGTTTCACGTGAAACACTCCATCACTTGCCCAAGCAAAAACTGGAAAAGATCTCGTCCAGCACGTTCTCAACATCTACCCGGCCAACAACCGCTTCCAAAGATCGGATCGCGATTCGAATTTCTTCAGCCGAAATATCATAATGCTCCGCTCCCAACCCAACAAACTCGGCGGCGCGATCCAGGTTTTCAACCGCTGCGCTCATCGCCACGCGATGCCGTTCGTGCGAGGTTAGGCCAGCCGACTGAACCCGGGTTGTAAGAACTTCAGCCAAGTCCTGCAACAGCTCTGGTACACCTTGCCCCGTTCGGCCGGATACCGCCTTCGCCTCATCGCTGCGCATGTCCGCCTTAGGCGCCAAGGTAATATCACCAAGGCGGGCTTGCACGGCCAAGGTCTCACCCGGTTCGGCCAGAAATACGCGCACATCCGCGGCCTCTGCTCGCGCAATAGCACGCGAGATCCCTTCCGCCTCAATCGCATCCTGCCCTTCGCGCAGACCAGCCGTGTCCAAAAGGGTAACCGCCAAGCCGCCGATATCCATCCGCACCTCGATCACATCCCGTGTCGTCCCGGCATGCTGCGACGTAATCGCCGCTTCCCGCCGGGCAAGCGCATTCAACAGCGTCGACTTGCCCGCATTCGGTGGGCCAACAATGGCAACCTCAAAACCTGTCCTGATTCGCTCTGCCGCGGCAAAACCGTCCAGCTCGCATTGGATATCAGCGCGCACGTCGGACAAGAGGCCCTGAACCTCTGGCGTCACATCAACCGGAACCTCTTCATCCGCGAAATCAATTGTAACCTCGATCAACGCAGCCGCGCGAATCAACTGCGCGCGCCAAGCCTCGATCCGAATACCCAGGGCGCCCGATACCGTTTTCAGCGCCTGCTGCCGCTGTGCCTCGGTTTCTGCTTCGATCAGATCACCCAGACCTTCGACTTGGGCCAGGTCCATCTTGTCGTTTTCCAAGGCTCGTCGCGTGAACTCTCCCGGCTCTGCCATACGCGCCGGACCTTGACCCAGCGTACGCAGTACCGCCGCTGTCACCGCGATACTACCATGCAGGTGAAACTCGACGACATCCTCACCCGTAAAACTTGCCGGGCCTGGAAAGATCAGAACCAAGGCCTGGTCCAAGACTTCACCTGCTGCGTCGCGCAAAGTCCGCAATCCAGCGCGCCGTAGTTCTGGCAAGGACCCCACCAACGCGGTTGCGCATACAAACGCCTCGGGCCCTGAAACGCGGACAACTGCAACGCCAGCACGGCCCGGCGCCGTGGCCAGGGCAAAGATCGTGTCCATCGCCAACCCTTTCGCCAGCGCGCTAAGTGTTCATGGAATCAAAGAATTCGCTGTTCGTCTTGGTTTGCTTGAGCTTGGAAATCAGGAACTCGATGGCATCCGTTGTGCCCATCGGGTTCAGGATCCGGCGCAGCACAAAGGTCTTGGCCAAGTCGATCTTGTCCACCAGCAGGTCCTCTTTCCGAGTACCGGACTTGAGGATGTCGATGGCAGGGAACACCCGCTTGTCCGCAATCTTGCGATCCAGCACAATCTCTGAGTTGCCGGTACCTTTGAACTCTTCAAAGATCACCTCGTCCATCCGGCTGCCCGTATCGATCAGCGCGGTCGCGATGATGGTCAGCGATCCACCCTCTTCGATATTCCGCGCGGCGCCAAAGAACCGCTTGGGCCGTTGCAGCGCGTTTGCATCCACACCACCGGTCAGAACTTTACCGGATGACGGCACAACCGTGTTGAACGCCCTACCAAGTCTTGTGATCGAATCAAGTAAGATGACCACATCTCGCTTATGCTCGACCAGACGCTTGGCCTTTTCAATCACCATCTCAGACACAGCCACGTGCCGCGTCGCCGGTTCGTCAAAGGTCGAGCTGACGACCTCACCCTTCACCGACCGCTGCATGTCCGTCACCTCTTCGGGCCGCTCGTCGATCAGCAGGACGATCAGATAGCACTCTGGGTGGTTCTTTTCGATGCTGGACGCGATGTTCTGCAGCAACACGGTTTTACCCGTGCGCGGCGGCGCCACGATCAGCGATCGCTGGCCTTTGCCGATGGGGGCGACCAGATCGATAATCCGGGCTGACCGGTCCTTGGTCGCCGGGTCGCTTGTCTCCATCGTCAGACGCTCGTCGGGATAAAGCGGCGTGAGGTTGTCGAAGGCAATCTTGTGCTTGGCCTTCTCGGGCTCTTCAAAATTGATTCGCGTCGCGCTGGTCAGGGCAAAGTAACGCTCGTTATCGTCGGGCGCCTTAATCATCCCGTCGATCGTGTCCCCGGTCCGCAGCGAATACTGGCGGATCATATCGGGCGAGACATAGATATCGTCAGGACCGGGCAGATAGTTCGCCTCGGGCGAGCGCAGAAAGCCAAAGCCATCCTGGAGAACCTCCAGAACGCCGTCGCCGTACACCTCCCACCCCTCGTCCGCGCGTTCGCGCAAGATCTGGAACATCATCTCGCCCTTCCGCATGGTCGAGGCGTTTTCGATCTCTAGTTCTTCCGCCATGGCAAGAAGGTCTTTGGGGCTTTGCGCCTTGAGGTCGGCGAGCGCGAGGAAGTCTGTGGTCATGGGAAAACTTTCAGGGCGCGCGCGAATGGGCGCCTCAGATCACGTCAGAAATGTCAGCTATGTGCGATCCCCGGACGGGGTGCAGCACCGCACATAGGCGCCTGGACGGCGCGAGTCAACGTTCTCAGAATTTCACAACCACCGACAGAACGATCAGCACCATCAAAAGCGTCGGCACTTCATTCATCATCCGGTACTGACGGCCGGTTTTGATCGGGCCGCCGGCAGCAAAGGCTTTGCGCTGCCCCGCCAGCCACCCGTGAAAGCCCGACATGGCCAGAATGCCCACCAGCTTGGTCCACGGCCACACGGCACCCCAATCGATAACACCTGGGATCAGCGCCAGGCAGATGCCCAAAACCCAGGTTGCAATCATCGCGGGGTTCATGATCACCTTGAGCAGCTTATACTCCATGGTCTGGAACAACGCATGCGTCTCGCCCGACAGCCCAACCTGTTCAGAGTGATAGACGTAGAGGCGCGGCAGATAGAACAGCGCAGCCATCCAGGCGATCACGGCCATAATATGAAATGCCTTGATCCAGAGATACGCGCTTGCCAGCAGGTCCCCCATGTCACCCCGTCTCCTTCAGGTCCGGGGTCACCCTATAAATAAAATAAAGAAAGAAGAAAGGATGATGATTTTGTAGAGGGCGCGGATTCTGGGGATTAACCTCTTGCTACACATTTGTCCGCAGTGTGGATGTGATGGATTAAGATATGCGCCTACACGCCGCCGTACATCTAATTCTACATGTTGTCAGTAACTTAGACGACCGTTGCGGACGTTTCACCAAAGATAAATCTGTGGATATATCTGTATTGTACCCGTTGTACACAGACCGCCACTTATCCTCGTCCCAAGGGGATCATTGCTTGGCTAACCCGCCGAAACACCGCCATCTATCCCGCTTGCCCTTAGCCCCGGTTTTTCGCACACACGGGGCCACTGCCTTCACCTCTACTTCCACACATGGTTATCCACATGGACACGCCCCTGATACTCGCCTCCGGCTCTGCCATTCGCGCGCAGATGTTGCGTAACGCGGGCCTTGCGTTCGAAACAGAAGTGGCCCGCATTGATGAAGATTCCATTAAAGACGCCTTGCGCGCTGAAGACGCCAGCCCCCGCGACATCGCCGACACCTTGGCCGAGATGAAGGCGCGCAAGATCGCGGACAAAAGGCCAGAGGCCATGGTGATCGGTTGCGACCAGGTGCTGGCCTTTGAGGGCAAGCTGCTGAGCAAACCGCGCGACCCCGCCGATGCCACAGCACAACTGACCGCCATGCGAGGACAGCGGCACAGTCTGTTCTCTGCCGCCGTCATCTATCACGAGGGCAAACCGATCTGGCGGCACGTGGGTCACGTCCGTTTGCGCATGCGGGATGTGTCGGATCAGTACCTCGCGGCATATATCTCGCGGAATTGGGATGACATTCGCCACTCAGTTGGCGCATATCAACTTGAGGCCGAGGGGGTGCGCCTGTTTCACAGCGTCGAAGGGGACTATTTCCATGTCCTTGGACTGCCGCTTTTGGAACTGCTCGCCTTTCTCACGCTTCGTGGTGTGATCGAAGGATAAAGAGCGCAAGCACGATGTCAGGCAAAATTCCATTGGCTGGGGTCATCGGCTCCCCCATCTCGCATTCCAAATCGCCGCAGCTGCACCGCCATTGGCTCAAGATCTATGGGCTGCCCGGTGACTACATTCCCATGGACGTGGCCACGCAGGATTTAGAGGTCGTGTTGCGGACGTTGCCCAAGGCGGGGTTTGTCGGTGTGAACATCACCGTTCCGCATAAGGAAGCAGCGTTAGAGATTGCGGATCTGGTCACCGACCGGGCCACCCTGATCGGTGCTGCAAACACGCTGATCTTTCGCAAGGATGGGCAAATCCATGCCGACAACACGGATGGGTATGGGTTTATCGAAAACCTGAAATCCGGGGCGCCCGGTTGGATACCCGCCGCGGGCCCTGCCACGGTCCTGGGTGCGGGTGGATCGGCGCGGGCAGTTGTTGCGTCGCTGCTGGATGCAGGCGTGCCCGAAATTTTGATCACCAACCGGACCCGCGTGCGTGCGGAAAAGCTGGCCGATGACTTTGGCAATCGCGTCACGGTCGTGGACTGGGTGCAGGCCGGAAATATCCTTGAGGAATCGCAGCTGGTGGTGAACACCACGTCGCTTGGGATGATTGGCAAGCCTGCGATGCGTGTGCCGCTGGATGGGTTGCGGAAGGGAACGATTGTTACCGATCTGGTCTATGCCCCGTTGCGCACCGATCTGCTGGCTGCGGCAGAGCAGGCAGGGTGTGTCACCGTCGATGGGCTTGGCATGCTGTTGCATCAGGCGGTGCCTGCGTTCGAACGTTGGTTCGGCCAACGGCCAGAGGTCGACAGCGCCACCCGCGCCGCCGCCCTAAGATGAGCTTTAAGCTGGGCCTCACAGGCTCAATCGGGATGGGAAAGTCGACGACGGCGCAAATGTTTGCCGATGCGGGCTGTGCGGTTTGGGATGCGGATGCGGCAGTGCATCGCCTATATGCCAAGGGCGGTATGGCAGTGCCGCCGATGCAAGCGCAGTTTCCCGCCGCGATCCAGGACGGTGCCGTATCGCGTGCCGCGTTGCGGGACATCATCTCAAATGACCCAAGTGCGCTGCCAAGGATCGAAGCCATCGTGCACCCCCTCGTCGCCCAAGACCGCGCGGCATTCATCGAGGCGCAGCGCTCCGATATCCTCGTCTTCGACATCCCCCTTTTGTACGAAACTGGCGGCGACGCAACCATGGATGCTGTGGCGGTTGTCTACATCTCTGCCGCCGAACAAGAGGCACGCGTGATGGCGCGTGGCACGATGAACCGCGACCAGTTTCTGGCCATCAAAGCCAAGCAAATGCCAGCCGAGGAAAAACGCGACCGCGCAGATTTCGTGATCCACACGGATACGATTGAACATGCGCGCGCGCAGGTCCATAATGTCGTTCAATCCATAAAAAACAGGCTAACCGATGCGTGAAATCGTCCTTGATACTGAAACGACAGGGTTCGACCCGCAAGGCGGTGACCGGATCGTCGAAATCGGCGCGATTGAGCTGATCGGCCACGTCCCCACGCAGAATGTGTTCCACGAATATATCGACCCCGAACGCGCCATGCCGCAAGAGGCGTTCGAGGTGCATGGGCTGGGCGATGATTTCCTGCGGGGGAAGCCCAAGTTCGCGCAGATCGGGCAAAAGTTTCGGGACTTTGTCGGGGATGCCAAGCTGGTGATCCACAACGCCGCCTTCGACATGAAGTTCTTGAACGCCGAGCTGACGTGGATGGGCCTGCCCACCCTGCCCTATGATCAGGCGATTGATACGCTCGAAATTGCGCGCCGCCGTTTTCCCGGCTCGCCCGCTTCGCTGGATGCGCTGTGCCGCCGTTTCGGTATCGACAACTCCGCGCGCACCTTGCACGGCGCGCTGCTGGACAGTGAAATTCTGGCGGAAGTGTACCTAGAGCTGATCGGCGGGCGGCAGCCCGACTTTGGGCTGTCCACCGCGTCTGCCGCGTCCACATCGGCAACGTCAGACACCGCTTGGGCCCCGCATGCGCGCCCCACACCGCTGGCACCGCGCATCACGGAAGAAGAGCGTGCCGCACACGCGGCATTTGTGGCCAAGCTGGGCGATGATGCACTTTGGCCGCAATAAAAAAGGCCGGCACACCGTCTGCACCGGCCTTTCTTGATGTCTTAGTTAACCGGCGCGTCAGCAGGTGCTGCCTCGGACTTCCGCCGCGCAATCTCGTTCCGGTACAGCGAGATAAAGTCGATGTTTTCCAGATTCAGCGGCGGGAACCCACCGTCGCGGGTGATGTCGCTGACGATGCGGCGCAGGAAGGGGAAGATCATGCGCGGGCATTCGATCAGCAGGAAGGGGTGCAATTGCTCTTCCGGGATGTTGTCGATGGCAAACATGCCGACATAGTCAATTTCCAGAACGAAGAGGACGGTGTCGCCTTCTTTGTCCTTCGACGTTACCTTCAGCTTGATCGAGCTTTCGTATTGGTTGCCATCCGCGGCACGCTTTTTGGCGTCCAGGTTCACCTGAACCTGCACATCGGGCTGCACGTCGGGCGACGCGCCCTTTTGTGCAACGATATTTTCAAAGGACATGTCACGGATAAACTGCCCAAGGACGCGCATCTGTGGCGCGGCGGGTTGGGCTGCGGTGTCTTCGGCCATTCTTACTCTCCCAAGGGCGGCTGATTTCCGCCTCTGGTATCAGCTTGGCCGCGCAGCCTCAATGCTTGGTCCAACCCGATGGGCCATCCTGTGTGCCAGGTTCCTGCGGCACTTCGGAATAGTCGCCGTCGATCACGTCCGATGGCTGGCGGGGCCGCGCATCGTGGCTGGCGAATGTCGCGACCTTTATCCGGCCGCGCGCCCAGTCGAACACAGCCACGCGCACGCCGGGCACTAGTAGGGCAAAGCCAACCGCGTCGGTGAAAAACCCAGGTGTCAGCAGCAAAGCACCGGAAAACAGGATCATCGCACCGTGGGCCAGGGCCTGGCTGGGGTCCTGCATCTGCTGAAAGGAGGACCGCACCTGGCCCAACGCTTGCATCCCCTGCGCACGCACCAGCGCGGTGCCGATCACAGCCGTGATAACGACGATCAACAGCGTCCAGCCCAGGCCAATCGCACCGCCAATTTGAATAAACAGCGCGATCTCAATCAGCGGAACCAGTAGAAATGCAACGAACAGCCACATATGCGACATCCTTTCTTGAGGCCATTCCGGCCACGCGGTGGACTTGGTACCACCTTGCACCTACATAAGGACCGAGCCGGGCGCTTGCCACCCGAACGCGCAGAATGAGGTACGAATGAACTCTCCGCTGATCCAGCTTCTTGTCCTTGCGGGCATCGCCGTCTTTTTGATTCTGCGACTGAAAAACGTACTGGGCACCCGCGAAGGCTTTGAACAGCCGCCCGTGCCAAAGCCCGCCAACGACCGCAGCGGTCGGCCTGACCTGGCCGTGATCGAGGGCGGTCCCGACCTCGACATCACCGACCACGTCGAAGAGGACAGCACCGCCGCCGAAGCGCTGACCGAGATGAAGCGCATCGAGCCGTCGTTCAACGTCGCCGATTTCCTGCAGGGCGCTCGCGGCGCCTACGAGATGATCGTCATGGGCTATGAAAGGGGCGAACTGTCCGACATCCAGCCTTTCCTGTCCGAAGAGATTTACGAAACTTTTGTCGACGGCGTTGCCGCGCGCGAAGATCAGGGTCTAACCATCGAGGCGCAGTTCATCGGCGTGCGCGAGCTGAAGTTGATGGACGCCACCTATGACAAAAATACCTCGGAAGCGGAATTGACTATCCGTTTTGTCGCAGAACTGACATCCGCCGTTCGCGATCAGGGCGGGGATATTATAGAAGGTAGCCTGACTGAGGTGAAACGGCAGAAAGACACGTGGTCTTTTGCGCGAACCATGGGGGCTGACGACCCAAATTGGCTGCTGGTGTCTACAGACGCGTAATTCGGGCCTGTGTTGGTGCGTTTTGTTTGGCCACGTGCGCGTTAAGCGCCGTGGCCTCTGACATTCGGTATACGGTTTTGGATTTCGCCGACCTGGATGGGTGGGACGTCGACGACCATGCCGCCGCGATGGTCGTGTTCCGCAACACCTGCCGCGATATGAAAGACCCCGATTGGAAGGCCTTGTGCGCCTTGGCTAAGGATGAGCCAGAGGCGCGGCGGTTCTTTGAGCTTTTCTTTCGCCCCGTCATCATCGAAGACGGCAAAGACGGCCTGTTCACGGGCTACTTTGAACCCGAGTTGGACGGCGCCTTGCGGCGCAGCGCCCGCTATCGCTACCCCGTCTATGCCATGCCGCCCGAGGCACGGGTAAACCGCCCCTGGCTGACGCGTCGGCAAATCCTCGAAGGTGGGTACCTTGACGGGCGCGGGTTGGAAATTGCCTGGGTCGATGATCCGGTTGAACTGTTCTTTCTTCAAATCCAAGGGTCGGGCCGTATCCGCCTGCCCAATGGCAACACGATCCGCGTGGGTTACTCCGGGTCGAACGGGCACGAATACCGATCCATCGGCGCCGAACTGGTCCGCCGCGGCACCTACAGCCCGCATCAGGTCAGCGCGCAGGTGATCAAGAACTGGGTGGCGCGCAATCCGGTGGACGGGCGCGAACTGCTCTATCACAACAACTCTTATGTCTTTTTCCGCGAGGTGAGCGAGGTGCCGTCGGATCGCGGCCCCTTGGGTGCGATGAACCGGTCGATCACAACGATGCGGTCGATTGCCGTTGATCCGTCTTTCGTCCCGCTGGGCGCGCCCGTGTGGATCGAAAAGGATGGCCAAGAGCCCTTACGCCGCTTGATGATCGCCCAAGACACCGGCTCTGCCATCAAAGGGGCGCAGCGGGCGGACGTCTTTTTCGGCACTGGCGATAGCGCGGGGCGTGCTGCCGGACGTTTGCGTGACCCTGGCCGCATGATGGTCTTGATGCCAATCCAGCGCGCCTATGCCCTGCTGCCCGAAAGCGCCATATGACCCGCCGCCGTCTGAAACCCGAAGAGGAAGAGCTGTGGCGCAAAGTCATCGCCAAGGCCGAACGGTTGCACCCGCCCAAGAAATTCCACCCGGACGATTTCGTCGTGACGCCCGACGTCGAGAAAACCCAACCGCGCAAACCGATGTTCGAAACACTGGTCCAACCCGTCCCGCCCGTTGGCACGGCACCCCGCACCAGTGTGCGTTTGGCGGGGTCTGTCGCCGATCAGGTCAAGGCACAGCCAGTGCAGATGGACCGCAAGGCGTTTGGCCAGATGACCCGCGGCAAGATCAAGCCGGAAGGCAAGCTGGACTTGCACGGCATGACCCTAGACCGCGCGCATCCCGCGCTGATCCGGTTCATCCTGTCCGCGCAGTCGCAGGGCAAGCGTTTGGTGCTGGTCGTGACCGGCAAGGGCAAGAACCGCGATGACGGCGGGCCGATCCCGGTTCGCCATGGCGTGCTGCGCCATCAGGTGCCGCAGTGGTTATCGCTGCCGCCCCTCGCCGCGGTTGTGCTGCAAGTCAGCCAGGCCCACATCCGGCACGGGGGCGGCGGCGCCTATTACGTCTATTTACGCAAGCTGCGTTAGCGATCCGCGCGCCCGTTGGATGCCCATCCACATGCATAGCGTCGCAAATAGGAAATACAGGGCCACCCCCACATATTGCACGTTCAGGTCCACGCCTGCGTCGATCAAAACACCCGTGATCCCCGGCCCGATGGCAGAGCCTAGAACCATGACTGCCGTCGCCATCGCCTTGATCCCGCCCATATGGCGCGTGCCATAGAACTCTGCCCAAAAGGCGTTGGGCAGCGTTGAATTGGCCCCCGTTGTCAGGGCTAGAAAGATAAACCCAACCGCCGCATGCAAGGGCGATACCGCCGCGGCAAAGATCAGGAAGGCGACGACCAGCGGAAGCTGGTACAGCGGCATCAGTCGGGCGGTGCCGTACCGGTCCAGCGCGATGCCCGACACGATCATCGCGGCGATCCCCATCACTGTGTAAATCGGGAACATCGCCACCAGCGTCAGATGCGTCCACCCTTTGATCTGTGCGTAGTATACCTGCTGGAAAAAGAACGCGGTGTTGAAGGCCGAGGGCCCAAGCAGCGCCGGGATCATGAACCAAAACAGCGGATGATGCAGCGTTTCCCGCCTGCTCCAATGCCGTTCGGCCATGCCGACGCTTTGGTTTTCCTCGGCCATGCTTTGTGGCGTACGCTCTGTTCGCAGCAGACCTAGCAAGATCGGGATGCCAGCCAGCGCAACGCAGGCCGCCGCAACCCACAGCGCCCGCCAGTGCAGCACCGACAGCAGCGCCACAAAGCTAAGCGGGAGAACAGCCTCGCCCACCGAAAAGCCCAAGGTGGCAACAGACAGCGCCCGCCCGCGTGTGGCGACAAACCACCGGGCCATCGCAACGATGGCAATATGGCTGGTCATCCCCTGCCCCGTCAGGCGCAGCGCAAAGATGATCACCGGGAGCAAGGCTGCATAGGGGTTCACTGCCATGGCCAGGCATGACGCGCTGAGCATTGCCAGGACCCAAACGCTTAACGTGCGGGCGCGAAAACGGTCGGTCAGGCCACCGGCCCAGATCATCACAAGGGCCGACGCAGTCGTGCCCAGCGAATAGATCCCGCCCCACCCGCCATGGGACAGGTTAAAATCCGCCTGAATCTGTGCTGCAAAGATCGAGATGAAAAACGTCTGCCCAAAGGACGACAACAGCGTCAGCAAGGCCCCCGCAGCCAGCCATCGCTGGTTCGCCCGCAAGAAGCCGACCAGTTGATCAGCCACTATTGCGCGCCACTTGCACTTTGGGCAAATGTGCGCCGCTGCCCAGGCAGCAGGACGATGCCGCCAGTGCGCCCGCGGACAAATTCACGGTCCAGCTCGGAGGACCGGCGCAGTAGTTGGATCAGAGCGGGCGAACTGCCCGCCACGAAATGATTGCCCGACCGCATGTCTGAAAACGCCGTGACATCCACGACCGAAATGGGCAGATCAGCCACCTCATCCACGTTGCGGATATTGCCCAGTTGCGATGGCTCGCCCCGAAGGCGCGAGGACAGGCGCAGGATCGCATCCTTGCGCGACACGATCACGATGAACGGGCTGGGCACATCGCGGATGCGTTTGAACTGGCTGCGGAACACGTCGACATTGATGTCCGGCGACATCAGGACCACCCCGCTGATATGCTGGCCGGTCCAGCCTGGCTCTCCAATCTCAAGCTGGCGCAGCGTCTCCATCACCAGCGCGCTGCCCATGGAATGCGCGACCAGGACGATGTTGGGCGTGCCCGCGGACCGGATGGATTGCAGCAGGTTGGCGAGGCCATCACGCGCAAACAGTGCGCTGTCGCGGTCGTATTCGTACCCCAGCGCATTGCCCCGGCTGGGCCAGGAATAGCTGACATGCGCGCCTGGCAGGTCCAGATCATGCGCCAGCTGTGCCATGCGAAAGGCAGAATCGCTAAAGCTGTTGTTGAACTCGTGCACAAACACAACGACCTCGCGTTCGTCGGTTACCGCTTGGGCCACCTGTTTTTGCAGCCGCTGGCCAAAGGCCGCACGGTCGGGAAAGGTGCGCACGGCAGCAAGGACAAAGTCGCGGTCAGGCCTGGGGCGGTCTGCACCGTTCGACACGGACCCAACCGATCTGTTGGGTGGGATGGATACCGTCGCTTCAAGCAGTTGCAGCGTCTCTGACCGTCCGATGCCGTATTCGCCAGCATCGTTCATGGCGCGGGTGGTGCCAATGAACACCTGTTTGTTCAGGCCATAGCCCAACGCCTCGGGTACAACAGGCGCCTCTGTCCGGTCACTGCATCCCAGCAGCACAAGGGCAAGAAGCAAGATGCTAAGACTGCGGCGCATTAGGGTACCCTTTCACTTCAGCGGCTTTAGCCGAGAACGGGAACCCCGCCTAGAGCACGTAACGGCTGACATCCGTTGACCGCGCCAATTCGCCGAGATGCGTGTCGACAAAGGCCGCATCGACAACCACCGCGCTGCCGCTGCGGTCGGGCGCGTGAAAGGACAGCTCTTCAAACACCCGCTCCATCACGGTGTAGAGGCGCCGGGCGCCGATGTTTTCCACGCTTTGGTTCACCTCGGCCGCGATGCGGGCCAGGGCGCGGATGCCGTCGGGTTCAAAGGTCACCGTGACCTCTTCGGTCGCCATAAGGGCGGTGTATTGCAGGGTCAGGGCATTGTCCGTCTCTTCCAAGATGCGGACGAAATCATCCTCGGTCAGCGCGCGCAGCTCGACCCGGATGGGCAGGCGCCCTTGCAGTTCGGGCAGCAAGTCCGACGGCTTGGCGATATGAAAGGCGCCCGAGGCGATGAACAGGATGTGGTCGGTTTTGACCGCGCCATGTTTGGTGCTGACGGTCGTCCCCTCGATCAAGGGCAGCAGATCGCGCTGCACCCCCTCGCGGCTGACATCCCCGCCGCGTGCATCTGACCGGGCACAGACCTTGTCGATCTCATCGAGGAACACGATGCCGTTGTCCTGGACCGCAGCCAGCGCCGTCTTGGTCACCGTCTCGTCATCCAAGAGCTTGTCGGCCTCTTCCCCGATCAGCAAATCATAGCTTTGCGCGACGGTCAGCCGCTTGCGCGTGGTGCGCCCGCCCATGGCTTTGCCAAAAAGGTCGCCCAGGTTCATCATCCCCATGTTGCTGCCAGGCTGGCCGGGGATGTCCATCATCGGGAACGGGTTCGAGGTGTCGGCGACGTCCAGCTCGATCACCGTGTCGTCCAGGTCGCCCGCCTTCAGCTTTTTGCGAAACATCTCGCGCGTGCCGTCGCGGGCGTCTTTGCCAGCTATGGCCTCGATCACGCGATCTTCGGCGGCCTGGTGCGCGTTCGCTTTTACATCCTCGCGCATGTGTTCGCGGGTTTCGATGATCGCGGCATCCACCAGATCGCGGATGATCTGTTCGACATCCCGCCCGACATAGCCGACCTCGGTAAACTTTGTCGCCTCGACCTTGAGGAACGGCGCGCGCGCCAGTTTGGCCAGGCGGCGGCTGATCTCGGTCTTGCCCACGCCGGTGGGGCCGATCATCAGGATGTTCTTGGGATACACCTCGTCCCGCAGGTCATCGGACAGCTGCTTGCGCCGCCAGCGGTTGCGCAGCGCGACGGCTACCGCGCGTTTGGCGTCGGCCTGGCCGATGATGAACCGGTCCAGCTCGGACACGATTTCGCGCGGGGTAAGGTCGGTCATGCAAGTCTCCTCTGCGGTCGATGTAACCTCTGCCCGCCGAAACGCAACCGGTTGGCGGGGCAGGGCGGGCGTGACCGGTTAGGTCAGGATGTCGGCAAAGACCGGGTCGCGCATCATGGCGTCGAACCAATGGGGATACAGCTTGCCCGGCGGCGCCACGGCGGCAAGCCGGGACAGCTGATCCTCGGACAGGCGAAGGCCCGGGGCGGCCAGGGCGGCGTCGACATGTGCCATCTTGGTGCCGCCAAAGATCACCGTATGGTCTGGCCGCTGCGCGAGGATCCACGCCAGGGCGATGCTGGCCGGATGCGCCCCATGCGCGTCGGCCACGTCCCGCAGCGTTTCGATCGCCGCACGGGCCACTGCAATATCTGTGTCCAGGAAATCACCCCCGACGGACAACCGCCCCTCGGCGCTTTGTAGATCGCCGGGTGTGTATTTGCCCGACAGCAGCCCACCGGCCAGCGGTGACCAGGCCATCAGACTGGTTCCCATTTCTGCCATCATGGGCAGCACGTCATGCTCCAAATCGCGGCTGACGATGTTGTACAGATATTGCCCCGCCACAAAGGGCGACAGGCGGTGATCGCGTTGATACTGGATCGCACGCGCGCCGTGCCAGGCGGGCCAGTTTGACACGCCGATATAGCGCACCTTGCCATGCTCGATCACGGTTTGAAGCGCGTGCAGGGTTTCTTCCATCGGAGTCGTGAAATCGGTTTTGTGCAATACCAGCAGGTCGATGTGATCGACGCCCATCCGGGTCAGGCTGCCCTCGACCTGTTTCAGGATATGCCCCCGGCTAAGCCCCGCATCGGCCACCTGATCGGTCTGACGAAAGCCCAGCTTGGTGCAGATCACAGCGTCGTTCCGGCGGGCGCCCAGGGCCTTGCCCAACACCTGTTCAGATTCGCCGTTCGAATACCCATCGGCGGTGTCAAAGAAGGTGACGCCATGATCCAGCGCGTGCGCCACCATGTCATTGGCCAGATCCTGGCCCACGGTCGCCACGCCGGGCAGCCAATCGGCGCCCAGATTAAAGGTCATCGTGCCAAAGCACATACGGCTGACGATCAGACCGCTGTTTCCCAGGCGGGTATAGGTCATGTCGGTCATGCGCTGATCGCCTCTACCGTCAGGTTGCCGTTGGTGTAGACGCAGATATCGGCGGCAATGGCCATGGCGTCGCGGGCGACAGCCTCGGCATCGCGGGCGCTGTCCATCATGCCGCGGGCGGCGGCCAGGGCAAAGTTGCCGCCCGACCCGATGGCGGCCACGTCATGCTCCGGCTCAAGCACGTCACCGGCGCCTGTGATGACGAACATATCCGTCCCATCGGTCACGATCAGCATCGCCTCCAACTTTTGCAGGTACTTGTCGGTGCGCCAGTCCTTGGCCAAATCCACGCTTGCCCGCGCCAATTGGCCCGGTGTCGCCTCAAGCTTTGTCTCAAGCCGTTCCAAGAGAGTAAAGGCATCTGCCGTGGACCCGGCAAAGCCTGCGACGACGTCAAACCCGCCGGGCGACAGCCTGCGCACCTTGCGGGCCGATCCTTTGATCACCGTTTGGCCCAGCGACACCTGCCCATCGCCTGCGATGACGACCTTGCCGCCCTTTTTCACCCCGATGATCGTGGTCCCGTGCCAGCCGGGAAATTCGGATTGGCTCATCTCGCGCCTCCTTGCGTGTTGCGGCCTATATGCGCGTTTCACCCGGTGGCTTCAATCCGGGGCGGTCCTGTGGTTCTGTGGCACCATGGTGTTGGGGCGACAAGATCCGCGAATGAAAGAGGCGCTGGCCGCCTGGGCCCAGATCGCCCCGGGGCTGGGATGTGCGCCGGGTGCCTACAAGGCCAAGCTGATCTGGCAAAAGGACGAACCCGCGCGCAGCCACGTGGTTATCCGTCTGAAAGGGCCGCGGCCCTTGATCCTGAAACAGGTGTTCAAATCACCTGAGGATGCCGGGCTTGCACAGAGTGTGGCGGCGCAGCAAGACGCCTTCGACCGGTTGCGCGACCACGCGGATGCACATGCGCCCGAGGTGCTTTATTCCAATGATGACGGCACCTTGGTTGTGATGGCCGAAGCCACAGGCAAGACATTGAACGACCACCTGACCGCAGGGCGGAAACCTGCGGATATGCTGCGGCGCACCGGTGCGTGGCTCGCGGCCTTTCACGGCAGCAGCCCGCCCGAGGTGCGGACCTATCAGCCCAAGTTCATGGTCGCCCATGCCAACCGGATGGCCGATGCGGTGACAGAGGGGCGTCTGAGCGTGGCGCTGCCGGACCTGTTTGTGCACTGTTGTTGGGGCCTTGGATCGCACGCGGAACAGGCCGAAGGGCAGCAGACCCTGTCAACGATCAAGCATGGCGATTTCAACATGCGCAATGTGCTGCTGGGGCCTGACGGAGCAACGGGGTTGGATTTCAAACCCGTCTCAACTGCCCCTGTCGGCTTTGATATCGCGCGGGTCCTGATGGACTTTGCCGAGCTGTTTCAGCGCGGTCGCGACCTTTCCCCCGGCGCGGTCTTGTCTGAAGAGACGCTTGCGGCGTTTTTCTCCGGCTACGATCTGGTAGGCCTTGATGACCCATCCGTGCGCTTTGTGCCCTATGTGCAGCTGCTGAACGACTGGCGCCTGATCCCGCCTGATCCGCAGCGGCGCAGTTGGCGGCAGACCGCGCGGATGACAGCGATTGAGCGGTTGGCGCGGAACGGGTTTGAAACGTAAAACGGCCCTCCCATTTCTGGGAAGGCCGTTCAAAATCAATGGGCTGGTGGTTTAGATCGACTCTTCGATCCAGCTTTGCAGCGCGGCTTTGGGCTTGGCGCCCGCCATGTTGGAAATCACCTGACCGTCCTTAAAGATGAACAGCGCCGGGATGCCGCGCACCCCCATCTGAGCGGGCGAATCCGGGTTCTCGTCCACGTTCACTTTGGCGATCTTCACCTTGCCTTCCATTTCGGTCGACAGCTCTTCCAATGCGGGGCCGATCTGTTTGCAGGGGCCGCACCATTCGGCCCAAAAGTCGACGACGACGGGCACGTCAGAATTTTTGACTTCGGCGTCAAAGGTTGCGTCGGTTACTGCCACGGTTGCCATGCTGTTTCTCCTGCCAAGGACATGCGGTAGAGCGGTAACCTAAGTAGCCACCCCCGGCGCGTCAAGATATGGCGTACCGTCCAGCGCGGCCGTCACGATATCGTGCGGCATATCCATCAACTGGCCCGTGCGTGTCCATAAAATAGACAGGCGCAGAACGTGATCGGGATAGATCTGGCGCAGCCCGTGGGCATAGGCGGCAAGCTGGCGGAGCACGCCAACGGGGCAGGCGCCAGGCGTGTCGGGGACTACGCGATTGGTCTTGAAATCCACCACATGCAGGGTGCTGTCCGTGACGATCAAGCGGTCGATGGTGCCGTGCATCCGGGCGGTGCCAAGGGTGGCGGTAATCGCGACCTCGGCCAGAGTGTCGGAGTGAAAGAGGGGGGCGAGCGCTGCGTCCGACAGGATGCGCTGGGCTTCTTGCGTGGCCTCTTGCCGAAGCGCGTCGGGGAGCGGGGGCGTGTCGGTTAGGTGGGCGCTAACCTGGTCCCAGTCGGTGGGGTCAAGCGGCGGCAGCAGTTCGAGCAAGCGGTGAACGCGGGTGCCGTAGGCCTTCGCCTCATCCTCGGACAACCCGTCGCCGGGCAGCGCCTTGGCCCCACCCAAATCCGAGGGCGAGAGCGTTTGAACAGTGTCTGCAAAAGGTATGGCAGACGTATGGAAACGGCCGGGCAATGGGGCCGTTTTGCCCGGTGTGTCCGCATCGCCGGTATCTGTCGCGGTGCGCGTCCAATCGCCGTGCTGCAACCGCAAGCCCTGACCCACCGGCGTGTCAATCTGCACCACGTCCGAGGCGCGCATGCCCCGTTCGATCCGCTGGTACCAATCGTCACCGGCGCTGTCCAATGTGCCAGAGGCGGCGACGATCAACCATTTCTCGGCCCGGGTGAGGGCCACATATAGCAGGCGCAGCGATTCCTCTTGCTGGGCCTCTTTCATCTGGGCGATGCGGGCGGCCATCGCGGCGGGCTGTGCGGCGGCGGGGGCCTTCCACACCGGCAGGCCATCCATCGTCAGAATATCGTCGCGCATCTGCAAGGTCCGCTTGCCGCATTCGGGCAGGATCACGATGGGCGCCTCCAGCCCTTTGGCGCCGTGCACCGTCATCACCCGGATCTGGTTCGACGCGCTGTCGATCTGGCGTTTGATCTCCAGATCGTCGGTTTCCATCCAGATGAGAAAACCGGTGAGGCTGGGCACCGCGCTGCGTTCATAGGCCAACGCCTGGGACAACAGCGCGTTGATCCCATCCTCGGCCTCGGTTCCCAGCCGCGCAAGCAGGCGCTTGCGCCCGCCATGCCGGGTGAGCATCCGTTCGATCAGATCATAGGGCCGCAGAAAGTCGACGTTGTCGCGCAGGTCGTGCAGGACCGAGACTGTTTTAGCGTAATCATCCGGTTTTTGCCGCAGCGCTTCCCACAGAAATTCGGCCTTGCGGTGGTGGGCGAGGGTGAAAAGCGCCTGTTCCGACCAGCCAAAAAGCGGCGAGCGCAGGGCGGTGGCCAGCGACAGGCTGTCCTCGGGCGTGGCGAGAAAGGACAACAGCGCGCCCAGGTCACGCACCGCGGTTTCGGCCCCGACCTTAAGCCGGTCGGCGCCAGCGATGGGCAGCCCCGCCTCTTTGCACGCGCGGATGATGTCGCCAAAGACGCCAGCACGGCGCTGCACGAGGATTAGAAAGTCGCGCGGCTGTACGGCGCGCGGGCCTTTTTCGCCTTGTATTAGGGTCTGATCGTCGATCAATTGCTTGATCTGCCCCGCCACGGCCTGGGCCAGAATGCGGTGCTGATGCTCGGGGTGCCGCCGGTCGATGGGGTCGAACCAATCGCGCTCGGCCTCCGTCTCGGGCTTGGGCACCAGGGGCCACAGATCGACGCGGCCCGGCATGGCATTGTGAAAGGCGATGTGCGCGTTCTGACCAAAGCCCGCGTGGCCTGCGTTTTCGAAAACGCGGTCAACCAGTTGCAGGATCGCAGGAGAGGAGCGGAAGGAATGATCCAGCGTGAGTGACTGCAGCACTTGGCCTGAATCAGCCAGTTTAGAGCCGAATTCTGACTGCATCCGGTCAAATTCGCGGGGGTCGGCGCCCTGGAAAGAGTAGATCGATTGTTTCTTGTCCCCGACCACAAAAATCGTGCGCGTGACATCGGCGCGGGCGCCTTGGCCGCTGGAAAACTCCTCGGCCAATTTGCGGATGACGTCCCATTGGGCGGGGCTGGTGTCTTGGGCCTCGTCCACCAGAATGTGGTCGATCCCGCCGTCGAGGCGGTAAAGTACCCAGGCGGCGACCCTTTCGTCGGTCAGCAGGTCGCGCGCCTTTTGGATCAGGTCGTCGAAATCGAGCCAGCCATTGCGCTGTTTTGCCGCCGTATAGGCCTGGGCAAAGCGGCGCGCGAATTGGTGCAGCGCGACAGTGCGTTCGGCGGCGGCAAGGGCCAGGCGGGCACTGCGCGCGGCCTCGACCCGGTCGATCAACGCTTCGAGCTGGGGCATGAGGTGGGCGCCCGCGGTCTGCGTGGCCTTGGTGGGAAAGCGTTTCTTGCGCGTGCCTGTCTTGGTCAGAAACGCGGCCTCGGCAATGGTCACACTGTCGGCATCCAGCGCGATCATGGTGCGCAGCACATCCGCGACGCCCTTGTCGGTGACGCCGCTACCCGACAGGATCGGGATCAGGGATTGCACCAGATCCCAGTCGTCATCGTCAAAGGCCGTGCGCGCGATCTGGTCGGCGGTGGTGCCGGGCGGCTGGCCAAAGAGCGGCAGCGCGTCATCGAGCGTGAGGTCACGGAAATCGCCGATACGGCCTGCGATCTCGTGTGTTAGGCTCAAAAAATCCTCGCCCGTGTACAGCTGCGCCAGGCCGGTCAGGGCGGCGGCATCCGGGCCTTCGGCCATCTCGTCCACCAGTTCGGCGCGCAGCAGTTCGGCGGCGCGGTCTTCGATTTCAGTGAATTGTGGGCTGACGCCTGCCTCGAGCGGGAAGCGGCGCAGGAGGGCGGCGCAGAAGGAGTGGATCGTCTGGATCTTGAGCCCGCCCGGCGTTTCGATTGCGCGGGCAAAAAGGGTGCGCGCCTTGAGCAGATCGGCGCCATCAGGGTGCCGGTCGAGGCTCAATTCGGCCAGGGCATCGCGCAGCGCGGCATCGTCCAGCATCGCCCAGGCACCCAGCCGTTTGAACAGTCGGTTCTGCATCTCGGACGCGGCGGCCTTGGTGTAGGTAAGGCAGAGGATGTGCTGCGGTTGCACGTCCTCAAGCAGCAAGCGCGCAACGCGGTCGGTCAGCACGCGGGTCTTGCCCGAGCCTGCATTTGCCGACAGCCAGGTCGAGGTCATGGGCTGCGCGGCCAGTTGCTGGCGCTGCGTTGCGTCGTTGGGCGCGGTCATTCCAGCACCTCGGGGGTTGGCGCGTCGGTCACGTCCCACTCGCCAAAGCGGGCCAGTTGGTCATAGTCGCGGTCTTGCCGATCTTCGTAGAGGGCGCGGCGGGAGGTGTAGCCTTTGTCCCCCTCCAAATAGGCACTAAGAAGGGCAATCAGCTGGGCGATGACCTGGGCGGGTGGTTCGTCGTCCAGCGGTGCGTCCTCAACCTTTGGTGTGTTGCCCAGGCCGATGAACTGCGCGGCGCGGACGGGGCGGGGGCCAAGGGCGTCAAAGCCGCCCTGCTCGACCATCGCGGCCTCGATCAGCAGTTGCTTGTCAAAGTGTTTTTGCTGGTCCTTTGTCGGCGGGGCGCCGGTTTTGTAATCATAAAGGATCACGGCGCCGGTGTCGTCCACGTCCACCCGGTCGGCGCGCCCTTCGAGCGTCGTGGCGATGGGCGCGAGGGTCAGCCGACCCTGCGCCGCGTTTTCAAAGAGCGTGGGCGTCGCGCGGGTTTGGCGGACGGCCTCGGTGTCGACGATCCACTGAGCGGCGCGTTGAAAGCGGGCAAGCCACAGCGCGCGGGCCGCGGGCCAGGGGACGGCGGCGGCCAGGATGGCCTGCGCCTGATCCATCAGGGCCTCGGTTGTGAGGGCCGTGGGGTCCGCGAGGCTGTCTTTGACAAACCGCTCCATCACCTCGTGCGAGAGGATGCCGCGCAACAGTGCGTCAGGCGTCTGCACCAGCGGATTGAGCGCGCGCAGGCGGAGGCAGTGTTTGGCGTAGATTGCGTAAGGGTCCCTGATTAGGGTCTGTATCTCGGTCACCGTGAACCGCCTGGGCCGGGCCGACACGGGCGGGCAGGGCGCAGGCCTGGACGCCTTGGGCACCGGTGGGGCGGCGTCCAACTGTGCAGCTTGCGCGAGCCAGTGATTGCCGCGCGTGCGCATCTGGTCCCATACATCCGCCGCCCCGCGCGCGGTCAGCCCAGCGACGAGGTTCTGGATGCGGTTCATCCAACGCGACGGCACGGTTTCGGCATCGTCGGAGCGGACCGAGCGGGTGAGCCACACCTCGGGTGCGGCAATAGCCTGTTGAAAGTCGTGGGCAGAGAGGCCGATGCGCCGTTCGGGCAGCAATAGACCCGCATCCTGACGCATTTTGCGGTTCAGCCAGGGATCGGGCGCGGGGGGTTCGGGCCAGGTGCCGTCGTTCAGCCCGGCGAGGATCACCAGATCGGCGCCTTGCACTCGCGCCTCAAGCGTGCCCCAGATCATGATGTGGGGGTGCGGGCTGTCGCGGTCGCGCACCTCTTCGCTGCGCAAGACACCGCTGATCAGAGCGGCGTAGTCGCGCGCGGTCATGCGGTCGCCCAGATGGGCGGCGTCGGACAGGCGCGCCATAGCCTGCTGGGCGGCTTGACCGGCCGCCTTGCGCCAGAGTTCGGCGCCGTCACTGGCCTGTGGACCGCTGGCCAACGCCTCGGCCAAGGTCAGGTGCTGCGTCACCCAGTCGGCCAAATGCCTATTGTCAGAGACGGTTTGACCGCAGGTGAGGGAGGCGACCCAAGTCGCCCAAGCCTCGATCCCGTCGGTGTCCTTCTTAACCGCGCGCTGGGCGCAGCGGATCAGACTGTCGTGGTCGGGATAGGGCAGCCCGTCCTTGCGCATCCGCAGTTCCAGCCGCTGCGTGTTCAGCACATGCAGGTTGCGGCCCGGCCCGGAATGGGTGAGCGGGTGTTTGAGCAGGGTCAGCAACGCCTCGGCATCCAGGCGCTGTGCCATCAGGTCCGCCACGTGCCGCAGAAAGCGGCCCGGGGGCGACAGGTGCAGCGGGGTGCCGGCACTGTCATCGGGCAGGATATCCCACCGGTCAAGCGCGGCGGCGACCTGGCGGGTGAGCATGCGGTCGGGCGTGATCAGCGCCGCGCGCGTTCCATCCTCGGCTGCGGCGCGCAGGCGCATGGCGATCGCGATGGCCTCGGCCCGCGGCGTTTCCGCCTCGACCAGAGTAACGTGGGCGGTGGCGTCCGGCAGATGCGGGGCAAGCGCGGGCCCTTCGGCCAACCAGGCGTCGGTGACGGGGGCAGGCCGGAGGGCGAGTGACACCAGCCGATTGCGCGCGGCAGAGACGGGTGCCGCGTCAGACCAGGCCGGGATGCTTGCGGGGTCAATCCCCAAGCCCGCGGCGAGTTTCAGGAAGCGGAATTGCGGATGATCCTCGCCCCCGCGGCTGTCTTGCGCCAGGTCGTTCCACACGTCGACGGGCATGTCGCTGTCAAAGCCGGGCAAGATCACGGCCCCTTGGGGCAGGCGCGCGACCGCTTGCATCAGCATCTGCGTCGTACCGCGCGACCCGGTCGAGCCGACGACCAGGATCGGATCGGCGGGCGGATGGGCGGCCCACTGCGCGGCCAGCCGTTCCACCGTGGCACGCTGCCGCGCCTCTGGGTCCTGGGCGGTGCTGGTGTCGTCGATATAGCTTTGCGCAATGGCGATGAACTGTTGCGCGCGGGCCCAATGGCCAGATTGGTCCGACACGTCGAGGCGGGCGATACCATCCGCGCTGACCCCCTCGCCCTGCATCTCGTCCATGAGAGTGGCGAGGCTGTCGGCAAGGTCAAAGCTGGCGGTGTCGGGGGCGATTGTGTGGTCTTGCTGGATCAGCTTGTTGACCAGCGCGACCAGTTGCAGCCGCCGTTCCAGCGCCGATGCGGCAGGGGGCAGCGGCGCCACTGGCAGAAGGTCATCAAGCGCCGTGAGCATACGGATACGCGGCAACAGCCGGGGTGGGGCTGCGTCAAACAGCGTGCGCAACCGCCGGGCCATGCGCTGCGTGTTGACCAGCAGCGTCACGCGGGCCCACTCCTGCGGCGGCACCCCGGCAAGCCGCTGTTCCAACCCGCCGATGACCGCGGCAGGAAAGTCGACACCTAAGGGGCAGCCGAACAGACGCGGGGTGCCTGAAGGGTCAAACATGAGCGTGGGCCAGCATATCCTCGGCCACTTGGATGCCCGCGGGGTGGCCCACATCGCACCATTGACCCGGATAGGGCAGGCCAAAGAGCCTGTTTTGCGCGGCCATCTGGTTCCACAACACGTTGAGCGAAAAGGCCCGGTCAGGGATGTCGTGCAGGCCGGTTGTCTTGATGATCTGCGCGCCGCCATAAACCGCCGCCTGCCCGCGCGTGATGTGCCCGTCGGGGCCAAGGTCAAAGTCGCCGTTTGTGCGCCCGTGCACCTGTGCCATAGGCACGCAGATCAAAAGGGCATCCATTCGCGCGGGGTCCCAGGCCTGTTGCAGCAGCGCCAGCGGGTTGGGCCCTGCCCACACCGCGTCAGTGTTCAGCGTCAGGATCGGGCCATCGCCCAGCAGCGGCAGCGCGTTGCGCAGGCCGCCACCGGTGTCCAGGATATCGGGCGTTTCCGTCACTGTTTCGATGGGTTTGCCCTGCAGATGCGCGGCCAGCTGGTCGGCGCGGTAGTGCAGGTTGACCACAGTTTTGGAGATTTCGGCGCCGTCGATAAAGGCCATCGCGTGGTCGATCAGCGGGCGGCCTGCGACGGGGATCAGCGGCTTGGGCTGCGTGTCCGTCAGCGGGCGCATGCGCGTGCCGAACCCGGCCGCAAAGAGCATCAAGGCGTGGGATGTGTGGCGCATAGGTCTTTGAGGTGTTGCAGGATCGGTGGGGTGGGTGCGGGCAGGTCTGCCCGGATCTGGTCGGCGATGGGTGCCAGTGCCGGGTGGGACAGGTTGTACGTGATGTGGCCCCAGACGCGCGGGATCAGATCGACATAATGCGGCTTGCCATAGGCCATCGACAGTCGGGCGAAAACGCCAAGGATTCGCAGGTTGCGCTGAGCGCCGAGGAGGGCGCAGGCGTTGGACAACGCGTCGGGGTCGCTGCTGGTCGCGATGGCGTAGCGGTGGATCATCGCGGCTTGCATCGGCGGTGCGACGTCGCGCCGGGCGTCTTGGGTAAGCGAGATAAGGTCGTAGGCCGGGTGGCCCAGCATCGCGTCCTGGTAATCAAGCAGGCCGACGCGGGCGGGGCCTGTACGATCCGGCAGCCAGAGCAGGTTTTCGGCGTGGTAGTCGCGCTGGATAAGGACGGAGTTATCCGTCTCTAACTCGGACAAAAGCGCGTGGAAGGTGTCTGCGAACGCCTGCGCGCGGGTGGTGTCGTCGGCGCCCATCACACCCAAGCGATACCAATCATAGGCGAGCCGCGCGCGGTCGGTCATGACCGTCGCGTCGTAGGTGGGCAGGTCTGGCGCGGGTTGTGCGTGCAGGTGCACCAGCACGTCGATAGCCGCTTCATAAAGGGGCGTTTGCTGGTCGGGGTCCCGGGCCATGACGCGGGCATAGAGGGCGTCGCCCAAGTCTTCGATCAGGAGAAAGCCGTTGGCGGCGTCCTGGGCATAGATGGCGGGCGCGGACAGGTGCGCGGCGCGCAGGTAAGTGGTGATGGTGACAAAGGGGCGGACATCTTCGCCCTTGTCCGGGGGGGCGTCCATAAGGATGGCGGTGGCGCCTGTGTCATCAGTCAGCCGTTCGTAGCGCCGGTTTGACGCGTCACCGGCAACAAGCGTTCGGGCGGCGTTGCTCCAGCCGGCTGCGGTGAGGAACGTGTCGATTTGTGCGGCGCGGTCAGGCATGGGCGGCAAGCCCTTGCAGTTTGGGTGCCCAGCGCGCGTCGGACCACGTGAGTGTGGCGCGCCGTGCGTCGCCGTCGGGGGCGAGCGTCAGGGTCAGTGCATTTGTGGGCACAAGCGGGCCGAGGCGGTCGGGCCATTCGACCAGACAGATAGCGGTGTCAAAGGCCTCGATCAGGCCAAGTTCGTCCACCTCTGTGTCGGTGGAAATGCGATAGAGGTCGCTGTGCCACAACGGGCCCGCGGTTGTGTCGTAGGTCTGGACAAGGGTGAAAGTGGGCGAGGGGACATCCTCGACAACCGCCAGCAGCGACTGGATCAGCGCGCGCGCAAAATGGGTTTTGCCTGCACCCACCGGGCCGTCCAGCAGCAGCGTGTCGCCCGGGCCCAGCTGCGCGCCGACGGCGACGGCGGCGTCGGCGGTGGCCTGGGGTGTGGGCCAGGTGAGGGTCAGGGGGTTGTGGATCATGCCGTCAAACTATCGGCATCCCCCGGCGCTGCAAGCAGAATGACAGCCTAGGCGCGGGCGTGTTCCAGAGCCATGTGCGGGACGTGTTCGCGAAAGCGGATGACCGTGGCGCCCGAGGTGATGGGCGCGATGTGCACGTCGTACCGGCCCAGGCTATTGTGGGCGATCAACGCGTCCCACGGGGCGCGTTCGCCAAAGCGCATAACAAAATCGCGCATGTCGCCCCAGGCGGGATCGGGGGCGCTGTGCTGTTGCCATTCTTTGATCGCGTCCACGATCGTGACGTCGGCAAAGCTGTTGTCGGGGTCCATCTTCCACATCGCGCGGTAGGCGGCGTTGCAAAAGGTCAGCACACCGGCAGAAGAGAAGACGACAAGCGCGTCCTCGAACGTGTCCATCAGCGATTGGCCCAGCTCAAGCTCGGCCCGGAAGTTGCGGGTGAGCGAGATTTCGGCGGTGATATCCTCGATCAAAAAGGCGACGGCGCCATCGGGATGGGGCCGCCCGCTGACCCGGTAGGTGTGGCCGCTGTCGAGGCTCCACGTCTCTTGATAGTCGCCATTGGTGGCGGCGGCGATCACCTCGGAAATCTCTTGCCGCCAGGAATTGTAGTTCTTCGGCTCTGGCATGACGCGGTTGTCGCGCAGCCGGTCGAAGAAGGACAATAGATCGGGTCGCGCGCTGAGAAATTCGGCGGGAAGCGACGTGAGATCGACAAGGGCGGGGTTGAAGAGTGCGAGTTGCCCGTTGCGGTCAAAGATGGCGAGCCCGATGGACAGCTGTGCAAAGGTCTTGGCCAGGGTCTGGACAAAGTTGCGCTGCGCCACCTCGGCCTGGATGACGGCATTGATATCGACCGCGTGATAGATCACGTCGCGCCCCGATTGGGTGGCGGTGACGTTGTACCATTCGATGGTCTGATTGTGTTCTACCCGCACCGGCACGCGCACCGCGCGGCGCGCGTGCAGATCGGTCGGCGCCAAGTCAAACAGCGTGCAACTGGCGGGTGCTGCGCCGGGGTGCACATCCTCGGCCAAGGCCGCATAGGCGGTGTTGCACCAGCGGATGCCGCCATCGGGGCCAGCCAGCCAGATGGGATAGGGCGCGTCTGTGGCTGCGGGTCTGAGGGTATCCATCTCGGCCTCGAGCGCCTTGATCAGGTGGGCCGAGCGGATGTCGTGCACGACCTCATCCTCAATCGTGACGCGGGTGACATAGTCCTCTCGGTTCAGGCGTAGGATGCCGGGGTCGCTGGGCGAGGCGGCGTGCAAAGTCAAGCTGTCGATGTCGCGCAGCGCATCGCCATCCGGCAAGCCGGGAAAGCGGGACAGCAGCCGGGCGCGCAGCGCATGCCAGTCGGTTTCGCCCGATCCCACGTCCAAGAGCGCTTGCGCCTCGCTCGACATATGTTGCAGGTCGAGGTCGTAGAAAAGAAAGTGCAGCCCGCGCGTGTCTGGCCCGGCGTCGGCCCGCATCTGCGGCTGGTTTTGGCGCATGTACACCACGCCCATCGCCACCGAAACGATGGCGCAGCCAAACATGAACAGCATTTCGATAACCGACACCTGGTCAGACCCATTTAGCCTCGAGCGCATGTTAAGTGATGCGTCACCAAGGTTAATAGGTGGTTAAGGACACGTGCGGATCAGGCGCGAATTTGTTCGTTTTGTCCCAGGCCGAGCGCATTTTCACCGCTGCGCGCGTCGATCTTGCCGCGCGGCCACACGACCTCGACAATCGCGCCGACGTGCTGGCTGGCCGGTGTGACGCTGGCATAGGGGTCGGTGCCGTTGGCAAAGGTCAGTTCCGCGCCCGAGCGTTCAAGCAGCGTTTTGGCGATAAAGAGCCCCAGGCCCATCCCCTCGTATTCGGGGCGCTGCTGCCGGTCGGCACCGTTCCTGCGCCGCCGGACAAAGGGATCCCCGATACGCCCCAGCAGTTGCGGCGGGAACCCGCGCCCGTCGTCCATGATGCGCAGCGTGATCTCGTCCTGGGTCCAATGCGCCTCGATCCAGACGGTCGAGCGGGCGAAGTCCACCGCGTTTTGCACCAGGTTGCGCAGGCCGTGGATGATCTCTGGCTGCCGCAGAATCGCGGGCTGGTCAATTTCGTCCCCCGCGTCGGGGTCGTGGGTGTAGGCCACGCGCTTGCCGCGATGCGTGTGCGGCTCTGCCGCCTCTTGCACGACGGTCATCAGCGGGGCCTGGCGCAGGTGCAGGTCGTCTTTGCCCGCGCGGCCCATATTGCGCAGGATGTCGCGGCAGCGGTCGGCCTGTTCGCGGATCAGGGCCGCATCCTCGCGCAGGTCGGGGTGGTCCGACAGTTCCTCGATCAGTTCGGCGCTGGCAAGTTTGATGGTAGCGAGCGGCGTGCCAAGCTCATGCGCGGCGGCGGCAACCACGCCGCCCAGGTCCGTCAGTTTCTGTTCGCGCGACAGGGCCATTTGCGTGGCCGACAGCGCGTCGGACATCGAGTGGATTTCGGACGTCACCCGCCGGGAATAGAGCCCGATAAAGCAGATTGCGATCACCAGCGCCGTCCAGTTGCCAAAGACGAACAGTTCCGGGATGCGCAGGATGAACCCGTTTTGCGTGCGCAGCGGCAGGTGGTATTCCGACAAAAGCGTGACGATCACGATACCCGTGGCGCCCACCAGCACGGTTGACCGCGTGGTCAGCACGGCCGCAGAAATCGTGACCGGCCCCAGCAGCAGCAGCGCAAAGGGGTTGTTCAACCCGCCGGTGAGGAACAGCAGAAAGCCCAGTTGCAACACGTCAAACATGACCATGGCCAGGTTTTCCGTTTCGGTTAGCCGCTTGTTTTCGGGAAAGACGAAGATGGCGATCAGGTTGCCGATGACGGACACGCCGACCGCAAGATAGCACAGCCCCAATTCCAGCTGCAGCCCGTACCAGCGCTGCGCCACGGTCAGGGCCACCAGCTGGCCGACGATGGCGACCCAGCGCAGCAGGATCATCGTCCGCAGACGGATCCAATTCGAGCGTTGTTGGCCGGTCAGCAGGCCGAAGTGCGATTGCGCCATTGTGTCACTATTTCGTTTCTTGCGATCAGGGTCGGAGTGGTTACCTAGAGCCTACGCGCATCCCAGCCATTTGAGGATACCATGACCCGCATCATTGCACCCGTTGCTGCCCTTGTCGCTGCCCTTTTTATTGGCGGGCTTTGGTGGGTCACGCAAGGGGGCGGGGACGACACCGCCTTTGCCCAATGCGGGGCAACGCAGGTGGCGGGCGACGGCAACGGGATTGGCGGGCCGTTCGAGCTTGTGAACGCCGCGGGCGAGACGGTAACCGACGAGGATGTGATCACCGAGCCGAGCCTGATTTACTTTGGCTATACGTTCTGCCCGGATGTCTGCCCGCTGGACACCGCGCGCAATGCCGAAGCGGTGGATGTACTGGCCGAGCGGGGCATGTCGGTGACGCCTGTGTTTATCACCGTCGACCCAGAGCGGGATACGCCCGAACTGGTCGGTGATTTCGCCTATAACCTACATGAAAAGATGATCGGCCTGACCGGCACGCCCGAACAGACGGATGCAGCAAGCAAGGCCTATCGCACCTATTACAAAGCGCATGACAAGTCGGACGAATTCTACCTCGTCGATCATTCTACCTTTACCTATCTGGTGCTGCCCGAACACGGGTTTGTCGAATTTTTCCGCCGCGATGTCAGTGCAGACGCGATGGCAGAGCGCGTCAGCTGCTTTGTAGAAAATGCCTGATAACGCGGAAAAATTTGACCCCACCCAAAGCGCGCGCCATATTCAATCCCAGCCAAAAAAATAAGCGGGAACTGGAGAACGCGATGCCGGAAGCAGCACAGCAGGACTTGGGCACGGACAAAACGCTGTTGCTTGTCGACGATGACGAGCCGTTTCTGCGGCGTCTGGCCAAGGCCATGGAAAAGCGCGGGTTCGAGATTGAGACGGCCGACAGTGTCGCGGGTGGCAAGGCCATCGCGACTGCGCGGCCGCCAGCATATGCGGTCGTGGACCTGCGGTTAGAGGATGGCAATGGCCTCGACGTCGTCGAGGTGCTGCGCGAAAAGCGGCCCGATGCGCGGGTTGTGGTGCTGACGGGCTATGGCGCGATTGCAACGGCGGTCGCTGCGGTCAAGATCGGCGCCACGGATTACCTGTCGAAGCCTGCGGATGCGACCGACATCACCAATGCGCTGCTGGCCACTGGTGACGATCTGCCCCCGCCGCCCGAGAACCCAATGAGCGCGGACCGCGTGCGGTGGGAGCATATTCAGCGGGTTTATGAGCTGTGTGATCGCAACGTGTCAGAAACGGCGCGGCGGTTGAACATGCACAGGCGCACCCTGCAGCGCATCCTGGCCAAGCGGTCGCCGCGTTAGGCTGTAGGCCGGGGGAGGGTGTGAAACGCCTCCTCAACGCCGTCGGTTACGATCAATTTGTGGAATGTAAAACCGGTGCGCGTGGCAAGCCTACGCGCAGGCGCGTTGCGTGCGTCCGTCCAGTAGGTGATGCGCTGCGCCCGGCTTTGATCAAAGATCAGCGTGGTGGCCATCTGCACAGCGCGAGTAGCGTGCCCGGCCCCTTGCGCGTCGCGGGCTAGGGTGATGCCGAGTTCGGCCTCGGTACCATCCGTCGACAGGTGTAGGCCCAAGTCGCCCAGCAGCGCGTCGGTTGCACTGTCTGCGATGGCGATCTGGGCCCATTGTCCGGGCTGCAGCAGCGGGGTCATCTGGGCCACGGCGCGCAGGAAACCTGTCGCTTGCGCGTCATCCACCGCTTCCCAGCCTTGGAACTGCGCCACAACTGGGTCGCGGCGATAGGCCTGAAAGGCGCGCAGATCGTCCGGGTGCAGACGGCGTAGGGTCGTAGGGCCCGAGGTGTGATGCATATAGGCAGGATACGCCCAAGGGCCGCGGATTGAAATCCGCCTTACGGGGGCTGCGCGTAAGGCGGATCTTGATCCGCGATCAGCCTTTCATCGAATCCCAGAAGGATTTGACCGACGAAAAAAAGCTGGAGGATTCGGGGTTGTTCTCTTCCGACAGATCCTCAAACTCGCGCAGCAACTCTTTTTGCCGGGCCGTCAGGTTCACCGGGGTTTCGACGGCCAGTTCGATGAACATGTCACCCCCGGCGCCGCCGCGCAGGGCCGGCATGCCCTTGCCACGCAAGCGCATTTGGCGACCAGACTGCGAGCCGGAGGGGATTTGGACGCGCCCGCGGCCACCGTCGATGGTGGGCACTTCGATGCTGCCACCCAGCGCTGCGGTGCCCATGCTGACGGGGACGCGGCAGAACAGGTTGGTGCCATCGCGTTCAAAGAGCTTGTGATCCGCCACCTCGATAAAGATATAAAGGTCGCCCGCTGGCCCGCCGCGCATCCCCGCCTCGCCCTCGCCTGCCAGGCGGATGCGGGTGCCAGTTTCGACGCCTGCGGGGATGTTCACGCTCAGCGCGCGGTCTTTTTCAACGCGGCCCGCGCCCGAACAGGTTTTGCACGGGTTTTTGATGATCTGGCCCAGACCGGAACAGGTGGGGCAGGTGCGTTCGACGGTAAAGAAGCCCTGCTGCGCGCGCACCTTGCCCATGCCGGAACAGGTGGGGCAGGTCGTGGGTTCGGTACCGCCCTCGGCCCCGGTGCCATCGCAGCTGCCGCAGCTGACGGATGTGGGCACGTTGATGGTTTTCTGCATGCCCGCAAATGCGTCTTCGAGCGAGATGCGCAGGTTATAGCGCAGGTCAGAGCCACGCGCCGCCCGGCGTCCGCCGCCGCCGCGTTGGCCCCCCATAAAGTCGCCAAAGAGGTCGTCGAACACATCGGAAAACGCGGACCCCATATCGGGATGCCCACCGCCAAAGCCGCCGCCGGGCCGCCCGCCACCGCCGCCCATGCCACCCTCGAACGCGGCGTGGCCGAAACGGTCATAGGCGGCCTTTTTTTCTGCGTCCTTTAAGACGTCATAGGCTTCGTTGGCCTCTTTGAACTGAGCTTCGGCGTTGGGATTGTCTGCATTGCGGTCGGGGTGCAGTTCCTTGGCCTTCTTGCGGTAGCCCTTTTTGATTTCGTCGGCGCTGGCGCCTTTTGCGACACCAAGCACGTCGTAATAGTCACGTTTTGCCATGGATCATGTCCTTTGCTGGAACGTCGAGGGCCGGCCCGCATTGGACCGGCCCCGTGATTGGTTCCGTGGGCAGCCCAAGATCAGGCGCGCTTGTTGTCGTCCAGGTCTTCGAACTCGGCGTCGACGATGTCGTCGTCATCGTTGCGCGGCTCATCTGCCCCTGCGGGCTCGTCTTCGCTGTCTTCCTGCGCCGCTTTATAGATCGCCTCACCCAGTTTCATGGCCGCTTCAGTCACGTTTTGGATGCCGGATTTGATCTTGTCGGCGTTGTCGGTTTCCAGCTCGTCCTTGAGCGCGGCAATGGCCAGTTCGATCGCTTCGATGGTCGAGGGGTCGACCTTGTCGTTGTGCTCTTCCATCGACTTTTCGGTCGAGTGGATGAGGCTTTCGGCCTGGTTCTTCGCCTCGATCAGCTCGCGACGTTCCTTGTCCGCCTCGGCGTTGTCCTCGGCGTCTTTGACCATTTGTTCGATGTCGTCATCGGACAGACCGCCCGAGGCCTGGATCGTGATCTGCTGTTCCTTGCCGGTGCCTTTGTCCTTGGCGCCGACCGACACGATTCCGTTGGCGTCGATGTCGAACGTCACCTCAATCTGCGGCATGCCGCGCGGGGCGGGCGGGATGTTTTCGAGGTTGAAGGCACCCAGCAGCTTGTTGTCGGCGGCCATCTCACGCTCACCCTGGAAGACCCGGATGGTGACCGCGTTTTGGTTGTCTTCGGCGGTCGAGAAGATTTGGGATTTCTTCGTCGGGATCGTTGTGTTGCGGTCGATCAGGCGGGTGAACACACCACCCAGGGTTTCGATGCCCAGCGACAGCGGGGTCACGTCGAGCAGGACAACGTCCTTGACGTCGCCTTGCAGAACACCGGCCTGGATAGCAGCGCCCATGGCGACCACTTCGTCCGGGTTCACGCCCTTGTGGGGTTCCTTGCCGAAGAATTTGGTCACTTCCTCGACCACGCGGGGCATGCGGGTCATACCGCCAACCAGCACAACCTCGTCAATGTCGCCTGCGGACAGGCCTGCGTCTTTCAACGCTGCCGCACAGGGTTTCATCGAGGATTTGATCAGGTCGCCCACCAGCTGTTCCAGCTTGGCGCGGGTCAGTTTCATGACCATGTGCAGCGGTTGACCGTTCGACCCCATCGAGATGAAGGGCTGGTTGATTTCGGTCTGGTTGGCCGAGCTCAGCTCGATCTTGGCCTTTTCCGCCGCCTCTTTCAGACGCTGCAGGGCCATCTTGTCTTGGGTCAGGTCGACGGCGTGTTCTTTTTTGAACTCGTCGGCCAGGTAGTTGACGATGCGCATGTCAAAGTCTTCACCACCGAGGAACGTGTCGCCGTTGGTGGATTTCACCTCGAACAGGCCGTCGTCGATTTCCAGGATGGTCACGTCGAACGTACCGCCGCCAAGGTCATAGACCGCGATGGTTTGGCTGTTCTCTTTGTCCAGGCCGTAGGCAAGTGCGGCGGCGGTCGGTTCGTTGATGATCCGCAACACTTCGAGGCCCGCGATTTTACCGGCGTCTTTGGTCGCCTGGCGCTGGGCGTCGTTGAAATAGGCGGGGACGGTGATGACCGCTTGGGTCACGTCTTCGCCAAGATAGCTCTCGGCGGTTTCTTTCATCTTGCCCAGGATGAAGGCAGAGATCTGGCTGGGCGAGTATTTCTCGCCACGCGCTTCGACCCATGCGTCGCCATTGCCGCCGTCGATCACGGCGAAGGGCAGGTTTTTCTTGTCCTTGGCGAGGTCCGCATCATCGTTGCGGCGGCCGATCAGGCGCTTGACGCCAAAGATCGTGTTGTCGGGGTTTGTGACCGCCTGGCGCTTGGCCGGCTGGCCGACGAGGCGTTCGTTTTCGGTGAAAGCGACGATAGACGGTGTTGTCCGCGCGCCTTCGGCGTTTTCGATCACGCGCGGCTGGCTGCCATCCATGATTGCGATGCAGCTGTTGGTGGTTCCCAGGTCAATACCAATGACTTTGGCCATGTTTTCGATCCCTCATATCAGTTCAAGGCGATGACACGAGGCGGCGACCCGTTTCGGCATCGACGCCACGCATTGTTTGCGCAAGTTTTCGCGCGCTGCGGCGTATATAAGGAGGGTGGTTTGGGGCTGCAACCATTGCGGCGGGGCGGAAACGCCCAAAATTGCACATAACGGCGGGGCGGTGGCATGCGGGCGACAGTTCGGGGCTTTGACATCTACAAGGGGCATCTGGATACCACTGCGCAGGCGGGGTTGGTGGCCGATGTGCGCGCTGTAGCGGCGGCGGCGCCAATGTTTTCACCGCAGACCCCCTATGGCAAGCCGATGACGGTCAAGATGACGTCGGCAGGTGCGGTGGGCTGGTACGCGGACGCGTCCGGCTACCGCTATGCCCCGCGGCATCCCAATGGGTGTGCCTGGCCACCGATCCCCGCGGCGGTCCTGGGGCTGTGGCACGATCTGACGGGGGTCGAGCGGGCGCCGGATTGCTGCCTGATCAACTATTACGGCGAGGGCGCGCGTATGGGGATGCATCAGGACAAGGACGAGGCGAGTTTCGACTGGCCGGTCTTGTCGGTGTCCTTGGGCGACGCGGGCCTCTTTCGCATCGGCAATACGACGCGCGGTGGCAAGACAGAGTCGCTGTGGCTGGAAAGCGGCGATGTCGTCGTGATGGGCGGTGCGGCGCGCTTGACCTATCACGGGGTGGATCGGATCAGGTTTGGGTCGTCCTCTCTCTTGCCGAAGGGCGGGCGAATTAATCTGACGTGTCGTGTGGTTTTCTGAACTGTCTTTGGCCATCTATACAGAACTGTCGCAATTCACCTGTACCTCTGGTTGTACACAGAACATCCGTGTCCAGAAACTAATCCGAATTTTTACTGAAACCTGTCGCTGCGGCGGGCGCTGACACCTCGTCGCGCAACCCAGCCCGGTCGGAGAGTTGCACCATGTTCAAACCGTCTGCGAAAATAGTCGTTGTCCCACTGGCCTGGATTGGGCTGGCATCAGCATCCTATGCTGGCCCAGTCTATGAAACCGGTAGCGGCGGCACGTTTACATATAGCGGGCAATTCAATCTGGCCTTCACGTCCTTTGATGACGGAGAGGAAACCACAGATCAGTTCGCCGACAACGAGTCGTCGAATTCCCGCATCGGCTTTCGCATCGTGCAGCCGTTTGGCGACAACCAGTTGACGTTCCGGTTTGAGACAGCGTTTGGATTTGCGGCATCTGATGAGTTCAGCCAGACGTCGGAGCCTGATGACATCGATTGGGATCGCACCAACCTGCGGCACGTTGATTTCCAGTACAAAACCGGGTTCGGAACCTTCTACCTTGGGCAAGGAAGTATGGCCTCTGACGGGATCGGCGATCGATCTTTGGCAGGAACCGGATTGGCGTCGGCTGTGTCCATCGGCGACGTCGCAGGTGGGTTTGAATTCCGTGATAGCACCGGCGCGCTGACAGGGGTCGAAATCGGTGATGCCTTTGCCAATTTTGACGGTACGCGGGCGGGGCGTGTGCGCTATGACACGCCGGAGTTCAACGGGTTCACGCTATCCCTCGCTTATGGTGAGAACATTCTGAGCGAAGGCAACGACGACGAGTTTTACGACATCGGGTTGGGGTATGAAGCCGAGATTGGGACAACTGAAATCGAGGCTGGGCTGGGATATCAGGTGCGGGAACGTCCTGGCAGTGCAGATCGCGAGGACGTCTTTGGTTCGGTATCGGTCAAGTTGCAATCGGGTGTCAGCCTGACCTTTGCGACCGGGGAACGCGACACGGCAGGCACCTATTTTTACGGCAAGATCGGCTATGAGGCGGACTGGTTGGCGGTGGGGTCGACGGCGGTGTCGCTGGATTACTATTCCGGGTCAGATATGGTGTCTGTCGGGGACAGTTCTGATAGCTTTGGCATCGCACTGGTGCAGGATTTCGATCAACAGAATGTCGAGGCCTATATCGGGTATCGCGATTATTCCTATGAGGACGATACTGCGGCGACCTTCCAGGATGCTTCGTCATTCATCATTGGTGCGCGCTGGCGGTTCTAACGCCGTGCGCCCCAGCTGATCGAGGCGTGGCGGCGGGTGTAAAACTCGCCCATCAGGCCCAGCATGATCAGGATGATCCCGACCCACATCGCATATTCCCAAGAGGAATAGCGCGGGTTGTAGTTGATAAAGGTATATCCGCGGGACTGGTCGATTGTGTGAAACAGCGGGTTCCAGTCGAACATCGCCAGCATAAAGCTGGGCAGGGTGTTGGCCACGAACATCTTGCCCGAGGCGATCATGTTCGCCCGCTGATAGATCTGGGTAAAGATCGACACGAATGTCGGGAACCACGGTTTGATCGCCAGCAGCACCAGGCCAAGTGCCACGCCGGTAAACCAGGCCAGCAGCAGCATGCCGAAGGCGGGAAAGGGCTGTTCAATCTCAACCGGGGTATAGGCCACGTGGTAGATGAACAGGATCATAAAAAGCGACAGCACCTGCACGTAAAGCGCGCCAAAGGCGGCGGCAGAGATCGACACGATGGTGTTCATCGGCGCGTGCTGCATCATCGGGCTGGCGGGCCCTTCGGACCCGACGACAGCGCCCAACGTCTTGGTGTGGGTCATGTACAGGAAGATGCCGGTCATGATGTAGAGCAGGAAATCACCACGGATCGCGGCGCCGCGCAGGCCCAGGACCGAGAACATCACGTAAAAGGCGCCGACAAAGATCACCGCCTGCAGCATGTTCATCGCAATCGCCATGAAGGCGTTGTTATGCGCCTTGCGCACCGACCGCACGATCGAGTGGTAGATGACCTCGGACATCGCCATGGCGGTGCCGAACCCCGACTGTGGTTTTCGTGTTGATTGAAACATGTGCTGTTTAGCCTCGACTGTCGCGATGGTCGCAGGGAATTCTTGCCGTTCCGTTAGCACCGCAGCATAAGGGGCACGCATCGCATTATCAACAAATGCCCGCTCAAGGAGCAGTTTAATGAATTACCAAGACTTGATCCACGTCATCCGCAAGCTTGCCCTCGAGGCCGGAGACGAGATCATGCGGATTTACGACGCGGACGATTTTGAGGTGAAGTCCAAGTCTGACGACAGCCCTGTGACGGCGGCGGATGAGGCAGCGGATGCGCTGATCTCTGCCGGGCTGCGCGCGGCCTTTCCCGATGTGATGCTGGTGACCGAGGAACAGGCGGCGACGCACAGCACATCGGGCGATACGTTTTTGATTGTCGATCCGCTGGATGGCACCAAGGAATTTGTGCACCGCCGGGGGGATTTCACCGTCAACATCGCGCTGGTCGAGGGCGGCGTGCCGACCCGCGGCGTGGTCTATGCCCCCGCCAAGGGCCGCATGTTCTTTACCCAGGCCGATGGGCAATCGGTGGAAGAAACAGGCGCCTTTGACAAAGAGGTGGTTGGCGACGTGACGCCGATGAAGGTTGCCGACAGTGACAACAGCGCGCTGATGGTCGTCGCCTCGAAATCGCACCGCGATCAGGCGACAGATGACTACATCAACAAATACAGCGTGCAGGATATGAAAAGCGCGGGCTCGTCCCTAAAATTTTGCCTGGTTGCGACGGGCGAGGCCGACATCTACCCCCGCGTGGGCCGCACGATGGAGTGGGACACGGCGGCGGGCCACGCGGTACTGACCGGGGCAGGTGGCCATGTTGTCCGCTTTGACGATCACACGCCGCTCCAATACGGCAAGAACGGCTATGCCAACCCGTTCTTTATCGCTTATGCCCCGGGTGTGGAGCTGAAACCCGCCTGATGTCCGTCCTGATCGTCATTCCGGCGCGCTATGCGTCGCAGCGCTATCCCGGCAAGCCGTTGGTGCCCCTGACCGGTGCGAACGGCAAGGCGTCGAGCCTGATC
This sequence comes from Pseudomonadota bacterium, assembly GCA_038525395.1. GTDB lineage: Bacteria > Pseudomonadota > Alphaproteobacteria > Rhodobacterales > Rhodobacteraceae > Tateyamaria. The sequence goes on along the minus strand of JBCBHS010000007.1, from coordinate 48,609 downwards.
GAACGCAGCTGGCGCGCGGCCTGTGCGGTTGACGGCATCGACCGGGTTGTCGTGGCCACGGATGACGCGCGGATTGAGGCGGCGGCAAAGGGCTTTGGCGCCGAGGTTGTGATGACATCCGAGGCTTGCGGCAACGGGACAGAGCGCTGCGCCGAGGCGCATGCGGCGCTGGGCGGTGGTTTTGACATCGTGGTCAACCTGCAGGGTGATGCGCCCCTGACCCCGCACTGGTTTATCGAAGGTTTAGTGGATGGCCTACGCGCCGCACCCGAGGCCGAGATTGCGACACCCGTGCTGCGCTGTGATGGCGCGACCCTGACCGGGTTTCTGGACGACCGCAAGGCGGGCCGCGTGGGCGGCACAACGGCAGTCTTTGGGGCGGCGGGACAGGCGCTGTACTTCTCCAAAGAGGTGATCCCGTATACCGGCGCGCCCTATGCCGCGGATGCGGAGACGCCCGTGTTTCACCATGTGGGTGTCTATGCGTATCGGCCCGAGGCCTTGGCCGCCTATCCGGCGTGGCCGGTTGGCCCGCTAGAGCAGTTGGAAGGGCTGGAACAGCTGCGCTTTCTCGAGAACGGGCGCCAGGTGCTGTGCGTTGAGGTCGAGGCCAAGGGCCGACAGTTTTGGGAACTGAACAACCCCGCCGACGTGCCCAAGATCGAGGCGATGATGGCGGAGATGGGTCTGGAATGACCAATACCCCCGTCACTGTGGTGGTGGTCAGCCGCGACCGGCCCATTGCCTTGCGGCGGTGCCTGACCGGTGTGGCGCAACTGCAATATGACGGGTTCGAGGTTGTGGTGGTCGCGGATGAAAAAGGCTGCGCCGCTGTCAAAGCCTCGGCCTATGCAGACCTGGTCAAGCTGGTGCCGTTTGATGCGCCCAACATTGCCGAGGCGCGCAATCTGGGCATCAGCCATGCGGCGGGCGACATCATCGCCTTTCTCGACGATGACGCGGTGCCCGAACCCAGCTGGCTGACCCAACTGGCCGCCCCGTTTGACCGCCCCCATGTCAAGGCGATGGGGGGTTTCGTCCGCGGGCGCAACGGGATTTCGTTTCAATGGCAGGCCCGCACCGTGGACGAGATGGGCGAGACTGAGCCTGTCGAGATGAACCCCAACCGCGCCACCTTGCTGACCCCCCGTGGGCGCAGGGCGACAAAGACCGAAGGCACCAATATGGCTGTGCGCCGCGATGTGCTGGTCGAGCTAGAAGGCTTTGACCCGGGATTTGCGTTTTACCTGGACGAGACGGATTTGAACCTGCGCTTGCGCCGGGCAGGCTATACCACTGCCATCGTGCCCATGGCCGAGGTGCATCACGGGTTCGAGGCCAGCCCGCGCCGCCGGTCTGACCGGGTGCCGCGTGACCTGTTTGACATTGGCGCCAGTTGGGCGGTGTTCCAGCGCAAATACCTGCCCGAAACCGCGCGCACCGCCCATTGGCGCGCCATCCGCCTGTCCGAGCGGACGCGCGTTGTCGAGCATATGGTGGCCGGGCGCCTGTTGCCGCGGGATGTGCGGTACCTGATCTCGCGTCTGGATCAGGGATATGCGCAAGGGTTGATGCGTCAGCGGGGAGGCGCTCAGGTCACAAATAGCCCTGTCTCTCCGTTCAAAACTTTTCCATATACCAAGCGCGAAAGCGGCGTGCTGGCAGGGCGGACGTGGCAACGCGCCCGTTTGCGGGCCGAAGCGGCCGAACGGGTGCAAGATGGGCAGATTGTGTCGCTGTTCCTGCTGTCGCCCAGCAGTTTGTATCACCACGTCCGCTTTGATGCGGGCGGCTATTGGGAGCAGAGCGGAGGACTATTTGGCCGATCAAACCGAGACGATCCGGTGTTCCGCCCCGACGGGTTCCGCGCCCGCCTGGCGCGCGAGACACGCAGGGTGGCGCAGCAGAGGCTGATCAAGGTTTGAGTTGGCACGTGTGGGCAACAGTTGGATAAAAGTCGCCCATGAAGTGTTTTAGATTATTGAATGGTTGCACGTTAAAGGTACTGCCCACAGACGGGCGGTTAGTGTTATACCGCCAACATTAGGACGTGAGGGTACTTATGCCAAAGAAAGTCACAAAAGCCATTTTCCCCGTTGCGGGCCTGGGGACACGGTTCCTGCCAGCGACAAAGTCGGTTCCCAAGGAAATCATGACCTTGGTCGACCGCCCGTTGATCCAATACGCGATTGACGAGGCGCGGGCCGCCGGGATCAAGGAGTTCATTTTTGTGACCTCGCGCGGCAAAGGCGCGCTTGAGGATTACTTTGACCACGCACCGACGCTTGAGAATGAGCTGCGCAAAAAGGGCAAAGACCAGCTGCTGGAAGTGTTGAAAGACACCAATATGGACAGCGGCGCCATCGCCTACATCCGTCAGCACAAGGCACTTGGCCTGGGTCACGCGGTGTGGTGCGCCCGCCGTCTGATTGGCAACGAACCCTTTGCCGTGATCCTGCCCGATGACGTGATTGCAGCCGAAAAGCCCTGCTTGCAGCAGATGGTTGAGGCGTATGAAGAAACCGGTGGCAACGTCGTGGCAGCGATGGAAGTACCCCCGGAAAAGACATCGTCCTACGGGGTGCTGGATGTCAAAACGGACAAGGGCAACATCGTTGAGGCCCAAGGCATGGTCGAAAAGCCCGCGCCTGGCACGGCGCCGTCGAACCTGGCGGTCATTGGTCGTTACATCCTGACGCCGAACATTCTGCGGTCGCTGAACCAGATGAAATCCGGTGCGGGTGGTGAAATTCAGCTGACCGATGCGATTGCCAGCGAGATCGGTGGCGATGACGGTGTCTATGGTTTCCGCTTCAGCGGGCAGCGGTTTGACTGCGGCTCTAAATCGGGCTTTTTGCAGGCAACCGTATCCTTTGGCCTGGCGCGAGAAGAGCTGCGCGACGATCTGTGGGGCTATATCCGTGATATCGTCCAAATGGAAAAAGCAGCTGAATAGCGGGTGAGTGACGACGTGACCCATGTTTTGGTAACCGGCGGCGCGGGCTATATCGGCTCGCACGCCTGCAAGGCTTTGCGCGATGCGGGCTTTGTACCCGTGACTTTCGACAATCTGGAAACTGGCTGGCAGGACGCGGTCAAGTTTGGCCCGTTCGAGCAGGGCGATCTGATGGATCGGGCGCGGCTGGATGCGGTCTTTGCCCAGTACAAGCCCGTTGCCGTTATGCACTTTGCCGCCCTCAGCCAAGTGGGCGAGAGCATGAAGCTGCCGGGCAAATACTGGCGCAACAATGTGCTGGGTTCCCTCAGCTTGATCGAGGCGGCAGTTGACGCCGGGTGCCTCAACTTTGTCTTTTCGTCGACATGCGCGACCTATGGCGATCAGGACAACGTGGTGCTGGATGAAAACAGCGATCAGTATCCGATCAACGCCTATGGCGCGTCCAAACGTGCCATCGAGGATGTGTTGAAGGATTTTGAGGCAGCTTATGGCCTGCGTCACGTGATCTTTCGCTATTTCAACGTAGCGGGTGCCGACCCCGACGGCGAGGTGGGCGAGTTCCACCAGCCCGAGACGCATCTGATCCCCCTGATGCTGGACGCAATTGCGGGCAAACGGGATGCGCTGACGGTCTTTGGCACAGACTACGACACGCCCGATGGCACCTGTATCCGTGACTATGTACATGTCTGCGACCTGGTGGATGCCCACGTTCTGGGCCTGAAATGGTTGCAGGATGGCAAGGGCAGTCGGGTGTTCAACCTGGGCACCGGATCAGGATTTTCCGTGCGCGAGGTGATTGATCATTCGCGTGCCGTCACCAACCAGACGGTGCCTTATGTGGACGGCGAACGCCGCCCTGGCGACTGTACCAAGCTGGTGTCAGGTTCGACCCGGGCCGAGGCGGAACTGGGCTGGACCCCGGCACGCTCGACCCTCGAGACGATGATCACCGACGCCTGGAGATGGCACCAAACTGGCCACTACGACAAATAACCCGACCCCCCCGGCGCGCCTGCTGGATCTGACGCGGTTGATGCGCCGGTCGGGCAAGGTATTGACGGGCGTGGACCGGGTGGAATGGGCCTATCTGCGCGCACTGTTGGACGACCCGCTGCCTGTCTTTGGCCTGATCCGGGCGCAGTTTGGGTATATCCTGCTGGACCAGGCCGGCATGGCCGATATGGTGCCGTGGCTGTCGGGCCCACAACCATCGCTGACCGCAGAGGCGCAGAATAGCCGGGCCTGGCGCCGGGCGCGGCGGCTGTCGATTGGGCGCGTGCCGCCTGCGCTGTTGGGCCGGATGCTGCGCAAGGCGCTGCCCAAGGGCGTTGCCTATCTGAATGTGGGCCATTCGAACCTGACCGCGCGGGTGCTGAACACCCTTAGCGCGCTGGATGCGCGGATTGCTGTGCTGGTGCACGACGTCATCCCGCTGGATTTCCCCGATTTTCAACGCGACGGGTCCGTCCCGCCCTTTGCCGCGATGATCGCGCGGGTGGGCGCGCGGGCCGATCTGGTGATTTATAACTCGCACGACACGCAGGCACGGACCGAGGCGCGGATGCAGACACCGCCACCCGCGATTGTTGCGCATTTGGGAACAGAAGAGGCAGCGCCTGCGCCCGGTGAACTGCGCGATGGCCTGCCGCCCGTCCCCCCGTTTTTCATCTGCATCGGCACGATCGAGCCGCGCAAGAACCACGCCCTGCTGTTGGATATCTGGGAGGAGATGGGCGCCGGCGCCCCCGGTTTGGTCATCGCGGGCCATCGCGGGTGGAAGAACGAAGACGTCTTTGCCCGCCTTGATGCGCTGCCACCAGACGGCCCGATCCGCGAATGTGCGGGGCTAAGCGACGGGGCCTTGGCCGCCCTGATCACGCGATCGGCGGGCGTTTTGTTCCCCTCGCATGCCGAGGGGTTTGGCCTGCCCGCGACCGAGGCGGCCGTGCAGCGCGTGCCCGTGGTGGTCAACGATCTGCCGGTTTACCGGGAAACCTTGGGTGACATTCCCATTTACGCAAGCGTTTCAGATCGTTATCTGTGGACAAAACTAATCAAAGAGTTGGCCAGCGCAGGCCCCGACGCGCCAAAACCACCGCAGTTCGAAGCCCCGGATTGGGACGGGCACTTCAAGACTGTGTTAAGGTTGACCTGATAGGCGCGACAGGGGCCGCACCGAGCGGCGGGTAGAGGAATGTAGGATTTGGGCGCTTGGCAGTCATACCGGCTGAGGCTTCAGCGCAAGCGGTGGCGCATTCGCGCGTTCCGCAAGCGCAGAGAGTTGCGCCGCGTTGTCGACCGCACCAATCAGATCAAGCCCAGTGATCTGTTGGCCTTTACCACCCAGCGGAACGAGGCGATCCGCCTGCCCTATTTCCTGGAATACTACCGCGACATGGGGATCAACCATTTCCTGATCGTGGACAATGACAGCACCGATGGGTCGCTCGACTATCTCGCGTCGCAGCCGGACGTGTCGGTCTGGTCCTCCAAGGGCAGCTATAAACGCTCGCGCTTTGGTGTCGATTGGCTGAACTGGCTGCAGATGAAATACGCCCACGGGCACTGGGCCCTTGTGGTCGACCCGGATGAATTCCTGGTCTACCCGTTCTGCGACACCCGGCCTTTACGGGCGCTGACGGATTGGTTGGATGCGTCGTCGATCAAATCCTTTTCCGCGATGCTCTTGGATATGTATCCCAAAGGGCGCTTGGACGATCAGCCCTATCAGGCGGGCCAAAACCCGATGGAGATTGCCAGCTGGTTCGACAGCGGCAATTACACGATTTCGCGAAACCACCGCTTTGGCAATCTGTGGATCCAAGGGGGGCCGCGCGCGCGCGTATTCTTTCCCGAGGCCCCGGCCAAGGCACCCGCGCTGAACAAGATCCCGCTGGTCAAATGGGACCGGCGCTATGCCTATGTCAGTTCGACCCATATGTTGCTGCCGCGGGGGCTGAATTCGGTCTATGACGAATGGGGCGGCGAAAAGGCGTCGGGCGTGCTGCTGCATGCCAAGTTCCTGGACACGTTCAACACCAAGGCTGTCGAGGAGTTGGAGCGCAAGCAGCACTATGCCGCCAGTGTCGAATACAAGGCCTATGCCGCGTCGCTGCGCGATGACCCGGATTTGTGGTGCAAGTGGTCTGAGAAATACATCAACTGGCGCCAGCTTGAAATCCTCGGCCTGATGTCCAAGGGGAACTGGGCGTGACCGTCGGCATCGTTATGCTGGTGCACACCGCGCTGGACCGGGCCGAACAGGCCGCGCGGCATTGGGCCATGGGCGGTTGTCCGGTGGTGATCCATGCTGACGCGGCGGTGCCGCGCAAGACCTATAGCGCCTTTGTCCAATCCCTAAACGATATGCCCAATGTGCGGTTTTCCAAGCGGTTCCGCTGTGAATGGGGCACCTGGGGCATTGTCGCGGCAAGCCAAGCGGCATCCGAGCTGATGCTGGCCGAGTTCGCGGACGTGCGGCACGTCTACCTCGCCTCGGGCTCTTGCCTGCCATTGCGCCCGGTCGAAGAGTTGATCGAGTATCTCCACCAGCGTCCGCGCACCGATTTTATCGAAAGTGCCACAACCGCCGATGTGCCCTGGACGGTGGGCGGGCTGGATCAAGAACGGTTTACGCTGCGCTTTCCCTTTTCGTGGAAACGCCAACGGTTGCTGTTCGACAAATATGTCGAATTGCAGCGGCGGCTGAAATTCAAGCGGAAGATCCCAAAGGGGTTGGTCCCGCATATGGGCAGCCAGTGGTGGTGCCTGACGCGGCAGACCCTATCGGCGATTCTGCAGGGGCCGGACCGCAAGGAATACGATGCCTACTTCCGGCACGTGTGGATCCCCGACGAAAGCTATTACCAGACCCTGGCGCGGCAATATTCGACCAATATCGAAAGCCGGTCGCTGACCCTGTCCAAGTTCGATTTCCAGGGCAAGCCGCACATCTTTTATGACGACCACTTGCAGTTGTTGCGGCGGTCCGACTGTTTTGTCGCGCGCAAAATCTGGCCCCATGCCAACCGTCTGTACGAGGCGTTTCTGACCGACCCCGCCGGCGCGATGAAGCGGACGGAACCCAACCCGGGCAAGATCGACCGCATCTTTGCCAAAGCGGTCGAACGACGGACGCGCGGGCGGCCAGGGCTGTATATGCAAAGCCGTTTTCCCAACGAAGATTGGGAAAACGGGGTGACGGCAGCGCCCTATTCCGTCTTTCAGGGCTTTACCGAGATTTTCGAGAATTTCGAGCCGTGGCTGGCCAAAGTAACTGGCGCACGGGTGCATGGCCATCTGTTTCACCCCGACGTGGTCGAGTTTGCCGAGGGGCAGACAACCATCAACGGCGCGCTGAGCGACAGTGCGAAGGCGCGGGATTACAACGCCAACGCGTTTCTGACCAATCTGATCTGGAACACGCGGGGCGAGCGGCAGTGCTTTCAATTTGGGCCTGCGGACAACCAGGATGTGAACTGGCGCATCGCCAAGGATCCCAACGCCCAGGTATCGGTCATTTCGGGCGCCTGGGCCGTGCCGCTCTTTCGGTCGAACATGAACTTTCTCGATATCCGCAAAGAGGCGGCGGCGCTGCAAAAGATCGAAAGCGATCACTTGGACGTGCTGCGGTCGCCCTACGCCAAGGCGCGCATTCGCATCTGGTCTATGGCCGAATTTATCGAGGCCCCGATGGAGCCGCTGCAGGGTATCCTGGACGAGATCGGCCAGACCCAAGCGCGCCGTCTGGCCGAGGTGCCCAAGATGCTGGACCTGACGGGGTTTGGCCAATTCCTGCAAAACCTCAAGAATCAGGGCATGCACCCCTATCTGATGGGTGATTTTCCGGTGGCATTGGGGCCAGAACCCACGCAGGATCGTCCGCGAAAACCTTATTTGGTGCGCTAACCGCTTATGGCCCAGTTCGACTACTTCGTTGTGTTTGCAGAGATGCGCACAGGCTCCAACTTTCTTGAGACGAACCTGAACGCCTTTGACGGGCTGGCCTGCCATGGCGAGGCGTTCAATCCGCATTTCATCGGCTACCCCAACAGCACAGAGGTTCTGGGCGTGGATCAGGCCGCGCGGGATGCCGACCCCAAGCGGCTACTGCGCGAGATCAAAAAGACGCCCGAGCTGAGCGGGTTTCGCTATTTCCACGACCACGATCCGCGCATCCTGGACCGGATCATCGAGGACCAGAAATGCGCCAAGATCGTGCTGACCCGGAACCCGGTGGACAGCTATGTGTCGTGGAAGATCGCGCAGGCGACGGGGCAGTGGAAACTGACGGACGCCAAGGCGCGCAAGGATGGCAAGGCGCGGTTCGATGCGGATGAGTTTGCCGCGCACCTGTCGGCTTTGCAGGCCTTTCAGGTTGAGCTGTTGAACCGCCTGCAGGTCTCTGGGCAGACGGCGTTTTACGTGGCCTATGAGGACTTGCAAAGCCTGGACGTGATGAACGGTCTGGCCGCGTGGCTGGGTATCGACGCGCGGTTAGAGGCGTTGGACAAAAACCTGAAGGTGCAGAACCCCAGCGCGCTGTCGGACAAGGTCAGTAATTTTGCCCAGATGACCGAGGCGCTGTCGGGCCTGGACCGCTTTAACTTGACCCGTACCCCGAATTTTGAACCGCGGCGCGGGGCGGCGGTCCCGACGTATTGTGCCGCGCAGGATGCGCCGTTGCTCTATCTGCCTGTCCGCGGGGGTTTGGGCGATCCGGTGCTGGATTGGATGGGCGGTCTTGGCGGCGGGGCGCCGCGATCAAAGCTCAGCCAGAATGATCTGCGCGACTGGATGCGTGGCCATGCGGGGCACCGCAGCTTTGCCGTGCTGCGCCATCCGCTGGCGCGCGCGCATACGGTGTTTTGCGACCGCATTCTGAACATTGGCAAAGGGGGGTTTGCTGGTATCCGCACCACGCTGACCAAGCGCTATGGCCTGCCGCTGCCTGCTGATCCTGAGGATGCAAGTTATGACAAGGTGGCGCACCGCGCGGCCTTTGCCGCGTTCTTGGGGTTTCTCAAGGCGAACCTTGCGGGCCAGACGGCCGTGCGGGTAGACGCAGATTGGGCCAGCCAGGCCAAGACGGTCGAAGGGTTCGCCGAATTTGTCTTGCCCGACCGGCTGATCCGCGAGGACGCCTTAGCGGATGAACTGCCTGCGCTGGCAGTGTCCGTTGGTGTGCAAGATGTGCCAGAGCTGCTTGCCCGCGCGCCCGACGCGCCCCACAGCCTTGCGGACATCTATGACGTTGAGATCGAAGGGCTGGCCCGCGCCGCCTATGGCCGCGACTACCTGATGTTTGGGTTTGAGGACTGGCGCGCCTAGGCCGCTTGCGCCGGTTTCGCCTCGTTCAAGATCGCGTACAGCGTTGAGGCGTCGGGGTTCGCCCGCAGCTTGGCGCAGACCGATTGGTCGCGCAGGGTGCGCGACACCAATGCCAGCGCTTTGAGGTGTTCAACGCCCGCCTCTTCAGGCGCGAAGAGGGCAAAGGCGATGTCGACCGGCTGTCGATCTACGGCATCAAAGTCGATGGGCTTGTCGAGCAGCACAAAGGCGCCCATGACCGCGTCGATCCCGTCAATCCGGGCATGCGGCAGGGCAACGCCGTGGCCCACGCCCGTGGGCCCCAACGCCTCGCGCGCCAGCAGCGCCTCGACCACCAGCCCCGCATGCAGGTCATATGCCCCCTGCACAAGATCGCCGATCTCTTGCAAAAGCCGCTTTTTCGACGAGGCAGAGGTCACGACCTTGACCGCCTCAGGCGTCAGAAGAGTACCAAAATCCATATCTTGCTCGCACTGCCGGTGCCCGATGCGGCACCGATCCCTTACGGGTCAATCCATCCGATATTGCCGTCATCGCGACGGTATACGACGTTTAGCCCGTCTTTTCCCTCATTGCGGAACACCAGAACCGGTGCGCCTGCCAATTCCATTTGCATCACCGCCTCGCCCACCGACAGGGACGGAATCTTGGTCTCCATCTCGGCCACGATGATCGGCTGCAGGCTGTCGGGTTCGTCCGACTCTGTGCCCGCGTCAGAGGCGAGGATATACGAGGACGCGCCCAAGAGTTCAACTGGCTGTGCGCGGTCCTTGTGGTGGTCCTTGAGCCGGCGTTTGTAGCGCCGCAACTGCTTTTCCATCTTTTCTGAACAGCCGTCGAAAGCAGCATAGATTTCAGTGGCATGCGCCTTGGCCTGGGCCGTCAGACCGGTGGACAGGTGCACTGTCGCCTCGCACACAAATTCATGCGCGGACTTGGAAAAGACGATATTGGCGTTGGTTGGGCGTTCGGCATATTTCTGCACGACCCCCCCCAATTCGGCACGCACATGGGTTTGCAGCGCGTCGCCGATATCGATCTGTTTGCCACTGATTTGGTATTGCATAGTGTCTCCTTCAATTGGTCCGCACCGGTGCGCAAGACGGGCCACGGGCGTGGCCAGACGTGCAGCGTTAGCGGTACGGAAAAGGCTGAGCGGTGGCCTGAAGACCGGAGCGCCACGCAGAGGTGGTGGCGAGGGTTTTGGACAGGGACAGCATCAAAGCCATGCCCTATTGCACGCCATAAGGGCATGCGCTGTCAATCAAAAGCGCACGGGTGCTTAACAAGTCCGCCTATTGGATGCGAAAGTTTTCGCCGAGATAGACGCGGCGCACGTTCTCGTTCTGCACCACTTCGTCCGGCGTGCCCGACATCAGGACCTGCCCGTCATGCAGGATATAGGCACGGTCCACGATCTCGAGCGTTTCGCGCACATTGTGGTCGGTGATCAGCACGCCGATGCCACGATTTTTGAGGTCGGCCACAAGGTTACGGATGTCGCCCACCGAAATCGGGTCAACGCCTGCAAACGGCTCATCCAGCAGCAGGTATTTGGGATTGGCCGCCAGCGACCGCGCGATTTCCACCCGCCGCCGTTCCCCGCCCGACAGGGCCAGCGCAGGCGCGCGGCGCATGTGTTCGATGGAAAACTCGCTCAGCAACTCTTCGAGCCGTTCGCGCCGCCGGTGGCGGTCTTTTTCGGTGATGTCGAGGATGGCAAGGATGTTTTCCTGCACGCTGAGCCCGCGAAAGATGCTCATTTCCTGGGGCAGATAGCCGATGCCGCGCTGGGCGCGCCGGTACATGGGCAGCGTCGTGACATCATGGCCGTCCAGCATGACGGTGCCGCCTTCGGGCGTGACCAGGCCTGCGATGGCGTAAAAGGTCGTCGTCTTGCCCGACCCGTTTGGGCCCAGCAGCGCCACAACCTCGCCGCGGTTCAGTTCCATCGAAAAGTCGCGGATCACCAGTTTCTTGCGGTAGGATTTGCGCAGCTGCGAGATTTTGAGGCCTGACGACCCGCCCGCCACTTTCAGATCAGGCCGGGGCATCAGTTGTTGCCGGTCTGCAGGATCGTTTTAACGCGGCCTTGCATGCGCGCGGTGCCGTCATCCAGGTTTACGGTCATGCGGTCGGCGGTCAGCGCGCTTTGCCCTTGGGCCAGTAGCACGTCGCCGGTCATCACGATCACGCCCGTGTCGATGTTGTAATCCGCCCGCTGCGATTCCGCGGCATCGGGGCCAGAGACAAGCGTGACGCCGCCTGTCGCCTCCATCCGTTGGATGCCCGCCTGATCCTGGCGGTAGACCACAAGCACCCGCGCCGCCGACAGCCGCATGTCGCCCTGCCCGATCACCACATTGCCGGTAAAGATCGCGGCACCCGTGGCTTGATCGACGTTCAGCTCGTCCGCTGTGACTTCGACCGGGGCGGATGTGTCTTGCGTGATCGCGCCAAAGCCGACCTGCGTGCCTTGCGCGTGTGCGGGGGTCATCAGGCCCAAAAGGGCAACGCAAAAGAGGGCGCGGAAAAACATGGCAGGCAGGGTCACTCTTGTAAATTTCTGGGGTCGTATATCAGCTTAACCCCGTTTGTGAAAACCAATTGGGCATTTTCACCCTCTGTGGGCCTACGCAACCACATGGTACCCGCGTTCAGGGTGCCGATTGGCCCGTTTCCGGTGATGGCGCCTGGTGATTCGATGTTCAGCGTGTCAAAGCTGGTTTCCAGCGCGTCCGAGGTCAGTTTGTACCCCGTCGAGGTCGTAATCACGACATTCCCTTCGAGAGAGGAGGCGCCGCGCGTTACCGCGAACTGCCCCATATCGGCAAACAGCACCACGCGTGTGCCCGAGGCAAGGTCGATCTGGGCAGAGATATCCTGGGCTGCGTTGTTCATACTGCCCTCGGTCATCATCGTGCTGGCCGAGATCGACACCCGGTCGCCCCCATCGGTGGTGCCAGAAAAGAACGGCGCGGTGATCTGTTGGCCGCGCAGCCGCTCTTCGATCTCGGTTTGGGCAAAGGGGATCGCGGCCATGGGTTCGACATTGCGCGACAGAAGGAACAGGGTCGACAGCAGCCCCAGCGCCGTCAGGGGCAGCAGCACCTTAAGCCAGGCAACCAGTCGCGAATAGCCGTCCATGCCATGTCCTTAGCCCAGACCGACCCGCAGGCAGTCGTGGATGTGTATCAGCCCGACTGGCACACCGTCGTTTTGGGGGTCGGTCACAAACAGGCACGTCACGGCCCGTTCGCCCGCCCGCCCGTTCATGATGCTGACCGCCTCTTGCGCCAGAACCGCGGGTTCAATCGTTCTAGGAGAGGTGGTCATCACATCGCGCGCGGTCAAGTCCAAGAGCTGCTTGCTCATGTGCCGCCGCAGGTCCCCGTCGGTGATGATGCCCGTCAGTTTGCCGGTATCGTCGGTCAACCCAACGACGCCGAACCCCTTTTCGCTGATCTCAAGCAGGGCGTCGGACATGGATGCGTCTTGGTGTGTAAGGGGCAGTGCCTTGCCCACATGCATCAGGTCGGACACCCGGCTGAGCAGCGCGCCCAGCTTGCCGCCCGGGTGGAAGTCGCGGAAATGCGACGCGGTGAAGGACCGGTGTTCCATCAGCGCCACAGCCAGCGCATCGCCCAAGGCCAGAGACATGGTGGTCGATGTGGTGGGCACGACACCTGTGGTGCACGCCTCGCCCAGATCAGGCAGTTGCAGGACCACGTCGCATTGCGTGCCCAGCGCGCTCTCGCGCGCCTTGGTGATGCCGATCAGTGGGATGTCGAACCGGCGCGCATAGGCGATGACATTCGCCAGTTCCGGCGCCTCGCCCCCGTTCGAGATGGCAAGGACGACGTCCGACCGTGTGACCATGCCCAGATCGCCATGGCTCGCCTCGGCCGGGTGCACGAAATGCGCCGGTGTGCCGGTGCTGGCCAGCGTTGCTGCGATCTTGCGCGCGATGTGCCCGGATTTGCCAATGCCGGTGACGATCACCCGCCCTTGGGCTTGCAGCAACATGTCGATGGCCGTGCGAAAGCTGTCATCGAGACTATCGGCCAACACGCCCAGCCCTGCGGCCTCGGTGCGGATCACGCGGCGGGCGGTGTCGAGAAAGGGGGTTTTCGCCGTCATGAGTGGGCAAAAATGTCCGTCTCGGGCCAACCGGCCAGATCCAGCCTGGCGCGCATCGGCAGAAAGTCGAAACAGGCCTGCGCCATGTCCATCCGCCCTTCCCGCTCGAGCCGCATGTTCAACGCCTCGCGCAGTTTGTGCAGGTACAGCACGTCCGACGCGGCATAGTCGAGCTGTGCGTCGGTCAACGTCTCGGCGCCCCAATCGCTGGATTGCTGCTGTTTCGACACGTCGATGCCCAGCAACTCTTGCAACAGGTTTTTCAGCCCGTGGCGGTCGGTATAGGTGCGGATCAGGCGGCTGGCGATCTTGGTGCAATAGACCGGCGCCGTGACCGCACTAAAGGCGTTCAGCATCGCGGCGATGTCAAAGCGGCCGAAGTGGAACAGCTTGAGGACCTGCGGGTCTTCCAGCAGTTTGCACAGGTTTGGCGCCGCGGTCTGGCCCAGTTTGATCTGGACGATATGCGCGTGCCCGTCGCCCCCCGACAGCTGCACCACGCACAGCCGGTCGCGGTGCGGGTTCAGGCCCATCGTCTCGCAATCAATTGCAACAATGGGGCCCAGGTCAAGGTCATCGGGCAGGTCAGAGATATGCAGGTGGTTTGTCATGTCGCCGCTATAACGTCTGATGTGCGGCGGGGAAAGCGTGGTTTAGAGCGGTTTGATCGCATCCAGATCGGGCCGGGGAAACCGGGCCAGCAGCTTCGTGACCAGCGCGCGACAGTCGTGCCCGCGCCATTCCGGGCTATGGGCCGCGCGCGGCAGGTCCGGGTGCTTGAGCGTCAGGCGCCGCCATGCGTGCACGATCATCACCCGCAGCACCGCGTGGTGCAGGGGGGCGAGCAGGCTGGCGTCGGTCAGTTCCAGGTCGATATCCGTCAGCACTGCGTGCAGGGATTTATACGCATCGCGCAGCGTGTCCGTCTCTACCTGGCGCCCCAGCCATGGCGGCAATTCCGCCGGTGTCAGCAGAAGGGCATCGGCGGGCAGCGCCGTGCCATCACCACACAGATAGACACGCGGGGCCAGCTGGGCAAAGAGGGTGCTGTCCAGATCGCACGGCGCGGGCGTCAGGATCACGCCCACGGCGCGCCCCATCTGGTCCGGTAGGCCATAGATCTGTTGCCGGGCGGCGGCGCTGTCCCGCTGGCCCTTGGCGGTTAGTCCATGCGCGCTGGTCCGCCCCTGCTTGGTCGACGTCACCCAACCATCGCTGCGCAGCCGGTGCAGGGCGACGCGCGTCGCCTCGGGCTTGATCCCGATCTCGGCCATGATGGCGGACAGGGTGGGACCATCCAGCGGCGCATCCGGCGCGAGGTCACCGAAAACAGTCACTAACAGAGACCAAACGCGCATCTGTCCCAAATCGCCCAGCGCGCGGATGGCTTGGGTATAGGCGTCAGTAGGCATTCATTGTCAGCAGGTCATATTCCGCCACGGTGTCGCTGTCCTGATTGCGCACCGTTACGTGCCAGCGCACCTCGCCGTAGTCTTCGTTCCGGGGCGTCTTGGCCTTGACGGTCAGACGCACCTGGATGCGATCGCCCGCCTGGACCGGTTTCATGAACCGCAAGTTGTCCAGCCCGGTATTGGCCAGCACCGGCCCCGGATCGGGTTGCACAAACAGACCCGCGGCAAAGCTAAGCAGCAGATACCCATGCGCGACACGGCCAGGAAAGAATGGGTTCGCCCGCGCTGCCGCATCATCCATATGGGCATAGAAGGTGTCGCCGGTGAAGTGCGCAAAGGTTTCGATGTCGTCCAGCGTCACCTGGCGCGATCCCGTGTGCAGCGTGTCGCCGATGGTCAGGTCGTGGAAAGGCCGGGTGAAGGGGTGCGGCTGGTCCGTTGCCTCGCCAGCCCCCGGCACCCACTGCCCCGTGATGCGCGACAGCAGGTCCGGGCTGCCCTGCACTGCGGTGCGCTGCATGTAATGGGTAACGGCGCGTATCCCGCCCAACTCTTCGCCCCCGCCCGCGCGACCGGGGCCACCGTGCACCATATGCGGCAGCGGCGCGCCGTGCCCGGTCGCCTCGGCCATGCTGTCGCGATTGTTGAAATACAGCCGTCCGTGGAACGCGGCAGAGGCCAGCGTGATCTGTCGCGCCACATCCGGGTCGTGGGTGATGACAGAGGCGACAAGTGACCCCTTGCCCCGGTTCAGCAGAGCCGCCGCATGATCGAGATCGCGGTAGGGCATGAGGGTTGAGACAGGGCCAAACGCCTCGACATCGTGCACGTGGCTCGCCGTGTCGGGGTCGGCGCAGTGATACAGCATCGGCGGCAGGAACGCGCCGGGGCTGTGCGCCATGGCAAAGGCTGTGGGGTCGCCGAACACGCGTTCCGCCTCGGTTCCGATCTGCGCGACCTTCTCCAGCACATCGTTTTTTTGCGCTTGAGAGACAAGCGCGCCCATCCGCGTCTCATTCTCCCGCGGGTCGCCAACGGTAACCTGGCCAAGGCGTTCCGATAGCGCGGCCACCATCGCATCCACATGCGCGGCCGGGACCATGATCCGGCGAATGGCGGTACATTTCTGGCCCGCCTTGGCAGTCATCTCGCGCGTGGCCTCTTTGACGTACAGATCAAACTCCGGCGTGCCGGGCCCCGCGTCTGGTCCCAGGACGGACGCGTTCAGGCTGTCCTGTTCCGCAGTAAACCGCACCGCGTTGTTCAGCAGGTTGGCGTTGCCGCGCAGCGCCCCGGCCGTCGCGGCAGAGCCGGTAAAGGTCACGACATCCTGGCAATCCAGGTGATCCAGCAGGTTGCCCGTGCCGCCCGCAATCAGTTGCAGCGCCCCGTCGGGCAGCAGGCCGCTGTCCATCATCAGGCGCACGGCGGCCTCGGTCACATAGGACGTCGCGGTGGCAGGCTTGACGATGGCGGGCATACCGGCCAGCAGGGTCGGCGCCACCTTTTCCAGCATACCCCAAACGGGGAAGTTGAACGCGTTGATGTGCAGCGCGACACCTTGCAACGGTGTGCAGATATGCTGGCCCACGAATTGGCCCTGACGCCCCAACGGCTCGACCCCGCCGTCGAGGTAGACATGCCCATCCGGCATCTCGCGCCGCCCTTTCGAGGCAAAGACCAGCATCGTTCCGATCCCGCCGTCGATGTCGATCAGGTGGTCGGCTTGGGTCGCGCCAGTGTCAAAGCTGAGGTCGTAGAGCGCTTGACGGTTCGCTTGCAGATGCAAGGCAAGCGCCTTGAGCATCCGCGCGCGGTCGTGAAAGCCAAGCGCGCGCAGGGCCGGGCCGCCGACGTCCCGTGCATAGGCGCGCATGCTGTGCAGATTGAGGCTGTCATTGCCCGCTTCGGCGATCACCTCACCCGTAATGGCGCTGGCGATCGGCCTGGCACCGGGGCCGGGGGCGATCCATTGACCGGCGGCGAAACTGTGAACGTGGCGCATGTGCCCCCCTTAGTGCTGGTCGTAGTCGACAACCAATGTGTCACTCAGCGCATAGCACTGGCAGGTCAGGACATAGCCCGCCTCGACCTCGTAATCCTCGAGCGCGTGGTTGGTCAGCATCTGCACCTCGCCTTGCGTCACCTTGGCCTTGCACGTGCTGCACACACCCGCCTTGCAAGCGTATGGGGCGTCGAGGTTATGGGCCAAAGCCGTCTCTAACACGGACATATCCTTGGTCATCTCAACCTGATGGGTCGCCCCGTCCAGCGTGATCTGCGCTTGCGTTCCGGGCGCATGCGCGGCCTTTGTGCCCAGCGCTTGTTTGGCCAACCGCCCGTGCTGCCCTGCGCCAAACAGCTCGAATTTGATCTGTGCCTTGTCCAGCCCATGCGCCTCAAGCGCGGCGGATATGGCCAGCATCATCGGCTCTGGCCCGCAGATGAACGCGGTATCGACGCGAGCGATGTCGATCCACGACTTGAACAAGGCGGCACATTTGTCAGCGTCCACACGGCCCGAGAACAGGTCGATATCCTGTCCGGTTTCCAGCACATGGATTAGCGTCAGCCGGCCCATATAGCGGTTTTTGAGGTCTTCCAGCTCTTCGCGGAACATGATCGTATGCACGGCGCGGTTGGCATAGATCAGGGTAAAGGTGCTGTCCGCCTCGCGCGCGAGCACGGTTTTGAGGATCGACAGCACCGGCGTGATGCCCGACCCGCCCGCGAAACCGATATAGGATTTGCCCCTATTAGGCTCGATTTCTGTGGTGAATTTGCCCATTGGCGGCATTGCCAGCAGCGTATCGCCCACCGCCAGATCATCATTGGCAAAGGTTGAAAAGGCACCGCCGTCGACGCGCTTAATCCCCACTTGCAAGGTGCCGTCGTCCAAGCCCGCACAAATCGAATAGTTCCGGCGCAGCTCTGTCCCGTCAAAATCCTGTTTGAAGGTCAGGTACTGGCCGGGCTGAAAGGCGAAGGTATCGGCGTTTTCCGGGTCCAACGTCAGGACCACCGCATCGCGGATCGTGCGGTGGATGTGGGTCACGGTCAGGGGGTGGAACTGGCTCATATGCACTTGAAATAGTCGAAAGGTTCCAGGCAATCGGTGCAGCGCCACTGCGCCTTGCAGGGGGTCGACCCGAATTGGCTGATCTTTTCCACCGCTGGCGATTTGCACAGCGGGCATCGCGCTGGGCCGCCTGCAGGCCGCGGTGGTGCGATGCCATAGGCCTCAAGCTTGGCCTTGCCGGTGTCCGTCATCCAATCGGTCGTCCAGGGCGGCGCGATTTGCCTTTTTAGGGACAGGTTTTCGACCCCCTTGGCGCGCAAGGCGCTCTCAATCTCTAGGTTGATGATGCTGGTGGCGGGGCAGCCGGAATAGGTGGGTGTGACGGTCACAACCAATGTATCGCCGTCCCAAGCCACATCGCGAATGATCCCCAGATCGGTCAAAGAGAGCACGGGGATCTCTGGGTCCGGCGCGGCAGACAGCCATGTCCAAACCTGCGCGACGGACGGCTGCACCGTTACCATGTGGCGTCCGGGTGGCTGCGGGGCAGGACCTGCATCGTGGCCAGCATGTGGCCCAGATGTTCGGAATGCCGCGCGCCGGTCTTGCCGCCCATATGGGCAAAGTCGCTGGCGGGGCGGGTCAACGTCGCGGCCGCCAAAACCGTCTCTACATAGGCGTCAAAGGCGGATCGCAGCGCACGCATGTCGGTCAGATCGTCGGCGTCCGTGCTGAACATCTCGCCCACATAGGGCCACAGCCGGTCGAGGGCCGATTGCATGCGCTGGTGGCTTTCCTCGGTCCCGTCGCCTAGGGCAATCACTGTGTCGGTGGACCGTTCGCGGTGGTACGTCACCTCTTTCACCGACTTCTGGGCAATGGCGCTGATATCGGGATCCGGGTGTCCGATCAGCGCCGTTAAGGCTTCAAAATGCCAGCTGTCGAACAGGAACTGGCGCATCATCGTGACGCCAAAATCCCGGTTGGGCTGTTCGACCAGCAAGAGGTTGCGGAAATCCCACGCGTCCCGGTGATAGGCGAGGGTATCGGCAGTGCGGCCTTGCCCCTCGCGGTCTGCGGCAAGGCCCAACCACAACTGTGTCTGCCCGATGAGGTCAAGCGCAGTGTTGGCCAGCGCGATGTCTTCCTCGAGCGCGGGGGCATGGCCGCACCATTCCGACAGACGTTGGCCCAGGACCAGCGCGTTGTCGCCCAAGCGGATCAAGCCAGCGACGCTCACATCGCCCCCACGTCGTCGGGGATGTCGAAGAATGTCGGGTGGCGGTAAACTTTGTCGTCCGCAGGGTCGTACAGCGCCTCTTTGTCATCCGGTGACGAGGCGGTGATGTCTGCCGCGGGGACGACCCAAATGCTCACCCCTTCCTTGCGGCGGGTATAGACGTCGCGTGCGTTCTGGATCGCGTGGGCGGCATCCGTTGCGTGCAATGAACCCACATGCCGGTGCGACAGGCCGTGCTGCCCGCGAATGAACACTTCCCATAGGGGCCATTCCTGTTTCATCCGGTCACCCCGCGGCCATGGCGCAGCGGCGCCAGGCGGATGTGTCAACCGCATCCCAGCCAAAGGCGTGATCAGAGGGGCCTTGTGCGGTCAGGTGATGCAAACGCTCCATCGCCTCGGCCAGCGTTGGGATATGCCCGTCGGGCACGTGCCACATGACAAAATGCGGCGTCTTCATCGGCGTGAACCAGTTGGTGCCCTTTTCGTAAAACCGGGCGTGTAGCGTGTTGAACACGTAGTGCCCCAGGCTTGCGACATCGTCCCAGACCGACAGGTTCGAAATCATCTCGGCATCGCCCGGAACGGAAATATCGGTGGCATTGCCGCTGTCCGACTGCATCCGCCAGACAAAGCCGGGGCTGCGTTCGGCCATTGCGTTCATGCGGTCGAGGTTGTCCATGAACTCCGCCATGCGCGGATCATCCGTGGGATAGCGGGCATAGCCCACGTTCAGCTGTGCCAGTTTCATTCCGCCGCCACCTGAAGCGCGCGCTTCTTGGCTGCGTGCGCTAGGCGCGCCTCGCGCACCCAGGCGCCGTCATCCCACGCCTTTTGCCGCGCCTCGATCCGTTCGGTCGAACAGGGGCCATTGCCCTTGAGCACGTCGAAAAACTCGGACCAATCGGGCTGGCTAAAGTCATAGCCGCCTTTGTCGTCGTTCCACTTCAGATGGTCGTCCGGCACCGTCAGGCCGAGGTATTCAGCCTGCGGTACGGTCTGGTCCACGAATTTCTGGCGCAGCTCGTCATTGCCGTTCATCTTGATCTTCCAAGCCATCGACTGTTCGGAATGCACGCTTTCCGCGTCCGACGGGCCGAACATCATCAGCGATGGATACCAGAACCGGTTCAGCGCATCCTGCGCCATGCGTTTCTGTGCCTCGGTCCCGTTCGCCATCTTCATCATGATGTCAAAGCCCTGGCGCTGGTGGAACGATTCCTCCTTGCAGATGCGGACCATCGACCGGGCGTAGGGCCCATACGATGTGCGTTGCAGCGGCACCTGGTTCATGATCGCTGCACCATCAACCAGCCAGCCCACGGCGCCCATATCCGCCCATGTTAGGGTCGGGTAGGCGAAGATGGACGAGTATTTCATCCGCCCGTCCAGAAGCATCTCGGTCAGCTCATCCCGGCTGACGCCCAGCGTTTCTGCCGCACAATACAGGTACAGCCCATGCCCTGCCTCGTCCTGCACCTTGGCCAGCAGGATCGCCTTGCGCTCGAGCGTGGGCGCGCGGGTGATCCAGTTGCCTTCGGGCAGTTGGCCGACAATCTCGGAATGCGCGTGCTGACCGATCTGGCGGATCAGCGTCTTGCGATAGCCCGCCGGCATCCAGTCCTTGGGCTCAATTTTCTCGCCCGCGTCGATGCGCGCCTGGAACGCCTCCAGCTTGGCCGGATCGTCTTGCGTGGCTTCGGATTTGATCATCTGTGCGTACATCGTCAGACCCTTTCAAGAATGAGAGCAACCCCTTGGCCTACGCCCACACACATGGTGCAAAGCGCATAGCGGCCGCCGGTGCGTTTAAGTTGATATGCTGCGGTCATCACCAGCCGCGCGCCAGACATGCCCAGCGGGTGGCCGATGGCGATGGCCCCACCCTGGGCGTTCACGCGCGGATCGTCATCGGCGACGCCAAGGCTGCGCAGGGTGGCAAGGCCCTGGGATGCGAACGCCTCGTTCAGTTCGATCACGTCCATCTGGTCGATACTCAGCCCCGCGCGCGCCAGCACCTGTTCAGAGGCGGGCACCGGGCCGATGCCCATCACGCGCGGCGGCACGCCCGCGGCACGCATGCCCACGATCCGGGCGATGGGCGTCAGGCTGTGCGTGCCAGCCGCCGTGTCCGAGGCGATCAGCAGCGCCGCCGCCCCGTCGTTCACGCCAGAGGCATTGCCAGCCGTCACCGTCTTGTCCGGCCCATTGACGCCGCGCAGCTTGGCCAGCTTGTCCACCCCCGTGCCGGGACGCGGATGTTCGTCTGTGTCGATGACCAGCGGGTCGCCCTTGCGCTGCGGGATGGTCACGGGCGCAATCTCGGCCGCAAAGGCCCCGGCGGCATGTGCGGCGGCCCAGCGGTCTTGCGACCGCGCGGCAAAGGCGTCTTGATCAGCGCGGGCCACATCCCAGTCCTCGGCCACGTTATCCGCCGTCTGGGGCATCGAATCGATGCCATGGGCCACCTGCATCTTTGGGTTCACAAACCGCCAGCCGATGGTCGTGTCATAGACCTGGTTGACGCGGCTAAAGGCGGTGTCGGCCTTGGGCATGACAAAGGGTGCGCGGCTCATACTCTCGACCCCGCCTGCGATCACAAGGTCCAGATCGCCCGCCTTGATCCCGCGCGCCGCCAGCCCCACCGCGTCCATGCCAGAGGCGCAAAGACGGTTGACCGTCATCCCCGGCACATCCACGGGCAGCCCAGCCAGCAGCGCGGCCATACGCGCGACATTGCGATTGTCCTCGCCCGCTTGGTTGGCGCAGCCCAGGATAACGTCGTCGATTGCCGTCCAATCCAGATCCGGGTGCCGCCCCATCAGCGCTGCAATGGGTGCGGCGGCCAGGTCGTCGGCGCGGACAGAGGATAGCGCCCCGCCATAGCGACCAATCGGCGTTCGCTGCGCATCGCAGATCAAAGCGTCCATTACGTCCTCCCGTAGGGGATAGAATATCGCGAGTCTCGTCCCGTTGCAATGAAATGTTACACGATGTGCATCAGCGGCGCATCATCGGTAACGTATCTGGCTCAGGTGCTATAGCCCCGCGGCGCCGTTCGGGTGACATCGACCAGCAGCCCGGTCGCAGCGATGTCGCGCAACACAGCATTCAACGGATCGCGCAGCGGGGTGGTGCGCGTTGCGGTCAGGGCCATCTGCGGCATGGGCATGGCCACGCGCATGTGCAGGCGGCAGGCTTGCGGACTGCGGGCCCAGGCGGTCATGTCGCGCGACAGGGCGTCGAACTGCGCTTGGGCAATCGCCACCGACGCGGCGGGAATGCACACCTCAAGCTCGGTCGCTTGGGTCACCGCCTCGGGCGCCAGGTCGCCGCCCAGGGACAGCGTCGCGGTCGATGTCCAATAGGCCGTCGGTCCGTCGATGTCTCCGCAATGCAAGGCCAGCAGGCGCAGCAAGGTCAGATCGTTGTCCTTTTCCTTGGCGGTCAGCGCATCGAACGGCTTCATCAGGTTGTGCCAGCACCGGTCATTGTCGCGCACGGCGCTGTTCAGGGTGCCATCGGGGGTCGGGGCCTGCCGGAACCCTTCGATCGCACGGTCGGTGATCCAGCGGGCATGTTCGGTCCGGGCCGAGGCCATGATCCGGCGCTGGATCGGGTCGTGCGGTGTCGCGCCCCAATCAAACCCGTCGATGCGGGACAGGATGTCGGTCTGCATCTCTGGCGTGATATGCGGCAACGCGCCCTTGTCCATACCGCGCCATTGCAAGCCAAAGGCGATCAGCTTGGTCGACGCCTGCCGCACCGCCCGGATGTTTGAGCGTCTTGCATGGGCGGGCAGGCTCGCCCAATCGGCGCGCATCTGATCCTGGCTGGGGTACATCGCGGCGGTAGGTGCGGCACCCAGTTGATAGGTGGCGTGCAGCTTTTGACCCAGATGCGCTTGCTGCGGGGTGTCGGTCAGGATGCGGGCGGCGGTCTGGTTGGCATTGCCAAAGGTGCGGACCAGGGTCAGCGGGTCGTCGTCGCCCAGATCGCCAGGGCCAACCACCTGATCCCATTGCCGGGCATAGATCGGTGCCGCGCGCCGCTGCAACCGTTGCATCGCGCTTTCCATCCGTAAGGCGGCGCTGATGTTCACCAGGTCCGCACCGCAGGAAAATACATAGGCCGTCGCGGGCATGTCGCTGGCATCCACCGCGTTCAGAAACGCATCGCCTTCCATATCCAAAGTGCGCAAGTCGCGGGTCAGAAAGGTGATATGCGGCCTGGTATCCGGCGGCATCAGGCTGGGGTCGGCAGGGCCGCTGTGCAGCCGGGTGTAGGTTGCGTTCCACCGCGCCTCGGCAAACTCGGCATCGATGTCCATGACGGTAATCGCGGGCGGGCCCAGATCGTCGGCAAAGGCGGTCAGCAGCGTTTCGATCATCAACGCCTCGCCATGGTCGCCCATACCGCACAGCACCACATGCACGCGCGACTGGCCAAAGTCCCGCGCGCGTTCGGTCAGGCGGGCGGCGACCAGCAAATCGCGTGCAGCCCCGGTTTTGACACTAAACGCCTCAAATCCCCGCCCGCGTTGAAAGCCGAGGTCGCGGGCGTTGCCCAGATCAGCGGTCAGCCGGGTGGATGACAGGTGCGCGTGGATGCGGGCGGGCGGCAGGCGCCGCTTTTCCGCAATGGTCCCAGCGCCGTGCGCGGCGTCCGTGTCCTTGGCCACAACCTGCGCGCTGAGCGCGCCAATCTCGATATTCACGTCATCACTCCCACAGGCGACATAGATGTCGGCGGCCCGCGACAGGCGCGCGCGGGCAAGCGTACGCTTTTCGGCCAGGTCCCCTTCGATCGTCAGAATGCCGATATCTGCCGCCAGCGCCTGATCGGCTGCATCAATCTGGCGGTCCACGGCGGTGACGAACTTGCCTTGGCCAATCAGATGCCGCGCCAGGGCGTGGTTCACCGCGCCAAAACCCAACAGCACCACGCGCTGATCCGCGCTGAACATCTGGCGCGTGCGTCGCAGCCACAGGGCGACGACATTCGACAGCGCATCGACGACCGATGTGATCAGCAACAGCGGCGCGGCAAAGCGCATGATTTGCAGGAACGGGCCGATGCCTTCGTCATGCCAGGCGGGTTCTGCCGTGAACTCTCCACCAAAGAGCTGCAAGGCGCGATAGGCAGCCTCGACCGATCCAGGCGGCGCGGGGGTTTGCAGCAGAAAGGCCAGCCAGCCCAGGCAGAAGACCACCAGATAAGCGATCAACCACCCGCGCTTGACGGCAAAGCGCCGAAGGCTGGCGAGAAAGGTGCGGAACATGACGGGCCCTTTTGCCTGGTTGCCCCATATTTCTGGGCGACCGGGGGTTGCAGTGCAATGGCTGACGCGGCTTTGTGCCGGGATGACAGGGAACACAACCTTTCGGCTGGGCATTGTGGGGCACCGGTGGAACAAGCTGGGGCAGACTGACATGCCCAGGCTGACGCGGCGGTTGGCCGAGGCGTTTGCGCAAATTGCGGACGGTCAGCCCGGCGTGACGCTGGTCTGTGGTTTGGCGGAGGGGACGGATATCCTGGCCGCTGCGACACGGGCCGAGGGCTGGGGGTTAGAGGCAGTGCTCGCCTTGCCGCCTGAGGCCTGGCGCGCGCATGTGGCACGGCAAGGCGGGGTAACTGCGGCAGAGTTGTCGCGCCTTGATGCGGCCCTGGCGGTGGCAGAGATCGTTGTCGTGCCGCAAGCGGATGCGCCCAATTATGCGGGGGTCGCGGATCACCTGTTGCAGACCTGCGATCACATCCTGGCCGTATGGGACGGCGCGCCCGGGCCATCCGCGGGCACGTATGACGTGCTGACCCGCGCCCGCGCCGCTGGCCTGCCCTGCACTGTGGTCCAGATCACCGCAGCGGCGGGGCAGGCGTAGAGGTGTATGGGGTCTGACCCGCAAGAGATGTGTCGCGGGTCAGGTATGTTCAGAGATCAGGGGAAATGGACTGAATCCGCTCTTGCTCTGCTGCGTTTTTCTCTGCGGTCTGCAGAATGGACACCTCGCGATCTTTGGCACCGTTGACCAGGCTGTCCCATTGAAGCTCGGCCCGCGGCGACACGTCGAAGGCGGTGAACATCGTCCAGGCGGGGCGCCCGAGGGGGTCATCGAACACGGGGTGCCGGATGGACACCTGCACGCCGCAGCCTGATCGGGGCGGCATGTCGACCGCAGGGATCGCCCCGTTGCTTGCCAACTGGTATAACTCCCACTCCGGGACGCGGAACCCGCCCGCGTCATAGTCTACACAGCGGCGCGCCTCTGGCCCGCGCAATTGGCGTCCGGCCTCGTCAAATGACCAGTACAGTCCACCAAACTTACCCGTTCCAGCCCAGCGGCCAGAGGCTGGACCATACTTCGCGCGCAAGGCGTCTTGCAGCACTTGGGCGGTCGCACGGTTGGTTTCATCCGGGAAGGTGATGCGGCGATAGGCGAACAGGTAATCCTCTCCGTCATTGTTGCCTTGCACGATGTTCAAGGTCTCAGGGCTGCCCGTCCCGCCGCGGCTGCCCTCATAGGTAAAGGTACGCACACCGCCCCGGTTGCCGTTGTCGCGCCATCCATCTGCCTCTGCGCCGGCAAGGACCGGATCGGTTGGTGTATAGGCCGCAGCAACGGCAGCTTTGACATCTTCCACGGTGCCGGCAAATTCGACCCCTGCGAAATCAAGCGGTATGTTGGGGCGCAGTTTTTCGCCTGCGAAGGCAGGTTCAATACGCTGGCGTGTGAACTGAAAGGTCCACGCGCCTGCCCAGATATCGTTCCTTAGCTGCCCTGTCACGATGGGGTTGCCCGTGTCGCTTGTCGTGACGGAATAGTCACCGCCGGTGTCGCCGCAGGTATGCACACGCAGTGTCATCTCTTCGAACGTGGCGGCAGGCTCGAACAGGATCTGGCACTGCACGATGCCGGGGATATTGATCGTCATCAGCGCCACGTCGCCAGTGGACAAAAAGACCGCTGCAGCCTGTTGCCGTCGGGCGATGATACCACCCGGGATGGTGACGTTGAACTGCGTGTCGTAATATCCGATCGTGGCGCCCTTGGGCTCCGTTTCAGTGGTCGCGCTGGGTTCCAGCGTCTGACCGGCTTGCAGCAGGGCAAATGTGCCGTCCGGCTGTTCCGCTTCGACAACCAGCAGAGCGCCGCGGTCCGCCTCCATATACAGAACCTCGATGTCGTGCACCCCAGCGGTCAGGCTCACCGCACCTTCGAATTGCGTGGGCCCGTGAAATTCCGGGTCGCTGATCACGGGGGTGCCGTTCACAATGACCCAAACGCCATCGTCGTTCAGCGTGCGAAAGCGATAAAGGCCGTCTGCGGCGGCTGTGAACTGTCCCTTGGCGGACAAAAGGATGCTGTCGTTGACGCCATCCGTGCCCTCAAACCCCTGGTCGGCCGCCAGGGGGAACATCGCCACGTCGTCGTAAGGCGCATCGGCACGGGCGGGATTATCGCTGAAGTTCAGCACCGCGACACTGGCGGTCGCCAGCGGGTCGCCCTGCGCATCCCGTTGGTTGCGCGACAGGTCCTGACTGCGCAATGCGAACTGCCGAACGTCGAACGTTGTCGCAATTTGTGCCTCTTCCGCCGGGGCGGCGGCGGCTTCCGGGACCGCGGCAACGCCGGTGATCGCCGCGGCCTCTGCCATGCTCGTCGACAGCGTCAGTGTGAGGGGGGCAGCTGCGGCCATCTCTGACCGATCAGGCGGCGCAAAGCAGGTGGCGCCCGCGCTGCAGGTCACGGCAATTGCGCTGATGATCGGCACATCGCGCACTTTAATGGCCGAGAATTCCAACAGATTGGCACTGCCGCTCATTGACGGGTCGATCCCTGGGACGGTGGCAATCATGGGCACGTTCACGTCGCCTTCGGTTTGCACCATCAGGTCCAGATCCGTCCCAACAGTCTGCCCCTCAACCTCAAGGTTGAACACACGATTGCCGGCTCGGCCCGCCGGGTGCCACAGTTCGGCAAAGTGCAGCTGCAGATCATACCGCCCTTCTCCCACTGGGATGGCGTAGGGCACGGCGTTGCCACGATCTATCCGTTGGGTCTGGTAAATGGTGTCGGCAAACACCTCTTGCAGCCCGTTGCGCGAGCTGCTGCTGTCGGCATAATATTCACCGCTTTGAAAATGGACATCCGCCGCCCATGATTGCCCATTCCATGTAATGGCGTCACCACCAGAATTGATAAAGATGCTTTCAAATGCCTCTTGCGCCGAGGCGGAGCCCGAGACGCCGATTATGACGGCGCTCGCAGCGACAAAACTGAAAATTCGCACGTAAGTGTCCTTTTGATAGCGAAGGAACCATAGGTGTTATTCTTGTTCGGTTCGGGGTGAAGTCTTGTGACGCCAAGCGTCTGATTTTGGCGGCTGTTATTCAATATCGGGTGTTCCAAAACCACGGTATGCAACCAAGATGATGCGCATGTGACGATGCCTCGTCCGGCGCATTTGCCCAATCGCGCGTCACGCTTGTTTCATATGACAGGCGTACGGCTTTCATATGAAAGCAGATTCGCCCAAGCCATTTTTGAACACACCCGACTGGTGCACGGACCGCCAGGCGCAGGTGGCCGAGCTGGTGCGGTCGCAAGGCAGCGCCAAGGTGGACGAGTTGGCGCAGCGGTTTCAGGTGTCGACACAAACCATCCGCAAAGACATCAACGATATGTGCGAACGCGGGCTGTTGCGGCGTGTGCACGGCGGCGTCGAACTGGCGACGGTGAATGACGATCATTATGTCCTGCGGCGCATCCTGAACATCGCGGCGAAACAGAAGATTGGGCAAAAGGCGGCCGACCTGATCCCGCATGACACCGCCCTGGCCGTGTCGATTGGCACCACGCCCGAATTGGTCGTCGCGGCGCTGGCCCATCACAAGAACCTGCGCATCTATTCCAACAACCTGCATTTCGCCATTTCCGCCTACCGGTTTGAGGGGGCAACGGTCACCATCCCGGGCGGCACGCTTCGGCCGTCGGGCGCGGATATCGCAGGCCCCTCGGCGGTCAGCTTTTTCGACAGCTACAAATTCGATGTGGGCCTGTTTGGGGTGGCTGCAGTGGATGCCGACGGCGGTCTGCTCGATCTGTCCGAGGATGATGTGCATTCGCGCGAAGCGATTTCGCGCAACGCGACCACCCGCATCCTTGTCTTGGACGCCTCAAAATTTGGGCGCAAAGCGCATGCGCGCAGCGGCAATATCGTGGACGTAGAGCATGTCGTCTGCGACACCCGCCCACCCGAGGCGATCTGCGCACGGCTGACAGCGGCAGGCGTCAATCTGGTCATCTGCGATGAGGGTACGCCATGACGGCGCAGTTTGGGCAGTCGGTCACCCTGCGCGGCGTGCGCAAGGTGTGGGGCGATACCGTCTCGCTCGACAGCATTGATCTGGACGTGCCCGCGGGCAAGTTCACCGCGATCCTGGGCCCGTCGGGCTGTGGCAAGTCGACGACGCTGCGCATCATGGCGGGGTTGGAACACGTGACGGCGGGCAGCGTGACCATTGGCGCGACCGATGTAACCGCACTGCCCCCGGCCAAGCGCAACCTGTCCATGGTGTTCCAGAACTATGCGCTGTTCCCGCATCTGAGCGTTGCGGAAAACATCGTCTTTGGCCTGCGGGTCGAACGCTTGGCCAAGGCCGAGCGGCAGGCGCGCCTGGCCGAGGTTGCCGACCTGCTCGAGCTTGCGCCGTTTCTGGATCGCAAACCCGCCGCCTTGTCGGGGGGCCAGCAGCAACGGGTTGCGCTGGGGCGGGCCGTCATCTCGCGTCGACCTGTCTGTCTGATGGACGAACCGCTGTCGAACCTCGATGCCCGTCTGCGGGACGAGATGCGGCGCGAAATCCGGGGCCTTCAACGGCAGCTGGGCCTGACGATGGTCTATGTGACCCACGACCAGACCGAGGCGATTACCATGGCGGACCAGGTCGTGCTTATGAATGCCGGGCGCATCGAACAAGTGGCCAGCCCGCAAGACATATACCGCCAGCCCGCCACGCCCTTTGCCGCGCGATTCATCGGGACACCGCCGATGAACCTATTGCCCGTTGAGGTGCTGGCGGACGCGCCCGCGGGCCTGCCCGACACGCTGCGGATCGGTATCCGGCCCGAAGCGCTGGCGCCCCATGCGGACGGGCCAATCGTTGCCCAGGTCGTATCGGCCGAATTTCTGGGGGCCGACGCCCTGGTCGAGCTTGCGGCAGGCGGACAGCGGTTCTTGGCGAAACTGCCCGGCAACCGGCCTTATGCGACCGGCGATGCCCTGCACCTGCGGATGCACCGCGAGGATATTCACCTGTTTGACACCCAAAACGCCAGCCGGATCGAAGACCCCGCGCTGGTGTCGCGCCTTGTCGGAGACGTCGGATGACGTGTCCCCACCCCATGCTCCCCACTTGCTCGGGATGCAGCCCGCCGGCGTTGCCCGGCCTTTTTTCACCTTGGAGAATGCGATGATCTCGAAACTCAAAGCAGCTGCGGCTGTATTGGCCTTGGCTGCCTCCCCAGCCTTGGCTGTCGATTTGGAATTCTACTTCCCCGTCGCCGTTGGCGGCGCTGCAGCCAACACAATCGAAGAGCTGACCAACCAATACGTGGCCGAGAACGAGGGCGTGAACATCGACGCCATCTATGCCGGGTCGTACCAAGACACGGTTGCCAAAGCGCTGACCGCCGCCCGTGGCGGCAACGCGCCACAGCTGTCCGTGATCCTGTCAGTAGACATGTACACCCTGTATGACGAGGATCTGATCCACGCCTTTGACGACTTTGCCACCACCGACGAAGACAAGGCCTGGCTGCAAAGCTTTTACCCGGCGTTCATGGAAAATTCGATGATCGACGGCACCGTCTATGGCATCCCGTTCCAACGCTCCACCCCGGTTCTGTACTATAACAAAGAGGCCTTTGCCGAGGCAGGCCTGGACCGCGCGCCCGAAACCTGGGACGAGATGAAGTCCTTTGCCGAGCAGTTGGTCAAGAAAGACGACAACGGCAACGTCACCCAATGGGGCGTGCGCATCCCGACCTCGGGCTTTCCTTACTGGCTGTTCCAGGGTCTGACGACGTCGAACGGCGCGACCCTGGTGATGGATGACGGCACCCGCACCAACTTTGACGACCCCAAGGTGGTCGAGGCGCTGGAATACTTGGTGTCGCTGTCCGAGGACGGCGTGATGGCGCCCGGCATCATCGAATGGGGTGCCACGCCCAAGGCCTTCTTTGAAGGGCAGACGGCGATGATGTGGACCTCGACCGGGAACCTGACCAACGTGCGCAACAACGCACCGTTCGACTTTGGTGTCGCCATGCTGCCCGCCAAAGAAAGCCGGGGCGCGCCCACAGGTGGCGGCAACTTCTACCTGTTCAAAGGCGGCTCTGACGAGGAAACCAAGGCGGCGTTCGACTTTATCAAGTGGATCTCACAACCTGCGCAAGCGGCCAAATGGTCCATCGCCACAGGCTATGTCGCGCCCTCGCCCGCGACCTGGGAAAGCGATGAGATGAAGGCCTATGTCGCCGACTTTCCGCCAGCCCTTGTCGCGCGCGATCAGCTGGAGTTTGCGGTGGCAGAGCTGTCCACCTACGAAAACCAGCGTGTGACGCGCGTCTTTAACGACGCCCTGCACGCCGCCATCACGGGTGAGAAATCCGCAGCCGACGCCCTGGCCGAGGCACAAAGCCAAGCAGACGCGATCCTAAGCGCCTACCGCTAAGCCCACCGGCCCGCGCGGGAAGCCGCGCGGGCCCCTTTCGGAGCATCCCCGCCGTGCCGCGACACTGGATACATGCCTGGCTTCTTCTGACACCGGCCTTTGTGTTTCTGGTGGCGTTCACGCATCTGCCCGCGGTCACCACGGTGTGGAACAGCTTTTTCACCACGCCGCGCGGCAGGCGGCCGTCCGTATGGGCGGGTGTCGAGAATTACGAGACCCTGATCGCCGATCCTGTTTTCTGGCAGGTCCTATTCAACAACCTGTGGTTTGCGCTGGGCACGATCCCGACCTCGATCGTCATCGCCCTGGCCATGGCCCTGTGGGTGAATGAAAAGCTGGCAGGCCGCGGTTTTGTCCGCATGGCCTATTTCACGCCCACCGTTCTGCCGATGATCGCGGTCGCCAATATCTGGATGTTCTTTTACACGCCCGGCTTTGGTCTGATCGACCAGATCACCGGCCTGTTCGGCATGGGCCAGTCCAACATCCTGGGCCAGCCCGACACGGCGCTGATCGGCGTGATGATCGTCACGATCTGGAAAGAGGCGGGGTTTTTCATGATCTTCTACCTCGCCGCCCTGCAAACCATCCCACCCAGCCTGATCGAGGCCGCCCGGATCGAAGGCGCAGGCCCCTGGACAATCTTTCGCCGCGTGACCTTCCCCTTGCTGATGCCCACGACGCTGTTTGTGTCGATCAATGCGGTGGTCAACTCCTTCCGCATGGTCGACCACATCTTTGTCCTGACCGGCGGCGGGCCCGACAACGCCTCGTCCCTTTTGCTGTTCTACATCTACGAGGTCGCATTCCGGTTCTGGGACACGGCCTATGCCGCGACGCTGACGGTGGTTCTGCTGGCACTGCTTGGGGTGTTGGCGATTGGCCAGTTCTTCTTTTTCGACCGCAAGGTGCATTACAAATGACCCGCGCGCTGAACACCATCGGCGCTTGGGCGCTGGCGCTGTTGTGGGGCCTGCCGCTGGTCTACGCGATCTGGACGGCGTTTCACCCTGCCGCGTTCGAGGCCAATTTCGACCTTTTCGCCCCCGTCACGCTTGAAAACTTTGCCAAGGCCTGGGGCGCCGCCCCCTTTGCCCGCTATTTCCTGAACACGTTCATCCTGGTCACTGCGATCCTGATCGGCCAGTTCATCCTGTGCACGCTCGCCGCCTATGCCTTCGCGCGGTATCAGTTCCCGGGGCGCAATATCCTGTTTGCCCTGGTGTTGGTGCAATTGCTGGTCATGCCCGACATCCTGATCGTTGAAAACTACAAGCTGATCCGCAGTCTGAGCCTCATCGACACGATTTCGGCGATAGCCATCCCCTATATCGCCTCAGGTTTTGGCATTTTCCTGCTGCGCCAAACCTTTATGTCCATCCCGAAAGAGCTGGTAGAGGCCGCACAGATCGAAGGCATGACGACGCTGGGCATCTTGTTAAAGGTCTACGTGCCGCTCGCAATCCCGACCTACCTGGCCTACGGCCTCGTGTCGGTCAGCCACCACTGGAACAACTTCCTCTGGCCACTGATCATCACAAATTCGGTGGAAACACGGCCCGTCACGGTGGGCCTGTCCATCTTCGCCTCCATCGACTCGGGCGTGGAATGGAGCGTCATCAACGCGGCCACCTTGATGACTTCCGGCCCATTGCTGATCGCGTTCTTGCTGTTCCAACGCCAGTTCGTGCAAAGCTTTATGCGGTCGGGGATTAAGTGATGGCGCAACGAGTTGAATGTGCAAACCGCATTTGAGAGTGATATCCACTGCCGCCGCAGCCCTAGTTCTAGGATGATCCAAACGCCTTTGCAGCAAGGACAGGAGCAGCCAAGGATTTTTCCGTGTTTCAATTGTTAACTGTGTCGGGACTGCGACGCCTGCCGTTGACATGGTTTCATCCGCAAGAAACCCAGCAACGCCCATTGCCATTGATCGGTAGCGATTTTTGGCCGATGGTTTTGGGAAGGGTACTTTGGGTTCGATCTGACTGGTTTTTGAAATGAGTTGTTTTCTTGCGGCGCCCTGCGCTTCGACGCTGCAACGCGTCTCGCGCACGGCCTTATAGGGCTTTGGGGCACACGTGAGGCTAAGGGAAGGCGCGCTTGGCCGCTTTGTTGTGGTGTCCAATTGGCGTCCATAGAGCAATGCGGGGTTGGTTGCGATGAACTACACGATAGGGCAGATCGCAGACGTGCTGGGGGTCCCGGCACTGGGCGACCTGCACCTTCGAATTGACCGCGTGGCAGAGCCGAGCGCGGCGGGACCCGACGCGCTGGCCCTGGCCATGCACCCGAAATACGCCGATGATCTCTACGGCAGCGCAGCGCGTGCCGCCATTTTGTGGGAAGGGGCCGACTGGCGCAGTTTCCATCTCGAAGCTGCGATTTTCTTTCCCCGGCCAAGGTTTGCATTGGCGGCGATCACGCAGCTGATGGATGCTGGGCCTGACATCGCGCCAGGCGTGCACAGATCTGCAGAGATCGATCCAACATCACGTGTTGCCGAGGGGGCTGCCATTGGCCCGTTCGTGGTGATCGGGAAAGGCGCAAACATAGGTCGCAATGCCCGAATCGCCGCCCATGCCGTTATCGGGACGGACGCACGGATCGGCCACGACGTGCTGATCCTCGAAGGGGCAAAGATCGGGCCGCGGGTTCACATCGGCGACCGATTTATTGCGAAGCCGGGTGCGGTCATTGGCGCGGATGGTTTTTCGTTTGTCACGCCCGAGAAATCAGCGGTGGAGGGGGTCAGGGAAACCTTGAATAGCCAGGTCGAGGCGCAGGCACAAAGCTTTGAACGGATACACTCGCTGGGGTCGG
The DNA here is from genome assembly GCA_038525395.1 of Pseudomonadota bacterium. GTDB lineage: Bacteria > Pseudomonadota > Alphaproteobacteria > Rhodobacterales > Rhodobacteraceae > Tateyamaria. The sequence continues at coordinate 14,947 of JBCBHS010000007.1, read as the reverse complement.
TGCGCATCGGCGACGATGTGGAGGTGGGCGCCAACTCTGCGATTGATCGAGGCACCATTCGGGATACCGTGATAGGTTCAGGCACAAAGATCGATAATCTCGTCCAGATCGGCCACAATGTCGCGATAGGCCGCGATTGCCTGCTCTGCGGCCATGCCGGTGTGGCTGGCTCCTCCGTCTTGGGCGACCGCGTTGTCGTGGGTGGCGCGGCCTCGATTGCGGACCACCTGACGATTGGCAACGACGCGATCATAGCAGGCAAGTCCGGCGTGGCGTCCAACGTGCCATCCGGTCGCGCGATGATGGGCTATCCCGCGATGCCAATCGACCAGAACGTCGAAGCTTACAAGGCCCTGCGCCGCCTCCCCCGGCTGATGAAGACCATCGTGAAGCTCGGCAACGAATTGCGGTCCGCGAAGGAACGCGCATAGGGGGCGATCAAAGGATTGCGTGTTGCTGCGCTGGCTGGGGTCTTCTTTAGGTTGTCACCAGGCTGTGGACGCATGCGTTGGTGACGCATCCGACCTTGTTGATGGGCTCAAGCGTTCCGCGCCCTGCCGTCGCCGGTTGTCCGCACCCGAAACCGGGAGACCCCCAAGAACTTCCTGCTTGGGCCCCATTCGATGCCGTCCTCGGCTGCGGTCAGATCTGGAAAGCGCCGGAACAGCTCCTCTAGCGCAATCCTGACCTCGACCCGGGCAAGGTGAATGCCCAAGCAATGGTGAATCCCACCACCAAACCCCAAATGCCGCCCGACGGACCGGTTGATATCGAATGCGCCCGGATTTTCGAACCGTCTGGGATCGTGGTTCGCCGACCCGATGAAAAGGCGGACTTTGGAACCGCGTGGGATCGTCTGACCACCCAATTGAACATCTTCCGTCATGACGCGCCCGGTGGTTTGAAGCGGGCTGAGCAAGCGCGATGCCTCTTCCACAGCGGTATCAAAGACATCCGGCGACTGCTTTGCCCGTTCCAACGCGTCGGGGTTTTCCAGCAAGAGGCGAACGCAGTTTGTCAGCAGATGCCGCGTTGTGACGTGGCCTGCGGTCAGGGCAAGTGCTGCAGACCCGACCATCTCGTCGCGGGTGAGCGTTCCGGTCCCGTGCAAGGCCGCCGACAGATCGGTCAGCAAGTCCTGTCTCGGATCGGTCCGACGGTCTGCCGCCAGCGCCAAGACCCGGCGGCGAAACTTGAAAAAGGCCCTCAGGCTGCGCCACAATGCATTCTTGCGTGTTTCCGGGTCCACCATGGGAAGCAGATCATCGGTCCACCGCCTAACCGCTTCCCGCTCGTCTGGGGGAAATCCGAATACATCGGCGATGACCCAAGCCGGCAGCGGCGCGGCGAAATCGGCAACAAGGTCAAATTCTTCCTGCCCATCAAGACGGTCCAGGAATTGCGTCACGATCCGCCGGATTTGCGGTTCTCGTGCCTGAACGGCACGCGGGGAAAAGGTGGGTTCCATGACCTTGCGAACCCGGGTGTGATCTGGTGCGTTCATGGATGCGAAGAACCCAAACTCAGCTGCGTTTGCTAGGGCCGCAAGGCCGGTCCAGCGCAGCAGCCTAAGCAGTTGGCGCGGCGTTTGTGCGCCGCCAAAGCGCTGGTTTTTGAGTGCTGCTGCAACCTCCTCATAGCGATAGATGCAATAGCGCTCGCCCCCTTGCCCATCGGTCAGGTGGATGGGTGCGTGTTCGCGTGCTTTCGCATACTCAGCAAAGAGTGTTTTCATGCCGCGAAGCTATCCGCCCGTTTCGCGGTGGAACAAGGGAAAAGTTGGCGATGCCACAGTGTCGCTTGCGGTCGATATCGTGAGGGGCGGGCCGGAAGATTAGCCGGCCTGAGGCCCCTGCGGTCGTGTTGTAACAGCCTTTGACACGGGGCAAGACTGTATCAGCCGGGGGCAAGGTTGCCTAGTGTAACTGCACCAGGTGCTGTCTGATGCGCCGTACATTCGCCATAGAAAAGCTGGATTTTGGCGTTTAATCGCACAATGAACCGTAAGACGTGCAGCACTGACCTGCTCCATTGGGGTTTGTATCTACAAGTTAGCTCTGTTTAGGTTTCGGTCCTCCTTTGACCGGTTGTCCTAATCGTTTGGCGTCAAACCAGCGAGACTGGAATGAGGATGGTGGTGATCGTATTCGGCGCGCCATGCCGCGATCATGGTCGTTCAATTTCCGCCATTGGTCCGAGGACAATGGACGACGGTATGGCGCAGAGACGGGAACAGGTGTTCGTTGAGGCACTCTTGCCTCATGCGCCCATTGAAGCTTTCCACCAGACCGTTCTGGATCGGCTTGCCTGGCGCGATGTAATGCCAGCCAACCTTGTGGTCCTCCTGCCATTTCAAAATCGCGTTCGACGTCAGTTCGGTTCCCTAACACCTTCGGAATGACGTTGATTTAGAGGCTTTGATCACCTGCGCAGTCTTCGTGTAACGAAGTAGGTGGTCATAGCCGGGTCTCAGGTCCCTACAGTGGTCTTGCACAAACCACACCGCAAGGGAGACCGACTACGACCGATACCACTATTGCACAGGGCGAGCCTATTTTGGTGGCGATTGATATCGCAAAACCCCGCCATGAAGTTTTGATCGCTGTTCCGGGTAAGAAGCGCCGCCACCGTCTGACGGTGTTGAACCAGCTCGTCGACTTCAACAGATTGATTGCGACACTCGCGGATTACGGCCGTCCTGTGCGCGTGGCGTTTGAAGCCACAGGCAATTACCATCGTGCGCTGGCCTACCGCCTTGGGGTTGCGGGCTTCGACGTGAAGTTGGTGTCTTCGGCTGCCCTGGCCCGAACCCGGGAAGTCTTGAACAACAGTTGGGACAAGAACGACCCCAAGGATGCGCGGGTCATCCTGCACATGATGCAGATCGGGAATGAGCAATTCTACCATGACCCCATGCTCTGCGGCACGAATGACCTTCAAGAACTATCCAAGACGCACGACATTGTCTTGCGTTTGAAGACCGAACTTTGGCATCGGGTTTTGACCCATTATCTGCCCTTGTATTGGCCCGAGGCAGAACGCTTCCACCGCAGCTCCCACAGTGACTGGTTCTTTGCCTTTCTCGAACGCTATCCTTCACCGCATTTTATCTCTGCTATGGAGCAAGAGGCATTCATTGCTGATGCATGGGAGGTGGTCGGCCGCAAAGTCTCAAAAAAACGTTTGCTTACAGATATTTGTCAGACCGCCAAATCCTTTTGTGGGCCTGTCAATTGCGCAGGACTCCGTTGCCGCCAGGATGTTCCGTTTGGTTTTGAGTGAAGGGCGCGTCTGATTGCTCAGCGTAACGAGATCGAGGACCGCGCCGTTGAACTGCTCAAGACCAACGACGACTATCAGCTTCTGACATCTATCCCGGGGATCGGGCCGATCAATGCGCTGACTATACTGGCCGAGGCTGGCGATCTGCGCCGCTTTCAGCATCACCGCCAATTTCTGAAGTTCTGTGGCATGGACCTGGCAAGCATCCAGTCTGGTACATTCCGCGGCCAGACCAACCTGTCCAGGTACGGCAATGCCAGATTGCGCCGCACACTCTGGATGGCTGGTCAGGTCGCCATCATGCAAAAGACCAACAGCTTCCGCGACAAGTTCGAGCGCTACATAGCCAAGGATCGGCACAACACACATTTGCGCCGCAACGCGTATACCGCAATCTCCGCAAAAATGGCCCGCACCGTACACGTGATCATCAAACGCGGTGAACCCTATCGTCCCTTCTTTGAGGGATGATCGACCGCAGAAGGACCTTTCTCTGTAAGGGCCGTAGAGGCGAGTGTTCGACCTCGTAGATAATGTTCAGGCCTTCTGCTCAACGACCCAAAGATCTCGTCTTAAGGACGGTGAGAGCCGCAAAAGCGTACTCTGTGTTTGTTATGGGAGAGACATGTTATTGACCAAAATGCCGAACTGACACACATTCAAACGTGCTGGAACGTTTCAGCATGACAATGACCTGATGCCAAAATCAGCCAGTCATTCCGCACATACGACGTTGTCCGAGACCACAAGGCAGGGATAGCCGCGCAGCTCGGCGATCCGATCCAGTTCACGGGCGACACGAGCGCCGCCGATGGATGTGTCCACGAAGGCGGCCAGGCATTCCCGGCTGAAGTCATCGATGACATTCAACACACGGAACCGACGCCCATCCTCCCGCGCGTCAGACACGAAGTCGAGCGACCATCTTTGGTTTGGTCCCTGTGGGATCGCCATAGGCGTCCGCGTCCCGACTGCGCACTTGCGACCGCCCCGTTTGCGGACGGTTAACCCTTCCTCACGATAGCGCCGATACAGCTTCTTCCAGTTCACCCATTGCCCGGCAGGCGATTTGGCAAAGCCAAATCTGCCTGCCGGGCAATGGCCCACAGCATTACTCATTGAACATTCTCCATTGTCGCTCGGACCATTGGCGCGACAAGGCTCATCCTCAGAAGTTTTTTCCAAGCATCTCTTTCAGCGTGGCCGCATCCATCATCTGCTCCGCCAGCACCTTCTTCAGCTTGGCGTTCTCGCTTTCCAGCACCTTCAAACGCCCCGCATCGGACACTTCCATACCGCCATACTTGGATCGCCACTTGTAGAGGATCGCATCGCTGATCCCATGCTTACGGCACAGTTCGTTTGCGCCCAGCCCAGCTTGGTGCTCCTTAAGAATGCCCCCTCTCGTGCATTGCTACGCAAAACCCTGCCGGGCAGTGAATGATCTGTTCTTCGCTGAAACGGCTTCTCTTCATCGTCTGTCTCCTCAGTTGGAGAACAGGCTAACCTCAATTCGAGGACTTTTCAGGGGAGCAGGCCAGGACTAACTTGGCATCAAATAACTGCCTTTTTTATAAGCGCCAGACTCTCTCCGCTAGCGTGGCGTTGATGCCGTTGCGTGCGGAAAGAATTGGACAGAACAGGCTACCGATGGCCCAACTGCCCCTCTGTCAAATGTGTGGCAAAATGGCTTTGTGGCGCGAACCCGCTGAGATCGGTCAGTTCCTGGCTCGGAAATCGAAGGCTACCGCAACATCACTTTCAACAACGCTGGCAGGTGAAGATGTGCCAATGCGCCATACCAACCGGTCAAGGGACACACTTCCGACGGCACGTATCAGATCCCCAGTCCGAGTTACCTCAAAGCCAAGCGAAACAGGGGCCGAAATTCCCTTGAGTGACAGAGTCCCATTCGCCTCAAAGCCGACTTCTGTGCTGTCAATGCTCTGGGATATGAAAACGGCTGTCGGATGCCGGACAGCGTGAAACCAATTTGGGCTGAAAAGCTCTGCCTTGAGCGAGGGGCGGCGCAGTTCTACCGCCGTGATATCCACATTGATCCTGATGCGAGACTTAGTCAGGTCCTCGAAATCAATGTAAATGTCCGACGTCCATTCCGGGAAACGACCATCGAGGCGTACCATTTCGTCCCCATTCGGCACCTCAGTGAGCACGCTGAATGTGAGGCTCTTGCCGTGTTCAACCACGGTCCATTTTTCTGCAATGGCCGCGTGCGCCCAGAACAGGATCATCAAAGCCGAAAAATGGATTGATCGACAGTAGAGCGGTCTAATGGTTGTGACCTGCGTGGCTATGCTGCGTTGCCCCTTCCGGCTCGACCTGCGCCATCATGGCAACTTCGCCGGCATCGAAAACGACGTGGATCTCAAAATCGTCGCCCTCATGCAGGTGTGTTGTCACATCCGTCATCCGAAAGGCGACGGCGTTCGGGGCAAGGACCATTTCCGCACCAGCGGCGATTGGCAGCATGGGCAGCGGGGCGTAGCTTGCGACACCATCTTTCGACTGGAAGCCGACGAGTTCCACAGCACCGGCGATGTCCGCCTCAGCGCCCAAAAGCGTGATGGGCGCATCCCCTTCATTGTCGATCTCGACATAGACGAAAACCTCGGACCCTTCCGTTTCGGCAGCCCAGGCATGCAGAAGTGTGACGTTACCGAGTGTCGCTTTGTGTTCGCTGTCCGCGTGCGCTTCACCGGCGTGATCGTCGTGCCCATGATCTTCTTCATTGGCAAAAGCAGCAAAGGCAATAAGGCTGAAGAGAGCGGCAATAAAGAAGCGCATTCTAGTAGTCCCTAAGATCTGAGGTCATCGAGCAGCGAGCGTCGACTGGCAAGATAGGCCGGGTACAATGACAGAACTGCGACAGCGCTGACGAAGCCAGCAACCAAATGCATTTCCGGCCACGCGAGGCGTGCCTGCACAAGGATGTCAGTCAGGGCGGTGATGACCATCGACAGGACCGCCGTGGCGATGACGCCAAATACAATGCCCAGCGCGGCGCCCAGGCAGATCAACACGGTGGCGAAGGTCCATGTCACGGCGAACACAAACCGGCGCGGTGCGCCAAGTGCGCGCAACAGCGCCATGCGCCGGGCCAGGATCCGGGACAGCATCGACAGCCCCGCCAGCACAGCGACCGCAACCAAAACCTGCGTCGCCACGGCCAATACCGACATCACCTGCCGGATATCCCCCATCAACGCATGAAGCTGCGCCAACACGTTTCCGGGGAAAAACGCCATTGTCTGCGACGTGTTGAATTCCGATTGCAGCGAGTAATTCGCCCAAAGTTCTTCTGCCCGCACCAAGACGGCGGGTGTGCCCGCAAATTGGCTTGGGTCAAACGGACCGCCCAGGGTGCCATCCCAGTCCGGCCCATGGCCCGTCGGCATCGCGTGAATTTCCCAAACGCTCTCGACCGCGACAAGGATCGCGTTATCCCAGGGCGACCCGGTGCGGTTCATCTTTCCTACGATGGTGTAGGCGTGCCCATGTTCGCTGAAATCATCGCTGCCGTCGCCATGCACCGGCTCGACCACGTCGCCCACCTGCAGCGGCGTATTGGCCCCGGCCACAGCCTCTTCCATCGTTTCAAACACCCGCCCTGCGCGCAGACCTTCGGACAGGTGGTCGACAAAGGGCGGCGTGGTGCCCACAACCGGCACGCCTTCCCAACTGTCGCCAAAGGCCAAGGGCGCGGCCAGATCGACCAATTCGTGGCTTTCGATTTTTGCGTAGGTCGCGCCGTCGATCAGCGGCAGCGCGGTGGGCTGCAAATAGACCGCCGCCAGCATCGCCGTAATCTCGCTGCCCGGGGCGGCGATGATCAGGTCGAACTTGTCGGCGGCCCGCGCCGTGCCCTCGCGCAGGCCACGTTCCTGGGCGATCAATCCCACGCTGATCCCGACCGCTGCCGCGATCAGCAGAACAAATGTGGCGCTGATGGCCGTGTGTTTGCGCAAAAGGCCCCTGATCAGCGGCCAGACACGGTAGCCATACAGGCAAATACCGCCTGTGACGGCAAGGGGAACAAGCAGCCCCAGGAAAACCAGCATGTCTTGGACAAGGACAGGCAGGGCGTACCAAACTGTCTCAAACATGGTCGGTCACGCGACCATCTTCGATCGTCAAGACGCGATCACAGGCGTCGATCAGGGCCGGGTCATGCGAGACGGCGATCAATGTCCGCCCGGCGTCTTTCGCCCCGCCCAACAGGTCGGCGATCAAACCATCCGCCGTCTTTCGGTCAAGGCTGGCGGTGGGCTCATCGGCAAGTATCACAGGCGGCTCCGTCGCCAGGGCGCGGGCGACGGCGATGCGCTGACGCTCGCCGCCCGAAAAACTGACAACACTGCGGGGGTCGTCCCATGGGACCTGTAAGTCGGTCAGCATGCGCCGCGCCACCTGCCCAATGCCCGCGCGGCGCTGGCGCGGCGCATAAAGTGCGGCAAGACCGGCATTGTTTTCGGCGGACAGCTCTTCGAACAGCAAATGATCCTGAAAGATAATCCCAAAGGTCGCGCCGCGAAACGTGGTGCGCGCCGTGTCTGCCATGCCGACCAAATCCGTTTCCCCCCATTTCAACTGTCCGGCGGTCACAGCGATCAAACCGGCAATCGCAAACAGAAGCGTCGACTTTCCCGCTCCGGACGGTCCGCGCACGGCCAAGGACCCGCCAGACGGGACCGTCAGATTGGGCACTTCCAGCAAACGACGCCCAGACGCGCTGTCGATGACGAGGTTCTCAATGGACAGGTCCGGCATGCGTCAGGATCAGGCGGTCTCGAACCGCGCATCTTCGATCCGCACCATGCTCAGGAACCCTGTCTCTGGGTCACGGAACGCGCCAAGCGACAGGATGCCGGACGTTTCGATCTTGCGGTTGAAGGCCACGACGCGGAATTTCCGCTGCGTATACACCGCCATGATGTTATCGGGCCAATCGGCCTCTGTCTCACAAAAGGGGCAGACGGACATCGGCTGCTTTGTCAGCACAAAGAACGTGCTGTCCGCCTTCAACGGCGGCGCCATGAAGCCTGAGACGCGCACCGGTTTGCCCTCACGCTCCAAGGCCAGCTCCGAAAGCCCCCCGCCACGCGCGTAAAAGTCACGCAGGCGGATCGCGTCCTCGCTCGCGCGCGCGAGGTGTGGTGCGGCAAGCATTGCGGCAGAGGTGGTCAGGAAGGACCGGCGTTGCATCGTGAACTCCTTTGGCTGTTCTATGAGGCCGCAGTGTAACATGCCCTTGAAACGAAAAAAGAACGTCCGGGGCTTATCCCGGACGCTCTCATCTTTGTGAAGCGTCGCGCCGCTTACTCTACGGTCGCGGCGTAGTTCATAACGTGGAACACAAAGTTCTGTTCAATTGTACCGTCGAACAGGTGGGCAAATGGGCCCTTTGCATAAACGGCCACGTCTTCGCCGGAGTGTGTCTCGGAGGACTTCGGGATCGCCGCTTGCTGCAGATAGTCGATGTCGGTCGCCTCTTCCTGCGTGACCACCGGACGGGAGCCGAAATATTCGCCGCCCGGCTGCTCGATCAGCACCGAGCCGGGGCCGTTAAGGTAGCCAGCGACGGTGTAGGGCTTGCCGTCAGAGCCTACTTCCAACTCGTCTGAATGCGCGACACCCGCGCCGTCAACCTTGTAGCAGAGGCCCAGGATGTCCGAACCGCGGCCGCAATAGCCGTTGAAGGCCAGCGCGTGCTCGTGGTCGGCGGTAACGATGATCAGCGTGTTCGCATCGTCTGTCAGCTCATCCGCAATGGCGACAGCGTCGGCCATCGCCTTTTGGTCCTGCACAACGCGGGCCAGGTTGCCGCCGTGGTTGGCGTGGTCGACACGACCGGCTTCGACCTGCAGGAAGAACCCGTTTTCGCCGCCCTTGGCTTGCAAAAGCTGGATCGCGGCGCCTGTCATTTCGGCCAGCGACGGCTCATCGCCGCGGTCGGCTTCGTACTGCATGTGGCTGCCGTGGAAAAGACCCAGGACCGGAGCAGAACCGTCCAGAGGCGCCGCCGCAAAGGTTTCATTGTTCCAGGCGTAATGCGCGCCCAATTCATCGGTCGCACGCGCGATCAGGTTTTCACCCTCTGCACGGCGGCCTGCGCCACCTTCTTCGCCTTCGATGTCGGAGCCGTGAAAGTTGCGGCGTCCGCCGCCCATGGCAACGTCGATCATGCCAGATTCCATGGCGTCGATCAGCTGTGTCGCGATATCGGTTTGCGTTTCGCACCCTTCGGGTACAGACGCTTCGTAGTTGCGATCAACCGAGTTGGCATAGGCAGATGCAGGTGTCGCGTGCGTGATGCGCGCGGTCGACACAATGCCCGTTGCCTTGCCCATTGCGTCCATGATTTCGTTGAAGGACAGCACGGTGTTGCCTTCGATGGTCGCGCAGTCACCACGGTTGACGTTCTCGTTGACGCCGACGATGCCTGCTTTGGTCTTGATACCCGCCATCATCGCGGTGCCTGTCCCGGCTGAGTCGGGCGTCTGCGCGTTCACATTGTACGTCTTGACCAGCGCCAGGTTCGGGAATGCTTCGTGCGGCTGCACATACTCGTCGCCAAAGCCACCTTCTTGCTGGCCCGCATACAAGCGCGAGGCATAGTTGGTGCCGACGCCATTCCCATCGGAAATCATCAAGATGATGTTCAGGGCGCGGTTTGTGTTGTCAGCCTTTGCCAGCTGCGATTCCAGTTCGGCTTGACCAGCGGCGAACCAATCATTGCCCGCTTGGGGCAGGTCTTGGGCGTAGGAAGCCGTTGCGGTAGCAATCGCAAGGCAGGATGCGGTTAGGTATTTCACGGTGAGTCTCCCGGTTCAGATTTGTTGTCGTTTTCTGAACGGATACTGTTTCAGCTTTGTGACGTTACCTTATAACATATTGATTTTGGGTGATTTCCTTTGCCCCCGTCTATGCCGCAAAAACAAGAGCTTGGTGGGCGATGCGGCAATCCTTGGGTCTTTGCCTCGCCATTATCGCGTCCCATCCGCGTAACTAACGAGATTTTTTCGCGGTGCAGCACGTGAAATGCAGACGGTCCCGACAGCCTGCAGTTGCAGTGACCTCGAAGTTGATGAGCAGACAGCAAAAACGAATCCGACAGCAGTTTGTTTGCCGCGGAATACACAAGGGCCGAATTTCGTGCCGTCTGACAGCTTGGCCTATTCCTTTACTCTAAAATAAGTCGGTAAAAACGGCGAAAACCTCAACAGAGCTATTCTGAACTAACGAACTCAATGGGGAGCAGGTCAGAGGATATTGAAATTCGATAGCAGAAAGAAGCTGCGCGACGTCTTCGAAGGCCACTGTTGGAACGACGCACCTGCTGCACTGGCAAGTTGCGTGAAAGCCCGGAATGGACCGTTCGTACGGTCGCGGATCAGGAAATCTGTTGGGATGCCGATCTAATTCCGATGGAAGCAGCGAGCCCAAAAAGTCTGGTTCTGCGCGCCGAGCGAATGACATCAAGGCGCATCAAGCAGACTTTGCTCGACTTAGCGATTTTGCCGGAATGAGTGTTACAAAACCGTGCTCACGTGTCCACAGTGAGGGACGTGTGCCGATGGCAGATCCGCAGTGCTGGAAAAACGTGTATCGAAGACTTGCCAGCGACATATCAGCCGGCCAGTTTTGCACTGGCGCAAAGCTACCCTCGCAAACCGATCTGGCCAGACGATACAATACAGGCCGACATGCCATCCGGCGTGCTCTGGAGCGCTTAAGCGACGAAGGCGTGATTTCGTCGCGGCAAGGAAAATCCGCCGTTTTGGTTGGCTTGCCCATCACTTATCAAATCGGATCCAGGACACGATTTGCGTCCCGCTTGCGTGAGGCCGGGTATGATGTACGCATTAAAGCGCTGAGGGTCTCGGGCGCCAAGTCCGCGAGCGCCGAGGTCGCCAAGATGCTCAACCTCAACGCGCGGGACAAGGTGGGATTTGTTGAACTCATCCATCACGTCAACGACGTGCCAACTACACTCGGCAGACACTACTTCAATACACAGCAATTCCCAGAAATTTTGAAGGAAATTTCGCAAACGTCACCTTCGGTCCCGGATGCGTTCCGCCGGATTGGCGTCCCCGACTATGCCCGGCGCTCCACCTTTGTCGAGGTACGTCAACCGACGGCCTATGAAGCGTTGATCCTCGAAATTCCACCGACGCAGCCGGTGCTGGAGCTTTTGGGGCAAAACGTGGCCGGCCCGGACGCGCCCATCGAAGTGACCGAGGCGGTCGTACGGGCCGATACGGTGAAACTTTGGATCGAAGGGCACCAAGTTGGCAACTTGGTGTGAAGCATTTGCGACAAATGCCGTCTGCCGATCTGGCGTTAAACATCTGTCACATCCCGTTGGTGGAGTGCGGCCAAGCCCTGCGGCCGAGGGCGTAGATCGTAACAGTTCCAACTCGGAGACAGAGATATGCTACGCACTACTCTTGCGGCGGCAGCGGCAACGCTGGCGTTTTCCACTCTTGCACAGGCCCAGGTCACCATCACCTGCCTGACCAACGCCGGTCACCTGACCCGGCAGCACGAACCGCTGATGGCCGAATTCAACGCCATGCAGGACGACATCGTCGTTGAATACGCGGCGCCTGCGAAAAACTACGGCGACACGCACCTCAAGCTGTTCCGCGGCTCGGCGACAAATACCCTGCCGGATTGCGCCTTCCAGGCGTATAACCAATTGCCGTCGCTGGCGCGCGCCCTGGCCGAACGTGGTCAGATCGTGGACATGGGACCGCTCATGGAAGCCGAAGGCGAGGGCTGGACCGAAGCGAACTACACCGAAGCCATGCTCGATCTGGGCCGTGTGGATGGCGCGCAATACGGGATGCCGTTCAACGCGTCCGTCATCCAGTGGTACTACAACGCCGACCTGTTCCGCGAAGCGGGCCTTGACCCCGACAACTTCCCCACCGATTGGGACGGTCTGTTCGATGCGGCGCAAAAGATCGACGCCTTGGGCGAGGACATCCTGCCGATGTTCATGTGGCTCATCAACGGCGACGATTGGGGGTTCCAGACCCTGATCCTGCAACAGGGTGGCCGCATGATGTCGGACGATGGCCAATCCGTCGCCTTTGACGAGAACGGTCATGCCCTGGAAGCCATGAAAATGGCCAAGCGTTTGCATGACGAAGGGGGCCTGCGCACCGATCTGGACCGCGAAACGCAGTTTGCCGCCTTCACCGAAGGCCGCATGGGTCTGTGGGGTCTGTCCCCGGCTGGCGCGCGCAACATGCAAGAGCGTGTGGGCGAGCAGTTCGACCTGCGCTCGCATCCCTTCACCGTGTGGAACGACGCGGAGGGCAAGCTGCCGACAGGCGGCAATGCGGCCATCATCACCACGCAGGATCCCGAAAAGATCGCCGCGGCCTGGGAATACATCAAGTTCGCCACCGGCCCGCGCGGTCAGCAAGTGACGGCGGAAATCACCGGTTATCTGCCCACCAACCGCAAGGTTCTGGGCACCGACTACATGGGTGATTTCTATGCCGCGAACCCGTACTACGCGACGCCGGTCATGCAATATGACCGCGCAGGCCCGTGGTCGGGCTATCCCGGCACGCAATCCGAGAAGATCTGGCGCGAGCAAGCTTCGACGATCCGCGCTGTGATGGAAGGTGAGCTGTCGCCGGAAGAAGGTGCGACACAGCTCAAGTCCATCGCCGTCGACCTGATGAAACGCTAAGCGTTTGTCCCTGTCCCGCGCTGGAAACCGGCGCGGGACTTTTCTTGCCCGATGGATTGAACATGGCCCAGCTGACCCTGAAAAACATCAAGAAGTCCTTTGGCGATACGCCGGTGCTTCATGACATTTCGCTGGATGTGAACGATGGCGAGTTCGTCTCGCTGGTGGGGCAATCCGGCTGCGGGAAATCCACGTTGCTGCGGATCATCGCGGGACTGGAACAGCCCGACAGTGGTGATGTGCTGATCGATGGGCAGTCGATGATCAATGCCGCACCCAAGGATCGCAACATCGCGATGGTGTTCCAGGACTACGCGCTTTACCCGCATATGAGCGTGGGCGAAAATATGGCGATGCCGCTGGTGATGGCCAGCCTGCCGCTTTACGCGCGCTTGCCATTGATGCGCTCCATCACGCCCGCCGGTCGCAAGGCGCAGCCAGAGATCCGGGCGGGCGTTGAGAAAGTCGCCAAACAGCTGCGCATCGACCATTTGCTGGACCGCAGGCCTGCGCAGCTTTCAGGCGGGCAACGGCAACGGGTGGCGCTTGGCCGCGCGCTGGTGCGCGACCCGCAGGTGTTCCTGATGGACGAGCCGCTGTCGAACCTCGATGCCAAGCTGCGCGTTCAGGTCCGCGCCGAAATCACGGAGCTTCATGCCAGTTCGGGCCTGACATTTGTCTACGTGACGCACGACCAAGTCGAGGCCATGACGATGTCGAGCCGTGTTGCATTGCTGCAAACCGGGCATCTTTTGCAGGTCGGCACGCCCAACGATCTGTTTGCCGATCCGGCGAACCTGGACGTTGCCCAGTTCATCGGCAGCCCGGAAATCAACATCACCGCGGGCGAAAGCCGCGCGGGCCAGATCACAATCGGCGACGCGCAGTTGCCAATCGATTTGGGAGTGACAGGTCCCGTCCAGATCGGCATTCGGCCTGAGACGATCTCGGTGCCCAACGCCAACGGGCTGGTCGCGGCGCAGGCCCCCAAACAGGGGCGGACCGTCACCTTCACCAAGCGCTTGATCGAGGATCTGGGGCCCGAAGTTCTGATCCACGGTGCCTTTGCCCATGCGCCGGATGGCATCATTCGCATCCGCGCGCAGAAAAGCGACGCTTACAGCAGCGCGGGGATGCTTGCGCAATCCGGCACGCTGGAGGTGATGCTGAACCCCAATCAGTTGCTGTTCTTTGGTGCAGACGGTCAGCGCCTGCGCCCCACGGAAACCGCCGCAAAACTGGCGGAGACGGCATGATGGCGACGTCGAAACTCCAGCGGACACAGACCCGACTGGCCTACCTGCTGGTGCTGCCCGCGACCTTGCTGATCCTGGTGATCTATATCATCCCGATCCTCTTTGTCTTTCTGGGCAGCCTGACCGACTACACGCTGGTCAGCGACTATTACGAGTTTGTCGGTTTGGAGAATTATCGGCAGATGTTCGGCGACAAGGTCTTTGCCAACGCGTTGAACAACACCTTTTTCTATGCGGCGCTGTTTCTGCCCGGTGCGTTCGTCATCAGCCTGGTCATCGCGATTGCGATTCAGGAGCAGAAGCAGTTCCGCTCGGTGCTCGAGGTGCTCTACTTTCTGCCGGTGACCTCGACGCTGGCGGCCATGGCGCTGGTCTGGGCGGCGCTGATGGATTCGGGCCAGGGGGTGATCAACAACACCTTCCAGTTTTTCGGACTGCCGCGGGTCAACTGGTTCGGGAACGAGGATGTCGTGCTTTATTCGCTCGCCATCATTTCGCTCTGGTCGATCATCGGCTTCAACATGGTGCTGTTTCTGGCCGGGCTGACCTCAATTCCAAAGAACCTCTATGAGGCTGCAGCACTTGATGGGGCCGACCATCCGCTCGACAAGTTCTTTCGCGTGACGTGGCCGATGCTGGGGCCCACGGCGATGTTCGTGGCCGTGACCAGTTCGATCAC
>JBCBHS010000006.1:0-144917 GCA_038525395.1 Pseudomonadota bacterium | reverse complement strand
CAGACCAAAAGCGGCTGGTAAAACACGTCCGCCACGTTCTCTTCCTTGTCCAGGCTCAGTGACGCCCCCTGGTGCAGCCCTTGGTTCCAAAAGTTCACCGCATAGCGGCTGAGCACGGCAAAGACGGTGCCGACAAGGCACAGGATCGAGGTGAGGTCAGCCGCGGTATCGGGGTCCTCAATCGCCTCCCAAAGGGCGATATAGCCAAGGTAGAACAGAAACAGGATCAGGAACGACGTCAGCCGCGGGTCCCACGCCCACCAGGTCCCCCACATCGGCTGGCCCCAGATCGCGCCGGTCAACAACGCGATCAGCGTCATCACAACGCCCACAGGCGCCGCCGCCCTGGCCGCAAGCGCAGACACGTGGTGGCGCCGTACGATCCAGATCAGCGAGGCCACCAGCATCATAAACCACGCATTGATCGCCATCAGGGCCGACGGCACGTGCAGATAGATGATCTTGACGGTGGACCCTTGGCGGAAATCGTCGGGCGTAAAGAAAAAGCCCCAGACGAGGCCCACAACAAGGCACGCAGCCGACGACACCCAAAGCCAGGGCAGCACCCGCGCGCTCAGGCCCAAGAACTTGACCGGATTGGCATATTCCCAAAGTGACATGGGGGTTATCTAACCTCTCGCCGGGGCGTTCTCAATCCAAATCCCCGTTATCTCAGGTTCACCCGCAGCACCGCGCCCGCGGCAAATGGCATCGCCGCCAGCACCGCCGCAGTTATGCCTGCGAGCAGCAGCAGCGGCGTGGCCGGGTCCAGGCCCTGCGCCGCCCGCCGCGCGGCCTCGGCGCCAAAGATCAGCGTGGGCACATAAAGCGGCAGGACCAGCAGCGACATCAGCAGCCCGCCGCGCTTGATCCCCACGGTCAGCGCCGCGCCGAAGGCACCGATCATCGACAGCGCGGGCGTGCCCAGCAGCAGGCTCAGCACCAGCGTGCCATAGCCCGGCGCAGGCAGGTTCAGCAACACGCCAAAGACGGGCGCGGCCACCACCAGCGGCAGGCCCGTCGTCACCCAATGCGCCGCTGCCTTGACCGCCACGACCCCTTCCAGGGGCAAGGGCGAGGTGGCCAACAGGTCCAGCGCGCCGTCCTCCCAATCCACGGCCAGCAGCCGGTCCAGCGACAAAAGGCACGCAAGCAGCGCGCCCAGCCACAGCACCCCCGGCGCGATCTGCCGCAGCAGTGCCGCCTGCGGGCCGACGCTAAAGGGCACCAGCACCACGACGATCAGGAAAAACGCCAGGCCCAGGCCAAAGCCGCCGCCCGCCCGCAAGGCCAGCACCAGATCGCGGCGAAAGAGCGCCCTCACAAAAACGCCTCATCCACCGCCGCCACCTGGGCCGCGCGCGCGGCATAGGGGGCGACATCCAGCACCTCGGCCTCGATCCCAAGGTCGATATGGGTGGCCATCAGCGCCGCACCACCCGCCGCCAGATGCGCGCGCACCGCCGCGGCAAAGCGTGCCACCGACGCGGTGTCGAGCGAGACGGTCGGCTCGTCCAGCACCCAGACAGGCCGCCCGGTCACAGCCAGGCGCGCCAGGCCCAAACGCCGCTTTTGACCCGCCGACAAGGTGCCCGCCCGGCGCCGGGCCAGGCCCGCCAGGTCAAAGCTGTCCAACGCCGCGCTGATGTCCGATTGGTCAAAGACCGCGGCCCAAAAGGTCAGGTTCTCTGCCACGGTCAGGGCCGATTTCAACCCGTCGGCATGGGCGGCATAGGCGATGCGGTCCTCGGCCCCGGTCACGTGGCCCGCCAGCGGCTCTTGCAGGCCCGCGACGGTGCGCAACAGCGTCGTCTTGCCCGATCCATTGGGCCCGCGCAGCACCAGCGCACGGCCCGGCGCCAGGACAAAGGACAGGCCCGCCAGAACCGGCACGCCGCCACGGCCCACGGCCAGGTCTGTGACTGTCAATTCCATGCAACAGCCCTACCCCAAGGCCCTGGCGCGCAAAACCCCCCGCCAAACCCCGGATGAAATTTCGTCGAAATTTCGTCCTAGCCCACAGGAAGGACGGCCAGGGCCACGCGGCGGCCTTCGCTCAGCAGCACATTGTACGTCCGCGCCGCAGACGGCGACGACATCACCTCGACGCCCACGCCCGCACTGTCCAGCGCCTGGCGCAGATCGGCGGGGATATGGGCAATCTCGGTGCCCGTGCCCAAAAACAGCACGTCGACCTGCCCCGCCAGCGCGGTCAGCGCCGCGACATCGGCATATCCGGCCCACGGCCCCGTCCCCAGCGCACTGGTCAACGCCCCGCCTTCGATCACCTCTCCACCGATGCGAAAAAAGCCCGGGCCATAGCCCTCGACCGGCTTGGCATCGGTATAGCTCACCTCGTTCAACCGCATCCGCTCACTCCCATACAGGCAGCCCCAAGATCGCCGAGGCCGCGATAACGATATAGGCCACAGCGCGGAAAAGTCGCTCGGCCTTGGGGTCAAAGGCCCAGGCCCCAACCACATTGGCCAGCATATACAGTGGCACGCAGATCAGGCCCAGCACCACCGCCAGCGGGTCGATCAGATCGAAGCTGACAAACACGGCGATCATCAGCACGTCGATGCCCAAAAGATACAGCAGGAAATTCGCCCGGATCACCGCCACAGGCAGCGCGCTCGCCATATACAGCATGATCACAGGCGGCCCCGGCACACCCGCCACGCCGCCCAGAAACCCGCCCAAGGCACCCACGCCCGCAACGCCCCCAGGGCGCAGCGTGCCCGCATAGCGCCAGCCGGTCATGACCAGGATCAAAAGGATCAGCACGATCACCGACACCGACCAGCCAAACAGCGCAGGGTCGAGCTGCGACAACGCCCACAGGCCCAAGGGCAGGCCCACCGCCGCCCCCAGAAGCAGCAGCCCCGCCTCGCGCCGCTGCCCCGTGCGCAAGGCCGCGCGCAGATTGGGCAGCGGCCCCCAGAACTCGACCACCGTCAGAAAGGCCAGGGCCGCAAACGGGTCCAGCACCGAACTCGCCGCAGGCATGATGATCAGGGCAGAGCCAAAGCCGGTAAAGCCGCGCACCAGCCCCGCAGCACAGATCGCGGCCACCAACCCCCACAGCCCCGGCAACGCCAGGGCGGCGGGGATCAGGTCAAGCATCTATGTTGGCGTACTGGTTGCCCACATTCGGGTCGGGCTTGTCCCAATTGCGCTTGACCCCCAGCCACAGCAGGATGGTCGAGGCGACAAAGACCGATGAATAGGTGCCCACGATCACACCCCAGATCATCGCAAAGACAAAGCCGCGGATCACGTCCCCGCCCAGCACATAAAGCGAGATCAGCGCCAAAAGCGTCGTGACCGAGGTCATGACCGTCCGGCTGAGCGTCTCGTTGATCGAGATGTTCAGCACTTCGGCCAGCGGCTTTTTCTTGTACTTGCGCAGGTTCTCCCGCACCCGGTCAAAGACGACAACCGTGTCGTTCAGGCTGTAGCCCACAATGGTCAGCAGGGCCGCGATGATGGCCAGATCGAACTTGATCTGCAGCTCGGAAAACACGCCGATGGTCAGGATCACGTCATGCACCAATGCGGCCACAGCACCCAAGGCAAACTGCCATTCGAACCGCAGCCAGATATAGACCAGCACCGCCGCGATGGCCAAAACCACCGCAATCGCCGCCGTCTGGATCAACTCGCCCGACACTTTGGGGCCAACGGATTCGACCGACACAAATTGGATATCCGGGATCACCGTCGCCAGCGCCGCCTGCACCGCGCGGATGGTCTCGGGCGTCACCGCCTCTTGCCCCTCTTGCGCCTGAATGCGGATCATCGCCACGTTCTGATCGGCGTCAAAGGTCGGGTCAAAAACCTCTGTGATCGAAATATCCCCCAGCTCCAACACCGCCATCGCATCGCGGTAGACGGCCACATCCACCGGCTGCGTGCTTTCCGTCCGCACCGTGGTGCCGCCGCGGAAATCGATGCCAAAGTTCAGGCCCTGGATCGCAAAGGACGCGAAACCCACCACCATCATCAGCGCCGAGATGCCCAGCCAGACCTTCCAGCGGCTGAAGAAATCAAAGGACGTGTTCTGTTTGACCAGCTTCAGACGCATCTCAGACCTCACTCATAGGGGCATGTGTTGCGCCCGGCGCGCACGCGCGATGGTTGCCATGTCGCGCCATTGGTCCGAGCGACATTGGCGACACCTCCCCCGCAGGAGGGCATTCGGCGATGTCGGTCAACGCACGCGTGGCATGCATGCTTGAAAGTGCTGTGGGCTGACCAAACGTGGCGATGCCCACCCGCGGTCGGGCATGGCGCATGCGGCTGCAAACCGTTGTCATCCGCTACACCTCGATCGTCTTGGGCCGGCGGCGTTCAAACCACATCACCAGCAACAGGCGCGTCACAAAGATCGCCGTAAACACCGAGGTCAGAATGCCCAGACCCAGCGTGATGGCAAAGCCGCGCACCGGGCCAGAGCCCATGGCAAAGAGGATCACGGCGGTGATGAAGGTGGTGATGTTGGCATCCAAGATTGCCGACAGCGCCTTTTCATAGCCCAACTCGATTGCCCGCGCAGGCCCTCGCGCGCTTTTCAACTCTTCGCGGATGCGCTCAAAGATCAGCACATTGGCGTCCACCGCCATCCCCACGGTCAGCACGATGCCCGCAATGCCCGGCAGGGTCAGCGTGGCCCCGATCAGGCTCAAGAGGCCAAAGATCAGCCCAATATTGATGATCAGCGCCACATTGGCGAACAGACCAAACAGGCCGTAGCTGAGGAACATGAACACCAGCACCGCGGCAAAGGCGACCGTGGTCGCCACCTTGCCCGCGTCGATGCTGTCCTGGCCCAGTTCCGGCCCAATCGTGCGCTCTTCGAGAAAGGTCAGCTCGGCCGGCAACGCCCCCGCGCGCAGCAGCACGGCCAAGTTGGTCGATTCCTCGACATTGAAATTCCCGGTGATGATGCCCGACCCGCCGGGAATATGGCTCTGGATCACCGGCGCCGACACCACCTCGTCGTCCAGCACGATGGCAAAGGGTGACCCGATATTTTCCGCCGTATAATCCCCAAACCGCCGTGCGCCCGAGGTATTAAACCGGAAACTCACCGCCGGATTGCCGTTCTGGTCAAAGCTTGGCTGCGCATCCACCAGATCCTCGCCCGTCACGACCGGCGCAGCCTCGATCACGTAAAACAGCCCCGGCTCATCCAAGGACGGCACGAGCTTGTTGCCCACACCGGCCACGGCACTGTCGTCCGAGGTGCGGTTGACCACCGGGTTAAAGGTCAGCGCGGCGGTGGTGCCGATGATCTCTTTCAGCTCCGCCGCCGACCCGATGCCCGGCACCTGGATCAGAATACGCTGCGCGCCCTGGCGCTGAATGGTCGGCTCGCGGGTGCCCACCTCGTCGATGCGGCGGCGCACGATCTCAAGGCTCTGCTGCACCGTCCGCTCGTCACTGGCCAGACGCTCCGCCTCGCTCAGGGTGACAACGATCACATCCGCCCCGTCGGCGCGCACCTCGATGTCGTTGGCGCCCACGCCGGTCAGCGTCTGCACCGGCACGGCCAGGCCGCGCACCACCTGCAATGCGCGCTGCAGGCCCGATGGCTCGCCAATGCGAATGCGCAATTCGTCCGGCGGGCTGGGCTGCAACCGGATGGTGCCAATGGTCGCCCGTTCGGGCCGCAGCGCATCGCGGATCTCGGGCCAGCTGGCCTCCATCCGGCTGGCATAGACCTGTTCGACCTGCACCTCGGCCAGCAAATGCGCCCCGCCCCGCAGATCAAGGCCCAGGTTCACCAGGCTCGACGGCATCCATCCGGGCCACTGCCCCAACAGCGCCTGATTTTCGGGCGTATCCGCGCCCAGCTCAATCGCCTGGGCCGCGTCATTGTGCTGCTCAACCCGGTTGTAAAACCCGTTTGGCAGGGCCAGGACCAGACCAAGGGCGCAAACGGCCCAAATCAGTACGCGCTTCCACCCCTCGATCTGCAGCATTACTTGGCAGGCTCGGTCTTGCTGATCACGGTGGCGATGGTGTTCTGAACGACGCGCACCTTCACGCCCTCGGCCAGCTCCACCTCGACCTCATTGTCGTCCTTGACCTTCACAACCTTGCCGATCAGCCCGCCTTGGGTCACCACCTGGTCACCACGGCGCAGCGCCGCCACCATGGCCGCGTGCTCTTTTACCTTCTTTTGCTGAGGCCGGATCAGCAGGAAATACATGATCGCAAAGATCAGGATCAGCGGGATAAACTGGCCAAAGGCTTCCATTCAGATGTCCTTAATTCTTGGGGCAAATCACCCCCATCGCAGAGTTTGGCAGAACCTATGGGCGGGGGCGGTGCTGCGCAAGGTGGAAAGCCCCGAAATCCTGACACCACCCGCCCCCTTTTCCCTTTGCCCCGACGCGATTTGGCATCAGGATGGTGGAATGGATAATCTAGTCACACTCTCGCTTACCCTACCCCGCCCGCTGGTGAACGGCATGCTGGTGCTGGCGGGCGTGCTTCTGGCCTCTGGGCTTGTCTACATCACCCTGCCCGAGGCCAAGGGCGAAACGGGTCCCCTGTACAAATTCAGCACATCCCTCGGGCTTGGCCGCATCCACCCTGTTCTGATGTTGACCGGCCTCACGCTATATGTGGCCCTTGTCGGCATCCTGTTGCTAGGCCTCTTCGGCCTTATATGGTCCACACTCGAGGCTTCAGGCCGCACCAACGACTACATGTTCTACGTCCTGCGCATCGGCGGCCTCACCGCCGTGCTGGGCGCGGTCATAGGCTTACCATTTGCCCTCATTCGTTTGGGCTTAACCGAAAGGCAGGCTTCAACAGCGGAGAACAGTAACAGAATTGAACAACTGAAATTGAATCAAACAGCAGCGGACAACCTTGCAGCACGAAGGCAAATCACTGTGGGTGAAGGAGAACATATCAGGGACATTTGGCAAGACGACATCGTCCAACGCAACTCGGCCATCGACCGCCTCGAAGGGCTGGCGCGTGAGGAACCCGCCGAAGTCCTCGGAATCGCAGGCCTGCTGTCGGTGTATGTGCGCGAACTCAGTGCCGAGTTTCCGCCGCAAGACCCGCCAACCGGTGCGTCGACGGGACAACTCAAGGAGTGGGCAAGAAGCCTACCAAAACTCCGCTCCGACATGGAGAAAGCAGCCCAAACCCTCAGTGAAATGAACCGCATTCACGGCGCGCCGCTGAAAAACGGCGAAATCGCCCTTCGGGGCGCAAACCTACAACGCGCAGACTTGACGAACCGCAACTTTGAAAAAGCTCGGCTGAACCTTTCGCAGATGCAGGGGGCAGACCTCAGCGGGGCGCAGATGCAGGGGGCAAACATCTTCGAGGCGGGGATGCAGGGGGCAGACCTCAGCGGGGCGCAGATGCAGGGAGCAGACCTCAGCGGGGCGCAGATGCAGGGGGCAGACCTCCGTGGGGCGCAGTTTGACAACGCAACGGACTTAACGGCGGCTACTCTTCGAGGTGCCGCCGTTAAAAACGTTGATTTTACAGACGTACCACAGATTATTCCGTTCCTCGACGACATCTTTGGCGATGCGACAACCAGCTTGCCGGAAGGAGAGTACCGAGAGCCGTATTGGACTGGGAAGGAATTGGACTTAGACGAATTCGATGACGCATGGCGCGCATGGCAAAAAACCCTCCCGCCGGGATGGGACGAGGACATCCCGAACGACTAACCCTTACCCAAAAGTTACCGCCCGGATACAAACGTTAACGCGCCCCAAATCCTAACAAAACGTTAACCGCCCCACCCCATCCAAAATGCGCAATTCACACCCATCTCTGCGCACTTTGCCAAAACACCCCCGAAACGCCGCTCCCCAGACGCCGCTGAAATGCGCATTTCACCCCCCAAACCGCGCAAAACGTTCCCACCACCCCCACCGCACGGTCGGTTAACCTCTTTCGCTTAGGCCCAAGGTCGGGCATACCGCCGCCACCTGAAATCGCGATCCAAGAGGACCAGACCCATGCACGACATCCGCGCCATTCGCGCCAATCCCGCCGCCTTCGACGCCGCTCTTGCGCGCCGTGGGGACGCGGGTGTGTCGTCGGACCTGCTGGCCTTGGATGAACGCCGCCGCGCCTGCATTCTCGCCGCCGAAACCGCGCAGGCCGATCAGAACAAGGCCAGCAAAGAGGTCGGCGCCGCCAAGGGCCGCGGTGACGAGGCTGAATTTCAACGCCTCCGCGCCTTAGTCGCTGAAAAGAAAGCGGAAATTGCCGCAATGCAGGACGAGGCCAAGGCGCTCGACGCCCAGCTGACCGACGCCCTGGCCCGCATCCCCAACCTGCCCGCCGACGATGTGCCCGACGGCGCGGATGAGGACGACAATGTCGAGGTGACCCGCTGGGGCACCCCGCAAGCCTTTGATTTCACGCCGAAAGAGCATTTTGAGATCACGGGCGTCGCGGCACAGATGGACTTTGAAACCGCCGCCAAAACCTCCGGCAGCCGTTTTGTCATGCTCAAAGGGGCCGTCGCCCGCATCCACCGCGCGCTGGCCCAGTTCATGATCGACACCCATGTTGACAAGAACGGCCTGACAGAGGTGAACAGCCCCGTGCTTGTGCGCGATGACGCCATGTATGGTACTGATAAGCTTCCTAAATTCGGCGAAGACAGCTATCGCACCGAAGAAGGCATGTGGCTTGTCCCCACCTCCGAGGTGCCGTTGACCTACACGGTGGCCGGTGACGTGCTCGATGCGGGCGCCCTGCCCATCCGCATGACCGCCCACACCTTGTGCTTCCGGTCAGAGGCCGGCAGCGCCGGGCGCGACACCGCCGGCATGCTGCGTCAGCACCAGTTTGAAAAGGTCGAGATGGTCTCGATCACCCATCCCGACGACAGCGATGCCGAACAAAAACGCATGCTCGATTGCGCCGAAGGCATCCTGCAAGCCCTTGAAATCCCATACAGAACCGTGATCCTTTGCACCGGCGACATGGGGTTCGGCGCCCGCCGCACCTACGATATCGAGGCGTGGTTGCCCGGCCAGGACACCTACCGCGAGATCAGCTCGGTCTCTACCACCGGCGCCTTTCAGGCGCGCCGCATGAACGCACGGTTCAAGCCCGCGGATGGCGGCAAGCCGCAATTCGTGCACACCCTCAACGGATCGGGCCTCGCCGTGGGGCGCTGTCTGATTGCGGTGCTGGAAAATGGCCAGAAATCAGATGGTTCCGTGGCGTTGCCCAGTGCCCTTGCCCCCTATCTCGGCGGTAAGACCACGCTGGGCGCCGACGGCACCCTAGGCTAGCCAGCCGTCCACCAGACGCTGCAAAGTGCCCGGGCGGTAATCCCCCCGCCCGCGCACGCGGTCCCGCACCGTCGGGTCGGCCGCGGCCTCATTCTCCAGCTCGCCGCGCCATTGCAGCAGGTCGCTCGCGATCTTGTAGACGGTCTTGGGCTCGTTCAAGTGGTTGAGATCGCTTAGGATATCCGCATCGGCATGGTCCAGCGACATCCCCGGTTTGTAGGTCAGCGCAGGCGCCCCCTCGGCCACCCATTTCAGCGTATAGCACGACACCGCGTCCGTCTCGGCACTGCCGCCGACCACCCCGTGATCGCCCACGAACCAGCGCTGGTGAAACGGCGCCGCACCCGCCCGCGCGTTCAGGTCGGCCAGGTTGTCCCACAGCGCAGGCTGGTAAAACACACGCCGCTCGTCCAGCGCCACGGCATGGCGCGCGGCCTTGACCAGGCTGGACAGATCCGTGTCGTGAAAGGCGTAGAAGTTGTTCCAAATTCTAGCAAAGATCCCAAAGAGTTGCGTGGGAATGCCGCGCTGGCCCACCGTGTCCCACACGCCCACAAAGGCAATGTTCACGATCGGCACTGGCCCGCCCTTGCGGGTGTCGCGATCCTTTTCCGAGGTCGCAAAATGCGGCGACATCGCCGCCCGCTCCTCTCGGATCAGCAGCCGGTCGGGCGCGTTGTGATCCCCCGTCTTGCGGTACAGGCGAAAGGCCTTGCGCACCGCCCGCGGGCTCGTGTCCTCGATAATCCCGCATTTGCGGATCATCCCCGCCACCGACCGCGCCGTATAGGCACCGCGCGAAAAGCCAAAGAGGTACACCTCGTCCCCGTCTTTGTAATTCTCGGCGACAAAGGTATAGGCCTCTTTCACCTTCTTGCCCAAGCCAAAGCCCGTGGCGCCGCCAAACACCTTGTTAAAGCCGCGGCCGACAAAGGTGCCGCCCTCTTCCTTGGGGTCGTTCACGCCGACCCCATCAAAGTATTTCACCTTTTGATCCGGCGTGTCCGCCAGCATCTGGGACAGCGCGTGCACATGCGTGGTGTCCTTCATGTCTGGGGAATTCCAGGTGCCGTCACATAAAACAACAATGCGGGTCATGGTCGGTCAAGTCCTTGAAATATATGGCTCGGGAACGATTTGGTGGCGCAGTTTGCGTTTCTTATGGCCACAGGTTAACCCCAACGAGACCTTTCTCAAACGGTGGAAATCCATGCCTTACCTCGTCTTCCTGCTGACCCTGGCCTTTGCCGGATCCACGCTGTGGGTGCCCGATTTCGGCGGTTTTGACCCCGATGCCTTCCCCGTGCCGCAGGACGATCCGGCGGTGCAGCCTGCGGGCTATGCCTTTGCGATCTGGGGGGTGATTTACCTGTGGCTGCTGGCCTCTGCAGGCTTTGGCGTGATCGCCCGCCGCGACGCGCCGGACTGGGCGCCGATGCGTCCTGCGCTGGCGGTGTCCCTGGTCGTCGGCGCGATCTGGTTGCCTGCTGCGGTCCTCAGCCCGGTTTTGGCGACAGTGCTGATCTGGGCGATGCTGATCCCCGCGCTTGTCGCCCTGGCCCGCGCGCCCGTGTTGGACCGGGCCTGGGCGCTGTGGCCCATCGGGCTCTATGCGGGTTGGCTAAGTGCCGCGTCCTGCGTCGCTGTGGGCCTACTGCTTGCAGGCTTTGGTGGGGTGGACGAGACGACGACGGCACTGGTGATGATCGCCATCGCGGCAGCGCTGGCTGTGGTTGTGCAGCGCCGGGCGATGGGCGCGCCGACCTATGGGATTGCGGTGATCTGGGCCTTTGTCGCCATCGCGGTCGCGGCGCCCTCACCGCTCGTTCTGGCATGGGCCTTGGCGGCGGCAGGCATCGTCGCGCTGCCCACCGTCCAGGCCGTCCGGCGCGGCGCCTAGCTGCGCCGCCCGTCGGTGTGTTTGCGCAGTTTCGATGGGCCCACCTTTTTGCGCCCCTTATAGGGGTTGGCATCGTTCTGGCCGCGCATGAACAGCCGGATCGGCGTGCCCGGCATGTCAAAGT
Source organism: Pseudomonadota bacterium (assembly GCA_038525395.1). Classification (GTDB taxonomy): domain Bacteria; phylum Pseudomonadota; class Alphaproteobacteria; order Rhodobacterales; family Rhodobacteraceae; genus Tateyamaria. The sequence goes on along the minus strand of JBCBHS010000006.1, from coordinate 133,597 downwards.
CCAGCCGTAAGCCGTTGACAAGATAGCGGTTATAGCTTTCCGGCACCTTGTCGGGATGCGAGCACATCACGACAAAGCCCGGCGGCCGCGTCTTGGCTTGGGTCATATAGCGCAGCTTGATCCGCTTGCCCTGCGGCGCGGGCGGCGGGTGCGCCTCGAGCATGCCGGTCAGCCAGCGGTTCAGCTGGGCGGTCGTCACCCGGCGGTTCCACACGTCATAGGCGCGCAGGATCGCGTCGTGCAACTGGTCGATGCCGCGCCCGGTCTTGGCCGACACGGTGATCAACGGCGCACCGCGCAACTGCGGCAAAAGCCGCTCAAAGCTTTCCTTGAGGTCGCGCAGCTTGGCCTGTTTGTCGTCCTCAATGTCCCACTTGTTGATGGCCACAACCACCGCGCGCCCCTCGCGTTCGGCCAGGTCGGCAATGCGCAGGTCCTGCTGTTCAAAGGGGATCGCAGCGTCAAGCAGGACCACAACCACTTCGGCGAATTTCACCGCGCGCAGCCCGTCACTGACGCTAAGTTTCTCCAGCTTTTCCTGCACCTTGGCCCGCTTGCGCATGCCCGCGGTGTCAAAGATGCGCATGGGCGTGCCACCCCAATCGGTGCGCAGGGAAATCGCGTCGCGGGTGATCCCCGCCTCTGGCCCGGTCAGCAATCGATCCTCGCCCACGATCTGGTTGATCAGCGTGGACTTGCCCGCATTCGGGCGGCCCACAACGGCAACCTGCAATGGCTTGGCATTGGTGGGCTGCGGGACGTAGTCAGGATCGTCTTCATCCACCGCAACGTCCACCTCGGGGGCGTCATCAGCGGCGCGCTCTTCGTACAGATCCGCGAGGGGTTGCAGCTGCGCATAGAGGTCGTTCAGGCCCTCACCGTGTTCCGCAGACAGGCGGATCGGCTCGCCCAGGCCCAGGGAATAGGCCTCGATCACACCGGCATCGGCGGCGGACCCTTCGCCCTTGTTCGCGGCCAGCAGCACGTGATCGGCCCGCTTGCGCAGGATGTCGGCAAACACCTCGTCCGTGGGCGTCACGCCCGCCCGCGCGTCGATCATGAACAGGCACACATCCGCCATGTCCACGGCACGTTCCGTCAAACGACGCATACGGCCTTGCAGGCTGTCATCCGTCGCCTCCTCCAGCCCCGCGGTGTCGATCACGGTAAAGCGCAGATCGGCCAGCTTGCCCGCCCCTTCGCGCAGGTCGCGCGTGACGCCCGGCTGGTCATCGACCAAGGCCAGGCGCTTGCCCACAAGGCGGTTAAACAGGGTCGACTTGCCCACATTGGGGCGGCCAACAATGGCGAGGGTCAGGGTCATCTCGGCTCACGCATCACATCGAACAAGCGGCGCACATAGACCATCCGCGCCGCCGCGAAAAGCGGGAAACGTCGCGCCGCCGCCTAGCGGTAGGCCAGCAACTGCCCATTGCGCGACACGACATACAGGGTCTGCCCCGCCACCACAGGCGCGGTTGAGGCGCCGCCTGGGATCTCTGTCGTCGCCGCCAGATCGCCCGAAACGGGGTCAAAGCTGCGCAAAAGACCATCGGAGGAGGCCACATGCAAGCGCCCGCCTGCCAGGATCGGCCCGTGATGGGCAAAGACCTCGGATTGGCGCGTGGGCCGGTCCTTGACAAAGTTCGGCAGCGGTGTGCCCCAGATGCGCGTGCCATCCTCGGCGCTGAGGCGCAGCAGCTCGTTCCGGTCGCTGATCAGAAAGACGCTGCCGCCCACGGGCAGCACGGTGTCGATGGCGCCCTCGTTCGCGGTCCAGATGCGCGCGCCGCTGCCTGCGGACACGGCCACGGTGCGGCCCGATTGGTTGCCCGCATAGATCACGCCGTCGGCGGCGATGGGTTTGCCGGTGACGTCATCGAATTTCGACAGCGCGCGGCCCTTGCGTTCACCCAGCACAGACGCATCCCAGCGGCGCAGACCACCTTGGCGGAACACCGCCTGCATCTCGCCCGAGCCGAAGGAGAACACGGCAAGCCCGTCCGCCACGATGGGGGCAGGTGCGCCCAGCACGTTGGTCGGGCTGTCCGATCCGGTGATCTGCCAGGCGATGCGCCCGCTGGTTTTGTTCAGCGCCCAGCCGGTGTTGTCGCCCGCCAGGATATAGACCAGATCGCCAAAGACCGTGGGGCGGCCCGACCCGGTGCCTTGCAAATCCTGCGTCCAGATCGTGCCACCGGTCGCGGCATCCATCGCCGTCAGCGTGCCGTAGCCGGACGAGACGTATAGCACATCGCCCTCAATCGCGAGGCCACCGCCGGTCGCGTCGCCCGCATCCGCATCCGCGGGCAGGATATCGCGCTGCCACAGCACCGCGCCCGAGGTTGACACGGCGGTCACCAGCGTCTCTGCATCCAGGGTGAAGATGCGGCTGCCTGCGACGACCGGGTCGGCCACGATACGGTGTTTGCGGCTGTCGCCTGCGCCGATATCGACGGCAAAGACCTGCTGCGGGGCTGCGCGCAGCTGCGGGTGGTCGGTGCGGAAATCGGGGGTGCCGTTGCTTTGGCTTGCGTTCGTGTTGGCGACCTGGGCCGGCAGTTGGATGGCGCGGGCGGCATCCGTAACCTCGGTCGCTGCGGTATCTTCTGTAGGGGCAGAGGTGCTGAGGACGGCCGATACGGGCTCGCGCTTGCCGGGCAGGATCACCTCACGCTCGGCGCAGGCGCTGAGCAGCAGGATCGACCCCAGGGTCAGTGCGCCCAGCCACCAGCCGGCCGTGGGCACGGCCCAAGCGGCGGCCTGCGCCTTGGTTTTGCGGGACAAAACTGGTGTCGTCTTATTCATTTGCGGTCTCTGTGGCCTCTGGCGCGCCGCCCAGGGCCACCATTGCTTGAAGGGCACGCCGTTGCAAGCCCGCGGTCGCTTCGGCATCGTCTAGGATCAGCTGCAAGCGCGTGATCGCGGCCTCGGTGTTGCCCGCCTCGATCTCGATCAGGGCCAGCTGTTCTTCGGCCATCAGGCGCAGGCGGACGCCGGGGACGGCCAGCGCCTCGAACCCGGCGCGGCGGCTGTCGATATCAGCCGTGTCGGTTTGCAGCATCAGCGCCTTGAAGGTCGCAACTTGGCGGTAGATCAGCGGCAGATCCGTCGATGTGGCCAGGCTTTGCAGCGTCTGCGCAGCGGCGGCGGCCTCGCCTGCCTCGGCCTGTGCGCCTGCGGTCATAAAGGCCAGGATCGCCGCACCTTCGGGTGTCTCTGCCGTGACGGATTGCAAGGCATCGGCGCGCGCGCCCTCTTCATTCTCGGCCAGGGCCGCCAGCATCGCGTCGCCCAACGCCTGGGCCTTGGCCGCGGTCTGGGCACGCTGGAATTCGACATAGGCCGCACCGCCCACCACCACGACGATGGCAAGGGCCGCGATCCAGCCATAGCGGCGCAAAAGCCCGTAAAGACGGTCGCGGCGCACCTCGTCGGTGACTTCCTCGATAAAGCTGTCGGTGTCGCTCACGCCCCGCGCTCCTCATAGTCTTGGCGGCCTTTATGCGGCAGGCCTTACGCTTGTTGTCGCGGGTGTCTTACCCTGCCCCACCGCCCAAGCCAAGAGCGACAAATCACCGGCATCTCTGCGGCATTTGGGCATCATTGCGGTTTGTTGGCAAAAAAAGTAATCTGAACTGGTTAGTTTAGACGTAAGAGCCCTTACATGACCGTGGTCGCAGCGGTAACGGGGCGGCCATAAATATCATCGAGGAAGCACGCAGATGCGGTTTGTGTCGTTTATCTTGGCCATTGTCGTGGCAGTCGGATTGTATTTTTGGGTGATTGAGCGCGAGCGCACGATGGCCTTTATCGCCGAGCAGACCGCCGATCCTGCCGCAGAAGTTGCCGATGACGCAGGTGACGCGCCCGCAGCCGCGGCAGACACGCCCGACACAGCCACCGACGACCTGATCAAGGTGGTCGCCCGCAAATCTATCGCCCGCACCATCGACAGCGCCGTGATCCTGCGCGGCCAGACCGAAGCCGACCGCGAAGTTGAAGTGCGGGCCGAGACATCCTCGACCGTCATCTCGCCCCCCCTGCGCAAGGGCGCGTTCGTCGAGGCGGGACAGTTGATGTGTCAGTTGGACCCCGGCACGCGCGATTCTGCCCTGGCCGAGGCGCGCGCGCAACTGGCCGAGGCCATCGCAAGCAAGACCGAAGCCGAGGCCCGCGTGCCCGAAGCAGAGGCCCGTGTGGTCGAGGCGCAGGCGCAGATCGATGAGGCGATGGTGAACCAGAACGCGGCACAGCGCCTGAGCGAGGGTGGATTTGCCGCCGAAACCCGCGTGAAAAACACCCAAGCGGCCCTGGCCGCCGCCCGCGCCAGTTATGAGGCCGCGCGGGCAGGCGTGTCTGCGGCCAAGTCGGGCCTGCAAGCGGCGGATGCCCGCATCGAAAGCGCCAGTGCAACCATCGCCACGGCGGAAAAAGAGCTGGAACGGCTGGAAATCCGCGCCCCATTCGCGGGCCTGCTGGAAAGCGACACGGCCGAACTGGGCACGCTGTTGCAGCCCGGATCGCTCTGCGCGACCGTGATCCAGCTGGACCCGATCAAGCTGGTGGCCTTTGTGCCCGAGACCGAAGTCAACCGCGTCAAAGTCGGCGCCACGGCAGGCGCACGCCTTGCCGCCGGTGGCCAGGATGTGACCGGCACGGTGACCTTCCTGAGCCGCGCGGCCGACACCACCACGCGCACCTTCCGCGTTGAGATTGAGGTGCCGAACCCTGATCTGACGATCCGCGACGGCCAAACTGCCGAGATTGCGATTGGCGCCGCGGGTGCCACCGCCCACTTGCTGCCCCCATCGGCCCTGACCCTGAACGCCGAGGGGCGGATGGGCATGCGCACGGTGTCGGATGACGGCGTCGTCGCCTTTGTCCCCGTGTCGGTCCTGCGCGATACCGCGCAAGGCATCTGGCTGACGGGGCTGCCCGACACCGCCAACGTGATTGTCGTGGGCCAGGAATTCGTCACCGAAGGGGTCAAGGTCGCCCCCACCTTCCAGGAGCAAATTCAATGACGGGTATTGTCGATTGGGCCGCCTCGCGCGCCCGCATGGTCCTTGCCTTCATCGTGCTGTCGCTGGCCGTGGGCACCTTTGCCTATATCAGCCTGCCCAAAGAGGGCGAGCCTGACATTGAAATCCCGACCCTGATCATATCGCTTCCGTATCCCGGCATCTCTGCTGCGGATTCCGAGACGCTGTTGGTCAAGCCGATGGAGACGGAGCTGGCCGATCTCGACGGTCTGGACAAGATGACGTCGACCGCCGCCGAAGGCTATGCCAACGTGGTGTTGGAGTTCGAGTTCGGCTGGAACAAGACCCAAGTCATGGCCGATGTGCGCGACGCGATGGACAGCGCCGAGGCCGAGTTTCCCGACGGATACGAGCAGTACACGTTGGAAGAGTTCAACTTTTCCGAATTCCCGATCATAATCGTCAACCTGACTGGCCCCGTGCCCGAACGCACCATCGCCAAGGTGGCCAAGGACCTGCAGGACAACATCGAAGCGCTGGATGCCGTGCTTGAGGCCAGCCTGGTGGGCAACCGCGACGAGATGGTCGAGGTCATCATCGACCCCCTGCGCCTTGAGGCCTACAACGTCACCGCGGGTGAGCTGATCAACGTGGTGCAGAACAACAACCAGTTGATCGCCGCGGGCGAGATCGAGACCGAACAAGGCACCTTTGCGGTCAAGATCCCGTCGTCCTTTGACGAAACGCGCGATATCTATGCCCTGCCGGTCAAGACCAATGGCGACCGTGTGGTGACCCTGGGCGATCTGGCGCAGATCAACCTGACCTTTGAGGATCGCGTGTCCACCGCCCGGTTTAATGGCGAAAGCACGGTGGCGCTGCAGGTGGTCAAGCGCAAGGGGTTCAACCTGATCGACACCGCGACCGAGGTCAAAGAGCTGGTGGCGGAAAAGGCCAGCGAGTGGCCCGAAGGCCTGATCGCGGCGGTGAATGTGGGCACATCCAACGACCAAAGCCGCGAGGTCGCGTCGATGGTTGGCCAGCTGGAAGGCTCTGTGCTAACCGCGATTGCGCTGGTCATGATCGTCTCGCTCGCCTTTCTGGGCCCGCGCGCGGCGGCGCTGGTGGGCTTTGCCATCCCGACCTCGTTCCTGCTCTGTTTTGTGCTGCTGGCGATCATGGGCATTTCGATCTCGAACATCGTGATGTTTGGCCTGATCCTTGCGGTCGGCATGCTGGTCGATGGCGCGATTGTGGTGGTCGAATACGCCGACAAGCGGCAGCAAGCGGGCGTGGGGCCGATGCAGTCCTATGTCGAGGCCGCGCGGCGCATGTTCTGGCCCGTGGTGTCGTCAACCGCGACGACGCTGTGCGCGTTCCTGCCCATGCTGTTCTGGCCCGGTGTCCCGGGTGAGTTCATGGGCATGCTGCCCGTCACCCTGATCTTTGTTCTGTCCGCATCGCTGATCGTCGCGCTGATCTATCTGCCGGTGATGGGTGGGGTTCTGGGCCGTGTGATCGCGTGGATCGGGGCACAGTCCAACCGCATCGCGTCGCTGCCGGTGCTGGCGCATATCTTCCTCTTCCCGCTCGCCGCTCTGCTTATGGCAGGCCTTGCGGCGATGCCTGTTCTGCAGGGCCGCATCATGGCCGCCTTTGGCGCTATGGATCAGCTGAGCATCCTAGGCTCGGTTCTGCCGACCCTGCTGGATGTGTTTATGTTTGGTCTGGCGGCGCTGGCACTTGTGGGCCTGGCGCTGGCGGGCCTCGTGGTCATGATCCTGTCCGTCATGGCGATCTTTGTGCGCATCGGCTGGGCCGGGGCGTGGGCCAGGCGCAAGGTGTTTGGCCGCGGTGGGCGCAAGGTCCGCTCGGGCTACCAACGCTCGGCCTTTGGCTATGTGATCCAAGGGATCGTCGGCAACCCGGTGATGCCGCTGGTGATGGTTGGCATCGTCTTTGTCTTTGTCGGCACGACGCTGGTCTACTTTATCAACAACAACAAAGGCGTTGAGTTCTTTGTCGAGACCGAGCCAGAGCAGGCCATTGTCTATGTCATGGCGCGGGGCAACCTGTCGCTGGAAGAAAAAGACACCCTGCTGCGCCAAGCCGAAGAGATCGTGATCGCCCATCCCGGCATCAGCAGCGCCTTTGCCTTTGCGGGCGACGGCGGGCTGAACGCCAATACCGGCGGCGCAGGCGCGCCCCGCGACACGATTGGTCAAATCCAGCTGGAAACGATCCCGTGGGACCAACGCCCTGACGCGACCGAACCGTGGTTCGACCTGCCGTTCACCGGCAACACGGTGATGCGCGAAGTGAAGGCGTCGGATTTCGACGGCAACACCGTGCTGGACGAGCTGACGGCAGAGCTGTCGCAAATCCCCGGCATCCGGGCCGAGGTGCTGCCGCTGGCGCAAGGCCCGGCCTCGGCCAAGCCGGTGCATTTGCGGATCAAGGGCGACGACTGGGACCAGTTGATCGAGGCCACGACAATTGCCCGTACCCAGTTCGACGCGACCCCCGGTCTGGTCCGCATCGAAGACACACGGCCCCAGCCCGGCATCGACTGGCAGATCAACGTCGACGTCGAAAAGGCCGGGCGCTATGGCGCGGACGTGGCCACCGTCGGTGCGATGGTGCAACTGGTGACACGCGGCATCTTGCTGGACACCATGCGCGTCGACACCTCGGACGAAGAGATCGAGATCCGCGTGCGCCTGCCCGAAGAAGACCGCGTGCTGTCGACCCTCGACACGCTCAAAGTGCGGACCGAGGACGGCCTGGTGCCGCTTGCCAACTTTATCACCCGCACCCCGGTGGCGCAGCTGTCGCAGATCGACCGTATCGCGCAAAAGCGCTACTTTGACGTCAAGGCGGATGTCACCCCGGGCCTGCAAAAGCTTGTGTCCACCGACACCGTCGACGGGGAAGAGACGCAAACCACCGTCGCCACGCTGCGCCCGTCGGACAGCGGCACGCTGACCAATGACGAAGGCGCCCGCTTTGCAGTCATGGCCTTGGGCGCTGCGGGCGCGGGTGTGGACCTGCAGGCAGGGATGAACTCGGGCGATCTGCGCATGATCCCCGTGAACCCGACCGAACGCATTGGCGAGCTGACCAAGTGGCTGGACAGCGGACCCTTTGCCGCGGGCCTGGAATACGAATGGACCGGCGATCAAGAGGACCAAGCAGAATCCGGTGCCTTCCTCGGCCAGGCGTTCTTGGGCGCGCTGGGGCTGATGTTCATCATCCTGCTGGCGCAGTTCAACAGCATCTACAACGCGCTTTTGGTGCTGGGCGCTGTGGTTCTGTCCACCGCGGGCGTGCTGATCGGGATGCTGGTGATGGATCAGGCGTTCTCGATCATCATGACCGGCACGGGGATTGTGGCCCTGGCGGGCATTGTGGTGAACAACAATATCGTGCTGATCGACACCTATCAGGAGTATGAAAAATACATGCCCCGGATTGAGGCGATAATTCGCACAGCCCAAGACCGTATCCGGCCTGTGCTGTTGACTACGATCACGACCATGGCAGGCCTGGCGCCGATGATGTTCGGCCTCAGCCTCGACTTCGGCAATGGCGGCTATACCGTCGACAGCCCCACCGCGCTGTGGTGGAAGCAGTTGGCAACCGCTGTGGTCTTTGGCCTGGGCATCGCCACGGTGCTAACGCTGATGGTCACGCCGTCACTGCTGGCCATGCGCGTGTGGGTCGTGACCTATGCAATGTGGCTAAGCCAGTTGTTGGCCAAGCTGTCGCTGGGCCGCGCAAGCAGTGCAGCCCGCGACTGGTCGCTGTCGCGCGCCACAGCCAAGATGCAAAGCCAAGAGCTGATCTGGGGCATCGAGGAAGCGCCTGTCCCTGCGCCCGAGCCACATGTCGCAGACCGCGACACACGGCAGGCCGACCTGCCCTTCCCGACGGCACCGCTGAAAGCTGCAGAGTAACAACCCGTAAGACACCACTCACAGGACCAAGGACATGAGGCCGGATCGGGGATGATCCGGCCTCATTCTTTTTGGCAACGCGCTTGTGGCAGGGCGGTATGGGACGGTGGGCGGGGCGTCTTTGCCTGGCAAAGAGCGTCCGCACATCGTCCGAGGTGTCTCAGACCTCTTCGGCCTGCTGGCGTTGCCACAGCTGGGCATAGCGCCCGTCTGCGGCCAACAATGCGTCATGTGTGCCCGTCTCGACGATCTCGCCCTGTTCCAGCACAACGATCCGGTCGGCCTCGGCGATGGTGCTCAGCCGGTGGGCGATGGTCAGCACCGTGCGCCCCTGCCCCGCCGCTTTCAGCGCGTCCTTGATGTCCTGCTCGGTCTCGGTATCCAGCGCGCTGGTCGCCTCGTCCAACAACAGGATTGGCGGGTTTTTCAGCAAGGTCCGGGCAATGCCCACCCGCTGCTTTTCGCCGCCCGACAGTTTCAGGCCGCGCTCGCCCACCGCGGTGTCATACCCTTCGGGCAGGCCCATGATGAAATCGTGAATTTGGGCGGCACGGGCCGCCGCCTCAATCTCGGACCAGCTGGCATCGTCGCGGCCATAGGCGATGTTATAGCGGATCGTGTCGTTGAACAGCACCGTGTCCTGCGGCACCACACCGATGGCGGCGTGCAGGCTTTCTTGGGTTACGTCGCGCACGTCCTGCCCGTCGATGCGCAGCGCGCCGGCGCCCACATCATAAAACCGAAACAGCAGCCGCCCGATGGTCGACTTGCCCGACCCGGTCGACCCCACGATGGCCACCTGCTGGCCCGGCTCGGCCACTACGGACACCCCCTTGAGGATTGGCCGGGCGGCGTCATAGCCGAACTGCACGTCCTCCAGCTCGATCCGCCCGCCTTTGATCTGCAAGGGCCGCGCATCAGGCGCGTCAACGACGTCGGCGGGCTGTTCCAACAGATCGAACATCTCGCCCATATCAACCAGCGCCTGGCGGATCTCGCGATAGACGGTGCCCAGAAAATTCAGCGGCATGGTGATCTGGATCATGTATGCGTTGACCATCACGAAATCGCCCACGGTCAGGTCGCCATTTTGCACGCCTACGGCGGCCAGCACCATGACCCCCACCAGCCCGGCGGTGATCACCACAGACTGGCCAAAGTTCAGGAACGCCAGCGAATAGCTGGTCTTGAGGGCCGCAGCCTCGTACCGCTCCATCGCGCCGTCATATCGCCCAGCCTCGCGCCGTTCGGCGCCGAAATACTTGACCGTTTCGAAATTCAGCAGGCTGTCGATGGCCTTTTGGTTGGCATCGGTGTCCTGGTCGTTCATCTCTTTGCGCAGCTTCACCCGCCATTCGGTCACGGCAAAGGTGAACCAGACGTAAAGGCCAATCGTGACCGCCACGATCAGCAGATACCAGGCGTCAAAAAGAACGGTCAGCACGATCCCGATCAGCAGCAGTTCCAGGATCAGCGGACCGATCGAGAACAGCAAAAAGCGCAAGAGGAACTCAACGCCTTTCACGCCACGCTCGATAATCCGGCTCAGGCCGCCGGTCTTGCGCGTGATGTGATAGCGCATGGACAGGCGGTGGATATGCTCGAACGTCTCAAGCGCCAGCGCCCGCAGCGCCCGCTGCGCGACCTTGGCAAAGATGACATCGCGCAACTGTTGAAAGCCCACATTCATCAGCCGGGCAAAGCCGTAGGCCACCGTCAACCCCACGGCCCCCAGCGCGAGGTCCGACACACCGTCGCCCGCCAGCGCGTCCACCGCATCGCGGTAGATGATGGGGGTATAGACCGACACCAGCTTGGACAGCAGGAGCGCGATGAGGGCAAAAATGACCCGCCGTTTGACCCACGGCTTGTCCTCGGGCCACAGATAGGGCGCGACCTTGCGGATCGTGCGCAGGCCCGAGCGGCGTTCGGCGTCGGCTTGGCTGTCGGGTTTGGGCTGCGAGGGGCCGGGGCCGGTCGCGGCCGACCCCGCAGTGGTGTCAGCGGGCATAAAAAGCGTCCTGTGGTTCAGACGCCCCTACATAGTCCGGTCCCCGCCCAGTGGCCAGCGCAGAACCTGTCAGTTTGGCAGGGCAAAGACCTGGCCAGGGAAAATCAGGTCGGGGTCGCGGATGCGTTCGCGGTTGGCGTCGAACACCTGCACATACAGCCGCCCCTCGCCATAGCGTTCGCGCGCAATGCCCCACAGGGTGTTCCCGGTCTGCACCGTGATCTGCGACGCGGGCGAGGTCAAATCGTCGATCTGCGCCAACAGCGCGGGATCCTCGCGGCGGAAGGGCGTTTCCACCCGGCTGGTCACCCGGCCTTCGGCGTCCAATTCGTCCACGCGCAGGGTGTAGACCCCGGTGTCAATCGCGGGTAGATCACCGCGCCAGCCACCATCGGCGGCAACGTCCAGATCAGCGATGGGCTGGTTGTTGATATAGACGCGCACGGCATCCGCCTTGGACTGCGCGCGCCCGGCCAGTTGCACATCGCCCGCGTCTGAATAGCTGATGGTATCCAGCGCGATGTTGTCCAGCGCCTCGGGCGGCGTGCCGCTCAGCACCTCGACCCCTTCGGCGGTGGAGCGTAGGACGGTGACCGCTTGCGGTGTCTCAGGCGCTGGGGCGCTGGCGACGGGTGCGGTCGCAATTGGCGCGACCGGTTGCGGGCTTGGCGGCGCGGGTGCGGGGGTGGTGTCCAGCGCCGTGACCACCTCTGGCGCGTCCGCGCTGCGGGTTTCTGCGGTGACGGGCGCCTCGGGCGCGGCGCTGTCCGCGCGGGCCGTCACCGGCGCTGGTGTGTCGGTGGTCGCCGTGGCGGCAGTAATCGTCGTTTCGGGGGCGGCGGCGGGCGCGGGCGGTGTGACCTCGGGCATAGCGACCACATCCGCTGCGGGCGCGGGTGCTGGCGTTTGGCTAATATCGGCAGGCGTTTGCGGCACGGCGGCACTGGCGATATCTGACGGCGCGTCTGGTGTTCGTGTCACGGCCGCAGGCGGGGGCGTTTCGACAGGGGCCACGGCAGTGACCTGCGGATCAACGGGGGCGGTATCCTCGGCCACGCCGATGTCGGCGATGACCGGGGCTGCCGTCTGATCCACCTGCGGGGCAGCGGGCGCGGTGACGGGAGCGGCGGCGATTGGGGCCGGCGCGGGCGTTGCTGGCACATCTGCGGACGCAACCGTTTCCTCTTCGGCGACCACCTCCTCCGCGGTTTGCGGCGCTGCTGCCACCGGCGCGGGGCGTGCTTGCGGGGCCAGGATCACCTCGTCTACCGAGGCAATCTCGTCCAGACCCAAGCGCTGCACCACGGTCAGAACCTGCGCCTTGGGGCTGGGCGACAGGATCGTGATCGCGGCAAAGCTGCCGCCGAGGTCTGTGGTCACAGAGGTGTTCTTGGCCCCGTCAAGCAGCACCGACACCTCGCTGCCAGGCGCGGCGCGGCCCGCGACGATGGTCAGCCCGTCGGGTTCCAGTCGGACCTCGTCAATGGATGGCGGGTTGGCTGCGACGTCAACCTCTGGCGCTGGCGCGGCAGGTTCGGCAGGTGCGGCCGCCACAGGTGGCTGCGCCGCCTCGACCACCGGCGCCTCGACCGGTGCGGCATCGCGCGACGAGATATAGACCCCCGCGCCCACGGCCGCGACCGCCACCACAGCGGCAGACACCACCATCGCACCGTTCGATCCCGCCAATGCCGCCCATTTCGACATGTTGCTACGTCCCCTTGATCCCCGTCCGGCGCCTGCGCCGTTGTGCATCTCTATCAGGGCGCTTACCAACGGTCAAAACTCTGGCCGCCGCACCCCTTCACTTTCCCGCGCCCTTATCGGAGCTTTGCATGAAAAAACAGTCCGTTTGCGTCTATTGCGGCGCGCGTTCGGGGCGCGATCCGGCCTATATGGCCGCCGCCGAGGCCTTGGGGCGGGGCCTCGCGGCGCGCGACTGGCGGCTTGTCTACGGGGCGGGCGATGTGGGTTTGATGGGGGCCGTGGCCCGTTCGGCACAGGCCGCGGGCGGGGATACCTTTGGCGTTATCCCGCAGCATCTGGTGGATTGGGAGGTCGGAAAGACGGACCTGACCCGCTATGTGGTGACCGAAACCATGCACGAGCGCAAAAAGGTCATGTTCATGAATTGCGACGCTGTTGTGGTGTTGCCGGGGGGTGCGGGGTCGCTGGACGAGCTGTTCGAGGCCGTGACCTGGCGCCAATTGGGGCTGCATACCAAGCCGGTTTTCCTTGTGAATACAAATGGATACTGGCAGCCCCTGATTGCGCTGCTGGATCATGTCGTGGCCGAGGGCTTTGCCGAGGACAGCCTACGCCGCTTCGTCACCGTGGTAGACACGCCCGCCGCGGCCTTGGCGCAGATTGCGTCTGGCGCGGAAGTGTCGCGGAGCGATAAGGCTGTCGCTCAGCGGTGAACCAAGCGGCGCGCTACGCTCGTTAGTAGGTGCCATGACGCGCCCTATTCGCCACAGTGCCCAAGGCACTGCGCTAGGTCTGTTTCCACAGGCACACCTCGTGGCGACCACCCCTGCCTCTACCGGACCAACCAAACGCAGGTGACGAACGCGGCTTCTTCGATTGTGACGCTTTTGCAACAACCCTGCCTCGAAAATGCATCGGCCCCGACAGCGGCTGTGCTGACGGGGCCCTAGATAGCGAAACACTTCCGCGGCAACAGCCGCAGGGATCACATGCGCGAGGCGACGTTTTCCCAGTTCACCAGGTTGTCGAGGAAGTTCGACAGGTAGTCCGGACGCTTGTTGCGGAAGTCGATGTAGTAGGAGTGTTCCCACACATCACAGCCCAGCAACGCCGTCTGACCAAAGCAGACAGGGTTCACGCCGTTTTCGGTCTTGGTCACCTTCAGGCTGCCATCCGCATCCTTGACCAGCCATGCCCAGCCCGAGCCGAACTGACCGGCACCGGCGGCTTTGAACGCATCCTTGAACGCGTCGACCGAGCCAAAGTTTTCTGTCAGTGCCGCTTCCAACGCGCCGGGCATGCCGGTGTCGCCGGGGCCCATCATTTCCCAGAACTGGTTGTGGTTCCACAACTGGCTGATGTTGTTGAAGATGCCGTTTTGCGCCACGGCAGTGGGATCGTAAGTGCCCTTGATGATCTCTTCGAGGGACTTGTCCGCCCACTCGGTTCCCTCGATGGCCTTGTTGCCATTGGTCACATAGGCGTTGTGGTGCAGGTCGTGGTGGTATTCCAGCGTCTCTGCCGACATGCCCTTGGACGCCAGCGCGTCATGCGCATAAGGAAGATCGGGAAGTTCAAAAGCCATCGGTGGGCCCCCTCTGTTCGTATTTCAGGTCGTGCCTGACAGATTGTGCGGGATGCTGCAAGATCAAGGCGTGCGCCCAGATAAACTGCGCGCGGCCGCTAGGGCAGCAGGCTGCGTCCCGCCACGGGCTTGCACGTGCCCGACCCGCTGGGGCGGTTGTCAAAGCCGCTGACATTGGCGCGCAGAGTCAGCGCCTGGGCACCGGGGCGATATTGCAGCGTGTAGGCGATATCGAAGGAATTGGACCCTGATTTCAGGTTCTCGACCTCCCACTTCACCCGGTACTGCCCGTTGTTCAGCTGTTGCAAGCTGCCTTGGGCAGGGCCGTCGTAGACGGCGTTCGTCAGGTCATCCAGCACGGCGGCACGGTTGCTGGCGGTGTCGATGGTAAAGAAAATCCGCTCGCGGATGAACCCGCGCCCTTCGAGCGACGAGATCGCGCAATCAAAGGTCGAGACTTGCGCGCTGGCGCTGGGTGCGCCCAAACCGATTGCCGCGCCGCCCAGGACAGCAGCGCAGGTGAGAAGACGGGTGAGCATGGCAAAGACCTCGTGTGCTGGTGCGATTTAGCGTCAATGCGACAGCACTTAGGGGCTTCAATCTCAAGATGTAGGGGGCTGCGTCAAATAATTCACGGCGCTGTCCGGTGCCGCAGCGGTTTTGAGCAGGTCGAACACATACTGCGCCTGCGACCGGAAGCAGATGATGCGGACGCTGTCTGGATCGGGCATCCAGAACGCCGCAGCGACCTGCGCCATGCGGGTGCGGCGGAACATGCCGGGGCCAAAGGCATCGCGGCTTAGGTCAACTGGCACCAGCTTGGCCATTACTTCGCGGGCGTAGGCGCCGCTGACGACAAACGACGCGCGCGCATCCGACACGTTGGCTGCCAACGCATGCGCGCTGCCCAACAGGTCGGTCATCGTGGCCAGATGCGCCTGCACCTGCGCATAGTCCACCAGCACCAACAGCTCGTCCGGCGACATCCAGCACAGCCCGCCCGTATCGGCAAAGCTTGCTTGCCCCTGCCCCGGCATGGCGGCGCCGGTCACTTGCGTGGCCGCCGCGCGCAGGGGCGGTGTGTTCAGATCACCGCGCAGGGTGATCATCCCTTGCAAGGGGGCCTCGGCCACATCGGCAATGCCGTCAGACCAGGTGGCCCCGTTCAAGGCGCGGACAGGCTCAGACATTCTGCTTCTCCCCCTCTGGGTCGTAGAACACGGGGCTGACAATCGTGGCGGCGTAGGTCGTGCCGTCGGTGCCGGGGAACCGCAGCACCTCGCCCATGCGGTCGGGCCCATGCAGGACCAGACCCATCGCAATCCCGCGGCCCAGGTTGGGCGAGTGGTAGCTGGAGGTCACCCGCCCCTGCACACAGGCCTGCCCGTTGTCATTGGTGCCCTCGGCCACCGCATAGGCGCCGTCGGGCAGGACCGACCCGTCAACCGTTTGCAGCCCCACCAGCTGCCAACGCTCTGGGTCGGCCATGTGGCTGCGCGTGTGGGCGCGCTTGCCCAGATAGTCGTCTTTTTTCTTCGACAGCGCCCAGTGCAGGCCCAGGTCTTGGGGGATGACGGTGCCGTCGGTTTCGTCACCGATCATGATAAAACCCTTCTCGGCCCGCAGGATATGCAGCGCCTCGGTCCCGTAGGGCATCACGCCAAGGGCGTTGCCAACGGTCATCAGCGCCTCCCAGAACGCGGCGCCGTCGCTGGCGCGCACGGCAATCTCATAGCTTAGCTCGCCCGAGAACGAGATGCGGTAGACGCGCACCTGAAAGCCGCCCAGCGTGCCGTCGGCCCACTCCATAAAGCCCAGCGCATCCTTGGACACATCCATGCCCCCCAACGCCTCAAGCGCCTTGCGCGCGTTGGGGCCTACGACGGCCACTTGGGCGAATTGTTCGGTCACGTTGGCCACATAGACCTGCCAGTCCCACCATTCTGTCTGCAGCCACTCCTCCATATGCTGGTGAATGTGCTCGGCCCCGCCGGTGGTGGTGTGGCACCGGAACGTGTCGTCGTCGATCCGCGCCACCACGCCGTCGTCGATCAGAAACCCGTTTTCCCCGCACATCAGACCATAGCGGCATTTGCCGGGCTTCAGCGTGCTCATCATATTGGTGTAGAGCATGTCGAGGAATTTGCCCGCATCGGGGCCCTTGACGATAATCTTACCCAGAGTGGAGGCGTCGAGCAGCCCGAGGTTTTCGCGCACATTCCGCGTCTCGCGCATCACCGCTTCATGCACCGTCTCGCCGTTCCGGACGTAGGCGTAGGGGCGGCGCCATTGGCCCACAGGTTCCCATGCGGCGCCGTTCGCGTCGTGCCAGTCGTGCAAGGGCGTGCGGCGGATCGGTTGAAACACCTCGCCACGCGCCTCGCCGCCAATCGCGCCCATCGAGATGGGGGTATAGGGCGGGCGGAACGTCGTGGTGCCGGTCTGCGGGATCGGTTGGTTCAGCGCGTCCGACAGGATGGCGAGGCCGTTGATGTTGCTCAGCTTGCCCTGATCGGTCGCCATGCCGAGGGTGGTGTACCGCTTGGCATGCTCGACCGATGTAAAGCCTTCTTGGGCGGCCAGCTGCACGTCCGACACTTTGACGTCGTTCTGGTAGTCGAGCCAGGCCTTGCCCCGCAATTCCATGCCTGCCCCTTGAGGCATCAGCCAAACAGGGGCCAGCGGCGCCTCTTCGACGCTTTCGGCCTCGGGCGCTTGGGTCTTGGCCGGGGTATGACCGCAGGCTTTGGCCGCGCGGCGGCCCATCGCGTGCGCGTCACCTAGGATTTCGGGCAGGCCGAAATGGCCATTTGCAGCGCCCGCTGGGCTGACAAAGCCTGTGCCGTCCGCACCAGTCGGTGCTTTATCCACATCCGGGCGGAACATGGCAAAATCGGCGTCCCACATCAGCTTGCCACCGCAATGCGACCACAGGTGCACAACCGGCGACCATCCGCCCGACATGGCGACCGCGTCGCATGCGATCTCGTCCAACACAGCACCCTCGCCCGCTTGGGCGCAAACACCCACGCCGGTGACGCGCATGGTGCCCAGCACTTTGGCGACGCCGTGGCCCATCAGCACCTTGATGCCAGCCGCGCGCGCCTCGGCCACCAGAGGCGTGTCAACAGGCAGCACACGGGCGTCAAGAATGGCGGGAACGGTCAATCCTGCGGCCACCAAAGCGGTTGCGGTGCGATAGGCGTCGTCATTATTGGTCACGATGACTGTGCGGTCGCCGGGGCTAACGCCGTAGTTGACCACGTAATCGCGCATGGCCGAGGCCAGCATGACACCGGGTATATCGTTGCCCGCAAAGCTGAGCGGGCGTTCGAGCGCGCCCGTGGCGGTGATCACATGGCCCGCGCGGATGCGCCACAGCCTGTGGCGTGGGCCGGGCGCATCGGGTGTGTGGTCGGTCAACCGCTCGTAGCCCAGCACGTAGCCATGGTCATAGACCCCTGCCCCCATGGTGCGGGTACGCAAGGTGACATTCGGCATGTCAGACAAGTCTGACACCAAATGCTCCACCACTTTATCCACAGGGGTGCCCGCAACGGTGCCCCCGTCCACCGGCGCGCGCCCGCCCCAATGGGCGGTCTGTTCCAGCACCAGCACCTTTGCCCCCGCCTCGGCCGCGGACTTTGCGGCTGTGAGGCCCGCAATGCCGCCGCCGATGATCAGGACATCGCAAAACGCATAGAAATGTTCATAGGTATCGCTGTCGCGCGCTTTGGGCGCTTGGCCCAGGCCCGCCGCCTGGCGGATGAACGGCTCGTAGACGTATTTCCACAAGGGGCGCGGGTGGATGAACATCTTGTAATAAAAGCCCGCGGGCATGAAGCGCGCGAGTTTGGCGTTGATCGCACCCACGTCGAATTCCAGGCTGGGCCAGTGGTTCTGGCTGGTGGCGCGCAGACCCTCGAACAGCTCGGTCGTGGTGGCGCGCTGGTTCGGCTCGAACTGGCCTTCGGTGCCGAGGTTGACCAGTGCATTGGGCTCTTCCACGCCGCTGGCAACGATGCCGCGGGGGCGGTGGTACTTGAACGACCGGCCCACCAGCATCTGGTCATTGGCCAACAGCGCCGAGGCCAGCGTGTCACCCGCATAGCCGCGCAGGCGCCGCCCGTTAAAGGTAAAGCGGACCGTTTGGTCGGTGTTCAGCAGGCGCCCGCCTGTGGCTAGCCGTGTGCTCATGATCGGGCCTCATCGTGGCGGCAGAGGTCGGAGCCTCCGGCGGGGATTTTTTTGGAACAGAGAAAGGTCATGCCGCGCCCTCCCACGACCAGCCGGGGCGTTTGGCGGCGATGTGATCGATCAGGTCTTGGGGCGGGGCGAGAGTCTGCGCGGGATAGGCGCCGAACACTTCGAGGGTGAGCGTGCAGCGCGCGACGTGGAACCACTTGCCGCAGCCATAGACATGGCGCCAGCGTTCGAAATGCACGCCTTTGGGGTTCTTGCGCATGAACAGGTACCCTTCAAAGTCGTCATCGCTGGAGCCTGGGCCGAACCGTGTCAGGTGCGCCTCGCCGCCCGCGTGGAATTCGGTTTCTTCGCCGGTGTGCCCGCAACAGGGGCAGGTCAGGATCAGCATGCGCATACTCCGCTGGAAGGGCCCAACACAGAAAAGGCGGGCACCATGGGACGCCCGCCTGCTGCGATTTGGGAGGAGTTGGGAAGGTTATTCGGTTGGTACGACCACGCTGTCCGTGGCAGGCGCGATCGCGTCTTGGGACACAGCGCCGTCACCGGTTGGCGCCGTGCTGGTGCCGACCACCGCGAGCAGGGCGATGATCGCGACGATGACGCCCAATGCGATAAGCAGGCCGCGCCCGCTGACGCCGTCGCTGCGGTGCAGATTTGGGTTTGGATAGTCTGACATGATGGTGCCTCCTGTGTGTGGGCCTTCATCTGGTCAGTTGGGCGGGGAGGTGCAATTGGATGGCCGGTTAGCCGGGTTTTCCGGCTGCACACGGCCCATTTCGCGCATTTTGCGCGGCTGCGTCCCGCCGAAATGCGCGTCCCTATGCGCTGTGGGCGCATTGCCGCTTGGCGCTTGGCGGGTCTGTGGGCTATGAATGTGTCAGGACAAGTTGACAGGAGCGAGAGATGAGCAAGGAAATGGGCGCCGTTCTGGTCTTTGGCGCGATTATCGTGGTCGCGTTGGTGATGTTCGTGTTGGAACAGCGCGCGGCGGCCAAACGCAAGGCGGCCCGCGGCGGGCGCGAGATTGACGTGAGCAACCTGATCGCCTTTGGCTCGGCCGCCGGTGAGGGCAAGAAATCCCATGAGTGAGCGCGCCGTCAGCATTGCGCACGCCCGCACACGACAAGCCAGTTGACGAAGAGATCGCCAAAGCCCCACTGCAGTGTCGCCACCGTGAGCAGCATCACGTTGGCATAGCTGAACCGGTCTGCGCGCAGCCGCAGAGCACCGAAATTGCGTTCTTCGGTCAGGAAATCGACAGCAAAACCTGTCTTTGGCAGATCTTCGGGCCGCACCCCGTCTTTGAGGGCAGCCAGTTCCAGGCCGTATTCGTGCAGAATTTTCTCGACCGAGGTCTGCCGTTCCAGTTCGATCTGCGCCAGCCGGTCGGAAAAGAACAACACGGCCGCCGCACTGCCCAGCGCGCCGAAGCGTTGAAAGACGCCCGCACTGCCCGCCCACAGCGACAGAACCGTGCCAATTCCCCAGGCCGCGAGGCCGACAAAGGCCATGCTGCGCCCGAAGCGCTGGATGATATACTGGACGATAAACACGGTCAGTGCGCGACCCCGGCGGCGACGCTTTCGTCGATGAACTTGCCCTGCCGGAACCGGTCGAGCGAGAATTCATCCGTCAGGGGCGAGCGGCCCTTGGCCATCAGCTCCGCCATGGCCCAGCCCGAGCCGGGGATCGCCTTGAACCCGCCTGTCCCCCAGCCGCAGTTGATGAACACGCCCTCGACCGGCGTTTTGGACAGGATAGGCGAGCGGTCGCCGGTGACGTCCACGATCCCGCCCCATTGGCGCAGCATCTTGAGGCGCGAGATCATCGGAAAGGTTTCGATCAGCGCGCGCACGGTTTCTTCGATATGGTGGAAAGACCCGCGCTGGGTGTAGTTGTTGTAGCCGTCCGTGCCGCCGCCGATCACCATCTCACCCTTGTCGGACTGGCTCATATAGCCGTGGACGGTATTGGCCATTACGACCACGTCCATGCAGGGCTTGATAGGCTCGCTGACCAGGGCTTGCAGGGCGACGGATTCAATTGGCAGACGGAAGCCTGCCATGCCCGCCACGTCGCCCGAATGGCCCGCGACCACGATGCCCAGCTTGGCGCAGTCGATGGGGCCCTTGGAGGTGTCGACGCCCACGACCTTGTCACCGTCGCGCCGGATCGCCGTCACTTCGCATTTCTGGATCACGTCCATGCCCATGTCCGAGCACGCGCGCGCATAGCCCCAGGCCACCGCATCGTGGCGGGCCGTGCCACCGCGGGCCTGCCACAGGCCGCCCATCACGGGATAGCGGGGGCCGTGGATGTTGATGATCGGCACCAGCTTTTTGACCTTGTCGGGGCCGATGAACGTGGTCTTGACCCCTTGCAGCGCATTGGCGTGGGCCGTGCGTTGATAGCCGCGGACCTCGTGATGGGTCTGGGCCAGCATGATGACGCCACGGGGGCTGAACATGACGTTATAGTTCAGGTCCTGGCTCATCGTCTCGTAGAGGCTGCGGGATTTTTCGTAGATCGCCGCCGACGGGTCTTGCAGGTAGTTCGAGCGGATGATCGTCGTATTGCGCCCGGTATTGCCGCCCCCCAGCCACCCTTTTTCCAGGATGGCCACGTTCTTGATGCCGTAGTTCTTGCCCAGATGGTATGCCGCCGCCAGGCCGTGGCCCCCTGCCCCGATGATGATCACGTCATACTTGGCCTTCGGCTCGGGCGCGCGCCAGGCGCGTTCCCAACCGGTGTGGTACCGGGCAGCTTCGCGCGCGATGGCAAAGGCGGAATATCGTTTCATAACACGTCTCTCCGGCGCCGGAATCGATGGCAGTTGGGTTGATGTTTAATGGCCGCTTGAGCGAAAAAACAGGCCCGCGCTGGCGGCACTTTCTATCGGTTTTGCGACACCTGCGCGCCCTGCGACACCGCACCGCGCCCTGCGACACCTTTGGGCGCGTTGCTTTGACCCTTTTGCGCGCGCGGTGCAGCGTTTACATGGGTCGGAACTTGCACAGATCGAGACACCAATGCCCACCTGGCCCGATACCCTGTTCTGGATCGTCACCGCCCTTATTACTTTGGCGGTGGTGGCCACATTTGCGCGGGCCCTGCTGCGCGGGGCGGATGCCGAGCGTCCGCCTGCAGCCTATGATCTGGACGTCTACCGCGACCAGTTGAAAGAGGTCGACCGCGACCTGGAACGCGGTGTCGTGTCCCCTGCGGATGCAGAGCGCGCGCGGACAGAGGTGTCGCGCCGCATTCTGGCCGCCGATGCCGCCTTGCAAAAGGCGCAAACCCGCAGCACGCGCCGCGGGGGGACTGCGGTGGTGGCGGGGGTGACGGCGCTGGTGTTGGTGGGCGGCAGCTATGCCATCTACCTGCAACTGGGGGCGCCGGGGTATGGCGATCTGGCCTTGGCCGACCGGATCGAAGCGTCGGACATCTTGCGCACCGAACGGCCCAGCCAAGCCACGGCAGAGGCGTCCCTGCCCGCACGCACGCCGCCGACGGATGTGCCGCCCGACTATGTTGCCCTGGTCGAACAGCTGCGCAATGCGGTGGCCGAACGACCTGACGATCTCCAGGGGCTGAACCTGCTTAGCCAGGCAGAATCCCGTCTGGGCAACTTTGTCGCCGCGCATGAGGCCAAGGCGCAGGTGATCGCGCTGAAAGGTGATGCGGCGACATCGACCGACTATTCGGAATATGCCGATCTGCTGATCCTGGCCGCAGGCGTCTATGTGTCGCCCGAGGCCGAGCAGGTGTTGAACCGTACGTTGCAATTGGACCCGACAGACGGGCCCGCACGGTACTATGTGGGCCTGATGATGACGCAAGTGGGCAGGCCAGATCGCGCGCTGCGCGTCTGGGATCAGCTCTTGCGCGAGGGGCCGCCCGACGCCCCCTGGATCGACGCCATCGAAGCACAGATCGAAGACACCGCGATCCGCGCTGGCGTAGATTACGCCCGCCCCGCCATCGGCACCGGGCGCGGTCCGTCGGCGGCAGATATCGAAGCGGCGGGGGATATGACGCCCGCGCAACGCATGGAGATGATCCAAGGCATGGTCGTCGGCCTGAGCGACCGGTTGGCGACCGAAGGCGGTCCGGTAGAGGACTGGGCGCAGCTGATCTCGGCCTTGGCGGTGTTGGGTGACATGGGCCAGGCCGACGCGATTTTCCGCAACGCCATGAACGTCTTTGGCGACGACGCGACGGCGGTGGACCTGCTGAACCGCACCGCCGACCGCGTGGGCCTGCAGTGATCACCGACGACACCCACGCCTTTCTGGACGCGCTGCCACAGATGCAGTCGCTGATGGGCCTTGATCTGGGGGACAAGACCATCGGCGTAGCGGTGTCCGACACGTTCTGGTCCGTCTCGACCCCGCTTGAGACGGTGCGGCGCAAAAAGTTCGGGATCGATGCCGCAAAGTTGCAAACGTTGATGGATGCGCGGCGGATTGGCGGCCTTGTCCTCGGCCTGCCGCGCAACATGGACGGCTCCGAAGGGCCGCGGTGCCAATCGACGCGCGCCTTTGCCCGGAACTTTGCGCAGCTTTGGCCCGGGCCGATCACCTTTTGGGACGAACGCCTGTCGACGGTGGCTGCGGAAAAGGCACTGCTTGAGGCGGATACGACACGCAAACGTCGCGCCGAGGTCATTGATCACGTGGCTGCTGGCTATATCTTGCAAGGGCTGCTGGACCGGTTGGCAGCGATAAAGAGGCAGGCATGAGCACAGTACCCAACAACCTCGTCTGGCGGCGCGCCGAGATCGAAAGCCCCTGCGTGCAGATCTGCGTGATCCACCCCGAAACGCGCCTATGCACCGGCTGCGCCAGGTCGATCGACGAAATCGGCGCCTGGAGCCGGATGAGCCCCGAGGCCCGCCGCGCGGTGATGGACGAGCTGCCAAGCCGCGAGGCGGCCCCCAAAACCCGGCGCGGCGGTCGGGCGGCACGGCTTAAGCGCTAAGCCAATCCGCGTCGCGCGCGCCTTCGGGCCGGAAAAACGCGATGATGCGGCCCGCACCTTGCGCGTCGGGCACGCCGTCCTCCCACCTTTCGGTGCCGTGCAGGGCAAAGCGGTGGATCAGCGCCACCTGCCCGACATGCAGGCGCAGCGGCACCATCTCGCAGGCTTCAAACACCTGGCGCCGGGCCGCATGGTAGGCTTCGGTCACGTCCACGCGGCGCGGGTCGCGCCCGGCAATGGCGGTGCGCAGCGCGTTTTGCATAATGACATGGCTGCCGCGCCAGACCACAGTAGGTGCCGCGGTGCAGGCGTTCAGGGGGATGGCCAGGATGTAGGCGTGCAGCTCTTTGGCATAGCGCCGCTTGTCCGGCCCGATGGGCAACAGCCCGTCGACATGCGCAGCCTTGCGGACGATACGAAAGCGGTGATTGGCGTCACTCTCGCCCACGTCCTGACGCGGATAGCCCGGATAGATCACCGACACCTGGGCGCGGTGCAGCGGCACATCCGGCACCTGCGTGCGCCACGCGCCCGGCAAGGGCACGCCGTCCACCGCCCCCGCCGCGTCATTGGGCAGCGCATCCAGGCCCACAAACCACGTCCGCCCGTGGCGCAGCTGGTCCTGCGGCACGGCTGGATCCCGCCGCGCATCTGGCACCCGCGCACGCGCAGCCTGCGCCCAGGCAGCGACCCCAAGGTCGGGCGCAAAGACGGCAAAGCCGTCCGTCATCCCCACAGCGCCTTGCGCATCATGTTCAGCGCGACCAGCACCAGGAACACGCCAAAGGCGCGTTTCAGCGGCTTGGCGTCTGTGGCGTGGGCCAGTTTCACGCCCCAGGGCGTCGTGATCAGCGTCATCGCGATAACCACCGCAAAGGCCACCAGGTTCACCGCGCCCACAGTCAGGGGCGGCACGCGCATCTCCATCTCGACCAGCAGAAAGCCCAGCACCGCGGGCACCGCGATCACCACGCCAAAGCCTGCTGCCGTGGCCACCGCCCGGTGGATCGGCGTGTTGAACAGCGTCATGGTCGGCACGCCAAAGCTGCCCCCGCCAATGCCCATCAGCACGGACATAAAGCCCAGCACCGGCGACAGCACCCAGCGCAGCGGGCCATCGGGCATCGCCTCGGCCACGCGCCAGGCGGCTTTGCCAAACGTCATGTACAGCCCCACGGTCAGCGCCAGCACGCCAAAGATCACCTGCAACGTGACCGACCGCAGCTCTGCCACCACCAGCATGCCCAGCACCGCGCCCACCACGATGCCCGGCGCCCATGTGCGCAAGATGTCCCAATCAACCGCGCCCTTTTTGTTATGGCTCAGGACCGAGCGGACAGAGGTGACGATGATGGTGGCCAGCGACGTGGCGAGGCACATCTGCATCAGGTCCGACCCGTCATAGCCCAAGGTTTGGAAGGCGTAGAAGAACGCAGGCACCAGCACGATGCCACCGCCCACGCCCAGAAGGCCCGCAAGAACACCCGCAAAGGCGCCAATCACGGCAAGCACGACCAGCATCTGCAGCAAGAGGAAAGTGTCGGGCATATCTGCGGCAACCTGTTTTGTAAGGTGCGCGCCTGCTACACCGCTTTGGCACCCGTGGCCAGCGCCATGGGGTCCGTGGCCAAGGCGGTCACCTGTGCCATCGCCTCTTCGACCAAGGCGGGGCTTGCACCGGGGCGCGTCGCACCCTCGCTCAGCACCCGGCGCCAGCCGCGCGCGCCGGGCCGTCCGGCGAAGAGGCCAAGCATGTGGCGGGTGATCTGATGCAACCGCCCGCCCGCGACGAGATGGGCCTCGATATAGGGCAACATCGCCGCCACCGCGTCCTCCGCCGTCCGCGCGGGGGTCGCGGCGCCAAAGATACGCACATCCGCCTGCGCCAAGATGTCAGTCGGCTGGTGATAGGCCGCGCGCCCGATCATCACGCCGTCCAGACCGCTGTCGAGCAGCGCCACGGCGGCATCCAGCGATGCAACACCGCCGTTGATCGAGATGTGCAGGTTCGGAAACAGCCCCTTCATCCGCATCACCAGATCGTAGTCGAGCGGCGGGATATCCCGGTTTTCCTTGGGGCTGAGGCCCTGGAGCCACGCCTTGCGCGCGTGGATCGTCACCCGCTCGCACCCGGCGGCAACAATGCGGGCGAGAAATTCGGGCAACACGGCCTCGGGGTCTTGATCGTCGACGCCGATGCGGCATTTGACGTTGACGGGCACGTCAACGGCTGCGCGCATCTCGGCCACGCAGGCCGCCACCCGCGCCGGATCGCGCATCAGAACCGCGCCGAACGTGCCGGATTGCACCCGGTCGGAGGGGCAACCGCAGTTCAGGTTGATCTCATCATAGCCCGCCTGCGCCCCCAGCCGCGCGGCCTGGGCCAGCTCTGCCGGATCCGACCCGCCCAGTTGCAGCGCCACAGGATGCTCGGCCACATCATGATCCAGCAAATGCAACGCCCCACCCCGCACCAACGCGGGGGCGGTCACCATCTCTGTATACAGTAGGACATGCCGACTTAGCTGCCGGTGCAGATAGCGGCAGTGGCGGTCGGTCCAGTCCATCATCGGCGCCACACTCAGGCGGGCGGCGTGGTTTGCGGCTTGGGTGGGCATCGGCGGTCCGTGTCTCCTTGGCGGTGCTATAGCGCCTGGGCGGGCGGAACGGAACCTCGGGCTGCGCGGCAGAACCTCACGGAAAGACGCAGGCGCATTGCGCAACGGACAAAGGGATGCGAAACAAGGGGCAACCTGCGCCGTCAGAGCGCATTCAAGACCCCGGAGGGACCGCCCAAATGATGCGTCGCACTTGCGCCAGCTTTGCCGCCTTGACCGCCCTGATCGCCTGTGACGAGCCTGCCAGCACCGGCGGCTTTATCGCGGAACTGCCGCAAGCGGTCGTCGATCTGGCGGGGCCCAATCAGAACCTCGCCCAGGTCAAAGTGCTGCCCGAGGACGGCTGCTTTTGGTATCTGCACAATGGCCCGGTGGAATCGACGCTGCTGCCACTGCGCACAGCCAGCGGCTCGCCCATCTGCACCCAGCGCCAGACCGAAGCAGAAACTGCGCCCGCCAGTTCTTAACTGGTCGCGGTGACCTCTGCCGGATAAAGGATCGCCTGCGAGCCGACCTCGACCTGGTCATACAATCCAATGATATGGGCCATCACCATGCGCACGCAGCCAGAGCTGGCCCGGCCCCCGATGGATTTGGGGTGCGGCGTGCCGTGGATGCGCAGATAGGTGTCGCGGTTGCCCACAAAGAGGTAAAGCGCACGGGACCCCAGCGGGTTGGTCGGCCCGCCAGGCACACCGTCTGCGTATTTCTCGAATTGACCAGGGTCGCGTTCGATCATGTCTTTGGTCGGCGTCCATTTGGGCCACTTGGCCTTGCGGCGGATGGTGTAGGTGCCATGCTCATACAGGTTGCCGCGCGCGATGGACACGCCGTAGCGCATGGCGGTGCCGTCGGCTTGGATATGGTAGAGATAGCGCGCAACCGCATCCACGTGGATATCGCCGGGCGTCAGCCCGTCATTGGCCTGCACCCGCTGCGGCAGATAGCGCGGGTGAAAGCCCCAAGGGTTCGATGTCGCCGGGTCGTAATTCGCTGGCGTCACCCGCGCGTCCCAGGCCGCCCATTGCGAGGATGTCCCCTGGGCCAGGGCGGGCCCGGCAAGGGGGGCTGCGGAAAACAGCGCAGTGCTGGTCATGATGAAATGGCGGCGCGTCAACATTGGCGAGATGTCCCTTTAAGTCGTCTTTTGCACTATTACAGCGGATTACAGCGGCGAACACCACACACATCTGCGTGGGCCGGACCGGCAACAGCAGGCATTCGGCAAAGTTTTGCCCTACCCCGCAAGCGACGGCAGCCACAGCACAATCCCGGGGAAGGCCACAAGGGCCGCGATGGTCGCCGCATCGGCGAGGAAGAAGGGCGTGACGCCCTTG
The DNA here is from genome assembly GCA_038525395.1 of Pseudomonadota bacterium. GTDB lineage: Bacteria > Pseudomonadota > Alphaproteobacteria > Rhodobacterales > Rhodobacteraceae > Tateyamaria. Next base: position 106,212 of record JBCBHS010000006.1, on the reverse strand, counting down.
AACACGTCCTGCACGCTCAGATCATCGCGCACGCCTGCCACCACAAAGCAGTTGAGGCCGATAGGCGGGGTTATCAGACAGAACTCCGCCATCTTGACCACCAAGATCCCAAACCAGATCGCACACATCGGCCCCGACATGCCAAAGGTGCTGTCCTCGGCGCTGACAAACTCACCCCCATTTAGGGCCATGACCGCCGGGTAGACCACCGGTAGCGTCAGCAGCAACATACCGATGGCGTCCATGAACATGCCAAGCACGGCGTAGGCCAGCAGGATGCACACCAGGATCAGCATGGGCGAAATCGTCAGCGATGTGATCCAGTCGCTAAAGGCCCCCGGCAAGTCGGCAAAGCCCAAGAAGCGCACATAGATCAGCACGCCCCAGATGATGGTAAAGATCATGACCGTCAGCTTGGCGGTCTCGATCAGCGCGTCCTTAAGCTCTTTCATCCGCATGCCGCGATAAAGCGCCATGAGAAAGACGATGAACGCGCCGACAGCGCCACCTTCGGTCGGGGTGCCCCAGGCGTCACCAAAAGGGTTATAGACAAAGAAGATGATGATCACGACGACCGCGACGATGGGCAACGCGGGCGGCAGCGCCACGAGGCGTTCTTTCCACGTGAACCCGGTGACGGGCGGGCCGACATTCTTCCAAATCAGCGCGATGCCGATGATCAGGCCCGCATAGACCAGGGCCGAAAACGCCCCAGGCACAAAGCCCGCAAGAAGCAGCTTGCCCACATCCTGTTCCACGATGATGGCATAGATCACCAAGATGGCAGAGGGCGGGATCAGCGAGGCAAGCGTGCCCCCGGCGGCGACAACCCCGGCCGCGAACTGCTTGTTATACCCGATCTTGAGCATCTCGGGGATGGCGATGCGGGCAAAGACGGCTGCCGTCGCCACGGACGCGCCGGACACAGCGGCAAAGCCTGCGGTTGAAAACACGGTCGACACCGCAAGGCCGCCGGGCACCCAGGCGATCCACTTCTTGGCCGCATCAAACAGCGCGGTCGTCAGCTTGGCGTAATAAGCAAGATAGCCGATGAGGATGAAGGTCGGGATCAGGCTGAGCGCTTGGGCAGACACCTTGGAGTGGGGCACCTGCCCTGCCACCTTGACGCTGATTTCCAGCGCCTTGCCAAAGCGTTCGGGGTCGTAGTTGAACCCGTTCCATCGCAGCCAGACAAGGCCCACAAAGCCCGCCAGCCCCGCTGCAAAGGCCACGCGCATGCCCAGAAAGACCAGCACCAGCATGCCGCCGGTGGTCCATAGGCCAATTGTAATCGGGTCCATCAGGAATTTACCATCATCTTGGCCCTTCCAGGGCTTCGGCCTCGGCGCGGGCCTGTTCGGCCACGCTTTGGATCAGGGGGACGGCCACCGGGCTGTCCAGCCCCAGCCAAAAGGCGCGGGCATACCCCACCGCTTGCAGGACCAGACGGGCGCAGAGCACGGCAAAGGCCACCGGCACGATCAGCTTGGATGGCCAGATCGGCAGCGAGATGTCGATAGAGCTGTCGCGGCTGCAGAGTGGCCGCGCGCAGTCGAACGAGCGGTCGAAATGTGCCCAAGAACCCCAGACCAGCGCGATCATCAGCACGAGGATCAGCAGGACCATGATTAGCTCGACCAACCACAACAAGCGCCCGCGCAAGGCGCCAATCAGGATGTCCATACGAATGTGGATGCCGTTGCGCTGCACATAGGACACACCCATGATCGCAATCAGCGGCATCAGCATCTCGATCAGGTCCACATAACCCAGCAGCGGTTTTTCGAAAAACTCGCGCGCGGATACGGAATAGGCCGCAAGAAACATGAGCGAAAAGGCGGCCAGACCGCTCAGCAGCGCCATAACGCGCTCTATCGGGACAAGGCCCCGGTCCAGCCGACTGAGCAGGCTGGAATCCTCCATCACCGTGGATGCACCCGCCATTCTAACCCCCTGACGTTCATGAAAAAAGGTGCGCCGAGACGGCGCACCCTACAGTTCCGTGACGACGGCTTAGCTGCCGCCCTTGGCGTCGGCCAGGGTCTTGGCCACCAGGTCATACAGCTCTTGGCCCGGCAGGCCTTGCGCTTCCATGTCGGCGATCCACTGATCGCGGATCGGGTCGGCGGCAGAGGCGCGGAATTCCGAGATCACGGCATCGTCAATCTCGACCTTTTGCACGCCCTTTTCTTCCAGCACACTGTCCCAGCGCTCCAGCAGCTCGGCATAGTTGGCCAGGTAGTGGTCAATCGCCTCGGGCACCGAGCTGTCGAGGGCCGCACGATGTTCGTCCGAGAGCGAGTCGTAGGCGTCGATGTTCACAACGACAGGGCAGTTCACCGTGCCGGGGTTCAGGTTCGCTGTCCACCAGTCGGCCTGGTTGATCGTGCCAAAGGACAGGTGCGCGTGCTGGGCAAAGGCCACGGTGTCGACAACACCCGATTCCATCGCCTGATAGGCCTCGGTCGCAGTCACAGATGTGGGTACGCCGCCCACGGCCGAAAATGCGTTGCCGATGCCGCCTGTGGCGCGCACCCGCATGCCTTCAAAGTCTGCCAGCGTGGCGCGCGGCTCACCTGTGCCCACGAGGTTGTATTGCGGCATGGGGCTGGTCATCAGCAGCTTGGCGTTCCACTGCGCCATCTCTTCGGCGGCGGCGGGGTGGGCGTAGACGGCGGAGGACACGGCGACCTCTTGTTCGAGGTTCTCGACGCCGAGGAACGGCAGTTCCAGCACGGTGATCACACGGTTCTTGTCCCGGTGATAACCTGCGCAGAACTGCGCCATCTCGAAGGCGCCGATGGAAATGCCGTCAAGGTTTTCGCGGTTTTTCGACAGGCCACCATAGCTGATGTTCATGGTGAATTCGCCGCCGGTCTTTTCGCTGACCAGCTCGGCCAGCTTTTCCACATGTTCGGTAAAGGCGCGGCGCTTGCCCCAGACGGACACGTTCCATTCGGTGGCTGCGGCCTCGAGCGCAAAGGTGCACGACACGGCGCCGACAACGGCGCCCACTGCGTATTTGTTCATGATGTTTCTCCCTTGATGCGGGACGTTGCGGCCCGCTTGGACGCCAAGCTAACGTGGGGCGTCACATCTGCCAAGAGGCGTAAGGCGCAGGTGTCCTGCCTACTGTTTGGCTGAGGGCTGCAGGGTGTGGGTGGCAGCCGCAACAGCAGCTTCGGTCACGGCAAAGTCGTCTTCGGTCAGCGCAAGGCAGAGACAGAGTTTCCCGGGTCTTTTTTTAGACGCTGTGGTTGGGACACGCCGTTGACAGCAGCCGTGTCACCATAGATCCGAAGTCGGCCTTGGGGCACTGGCACCTGCAGATTTGGATCGTCTTTCTGCTACCAACATTCAAATGCTCGCGCTCTTGGCTGGCCTGAGGAGCCTCCGGCGGGGATTTTTTTAGAACAGAGAAGATTTGAACGAGGAATTGGGTGAGCGGACACCGGACCTTTGCGAGACGCGTGCGTCAGGGTGTAGATGGGATGGTTTCTTGGGGTAGCGTCATCGGTGTTTTAAACCATAGGCCGCAGCGACCGCATGTTGCGATCCGATTTGGGGCGAAAGACATCATCGCTGACCGCGCACTCATCAGAATGCTCGCCGCATTGCGAATTAGGCCAGTAATTCTACGCATCCTTCACTACAGGCTGGTCCGTGGCACGGGCCAGAGCGGGAGGCGCTTGATCTTCATCCACGCATCACGGCGTGACGACGATGTTGCCCACATGCGCCTTGTCGATGAACACCTGTTGGGCGGTTTTCAGGTCTTTCAACGGGTAGGTCGCGGCCAGCAGTGGGCGCACCTCGCCTGCCGTGATGTAGCGTAGCAGGTCGCGGAAGATGTGCGGCGGGATCACGGTAGAGCCGGTGAAGGTGAGGTCGCGCAGGTAAAGCGTGCGCAGGTCCAGTTCGACAATCGGGCCGGCAATGGCACCCGAGCAGGTATAGCGCCCGCCGCGCGCGAGCACGTCGATCACGCAGGCAAAATACGGCCCGCCCACGATGTCGGCGACCACGGTCACGGTATCGCGCCCGATGGCAGATTTCAGGGCAGCGCGCAGGTCGTCCGGCGCACGCGGTAAAAGAGCGTCGGCGCCAAGTGCGGCCATCTCGGCATGTTTGGCAGGTGCAGCAAGGCCCACGACAATGGCGCCGCGCCGCTTGGCCAGTTGGATCAGGGCAGAGCCCACGCCGCCCGACGCGCCCGTTACCAGCACCACATCATCCGCGCCGACCTCAGCGCGGCTCAGCATCCCCTCGGCCGTTGTGTAGGAACAGGAAAACGTTGCAAGTTCGGCATCGCTCAGCGGGCTGTCGATGATGCCGACATTGCGGTGATCGGCAGTGGTGTAGTCGGCAAAGCCGCCATTCCGCTCGCTCCCGAAATAGCCGGTCTTGTCGCGGTTCAGCGGGTCGTCCCAATCGCGCAGCCAGCAATCGACCATGACGCGCCGACCCATCAGCGCGGGGTCAGCATTGGCGCCAAGCGCCACCACCGTGCCCACCGCGTCGGCCCCTTGGATGCGGGGAAAGGCCAGCGGCGCGCCGCCCCAGCTTGGGTCCTCCTCATCCACGCTGTCAAAACCGGTGCCGCTGGTGGCGGCGCTGACAGCCTTGGAATACCAGCCCACGCGCGTATTCACGTCAGTGTTGTTCAACCCGCAGGCGCCGACCTTGATCAGCACGTCGTCGGGCCCGACATGGGGCATCGGCCAATCGTCGTGATAAACCAGCGCGTCCATGTCGCCATGGCCCGTCAGTACGTAGGCGTGCATCGTGTTGGGAAGGGTCGTCATTCGGCAGCCTCCTTGGCGGCATCCATGCAGGGCAGCATGCTGTGGGGGTGATAGGTGCGTGTGCTTGCTATGACAATGTCCAGCACTAGGGGCGATCAAGCGCCGTCTGAAAGGGATCAGCAAAACCTCAGGATTTCGGCAAGCATGCGCACATGTGCGAGAACCAACTCTTTCGCGACAGACCTCGCCTTCGCGCCATTTTCGGGGATGGATCCATCCTAGTGACACCGTGGCTCTCGGTGCGCCGGAAAGACGAGGCTCGCGCCGCTGGCCATAGCGAAACACCACCTATCGCAACACTTCTGACCACGCCTCGCAAAATGCGACGGCGATGATCCAGGGCAAGGCCCAAGTTGCAAGATCAGACCAGAACGAACCACCGCCACACACACCACCCACCGCCTGCAACACTGGTTGCGCACCGCCATCGACGGCTGACCGCTTGCAATCTCCCTGCTTCTCTTGACTATAAATACCTCGGGGTCTGGGGCAGCGCCCCAGTCGACACGCCGCACCCACAGCCCCAACCCATGTTCCCCCAAGCACCCTCAGCCCCAAGGACACCCAACCACATGAGCCTTTTCGACGAAGACCTCTTCACCACTGGCCTCGCCCAGCGCAAAGCGACGCTGGGCGCGGACTATGTGCAAAAGAACCTCGACGCCTCTGACGACTTCAACCGCGCGTTCCAAGAGGCGATGACCGCCTGGTGTTGGGGCTTTGGTTGGGGTGACGCGGCCATCGATGCCAAAACGCGCAGTCTGATGAACCTCGCGATGATCGGCGCCCTTGGCAAAATGCAGGAGTGGGAACTGCACTGCAACGGCGCCATCAACAACGGCTGCACGGTCGAAGAAATCCGCGCCGCGGTGCACATGGTGGCGATTTACTGCGGGGTCCCGCAGGGGCTCGAATGCTTCCGCGTCGCGCGCAAAGTGCTGGAGGCGCACAAGATGCTTTGATTCTGGCAGCAGGAGGGCCCGCGAAACAATATGTCACACCACGCCCGCCACCCGACACGATTTTTCGTCGAAAAATCGTGGACCGCTGTCAAATGGCAAGAGCAAACCCGTTGACATTCAACGCTGCGGAATCATGGCGAAATTTACTGATCCCACACGGATTTTTACAAAACTGACTAATCGGCGGAAACTGATTTACACCAAAATCCTTTTAATCCAGCCTTTTATTCCTTTCTTTTCAACTTCGCGTATTATCACGATCAAGGGAGGAGGCCCCGCAGAGACCAGCACCGCCATGGAGGATGGCAGCCGGTCAACGCGCCTCCGAAACGGACCGATAAGACCAGCGGAGGAACTTCCATGTCCGACATCAAAACCTATGCGCCCAGCCCGGAAATGGTGGCTAAGGCCCATGTGGACGCGGCCAAATACGACGAAACGTACGCGGCCTCTGTCACCGATCCCGACAGCTTTTGGAACGACCATGGTCAGCGCATCGACTGGATCAAGCCCTACAGCATCGTCAAGGACGTCGATTACAGCTTTGGCAACGTATCGATCAATTGGTACGCCGACGGCACGCTGAACGTCGCCGCCAACTGCATCGACCGCCACCTCGCCAGCCGCGGCGATCAGACCGCGATCATCTGGGAACCCGACAACCCAGAGGATGGCGCGCAGCACATCACCTACAACACTTTGCACGATGAGACGTGCAAAATGGCCAACATTCTCAAAAGCTTGGGCGTGGCCAAGGGCGACCGGGTCGTCATTTACCTCCCCATGATCCCGGAAGCCGCCTATGCGATGCTGGCCTGTGCCCGCATCGGCGCCATCCACTCTATCGTGTTCGCCGGTTTCTCCCCCGATGCGCTCGCGGCCCGCGTGTCGGGCTGCGACGCAAAGGTGGTGATCACCGCAGATGGTGCCCCCCGGGGTGGTCGTGTGACCAACCTCAAGGACAACGTGAACCAGGCGTTGATCAACGTGATCGACGACACCAAATGCCTGGTCGTGCAGCGCACTGGGCAACAGATCGCCTGGCGCGACGGCCTGGATTATTGGCTGCATGAAGAGGCCGCAAAGGCCTCGGATGACTGCCCACCCGAAGAGATGAACGCAGAGGACCCGCTGTTCATCCTTTACACCTCCGGCTCAACCGGCCAGCCCAAGGGCGTGGTGCACACCACCGGCGGCTACCTGGTCTATGCCGCACTTACGCACGAGGTCACCTTCGACTACCACGATGGCGAGGTCTATTGGTGCACGGCCGATGTGGGCTGGGTCACCGGCCACAGCTATATCGTCTACGGCCCGCTCGCCAACGGGGCCACGACGCTGATGTTCGAAGGGGTGCCCACCTTCCCCGACGCCTCGCGCTTTTGGCAGGTCTGCGAAAAGCACAAAGTCGCCCAGTTTTACACCGCTCCCACCGCCATCCGCGCGCTCATGGCGCACGGCAATGGCCCTGTCGAGGCTTGCGATCTCTCCTCCCTGCGCATCCTCGGCACGGTGGGGGAGCCGATCAACCCCGAAGCCTGGAACTGGTACAACGACGTGGTCGGCGGTGGCCGCTGCCCAATTGTCGACACCTGGTGGCAGACCGAAACCGGCGGGCACCTGATGACCCCCCTGCCCGGCGCCCACGCGACCAAGCCCGGCTCGGCCATGAAGCCGTTCTTTGGGATCAAACCCGTGGTCCTGGAACCCACCAGCGGTGAGGTGATCGAGGGCAATGGCGTTGACGGCGTGCTGTGCATCGCCGACAGCTGGCCCGGCCAGATGCGCACCGTCTGGGGCGATCACGAGCGGTTCGAGAAAACGTATTTCTCGGATTACAAAGGCTACTATTTCACCGGCGACGGCTGCCGCCGGGACGAGGATGGCGATTACTGGATCACGGGCCGCGTGGATGACGTGATCAACGTCTCGGGCCACCGCATGGGCACGGCCGAGGTTGAAAGCGCGCTGGTCGCGCATGCCAAAGTCGCCGAGGCCGCCGTGGTCGGCTATCCCCATGATATCAAGGGCCAAGGCATCTATTGCTACGTCACGCTGATGAACGGCGAGGCCCCCAGCGAAGAGCTGCGCAAAGAGCTGCGCACCTGGGTGCGCAGTGAAATCGGCCCCATCGCCTCGCCCGATCTGATCCAATGGGCGCCCGGTTTGCCCAAAACACGGTCGGGCAAGATCATGCGCCGCATCCTGCGCAAGATTGCCGAGGATGATTTCGGCGCCTTGGGCGACACCTCGACCCTCGCCGATCCGTCTGTGGTCGACGACCTGATCGAAAACCGCATGAACGCCAAAGTCACGGAAGGCTGACATCATGGACGGCACCAAACACCCCGCCACCCCGCCGGTTCTGATTCTGCTGGGCCCGCCCGGCGCGGGCAAGGGCACCCAAGCGCGCATGCTCGAAGAACGTTTTGGCTATGTGCAGCTGTCCACCGGGGATCTGTTGCGCGCCGCCGTTGCGGCGGGCACCGAGGCAGGCAAAGCGGCAGAGGCGGTGATGAAGGCCGGCGGCCTGGTCAGCGACCAGATCGTGATCGACATCCTGCGCGACCGTCTGGCCGCGCCGGACTGCGCGCAGGGCGTGATCCTAGACGGCTTTCCCCGCACCACCGTCCAGGCCGAAGCGCTGGATGCGCTGCTTACCGAAAGCGGGCAGCGGATTGACGCGGCGGTCAGCCTCGACGTCGACGACGCGGCCATGGTGACCCGCATTGCGGGGCGCTTTACCTGCGGGGCCTGTGGCGAAGGGTATCACGACACCTACAAAATCCCCGCGGTCGAAGGCGTATGCGACAACTGCGGCGCGTCCGAGATGAAGCGGCGCGCCGACGACACGGTCGAGGCCGTGGGCACGCGGCTCGAAGCCTATCACGCGCAAACGGCGCCGTTGATCGCCTATTACGACGGGCAGGGTGTGCTGGAACGTGTGGATGCGATGCGGCCTATCGACGAGGTTGCAACAACCTTGGGCACCGTCATCGGCACCGCGACCGCAAACGGATAAGGGCGCCCGCAGGCGCCCTTTCCTGATCTCAAAAGAATTGGCGTTTAGCTCGCCGCGCGGGTCAGCGTGATGTTGCCAACACCCACGGCCAGGTTTGCACCGGTCTGTGTACCCAGGCTCACCGGCTGCAAGGTCAGCTGGTCTTCGCCACCGCCGACCATCACGTTGCCTTCAACCCCGACACCCAGCGTGGCCTGTGCCGACACGCCGCGATAGGTGCCGTTCAAACCACCCTCGGCAAAGGTCTTTTCGGTTGGCGCCAGCACGGCCCAACGCATCACGCCCTTTTGCGTGGCGCCCACGTTCAACCCAAAGCGGGTGATTTCGCCGACATATGTCTCATCGCTCAGCCCGTCCTGTGCCGGGTCGAACACGCATGTCAGGTCGCGCGCTTGCTTCAGCGCCACCAGAGTGTCCGTATCCTCCACATCGCAGGACAACACGCCCACCTCGAAATGGTCCACGGTTTCGCCGTCGCCCACGGACGTTTCCTGATCGCCTGTGGCATGTGCAAGGCTAGCCGAAGCAACGAGGGCCAGGGCCGAGGCAAACTGTGTTTTGCGCAGAAGTGTCATTGTTATAGTCTCCTATTCTTTCGCCCCATGTGTTGGGCGCATGTCTCAACAACCCCGCAGCCTGCTGTGAAGTTCCATGTGAACATCGCGCGCTACTTGTTCCTGGACGTGCTGCGACGGCGAAAGGCCCAGAGTGGCGGTGCAAGAAATCGACGCTCTAGCCGACGAACACTCTCCCGCTTTCACGGTTAGGCCGACACCGCTAGCAAACCCCGCTCAGTCCGGCGCCGGAAACACCGCCAGCGCGTCATAGCGATAGACCCAATCCTGCCGCGCGTGGATCAGCCCGGGAAACAGCCGCGCGCCTATGGCCATGGGCCCGTAAAAGCCAAGCTGCCCAAGGGTCGATCCCTTGTGGAAAAGCCGCGCATTGGCCCGCGACACCTGCTGCACCCGGGCCGTGCGGGCGATCCGCAGATCGAAATAGGCCTGCAGCCCATCCTCAACCCGATCACGCGCGGCAAGCGCACCGGCCAGCACCCACGCGTCCTCTAGCGCCATAACGGCGCCTTGCGCCAGCGACGGCAGCATCGGGTGCGCCGCATCACCCAGCAGGGCCACCCGCCCATCATGCCAGCGGGACAATGGCGGGCGGTCAAACAAGGCCCAGCGGTTCAGCGTCGGTGCCGAAGCAAGGATCGCGGCAATCGTGGGATGCCACCCGGCAAAGGCCGCCTGCGCCTGCGCCCTATCCCCTTCGACACGCCAGCCTTCGGGCGCCGGTTCCGGCTCTTCCACCAGGCCCACGAAATTGGCAAGCTGCCCGCCGCGCAGCCGGGTGGTCACCGCGTGCCGTTTGTCCCCCGCCCAGATGCAGGCCGTGGGCGGCGGCGCATGGGCGCCCAAGGCATCCACGGGGACGACGGCGCGCCACGCAATGTTGCCCGTATATGTGGGCCGCCCGGCCCCAAGCATCTGGGTGCGTATGACCGAGCGCCAGCCATCCGCGCCGATCAGCACATCGCCTGTCACGTCCTCTGCATCCCCGCGCTGAAGCATCACCGCAGTGCCGTCCTGGGCATAGCCAGTGACATCTTGATCCAACGCAACCGCGCCGGGTTGCAGCGTTTCCAGCCGCGCGGCCAACACGCTGTGCAAATCCGCGCGGTGCACATGCATGAATGGCGCGCCCCAACGCGCGACCGCATAGCCGCGCATTGGCAGGTGGAACACGCGCCGCCCAGACCGGCCTAGGCGCATTTCGATGGCCTCGGGTTCGAAGACGGTCGGGCGCAGCGCCTGCGCAACGCCAAGAGCCTCGAGCACGCGCCAGCCGTTTGGCGAGATTTGCAAGCCCGCGCCGATCTCTTCCAGCGCGGGCGCCCGTTCAAACACCTGGACGTGCCAGCCGCGCAAGGCCAGGGCGATGCCCGTCGCCAGCCCCCCGATGCCCGCGCCCGCAATCAGCGCCTTCAAGTCAGTGCCCCCGCAGCGCGCAGCCCAGCAATCCGCGTTGGATCGTAACCCAGCGTGGCCAGTACGGCGTCGGTATCACCGCCGGGCGCACCAGGCTGTGGCACGTCCTTCGCCTGGGTGGCGGAAAAGCGGGGCGCCGCCGCGGCCTGCCGCACCCCGTCCCGCCGCAGATACACGCCGCGGGTGGCAAGGTGCGGGTCGCGCTCTGCCTCATCCAGGCTCAACACCGGTTCGACGCACGCATCGCTGCCCGCAAAAACCGCCGTCCAATGATCGCGGTCTTGCGCGGCAAAGACGGCGGCGAACCGCGCCGTCATCGCAGGCCAGCTCGCCCCGTCATTTTGCTCAGGCAATGCGTCAAGTTCCCAGCCCAAACCTTTGACAAGAAGCGCATAAAATTGCGGCTCAAGCGCGCCAACGGCGACATCACGGCCATCGGCACAGCGGTAGCAACGGTAAAACGGTGCGCCGCCGTCCAGCCAGTTGGTGCCCGGCGCGCCCGGCCAGTTGCCCTGCGCCATCAGACCGTGCAACAGCCCCATCTGCGCCGGAACACCGTCCACCATCGCCGCATCCACGACTTGCCCGCGGCCCGTGACCCCGCGTGCAAACAGCGCCGCCATCAGGCCGTAAAGCAGCATCATCGTGCCACCGCCGTAATCCGCGACCAGGTTCAGTGGCGGGCGTGGCGGGCCGTCTGGCGTGGCCAGCAGGCTCAGCACACCCGAGCGCGCCAAATAGGTGATGTCGTGCCCGGCCACCTGCGCCATCGGCCCGGTCTGGCCCCAGCCGGTCATCCGGCCATAGATCAGGCGGTCTTGGCAGGCCTCGGGCCCTAACCCCAAACGTTCCATCACGCCGGGGCGGAACCCTTCGATCAGCACGTCGGACTGTCGGATCAGCGCCAGCGCGATGGCATGCCCGTCTACGGATTTCAGGTTGAGCGCGACCGACCGTTTGCCGCGCCGGTTCACATCCGACGGCATGGCGGGGCCAGACGCTTTGTCGATCACCGTGACCTCAGCGCCCAAATCGGCGAGCAGCTGGCCCGCCAGCGGCGCAGGCCCCAGGCCAGCAAATTCGACCACGCGCAACGTGTCCAACGGCCCCGGCATGCTGTTTCCCCCCTACCCCGCTTACCCGCGATAGGACCGCGCCTGCGAACGAGGTGCAAGCCCCGATCGGGCGCTTACCGCCCGTGATTGGACATCGTCGCGTCAGGCCGTGCGCCGGTACCAGTAAAGGGCACGGTAAGCCTCAAGCAGACCCAGGGGCACAAAATGTACCAAGGCCGGGCCGACCCCGCCCCAATCGTGCAGCGCGGCCCAGTGAAGCAGGGTCAACACCGCCGCCGCATACGTCCAGCGTTGCAGTTGCTTCCACCGCGGCCCCATGCGCCGCACGAAGCGGTCCGATGAGGTGACCGCCAGGGGGACAAAAATCACAAAGGCCACCCAGCCGGTCCAAATCGCCAGCTGCGGCGCCTCTTGCAACATGGCGGCCAACGTCTGCGCGTCGATGACGTATAACACCGTGTGAAACAGCGCATAGCCAAAGGCAGCCACGCCAAAATACCGGCGGTTTTTCTTGAGCCACAGCGGCCCGCGCCAGCCTTTCAGCAGCAGGCAGAGCGGTGTGGCGAGCATGGCGATGATCATGAACCGCGCCGCAAACTCGCCTGTGGGATGCAGCAACGCCTCAACCACCTCTGCCGTGGGGGCGCGTCGCAGCGCGGTCACAAAGCCGACTGCGGGCAGGCACAGCAGGGCCCACAGCCAGTAGGGCGAAATCGTCGCAAAAAAGCGTGTCATCCGGCGGGCCTCTCTTGGTCAAAGCGCGCCAGAGGGTAACAAGGACCCAAGGCGGCACATCGCGGACAGCTCAGAACTTGCCCGCATTGCCCCAGCTGTCGCGCGGCCCGATCTGTTCCTCGTTCATCCAGTGTTCGACGATTTTGCCGTCCGCGAGGCGGTAGAGGTCAAAGACCGCAATGTCCGCCCCACCTGCGTGGCGCTTACCATAGGTGACGACAAAGTCGCCCTGCCCGATCAGCTGAAACAGCATCTCGTACTGGCCCGCCTGCTCTGACGCCAGCCACTGCGCCAGGCCTGCACGCCCAGCCTGAATCTGCGCGCCATGTTGGATCAGGTCGTCGGCAACGAACTGTTCTAGCTTGTCGCGCCCACGTTCTTGCCGCACCTGTTTGGTGTATTCCAGCACGGTCGCCTTGTTGGCTGCCGTGTCTGCGCTCTCATCCACCTGGCGCGCACCGCCGACCATGTCGGCGCCAGATGCAGTGTCAGCCACGTAAGGCGCGATAGTGTCCCAGTGTTCGAGGATCAGACCGTCCGGGTCGGTATAGAACATGTCCATTGTGACCCACTGCGCGGCCCCTGCGTTCAGCGATTGATAGGCCGAGCAAAAGACCCAAGGACCGTCCTCAAAGATGCGGACGATCTCGATCTCGCGTTCGGGGTTGCGCGCCACGAACGGCTCGAAAAAGGCCAAGAACCCCTCGGCCCCGTCGCCCACACCGGTCGAATGCTGGGTATAGCGGTGGCCGGTATAGGCCTCGACCGCTTGGCGCGCGTTGCCGCCTGCAATCCCTTCCAGATAGATGCGCCGCACGTTGTCGAGGGCCTGTCCCATTCTGCCAATCCTTTCGTCACATTGCTTGAAAGCGTCTGCTCATTTGTCCCAATAGGCCTCGATCAGGCCCAACAGGAACGCACCGTCATAGCCCGGATAGGCCGCCATCATCGCGGCCTTCACATCGTCCGGTTTCGCACCGGCCTGCCATGCGGCGTCAAAGGTTTTGAGATAGCCGATGGCTGTGTCCAGCTCGCCCCGCGTGGTGGGCAGGCCGTGGCCGACCAGCAGCGTGTCACAGACCGGGTCATCGCGCAGCGCCTCTAGCGTGGCGATCCAATTGCCGCGGTCCACGCCGGGTGCGAAATAGACGCCGTTATAGACCAGGTCTTGGACCACCGCAGTCTTTTGTTCGGGCAGCACGGCCACGATGGTCTTGGGCGCCTCGGCGTTGTCATAGGCACGAAATTCGACCGGCACACCGCCGATGTCGGTCATCCCAAGCGCCAGGTCCGTGCCCTGCAGCAGGGCGGTCGGCGTGGGGAAATCACCTCCCGTCGCCTCGGCGCGCAGACCCTCGCGGATCTCGGGCAGCGTTTGGAACGGCACGCCGACCAGGATCGACACACCACCCCAATGGTCCGGGTGTTCATGGCTAACATAGGCTGTGTGCACCGGCTTGCCCGTCGACGCGATCAGCGCCTGCACCTCGACCGCTGTGGGCGGCAGCATCGTGGCATCGACGACCAGCAACTGGTCGCCCAACTCGATCACGTGGGACGTGACGTTGACCGCCTGCGGGGGCGAGACATAGATGTGAAACGTCACGCCGCGCTTGGCAAAGGACACGACCGTGCCTGCAGGCATCTCGCCCTGTGCGGCTGCGGGCGTCGGTGTCAGGCCCGCGCGGATCAGCGCGATGGCGCCTGCGGTCAGGGTCGCCCCTTGCAACACGGCGCGGCGGGTTAGGTGGGGTGTCATATGCTCTCTCCCTAAAGCTGGATGCGCGCGGATCAGCGCCCGTGATAGGCCTGGCTGACGGCAAAGCTGTCTTCGACCCAGTGCCAAAGCACGACTTGCCCGTCCTGCACCTTGGCGCGCAGGGCAAAGCTGAAATCACCAATCTCTTGGCCCGAATGCGGGGTGATGCCGTTCATGACGCCAAAGACGGCGACGGTATCGCCGGATGCAAAGGCGTCGGTGTTTTCCCATTTGGTCGTCTGCAAGTTGGCAGAGAACACCGCCAGAAAGTCAAAGATCGCCGCCTTGCCCCGCGTCTCGCCAATCCAAGGCAGGGTGCTGTCGCCCTCGTTGTGCCAGACCATGTCGTCGGCCATCAGAGCACCCATTGCATCGCTGTCACCCCGGCCCATGGCCCCCATAAAGGCCATGACGGTGTCGAATGAGGCCTGAGAGGTGGCGTCCATCTCCTGCGCGGTGGCGCTGTGTGCAAGGGTCAGCGCCAAGGCAGCGGCGGCAGACGCCCGAAAAAGCGTGCGACGGATCATGCTGAGGTCTCCTGGGTTGGAATGGCATTTTGACGGACGCCCAAAACGGGGTCGTCCATCTGCCAGGTGAGGTCCGGGTTTTCGCGAAACGCAAAGCGTTCCAGGTGATTAGTCACGATTTCAATGGTTTGCGCGCAGCGCCGGTGGTCGGGCGCCGTGACGTTCAGATGCAGGCTGTGCGCATCGGCGGTCATGCGGCACTGGCCAAACGGGAACTGCACGGTGCCCGATGTCTCATCGCATGTCGCGGCAACCTTGCGGGCAAAGTGATGGCACAGCGCGGTCAAATAGCGGCTGGCGCGCGCGGTTGGAAAGTGGGCGGTGGCAGAGATATGTGCGGTGTTTGGCGTCATGCTGGCGACACTAGCCAGGCGACATTGTTTTGAATATTAGGGGATTTCAGAAGCAACCATTCGGCCAGGCAGATCAATGATCGACCACCTCCGACAAATGGCTATCTTTGCGCGGGTGGTCGAAAACGGGTCGTTCCGGGCGGCGGCAAAAGACGTGGGACTGGCCCCGTCGCGGATCAGTGAAACCGTCTCCGACCTTGAGGATTACTTGGGCGTCACGCTCCTCTACCGCACCACGCGGACGCTGTCGCTGACCAGCGAGGGGCGCATTTTCTATGCCCATGTCGCGCATATGCTGCGCAACGCGGAATCCGGTTTGAACGCGCTGAATGCCCTGTCGCTGGAACCGGTCGGGGCTTTGCGCATCTCGATGCCCGCCTTTATGGCCACGGGGCCGATCTCGACGGCCATCGGCAGTTTTGCGCACCTGCATCCCGGCGTCGCCTTCTCGGTCGCCTATACCGACAACCGCCACCGCCTGGTCGAAGACGGGTTTGACCTGAACATTCGCGTGGGATGGCTGGAGGACAGCGCGCTGATGGCGCGCAAGCTGGGCGAAGGCCAGCGCACGTTGGTGGCCGGGACCGACTATGCCCGCCAACGCGCGGCCCCCGGCCGCCCTGCGGATATGGAGGATTGGGATTGGATCCGCTTTAAAAACCGCCCCGACTTGACCGAATTCACCGCGGTGGATGGCACGACCCAAGCGGTGACCGGCAATGCCCAGATCGAGGTCGATAGCATCGAGGCGGTGTATCACTTTGCCACGCAAAACCTGGGCGCGACGGTACTGCCGTCGCATATCGCCGCCCGCGGGATCGCGGCCGGAGAGCTGGTGGCGCTGTTGCCCGACTGGCATTTGTCGCCCTTGGGCATCTATGCGGTCTGGTCCGATATTTCGCGACGCGAAAGCCTGACGTTGATGTTCGTGCGGTTCCTGGCCGAACAGGATTTGTGCTGAACCGATCATGGCCTTGCGCGCGTTCAGCGCACTTTACCTACGGTGACGTCCCCGCGTCGCAACTGTTCCGGGCGCATCTTGCCACGTATCAATCTGCGGATTGCCTGCACCTATTTTGCGCTCAAAACGCACGTCATCGACCCACGCAACCACCCCGACACTCGTGCGCCCCAGCCGAACCCTTTTTTGTCTTGCCGCACGCGCGGATTGCAGGGACGTTACACCAAGAGTCGCTAAAGGGAGAAACAGGCGATGCGGTCCTTGTTCCTGTTTGCCAGCCTGCTGGCCGTGTCCGGCTGTTTTGAAGAGGACGTGGCGGCCTCGGACCCACCCGTGCGCGGTTTGAAAACGCATCTCGTGGCCGACACCCAAGCGGCCACGATCCGGCGGTTTCCGTCCGTTCTGGAACCCACGGCGCTGAGCGTTCTGTCCTTCGACCTCGCGGGCAAACTGCTCGAAGTTGACCTGCAGGTCGGCGAACGCGTGTCCGCAGGCCAAACCTTGGCCCGGCTGGACCCAGAGGCGCTGGAAATCCAAATCGCCAATTCCGAGGCAGGCGTGCGGTCGGCCCAGGCCGCCTATGACAACGCCATCGACACCCTGGAACGCACCCAAGAGCTGTTTGAACGCGGCACGGCCACCCGCGTTGCCTTGGACACCGCCCAGACCGACGCCGCCACGCGCAAGGCGCAGCTGGAACAGGCCGAGGCCGCGCTCGGCACTGCGCAAGACAACCTGACCAAGGCCGTCCTCGACGCGCCCTTTGACGCCATCGTCAACGCGGTCGAGGTCCAAAGCTTTCAAACCGTGTCCGCAGGGGCGACCATCGTTTCGCTGTATTCACCGGACGTATTCGAGGTATCGTTCAGCGCCAATTTCGACACGACCAGTCAGCTTGTCGTCGGCACGCCCGCGACCGTGCGCCTGGCGGACCGGCCCGACCGGACCTTGCAAGGGGTGGTCAGCGAATTGGGCTCGCGTGCCGATGCGGTGTCGAGCTTTCCCGTGGTCGTCGCGCTGGAGGAAAGCGATCCGATCCTCAAGGCCGGCATGGCCGTCGAGGTTGCGATAGAGCTGCCACTGCCCGCGCAAGAGGGGTTCTCGATCCCGCTCACCGCGATCATCCAAGAGGGCGATATCGCCGAACGCGGCGGGCCTGGGCGGGCAGAGGTGTTTGTGTACCAACCCGACACTTCGACCATCGCGCGGCGCGAGATACAGATCGCAGGCGTGCGCGAAAACGCGCTGCTGGTGGTCGCGGGGCTAGAGGCGGGCGAGCGGATTGCGTCGGCAGGCGTGTCTTTCCTGCGCGACGGCCTCGAGGTCAAATTGCTCGAGCAGGACCGGTAACATGGACATCCTCACGCGCTTCGGGCTTGAGAAATCGCGTCTGACCATCCTGGTGATGATCGGCCTTTTGTTGCTGGGTCTGATGACCTATCTCAGCCTGCCCAAACGCGAAAACCCTGCCATCACCATCCGCTCGGCGATCGTGACCGCCCAGTTCCCGGGCATGTCGCCCGAACGGGTCGAAGACCTGATCGCCATCCCCCTCGAACGCGCCGCGCGCGAGATTGGCGAGGTCGAGGATATCTCGACCCTCGTGCTGACGGGCCGGGTCAAGCTGAGCCTGACCATCTTTGATGCCATCCCCTCCGAAGACCTGGACATCGTGTTCCAGGACATCCGCAACCGGATGGAGGATGCCGCAGACGACCTGCCCCAAGGCACCAACGGCCCGTTTGTGAACACCAATTTCGGCGACGTGTCCATCGCCACCGTGGCCGTCACGGGCGAGGGCTTTTCCCCCGCCGAGGTCTATGATGCCGCCGACGACCTGCGCACCGGCCTCTACCAGGTGGACGGCATCACCAAGGTCACGATCTTTGGCGAGCAGGAAGAGCGCATCTGGCTAGAGATCGACAGCCGCAGGCTGGCCGCCGTGGGCGTGCAACTGCAAGAGGTGCTGAACGACCTGGCCGCACAAAACGTGATCCTGCCTGCAGGCCAACTGGACGCAGGCGGCACCAATATCGTGCTTGAGGCCAATGGCGACCTTGGCTCTATCGCAGAGCTGGAAGGCGTGTTGACCAAAGTGCCCGGCCTCGCCGGGTTTGTGCGGCTCAAGGACATCGTCAGCGTGCGGCGCGGCTATGTCGATCCGGCGGAAACGCCGATCTTCTTCAACGGCAAACCCGCGATGATTGTCGCGGTCGAGATGTCGGATGACCGCGATATCCAACAGGTCGGCCGTGCCTTGGGCGCGCGCATTGCAGCGCTCGAGGCGGATCAGCCCCTAGGCATCAGCTTTGACATCTCGACCTTTCAGGAAACCAACGTCACGACTGCCATCAACAACGCCCTGTCCAATGTCGGCCAGACCTTTGCGGTGGTCCTTTTGGTCATGCTGATCTTTCTGGGGCTGCGGCCCGCGTTGATCATCGCCTGCATTGTGCCCTTTACGGTCATGTTCGCGCTGCTGGGCATGTCGCAACTGGGCATCGACCTTGAACAGATCTCTATCGCGGCGGTCATCATCTCTTTGGGCCTGCTGGTCGACAACGGCCTGGTCGTGGTCGAGGATATCGAGACGCGCGTGAACGCGGGCGCCGACCCGAAAGAGGCGGCAATTGCCTGCGGGGGGCAGTTTTTTGTCCCCTTGGCCGTTGCTTCAATTACCACCGTTTCGGCCTTTATCCCAATGCTGATCCTGGATGGGACCGAAGGCGAGTTTGCCTTTTCCCTCGGCGCTGTCGTCGGCGTGATGCTGGCGGGCTCTTGGTTTTCGGCGCATTACATCCTGCCCTTGCTCGCCGCCCACCTCCTGCGCCCGCGCACCGCCGCGGACAAGCCCGAGGGGTGGCTGGTGCGCGGCTATGGCGCGCTGACGCGGGCCATCTTGCCCTGGGGCGTGCCCATCATCGTCGTCTGCTACGGCCTGGTCGCCGCCGCCGTCACCGTCTTTCCCCTGCTCAAATCCGAGATGTTCCCGCTGAGCGAACGGGCCGAGTACCTGATCTATCTCGACATGCCCAAAGGCACCGCCATCAGCGCGACCGAGGCAGAGGCGCATCGCGTGGATGCCTGGCTGCGCGATCAAAGCGTCAACCCCGAGGTGCGCGACACCACCGTGTTCGTGGGTGACGGCGGGCCACGGTTCTACCTCGCGCTTGATCCCGCCGACACCGACCCGGCCAGCGCGTTTATCCTGGTCAACACGCTGGATTTCGAGGGCGCCGTCGTCGCGGCAGAACGCGCCCGCCGCCACCTTTACGAAGAACACCCCGCCGCCCGCGCCCGCGTCACGCGCTTGTCCATGGGTGGCGCGGAATCCGGCATTGTCGAGATTGAGATCACAGGCCCCGATGCTGATACCCTGCTGACGGCCGCCAAACAGGTCGAAGGCGCCTTTGCCCAAGTGCCAGACCTTGTGTTGAACGAAAACGATTGGGGCAACAAGCGGCTCAAAATCGTCATCGACATCGCCCAGGACAAGGCGCGCGAGTTGGGCGTGACGTCGAGCGACATCTCGGACGTGATGGACACCTATTTCAGCGGCACCGATTATTCGACCTTCCGCGAAGGGTCAGACGCGATCCCCATCGTGGCCCGGGCCGAGGCCGGGTTCCGCGACAGCCTCGAGGACCTGGCCAACCTGTCGATCCCCACGGGCAGCAGCCTGGTGTCCCTGAACCAGGTCGCAACCTTCCGGCCCGCCTTGGAATTCTCGCAATTCCGGCGCGAGAACCAAGTGCGTCAAATCGTGATCTCTGGCAAAAGCAGCAGCCTGGCCGCCTCCGAGGTCGAGGCGATCATCGCACCGACGCTCGAGGCGCTGGACCTTGGCGACAGCTATACCGTGACCGTCGCGGGCGAGAGCCAGCAAAGCAGCGAAGTGAACGAGACCCTCGGCGCGGGCATGCCTTTTACCTTGGCGGTGATGCTGGTCGCACTTGTGTTCCAGTTCAACTCGGCCCGCCGCGTCCTGCTGACCTTTATGACGATCCCGCTGATCGTCGCGGGCGCGCCACTCGCGCTCTATGTCTCTGACAGGCCCATGTCCTTTTTCGCCATCCTCGGTCTGATCTCGCTGATGGGGATCATCATCAACAACGCCATCGTGCTGATCGACCAGATCGATATCGAGCGGCGTGCGATGGACCTGGACGATGCCATCGTGGCCGCCGCGAAAAAGCGGGTCACGCCCGTCATGCTCACCTCGCTCACGACAGTGCTGGGCCTGCTGCCCATGTCCCTTGTGGGCGGTGCGCTGTTTGAGCCGATGGCCACCCTGATGATCGGCGGCCTGCTCCTCGCCTCGCCCCTGACGCTGGTGTTCGTGCCACCCACCTACCGGCTGTTGTTTCGGCAGCGCCGGATGACCGGCGCTGCCATCGCTTAGGTTTGCCGCACGCGGCCAAACCCACGGCACCTTGATCAATCCAAAGAGATCACAGGTGCTGCCTCTTCATACGTCGGACGGCGGCGATCTTCGAGGTCGAGGTACAGCTTGGTCTCGTTCTGCGAGGACCAAAACCAGACCCGTCCGGTGAACCCACCGATCCGATCGGCGTTTGTGGTCCAGGAAAAATTCGCCTCTTTGTCGCTGCGGGTCAGCGGATCGATCCGCAGGTCGCGCATGCGCGCGGGCTGGCCATACCGTGTCACCGCGGCGTCCAGAACGGGCTGCGCCAGATCATCGGACCAGGTGCGCACGTAATTGATCGCTTTCACGTTCCGGTCCATGTCCAGAACGATGGCAACCCGTTCACGGTTGTCGCCAAAGGCGCGGATCATCGAAGGCGGGTCTTTCATATACCGCACATCCCCAAACACGTCCTCGGCCACCGCAACGGCTTCGGCCTCGCTCATGCCCAGCTTGAGGCCGCGGATGTCGACCGAATAGGGATCGGTGCCTTGGAACGCCTCAGGCTCTGGCGTGCGGAAGCGTTGTTCGATCTGCCCGTCAAAGCGCGGATAGGCCGCCTTGTGCAACAGCTTGCCCGACCGTCCATCGATGACGCGGATTTGTTCGATGCGCGTGTGCAGGAACTTCTCTGCATCCGTTCCATTGCGGTTCTCGATCACCTCGACCGCGACGGGGCGCACGACAACCTCGGCCTGCCCGCGCAGGTTCAGGCCCAACAGGCGGGCAAGGTCCTGATCCGCCTCAAACCCGGGCAGGTCATTGCCGTTCTCGAACACCATGCGAAAGTCTGTCACGCCACGGGTACCCGGGACGACAAAGGCTTTTCCCGCGTTGCGCTTGGCCGCCCGCGCCGCATCATCGGGATAGGCCACAAACGGAAAGCTCGAGTCGTAGCGCACCGCCCCGCCCAGCGAGATCGGGAAGACTGCATTGGCCATGTCGTACGGGCCGACATCGGCGTTCAGCGTCAAACGGAACGCTTGCGCAGGGTTGATTCGGTTGTAGTAGGCCCGCGCGTCGGCGATCAACTCGGCCTCGACCGCGTCGCGCGCAAACACATCCGCGCGGCGCATGGCGTCGGTATCGCGCACCATTTTGGCCCAATCGGGTTCTGGCCCGTCCACGATCTTGTGCCACAGCATCGCCATGGTCAGGTCGTCGGGGTTGGTGATGATATCCAAGGCTTGGGCGCGCGCGGCAAGCAATTCCCCGGGGGGAACCGGCGGCACCTGGCGCGAAAATGGCGTTTGCGCCCCAATCTCGACGCTGGCCTCGATCACCCGGCCCCAGACGCGGCGCGGCACGCCGCTGCCCGGTGGCACGATCTGGCCAGCAATCGGCTGCACGCGAAATTCGACCACCACACGCGGCTCGCGCCCGGCGCTGGCCATGATGCCTTGGGCCGTGTCCTGATCGGTTTGCCAGAAATAGAAATCCGGGTTGTTCAGAAAATGCAATTCGTACTTGCCGTTAAAAGCGCCCCGCGCGTTGCGATCATCCCGCAATTCCAGCGGTATGTAGGAATTGCCGGAAAAGAGGTTGAGGAAAAAGCCGCCCTCGCGCGGGTCGTATTCGGACATCCGCGCATTGATACGCAGCACGAAAACGTCCTCCGATACATCGACCGCG
This sequence comes from Pseudomonadota bacterium, assembly GCA_038525395.1. Lineage (GTDB taxonomy): Bacteria > Pseudomonadota > Alphaproteobacteria > Rhodobacterales > Rhodobacteraceae > Tateyamaria. The sequence continues at coordinate 83,963 of JBCBHS010000006.1, read as the reverse complement.
GCAAAGGCGCTATTTAGTTCCTGTTCAATAGACTGGCGTATCGCGTCGCGATTGATTTCTGGCGCGCTGCGGAATTCACCAGACGTCAGCGCGATCAGGTCAAAGCCCGGGTTGGTCCCGGTGTCTTTATACCAAAACAGCGCGGCACGCTCGGGCGTGGCGGGCACGTCCGCACCCGATGCGGGTTTCAGCGCAAGGGCGGCGCAGAGACATGCAAGCAGCAGAACATATGCATGCCGCATGACAGGCGCGACGGGCGCCCGTTTGAGAACAGAAAACAGGGTCATTCAGAGGTGCCTTTTTCCATGGGGTTGCATTCGAAAAGTCAAAGTTGTGCGTGTGCGCGGCCCTAAGATGCCGGTCAGAACGGACAGCCCGCCGCGCGCAATGCGTCTCGCGCCCCCTGCAGCGGATACAGCACATCCACCTGCGGATTGGCCGCAGAGGTCAGGCGCAACGTGGTGCCATTCAGGATGCGTGTCCCCAGGTCAGCGGGCACTTCGCCCGGATTGAATATCGACCGGTAGTTGAGGTAATCGACCGTCACCAGGCGCCCCTCATCCCCATCAACAACCATCCGCACATCAAAGCTGGGCGAATTGGCGCCGTAGTTTTCCCAAAAGAACGGCACGCCCGTGCACTCCAGCGACATGCCCGGCAGGTCAGCGCCCACGCCCGCTGACACAGCAAAGCTGGCCATTGGGATTGGGTCCGCCTCCGCGTTGCCGGGAAACAGAAAGTCCGACAGATCTTCCGATGACCATGCGTAGTCTGTGGCGGTCAAGTCGGTGCGCGCCACTGCCGGGCGGGGCAGCGTATCCGGGCACACAAGCCCGTCCAGCTGTGCGCCGATCTCGCGCAGCTCAAACGCGCGGCTGGTGCCAAAGCCCGGCTCACCCAGCATCGGCGTGACCGACAAGGCCCGGCCCGTCGCAAGCTCTTCGATCAGCCCTGCAGGCAATGGGGCGCGGGTAACACCGGTGTCCACGAACTCATTGTCGCGGATAAAATGCACCTCGTGCGGCGCATTGCCGTCAACGCGCAGCGCATAGTTGGGGGCGGCCTCGTATTCCGGGGCGCTGCCGGGTACTACATACCACAGCTCCAGCCGGTCGATGCGCAGCCGCTTGTCGCAGCGCAGCATCGGGCGTTCAAACCCCCCGAAATGCTCAAACCGGGCAACGGGGCCACTGCTGCCATCAGGCAGCTTTTCATAGCGTGTCAGCCAACGGCCATTGACCAACTCTTCGCCCATTCCCGCGCGCACACGTTCGCCCCGGCACCCGCGCCAACCAGAGGTTTCCAGCGCTTTGGACGACCCTTTGAGCCCGAAGTCAAACCGCACATCCGGCCCGTTACCGCCCCACGCGGTCGCTTCAATCACCACGTTCGACCCCCGCCGCAGGGCCGACAGAACGTCGCCGCGCAAGGAAAATTGCAGCAAGTCGCCTTCGATGCGGGCGGGCGTCGCGAACAGGTCGAGCAAGATACCCCCCGCACCCCGCACGACCAACTTGCCCGTCGAAAACATATGCGTGCCGCTGACCGGACCAACCGTCAGGATCGGGGTGTTATAGGCGTTGCACCCCGCAATCAGAAACGCACCGTCTGCATCAAAAACCGCGCCCCCTGCGGCGATCGCAGGGCCCCATGTCGCCCAAGGATGCGTCGTTTTCAGCGACACGAAAGGCACCCAGGTGCCGATTTGCTTGGGCGCGTTTTGCGCAAACTCAAACCGATAGCTGCGTTGACCAGACGCTTGTGGCGCCGCCGCGGTGGCTGCCGTTTCTGTGGCGGACCCACCGGGTGCGGGGTCAAGATCAATCACAGGCCCAGTTTGCGGCGCGGGATCAAGCGTGATGACAGGTGCCGCATCGCCCGCATCATCGCGCCCGGGATCAAGGTCTATCACAGGCGCAGTTTGCGCCAAAACCTCGGCTTGGTTTACGGCGGGGCTGGCGGGTGCGGGGTCGAGGGTAATGACAGGCGCCGCATTGGGCTGTGGGTCAAGGTCGATCACGGGCGCCTGCTCTTGCGCGACCTGCGGCTGTTGGTCCTGGACCGTCACCGGCGCAGGCGGCGTGGCGGTCGGCGCGGCATGGTCATGCGACTGGAACGCCTCAGCCTCCGGCATGGCGATCGGGGGCAGGTTACCGGCAACAGCCGCTTGCGTGCACTGGACAAAGATGAACCCAAACTCTTGCACCTGCTGCGCCGTGGCTGACGTATAATCATGCCCCAGAAGTGCGGACAAAACCGGCTCTTGAAACCCCGCGGCCTGCGCTTCGGACACGGCACAGGGGCATAGCTGCGTAAAGTCTGGATTGGCCCGCGCACAAATCGCCATCGGATCAGCGCGTGCGGCAGTCTGGGCAGCTAGGCCAAGTGATACGAGTAAAAGAACACGCAGCGACAATGGAAGACGTTTCAATACGTTCAAAGTCATGGAATTACACACCTGTGGACAAAACATTTGCGACGGATGCTTGCAATTGGGATGGTTCAAAATCTGGCCTGAGGCTCGGCTCAATACTGATTTCTGGCGCTGAATATTCAAGGGTTTTTTTGGGTTGCCCTGGTCGTTTTCACAAGAAGTTCAAATAAGGCGACGCGCTGCGCGACAGAGGTGTACGAATGAAGCGCACGCTGCCCATTCACTACCTTTTAATGCTGCGCCAGGCGTATCTTCACAAAACTTTTGCATTTCATCAAGCGCCGCGCAGACCCACGACAGGCGCAATAGATCGCGTATTCGCAAACCGACCGAAGATGCTGAGCATCTGAATACGGAATGAATGCAATGCGTGCCGTCTCATTGAACGAGGCGGGGTGCCAACGGCGCACGCCCGCGCACCTTCCGACCAATCCAACCCCACCCCCGCCGATCACAAAGTCCGCCGCAGGTGCATTTCCTGCGCCAGCGCACTTTGCGGGCGCAGCATCGCTTGATAGGGTCACACCGTGATTGGCAAAAGATAAGGAGGGCGGCCATGGATGTGGCGCAGGGTTTGGTTATGGCCATGCAGGCATGGGGCATGATCGGCGCTGTCGTGGCTCTGGTCTTTCTCAGCGTTGGCATCGACCGCTTGGATGAGGACGCGCGCGGGGCCTATGTGTTTCGGCCCCTGCTGATCCCCGGCGTCCTGCTGATCTGGCCCCTGGTGCTTTGGCGCTGGTGGCAGATCGCAGAGCAGTCCGCGCCTTGGATGGCACGCTACCGCGCGGTGCGCGCGCCTTATGGCACTGCCGTCGTGTTGATGAGCATCGGCATCGTTCTGGTCGTCGCCGCGGGCCTGTCGGTCCGGCAAAGCTGGCCTGCGGATGCCACGCCTGTGCAACTGACCGACGGAGCGGGCGAATGAGCGTCAAATACATCCCCGTCCAGTGGAACGCCAACAAGTGGTTCTATGATGGCATCATGCTGGCCGCTGTCGGTCTGTTCCTGTGGGTCTTTCTTTATGCCACGCCCGACGCGCTGGGACATAACCGCGCCATCAGCCCGCAAATCCACAATGCGCGCGCCTTCGGGGCCTGCGCCTTTATGATGCTGACCGTGATCTTGTGCATCGGTCCGCTGGCACGCCTGGACCCACGGTTTCTGCCGCTGCTCTATAACCGCAGGCACTTTGGCGTCATGACGGCCTTTGTCGCGATGACCCATGCGGGGTATATCCTGAACTGGTACTTTGCCTTTTCCAGCACGAACAAGCTGGTGGGCCTTCTGTCGGCAAACACCAGCGTTGGCCAGGTCGCAGGCTTTCCGTTCGAGCTATTCGGTATCTTTGCGCTGATCTGCCTGTTGATCCTGGCCGCGACCAGCCATGACTTTTGGCTCAAATTCCTGACGCCCCCGGTGTGGAAGCGGCTGCATTACCTGATCTATGTGGCCTATTTCGCCGTGGTGGCGCATATCAGCCTTGGCATTTTGCAAGACCAACAGAACCACGCGCTGACAGCCTTGTTCTTGGGCGGCGCCGGGGTGGTCATCGTGGTACACATCGCGGCCTTTTGGGCCGAACGCAGTGTCGACACGGTCAAGGATGGCGCCTGGGCCGCCGTCGCACCCGTGGCCGAGATGCGCGAAGGCTACGCCAAGATCGCAACGCTGCCTTCCGGCGACCGGGTTGCGGTGTTTTTGATGGATGGCCAGCTGTCTGCCATCTCCAACGCCTGCGCGCATCAGAACGGGCCGTTGGGCGAGGGCAAGATCATCGACTGCCTGGTCACCTGCCCCTGGCACGGCTTCCAATACGATGTGCGCACCGGCCGCTCGCCCGCGCCGTTTACCGAAAAGGTGCCCACCTACCGCGTCCGCATCGCCAGTGGCCTGGTCGAGGTGCACCCCGACGCCAATCCGCCCGGCACCTATGTGCCGCCCGTACCCATCGCCGACACAGACGCAGATCCTGTGCAGGAGGCACCGGCATGAGCGACAAGCCGTTTTTCGTGGGCTACCTGCCCGTGCCGGACAAGTTGCGGGTGCTGCTGGTCTTTGTCGCGGTGCTGCTGATCGGCGGGATGGGCGTCGCAGGCTATATGCTTGGCGCCACGCAGGACGATCCCGGACCCGGCGCCTTCCGCTTTGACTATGGACGCCAAACCGTCACCGGCGTGATCGAGATGACGCCCTACCCCGTTCTGCACGTCACCCAAGGCAACGACCGCATCGCCGTTGGCGACAGCTTTCTTATGACCGCGGGCGGCAAGTCGGGCGTCGACGACCGGGCGCAGCCGCTCGATGGGCAGCTGGCGCAGGTGTCGGGCGTGATCCTGGAACGCGGGGATCTGTACATGATTCAGCTGCGCGGCGGTCGCAACGGGCTGCGCGCGGCAGAGGGTGACGCGCCAAACGTCGCTGCCCAGCCGCAGGGGCGCTGGCAACTGACGGGCGAGATTTGCGATGGCAAATGCCTGGCCGGGGCAATGCGCCCGGGCCGGGGCCTGGCGCACAAGGCCTGCGCGAACCTGTGCCTGCTCGGCGACGTGCCGCCCATCTTTGTCTCGTCCCAACCCGTCCTGGGCGAGGAGTTCCTGCTGGTCACCGGCCCCGGCGGCACCCGCCTGCCGCCCGCGGCCTACGACTATATCGCGCAATATGTGACCGCCGAGGGCGAGATCACGAAACGCGGCGACCTGCTGGTGTGGGAAATCGACCCCGACACGATCGAGGTGGTGCAATGACCCGTGTCCTTTGGCTGGGCATCGTCGCACTGGTCGCGGTGATCCTCTTCTACATCTCGCGCTTTTGGTACCTGTCGCTTTGGCCCCGCAGCGGGCTGTTCGGGATCGAGGCGCTGCGCCCGCAAGGGGGTCTGCTGGCCCGCTGGCTGCGCGGCACCGACCTTGCCCCGTTCGAGCTGTTGATTTGGGCGGTAGGCGCGTTTTTGGTGCTGACCGTGCTGCAAAAACTCTACGAACGGCTCAGCCCGCCACCCGACTAACCATCGGCCTCTTTCACGACGTCGGGAAGCCGCCTATAGTCCCCGCAAACACAAACAGGCACGGCAGGCAGCATGGCACGGGCATCCAAATCATCGGGCACGGCGACCGGGGCGTTCAACGTGGCCCTTGTGGGCCAATCCGGCAGGCTCAGCTATGAGGCGCTGTTGTTCGTCGCCTCACTGCGCGCCAACAGCCCCAAGTTCAAAGGCCGCGTGCTGGTGGCCGAACCACAGCCCGGGGACCTCTGGCACACAGACCCGCGCATCGGCCCGGACGACGTGCGCGCCGCCCTGACCGATCTGGGGGCAGAGATCATCCCCTTTGACAGCGTGCATTTCGGCCAAACCTACCCCTATGGCAACAAGATCGAGATGCTGACCGCCCTGCCCGCGGGCGAACCGTTTGTGTTTTTCGACAGCGACACGCTGATCACGGGCGATCTGACGACCGTGCCCTTCGACTTTGACCGGCCCAGCGCGTCGCTGCGGCGCGAAGGCACCTGGCCGCAGATCGAGCTGTATGGTCCGGGGTACAACGACATCTGGGGGTCGCTCTACACCCTCTTCGACCTCGATTTCGCGTCCAGCCTGGATATGTCGGAACCCGACGAATACTGGAAACGCTACCTCTACTTCAACGCGGGCTTCTTCTTTGGTGCGTGCCCGCATGCCTTTGGCACGTTGTTCCTCGACTACGCGCTGGCCATCCGTGACACGCCGCCCAACGCGCTGGTGTGCCAGTCGCTCGACCCCTGGCTGGACCAGGTGGCCCTGCCGCTGGTCATCCACGCCTTGGGCGGCGGGCGCGACAGCGCGGTGCACGACTATCTCGACGGGCCGGTCAGCTGCCACTACCGCCTGCTGCCGCTGCTTTATGCCCGCGAAAGCGATGCGGTGATCCAGGTGCTGCAAGACGTGGTGGCGCCCAACAAGGTCAAGAAAGTGCTCAAATCCTACGAGCCGATCAAACGCATGGTGCTGCAGGGACGTGGCGAAAAGGTCCGCGCGCTGTTTGATCAGAACGACATGCCGCGCCGCGAACAGGCGATCCGCAACCGGATCAAGTCCAACGGCTTTTGGATGCGCTGAAACTTACGCGGCGTCAGATCACGTCAACGTCGATTAACGACCTTCGTGCGTCGTTTTGGCCCTTGGGTTGACCACGTCGGTCAGTTATTTGACCAGTCAATCAAAAAACATGGATGCGAATTATGAGCGCCTCGGTTATGCCGTTCTTGGAAAGGCTTGTTCGGCATTTCTTTGCCGACCAATGCGAATTGATCGCGGCGTATTTCGCCTACCCCATGCCCTTCTATGCCAAGGACGATCTGGCGGTGTTCACCGCTCCGCACGCGCTGGCAGAGGGGTTGCGGGCCTACCGACACGCCACGCAGACGGCAGGCATTGTCGACCTCAAACCCCGGATCGTCGCCGAAGGCTTGCCCGTGCGCCGCTATTCCAGTCTTTGGGTGGAATGGGACCACCTTGACGCCGATGGCGCTTGCGTGCTGACCAGCCAGGTGCGCTATGTGCTGCATGACGACCCCGGGGATGTGGACCCCAAGATCGAGATGGTCGATTACACGCGCCTGGCCTTTCCCGAGATTACCACGCACCTTCCCATGGCGGCGAGCGCCTGATTGATCAGGCGCCCGCCCCGGAGGTTTAGGTTAGGCCAAGTTTAGGCCTGTTTTGTCAGCAACGTATAGGTCGTGATCAGCGCATCGCTGGCGGACGCACGCGCAATACCGCCTTCGGGTTTGCGCAGGCTCTTGGCGCCCACCGTACGTTTGATTACACGGCCCAACTGCTGGTTCAGCGCGGTCTTGGCCCGCGTCGCCTTGGCCAGGTCGCGCGGCCCCTCGCCTGCCGCCCGTGTGGCCGCATCATAGGCGGATACAAAGGCTTTGTCGGCGGCCGACTTCTTGATCACGTTCAGGATAAAGTGGTCGTCAAAAGCGCCCTCTTTGTCCATCTCTTCGGCTGTTTTCTGCGCAATATCAATGACCTGACGCTTGCCCGCCAAACGCTGCGCGAATGCGGTGTCGCTGGGCGCGTGTTCGACCACGTAAGATTCGGTGATCTTTTGCATCAGGTGCGACAGGTCAAGGCCCTGGGCCTTGGCCGTGTTCACCAGAAAATTGCGCACGTCGGGGTCAATGGAAAAGTTGATGGTCTCTGCCTGCTTGAGTTTTTCGAGCTTTGCAGCCCGTTTGCCGACCTTGCCGGCAGGTGTCTTTGTGTCTTCCGCGGATGTCTTGGCCATGTCGAGGCTCCTTATCACTGCATACTACACCCAGTATACAGAGCGTCATGCTCTGTCAACATACTTATCAAGTATACACAGATGCAATTCAGCCCACAGCCTTGCCCCCCGTCGCCGCATTGCCTATCGATGGCGCCAACATATTGGCTCTTATTCCAAGGACAGATGACATGACCGACGGTCCCACATACGGCTTTGACACGCTTCAAATTCACGCAGGGGCCCGGCCCGATCCCGCCACCGGCGCGCGGCAAACGCCGATCTATCAGTCGACGGCCTATGTGTTCCGCGATGCCGAGCACGCGGCGGCGCTCTTTAACCTGCAAGAGGTCGGCTATATCTATTCGCGCCTCACCAACCCCACCGTCGCAGTGCTGCAAGAACGCATCGCCACACTTGAAGGCGGTGTGGGCGGTGTCTGCTGCTCTTCCGGTCATGCGGCGCAAATCATGGCGCTGTTCCCGCTGATGGCTCCTGGCCTGAACGTCGTGGTCTCCACCCGCCTCTATGGCGGCACGGTCACTCAGTTCAGCCAGACCATCAAACGCTTTGGATGGGAGGCGACATTCGTCGACTTTGACGACCTGGATGCGGTCAAGGCCGCCATCGACGACAACACCCGCGCGGTGTTCTGCGAGGCGATTGCGAACCCCGGCGGCTATATCACCGACCTCGACGCGATCTCGGCCATCGCCGATGCCGCCGAAATCCCGCTGATCGTGGACAACACCAGCGCCACGCCATATCTCTGCCGCCCCATCGAACATGGCGCAACGCTGGTGGTACACTCCACGACCAAATACCTGACCGGCAATGGCACCGTGACCGGCGGCTGCGTGGTGGATTCGGGCAAGTTCGACTGGTCGGCCAACGACAAGTTCCCCTCGCTCAGCGCGCCCGAGCCTGCCTATCACGGGCTCAAGTTTCACGAGACATTCGGCCCGCTCGCCTTCACCTTCCATGGCATCGCCATCGGGCTGCGCGATCTGGGGATGACGATGAACCCCCAGGCCGCGCATTATACGCTGATGGGCACCGAAACGCTGTCGCTGCGGATGGAACGGCATGTCGAAAACGCAGTCAAAATCGCCCAATGGCTCGAGGCGGACGAACGGGTCGACTACGTCACCTATGCCGGCCTCGAAAGCTCGCCCTATTACGACCGCGTGGCCAAGATCTGCCCGCGCGGCGCGGGCGGGCTGTTTACCTTCGCGGTCAAGGGTGGCTATGACGCCTGCGTCAAGCTGGTGAACGCGCTTGAAATCTTTAGCCACGTGGCGAACCTGGGCGACGCGCGGTCGCTGATCATCCACTCTGCCTCGACCACGCACCGCCAGTTGACGGCGGACCAGCAGCGGGCCGCGGGCGCCGCACCCGAGGTCGTGCGCGTGTCCATCGGGATCGAGGATGCGGATGACCTGATCGCAGACCTGGATCAGGGGCTGACCAAAGCGGTCAGCTAAGCCCAAACGCGGGTGCCGCGCGCCGGTGAAGGCGCGCGGCAAACGCGTTACGGCGTCAGCGCAAAGGTGACAGAGACGCTGGCCGACACGGTCAACTCTCCTGCCGCGACGGGCATGCCCGACGACCGCATGTCAGCCGCCAGCATCTCGGGCCGCCCGCCAAAGCTTTGCTCGGTCATCGTCTGGATCGGTCCCAGGCTCAGCCCCGCGGCCTCGGCCAGTTGCGTGGCCCGCGTGATCGCATCCCGCACCGCCGCCGCCCGCGCCGCACCCTGTGCCGTGTCACTGTCCTGCAAGCCAAAGCGCAGACCGTTGAAATCGTTCGACCCAGCCTCGAGCGCGGCATCCATCACAGCACCCAAACCCGCCAAATCGCGCACCCGCAGCGTCAGCGCATTGCGCGCGACAAAGCCGGTGATGCGGCGTGGCTGGGTGCCGTTGCCATTGTCCCAGATCGGCGACACGCTCAGCTGGCTGGTCTGCACATCGCGCGGCGCCACGCCCAGGGCCTCCAGTTCCGCCAGCAGCGCGCGCGCATCAACGCTCACCCGGTCCATCGCCGCCTTGGCCGACGCATCCGTATGGGTGACCCCCAGCGAGATCACGGCCATATCCGGCGCCGCCGCCACCTGGCCCTGCCCCACCACCGACACGGTCGGCGTGTCGTCCTGCGCCGACAACCCCGTGGCCCACACCAGCAGCACCGCCGCAATTACACCTGTTTTCATCTTTTTGTCTTCCTATGCTTTTCGCCGGACCCGCGCCCGCCACCGCCAGCATGACCTGGCTTTGGCAAAAGGCTCAAGCCGGTGGCTGGCTTTTGCTTTGCTTGGGCAAAGACCTGCTTTAATCTATGTGTTAACACTCACCGCGTTCCATCCGCGACCCGAACTTGCTAAAGGCCCGGTATGAAGCCAAACTTTGCGCTTTCCTTGTCCTTCGAGGGGATCCGACTGCTGCATCGCGGCGCAGGCGGATGGCATTTGGTGGGCGACGTTCCCGTCGACAGTGCTCAACTGGCCGACGACCTGGCCGCACTCCGGGCCAAGGGCGCGCCCTTGCGCAAGCGCATGCGGTCCAAACTGATCATCCCCGACGCGCAAATCAAATACCTGACCATCGACACCGGTGCCGTCGACGACGACGCGCGGCGCGCCGCGGCCCGTTTGGCGCTAGACGGCGCCACGCCCTACACCGTTGACGCGCTGGCCTTCGACATCTCACCCGACGGGGACCAGACGCACGTGGCCGCCGTGGCCCTCGAAACCCTGGCCGAGGCCGAAGCCTTTGCCGTCGAACACAAATTCAACCCCGTCAGCTTTGTCGCCGCCCCCGAAGGCACAGGCTTTCTCGGAGAGCCGTTCTTTGGCCAGACCGAAGCGTCGCAATCCCTGCTGGCCCAGGGCGCCAAGGTCGAACCGGACGGCGTGCGCGTTGTGGTGGTCTCGGCACCCGAGCCGGAACCGGAGGCCGCACCGGACGGTAGCGAAGACGCCCCCGAACCTGCGACCACGCCAGTAGAAGACACCGCGCCAGAGCCGCAGGACGACCCCGAAGACATCGACGCCGACGACCTGCACGAAGAGGAGGTCGACGAAGAGACCGAAGACGACGATACCCCGCTCGACCCGCCCATCGCCGCCAAAGAGATTGAACTAGAACCCGGGCCAGAGCCCGACGATGGCACAACCCCGCCGCTGATGGGTTTCGCAACGCGGCGCAAGCAAAAGCAGGCCGCGCCCCTGGGCGGTGTCACCCGCAACCCACCGCCCCCGCGCACGGCACCGACCGTCGCCCCGCCTGCGGCAGACCTGCCGCCCGTGCCCCCCATCAGCACGCCGAAAACCGCCGCTGCCAGCCTGATGCGCCCGGTGCCCGGTGTCTCGGCCGCTGACCCAAGCGTGCCGCCCGTCGCTGAAACCCCGCCCGCTCCGCGCAAATCGGGCTTTCTGTCGCGGCGCAAGGCACCGCCCGCCACCCCCGCCAAACCAAACGTCGCCGCGCGCAAGGCCGCCACCGCAGACGCCAGCGTCGATCTAGAAGCGGAACGGATGACCGTGTTCGGCGCGCGGGGCGATGCCACCGTGGGCGGCAAGCCGCGCTTTCTGGGCTTGATCCTCACCGCCATCCTCTTGGTCTTCCTGGCCGGGGTCGCGGCCTGGGCGTCCGTCTTTCTCGATGACGGCCTGGCCAAGCTGTTTCCCGGACGCGAGCGTACGCTCGCTTCGACCCTGCCCGATGATACCCGCGATGCGCTGGCCGAGGATGTGGGCGCCACCACACTGAACCCACCGGACGAGGCCGCCGCGGACGAAGAAGTGATTGTCGCCGCCCTCAACGACAGCCTGACCGACGGGCTGACGGCAGAGGATGCCGCCGTGCTCGACGCGCTGCGCGATCCCCTGCCCGACCCCGTAGCCCCGGAGGAACTGGACGCCGCCGCGCTCGAAGCGCGCTATGCGGTGACCGGCATCTGGCCCAAGGCGCCGCAAGTTCCTGCGGCCCCGGATGTGATCGCGCTCGAGGACCTCTATGTCACCGGCATCGACCCGGTGAGCCCCGCGCTTGATGCGGTCGCACTGCCCGCCGCGGCCAGCTTCTCCACCGACCTGCAACTGGCGGTCGTGACCTCGCCCGCCGCACCCGGCACCAGCTTTGCCCGTGACGCCGATGGCTTCTACATCGCCACGCCCGAGGGTGCGCTCACACCCGAAGGCTACACCGTCTTTGCCGGACGCCCACCACTGGTGCCGCCCGCGGAATTTGTCCGGCTTGAGGTCGCGCCAGAACCACCCATCGCGACCGTCGCCCTCGTCCGCCCCCAACCGCGTCCCGCCGATCTGGTCGAACAGAACGAACGTGCGACCTTGGGCGGTCTGTCGCGTACAGAGCTGGCCGCGCTGCGTCCGCGCCTGCGCCCCGCCGCCCCGCAAGAGGTGGCGGAGCCGCCCGCCACCGACACGGTCGCCGAAACCGAGGTAGAGCCGCCCGAGGAAGAGGTCAGCCCACTGGCCGCCGCCGCATCACTGCGGCCCGAAACACGGCCACGCAACTTTGACCGGATCGTCGCCCGCGCCACACCGCGCGAAACCACGCGCACCGCCGCCGTCGCGCCGCGCACCGTGACCCCGGCGATCCCCACGGCCACGTCGGTCGCGCGCGAGGCAACCGTGCGCAACGCCATCAACCTTAGCCGCGTGAACCTGATCGGGGTCTACGGCACCCCATCGGACCGCCGCGCGCTGGTGCGCCTGTCGAACGGGCGCTACCGCAAGGTGCAGGTAGGCGACCGCTTTGACGGCGGGCGCGTGTCGGCCATCGGCGACAGCGAATTGCGCTACCAAAAGGGCAACCGCAACGTCGTGCTCAAGATGCCCAAGGGCTGAGCCGGTTACTCGGCAGCCAACTCGCCCGCGTTGATCTGCTCTTGCTCGATGCTCTCGAACAGGGCCTTAAAGTTGCCCTCGCCAAACCCATCATCGCCTTTGCGCTGAATGAATTCGAAAAAGATCGGCCCGATCACGGTCTTGGAAAAGATCTGAAGCAGGATCTTGGTCTCGCCCCCGTCCACGACACCTTCGCCGTCGATCAGGATGCCATGTTTGCGCATCCGGTCCAGCGGTTCGTCATGGCCAACCACCCGGTCCTTGCTGAGCGCATAGTACGTATCCGGCGGCCCCGGCATGAACCGCAGCCCATTGGCCGCAATCGCGTCGGTGCTGTCATAGATGTCGTCAGACCCCACCGCGATGTGCTGGATCCCCTCACCGTTATACTTCTTCAGATAGGCGACGATCTGCCCTGTCTCGCCCCGGTCTTCGTTGATCGGGATACGGATGCGCCCACAGGGCGAGGTCAGCGCGCGGCTCAGAAGGCCGGTAAACTTGCCTTCGATGTCGAAAAACCGGATTTCCTTGAAATTGAACAGGTCGCCGTAAAACCGGAACCACGTGTCCATGTTCCCCTTGTGCACATTGTGCGTCAGGTGATCGAGGTAAAAGAACCCCACCCCCCGCGGCTTGGAGTCCGTCAGCCAGGTGTATTCGTCATTGTAGGGCGAGGTGTCCGCGTACTGATCCACGAAATAGATCAGGCTGCCCCCGATCCCATAGATCGCAGGCACGTCCAGCACCTTTCCACCCCCGTCATAGGGCGTTGCCCCAAGCGCCACGGCCCGGTCAAACGCATGCTGCGCATCCACCACGCGCCAGCCCATCGACGGCGCGCAGGGTCCGTGATCCTCCACAAACCGCGCGCCAAAGCTGCCCGCCTCGGCATTCAGCACATAGGTGATGTCGCCCTGCTGCCACAACTCAATGTCCTGCCGCTTGTGCCGCGCAACCTGGGTATAGCCCATGCCAGCAAATAGGCTGCGTAGTTCGTCGGGGTCGGGATGGGCAAACTCCACAAACTCAAACCCGTCAGTGCCTGCGGGATTGTCCGCAGTGATCTCGGATTTCGGGGCAGTGTGCGGGAACGGACCCATCGCAATCTCCTTTTCGACAAACGCTGGCGCAAAAATGAGGCACGCGGGGCGCGATGTGCGCGCAAACTTGCATATGCACCTTCCCCCGCGCGCGCATTTCCCGCATCATCCTGGCAATCCCTCGCAAAATGACCGCACATGCTCGATTCTGTGGACACCCGCCTTCTCGCCGCGTTGCAAAAAGACGCGCACCTGACCGCGCAGGAACTCAGCGAGGTCCTGAACCTGTCCGCCAGCCAGGTGGGCCGCCGCCGCCAACGGCTCGAGGCCGACGGCTATATCGAAGGCTACGTGGCCCGGCTGGACCCCAAGCGGCTGGGGTTGACGGTCCAAGGTTTTGTCCAGGTGCACCTGGGCACCCACGGTCCCGAACACTCGGCCAGCTTTGCCCAGCTTTTGGCCACGCAACCCGCCATCACCAGCGCCTGGACGATGACGGGCGATGCGGACTATCTTCTCCGGGTCTATTGCGCGGACCTGGCCGCCCTGAACACGCTGATCCACGACGTCCTGCTGCCGCATCCGGCTGTCGCACGGGTGCAAAGTCAGATCGTTATGGACCAGTTGAAACGCGACGGGCCGCTGCCCACCTGACCGCCCGCAAACGGAGACCCGAATGGAAAGCTTCCTGTACCAAGCGTCGATCTACCTGGCCGCCGCCGTCATCGCGGTGCCCATCGCCGCGCGCCTTGGGCTGGGGTCGGTGCTGGGCTACCTCGCCGCGGGCATCCTGATCGGGCCGGTCCTGGGCTTTGTCGGGTCCGAGACCGAGGATTTGCAGCATTTCGCCGAATTCGGCGTCGTCATGATGCTGTTCCTGATCGGGCTCGAACTTGAACCGCGCGCGCTCTGGGACATGCGGCACAAGCTTTTGGGCCTGGGCGGCTTGCAAGTGGTGCTGTCGGCCCTCGCCCTGTTGGGCGTCGCCATGGCCTATAACCAACCCTGGGGCGTTGCCATGGCCATCGGCCTCTCGCTCTCGCTGTCTTCCACCGCGATTGTGCTGCAAACGCTGTCGGAAAAGGGGCTGATGCAAACCGGCGGCGGGCGCTCGGTCTTTTCGGTGCTGCTGACGCAGGACATCGCGGTCATCCCCATCCTCGCCTTCCTGCCGCTGCTCGCCGTGACGCTGCCGATGCAAATCTCGGGCGACGGGTCGATCATCCGCGCCGCCGCGGACGGGCACGGCGATCACCACGGCGCCAGCATGAGCCTGGTCGACGGCTTGCCCGCCTGGGGCGTAACCCTGGTCACCATCGGCGCCATCGCCGCCGTGATCCTGGCCGGCGTGTTCCTCACGCGGCCGATCTTTCGCTTTATCCACGCCGCCCGCCTGCGCGAGATGTATACCGCCCTCGCCCTCCTGATCGTCGTGTCGATCTCGTTCCTGATGATGCTCGTGGGCCTTTCGCCCGCTTTGGGCGCCTTCCTGGCAGGCGTGGTCCTCGCCAGCTCGGAATTCCGGCACGAGTTGGAAACCGACCTCGAACCGTTCAAGGGCCTGCTTCTGGGCCTCTTCTTCATCACCGTGGGCGCGGGCATCAACTTTACCCTGCTCTTCGACAACTGGGCCGCCATCATTTCCATGGCGCTGCTGGTGATCCTGATCAAAGGCCTCGTGCTCTATGGTCTGGCTGTCACCTTCAAGATCCGCGGACGCGATCGCTGGCTCTTTACCCTTGGCCTGGCCCAGGCGGGCGAATTCGGCTTTGTCCTCGTCGCCTTTTCGGTGGGCCAAGGCATCCTGCCGCGCGATGTGGCCGAAACGCTGCTGCTGGTCATCGCGCTGACCATGCTGATCACGCCGCTGCTGTTCATCATCTACGAGATGATCAACACCCGCATGGCCGAAACGAAGGGAGAGATCGAGGCAGACGAGATCGACGATGATGGCCCCGTCATCATCGCAGGCATCGGTCGTTTTGGTCAGATCGTGAACCGCCTACTGCAAGGTTCGGGGTTCAAAACCGTTGTGCTTGACCACGACATGGAAACCATCGCGCTCATGCGCCGCTTTGGGTTCAAGGGGTTCCTGGGCGATCCCAGCCGCCCCGACATCCTGCATGCCGCAGGGCTCGACACCGCGCGCATCCTGGTCGTGGCACTTGATGACCCCGACACCGCGACGCGCCTCGTGGCCTATGCGCGCAAACAGCGGCCCGATCTGCACATCATCGTGCGCGCCTATGACCGGGTGCATGTCTATAAACTCTACCAAGCAGGCGCTGACGATATCGTCCGCGAGATGTTCGATGCCTCGCTGCGGGCCGGGCGCTATGCGCTCGAAAACCTGGGCCTCAGCGAATACGAGGCTGCCGAGGCCGAGCGGGTGTTCTACGCCCACGACCGCGACACCGTCCGCCAACTGGCCGAACTGTGGGACCCAGACGTGCCCGCGTCCCGGAACGAGGCATATATCGCCCGCGCCAAAGCGCTGGAAAAAGACCTGGAAATGTCCCTGTCGGCCCGCGCAGAGGAACCAAAGCGCGCGTAGTCCCCCCAAGGTCGGCGGCTCGGTGGGTCGGCGGGTGGGCGCACTTTGCAAGCGTGCGCGCGCAAAACAGTCTCACCTGACGGCCCAAGGGCAACGGCTCTAGCCGTCGGACACGCCCGCCTCGGCAAAGGTCGCCATGCCCGAATGACAGGCAATCGCGCCTTTCAGCACGCCGATGGCCAGGGCCGCGCCGGACCCTTCGCCCAAGCGCAGGCCCAGCGACAAAAGCGGCGCCTTGCCCAAGGCTTCCAGCATCCGCCCATGTGCGCCTTCGGCGCTTTGGTGCCCCGCCACCGTGTGATCCAGCGCGCCAGCTTGCGTCTTTTCCAAACAGGCCGCAGCGGCGGTGCAGATAAATCCGTCCAGGATCACCGGCACGCGCAGCGCCCGCGCCCGCGCAATGGCCCCTGCCATCCCAGCCAGTTCACGCCCGCCCAGCCGCATCAGCACATCCAGCCCGTCGGTGGCACCCGCGTGCCGCGCCAGCCCCTCAGCCACGATGGCCGTCTTGGCCGCCAGCGCGTCGCCCTCAACGCCCGTGCCGCGGCCCGTCCAATCGTCTGCCGCGCCGCCAAACAGGCGCGCCGCAATGGCCGCGGCAGAGGTCGTATTGCCAATCCCCATCTCGCCCACGACCAGCAGGTCAGCCTCTGCGCTCACCGCGTCCCAGCCTGCGCGCAGGGCCGCGACGGCCTCTGCCTCGGTCATCGCGGGGCCTTGGGTAAAATCAGCAGTCGGTGTGTCCAGGTCCAGCGGCACCACATCCATCCGCGCGCCAAAGGCCTTGGCCAGTTGGTTGATCGCAGCACCACCATGTTCGAAATTGGCCACCATCTGCACCGTGACCTCCGGGGGAAAGGCCGATACACCACGCGCCGCCACCCCGTGATTTCCCGCAAAAACAATGACTTGAGGCGCATTCAGAGTAGGCCGCGCATCACCGCGCCAGCTGGCATACCACTGCGCCAGGTCCTCCAACCGGCCCAAGGCGCCCGGCGGTTTCGTCAACTGCCCATTGCGCGCTGCCGCATCCGCCGCCGCCGCCGCATCCGGTCCCGGCATCTCTGCCAAGAGGCTGCGCAGCCCGTCCAATGTCTCAAAACTCATCTGATCTCAGGTCCTTGCCTCATGCTGCCCCGGTCTTTACCCAAAGCCTGTCGCCCCGCAACCCAGGACCGGACATGCCAGACCCAAATTCCGACATCGCGCGGGCCGCCCTGCCCTGGGACGTGCCCGCCGCCCTGGTCCTGCTGACCCGCCTGCCTCTGCCGCGGCTGCCCAACCGCGCCTTCGCCCACAGCGCCCGCGCCGTCTGGGCCTACCCGATTGTGGGCGCCGTGGTGGGCGTGGTGGTCGCAGGCCTGAGCGCCGTGGCAACGGCCCTCGGGCTGCCACCGATGATCGTGGCCGGGCTGTGCCTGGGCGCGCTGGTCATGCTGACCGGTGCCATGCACGAGGATGGGCTGGCCGACACCGCCGACGGGCTGTGGGGCGGGCACGACCCCGCGCGGCGTCTCGAGATCATGAAAGACAGCCGCATCGGCGCCTACGGCGTCATCGCGCTGATCGTGGTGTTGGGACTGCGCTGGTTGGGCTTTGCCGCAGTTGCCTGGCCCGCACTGATCACCGCACTGATCCTGTCGCGCGCGATGATGCCACCGCTAATGCTGGCCCTGCCCCATGCCCGCGCCGACGGCCTGTCGCGCCACGTGGGCACGCCGCCGCCTGTGGCTGTGCTTGCCGGCGCATTGATCGGCGTTGGCGCAGCGGTTGCGTTAATCGGCTGGGCGGGCCTGATCGCAGCCTTCGTGGCCGCGCTGGCCGCGGCAGGTATCGGCGCCCTTGCACATGCAAAGATTGGCGGGCAGACGGGCGACATCCTGGGTGCGACGCAGATCGTGACCGAAATTGCTGTCCTGCTGTCCTGCATCGCCGTCGCACAATAAAAAGGCGTCCCCGCGGGGACGCCTGAATTTTGCACCGTCGTGACAGGCTGCGTTAGGCCGCGACGCGGCTGGTCAGCACATCGCCGACCTCTTTGGCCGCCGCAATCTCGTCACCGCCCGACACAGCCGCCACTTCGCGCGTCAGCCGCTCGAGCGCCGCTTCGTACAGCTGCCGTTCAGAGTAGCTCTGCTCGCGCTGTTCGTCCGTGCGGTGCAGGTCGCGCACGACCTCGGCGATGGCGATCAGGTCGCCCGAGTTGATCTTTTGCTCGTATTCCTGCGCCCGGCGCGACCACATGGCCCGTTTGACCTTGGCCTTGCCCTTGAGCGTCTTCATCGCGTGGGCAATGACATCCGGGCTCGACAGGGCACGCATCCCGATCTCGGTCGCCTTGTTGGTGGGCACGCGCAGGGTCATCTTGTCCTTCTCGAACGAGATCACAAACAGCTCAAGCGAGATGCCGGCCACTTCCTGGCTTTCGATCGACACGATCTGGCCCACGCCATGCGCGGGGTAGACCACATATTCGTTGGGGCGGAAGTCGAGTTTCTTAGATTTTGTCATTCCTGATCCTCATGCGACACGGGCAACACCAACCTGATTTCCGACAGTCAAAACCGCAGTAGGCGTGGCGCGAAAGGCCCCGTCTAGGTGCGGTTCAGGTCAGTGAGTCAGATGTCCCACGCGCAAGGGCAGCGGGACAGGCAGGCGTCCGTATGTCAGTTGTTACAAAACTATAGCACAAAAAAGCGCCTTTCGAAAGCTTCCCTAGGGGAAAGCCCTCGATCACCTAGCGAAATCAATGACTAACAAGACATACTTAATGCTACACATCCAGTGTCGCTAGCGCAAGATCGATTCGCGGCCTACCCGCCTTCGCCCGCGTTTTCCGAAAACAGCTCCATCTTGCCGGGCTTGCCGTCCATCTCTTCGGCAGTGGGCAGCGGGTCTTTCTTGGTGATGATGACCGGCCACAGTTCGGAGTATTTGCGGTTGAACTCGACCCATTTTTCCATGTCCGGCTCGGTATCCGGGCGGATCGCGTCGGCGGGGCATTCGGGTTCGCACACGCCGCAGTCGATACATTCGTCAGGATGGATCACCAGCATGTTTTCGCCCTCGTAGAAACAGTCCACGGGGCATACCTCGACGCAGTCGGTGTATTTGCAGGCAATGCAGCTGTCGTTGACGATGTATGTCATGCGGGCGCTCGTCTTATTAGGGTCAGCCGTCTAGCTAAATGAGCAGCCGCGATCATTCAAGGTGGCGGGCGCGGGAAAGATCGCCCTGCCGCCGGTCCCGCTTGGTCGGGCGCCCTTTTCCCTCAAAGCGCGGGTTTTCGGGAACAGGCGTCTCTTTTGCTTGGCTGGGCGGCGATAGATCGGAATATAGGCCCTGTGCCTCAGGCGCGGGGCCGCGCCGGGTGCCGACAGCCGTGACCTCGACCACGCGCACCACACGGCCTTGTGAAAAGGTCAGCACGTCGCCTGCGGTGATCGTGGTGGCGCGTTTCGTCACACGGTCGCCATTGACCCGCACGTCCCCCGCCGCCACACGAGCTGCGGCCAGCGAGCGGGTTTTGAAGAAGCGGGCAAACCACAGCCATTTGTCCAGCCGCAGCTTTTCCGCCGCCTCAGTCACTTATTTGCTGTCCTTCAACCCCATCAGGGCGGCGGCAAAGGGGTTGTCGGGGTCGATGGCCTTTTCCTTTTTGGGCGGACGGGCCGAGAAGTTTTGGCCTTTATTCCCACCACCCTCGCGACGCGGGCCTTTGCCCTTGCCCTTGGGTTTGCCGCCGGGCGCGCCTTGCTTGCCGCGGGGCTTGTTGCCTTGGGTCTGTGGGCGCCGGTTGGGTGCCGTGCGGCCCCAGGTGAAGGTATAGAACACTTCGGTCTCTGGCCCGGCGACGGCGGCATCGGGGGCGGCGCCGGGGTCAATCTCGGTCTCGGAGTTTTGCGGCACTTCGGCGGGCACCTCGGGTAGTTCGGCGGCCTCGGCGATTACGGGCGCCTGGCCAACATCAGCTATGTCGCCGGTATCTGCGGGCACGTCCGCGGGTGCGGGCGCCGCGATGTCAGCGGTGGGCAGCGTTTCTTGGGCGGCGTCCATCACCGGCTGGTCGGTCGCATCGGGCGTTGCATCGGTGGTCACAACCGCATCAACCGGTTTGACCTTCTCCCGCTCGCCCTTTTCGGCCTTATACCCAAGCCCTTCCATCAGGCCCGCGAACTGTTCCAGCGTCATGCCGGTGATCGACAGCATGTCGGCCTTGGCCTCGAACCCGCCGCGCGAATCCTCGGCGCGCAGCATGTCGGCGAGGCGTTCCAGCATGTCGATGCGGATCGCCCGGTCGCCCGCGTTGCGGTAGCCCGCCATCGTGTCGGCGCCTTGGGGGCCGTCGGTCATCGCGGGGATGGTCACCAGACCGGGGGGCGGGGATTCGGGGAATTCCGACAGGCCGTTGGCAAGCGACCACAGCACCAGACGCAACCGCGTCGGTGCCGGTTTCAGCAGAAGCGGCATGAAGATCGTGAATTGGCCAAAGCGGATGCCATGCTTGCGCAGGGCCGCGCGCGCGTCTTGATCCAGGGCTTTGACATCGTTGGCGACAACCGCGCGGGGCAGCACGCCCAAACCTTCGACCATCTGAAAGGCAAACCCCTTGGCGAGGCCCGTCAGCGCCTCGTCCTTTTGCAGGGCGATCAGCGGTTCGAACTGCGACGCAACCTTGCGGTCGATAAAGTGCTGCAGGCGGCGCTGCACCTTTTGCGCGACCTCGGGGCCTGCCACGTCATCGACGAACACCTCGACCATCGGCTTGAGCGCGTCTGCCCCCGCCACCAGCTTGCCCACGGCAGAGGCGCCCCACATCAGGCCGCCCTGTTCGGTGAAATCTATTTCGGTGTCAGGTGCGTTGTAAAACCGGTCCGCCCGCAGGTGGAAATGCGGCGCCAGCGCCTGAAGGGCCGCAGACTTGATCGTCTTGGCCTCGGCGGCACCTGCGCCCTTGTCTTGCGAGAATCGGAACCCGTCCAGCTTGCCGACGAACTCGCCCTCGACCGTGACTTCACCTGCGTCGTTTACTTCGGCCACCATGGCCTCCTTCTGGCCTAGCCGGCGCAAGAGCACGCTTGTGCGCCGGTCTACAAATCTTTGCGTCAGCTTTGCATGCAGCGCGTCTGACAAGCGGTCTTCTACATGGCGCGTCTCGTCCCGCCAATGGCTTTCCTCGTCTACCCAGCCCTTCCGCTGGGCCACATAGGTCCATGTGCGGATAAATGCCAAACGCTTGCTGATCGCGTCGATGTCGCCATCGCTGCGGTCGATGCGTTTGATCTGGCGGGCCATCCAGTCGCTGGGGATTGTGCCCCGTTCATGGAGGTAGCGGAAGATAACGTCCAAGAGGCTGGAATGTTCCTGATGGCTGATACCGCGGAAATCGGGCACGCGGCAAACGTCCCACAGCAGGCGCACCGACAGCGCGTCGGTGCAGCGCGCCGTGACCTCGGCGCTGCCCGACAGCGATTTCAGCGCCATCACATCATCCGCCTCGCGCCCGCGCACCAGGACATCGTGATCGGGCGGTGCCTCGAGGCTGCGGATCAGCGCGTCGATGGTGCCGAATTGCAGCGCGTGGTTGCGCCATTGCAACTTGTTCAGGGGGGTAAAGCGGTGGTCCATGATGGCCTGGGCCATGCCGTCGTCCAGCGGGCGCACGTCGCCGGTGACGCCAAAGGTGCCGTCCTTTTGCCCGCGGCCCGCGCGCCCTGCGATCTGCGCCAGCTCGTTTGGCGCCAGCGGGCGCATGCGCCGTCCGTCGAATTTGGTGAGCGAGGAGAACGCGACGTGATCGATGTCGAGGTTGAGGCCCATGCCGATGGCGTCGGTGGCGACCAGATAGTCGACCTCGCCATTTTGGTACATGTCCACCTGTGCGTTGCGCGTGCGGGGCGACAACGCCCCCATGACGACCGCCGCACCGCCCTTTTGGCGGCGGATCAGCTCGGCAATCGCATAGACATTATCAACCGAAAAACCGACGATGGCGCTGCGCGGGCGCATCCGGCTTATCTTTTTCTGACCTGAGTAGACCAGTTGCGACATCCGCTCGCGCCGCATGAACTGCACCCCGGGCACGAGCGCCGCAATGGGCCCGCGCATGGTGTCGGCACCCAGAAACAGCGTCTCGTGCAGGCCGCGGCTGCGCAACAGGCGGTCGGTAAAGACGTGGCCGCGTTCGGGATCGGCGCAAAGCTGGATCTCATCCACTGCCAGGAAATCGCAGCCCATGCCTTCGGGCATCGCCTCGACCGTGCAGACCCAGTATTGCGTGCGGGGCGGGACGATCCGTTCCTCGCCCGTGACCAGCGCCACGACCGACGGGCCGCGCAGCGCGACGATCCGGTCATAGACCTCGCGCGCCAGCAGGCGCAGCGGCAGGCCCATCACACCCGTGCGATGGCCCAGCATCCGTTCGATGGCATAGGTCGTCTTGCCTGTGTTGGTGGGGCCGAGAACGGCCACCACCCGCGCGTCGCCCGACATGGGCTGTCCCCCAGTTGCTTAGAGCGTGCGGCCGATGCCTTGGGCTTGCAGCTGCTCTAGCGCCTTTTGTGCGTTTTCGTGATTGGGATGCAAGTCGAGGACTTGGCGAAAGGCCTGTTCGGCCCGGGCGTCGTCGCCGAATTCTTGCAACATGATGCCGAGACCAAAGATGGCGTTGTAGTTCTTGGGGTTGAGGATGAGCGCCTTTTGCAGATCATCCAGCGCGGGGCCATAGAGGCCCTTCATGTAATAGGCGGTCGCACGGGCGTGCCAGCCTTCGGCAAAGTCGGGCGCGTGGTCGGTGACGGCGGTCAGATGCTCGATCGCGATATCGACATCCTCTTCCTCCATCGCCTCGCGCCCCCGGCGCAGCAGCATATCAAGCGAGGTGGAGCCCGATTGCGCCCAAATCCGCTCAATCTCGCGCGTGAGCCGCGTGGCCTCGGCAGGCTCGGCGCTGCGCAGATCGCCCAGCAATTCGACCAGTTGGGCCTGTGCTGCATCCCGCGCGACAACGGATTGTGCGAGGCCGGGTAAGGAATTCCCTACTGTCAGAAAAAGTGCCGTGACGACAGGGTAGAGTTTGCGGATATGAGTGCCCATAACTGTGAATGTAACAGGCCGCCCCGCAAATTCTAGATCGCGGCGCATGCCACAGACCAAAAAGGGCATCAAAGATGAGTGACACAGTGAAAGAAGCTGTCGTTGTGCTGAATGAAAAGCTGGCGGGCGCTGATTTTTCGGGCACCGCGAAATTCGATATCGAAGGCGAAGGCAGCGTGATGATGGACAGCGCGGGCGCGCGCGCGGGCGACGAGCCTGCGGATGTCACCCTGACGGCGGATGCCGAGACGTTTCAGGCGATCCTGTCGGGGGACACCAACCCCACGTCGGCCTTTATGACCGGCAAGCTCAAGGTCGACGGCGACATGGGCATGGCGATGACACTGGCCTCTGCTCTGGCCTGATGACCCTGTCGGCTGCCCCTCTTTTCAACGATGTTGGCCCGGTTCCGGTGGACGGGGCGGCCTATTGGACCCACGCGTCGGACGGGGTCCGCCTGCGCCTGGGCGTGTTCAACCCAGAGGGCGCGCGCGGGACGGTTCTGCTGTTTCCCGGGCGCACCGAATATGTCGAGAAATACGGCGCCGCGGCAGGCGATCTGGCCGAACGTGGCTATGCGACGCTGGTCATCGACTGGCGCGGCCAGGGTCTGGCCGACCGGCTGCTGGAAGACGCGCGGATTGGCCATGTCGAGCAATTTGCCGACTATCAACTGGACGTGGCCGCGATGATGCAGGCCGCCCGAACACTCGACCTGCCCCGGCCCTTTTACCTTCTGGGCCACTCCATGGGTGGCTGCATCGGGTTGCGGTCGCTCTATGCGGAGCTGAACGTGGCCGCGGCGGCCTTTACCGGCCCGATGTGGGGCATCCGCATCTCGGCGCACCTGCGCCCGGTGGCCTGGGCCTTGGGTCGAGTCATGCCCGCCTTGGGCCAGGGGCATCGCCTGCCGCCCGGCACGATTCTGGACCCCTATGTGCTGACCGCGCCGTTTGACGACAACCTGCTGACCACCGATTACGAGATGTACGATATGATGCGCCAGCAGTTGCAGGCTCATCCCGAGCTGGCGTTGGGCGGCCCCAGCTTTGTCTGGTTGCGCGAGGCGTTGGACGAAACCCTGGCGATGGCCCGCATGCCCGCGCCCAAGGTGCCGTGCGTATCCTTTCTGGGCACAAACGAACGCATCGTGCATATCGGCCGGATCGAGGCGCGGATGGACAGCTGGGCCAATGGCACGCTGCACATGATGAAAAACGGCGAACACGAGGTGTTGATGGAGGACGCGACGATGCGGGCCACCATCTTTGACACCCTGTCCGACACCTTTGCCGAGGCGGCGCAAGCGGCCTGACCCCTCTGGCACCCCTGCAATTCGATGCTAGGTTGCCAAGCATGGCGACACTGACCTTTACCCCTGCCGGTATCTACTGCCCTGCGGGCGATTTCTATATCGACCCGTGGCGCCCGGTGGCGCGTGCGCTGATCACCCATGGCCACGCCGACCACGCGCGCAGCGGAATGGGGCATTACCTGGCCACCGATATCGCCGCGCCGGTCATGCGCCATCGCCTGGGCGACATCCCCATCGACACCATCCGCTATGGCGAGACGCGGCAGATCGGGGGCGCGCAGGTCAGCTTTCACCCCGCGGGTCACGTGCCCGGTTCGGCGCAGATCCGGGTTGAGGTCGCAGGCGAGGTTTGGGTTGCCTCGGGCGATTACAAGGTGGTCGACGATGGCCTGTCGACCCCGTTCGAGCCGGTGCGCTGCCATCATTTCATCACCGAAAGCACGTTTGGCCTGCCCGTCTTTCGCTGGCAGGACCAGGCGGTGATAGCGGACCAAATCAACAGCTGGTGGGCAACGTGCCAGGCGGCGGGCAAGACCGCCTTTCTGGGCTGCTATGCCCTGGGCAAGGCGCAGCGGCTGATGTCGATGCTGAACCCGGAGATCGGCCCGATCCTGACGCATACGGCGATTGAGAACACCAATGCGGTCATGCGTGCGCAAGGCATCGACCTGCCACATACGGTGCAGGCAGGCGCCGATTTCGACCACAAGGCGCACCCCGGCGGGCTGGTGCTGGCGCCGCCTTCGGCCTTGGGGTCGGCCTGGGCGCGCAAGTTCGGGGCGCAGGAAACCGCCTTTGCCTCTGGCTGGATGGCCCTGCGCGGCATACGCAGGCGCCGTGCGGGGGACCGGGGGTTTGTCATTTCGGATCACGCCGATTGGGCGGGCCTGCTGTCAGCCATCCGCGAGACGGGCGCGGAAAACATATATGTTACGCATGGTTATACCGATATCTTTACCCGTTACCTGAATGAACAAGGGTGGGCCGCGCAGGTGCTGCAGACCGAGTTCGGCGGCGAAGATGCCGAGGACGCGGCGGCATGAAACGCTTTGCCGCCCTGTTCAACGCCATCGACCAATCGACCAAAACCACCGTCAAGGTTGCGGCCCTCACCGACTATTTCCAGAACGCGCCGGAAGAGGACCGGATTTGGACCATCGCCATCTTCTCTGGCCGCCGCCCGAAACGCGCGGTGAACACCACACGCCTGCGCGAATGGGGGGCCGAGGTCGCAGGCATCCCCCTGTGGCTGTTCGAAGAGGCCTATCCCATCGTCGGTGATCTGGCCGAGACCATCGCGTTGGTCCTGCCGCCGCCGACGCAAGAGACGGATCATGGCTTAACCCATTGGATCAACGCCTTACGCGGTCTTTCTCAGGTCGAGGAACCTGCGCGCAGGGCCTTTGTGCTCGAGGCTTGGGCCTCGCTGGACCCCACGCAGCGGTTTTTGTTCAACAAGCTGCTGACGGGCGGGTTTCGCATCGGGGTCAGTCAAAAACTGATGACCCGCGCCCTGGCCCGCGCCACCGGCAAGGACGAGGCCGAGATGGCGCACCGCCTGATGGGCGATTGGGATCCGGCGACGACCACTTGGACCGCGCTGATTGAAGTGGACGATCCCGCCGCCAACGCCTCGCGCCCCTATCCGTTTTACCTGGCCTACGCGCTTGAGGATGAACCGGAAAACCTCGGTGATCCAAAAGGTTGGCAGGCGGAGTGGAAGTGGGATGGCATCCGCGGTCAATTGATCCTGCGCGATGGCGATCATTTCGTCTGGTCGCGCGGCGAAGAGTTGATGACCGACCGGTTTCCCGAGCTGGCCCGTGCGCGCGATTTCATCCCCAACGGCACCGTGCTGGATGGCGAATTGCTGGCCTGGGGCGACGCAGGCCCCCAAAACTTCAACGCGCTGCAAAAGCGGATCGGGCGCAAGACGGTGCCCAAGACGCTGCTGCGCGACGCGCCCGTGATCCTGTACGCTTATGATCTGCTGGAATGGGGCGGTGTCGATATCCGGCAAGAGCCGCTTGAGGCGCGCCGCGCAACCCTCGAAAATCTTTGCAAAACCCTGCCCACAGACGCGCCCGTGAAACTGTCACCCACGGTCGATTTCGACAGTTGGGACGCCCTGGCCAGCACCCGCGCCACCGCCCGCGATGCCCAGGCCGAGGGGCTGATGCTGAAGCGCCGGGACAGCCCCTATCTGACCGGGCGCAAGAAGGGCGATTGGTGGAAGTGGAAGCTGGACCCGCTGACGATCGACGCAGTCATGATCTATGCCCAGTCGGGCCACGGGCGGCGTGCGAACCTGTTCACCGATTTCACCTTTGCGGTGTGGCATGGCAACGATCTGGTCCCCTTCACCAAGGCCTATTCCGGCCTCACCGATGACGAGTTTCGCAAGATCACGGCCTGGGTCAAAAAGAACACGCTGCAACGCTTTGGCCCGGTGCGCCAGGTCAGCCCGCACCATGTGTTCGAGATTGCGTTTGAAGGCATCCAAGCCTCGACCCGCCACAAATCCGGCGTCGCCTTGCGCTTTCCCCGGATGAGCCGCTGGCGCCACGACAAACCTGTGCAAGAGGCCAACAGCCTTTCCGACCTCAACGACATGCTGGACATCTATGGATAGCGCCGCCCCACCGTTCCCCCCGACAGCCCCCGAAACGCCGCTGCCACCCGGTGCCTGGGACGCTCATGTGCACCTGCTGGGCGGGCCGCAGCACCCCCTGTCGCCCACCCGCGCCGAGGACCCGGCACCCGGCATTGATTTCGGCGGCTGGCTGGACATGTACCGCGCCCACCTTTCCGCATTGGGCTGCACCAACGGGCTGATCGTGCACTCGATCCTTTATGGCACCGATAACACCGTGACGCTCGAGGCTGTGCGCGCCATGGGCGACGGGTTCAAGGGCGTGGGCCTGCTGCCTGACGGCGCCACACGGCAGGACGTGCAACACTTTGCCCGCAACAACATGGTCGCCGTGCGGCTGAATTATGTGCACGGTGGCGTTCTAAGTTGGAAGGGCGCCAAGGCGATGGCGCCGCTGCTGGCGGATCATGGCATGCATACCCAGATGCTGCTGCACGCCGACCAGCATATCACCGAGATTGCACAGGACATCCGCGCCCTGCCCGTGCCCCTGGTCATCGACCACTGCGGCTGGCCCACGGACCTTGCCCCAGACACGGCCGCCATCGACACGCTCTGCGCGCTGCTGGCCGAGGGGCACGCCTTTGTCAAACTCTCCGCCCCCTACCGGCTGACGCACGACATCGGGAAAACCCAACCGCTGATGCGCCGGCTGATCGACGCCAACCCCGATGCCTGCCTCTGGGGCTCGGACTGGCCTCACATCATGCTCAACGGGGCGCACATGCCCCAGGCCGCCACGCTTGCCGACAGCCTCAGCGCCATCACCACGGCAGAGGAGCGCCAAAAGATCCTAGTCGACACGCCCACCCGCCTATTCGCGCCTTAGGCGTCTTCAGACCGAAATACCGTGGGGGGTCGTCATAGGTCCATCCTCATGGCGGCGGCAGCGCCCCACCGGCCCGCCACCCAGCGACACCCTTGCCCCAGACCGCACCGCCCCATACCTATGGCGCAACACGCAACAAAAGGTACCACCATGTTCCACCTTCCCTTCCCCGTCCGCGACGCCAACGCCTCTGCCGGGGATCAGCCCTTGGGCAACCTGCCCGAATGGAACCTCGATGACCTCTATACCGGCGAAACCGCGGCCGAGCTGAAACGCGATCTCGATTGGCTGGAAGAGGCGTGCAAAAGCTTTGCCGCCGATTACGAAGGCCAATTGGCCAGCTTGGACGCCGCTGGCCTGCTGACCTGCATCCAGCGCCAGGAACGGATCAACCAGATCGCGGGCCGCATCATGTCCTATGCGGGCCTGCGCTATTACCAACTGACCACCGACGCGGGCCGGGCCAAGTTCATGTCCGACATGCAAGAGGCGATCACCAACTTCACAACGCCGCTTGTCTTCTTCACGCTTGAACTAAACCGGCTGGACGACGACCATCTGGACACAGCGATGGGTACGAGCGCCGAACTGGCCCGCTACAAGCCCGTGTTCGACAAAATCCGCGCGATGAAGCCCTATCAACTGTCCGACGAGATGGAGAAATTCCTGCACGACCTGGGCGTTGTGGGCGACGCGTGGGAGCGGCTCTTTGACGAGACCATCGCGGGCCTGGAATTTCAGATCGACGGCGAGGCGTTGAACATCGAGGGCACGCTGAACTTTCTCACCGACCCCGACCGCGCCAAACGCGAAACCGCCGCGCGCGAGCTGGCAGAGGTGTTTTCCAGCAATATCAAAACCTTTGCCCGGGTGCACAACACGCAAGCCAAGGAAAAGGAAATCCTGGACCGCTGGCGTGGCATGCCCACCGCACAAACCGGGCGGCACCTGTCGAACCAGGTCGAACCCGAGGTGGTCGAGGCGCTGCGTGACGCGGTCGTCGCCGCCTACCCCAAACTCAGCCACCGCTACTACGAGTTGAAACGCAAATGGCTGGGGCTGGAGAAAATGCAGGTCTGGGACCGCAACGCCCCCCTGCCGATGGAAGACCCGCGGATCGTGGGCTGGGACGAGGCCGAACAGACGGTCATGGACGCCTATAACGCCTTTGACCCGCGCATGGGCGATCTGGCGCAGCCGTTCTTCAAAAAGGGCTGGATCGACGCAGGCGTGAAGCCCGGCAAAGCCCCCGGTGCCTTCGCCCACCCGACGGTCACGGATGTGCACCCTTACGTGATGCTGAACTATCTCGGCAAACCGCGTGACGTGATGACCCTGGCGCATGAACTGGGGCACGGTGTCCACCAGGTGCTCGCGGCTGGCCAGGGCGAGATGCTGTCGTCCACCCCGCTCACGCTGGCCGAAACAGCGTCGGTCTTCGGCGAAATGCTCACCTTCCGCAAGATGCTCGACGGCGCCAAGGATGACGCCCAGCGCAAGGTCATGCTGGCGGGCAAGGTCGAGGACATGATCAACACGGTCGTGCGCCAGATCGCCTTCTACGATTTTGAATGCAAGCTGCACGCCGCGCGCCGGGGGGGCGAGTTGACGCCCGAGGACATCAACGCCCTCTGGATGTCGGTCCAAGCCGAGAGCCTTGGGCCCGCCTTCGAGTTCATGGACGGGTACGAGACGTTCTGGGCCTACATCCCCCACTTCGTCCACTCGCCCTTCTACGTCTACGCCTATGCCTTTGGCGACGGCCTGGTGAACGCGCTCTACTCGGTCTACGCCGACGGCGCCCCCGGCTTTGAGGACAAATATTTCGACATGCTCAAAGCAGGCGGTTCCAAACACCACAAGGAACTGCTGGCGCCCTTTGGCCTCGACGCCTCCGACCCCACCTTCTGGGACAAGGGGCTGAGCATGATCTCCGGCTTTATCGACGAGCTGGAAGCGATGGAAAGCTAACGTAAATCACCGGCGCGCGCCTCACCACTAGGGCGCGCGCTACCCCCTTCTCTGTTCCCAAAAAATCCTCCCCGAAGGGCAGGCTTGCCCCATGCTCACCCTCACCCCGCTGGCGCCCACCGACCTGGCCAAAGTGGCCCATATCCACGTCCACCCCGACCAGATCAAATTCTCCGGCACCGTGCGCGAAGCGTTCGAAGCAGCCGAACCACATGTCGACTTTCACGCCATCACGCATGATGGCACCGCCGTTGGGTTCTTCAAGATCGACCGCGCCTACGCCACCCGCTACCCCTTCGCGGCACCAAACGGGTTGGGCCTGCGCGCCTTTATGATCGACGCCGCACATCAGGGCACCGGGCTCGGCACGCGCGCTTGCGCGGCCCTGCCCGCCTATCTGGCCACGCAGTACCCAGATCACGGCCCTTTGTGGCTGACGGTCAACTTCACCAACCACGCCGCCTACCGCGCCTACCGCAAGGGCGGGTTCAAAGACACCGGCGACATCTGGCCCCATGGTGATGCAGGCCCGCAAAACGTGCTGGTGCTGCGCTAGAGCGCGGCAAAGACCGACCGCAGGATCAAATCCTTGAGGCTGTCACGCAGATGCTTTAGCCGCGCCTTCGCGATCCCTTTGGCCGACAGCGCCAGCAGCTTGGCATTCGTCACCTGCGCCTTGACCAGAAATTCGAACTCCAGCTTGTGCAAATCTCCGCGCGCCAGCATCTCGGCATAGCGCTTGAGATCGGCCTTGCTGTCCTCGACAAAGCCCAGCAGGTCCGCCTTGGCATCCTCGGCAAAGGTCTTGATCGCGGTCTTGACCAGCACCACGATCCCATCCTTGATCTCGTCCAAAACAGCGTCGAAATCCATCACATACCCCTCCCTAGGCGTCAGTTACGGCAACGGGGCGCAAGACGCAGGTTCGCGCTTGTTCGCCTCCAGACAAATCAGCCGGTCAAAGGCAAAGCGCGTGGCGCGCTCGAACTCGGTGCGAAAGCCGGGCGACAGCCCTTGCGGAAAATCACGGCGCCACAGCGCGACAAAGCCGCCGACGCTGCCCTCCTCAGGGTCGCGGATCAGCGCCCACATATCCGCCGCTTCCTGGTTCGCCTCAAACCCGGCGGCAAACTCATAGGCCACGTCGATCTGCAACAGCACCGCCTCTGCCTCGGCCCCGTGCACCGCATATGGCGCGCCGGATTTGGCCAGCAACGCCAGGCTCTTGGCCTTCATCTCGGTCGCATTCGTATAAGCGGCCAGCGAATAATCCGCGTAATCATCACAACCCGCCAGCGCCAAGGCGGCAGCCAACAGAACAAAAATCGGATGAAATAGCGTGCGGCGCATCATGGGGTTTCCTAACCTGTCATAGGTCTGGCCTATCGCTACCACCATGGGTCGCACAGCGTCGATGCGGGAATCCCTGACCCCGCCGCAGGCCCGGGTCACTTCAACTGGCTGTCCTTTGACCCGCGCCGGTTGATCCCACCGCGCCGCACGTGCGCCGCGTCACGTTCGGTCACACAGTCCACGCACAGCTTCACCCCCGGCAGCGCCTGACGCCGCGCCTCCGGGATCGGCTCTTCACACTCCGCACAATGGGTCAGGCTCGCGCCCACCGGGGTCTGCCGGGCCTTCAGCCGCGCCAATTCATCGGAAATCGACGCCTCGATCTGCTCTGACACCGCCCCATCCTTGGCCCATCCGCCCGCCATCGCACGTCCTTTCTCTGTTCCAAAAAAATCCTCCCCGAAGGGCCGATTAGCCGCCCGCAACCCCCGCTTTGGCAAAGACCGCGTCAATCACTGCTTGCGTGCCGCGCGCATCCTCCAACAACCACGGGTATGCAGCGCCGTCCTGCACGTGGCGACCAAAGGCTTCCACTTGCAACACATAATGATTTACCCCGGCAAAACGTTCCTCCGTCACCGCCGCAGGCGCGCCGCCGCCGTGGACGTTGCGCTGCAACTCCAACCGCGCGGGGCCAAAGACCGACGGGTTAAAGGGCGCGGTCAGCTTGATCACGCCGTCGGTGCCGACAAAGGTCATCTCTTGCACCGGATGCATGCGCATGGAATTGACCCAATGCGCGCTAAAGCTGTCAAAGCGCGCCGACACGCGGGCCAGCACATCAACCCCGTTTTCAAAATCCACGTCCGCATGGGTGATGGCCACAGGCTCCTCCCCGCTCAGCCAGCGCGTGCTGCCATAGGTGTAGACGCCGATGTCGGGGATGCCGCCGCCGCCCGTCTCGGGCCGGTTGCGCACGTTGTCCACGTCCGCCGCGTTGTCATAGCCAAAGAGGCCGTCGACATGGATCAGCCGCCCGATGGCCCCCTGTTCATACAGCGCCTTGGCGCGCTGCCACTGTGGGTGGTGGACGATCATATAGGCCTCGGTCGCAAAGCAGCCTGTGCGGTCCCGCGCCGCGATCAGCGCATCATACTGGTCTGCGGCCATCGCCATCGGCTTTTCACACAAAACATGCTTGCCCGCCTCCAGGGCCTTCAGCGTCCAGCCCACATGCAGGTGGTTGGGCAGCGGGATGTAAACGGCGTCGATGCCAGGATCGGCCAGTAGCGCGTCATAGCTGTCATACACCACCAGCCCCGGGCAAAATGCGCGAAAGCCCGCGGCCTTGGCCGGATCGGATGTGGCCAGCGCCGCCAGTTCGGCGCCTTGCGCGGCATGTATCGCAGGCGCCATGTGTTCGCGCGCAAAATTCGCAGCGCCCAAAACGCCCCATCGCAGCGGTGTCATCAGCCGTTCCTCCCTGATCCGAATACCGCCCAGACTAGCCACTTGCCCCCCATCCACAAGCCACCGCTGTCGCCGGGTCACGCTGGCCGCAAGCGGCGCGCGCGGTATAGTCAGCCCGACGCTAACGGCAGGAGGATACCATGCGGCGCATCAAACAGGCCCTTTTGGCCCTCCTCGCCCTGACTGTGGTGGCGGTCGCGGCCTTTCTGGCCATCGCGCCGGGCTATGTCGAACGGTCCCGCAACGTGGTTCAGGCGCATGCGCCCTTCCCCGTCTCGGACGCGGCCAGGGCGCTGCACGCGGACCTGACCGTGGGCGATTGGCACGCCGACAGCCTGCTGTGGCAGCGCGACATCGGCACCCGGGGCACCCGCGGCCATGTGGACGTGCCCCGGCTGATCGAGGGCGGCGTGGCGCTCCAAGTCTTTACCGCAGTCACCAAATCGCCTGCGGGCCAGAACATCCAAGCCAATGATGCAGACGCATTCGACACCATCACCCCGCTTGCCATCGGCCAGCTTTGGCCGCCGCGCACCTGGGCCTCGCTCACCGAACGTGCGCTCTATCAGGCGGAAAAGCTGCACAAGGTCGCCGCCCGCTTTCCCGACCGCCTGACCGTGATCACCGACCGCGCCACGCTGGACGCGCACCTGGCCGCCCGCGCTGCGGGGGGCGATGCGGTGGGCGGCCTCCTTGGTATCGAAGGGGCGCATGCGCTCGAAGGGGACCTCGCCAATCTCGACCAGCTCGAGGCGGCGGGCCACCGCGTTATCGGCCTGCACCACTTTTTTGACAACGCCTTGGGCGGGTCGCTGCACGGGCGCAGCAATGCGGGCCTGACAGACTTTGGCCGCGCCGTGGTGCAGGAGGTCGCAGCCCGCGGCATGGTGCTGGACCTTGCCCATTCCAGCCCCGCCGTGGTTCGCGACGTGCTGGCGATAACCGATATGCCGCTGATCGTCAGCCATACGGGCCTGCACGGTCACTGCGCGGTCAAGCGCAATCTCGCAGATGACCTGATGCAGGCCATTGCGGCCACCGGCGGGGTGATCGGCATGGGCTATTGGGCGACGGTCACCTGCGGCGACACGACGCCCGAGGGCATCGCGCGCATGATCGTCAAGGGCGTGGCGACAGTGGGCGCCGATCACGTCTCGCTTGGCTCGGACTTCGACGGGTCGGTCACCACGGCCTTCGACACCTCGGAACTGCCTGCGCTGACCCACGCGCTGCTTGCCGCAGGGCTGGATGCCGACACGGTGGGCAAGGTCATGGGCGGCAATATGGTGCGCGTGCTGCGTGCGCGGCTGCCCTAGCGCGGGTTCAACCCGCACCGCGCGATCACCTTGTCGGCCAATTGGCCGTCCACCGCGCTCAGGCACTGATCGGCAAAGTACCACCAGATGAACTTGTCATAGGCCCGCTTGCGCGGCGCTTGGCCCAGCACCTGCGCCAGCGCATCCGTGCTGCGCACCACATCCGCCACATGGTGGAAATCCGACTGCCCGCACAGCACTACCGGCTTGCGGTGCAGATAGGCCTCGATCCCCACGGCAGAGTTGATCGTCACCACCCGGCCTGCCGCCGCGATCAGATCGTGGATATTGCCGTCATTCACCGCCAGATGCGGATAGGTGCGCTGCATCTCGGCCAGCGTTGTGGCGGTGGCGGGGTCGCGGTCGCGCGGATGCGGCTTGACCACCACCGGCCCATCAACCGCGTCGCAGACCCCGCGCAGCATCTCCCACCGGTCAAGGTAACAGGTCTCGCCGACCACCCGGTGCCCTTCGGATTGCAAAAACACCGCAACCTCCGGCGCGCCCACCTCGGCCACTGCCTGCGGCTGGTCGTAGCGCGAGGTGCGCGCGCCCACGATCCGGCGCCTGAGTTGGCGAAAAAAAGGGCGCGCGACGGCCGCGTCGATGTCACCCTGCGGAAAGGGCGCATCGGCGATCGAGGAAAAGGCGCGGATGCCCTTTGGGTCGAAATTCCAAAATGGGTAGATATAGGCCACGTCGGCATTGCGCGCGCGCGGATGGGCGAACCGCCCGTGATGGATCACGTGCACGGCGCTGTCCGCCTCGACCGTGTCGGCCAGCCTGTCCCGATCCAGCACGCGCACGTCAATCGCGACGCCGCGCGCCTCGAGCGCTGGCAGCAAACGCAGGTAAAAGGGCCGCATGCCCTCGCCGCCCCAGCTGAGCCAGGAACGCGGGACGTGAAAGACAAGGTCGGTCATCGGGGGATGCTACTGCGCGGGCGGGGAAAGAAAAACCCGACGCGGCGTGTAAGGTGGCTGCGATTGGGCCCAGCGGAAAGAGTTGGAACAGTTGGAAAGCTATTCAGGGCTCCGCCCCTTCGGACCTAACGGTCTTCATTCTCTGTTCAAAAAAATCCCCCCCGGAGGGCCGGTCAGCCACCAACCCCCCAAGGGGAAAACAAAAGCGCCCTAGGCCGTCGCCATCAACCCCTTGGTCTTGGCAATATCGCGCATCTTCTTCTGCAGCTTCTCAAATGCACGCACCTCAATCTGGCGAATGCGCTCACGGCTCACGCCGTATTGCGTCGACAGGTCTTCGAGCGTGACCGCCTGATCCGCCAGGCGGCGTTGGGTCAGGATATCCTTCTCGCGCTCGTTCAGGACGTCAAGGGCTTCGGCCAGCATCTCGCGGCGCACTTCCAGCTCGTCGCGGGCCTCATAATCGCCCGCCTGGTCGGCGCTTTCGTCCTCAAGCCAGTCCTGCCATTGCATCGTGCCCTCGCCTTCGGACCCGACGGTCGCGTTCAGCGACGCATCCCCCCCGGACAAGCGGCGGTTCATGCTGATGACCTCATCTTCGGTCACGCCCAGATCCGTCGCGATCTGCTTGACGTTTTCGGGGCGCAGGTCGCCCTCTTCCAGCGCGCCGATCTTGGCCTTGGCCTTGCGCAGGTTGAAAAACAGCTTTTTCTGCGCCGAGGTCGTCCCCAGCTTCACCAGGCTCCAGGACCGCAGGATGTATTCCTGGATTGAGGCGCGGATCCACCACATGGCGTAGGTCGCCAGGCGAAAGCCCTTTTCCGGGTCAAAGCGTTTGACCGCCTGCATGAGGCCCACATTGGCCTCGGAAATCACCTCGGCCTGCGGCAGGCCATAGCCGCGATAGCCCATGGCGATCTTGGCGGCCAAGCGCAGGTGGCTGGTGACCATCTTATGCGCCGCGCCTGTGTCTTCTTTCTCGACCCAGGCTTTGGCCAGCATATATTCCTCTTCCGGTTCCAGCAGCGGGAACTTGCGGATTTCCTGCATATAGCGGTTCAAGCCGCCTTCGGGTGTGGGTGCGGGCAGATTTGCGTAATTGGCCATAGTGTCCCTCCTGGTCGCTCTAAACGGTTACATGTTTAGCGCCTTAACATTGCATATGGGACGGCGATCGCCTGCCTTCAAGAGGCAGGTGTCGTCGCAAGATGTACTTTGACACGTGCAAACGCGGATGGGCAGGGCCACATCTGCGCCCTCACGCGCATGTGCTGTTCGTTTCAGTCAGAGATGAACATTGGCTTAACGCCGCGCGCGCTATCCGAGTTCCGCAAGCAACGCGGCCAGATCGTCGGGCAGCGCCGCCTCAAACCGCAGATGCGCGCCGCTGACCGGGTGGTCGAACCCCAGAACGGCTGCATGCAGCGCCTGCCGGTCAAACGCGGCCACTGCCTGCGCGGCAGCATCGGACAACGCCCCGCGCGCCAGCTTGCGCCGCCCGCCATAGGTCGGATCGCCGATCAGCCCGTGCCCCGCATGGGCCATATGCACGCGGATCTGATGCGTCCGCCCGGTTTCCAGCCAGCATTCCACTTGGGCCAGCACCGCAGGCGCGCCATAGCGCGCGACCACCCGCACCCGCGTGACCGCGTGCCGCCCGCCCTGAAACAGCACCGCCTGGCGCTGCCGGTCGGTCTTGTGGCGCGCCAGCTGCGTGGTCAGTTTCAGCACATTCCCGGTCTCAAAGCTGGCCCCGCGCACCCCACGCAAGCGCGGGTCGTTGGCGTCGGGCACGCCATAGACCAGCGCGCGGTAGTATCGCTCGACCGTGTGGGCCGCAAATTGCGCGGCCAGCCCGTGATGGGCCGCGTCGCTTTTGGCCACAACCAACAGGCCGCTGGTGTCCTTGTCGATCCGGTGGACGATGCCCGGCCGTTTCATCCCGCCCACGCCCGACAGGTCGTCGCCACAGTGGTGCATCAGCGCGTTGACCAGCGTGCCCGAAGGCGAGCCGGGGGCCGGGTGCACGACCATGCCCGCAGTCTTGTTGACCACGATCAGGTCGGCATCCTCGTGTACGATGTCCAGCGGGATCGCCTCGGGCGCGATGTGGCTCTCGGCGGCCTCTGCGACCTCGACCTCGATCACGGCCCCGGCCTGCACGCGCGCCTTGGGGTCGGTCGTGGCCACACCATCGACCTGCACCGCGCCTTCCGCCAACAGCCGCGCCAGACGCGTGCGCGACAGCGCCGCTTCCTCTGGCACGTCGCGGGCGATGGCCTTATCAAGGCGCGGCGGCGGGTCATCGGCAATGACAAAGGACAGACGCTTGGACGACATGGACACTCCCGAGGAACCGGCGAACCTGCGCTTTCTGCGCCGGTTGGTGACGGTGCTGACCGTCATCATGATTGGCGGCGTTGTAACGGTGGTGGCCCTGCTTGTCATCCGGCTGAATGCCGATCCGGCCCCCCTGCCCTTGCCCGACCAGGTGACGCTGCCCGACGGGGCGACGGCCACGGCCTTTACCATCGGGTCGGACTGGTTTGGCGTGGTGACGGAGGATGATCAGATCCTCATCTATGACCAAGTTACCGGCTCCCTGCGCCAGACAGTGACGCTGGAAAGGTAGGCAGGCCCGCGCCCGACCCCGGCCCGCGCCCACCAAACCCCTTGATCGAAACGGGCCAGCGGTTGATGCTTTGCCCATGAAACATGTGATCCCGGCCCTCGCCTGCCTGCTGCTGGGCAGCACCGCCACCGCCCAGACCGATTATGTCCCGCAGCGCGAGGCGGGGCTTGAGCTGGTGTTGCTGGCCGATGCCTCCGGCTCCATCGACAGCGAAGAGCTGGCCTTTCAACGCCAAGGGTATGCGCTGGCGATGACCGATCCGCAGGTGATCGGGGCGATCCAAAACTCGATCTACGGCAATGTGGCGGTGACCTATGTCGAATGGGCCACGAACACGGCCCAGGTCGTGGATTGGATGATCATCGACGGGCCAGAGACGGCGCGCGCCTTTGCCGATGCGCTGACCGGCCCGCCGCGCCAGGCCTATGGGCGCAATGCCATCGGCGGCGCGCTGCTAGAGGCCAAGCGGCTGATCGAGCAGAACGACATCTTTGCCCCGCGGGCGGTCATCGACTTTTCCGGCGACAGCATCGGCAACTCATCCGGTCCCGCGATCAGCGACGCGCGGGCCGAGGTGCTGGCGGCTGGCATCACGATCAACGCCCTGCCGATCTTGCGGCCCGAAGACGGGCGGCGTGCAGGCGCGAACCTGGAAGAGGAATATGCCAACCGCATCATCGGCGGCCCCGGTGCGTTTATGGTGACCGCCGAGGGGCGCAGCAGCTTTGCCGAGACGGTGCGGCGCAAGCTGGTCCTGGAAATCTCGGGCCTCACGCCCGAGACGGAGCTGGCCCAGGTCGATTAATCCGACAGGGTGCGCACGCCCAGACCGATGGGCCGCCGCTTGTTGCCCGGCAAGGTCGGGTCGTCGCCCCAGATCGCCTGATAGGTGTCGACCGCGCGGCCCCGGCGCTGCAACCAGGTGAACACACCGACGAGCGCCAGCGACCACAGGCCCAGCGACAGCCACATCCAGTTGGGCGCGTTGGCCTGCCACAGCCCGCTAAAGATCGCGACCATGGACAGGACCCAGGCGACATAGCCCAACGCCTTGTGCGCATATTCAAAGGCCAGGCGTCGGGGCGTCATGTCAAAGTGATCGCCGCGCATGCTGCTGTCGGTCGGCCCCCCCTTGCTGCCGCGCAGCGCCCCGCCCAGGATTTGCAGCACCACCAGCGCCAGCACCGTCCAGCCGATGACGGCATGGGGGCCGGGCAGCGCCGACACCAAAGGTGGTGCGATCAGGATCAGGATCAGCGCTGCGGTCATCAGCGCCGTGGCCGTGTACTGGCAGGCGCGGTGCGTCATCCACCAGAACTGGTTGTCCAACTCGCGCGGCCAGTCCTGGCCCGGCAGCACCTTGAGATAGCGCGCGGCCATGATGCCCGTGGGCACCAGCACCGCCCACGCCAGCACCATCAGCCGCGCGTGCCAGGACAGGTACGCGCCCACCTCATGCGCGCGTGCCGCATCTACCGGCGCCAGCAGCCAGTCCCACACCTGATCAACCCTTGACCGCGCCCGCCGTCATGCCGGTGATAATCTGGCGCGACGCAAGCAGGGTAAAGATGATCGGCGGAATGGCCAGCAGCATCCCCGTGGCCATGATAACCCCCCACTCCACGTTGAACTCGGACATGTTGTTCACGATCAGAATGGGCACCGTCTTGGTATCCCGGTCCGACAGGGCCGAGGCCAAGAGGTATTCGTTCCACGCGATGCGGAAGGTAAAGATCGCCGCCGCGGCGAGGCCCGGCTTGATCAGCGGCAGCACGACGAGAAAGAACACCTGAAACGGGCCCGCACCGTCCATGCGCGCGGCCTCCTCCAACTGGCGCGGGACCTGGACGATAAAGCTTTGTAAAATCCAGATCACGAAGGGCAGGTTCATCGCCACATAGATCAGGATGATGCCCGAATGCGTGCCCGCCAGGCACACATCGCCCCGCCCGCCAAAGGTGTCGCGGATCGCCCCGCCCAACAGGCCGTCGCGGTCCAGGCAAAACTCGTTGTTCCACAGGCCAAACACCGGCACCAGCAGCACCGCAGGCGGCACCATGCGCAGCATCAGCGTCGTCACTGACGCCACATCGCGCCCCATAAAGCGGAACCGCACCAGCGCATAGGCCGCCATGCAGCCGATGACGAGCGTCAGAAAGGTCGACACCAGCGCGATGATCAGCGAGTTGATAAAGGCGCCGCCGAACTTGAGCGAACAGAAATCCAGGTGATCCAACTCGTAAGGCAGAACATCGCACAGCGCGGTTTCATAGTTCTGGATCGTGG
This sequence comes from Pseudomonadota bacterium, assembly GCA_038525395.1. Classification (GTDB taxonomy): domain Bacteria; phylum Pseudomonadota; class Alphaproteobacteria; order Rhodobacterales; family Rhodobacteraceae; genus Tateyamaria. The sequence goes on along the minus strand of JBCBHS010000006.1, from coordinate 44,030 downwards.
GCAAAAACAGCAAGCCCCCGGTGCCCGAGATGATATCGACATCCAGCTTGAACGAGTTGATGAACATCAACACGATAGGCCCAACGGCCATAAAGATCAGCATGACCAGGATGGCGTAGAACGCCGGGTGTTGACGGGTATGCGCTTGGGTCGCCATCAGTCGTCCGCCTCTGCCACCATCCGCAGCCGGTTGGCGCGGGCTTCTTGAAGTTTCGTGTATGCAAACATCGCCGCTGTCAGCAGCATGAGCAGGATCAGCAGGTAATTCGACATCGCCGCCGCCACGCCCAACTCGCGGAATTCGGTCGCGGTGCGGCTGATGCGCAGGGCCAGGATTTCAGTCGACAGGCCTGGGCCGCCTTCGGTCATGACCAGGATCACCTCAAGCACCTTGAACGCATCGATCAGGCGCAAAAGGCAGGTCACGATCAGCACTGGCATCATCAGCGGGATCTTGATGTGCCAGATCTGCTGCCAGCCGGTGGCGCCGTCAATGCGGCTTGCCTCTAGTGCGGATTGCGGCAGCGACTGCAGGGCGGCCAGCGATAGGATAAAGATAAACGGGGTCCACTGCCAAATGTCGGCAATGATGACGGACATCAGCGCATGCTGGCCCAGCCAGTCGACACCGTCGATGCCGATCCCTTCGAGAAAGCGGTTAAAGGTGCCGATGGTCGGATGGTACATGTACCGCCACATCAACCCCACCACGACGGGGGCGATCATCATGGGCAGGATAAACAGCGTGCGCAGCACCGACATGCCGCGAATGTTGCGGTCCAGCAGCAGGGCAAGGCCCACGCCCAGCACCATTTCGATGCTTACCACCGCCACCGCGAATTTGAGGGTCACGCCCAGGCTTTCGGCAAAGTTCGGGTCGTTCCACAGGGTGATATAGTTGCGCAGGCCGACAAATTCGGTCTCGCCGATCTGCTGGCTGGGCGACCAACGGCGGAAACTGCCGTAGATCATGTAAAGCAGCGGGTAAAACAGGGCGATCACCATGATCACCGCCGCGGGCAAGAAAAAGACGTAAGGCGTCAAACGGTTCAGCGTGATTTTCACCTGACAGACCTTTTTCGTTGAGGTGGCAAGGGTGGAGGCCCGGCAGCACGTGCCGGACCTCGCAAGCGGTGGCTTACTGCCAGGTGTAGTACCCAGCCTCTTCCATCACGGCGCGCGTACGCTCGGCCACGCCGTCCAGGGCCTCTTGGATATCCAGGTCTTCGGTCAGGACCTTGGACATGGTGGTACCGATGTCGGCGTTGATCTTGCCCCAGACGGGGATGATCGGACGCCAGTCGGGGTCGGCATATTTCAGCGCCTCACCAAAGGTGGCCGAGAACGGGTATTTTTCGTTCAGGCCCGCATCTTGGTACGTGGAAAAGCGCGAGGGGTTGCCGCCATTCATCGCCACCATCAGGTCGCCCTCTTTCGAGGTCAGCCATTGCATCAGCAGGAACGCGGCCTCTTTGTTCTCGGCGTTCTTGGGGATGCCGATGCCAAAGCCACCGGTCTGGCTGCCGCGGCGCACGCCCATCGGGTGCATCGCATAGCCCACCTTGCCCACAACCGACGACCTGTCGGGGTTTTCGAACCCGGGCATAAAGGCGATCGAATCGAGGAACATCGCCGCATCACCGTTCGAGAACGCGTTGGCGGCCTCTGATGGGCCAAAGCTCAGCGACCCTTCGGGACCGCAATCGACAATGGTTTTCAGGGCATTGGCCGCCTCAACGCCCGCGGCGTTGTTGATGATCGGGTTCCACGCGTCGTCAAAGACGCGGCCGCCCAGGGGTGCGAGGTGCAACAGGAACGCGTGGCTGGCCTGGTGACCAGACGCCGCACGCGAGGCCATGCCGCCCATGCCGGGCTCCAGCTCAGGGATCTTGCAAGCTGCGTCGAGCAGTTGGTCATAGGTCTCGGGCTCGGCAATCCCGTGCTTTTCAAAGATGTCCTTGCGATAGGCCAGCACGGATGTCTCGGACCCGAACGGAATGCCGAACAGCGACCCGGTTGGGCCGGGCAGATAGCCCTTGGCGCCACCGGCCACGCCGATGTTTTGCACATAGCCATCGATCAGGTCGCCCGCGTCATAGTTCGGGTCGGCCAGCTTGGGGTTCATAAAGAACTTGGCCAGGTTTTCCAGCTGATCGGCGTAAACATAGTCCGCCTTGGAAAACACAACGTAGGAAATCAGGTCATATTCACCCTCATCCTGCGCCAGTTCCAGCGTCTGCCGCTCGCGCATCTTGAGGTAGGGCAGCTGATCCACCTCGACCTCGATCCCGGTCTGCTTGGTGAATTCGGGCAGGGCCCGGATCGCGGCGTTGTAATGCGGGTGCGCGGGGAAGTTCACGATCAGCGTCGTGCCCTCGTACTCGGCATAGGGGTTGGCCATCACGGCCGTCGCCGACAGGGCAACCCCCGCGACCGCGCCCATCAGGCGGTGTTTCGTCATCTGCATCTCGTGTCCTCCCTGGATGCTTTTCGTTGGTAAAACTCGCGTCGTCACAGTCGCAGGCCCGAGGCCCGGTCGAACAGCATGATCTCGTCCGTGACCACGCCAAACTCTTGCGTCACGCCCGAGGCAAAGCGGGTCGAACTTTGGGTTTCGACCAGCAGCTCGGTATCGCCGGATTTGGTCACCAGCACCGATTGCGCGCCCAGATATTCGGCGACAACCACGCGCAAGGTGATCGCCGCCCCCGGCTGCGGGCTGGTATTGAAGGACGAGGGCCGGATGCCCACCGTCACCGCGCGGCCCTGGCCGACGGCGCCCAGGCGCGCGCGCTGTGCCGCGCCGATCTCGAAATCGAACCCCTGTCCCTGCACCCGCAGCGCGCCGCCTTCTTCGCGCAGCTCACCGTTCAGAAAATTCATCGACGGACTGCCGATAAACCCTGCGACAAAGATGTTGTGCGGCTCTTTGAATAGCGCTTCGGGGCTGCCCTGCTGTTGCACGATGCCCTCGTTCATGACGACGATCCGGTCGCCCAGCGTCATCGCCTCGACCTGGTCGTGGGTGACGTAGACCATGTTTTTCTCGATGCTGTCGCGCATCTCGGCCAGTTCGGTCCGCATCTTGCCGCGAAGCTTGGCGTCCAGGTTCGACAGCGGCTCGTCAAACAGAAACGTGCCCGCGTCGCGCACCAGCGCCCGGCCCATCGCCACCCGCTGGCGTTGGCCACCGGACAGCTCGGCCGGTTTGCGTTCTAGCAGGTGCCCGATGTTCAGCATATCCGCCACGCGACGCACTTTGTCGTCAATCTCGGCCTTAGGCGTCTTGGCCAGGCGCAGGGCAAAAGACATGTTCCGCGCGATGTTCATGTGCGGGTAAAGCGCATAATCCTGGAACACCATCGCGATGTCCCGCTCCTTGGGCTCCAGCTGGCTGATCGGCGTACCGTCAAAGAAAATCTCGCCCCCCGACAAAGTCTCGAGCCCCGCCAGAATGCGCAGCGTCGTGGACTTGCCGCAGCCCGACGGGCCGACCAGCACAGTAAACTCGCCATCATTCAGCGTCAGATCCAAAGGGGGCAGAACCCGTACGGCGCCGAAGCTTTTTTCGACACCGTCAAAGACGATTTCAGGCACGGCGTTCCTCCCAGACCGCATGGACGGCGCCTTGGCAGCGCACGATTGTTGCGCAAACAGTGGCATGCGGGTCGCAAAACGCAAAGCGGGCTTGCGCATTATTAACGTTAACGTTAACGTATTTGTGCAGCTAAGTCCCTGTGACGCCTCACACTCTTACGCCCAAAGGCCCCAATTCCATGCCCCGCCGTGCCCCAGATGCAGGCCCCGTTCTCAAGGATGTGGCCGCCGCCGCGAATGTCAGCATCATGACCGCCTCACGCGCGCTGCGCGGTGTCGAAGGCGTGTCAGAGGCCAAGCGCGCGGAGATTCTGCGCATCGCCGGACGGCTGAAATACACACCCAACAGCTCGGCCCGGTCGCTGGTCACCCACCACTCCGATCTGGTCGGCATCTCGGTGCCCACCTTCTTTAACGATGTCTTTGCCGAGATGGTCGGGGGCATGCGCCGCGCCATTGATCTGGCGGGCTATTCCAGCGTCATCGACACGACGGAATACCAGGTGGATGTGGAACTGGCCTGGGCCGAACGGCTGCTGTCCTGGCGCCCTGCCGCCTTCATCCTCACAGGCTGCACACACCACCCAAAACTGGGCGAGGCGCTGCGCCGCGCCGACATCCCGACGCTGCAAGTGTGGGACGTGACGGACGATCCCATCGACATCTGCGTGGGCATCGACCATGTGGGTGCCGGCCGGATGGTGGCGCAGCACTGCATCGACCGCGGCTACCGCGCGCCGGCCTTCATCGGCGTGACCGCCGCCCGCGACCCCCGGGCCGAGGGGCGGCTGGTGGGGTTCCAAGAGCGCTTTGCCACCTGCCCCGACGCCGCACCCGTGCACGTCACCCGGTCAGAGCAGGGCAACAGCTTTGCCGCGGGCTTTGATGGCACGCAGCGGATGCTGGCCACGTATCAACCGGACGTGATCTTTTACCTCAACGACCACCTCGCCTTTGGCGGGCTCGAGGCGTGCCGCGCCGCTGAGATCGCGGTGCCGGATGACATCGGCATGATCGGCTTTAACGCGCTTGATCTGACGGCGGTGCTGCCCGTGCCCCTGACAACCGTCCGCACACCGCGCCGCCTGATCGGCACAACCGGTGCCCGCAACTTGCTGGCCCGTATCCACGGCATCGCCGTCGAACGGCTGGTCACCTTGCCGGTCGAATTCGTGCCTGGCGCAACCATTCGGCATCAGGGCCAAGGCAACGCTGTGTAAGACGGGGGGGTGGTACCACCTCCTGGTCTCGAACCAGGGACCTCTTGATCCACAATCAAGCGCTCTAACCAACTGAGCTAAGGCGGCACTGGCCGTTCAAATACCGATAGCGTTCGCCGATTGCAAGACCGTCAAAAGCGATAAACCCAGGTCTGTTCCACCAAATCCTGGCCAAAGGAATGCACCGGTTTTGACGCGATCAGCGTCCAGCCCGTTTTGGCATAAAGCGCGCAGGCCGCGCGGTGGCTTTCATGCGTCCACAGCGTCATCCCGGCATAGCCCGAAGCCTGCGCAAAGCGCATGCACTGGTCCAGCAGCATCCGCCCCGCACCGCGCCCGCGCGCGGCAGGCACCAGCAGAAACAGGCGCAACTTGGCCGTGGTCGCATCGTGGCGCACGCAAAAGATCGACCCCAGCCGCTGGCCCTCCGCCTCGGCGATCCACCCCCGCTCGCAGGTCGGATCGTGGTCGGCGCAATAGGCGTCCAGGATCGACCGCACCAGCGGGCCAAACGTGTCATCAAACCCCTCGGCCTGGGCATAAAGCACCCCGTGCTGATGGGTCAGCCAATCGGTGTCCGCGGGGTCAAAGGGGCGCAAGGTCACGTCGGTCATGGCCCAGCATGGCCCGTCCGACCTTGCCTTTCAATGCCCCGCGGGCTAGCACCCCGCACGCAGCTACAGCCGGAGGCCACCATGGGCATCAACAGCGAAAGCGACATTTCAGCCAACCTGCAAATCGGCCCCACCGACAAGGGCATGGTCCGCATCTATGTCGAGGCCAAAGGCGTTGAGATCCCAATGGATTTCGAACCCGAAGAGGCCGACGAGATCGCGGATGAGATCAAAGCCGCCGCCCGCGCCGCCGCGGCGATGAAGCGTTAAGAACCGCGCTTAACCACCGTCACCCAGGTTCTGATGAAAGACCGCTTCGTGCCGGGCGGTGCGGCGGCGCGAATTGCAGCAAGGGCGCTGGCATCGCTGTTTCGCCTCGGCCGCGTCCCGATCTGGGTGGCGTGGATTTCAGACTGCAGGCTGGTCGGGTTGTCCAATATCTCACCACTTTGCCCACTCACTTGTCGTGCTATCGCAGACCATTCATCGTTCGTCATTGCGTTCGCTTCGGCTATCAACACTTGCTTCCAGGCTGCCTCCATCGCGGCCCCGCCAGACTGAACGTATGCCCAAAACCCTGGCCACGTGGTTGCAGAAAACGCGTTTGTCGGCGTCCCCCCTGCAAAATACGGGTAGAAATCAGATGTGCTAGACGCAACCAAGTACGCAGAAACCGTATAAACCCACGGGTCGGTATAATTGCCCGCGTTCACGGCATCCGCAAAAGCCTGGGGCGTCGCGGCGGGGCGATGTTCGGACGACGGGCTGGAATGCCACACCAATTCATCCACCCAAGACAAAAACGCCAACGGATCAAACAGCCCCCCACGGATCTGCGCGCCCCCCGGTGGTTGGGCGGCGATCCGCGCCTTGGCGTCAAGCAGTTGATCCACCAACGCATCCGGCATCAACGTCCGTAAAACCGCCGCGCGCGCGGGCGGGAAGGCGTCGCCATCGGGAAACCACTCTGTCGCGGGCGTTTGCGTGGTATTGTCGAACACCAGGTTCACAAACAGGTTCTGCCCCGCCGTGTCCTTGTGAAAGCCCAAGGCGTTGCCTGTCTCCATCGCGCGGTCGCCGTAAAAGTTGCAGTCGACAACGATGTCATAGCTGCCGTCCAAGAACCACGGTTGCTGCGCGATAAAGGCCAGCTGCCCGTTGCGGCGCATGAAGTTCAGCACAAACGCGCGGCAACGGTCCATGAGCGCCTGATCGTTCAAGTTTGCACTGTCCCAGCAATAGTAGGTTTGGTCAGTGTAGTATAGCCGTAGCTTGCCGATATCCGTGAACCCATTGCCCGTCGCATAGGCCTTTAGATCAGCCGCCAGCGCACTCCATGTATCGGTCAGTTCGGTATCTGTGTCGGTGTTGAGATCCGCCAACCCGCCCGACCGCGCCATATACGGCAAAAGCGCGTTGCCAGCAGCGCCCCCGGTTTGCACCGTTTGCCCCAGACCCGGTACAACAAATGTAGACGTCCCCTGCGTCAGCGTCACCTGCTGGCCCTGTGCAACAAGTTGTGCTTGCGCCAGCCATGTAGGCTGTGCGGCAAATATCTGCGCTTGTGTGTCGTGGCTGAGCGCTACGCCAGCGGCACCAGAAGCGGGAGGCGGGATAGATGCGCAAATACGCCGCGCCGCTTGCAGATAGGCCAACTTGCCAGGGGCGTCCAAACCAACGAAATGCGCCGCAGACGGACCACTTAGTACGGCGCTGCGCACCTGTGGGTGCAACTGCTCATACGCGGGGTAAAGCAGCCCATCGGCGGGTGTGATCACCACCTGCGCGGGCACCGTTGCGGCGGCGGCTGTGGCAAGGGATGCCAGGCCAGTCACCGCAGGGCTGGTTGCCGCTGCTGTGTTCAGCGCGTTCAGGGCCGCATTGCCAGCGGCCCCACCCCCCGGTTGCCCACCCAGCGTCGCTCCCGGCCCACGCCCTTGGTTCTGAGGCGTTCGGGTGGTGGCTGTCTCGGCTTTCTCTCCGGTTTTGCCCATGCACGTCCTTTCTGACCGCACGACCTTACTGGCCGGAAAACAACGCGATAATCGCGCCGCCTACCCAGACCCTATCGCAGTCGGCGTCACATCTCCAAACGTTCTGTCAACCGGTGCCTCTGGCGGATCACCACCCCAACCCCGCGCCAGGGTCACGCAACACCTGCAACCGCCGCGCGGCGTGGGTGGCAAACTTGTGCACCATCACCTTGCGCCGCGCCGCCGCAAGCTTGGCCTCGGGCGCCATGCGCACGATCTCTCCGTCATAGGCATCCGCAATGATCAGCCCCGTCCCCTCGGGCAAAAGGTCCACGGGAAACTGATCGTCCACCGCCCAAAAGAACCGGTCGCACCACTCCAAATACCCCTGCCATTTCTGGTCCGACATGAAATCCGCGCGGCTCGACTTGCACTCGACCACCCACACCTCGCCTTTGGGTCCCAGTGCCATCACATCGACCCGCAAACCGCGGGCGGGCACCAGCTCTTCCACCGTGGCCCAGCCCAGGCTGGCGAAATGGCGCGCGACACCGCGGGCCAGCAATTGGCCGGGCATCAAGGGGGCGGTGTCTTGCGCAGTCTGCATGGGGTCGAATTATGAACAAAGGATGAACAAAAACAAGTCCCCTTGGCGTTCCCCTGCCCGAGGCATAGGTTAATGCCCGAACCAGCGAGGGACGCAGATGAGCAACGACACCCGCCTGACTGACGCGCAGGCCCGCGGCGTGCGCTATGCGCGCGAGCTTGAGGGGCACCTGGGCTGGCTCGACACCTTCTCTGGCACAGCCCTGGGCGTGTTGGCCGTCGCCTCGGGCATCTACACGTATCTCGGCGTCTCTTCGCTGCTGGACGAAAACGGCGCGATGTCCGTCTTTGCCGCCATCGCCTATTCCGTCGCGGTGTCCGTGGGCATCTTTGTCTTCTGGTCCTACATGATGCGGCTGTTCCCGGCCGTGCGCACCGCGCAGGCGCGCATCGGGCTGATGGTCGCGATGGGCGCAGGCTCTCTCGCCATCGTGGCCATGTCCTCCTGGCTGAACGCGGCGGCACTTGCAGGCTCCGCCGCCGTCGAACAGCACTTGGCCAAGACGGTGCAAGATTACCAAACCAGCCTCGAGACCGCGCATGAGGTCGCCCTGACCGGCCAATCGCTTGAACGCGATGTCGCCCGCGTGCGCCAATCCTTCGAGGATCTGTCGGAACAAGAGGCCGCAGGCGCGCTGTCGGGCCTCGCAGGCCGCGGTGCGGTCTTCCGCGTGCTGCGCCAAAAGGCGGCAGAGCTGTCGGGCCTCGAAGGGCAGATCAGCGCCCAAACCCCGCGGGTCGAGGCCGCCTTTACCGAAGGCAACGCGATCCTGTCCCGCATGCGCGCGCTGACCGTCGAACCCGGTCCGGTCGAGGCGCGCAGCGTCGAGTTTTCCGAACAGGCCGTGCGCCTGGCGGGCCTCATCACCCAAATCCGCCAGCTTTCGGTCGCGCCGCTTGTCGAACGCGCGGCCCAGGACCTCGCCGCCTCTGTCGTTCTGCCCGAACTGGACAGCAGTACCGAACAGGGCCGCACCGACCAGGCCGCCACCATCACCTCCGTACTCGAGGTGTTGGCCCAACGCGCCACCACGCTCGAACGCGCCGCCCAAGACGTCCAGGCGCTGGAACCGGCCACCGACGTCACCTACACCCCAATCTCGTCCGCTGACGCTGTGATCCTCTACGCTGGCAACTTCGTGCCCTCCTGGGCGGGCGCCATCGCCATCGACCTCTTGCCCGCGGTTCTCGTGTTCATCCTCGCGATCACCCAATCGGCCATCCGCGGCGGGCGCGAGGGCGCCGCGGTCGAGGACACGCTGACCCTGGCCGAGTTGCGCGCCGCCATCGCCGCCATGCGCGACGTGGAAACCGCGATGACCGAACCCGCCTCAGGGTCCGGGACAGGCCCAGAGGCACCCAAACTCACGCCCCCGCCCAAGGCCGCCGAATGACCGAGGTCGCGCGCAAACGCGGTCCCGTCGCCCGCGTGCTGATGGGGGTGCTGATGTTCCAACTGGGGATCGGCGGCCTCTTGGTGCTGGGCGATATGCAAGGCCTCCGCCTGCCCAGCTTTGGCCCCTCTGCCCCGCGCCTCACGGAACCCGTGCGCCCCGGCGACCAACGCCGCACCTTCCGCCCCGACCGCGACCGGCCCACGGTGCAACCCGCCCGCGACCCCGGCGCGCTGCCCGACCGGCTGGTGCTGACCCAGACCCAAGGCACCACCTACCGGCTCGAGGGGGGGATCGGCGCGGGCGACGCCGACCGGCTCTCTGACCTCATCGCCCAAGCGGCGCCCGCGCCCGAGGTCCTGATCCTGCAATCGCCCGGCGGCTCTGTCCAAGACGCCCTGGCCCTGGGCCGCTTTGTCCGCAGCCAAGGGCTCGGCACCCAAATGCTCGCAGGCGAGTTTTGCTATTCCGCCTGCCCCTACCTGTTGGCCGCGGGCCGCACCCGCGACATCCACCCCGATGCCTCCGTAGGCGTGCACCAGCACTACTTTGGCGAAAACACCTTCCTGCCCGCCGCCTTCGCCGTCGAAGACATCCAACGCGGCCAGGGCGAGGTCATGGCCTACCTCAACGACATGGGCATCGACCCCCTGGTGATGACCCACGCCCTGTCCACCCCGCCCGACGAAATCTACGTGCTGCTGCCAGAAGAGCTCGAACGCTATCGCTTCACCGAAGCCCCCGAGTAACCCGCGCCCTTTCTCTGTTCCAAAAAATCCTCCCCGAAGGGCCGGTTCACCACCCGCAGCCTGCCGCGCGCCCTTGCAGCGCCCCGGTCAAAGCCCTACGTTGTGCGACGGCGGGTTCTGCTCCTCACGTGTACGGTTGCATTCCGGTGGCCTTAAGCAATTCCGAGGGAGCTGGCTCTGTGCGGATCCTGGTCCGTTTATCTGGCACCCACCTGTATATACAGGTCCTCGGGAATGAGAGAACCGCACGGTCCGGGTGGTCCCGCCACTTTCTCGCATCTTTGCACAGATGCGGTGTGTTTGCGCAAATTGCGCCGCACGCGCGCACGCTTATCTCTGCTGCAACGCAAAGATAAAGGATCCTCCCATGTCCCTCAGACCCACCCTCGAAACCCGCCAAGCCGTGCCCACATTGGAAGGCGCAGGCGTGCACCTGCACCGCGCCTTCGGCTTTCAGGACCCGACAGAACTTGACCCGTTCCTGCTCTTCGACGATTTCCGCAACGACGTGCCCGCCCAGTTCGAAAAGGGCTTTCCCTGGCACCCGCACCGTGGCATCGAAACGATCACCTACGTGCTCGAAGGCACTGTGGAACACAGCGACTCCTTGGGCAACTCCGGCACCTTGGGCGCGGGATCGGTGCAATGGATGACCGCAGGGTCGGGCATCCTGCACCAAGAGATGCCGCACGGCAACGCCACCGGTCAGATGCACGGCTTCCAGCTGTGGGGCAACCTGCCCGCGGATCAAAAGATGACGACCCCGCGCTACCAAGACATCCAAGGCAGCGATATCCCCGAGGTGATCGACGATGACGGCACCCGCGTGCGCGTGATCACCGGCAGCTTTTGGGGCCAAACGGGCCCGGTCGACGGCATCGCCGCCGATCCGCAATATCTCGACATCACCGTGCCCGCAGGCCGGAAAAAGACGTTTCGGATCGACACCTACCGCCGGGCGTTCGCCTATGTGTTTGACGGCGCGGGCGCCTTTGCCGACGCCTCGGCCCCCGCAGGCGTGCTGCTGGAAAAGGAAGTCGCTGGCCAAGAGCTGAACATCCGCGACCTCTCCGGCGACCGGACACTCATCCGCTTTGGCACGGGCGATGAGGTCACGGTGCAAGCGGGCCCCGACGGCATCCGCTTTCTCCTGATCTCCGGCGCGCCGATCGACGAACCTGTCGCCTGGCACGGCCCCATCGTGATGAACACCCAAGAAGAACTGATGCAAGCGATGCGCGAGTTGCGGAATGGGACGTTTATCAAGCCCGCGGCTGCGTAGGCAGCCGCGGGCCGTGGCAAGGACAGCTTTTGGCAACAAAAGCTGTCAGCCACTCAGATGATCAAACAGCCCAAAAAACGGGTCGGCGGGCGGGCGCCTTTGACCGCAAGGTCAAACAGTCCCGGCCGCCGGCACGACAACCATCCGCCGCACCATCCCCCAATACTGGTCCTGCACGTCTTCCAGGCTCAACCGCCCGCCGTCGCGAAACCACGTGTTCACCCCGGTCAGCATCGCAATCACTGCCCAGCTTGACAGCTTGCTGTCGGTCACCCCAAACACACCCGCGGCAGCGCCATCGCGCAAAATCTGCTCCAGCACCGTCTCATAGCGGCGCCGCAGCCCCTCGATCTCGGCAAAATTCGCAGGCTCCAGATTGCGCAGCTCCATATAGGCGATGAACACCGCATCGGGCCGCGCATGGTGAAAGGCGATGTGAAAGCGCACAAACCCCTCCAAGCGCGCCAGCGCATCACCCGCGCCCACCCCGCGCATCGCGGCCAACAGCTCGACCATATGGTCGCGCATCAGCTCGAACAGCAGGGTCTGCTTGTCGGGTGTGTAGTTGTACAGCGCCCCCGCCTGCACCCCTACCTCTTGCGCGATCTGGCGCATCGACACCGCGGCAAAGCCATGGCGCGCAAACAGGCGCAAGGCCGCCGCGCGGACACGCGGGCCGGTGATGTCCGAATGGGATCCTGCGGTTCTCGCCATACACGAGATTTATCTGAACGCCCGTTCAAAACCAACCCGCGCTTGCGCCAGGCCCGGGGTTGGTGCATCACCACAGCAACAGTCCCCCCTTGGCGGAGCTTGCCTGCGATGCGCGCGGCCCTTTTCCTGACCTGTCTGGCCCTCGCGGCCTGCGATCAAGCGCCCGATCTCGGCATCGACGTCTCGCCCGCGCTGGCGGGCGCCGACTACCCCGCGCTGGTGCCGCTCGACCCGCTCTTGGCGACGCGCACCCCGGTCAACGACACGACCGAAGCGACAACCCGGTCACTGCAGGCCCGCGTCGCCGCACTGCAATCCCGGGCCCGGGCCTTGCGCGCGCGCAGCGTCGTCGATCCGGCCACCCGTGCCCGTTTGCGCAACGGTTTGCGCTAGCCGCAGGCCCAGAAGGGCGCAGATGCGCGCCCAGCAATTGCACCCCAGCGCCGAACCCGCTACATCGCCTGCAAGACGGCCCAAGACCTGGGCCAGCAGGTAAAGGATCCCGCCATGAATGCTCCCCTTCGTCTCGGCATCGCGGGTCTGGGCACGGTTGGGATCGGGGTCATCAAAATCCTGCGCAGCCAGGCGGCGCTGCTCAGCGCCCGCACCGGGCGCGACATCACCCTGTCCGCCATCAGTGCCCGCAGCCGTGACAAGGACCGCGGCCTGCCGCTGACCAGCTACGCCTGGGAGGATGACCCCACAGCGCTGGCCACCCGGGACGATGTCGACGTTTATGTCGAGTTGATGGGCGGCACCGACGGCCCGGCCAAAACCTCGGTCGAGGCGGCACTTGCCGCAGGCAAACATGTGGTCACCGCCAACAAGGCGATGCTCGCCATCCACGGGCAAACCCTCGCCGAACAGGCCGAGACCGCAGGCCTGTCACTGCGCTATGAGGCCGCCGTTGCGGGGGGCATCCCCGTGATCAAGGCCCTGACCGAAGGGCTTGCAGGCAACGACATCCAGCGGATCGTCGGCGTGATGAACGGCTCGTGCAACTACATCCTCACCCGTATGGAAAGCGCGGGCCTCACCTACGAAGAGGTCTTTGCAGAGGCCGACGGCCTGGGCTATCTCGAGGCGGATCCACAGCTGGACGTGGGCGGCATCGACGCGGCCCACAAGCTGGCCATCCTGTCGTCCATCGCCTTCGGCACGCGCGTGGATTTCGACGGGATCGAGCTGGAGGGGATCGAGCGTGTCAGCATCGACGACATCCGCCACGCCGACGACATGGGCTATAAGATCAAGCTGTTGGGCGTGGCCCAGCGCACCGGGCGGGGCCTGGAACAGCGCATGATGCCCTGCCTCGTGCCCGCCACATCGCCCTTGGGCCAGCTGCAGGGCGGCACCAACATGGTCGCCATCGAAGGGGACGCCGTCGAACAGATCGTGCTGCGCGGCCCCGGCGCAGGCGAAGGGCCCACCGCCTCGGCCGTGATGGGCGACATTTGCGACATCGCCCGCGGCGCGCGCCTGCCGGTCTTTGGCCAGCCCGCGGGCACGCTGGCCACCGCCAAACGCGCAACCTCGGTCCTGCCCGCCCCCTATTACCTGCGCATGGACCTGGTCGACAAACCCGGCGCGCTGGCCAAAATCGCCACCGTGCTGGGCGAGGCCGGGATCAGCATCGACCGCATGCGCCAATACGGCCACAGCGACGCCTCGGCCCCGGTGCTGATCGTCACGCACAAATGCACGCGCGCCGCCGTCGACACGGCCATCGCCGCCATGCAAGGCACCGGCGTGCTTGCCTCTGACCCCGTCGTTTTGCGCATCGAAGCTGTTTGATCGCCCCCATTCACCACCAAAAGGACTTTTCCAATGACCGATACCGCCCAGTTCCAGGACCGCATGCTCTCACTCGGGCTCGCCCGCGTGTCCGAGGCCGCCGCCCTCGCCTCTGCCCGCCTGGTGGGCCACGGCGATGAAAAGGCCGCCGACCAGGCCGCCGTGAACGCGATGCGCCAGCAGCTGAACCTGCTCGACATCGCGGGCGTCGTTGTCATCGGCGAAGGCGAACGGGACGAGGCACCAATGCTCTATATCGGCGAAGAGGTCGGCACCGGCGACGGCCCCGGCGTGGACATCGCGCTCGACCCGCTCGAAGGGACGACGCTCACCGCCAAGGACATGCCCAACGCACTGACCGTCATCGCGATGGGCCCGCGCGGGTCGATGCTGCACGCACCGGACGTGTATATGGACAAGCTGGCCATCGGCCCCGGTTTTGCCCCCGGCACCGTGACGCTGGACATGACACCCGGCGAACGGGTCGCGGCGCTGGCCAAGGCCAAAAGCTGCGATGCAAGTGACATTACCGTCTGCATCCTCGAACGCGCCCGGCACGAGCCGATGATTGCCGCCGTCCGCGACACCGGCGCCTCGATCCGCCTGATCACCGATGGCGATGTGGCGGGCGTCATGCACTGCGCCGATCCCAGCACCGGCATCGACATGTATATGGGCGAGGGCGGCGCCCCCGAGGGCGTGCTGGCCGCCGCCGCACTGAAATGCATGGGCGGGCAGATCTATGGCAAGCTGCTGTTCCGCAACGACGACGAAAAGGGCCGCGCGGCCAAGGCGGGGATCACCGACCTTGACCGCATCTACGCCCGCGACGACATGGTGACCCAGGACGTGATATTTGCCGCCACCGGCGTCACCGACGGCTCGCTGCTGGAGGCGGTGCACCGCGAACCCGGCTGGCTGACCTGCGAGACGCTGCTCATGCGCTCGAAAACCGGGTCGGTTCGGCGGATGAGCTACCGCACCCCCACCCACACCGTGTGACCACCCGCGGCTTGCCCCGCACAGGCGCAGCCGTATCATCGCGCCGCCAAGGGCCACCGCCCTTTGGCGGCGTTTGTTTTGGCAAAGGATAGCACAGCCATGGCCTTTCTGGATGTGGAGCGGTCACTGACCGGGCGCACCTGGCGCGGCCCCGCGATCGAGGTCGCGCGCGCCGCCGAGGCCATGGCCCAGCACAGCGCCCTGCCCGCGCCGGTTTGCCAGATCCTCGCCCGGATGGGCGTGGCGACCGAGGCAGCTGAAAGCTACCTCGCCCCGACCTTGCGCGATCTGCTGCCCGACCCGCGAGCCTTGCGCGACATGGAACGCGCCGCGACCCGGGTGCTGGAGGCGGTGCGCGGGCGCCAGCGCATTGCGATCTTTGCCGATTACGACGTCGATGGCGGCAGCTCTGCCGCGCTCCTGCTGACCTGGCTGCGCGCGCAAGGGCGCGACGCCACGCTGTATGTCCCCGACCGCATCGACGAAGGCTATGGGCCCAACGACGCGGCCATGGCCGACCTCGCCGCGCGGCACGATCTGATCATCTGCGTCGATTGCGGCACGCTGTCCCATGGCCCCATCGCCGCCGCGGTGGGCGCCGATGTCGTGGTGCTGGACCACCACCTGGGCGGTGAAACGCTGCCTGACGCGCACAGCGTCGTGAACCCCAACCGGCAGGACGAGGACGGCGCACTTGCGCACCTTTGCGCCGCCGCCGTCGTCTTTTTAATGCTGGTCGAGGCCGGGCGCCAACTGCGCGCGGACGGCGCCAAAGGCCCCGACCTCATGGCGCTGCTTGACCTGGTGGGCCTCGCTACCGTCGCCGATGTCGCGCCGCTCATTGGCGTTAACCGCGCCTTTGTGCGCCAGGGGCTGACCGTCATGGCCCGGCGCGCGCGCCCCGGCCTGGTGGCGCTGGCGGACGTTGCAGGGATGGACACGGCCCTCACCGCCTACCACCTGGGCTATCTGCTGGGCCCGCGCATCAATGCAGGCGGGCGCATCGGCCAGGCCGATCTGGGCGCGCGACTGCTCGCTACGTCAGATGCACACGAGGCCGCGGCGCTGGCCGAACGGCTCAACACCCTCAACGCCGAACGGCGCGAGATCGAGGCGCATGTGCGCGCCGAAGCACTGGCCCAATGCGAGGCCCGCGGCACCGACGGCGCACTTGCCTGGGCCGCGGGGCCGGGCTGGCATCCCGGTGTCGTCGGCATCGTCGCCTCGCGGGTGAAAGAGGCGACAAACCGCCCCTCAATCGTGATCGGGGTCGAGGATGGCATCGGCAAAGGTTCGGGCCGGTCCGTCACCGGCATCGACCTGGGCGCCCCGATCCAGCGGCTTGCCGCCGAAGGGCTGCTGATCAAGGGCGGCGGGCACAAGATGGCTGCGGGCCTGACCGTGGCCGAGGACAAGATCGACGCCGCCATGCAGCGGCTGTCCGAGCTGTTGGCCAAACAAGGCGCCGATGCGCTTGGCCCCCGGGACCTGCGCCTTGACGGGATGCTCATGCCCGGCGCCGCCACCATCGACCTCGTGGACCAGATCGAGGCCGCAGGCCCCTTCGGCGCCAGTGCGCCCGCGCCACGCTATGCCTTTCCCGCCATGCGCATCCTCAGCGCCCGGCGCGTGGGCGAGGCGCATCTCAAGGTGACCTTTGGCGAGCCCGGCGGCGCGCGGCTCGACGCCATCGCTTTTTCCGCCTTCGACGGCGCCCTTGGCCCGGCCTTGGCCGACCACGGCGGCGCGCCCTTTCACCTGGCAGGGCGGCTCGACATCAACACGTTTCGCGGCCGCCAATCGGTGCAACTGCGCCTCGAAGACGCCGCCCCTGCCTGACCGCGACATTCTTCAAAACAGCCCATTTTTCCGCTTGCACCCGCATAGCCGATTGCCTAGACAACCGCTCACACCAAGTGTCCCGTTCGTCTATCGGTTAGGACGCCAGGTTTTCAACCTGGAAAGAGGGGTTCGATTCCCCTACGGGATGCCATTTGGCTCTCCTAGACATTGTCGATCTATGCGGGGGTTGCGACCGCAATCGTCTCGGTGTGATTTCTAAGGGTTTTTAGGACGTGGCCACCTCTTTTCAGTGTACCCTTTGCCAAATGTCTCGGTGCACGGTGTGGGGTGAAGTGACCCTGGATTTTCAAAGGCTTCGCCGCCTAACTTGCAGGCGGAAAGGCCAGCACGCGGCACATAAAGCACCCAAAACCCTTACGCACTCCGCGCCTCGGGCCGCCCAGCCGGTGGTGCGAGGTTCTGCGCCTGGTCGCGCAAAGCAGGCGTATACAGCGTCTGCCGCCCACGCCCGCGGTTCTTTGAGGCATAAAGCGCCACATCTGCATTCTCCAGCAGCGCTGCTGCCGTCAACCCGCTGCCCGGTTCAAACACCGCCGTTCCGATGCTGGCAGAGACGCGGCAGTGTTCGCCCTGAAACGGGATCGGCGCGGAGAGGCGGTCGATGATCCGGGCGCCGACGATTTCGAGGCCGCTGTCATCCTTGCTGTGCGGCAGGATCACGACGAACTCGTCGCCGCCCACGCGCGCAACGGTGTCGGTATCACGGGTTTCTTCCACCATCACACGGGCAACGGTCTGCAACACATGGTCGCCCGCCGCATGGCCCAGCGTGTCATTGACGGCCTTGAACCAGTCCAGATCGATCTGCATCACGCCAAAGCGCACACCCCAATCCAGCGTCCGCGCCATCACATGATCCATCGCGCGGCGGTTCTTGAGGCCGGTCAGCGTGTCGGTAAACGCCTGTTCTTCCGCCGCAATCTTGGCCCCTTGCAAGCGTAGGTTCAGCTTGCGCGACGCATCCATCGCCGCCGACTTCGCCTCGACCAGATACAGCATCTCGACCGTCAGATCGGTGGCCGCGAAATCTGCACTGGTCAGCGCGTAATCCGTCACCGCGTCCACCACCGAAATGCCAAAGGACAGGTTGACGATGCTCTGGCCCGGCACCGCACCGGGCACGAGGATGCCCTTGATCTCTGTCTGCGGCGCATCGCGCAGCTGCAGGTGCAGCTTGGTCCCCGCCGCGGCCAACAAGTCCTGCATCGTGGCGATGGCGCGCGGGCGCTTGAGGTCAAAAATCTCTAGAAACCGCCGCCCCTCGAACGGGGCATCCGGGCGCAGCTTTTGTACGGTGGGCCCCGCATGGATCACATGCCCGGTCTCGGACAAGATCACGTGCATGGGGCACAACGTGTCCAGCGCCTCAATCCAATTTGCGTTCACACTCATCCCGCGCGTGCCCCCAAATCAAACACGCGTCCTTCGGCAAACTCTGTCTCGATCAGGGTGATCGAAATCGTCTCGACCCCGTCGCCGCTGCCGGTGTGATCCAGCACCGCCAGCACCCCGTAATCATCGGCCATCGTACGCAATATGCCCATCATAACATGACCATAGCCCGCAATCGGGCTTTGACAGATCAGGCTGAACTGCGATGGCGAATGATCCCGCAATTCGATCCGCGGCAGGTTCAGATCCGACACCGCCAACCGCGCACGGTCCGGCAGATCGTCCAAAGAATGCAAAAACTCGGCAAAACTGACCCCGCCAAAGCGCAGCAGGCGGCGCAGCGCCTCGACATTTGGATGAGAGACCAGATAGGTCCCGATATCCTCCATCACATCGTCGCGCGGGCGGTCCAGCACCTCGCTCACCGCGTCCAGCACCTGCGTCGTGATCGGATCGTCATAGATCAGCATCGCCTCAAACTCGTAAAAGTCGAGGTCCGCCGCCTGGACAACCTCGACCCAGCGGTCCTGCCCATAGCTGTCAGTGACAAAACACTGTATCGCCCGATTGATCAGCCCATGCATGGCGCAACTATCCCAAATCCTCTGTGGAACAGTGCCCCAGCACGCCTAAACAATGTGATAACAAACTCAATTTGAGCTATTTCCACGCAGTCCGAAAACCGCGGCTCAGAAATCCGTGGGCGCGCCCCCTTCGGCCTTTCGCCGGGCGACAAATTCCGCCAATTCCTCGCGCAGCGCTACATCCATCGGCGGCGCTTCAAAGCTGTTGATGATCTCTTTGAACATCATATGCGCGCGCTCGGGCGTCTGGATCGCCCCCGCTAGTTCCCACCCCTCATAGTTGCGCCAGTCGCTTAGAAACGGCTGGTAAAACGCGCTGGAATAACGATCTTGCGTATGCTGGATGCCAAAGAAATGGCCCTCGCTCCCCACTGATTTGATCGCATCCACCGCAATCTCATCCGTGCCCGTCGCGGTTAGGCTCGGGTCCATATAGCGCTGAATTTGCTGCAAAATCTCGCAGTCCATGATGAACTTTTCCGGGCTGGCAATCAGACCACCCTCGAGCCAACCGGCGGCGTGATAAACCATGTTGGTGCCCGAATGCACCGCCGACCACAGGCTATTGGATGTCTCCCACATCGCCTGCCCGTCGGGCACATTGGCCGCACACACACCAGACGACCGCATCGGCAAACCGTAAAAGCGCGCCAGTTGCCCGGTCATCTGCGTCGCACGCATATATTCGGGCGTGCCAAAGGCCGGCGCGCCCGATTTCATGTCGACATTGGACGTAAACGTGCCAATCGCGCAGGGCGCGCCGGGGCGCACGTATTGGAACAGCGCAATGGCGCACAGCGCCTCAGCAATCGACTGCGCCACAGCGCCCGCCATCGTCACCGGCGCCATCGCGCCCGCCAGCGTAAACGGCGTCACCACCACTGCCTGCCCGCGCCGGATCAGGCGCAAACAGCCGTCGATCATCGGCTGGTCATGCTTGAGCGGCGAGGTCGAGTTGATGTTGGTGTACATGCGCGGCGTCGCCTCGAACTCTTCATCCGTGAGGCCGCTGGCGATGCGCACCATCTCCATCACGTCCTCGACCCGCTCTTTGCCCAGGGAATAGGCGTGCATGACCTTGTCAGTCAGGGTCAGCTTGTCGAACACCACGTCGAGGTGACGCACACTGGCGTGGATGTCCACCGGCTCCACCGGATAGCCGCCGGCAAAGTGGATACAGTTGAAATACTGCGTCAGCTTCAGCATGTTGGCACACATCTCGCGCGTGCCGGGCACCTTGGTGCCAATCTCCATATCCCAATAATTGGGCGGCGAGGATACGTTGCCAAAGGTGATGTGGCGCCCGCCGATGGTGATCTTGCGGGCCGCGTTGCGCGGGGTCAGCGTGAATTCGGCAGGCGCCTTGCCCACCATTTCCATCACGAAATCGCGGTCCATGCGGACGATGTCGCCGTCGATCTTGCAACCCGCCTCGCGCAGGATGGCCATCCCCTCTTCGTTCAGGAACTGCACGCCGATCTCTTCGAGGATGCGCATCGCGCCGTCGTGGATCGCCGCGACACCTTCGGGCGTCAGCGGCTCGATCGGCGGGTCGATGACCACGGGCGGGTTCCACGGCATCTGTTCGATCACCGCCCCACCGCGACGCGCGGCAGCACCTGCGCGGCCGCCGCCCCGTGTCCTGCGTTTGTTCATCGTCTCAACCATGGCACCGGCCTCCCTGTCTGAGGCCCAAAGACACCGCAGCGCGCGCCGCGCAACATTGCCGTTTGCGACGGCTGGTGTCGTTTTTCAGGAAAGGCTGTGCGTTTGACGCGGCCTAACCCGGCGCGCGCCCGTCCAGCCAGGCGGGGATGTGCCCAATATCGGGCAAGACCGCATCGGCCATTGGCGCCAAGGTGCCCGCCTGCGCCATGCCCGTCAGCACCGCCAGCGTGCCCATGCCCGCGGCCCGGCCAGCGCTGAGGTCATGCAGGCTGTCGCCCACCATCACCACCTCGCCCGGGTCCAGATCGCAGGCCGCGCAAAAGGCAAAGAGCTGCCCCGGCGCAGGCTTGCCACCATGGCCGCTGTCATAGCCCGCAATGAAATCGAACGCCTCCGTCACGCCTGCGGCCGCCAGATGCGCGCGCGCCGGGGCCTCGGCATCGTTGGTCGCGACGCCCAGGGCCAGGCCCCGGCCACGCAACTCGGCCAGAAACGGCGCCAGCGGCACCGCCTCGGCCTGGGGCGTGGTCTCGGCCTCGGCATTCAGCATCTCGGTCAACGCGTCATAGGACATGTCGGGGAAAAACGGCGCCAGAGCTGTCGCCACATCATCCGGCGTGCCTGCAATCGCCACGCTGTCGGGGTCAAAGGTGCGGGCGTCGAGGTCAAAGCCCATGGCGGCCCCGACCTCCGCTGCCCGCACGGCATCGCCCGCGCAGACGCGCAGAAGAAAGGCGGCGGCCCACGCTTCCCACGTGGTGCGGAAATCAAACAGGGTCCCGTCCTTGTCAAAGATGATGCCGCGCACCGGCACAGGGGCGTCCGTCATGTCCAATGCACCTGGTCGCCGCCGGGCAGCGCCAGGCGCGCGCGCATCGGCGTGTCGTAAGGCAGCCCCTCGGCGTCGCAAAAGGCGGTGACCCAGGCGTCGTCCATCATGATGAACTCAAGCAGCGCACCCAAAAAGGCCGGATCGCTTGCGCCTGCGCGCACATCCGTCTCGCTCGCCCCGGTCGCACCCAGAAATACCGGCAGCAACTCTTCGTTGCTTGCCATCCAGCCCAAGGCCTGCAAACCGATTACTTCGGCGGATTCTTGCGACAGTGTCATGGAAACGCAGCCTACCCTTCATTTGGAAACGCTTTGTTAACCTAAACCAACAAAAAACGAATGCACGGTAATTGTCTCGAATTGGATAGGTCGCATGCACGGTAAGGTTCTGGTCATAGATCCCATCGCGACCAATCGCATTATGCTCCGGGTCAAGCTGGAGGCGAGCCATTACCAAATGGTGCAGGCCGGCAGCATCGCCGAGGCGATGCGCGAGATCGGCGGCGCGCTGCCCGATCTGGTTCTGTGCGCCGACACCCTGCCCGATGGCAGCCCGCTGCGGCTGATGGCGCGGCTGCGCAAGGCGGGCGTGGCGGCCAAGGTGCCTGTGATCGTGCTGAACGCCAGTGCCGACACCCCGCAGCGGCTGCAACTGCTGGCCGCGGGGGTCGAGGATGTGTTGACCAAACCGGTGGATGACCGGCTGCTGCTGGCACGCGCGCGCAGCGTGATCCGCGCCTATGCCTCGGCCAGCGAATGGAAACTGCGCGACGGCACCTCGCGCGCCTTGGGCTTTGCCGAGCCGTCGACCACCTTCGGCCCCGCCCCCCACGTGCGCATCATCGCGCCCGATCCCGCCCATATCGCCAGTTGGCGCCCGGGCCTCAGCGCCGGAACCCAGGCCCAGATCAGCGCCTGCGCGCCGGTGGATGCGGTGTCGCACGCCGATACCGGGCCCACAGCCACGGATGCCTTTGTTCTGGTGGTCGATCCAGAGCGCAGCGCGGATATGCTGGCGCTCTTGCCCACGATCCGCAGCACCGCCGACACCCGGCACAGCGCCATCCTCGTGGTGCAGGTCGAACCGGACGCGGCCCTGGGCGCGCAGCTCTTGGACCTTGGTGCAAATGACCTCATGCACTACGACCCCGACCCGGCAGAGCTGGCCTTGCGTCTGAACGCCCTGCTGGCCCGCAAACGGATGACAGACGCGCTGCGCGACACCGTGCGTTCGGGCATCGAAGCCGCAGTGATGGACCCGCTGACGGGGCTGCACAACCGGCGCTACGCCATGCCCCACCTCGCCCGCATTGCCGACCGCGCCCAGCGCAGCGGCAAGCCCTTCGCGGTGATGGTGGCGGACATGGACCACTTCAAGCGGATCAATGATGTCTACGGCCACGCCGCGGGCGACGCGGTATTGGTCGAAACCGCCAGCCGCCTGCGCGAAAACCTGCGCGCCGTCGACCTGGTGGCCCGCATCGGGGGCGAAGAGTTCTTGATCGTCCTGCCCGGCGCAGGCCTCGCCAACGCCAAGAAGGCCGCCCAGCGGCTGTGCCAAAAGATCCGCGATGACCGCTTTGACGTGCCAGGCCGCGCGCAAGGGATCGAGGCGACCGTATCCATCGGCATGACCGTCTGCGACCCTGCCCGCGGCAGCACCACCACGCTCTGCCCCACGCCCGAGGCCCTGCTCGACCGCGCGGACAAGGCGCTCTATGACGCCAAAGCCGAAGGCCGCAACCGCGTGACCCTGAGCCGCCCCGCCGCGTGATGCGCACGGGCAGCGCCAAGGGACTTGCCCAGGCCAACCCTACCTAAAGTCCACTTTCAGCACCCAGCGAAAAGCCGGCCCTAAGGCGCGTCCTTCCGCGGCCCTTTGCCATTCTTCTTGCCGCCACGGCGCAGCATCTCGGCAATCTCGTCGGCATACGCCGCCCGCGCCGCGTCGGACATGCCCGACACCGTCTGAACCCAGGCACTGCGCGCAGCCGCCTGCACACGGGCCTGCGCATCGACCTGGCGGTCCAGCACGGCGTTCACGGCCGCCGCGTCAAAGGGTGTTGCGCGTATAGCGCGGGTCATATCCTCGTAATCGTCCCGCCGTTCGCGGCGGTTCGGCAGGCTCTCGTCGTCGCGCACCGCACGAAACACCTGGCGCCGCGCGTCCTTGGGCAGCGCAATCATGTAGGGCGTGGCATAGCCCATGCCCGGCAACGGCCCGGCCATCGGCACCCCGCCGCGCAGGACAAAACCCGCGACCAGGCCCACAATCGCCAGATTGACAGCCAGGGACGCGGCCAGCACGATCTTGACCCAGACCGGGCAACGCTTGGATGTGTTGCTTGCATCAACCATGATCAGCTTTCCTCAAGATCCCAGCCATAGGCGTTCAACCCCGCCTCGCTGTCCAAACTCATCTCGCTGCCCAAGGACCAGATCGCATCGGCCCCCGCCGTGTCCAGCGCCCCCAACCCGACGGCAAAGCCGGTGACCGTCGCCGCCACCAGGCCGCCAATGGCCGACCAACCGCCCAGGCCTTCGACCACCTGGCGCCAGATCGGTACAGGCGCAGGCGCGCCGCCCGGTGCGGGCAAGGCCGCCACCGCGTCGGCCATCACACGGGCCATCAGATCGTCAGACACCGCCGGTGGGGGGGTGCGGCCCACATCGTCCAAAAGCGCGTCCAGCCAGGCGGCGTCACGGTCCTGCGGTGGTCCTGATCGGGTCATCTTTGTCATCCTTCGTAACCAAGGGCGGCAACCCGCCCTTTCAAGACCTTGGCCAGGGCGCGTTTGCCCCGGGCGGTCAAACTCTCCACCGCCTCGACGCTCACGCCCAGGCGTTCGGCAATCTCGGGGTTCGTCGCACCGTCGAAATGGCGCAGCATCACGGCCAGCCGCTGACGTTCCGGCAGCGTGGCCAGTGCGGCGCGCAGCGCATCGCGGCGGGCGGCGTCCTGCATCCGCGTCTCGACCGACGGGCCGGGATCGGCGGGGTCCGCCACATCATCCAGCGGCACGGCGGCGCGTTTGCGCTTGCGCAGCCGGTCGGTGCACAGATTGGCCACCACACGGTACAGCCACGTGGTCACCTGCGCCTCGCCCTCGCGCCAATCGGGCGCGATGCGCCACAAGCGCACCAGCGCCTCTTGCGCCACATCCTCGGCCTCGGCCCGGTCACCCAGCATCTTATAGGCCTGCGCCATGACACGCGGCACCAGGCGCACGGTCAGCACCTGCGCCGCCGCCGCATCCCCTCGCGCATAGCGCGCCAAAAGCGCGCTATCGGTCAGCTCGGGCTGGGAATCAAGTGCCATGGTCATTCTGTGTGGGCTACCCGCGGTGCGCCCCTCGAAACAAGGGGCGCACCGCGTCTTGGCTTACTTGCGGCCGCGACGCTCGCGCATGTTGGCACGGGCCTCTTCGAACTCGGCCTCGGAAATGCCACCGCTGTTGTCGGCGTCGATCCGGTCGAACAGGCGCGCAGGATTGCGGCGCGGGTTCTGCATCTCGTCGCGCGACAGCTGGCCGTCCTCGTTGGTGTCCATGCGTGCCAGCAGGCGCGCGCTGCGCTCTGCGGCCTGGCTGCGGGCGTTCTCTTCCAGCTCGGCCTGGGTCAGGAACCCGTCGCCATCCGTGTCCGCGGCGTCAAAGCGCGTCTGCCCCATCGCCTGCATCTCTTGCAGGGTGATCTCTCCGCTGCCATCGGTGTCCAGCGTGGTAAAGTCGAGCCCGCGGCTGTTGGCCATCGCGGCCAGCGTGCTCAGCCCAACGGCGGCGGCGGCGACTGTGGCGATGAATGTGCTGCGTTTCATAGTGTGTACTCCGTTTTTTGCCTCAGGGCGCGTCGGTGTCTCCAACCGCCCTTGTGCCTATGAAACGGCCCCCCGCCAACATTCCGTCGAAAAAAATTTCCACGCCCCTGGCCAGCCCCTCACGCCCGGCCCCAACGCGACATCGGGACGCAAGGACAGTGTGCGCCATTCCGTTTCCGCCGCCGCAGGCGCAGTGTCGCGGCACATCGCACGGACAGGTCCCATGCACAGCGAACACACCCACGACACCGACGATCAGACGCCCGCACGCGCCCTGCGCCCCGCCCTGCTGCGCGGCTGGTGCCGCAAATGTCCGCGTTGCGGCCAGGGCCGTCTGCTCAAGGGCTACCTCAAGGTCGCGCCCACCTGCCCGGTGTGCAAGCTGGACTACAGCCACCACCGCGCCGATGACGGGCCCGCCTATCTGACGATCCTGCTGGTGGGGCACCTGATGGCGCCGATGCTGCACTTTGTCTTTGTCACCTGGCGGCCCGAGCCGCTGGTGCTGTTCACCATCTTTGCGGTTGGCTGCGTCGGCCTCTCCCTCTACCTTCTGCCCAGGCTCAAGGGGGCCATCGTCGGGTTCCAATGGGCCCGGCACATGGGCGGATTTGGCACCGACGGCTAGGCGGCCCGTCCCTGCGCCTGGGCTTATGGGGGACACGGACCATGACAGCAGCGGATGACAGCATCGACAAACGCGCCGTGCGCCACGCGGCCACAGTGATCGTGCTGCGCGACCGGACAACGCGGCCCCGCATCCTGATGGGTCAGCGCGGCGCACGCGCGGTGTTCATGCCCAACAAATTCGTCTTTCCCGGCGGTGCGGTCGATGCGGGCGATCACGCGGTCCCCCTGGCCACACCGCTGACCGCCCCCAACGACGCGCGGCTGGCTGATGACAGCGCCCAGGGCCTGGCCCCCGCCCTTGCCGCCGCTGCAATCCGCGAGCTGTTCGAGGAAACCGGCCAAGTGCTGGGCACGCCCGCGCCCTGGGCCGACGCGCCACCGGACTGGCAAGGCTTTGCCGCCACCGGCCACCGCCCGCACGCGGCCCCGCTGCAATTCGTGTTCCGCGCGCTGACCCCGCCGGGCCGTCCACGCCGGTTTGATGCGCGGTTCTTTCTGATCGACGCGGGCGATCTGGCCTCGGACGCGGATGACTTCAGCGCTGCCTCGGACGAGCTGTC
This sequence comes from Pseudomonadota bacterium, assembly GCA_038525395.1. Taxonomy (GTDB): domain Bacteria; phylum Pseudomonadota; class Alphaproteobacteria; order Rhodobacterales; family Rhodobacteraceae; genus Tateyamaria. The sequence goes on along the minus strand of JBCBHS010000006.1, from coordinate 17,740 downwards.
GCAACTGCAATGGGTGGCGCTGGACGCCGTGCGCACCTTCGATATGCCCTTCATCACCGAGGTCGTGCTCAGCGAGATCGCCGCCCGCGTGACCGACCGCACCCCACCCGCCAGCGTGCCCTATTTCAAAAACAATGATGAAGAGAGCCTGTTTCTCCGCCTGCGCGGGCACCTGCCCACCGACTAACGCGCAGGACACCTGCGCCTTACGAATGCGCGCTCAGATCACCAGGATCAGCATCAGGATCGAGGCCAACAGGACCCCCATCCCCAACCATTCGCGCCCCGATATCGCCTCGCGGAACACGATGACCGAGGCCAGCGCGCTCAGGATCAGCTCTGCCTGGCCCACCGCGTTGACATAGGCCGCGGTCTGCAAGGTGAAGGCGGTGAACCAGCAAAACGACCCGGCCATCGACATCAAGCCCACCCACACCGCGACCCGCCGCGCGCCCCAGACGGCACTGATCTGCCCCGGCGCGCGCCAGCGCAGCCACAGCAGCATGGCCACCAACTGCATCGCCGTCACGGCGGACAGCGTCAGCCCGGCCCGCGCCAGCGGATCCTCCAACCCCAGGCTCAGCGACGCGCCGCGGTAACACACGCCCGACACGGCAAACAGCAACCCGGCCCCCAGGCCCAGCCCCGCCGACCGGTTCAGCATGCCGCGCCAGCCCGCGCGCGCCAGTTCGGGCGGTGCCGACAGCAGCAGCACGCCCACCAGGCCCAGCCCGATGGCGGCAAAGCCCCAGCCCGACACCGCATCGCCCAGCAGGACCCAACCGACCAGCACGGCCTGCATCACCTCGGTCTTCTTAAACGTGATCCCAACCGCAAAATTGCGCGCCTGAAACAGGCGCACCGTCGCGATGGTGGCCAGGATCTGCGCCAGCCCGCCCATTGCGCCAAAGGCCCAAAACGACAGCCCAAAGCGCGGCCAGGCCTGCCCCGTCGCGGACATATAGGCAGCGATCAGCACCGCCACCAAAGGCGCGGAATAGAAAAACCGCGCCAGCGTCGAACCGCTCGCACTGAGCGTGCCCAGCGACAGCTGCCGCTGCAGCATAAAGCGCAAGGTTTGAAAAAACGCCGCCGCCAGCGTGATCGGGATCCAAAGGGCCATGGCCCTCTATCGAGGATCAGCGCCCCGAGGACCAGAGGCAGAGGACCACAGCGGATGCGGCACCGGGTCCTTGGCTGTCAGGAAATGCGCGGCAAAGACCTGGGCGTAAGACCGATAGCGATAGCCCTCATTGCAGGCCAAATACCGCGCCGCATGCGCCCGGTACAGCGTCGGCAACCGGTACCACGGCACCCGCGGATGCATATGGTGCACGACGTGCAAGTTGTTGTTCAAAAACAGAAAAGCCAGCGGCCCGCGATCTTCGATGATCACCGTCCGCCCGCGCGCTTTCTCATGCGCCTGGTGTTCCAGGAACGTACGTATCTTCAGCACCGACAGCGCCACATAGCAGGCCAGCAGATACAGCCATAGCGGCATGGGTGCCGTGGCGACCACCGCGATCACCAGCGCCATGCCCGGCAGATGCAGCAGCCAGCCCTTCAACACCTGCCTGTCGCCCGCGCGGATCAGACGCCAATCCTGCGCCATAAAAAACAGCTGCCCCATGAGCGGCCCAATCGCCATCCGCCCCGCCAGCGTGTTGTTCACGCGCAGCGCCACACGCGCCAGCCAGGGCAGGCGCTGCCAGCGCACCGGGTCGACATAATTGCTTTCGGGGTCGTCATAGGGATCGGTCAGATTGGCATCCTGGTGATGCGCCAAATGCGTGTCGCGAAACCGCAGGTAGGGGACAAACAGGCCTGGATTGACCAGCACCAGCGCCTCGCTCGCCCGCCGCGATGGGAACGGATGGCCATGCAGCACCTCGTGGGTGAGCGAGGCGTGCAGCACCAGCGCCAGCACCATCAGGGCAAAGGCCCAGCCAAGCCCCAGCGCAGGCAACCCCCAGAGCGCCAGGCCCCACGCACCCAGGCACGCCACAAACAGACCCAGCGTAATCCACTCGACCCCAAACGGGCGGTCCTTGGGCAAGCGGCGAGAGGTCGTTGGCGCAGCCATATCGCGGGGCACTCCTGATGCTGTTGGAAAATCCACGGTCACGCTAGCGTGATCCGGCCCCGTTGCGAATTCTGAAAGAAGTTAACAAATACCCTGCATCGTGATAATAATCACCACATGAGTGACTTTGCCACCAAACACAACCGCGCCACCCAGTTCCGCCAGCGCCTAACCCGCGCGATGCGCGATCAGAACGTGACGCAAAGCGCGCTGGCCCGCCAGATCGGGACCGACCGCTCGACGCTCAGCCAAGTGCTGGCCGATGACGGCACCCGCCTGCCCGGCGCGCATATCGTGGGCGCCTGCGCGCAGGCTCTGGGCGTGTCGGCCGACTGGCTCTTGGGCCTGTCCGACCGCCCCGAAAGCGCCGCCGCCCTCTCCGCCGCCGCACTCACGTTGACCGAGGCGCCGCGCGCGCTGATCGACGAACGGATCTTTGGCTGGCACCAAGAGGCCGCAGGCTACAAAATCCGCCACGTGCCCGCGGGCCTGCCGGATATGCTCAAAACCCAAAGCCTGCTGGAATGGGAATACCGCCCCCATCTGGGGCGCACGACCACGCAGGCCATCAACGCCTCACGCGACCGGCTCAACTGGATGCGCATGGCGCAATCCGACTATGAAATCGCCCTGCCGATCTTCGAGCTGCACAGCTTTGCCGCGGGCACCGGCTATTATGTGGGCCTGCCGCGCGACGTCCGGGAAAAACAGCTCGACCACCTGATCGCGCTCAGCACCCAGCTCTACCCCCGCCTCCGGCTCTACCTCTTCGACCAACGCCAGCTTTATTCCGCCCCCGTCACCGTCTTCGGCCCGCTCTTGGCCGTGATCTACACCGGCGGCCACTACCTCGCCTTCCGCGACCGCGAACGGATCGAGACGCTGTCGCTCCACTTCGACGCGCTGGTCCGCGCCGCTACGCACACGGCGCGCGACATCCCCGACCATCTCGAAAACCTGCGCAGCCTGATCGAGTGACCTCTTTTTCGGTGCGCCCCGAAGCTGATCCCAAATCAAATATGTCGTGCGCGCGTCAGCGCGCGCCGCTGGATCACGCCCCGACGTGATAGGCGCACCTCACAGCTTAGGGTCCGGGTTCTCGGTATGCCCATCCACCGCGATCACTTGCCCCGACACACGCCGCGCGGCATCTGACGCCAAGAACACCGCCATGTCCGCCACGTCCCGCGCCTCCACAAAGGACCGCATCGACGTGCCCGCCGCATATCCGTCATAGACCTGATCGCGCGTCATGCCCTTGGCCGCCGCCTCGCGGGCCAGCACACCCTCCATGCGCGGCCCCTCAACCGCACCGGGGCAAATCGCATTGGCCCGCACGCCAAAGGGCCCGGCCTCCATCGCGACCGTCTTCATCAGCCCGATGACCGCCCACTTGGCCGCGGCATAGGGCGCGCGGTTGGGATAGCCATAGATCCCCGCAGTGGAGGACGTGAACACCACGCTCCCCCGCCCCGCCGCGGTCATCGCAGGCAGCGCGTGTTTCACGGCCAGAAACGCACCCTCCAGGTTCACCGACACGCAAGACCGCCACTCGGCCAGGGCCACATCCGCAACCCGTGCGGTGGGCCCCGCCACGCCCGCATTGGCACAAAGCGCATCCAAAGGCCCCGCCTCCGCCATAACCGCAGCGACCGCCTGCTCATCCGCCGCATCGCAGCACCGGGCGATCCAAGCGCCCGGCAGAGCGGCCAAGGCCGCCTCATCCACATCCGTTACCCAAACCTCATAACCCGCAGCGGCAAAGCCGTGGCCCATGGCCAGCCCAATGCCCGACGCGCCTGCGGTGATCAAAACGCGGCTCACGGCCGCTGCCCCACCGCACGCCCTGCCCCCGCAGGCACGGGCAACGCCCCATGCGCCGCCGCTACGCGCCCCAAAGCGTCCAGGATCGCATCCGACGGCTCAGAGGGCCGCCGCGTCTCTAGGCTCACATGCAGTAGGAAATGCTCGCCCGTAGCCAGCAGCCGGTCGCCCTCGAACATCTCGTGAAACAGGTGTAGCTTCTTGCCTGCCCCCGCCAGCACCTGCGTGCGCACCTCGATCACCGCGCCGGCCAGCGCCTCATCCACGTGCCGAATATGCGTCTCAGCGGTAAAATAACTGCCGCCGGTCGCGATGTACCCAGCATCACAGCCGATCATCGCCATAAACCGATCCGTCGCATCCCCAAAGGCCTGCAAATACCGCGCCTCATTCATGTGCCCGTTATAGTCCGTCCAGTCGAGCGGTACGGCCCGCCGCACGGTCAACAGCGGCGCCGACACGTCGTCCAGATCATCCACATGCGCGCCCAGCACCGTGCCCGCGCGCAGCGACGCCTCATGGGCGTTCATCACCGCACCCGCGCCCCAATCATTGGCCTTCAGCGCGCGCATCATGCCCACCAGGTTGTCGTCCCGCGCCTTTAGCATGTCAGGAATGCTCATATGCCCCGACTGCGCATCCGATTGGCCCGCGATCAGGTCCACCAGATCATCCGTGAACTCCGGCACATCCATCAGCTTGGTCCACGGCCACTGCAGCGCGGGGCCAAACTGCGCCATGAAATGCCGCATGCCCGCCTCGCCCCCGGCGGTGCGGTAGGTTTCAAACAGACCCATCTGCGCCCAGCGAATGCCAAAGCCCATGCGGATCGCCTCGTCGATCTCGTCGGTCGTGGCCACGCCGTCCTTGACCAACCACAGCGCCTCGCGCCACACGGCCTCAAGGAACCGGTCGGCGATATGCGCATCAATCTCGCGGCGCACATGCAGCGGAAACATCCCCAGCGCCGTCAGCGTCGCCTTGGCCACGTCCACCAGCGCGCCCGCGGTCGTGGGCGACGGCACCACCTCGACCAGCGGCATCAGGTAGACCGGGTTAAACGGGTGGCAGACCATGATCTGACCAGGCCGCGCCGCACCCGCCTGCAATTCGCTGGGCTTAAAGCCAGAGGTCGACGACCCGATCACCGCCGCCTCCGGGCAAGCCGCCTGCACCGCGGCCAGCACGCTGTGCTTGATCTCCAACCGCTCCGGCACGCTCTCCTGCACCCAATCCACGCCGGTCACGGCCTCTGCGATATCGGCATGAAAGGTCAGCTGCCCCTCGGGGGGCAAGGCGACATCCGTCAGGCTCGGCAATGCCCGGCGCGCCTGCGCCAGCACCGGCGCCAGCTTGGCCTCTGCCTGCGGGTCGGGGTCGCACAGCCGCACGTCCCACCCGTTCAGCAAGAACCGCGCGGCCCAGCCGCCCCCGATGACCCCGCCGCCAATGATCGCGGCGATCTTTACTGCCTGTCCCATGTCTCTGTCCGATATCCGTTGAAATCCAAAACCTGCCGCGCCGCGACAACCTGATCCGCGCGCGCGGGCCCGGGCCGTGTCACGACAAAGCCAATCGCCCCGTCGGGATCGCCCAAGGCCGCGGTGCGATGATCGGGGTCGATCCACACAACCCACACCTCGCGCTCCACCCCGTCCGCATAGCGCAGGCGCAAGATGCCCGGCGCGCGTGGCTCGACCGTGGCCATCACCTCCGCCCCTTCCCGCCAAACGGTTCCGTCTGGAGAGACGTCAAACCGGGTCAAGGCCCAGGCACCGCCGCCGCTCTCGCGCACCTCCCACGCGCCTACAAAGGCGCCCAAGTCAAACCGCGTGATCGCGCCAATTGGCACCGTCGGATTGCGCAGGGGAATGTTTACTTCGCGTACAGGCGCAGGCGCACAGGCGGCCAAACCCGCCGCACAGATCAGGGCGGCCATACGCAGCCGAATAGGTACAAAAGCCCGACACTTTCCGTACACGGTCTGGCCCGCAGCCCGCCCCATCCCGCTCAGCCCACAGTCGCCCGTTTGACCAGCCCCAGTTTGGCCCGCACTTCGTCAGGTCCAATGACCCGCGCGCCCATGTTCTCGATGATGGTGCCTGCGCGCTCGACCAGCTGCCAGTTCTGCGCCAGCTCCCCCTTGCCCAGCCACAGATTGTCCTCCAGCCCCACACGCACATGGCCACCGGCCAGCACCGCGGCGGCGACATAGGCCATCTGATGACGCCCCAAGGCAAAGGCGGAAAAGGGCCAGTCGTCAGGCACATTGTTGACCATCGCCATAAAGGTGTTCAGATCATCGGGCGCCCCCCACGGCACGCCCATACACAGCTGCACCAGCGCAGGCGCGTCCAGCACGCCGTCCTTAACCAGTTGTTTTGCATACCACAAATGCCCTGTGTCAAAGGCTTCGATCTCGGGCTTCACGCCCAGGTCCGTCATCATCCGGCCCATGGCGACCAGCATGCCGGGCGTGTTGGTCATCACATAATCGGCCTCGGCAAAGTTCATGGTGCCGCAGTCCAGCGTACAAATTTCGGGCAGGCACTGCGCCACATGGGCCACGCGCGCAGTGGCGCCAATCATGTCGGTGCCCGCCTCTTTCAGAGGCAAAGGCGCCTCGACATCGCCGAACACCATGTCGCCCCCCATGCCTGCCGTCAGGTTCAGCACCATATCGACGTCCGCGTCCCGGATGCGGTCCGTAACCTCCCGATAATACGCCAGATTTCGGGACGGCGCGCCGGTGTCGGGGTCGCGCACATGGCAATGCACCACCGCCGCCCCGGCCTTGGCCGCCGCGATCGCACTGTTTGCGATCTGTTCAGGACTGCGTGGCACATGCGGGCTGCGGTCCTGCGTGCCGCCCGACCCAGTCACAGCACAGGTGATAAAAACCTCACGATTCATCGACAGCGGCATCGCATCCCTCCTTGCCTTTTCCCCAATCTGCGCACCACACAAGGGCACGCTTGTCAGAAAACGAAAAAAGATGACAAAAACCGCAATTCTTGTGCTGCACAGCACCAACACCCTCTCGCTCGCCGCCGCCGTGGACCCGCTGCGCGCGGCCAACCGGCAGGCCGGGCGCGCCGTCTTTGACTGGCAATTCGTCACCCCGGACGACCGGCCCGTGACGCTGACCAGCGGCCTCGCCGTGTCCGCAGCCCCCGTGCACAAGGTGGCGTCTTGCGATCTGCTGATCATCGTCGCCGGTTTTGACCTACAGGCCCAATCCACGCCGCGCCTCCATGCCAGTCTGCGCAGGCTCGCAGGCGGCGCCCAGCGTATTCTCGCCATCGACGGCGGCCCCTGGATCGCCGCCGCCGCCGGGCTGCTCGACGGCCAGCGCGCCACCACCCATTGGGAGGACCTCGGCCCCTTCGCCGACACCTTTGCAGAGGTCGAGACGGTGAATGCCCGCTATGTCACCTCTGGCCCCTGCTGGACCAGCGGCGGCGCCGCACCCGCGCTCGACATGATGCTGCACATGCTGCGGGACCACCTGGGCGCATCCCTCGCGCGCAAGGTCGCCGCCAGTTTCATCCACACCAGCCAGCCCGCGCCCACAGATCCGCAGCTGCGTCATCTGGCCCAAGCACCCCGCAGCGGCATCGCCGCCCGCGCCCACGCGGTGATGGAGGCGCATATTGACACGCCCCTGCCGCTGCCCGAAATCGCCCGGCGCCTCGGCCTCAGCCCGCGCAGCTTGCAACTGCACTTCAAACGCAGCACCGGATGCAGCGCCAAATCCCACTACCGCGCGCTGCGCCTGACCGAGGCCAAGCGCCTGATCCAAAACACAAACCTACCGATCTCACAGATCGCGCTGGCCACCGGCTTTGCCACGCCGTCCAGCCTTAGCCGCGCTTATACGCAAGCGTACGGAACACCGCCCAGCACAACGCGCCCATAACGGGGTCGGCCCGCCACCCCGCTTCCTTCCCCCGAGGGGAAGGCCAGGATGGGGGTCACCGGGCATCACATGCGCGTAAGCGCGCAATTGGGTCAATACGGCATCGGATGGGCGCGATGCGCCGCGGAAATCTCGTCCATCACCGCGTCGCTCAAACGCACCTCCGCCGCGCCCAAGGCCAGTTCCAACTGGTCCATCGTCGTCGCCCCAAAGATGGCCGAGCACATGAAAGGCCGGGTCAAGCACCAGGCCAGCGCCATCTGCGTGGGGTCCAGCCCGTGGCGCTGCGCGATCTCCAGATAGGCGTCAACGGCGGCAAAGGCGCGGTCGGTCTTGCGCCCGCCCAGATTGTCGTTCAGCGACATGCGCGAGGCCGCAGGCACCGCCCCGTTCTGATACTTTCCCGTCAACAGCCCCGCCGCCAGCGGCGAAAAGGACAACAGGCCCACATCCTCGTTCATGCTCAACTCGGCCATGTCGGTGTCATAAAGACGGCACAACAACGAATATTCGTTCTGCACCGACGCCACCCGCGGCCCGCCCGTCCGCGCCGCCGCCGCCAGCCATTCGGCGGTGCCCCAAGCGCTCTCATTCGACAGGCCAAAGGCGCGGATCGTGCCGCGTTCAACCTCGCGCTGCAGCGCGCCCAGGCAGTCATCCATGTTCTGACGCACGCCCGATGGGTCCTGATCCGACGGGTCATAGTCCCAGTTCTGGCGGAACATGTAACTGCCGCGGTTGGGCCAGTGGAATTGGTACAGATCGATGTAATCGGTCTGCAACCGGCGCAGCGACCCCTCGATGGTGCCCGGAATGGTGGCGCCGGTGATGGCGGCGCCGTCGCGCACATGGGCCAGACCCGCGCCCGAATGCTTGGTGGCCAGCACCACCTCCTGACGCGCGCCGCCCTTGGCAACCCACTGGCCGATGATCTCTTCGGTGCGCCCGATCGTCTCGGCGCTGACGGGGTTGACGGGATACATCTCGGCCGTGTCGACAAAGTTGATGCCCGCCTCCAGCGCCCGGTCGATCTGCGCGTGCCCCTCCTGGGCCGTGTTCTGCGTGCCCCAGGTCATCGAACCCAGGCACAAGGCCGACACTTCTATCCCCGTCCGGCCCAGCTTGCGACGTTCCATGGCCCTGTCTCCTGTCGTGATTACGCGAGCGACACTAGCGGTGCCGCCCCGCGGGGCAAGCGCCTTTTTCACCGCCACCGCGCCGAAGGGCATTGAGAACATATGCGGAACATCTATACTCAACCCCATGTCCAACGCCCACGCCCTGCTGCACCGCGCGCCCGCCCGCGCCACGCCCTGCCTGCCGCTCTTGCCCGAGGGCGACCGGCATGGGCTGGGCCACGGCCTGGCGCTGAGGCGGGTGCACGAGGCCTGCGGGCCCGCCCGCCACCGCCTGGCCCTGTGGCTGGCGGCGCAGACTGACGGGCCGGTGATCTGGATCGCCCCGTCCTGGACCTCTGATCAACTGAACCCCTGCGGCATCGCCCCCTTCCTCGACCCTGCCCGCCTGCTCTTTGTCCAGCCCACCCGGGCCGAGGACGTGCTGTGGAGCATGGAGGAAGTGCTGCGCGCAGGCGCCGTCGCCCTGGCAGTGGCCGACCTGCCGGGCCTGCCCGCGCTGACCCCGGTGCGGCGCATGCACCTGGCCGCCGAACGGGGCGGCACCGCCCGGCAGGGCGCGCCGCTGGGCCTGCTGTTGACCCCTGGCATGGGTGGCGCCCAAGGGGTGGAAAGCCGCTGGCACCTGGCCCCCGCGCACAAGGGCAGCCCCGGCCGCTGGGCCCTGACCCGGCTGCGCGCGCGCACCGCCCCCGAACAGGCCTGGCACGTCGCCCACCAGCCCGGCCAGCCCCTGCCCCGCGTCACCGGCACGATCAAGGCTGCGTGAGGCGCTGGGGCATTTGCATGGATTTAGGACGTGGCGTGTTACCTCATCATAATCCGCAGCCACGTAGGACATGCCCCATGCACCGCCGCCGCCTTCTTGCCCTCGGCCTGGCCGCACTCGCCACGCCCAGCCTCGCCGCCCCCCGGCCCTACCGGCTGGGCGGTGCGGGCGCCACGATCACCTATACCTTCACCCTCAACGGCAACCCGGTGACCGGCACCGTGCCCGTGGACAGCGCCAATTTGCGCATTGATCCCAGCGACTTGGTCGCCTCTACCGCCGATGTGACGGCGGATGTGCGGCGCGCGCGCACGGGCTTTGTCTTTGCCACCGAGGCGCTGAAATCGGCCAGCGTGCTTGACGCGCGCGCCTTTCCGCTCGCGCGGTTCCAGTCCACCGCCGTGCGGCTTGGGGCCGGGGGCCGGATCTCGGACGGGGCGACGGTCGACGGGCTTTTGACCTTGCGCGGGCAGACCCGCCCGGTCCGCTTTGCCGCCGACATCTTTCGCCCGCGCGGCAGCGCGCCCGACGATTTCTCGGCCCTCACCGTGGCGCTCAAAGGGGCGGTGAACCGCAACGACTTTGGCGCCAGCGGCTATGCCGATCTGGTCGAGGACCGCGTGGGCATCGACATCAACGCAGAAATCGTGGCCGCCAGCTAAAAACGACGGGCGGGCGTCGAATAAGAGCAAGGGACGCCCGCGCCCGCGCCTATGGTGGCAGTGTCATGCGCATGATCATCTCTTTCGCGGCCCTGTTCCTGTCGGTCATCCTCCTGCAACTCAGCTCTGGATCGCTCGGGCCGCTCGACGCGCTGTCGGGCCTCGCCCTCGACTTTACGCGGCAAGAGATCGGGATCCTCGGCTCGGCCCATTTCTTGGGCTTTTTCATCGGCTGCTGGTGGGCGCCGCGGCTGATGGGCAGCGTCGGACATTCACGCGCCTTTGCCGCCTTCACCGCCCTGGGCGCCATCGGGCTGATCGCGCATATGATGATCGTCGACGCGGTAGCCTGGGCGGTGATGCGCGTGGCCTCGGGCATGTGCGTCGCGGGCTGCTATACGGTGATCGAGGCGTGGCTACAGGCCAAGGTCACCAATGCCACGCGCGGGCGCACCATGGGCGTCTACCGCGGGATCGACATGGGCGCCTCGCTCGCCGCACAGCTGGTGATCGGCGTGCTCGAACCGGCCAGCTATATCAGCTACAACATCCTCGCCATTGTCTGCTGTGCGGCTTTGTTGCCGCTGACACTGACAACCGTCAAACCACCCGAAACCCCCACCGCCCCGCGCCTGCGCCCGAGCCTTGCCTTCCAACGCTCGCCCTTGGCTGCGGCAGGGGTGATCGTCGCGGCCCTGTCCAGTGCGTCCTTCCGCATGGTCGGCCCGATCTACGGGCAAGAGGTCGGGCTGACCGCCCAGCAAATCGCCTGGTTCCTCGCCGCCTTCGTGCTGGGCGGCGCGCTCGCACAGGTCCCGGTGGGCTGGCTTGCCGACAAGTTTGACCGCCGCTGGGTGATGATCTGGCTGTCGGGTGCCGCGATGTGCAGCTGCCTTCTAACCGTCGCCATCGCGGGCGCGGGCACCGCCGCCATCATGCTCAGCGCAGGCCTGTTTGGGCTGACGACCTTTCCCATCTACTCGGTCGCCGCCGCCCATGCGCACGATTTTGCCGACAGTTCCGAACGGGTCGAGCTGTCGGCAGCCCTCATGTTTTACTTTGCCCTCGGCGCCATCGCCGCGCCCTTTACCGCATCCGCTTTGATCGACGCCTACGGGCCGCCCGCCCTCTTCGCCATGGTCGCGGTGGGCCACGCGGTTCTGATCGTCTTTGGCCTCGCGCGGATGCGCGCCCGCGCCGCACCCACCGACCGCACGCGCTATATCTACGCGCCGCGCACGTCCTTCCTGATCGGGCGGCTCACCGGGCGCAGCCGCGACCGCGACTAGGCCCACGCCGATCAGCCCCTTTTCCCGGGCGGGCGGCGCTGCTACAGGGGCAGCGACGCAACCCCCAGGGCAAACTTTATGCAGCGCCACCTGATCACCTCCGCGATCCCTTACATCAACGGGATCAAGCACCTCGGCAACCTCGTGGGCAGCCAACTGCCTGCCGACCTCTACGCCCGTTTTCAGCGCGCGCAGGGCAACGAGGTGCTGTTTTTGTGCGCCACCGACGAACACGGCACCCCGGCCGAATTGGCCGCGGCCAAGGCCGGCAAACCAGTGGCCGACTACTGCGCCGAAATGCATGCCGTGCAGGCCGAGATTGCCCAAGGGTTCGGCCTGTCCTTTGACCACTTTGGCCGCTCGTCCTCGCCGCAAAACCACGCACTGACCCAGCACTTTGCCGGGCGCTTGGCCGATGCCGGGTTGATCAGCGAAGTATCTGAAAAACAAGTCTATTCCAATGCCGATGGCCGCTATCTGCCCGACCGCTATATCGAGGGCACCTGCCCCAATTGCGGCTATGACAAGGCCCGCGGCGATCAGTGCGAAAATTGCACCAAGCAGTTGGATCCGACCGACCTGATCGATCCGCGCTCGGCCATTTCCGGCTCCAACGATCTTGAGGTGCGCGAGACCAAGCATCTCTACCTGCGCCAATCCGCCCTCAAGGACGACCTGGATGCCTGGATCACCAGCAAGACCGACTGGCCGGTCCTCACCACGTCGATTGCCAAAAAGTGGCTGCATGACGGCGACGGCCTCCAAGACCGCGGCATCACCCGTGACCTCGATTGGGGCATCCCCGTCCGCCGCGGTGACGCCGAATGGCCGGGGATGGAGGGCAAAGTGTTCTATGTCTGGTTCGACGCGCCCATCGAATACATCGCCTGCGCGGGCGAATGGGCCGACGCCCAGGGCGGTGCCGATTGGGAACGCTGGTGGCGCACCGACAAGGGCGCGGACGACGTCCGCTATACCCAGTTCATGGGCAAGGACAACGTGCCCTTCCACACCCTCAGTTTTCCCGCGACGATCCTCGGCTCGGGCGAGCCGTGGAAGATGGTCGATCACCTCAAGTCCTTCAATTACCTCAACTATGACGGCGGCCAGTTCTCGACCAGTCAGGGGCGCGGCGTGTTCATGGACCAGGCGCTGTCGATCTTGCCTGCGGATTACTGGCGCTGGTGGCTGCTGTCGAACTGCCCGGAAACCTCGGATGCCGAATTCACCTGGGCCCTGTTTCAGCAAGGCGTGAACAAAGACCTGGCCGATGTCTTGGGCAATTTCGTCAGCCGCGTGACCAAGTTCTGCCGTTCGAAATTCGGCGAAACCGTGCCCGAGGGCGGTGCGTTCGGCGCGCAAGAGGACGCGCTGATGGACGAGCTGGACACCCGGATCGCCCGCTACACAGAATTGATGGCCGCCATGGAGGTCCGCAAATCCGCGCAAGAGCTTCGGGCGATCTGGGCTGCGGGTAACGAGTATTTGCAAGCCGCCGCCCCCTGGACGGTGATCAAAGAAGACCCCGACCAGGCGGCGATGCAAATCCGCCTGGGCCTCAACCTGATCCGCCTTTATGCGATCCTGTCGGCGCCGTTCATCCCAACCGCCGCGGCCACCATGCAGACCGCGATGGCGTCGGATGACACCACCTGGCCCACCAATGCGCGCGCGGCACTCGCTGTGTTGGCGCCCGGTCGTGCGTTTTCAGTGCCCGAGAACCTCTTTGGCAAGATCACAGATGCCGATCGGGACGCGTGGCAGGTGCAATTTGCAGGCCAGCGCAGCTAGCCGGGCAAAGATCGCGGCTGTGCGGCAGTGCGCCTAAAACTCTTCCCAGCCCGCTTGCGGTGCCGCGTCATCCTCCTCCAGCGCCAGCGCTGCATTGCCATGAGAGACACCGCGCGGGACATGTATCGGCGATGGCGTCGCGCGCGGGAGTGCCGCCGCGGGCGGGGCCGCGTGATCTGCGACGCGAAACTTGGCAACCGCCGCCGACAGCGCGTCAGCCTCTGATGTCAGCGCATGGCTCGCTGCGGTCGTTTCCTCGAACATGGCCGCGTTTTGCTGTGTGACATGGTCCAACTCATTCACCGCCACGTTGATCTCGTTCAAACCTGCCGACTGTTGCCGGGCAGAGCTTGCGATTTCCGCAACGCGGTTCGAGATGTCGGCGACGGAATGCACAATGGCGGACAGGGCCGTGCCCGTCCGATCCACCAACTCAACCCCCTGCTGCACTTGGGCAGAGCTATTAGAGATCAGCGTGTTGATCTCGCGCGCGGCGTCCGACGATCTTTGCGCCAAGGCGCGCACCTCTGTCGCAACCACGGCAAAGCCGCGGCCCGCCTCGCCCGCGCGCGCGGCCTCGACCCCGGCGTTCAGCGCCAAAAGGTTAGTTTGGAAGGCAATATCGTCGATCACCGTCGTAATCTTGGAAATCTCCTGCGACGACATCTTGATCCCATCCATCGCGGTGACCGCTTTGCTGGCAATCTCACCGCCCTGCTCGGCATTGGCCTGGGCCTCGGCGGACATTTTGCTGGCGGCATCCGCCCCTTCCGCCGCCGATTGGACAGAGGATGTCAGCTCATCCAACGCCGCTGCGGTTTCTTCCAAGGTTGCCGCCTGTCGCTCGGTCCGGCGCGATAGATCATCGGCCGCACTGCTGATCTCGCTGGTTTCATTGCGGATGGAATCCACGTTCTGGGTGACGGTCATCATGGCCCCGCGCAACGCCTCGATCGCGCGGTTAAAGTCCAGGCGCAGCTTTTCGTAATCCGCCGGAAACGCCTCGGCCAGATCGGCACGCAAGTCCCCTTCGGACATGCGGTGCAAGGCTTGCCCCAACGCCGTCACAACCCGCGTTTGATCCTCTGCCACTTGCGCTTGGGCCTTTTGCGCCTTGCGCATATTGGCCTCGGCCCGGGTCACATCCGCGGCAATGAATATGGCCCGCTCTAACGCATCCGTCTGGCCGCGCACATAGAGAAACCCGCCCTCAACAACCAGCGTGGCCCCGTCGGCGCCAACAATGTCGAACTGCCCACGCACCGGCGTCGCCGCTTTCACGGCCGCGCCCAACGCATCGGGCAGCGTCTCATCACATTGATCCGGGGCAAAGATCGTCTCCAGCGATACCACCCTCGCACCATCACAGGGCTGGCCCAGCCGATCTTCGGCGATGGCATTCATCTCGGTACAGATGCCATCCGCATCAAATTCCAAGCGCAGCTGCGTGCTATCGATCCCCTCGATCACCGCGGCATGGCGGTGCGACAGGGTCCGGTCACTCCACTCGATGACCGCGCCAATCACCTCACCGTTTTCGTCACAGGCCGGATTCCGGGTAATACGGATATGCCGCGCACCAATTTTTGCGGTGATACAGGTGCTGTCGACATCGCAACCCGTTTGCTCTGCCGCACCCGTGGCGCTCATATCCGCCATCTGGTCTAGCCGCGCCCCAATCCACGCCCCTTCGGACACACCCGGCCAGACGTCGCGCAAATCCGGCATCAGGTCAGTCAACAGGGCAACGTAGGCCGGATTGACAAAGGTCACCACCTGGTCCGCATCCACGATCATCATCGGCGCAGAGGACCCTTCGAAAGCCGCACTTTTGTAAGCGCTTTCCAACTGGCCCTGCTGCGCCTGGTTCAACGCATCACGGAACACATCCATGCGCCGCGCAACGTGGCCCAACTCATCCCCACGCGTGATATAGGGGATGTCGATGTCGTATTCCCGGCGCGCCATCCGGTCCATCACCACGCCCAGGCGTGACATCGGCCGGGAGAGTTCAAACCAGACATAAATCAACACCATCGTCATGGTCGCCAGGAAAAACCCGGCCCCAACCAGCAAGGCACGCGTCTCGCTCGGGCGCAGGGCGGCCAAGGCATGCGCATCCGTCCAGCGCGTGGCGACCACGCCGACAAACCCACTCTGCGCGCCGAACGTCACCGGGGCCGCAACGGTCAGACCGTCCGCAGATGCCGCCTTTTGCCCGGTCCCGAACGCCAAATCCACAAGCGGCGCCAGCCCTGTGGTCCGCGCGTCGTCGGTCGCATACACCTGCCCGGCACGCGCATCAAACACGTGCACCGACACCATGTGCGGCCCGGCGGCGGCCAGCGCCTCGGACGCCGTCTGTTCGATCACCGCGGTATTCTCGAAATTGATTGCATCGCCCAGTTGCATCGCCAGCAGGCGGGTCACATCCGCCGCGCGTACCCCGATGTCCTCGGACATCGTCTTGCGGTTTTCCACGCGGTCCATCCAGGTGAACGTGCTGACCACGATCAGGGTCATCAACGCGGTCAACACGGCGGTTTTGACCAAGAGTGAGTTGAACTTGACCTGCTTTAGCCGAGCGGCGCTTAGAAACTGCATCCATGCATCCCATTCATGACGCGCATCGCCGCCGGACACGGCCAATACGCTGTGGATGCACTCTCTTAGGGCACGGACCCTTACTGCCCGATTAACGCCTGCACGCGGCGCATTTTGCTGTCTGGCTGAGTGTGTGTTGTCGCGCGCGATAGTCCCACGCGTTGTGTAATCAGACCATGTCAATTGGATGTGGTGCACCGGAGAGGAGTAACCTAGAACCCTTTTTGGCACCTGAACTGCTTGAAGAATTAGAGAACTGGACGGAAATTCTCAAGTCTGAGCCGGAAGTTATCCACAGATTGGATCAGTTCGCAGCGGCGGCGCGAACGGGACAAGACGACAGCAGTATCGTGGACACGGTGTCACGCGTTGAGGTTTCCTCTCCACCGGAGCCTTCGCCATGACGGGGGCTTCTCAAGGCGCAGGGCTTGTCTTTAACGAGGCCTCGCAGGTCGCAGCACCTCCCGAACCGAAGCGCGGCAAGCGTCGCGAGGTGTCGCCCTTGGTCATCCGTTTGACCACTGACGAACGCACCCGGCTGGAAGAGCTTGCGGTAGGTTACAACCTGTCGGCTTACGTGCGGGCCTGTGTCTTTGGCGCGGAGGCCAACCGGCGCAAGCGACGGCCGAAGGATACTGTGGCGGACAAGAAGGCGGCTGCGGAAGCCCTCGCCTTGCTCGGGCAGTCGCGGATAGCAAACAATCTCAATCAGCTTGCCTATCATGCCAATATCGGAGCGCTGGAGATTGGCGAGTCCGAGCGGGCGAAGATCGATGAAGCATACGCGCACGTGCTGGCCATTCGAACGCTGTTGGTTTCGGCCCTTGGGAAGTCTGCATGATCTTGGAAGGCAACACACGTGGTTTTGGCGCAGAGCTCGCACGGCACCTGCTCAATCCACGCGACAATGATCATGTCACCGTGCATGGGGTCGAGGGCTTTGTTGCTGACGATCTCTTTGGTGCGTTTGCGGAAGCAGAAGCCATTGCGCAGGCCACGCAGTGCCAGAAGTACTTGTTCTCCTTGTCTCTCAACCCGCCACAGGATCAGCCCGTCTCCGTTGATCTGTTTGAAGCGACCATTACAGAGGCAGAGCAAGAGCTAGGTCTCGTTGGTCAGCCCCGCGCCATTGTCTTCCATGAGAAGAACGGGCGGCGACATGCCCATGTGGTGTGGTCCCGCATTGATGTGGCCTCGATGACGGCGATCAACATGCCGCATTATAAGCGCAAGCTGACGCGGCAGGCGCATCAGATTTACCTGAAACAGGGCTGGGATGTGCCGAAAGGCTTTGAGCGGTTTGAGGAGCGCGATCCTCTCAACACCTCGCGGCAGGAGGCGCAGCAAGCCAAACGGACGGGTCTTGATCGCGCCGTACTGAAAGCGATGTTCCAGGGATGCTGGGAACAGTCAGATTCTGGCACGACCTTTACAGCAGCATTGCAATCCCGTGGCTATGTTCTGGCGCGCGGAACGCGGCGCGGTGTCGTCGCCGTGGATGCAGAGGGCAAGGTCTGGTCCCTCTCGCGCTGGTGTGGCGTCAAGCCCCGCGAACTCGCGCGGAAAGTCGGTGATCTGGACCGTCTGCCGGATGTGGATGCAGCGACGGCACTGGCACGCGGTGCGCCATCATCAGATCGTGCGCCGCCGGACCCGGCATTCG